>MPDB01000002.1 GCA_001874155.1 Vibrio sp. MedPE-SWchi
GCTACCACGACGGAAGTAGATAGACTTAGGTAGTTTGTGCCACAACATGTTTTCAGCTCGCTTCGCTACAGTTTTCTTGTTGATAAGGTGCTTAGGACCCACGTTCTCAGAGATAGAGTTACCACCCCATGAACCACAACCAAGAGTTAAAGACGGTGCAACGTTAAAGTTGTAAAGGTCACCGATACCACCGTGAGTCGATGGGATGTTGACAAGAATACGTGCTGTTTTTAGCTTGTCACCGAAGTAACGAATACGGTCAGTGTTGGTATCTTGGTTTGTGTAAAGACCAGATGTATGACCGATACCGCCGATTTCAACCATTGTTACCGCTTGAGCAACGGCGTCTTCGAAATCGTCAGCGCGGAATAGACCAAGCGTTGGAGACAGTTTTTCGTGAGCGAATTCGTCATCAATGCTTACTTTACCAAGACCTTCACCAACCAGAACCTTCGTATCAGCTGGTACTTTAACACCCGCCATTTCTGCGATAGCAGGAGCAGGTTGACCAACGATTTTCGCGTTTAGGTTGCCGTCGATTAGCAGTACTTTACGAACTTTATCCGCTTCAGCTTTGTTCAATACGTAGGCTTTGTGAGAAGCGAAACGCTCTTTCACTTCGTCGTATACTTCGTCAACAACGATTGCTGCTTGCTCAGAAGCACAAACAACGCCGTTATCGAACGTTTTAGACATAAGGATAGAAGCAACTGCACGTTTGATGTCAGCGGTTTCGTCAATAACGATTGGCACGTTACCCGCACCAACACCGATAGCTGGCTTACCTGAAGAGTATGCCGCTTTAACCATGCCTGGACCACCAGTTGCAAGGATAAGCGCAATACCGTCGTGCTTCATAAGTGCGTTAGAAAGCTCAACTGACGGTTGGTCAATCCAACCAATGATGTCTTTTGGAGCACCCGCTGCTACCGCTGCATCAAGAACAAGTTTTGCTGCATCGTTTGTAGAGTTTTTAGCACGTGGGTGTGGCGAGAAGATAATGCCGTTACGTGTTTTAAGAGAGATGAGAGATTTGAAGATTGCCGTCGACGTTGGGTTCGTCGTTGGAACGATACCACAGATGATACCGATAGGCTCTGCGATAGTCATTGTGCCTAGGCTGTCATCTTCTTCTAAGATGCCACACGTTTTTTCGTCTTTGTACTTGTTATAGATAAACTCTGAAGCAAAGTGGTTTTTGATTACTTTATCTTCAACGATACCCATTCCAGACTCTTCTACCGCTTGTTGCGCTAGAGGGATACGAGCATGGTTAGCTGCTAGAGAGGCTGCGCGGAAGATAGCATCAACTTTCTCTTGAGAAAACGTTGAGAACTCTTCTTGAGCTGCTTTTACGCGAGCTACTAGAGCATCTAGTTCAGCTAAGTTAGTTACAGGCATAGTGGATCTCCTAAAATAAATAAATATTAAAAACTTTTTATTAAGATTGCGCTGATATGTTGATTAATATCGCTGTCAAGGCCAGCTCCATTTACACAGACTTAGTAAATTGCTTTCAGGACTGAGTATAATATTTCACACCACGAAAGAAATTGACTCAGATCAGTTCTCAAAAAGCAATTACCCATAAAGTAGTGCAATAAAGTTTACATGAAACATAAGGCACTGATAAATAACAATATTAAACAACTTTTCGTGTGATTGAAAATCAACCAAACAGAAAAATAAAAATTAATAACTTTCAAAAAACTGTAAAAAAATTTCACTTTTCTACAAAAAATCACACATTAAGGAAATTTTTTCGTGCTACGAGCTTATACTTTTTTGAGAGTTATGTGACAAAAATGTTCCCCGCAATTGTCATAAATGTGGGAATAGCCCCATTTTTTCGCTTCGCAATTTAACTTTCTAGCACGGTATTTTCGCCTTAAATGTCATTCCCAAATCGGATTAGATAATTTACTCAAAGAGCGATAAAAAAAATCATACAATTCGCTGCATTTTTTCTCGTACAAGATGGCAATTTGCCATAGAATCGCGGCAAAAATCTCCACCCTAATTTTCGCTGTTGAGTAATCACCATGTCCTCATTTGAATTCGCTATTTTTTTACAATTCTTTCTAGGCTTAGTTGCGGCTGTTAACCCTGTTGGCATTATGCCGATCTTTGTCTCTTTAACAGGCCACATGACGCTTGAAGAAAAAAACAAGACAGCGACGACAGCCAATGTCGCCGTGGCAATGATACTGATCGTTTCACTCCTTGCAGGACAAGTCCTTCTGGACATGTTCAGTATCTCTCTTGACTCCTTTAGAGTAGCAGGCGGATTGCTTCTGCTGAGTATCGCGTTCTCAATGATGAGCGGTAAACTTGGTGAGGATAAACAGAACAAACAAGAAAAATCTGAATACGCCAGTAAAGAGCAGATTGGCGTTGTTCCTCTCGCCATGCCGCTGATGGCTGGCCCTGGTGCGATTAGCTCAACCATTGTCTATGGGGCGAGATACCCAACAGCATTAGACACCGTCGGAATTATCATCACGGTCGTACTCTTCTGCCTATGCTCTTGGCTGTTATTCCGTTCCGCACCTTTGATCGTACGCTTTCTAGGGCAAACAGGAATCAACGTCATCACTCGTATCATGGGCTTGATCTTAGGTGCTTTAGGGATAGAGTTTATTGCCAATGGTTTGAGAAACCTTTTCCCTGGACTCGCCTAGCCCTGCTGCGATAAACACCATAATAAAAAGCTCGGTACTGTATACCGAGCTTTTTTGTGCAACTGACTCTCTAGGTGGGTTTACGCACCTATTACACCGCCATCTTTACGCGTTATTACAACCACGGTAGAACGTGGAATGCTCTCGCCACCATCAGGAAAGTGAGAAGGCGCTAACGATTCCCCAGGATGCTGTATACCCACAAACATGGTTTTATTATCAGGAGTGAATGTCAGCCCCGTAACTTCGCAAGCGATAGGTCCAGTTAGGAATCGACGAATCTCACCAGTAGCCGGATCGCTACACAGCATTTGGTTGTTCCCCATACCCGCAAAGTCCCCCTTATTAGAATACTTTCCGTCAGTTTGAATCCACAAGCGGCCCGCTTTATCAAAACCAATACCATCTGGGCTGTTGAACATGTTGTCTTTGTTAATATTATCGGTGCCTGCCATTAGCCCAGTGTCATGTACTTCTGGGTTCCCCGCTAACACATAGATGTCCCACTCGAATGATGTACTCGTATGGTTACCCTTGCTTGGTCTCCAGCGAATGATGTGGCCATAAGGGTTTTTCTCACGAGGGTTACTGGCATTGATAGGTTGCGTGTCTCTAACTCCGCGATATTTATTATTGGTGAGTGTACAAAACACTGACTGATTATCAGGGTGAACAGCAACCCATTCTGGACGGTCCATCGTTGTTGCGCCAACTTGTGTCGCAGCAAGACGAGCAAACACCATGACTGATGCTTCATCTGGGAAACCATTTTCAGGTGTCAGGCCATTCTTACCCCAAGTGAGCTCTAGCCACTCACCTTGCCCATTAAGCTCGCCTTCAGTGCCTTCAAATTTGGCCACATAAAGCGTGCCTTCTTCCAGTAAATCGCGGTTAGTGTCTGAGCCTTTAACAAACTTGTTCTTAGATACAAATTTGTAAAGATGCTCACCACGCTCGTCATCTCCTAGGTAGACAACAACATGCCCATCATCATTCACCATCAACGCGGCATTCTCATGTTTAAAGCGGCCTAGAGCACTGCGCTTTTTCGGCGTTGAGTTTGGGTTCATTGGGTCAATCTCGACCACCCAGCCATGACGGTGGGCTTCGTTAGGCTCTTTACCAATGTCAAAGCGCTCATCATGTTTGTACCAATCATAATCCCAGTCTTCATCTCTAAGACCATAACGACCGTAAGAATCCGCCATTTTGCCGCCAGAGGTATTTGCAAAGTACCCATTGAAGTTCTCTTCGCAAGTGAGGTAGGTTCCCCACGGTGTCTCGCCGTTTGCACAGTTGTTAAACGTGCCAAGAATACGCTTACCTGATGGGTCAGACTTGGTTTTCAATAAATCATGACCCGTCGCGATGCCTGTCATTTCCATTTCTGTAAATGCAGTGATACGGCGATTAAGACGCCCGTCCAAATTAACCTGCCATTTACCAGAACTGTTTTCTAGCTCAACTACCGACACGCCATGAGCGGCTTGCGCCTTACGTACATCATCGGCGGTGATTGATTCACCTTGATGGTCATATAGGTACTCATTATTGGTGTATTCATTGTTCACCACTAAAACAGCGCGACTATCTGAGATAGGGAAAAATGTCATGCCATCGTTGTTGTCACCAAATTGCATCTCTTGAGCTTTGGCATCATTTTTCTGATTGAAGGCTGGCGCTCCCTTAACAACGGCGTCGCCCCAAGAAATCAATGTATCGGCTTGATACCCAGCTGGCACCTCAATGGTATCGGCCACTGAAATTGGAATGGCACCAAATCCCAGTAAATTCGACGGTGTCGTTGATGTCTTTGCTATCGCTTGGCTTAGCGGACTTGCAGCAAAGAAGCCAACTGTACTCGCCGCTCCCGTTGCTTTTAGGAATCGACGACGTGACATTGCCGCGTCTACAAACTTATTGAATTCTGGTTCTTGATCGAGTGGTCGCTGATCGTGGTTATGGTCGAGGTGCTTCACTGTGACTTCCTTTTATTTATAAAGCTAGAATATTCCCAGCCTGTTCTATTTTCGGAATCAATCCTGATGCAAATTAGTGACACTTTAGTTACGAAACATTGACAATACTGTGTATTTTTAAGCCCAAATCAATAATGAGGAACGCATAAATAAAAACAACAAGGCATCATGACTCATATTCAAAACAAAGGTTTCGTCATGAAACGATTGGCGCAATGCCCATATCTGCTATGATAAAAGGTCTAAAGTAAAGGTCGATAACACATGCCAAGACAATCACTTAAACATCATTTGTACATCATCATTTTTGGAACACACACACCGACTGGCCGAGCTTTTGATATTGGTTTGATCATTGCCATCATTACCTCACTAATTGTGCTTGTTTTAGACTCAATTCCAGCGTTAAACGCCAAATGGGCCGACCTATTTTTCTACCTTGAGATCAGCTTTACCGTTTTATTCACCATTGAATACTTGCTAAGACTCTACTGCTCTCCAAAACCGAGTGCCTATGCGACGAGCTTTTACGGAATGGTCGATCTCATCGCTATCTTGCCGACCTACCTTGCCCTATTCTTCCCAGCAGCGTCTTACATTGGTGTAATTCGAATGCTTAGAGTGATGCGTATATTCCGCATACTCAAATTAGTGAGGTATCTACAAGACTCCAACATTCTGCTTCGATCTCTTCTGATGGCAAAAAGAAAGATACTCATCTTTTTTAGTACGGTTGGGATTCTGGTCATCATCTTAGGCTCCGTGATTTATATCATTGAGGGGCCAGAAAATGGATTCACCTCCATACCGCAAAGTATCTACTGGGCAATCGTGACCATTACAACGGTAGGGTATGGTGATTTGGTTCCTCAGACATCGATTGGTAAAGCCGTTGCCTCTTTCACCATGTTGCTGGGTTACTCTATTTTGGCGGTTCCAACTGGCATTATTACTGCTGAATTGAATCAAGAGATGAATTCACATAAGACTCTGGTTAAATGCCCTAACTGCATGAAAACCGGACATGAAAGTGATGCGATTCACTGTAAACATTGTGGAAGTGAGTTAGCAGAACCCGATGAACGAGTTGTCCCAGTGGAAAAAGAGTAGTGGTGGACAAATAGGAAAGTCACGAGCAATAAAAAAGCGCCAAACTAAGGCGCTTTTTTAATAGAGATGCATTTTAAAATTATGACTTTTCAACCAGTAAAATACGTAACGTTCTACGTAGTGGCTCTGCTGCACCCCATAGAAGTTGGTCACCAACCGTAAATGCGTTTAGGAAGTCATCGCCCATCGACATTTTACGCAGACGACCGACAGGCACTGAAAGTGTTCCTGTTACTTTCGCAGGTGTCAGTTCTTGCGCGGTGATATCGCGATCGTTTGGTACAACCTTTACCCAATCGTTGTGCGTTGCGATCATCTCTTCGATCTCATCCATTGGGATGTTCTGCTTCAGTTTGATCGTTAATGCTTGAGCGTGACAGCGCATTGCGCCAATACGTACACAGGTACCATCAATTGGTACAGGGCTATCTTGGAAGCCAAGAATCTTGTTCGCTTCAACTTCCGCTTTCCACTCTTCTTTGCTTTGACCATTATCACGCTTCACATCGATCCATGGGATAAGTGAACCCGCTAGCGGCACACCAAATTGATCGGTTGGGAATGAACCAGAACGCAGTGTCTCAGCGACTTTCTTATCGATATCCAGGATAGAGCTTGAAGGGTTCGCCAGCTCAGAACTCACAGAGTCGTTTACCACACCCATTTGAGAGATAAGCTCACGCATGTTCTTAGCACCCGCACCAGACGCTGCTTGATACGTCATCGCACTCATCCACTCAACGTGACCTTTCTCGTAAAGGCCGCCTAGCGCCATAAGCATCAAACTTACGGTACAGTTACCACCAACGAATGTGTTTGTGCCAGAGTGAATACCCTGTTGAATTTGAGTCAGGTTCACTGGGTCTAGAGTAATGATTGAATCTTGGGCCATACGAAGTGTAGAAGCGGCATCAATCCAGTAGCCTTTCCAGCCGGCTTGACGCAAAGCCGGGTACACTTTTTCTGTGTAGCTTCCGCCCTGACAAGTGATGACAGCGTCTAGCTGTTTTAGGCTTTCAATATCAAAAGCATCTTGAAGCATGCCTGCATCGTTTTTGCCTACCTTACTCGTTGCAAACTGGGGCGCAGGAATACCAACTTGTGACGTGCTGTAAAAAACAGGTTCTATAAGATCGAAGTCTTTCTCTTCCACCATACGTTGCATTAATACGGAACCAACCATACCACGCCAACCAACTAAACCGACTCTCATCACAAAAACTCTCCGTGTATTTTAAAAAGGGACTCCCCCATCTATAAAATTTTCAGACTGAGAACTCAAGCAATAATTGATAAAAGTTACAATTTTCCCCTTCAAAACTGTAAAAATCATCTCGGAAGGCTAGAAGTCCAAAATATTCTTGGTTTTTCGATACGATTTTCAACTTAAAATGAAAAAGGGGCAGCCGCGGCTACCCCCTATATAAGGTCAATAAATGATGCACACTACCGATTCAGGGGCGCTATTTTTGACTCGCAATATATCTCTTGGCACTTTCAATAGTGGAAGATAAGCAAACAACCAGTTCTTGCAGCTTCTGTTCACTCACCTGAACATCATTTTTTATATCCAACTCAACTTGCGTCGCAATTTCTTTTAGCGGCTCAGCACCTAGATTTGCCGCTACCCCCTTCAAGCTGTGTGCTTTACGCATTGCATGTTCTGCATCTGTTTTAAGAAGTTCAGGTAGCTGCTGCGCATCGGTTTCATGATCTTGAATAAAGACATCAAGCAGAAGCACCACTGACTCGTTATCGTCGTTGAGCGATTGCAACATGTAGTCAATGTTGACTTCTGAAGAGCTTTCTTCAACAGAAACGGTATCGCTCGAGTCAGGTATTCCTGTCTCACCTACCTTAGAAGACAATGGCTCATTGCTCTTTATCTGATAAGCACTTTCACTTTGAGGCATTGCTGGCACGTCAAATGATTGTGGGGTAGGTTCCGGCGTCGCTGAAACAGGCACTAAAACATCTGTAACGGCAGGGCTCTCCATCACCGGCTCTAATGGTCGACCTTCACTTTCTTTTATTTGGGTGTCTTTTAGTGGTGTCGTCGTAGAATTGGATTGAGACGGCTCACTAGCTTCCGACTCGAATGGAAACGATGGCTTCCTAATAATAATCAATGACAAACAAAACATGGCGAACGCACTAACAATAATAGCGATGATGTAATAGCGCTGAATCAGAGCATCATATTGGCTCTTAAGATCGGATTGTAAAATGTTCAAAGGGTGATTAAGTAGTTTCTCAACTAAATAGTTTCCTTTTGCGTACGCCCCCAACACTGAGGAAGTTTGAGCCAAGGCTTGCTGCAGTTTTTCACCATCTTCAGAAGGCATGGATTGAGACTGTACGAAGAGATAGTCAAGAGAGCGATAGATTTCAGGACTAGAGGTTGAATCACTAAACATTGCTTCAAAGACTCTCGCACTAAGCTGGTAGTACAAGCCTTGAATCTCAGGACGACCTTCATAGCTTTCGCGAATAGAGTTCAAACGTTCTACCAATTCAGTGACTTCCACCTCGGTATTATTAAACTGCTTAACTAACTCAATGAATCGGTCGGTGGTGAAAATAAGTTGGCTGATATCTGGCTGAAAATAGCCCGTTTCATAGCTGGTTTCCAGCTGTAGCCTTAGAGAATAGATAAGTTGAATCTTCAACGAGACGCTGTCGACATGGTTAACGCGATATTGAGTATCAAAGTAAAGCGTACTTTTAAGCTCTTCGAGGCTGTTTCCCAGCTCCTCGACATTCGATAAATTACCTAAATTCGCCCGAGTAAGCATTGCGATGAAGATGATCACGGCGAGCCAAATACCGACAATGATTGTCACTTGCTTCTGTCTGGTTTTCATCGATTCCTTCGACATAGAGATAACCTATTATTTTCCATGGAATAACACTTTCTAACTATAGATTATGACACCTTAGGCAATAAATAAAAAAAGAGAGAGCAAAAGCTCTCCCTCGTCACTAATTTCTTGTTAACTGGTCACGCAAATTCGGTGGCGTGCCCTTGATCGTCAAGGTGTCGGTTTCTGGATCATAGAAAATACGCTCTCCTAACAGAAGGCTATCGAAACTCACGTTCAGCCCTCCACCAGCGCCCACGTACTTTGTCAGTTTTCTCATCGTTGTACGATCGGCTGGGAAGCTCTCTTCCAGCTCGTAGCCTTGCTCTTTGGTGTAGTCTAAGAAACTGGTGCCATCGTCGCTTTGTGGCAATTCACCGGATAACTCGCGGACCTGTACCTCTTCACCAGATTTCAGTGTCTCGTTGCAGTAGTCATAAACTTGTTTCTTATAATTGGTCGCGTCTTCTTTTTCCAGCTTAGAGTCGCTACAAAAATCTTGTACGGCCTGCATCAGCACTTGGTTCTGCTGTTTAGTATCCAAGCCCACTTCCGCCTGTAGGAAGTCGAGGAAAAAATCTGCCACTTTACGGCCAACACGGCCCTTAATGTAGGCTAGGTAACGATTAGACTCTTTGTCCGTTTCGTAGCTAGAAAGATCAATGCGAGCAACAATATCCATCTTGTTAATATCAAGATAATCCGTCGCACTGATGTCTAACCCTTCCGTTACCTTAAGACTTTGAATTGATGGCAGTAATGCAACAAATAAATAGTCAGTCGCTAGCGATTGATACTCAGCAATGACAAGAATGCCTTCTTCAGCAAATGGGTATTTACCAAGCTCTTGTTTCAATCGATTCGCACTAAGTTGAGAAAAATCATAAAAATTCTTCTCACCTTGGCGAAGTTCTTGCAACCACATCTGAAATTCGCTGTCAGACTTAAAAGAGCCAAAGCCTTTTCCAGCCTTCGCATTAAATACACGATGCAATTCGGCAACAAGGTGCTCAGTAGAGCCATCATTTTCTAACGAATGAGAGCGAAAATTAACAATCAGTTCATCCTGATCGTTTTTTGAAAGTTGGTGTAAAATGACGTTGGACAGTTGAAGGCTCATAGTGAAAATATCGTCGTTCTAGGTTTCAGTTGTAAGGCATTGTAGGTTATCATAAGCCGCTTTTACTATCATCTATAGAGTCTTTATGCCTATTACATCGAAATACAGTGACGACCAAGTTGAAAACATCCTAGCGGAAGTGGCTGCAATCTTGGAAAAAAATGGGGCGACACCTGAGCTTTCTTTAATGATCGCAGGAAATATCGCAACCAATGTCTTAAATCAAAACGTTGCTGCTTCACAACGCAAAGCAATTGCTGAAAAATTTGCTCAAGCGTTGATTTCTTCTGTTGAAGAACAAACACATTAATCATAACGGGCTGCAAAACAACGAATGGTAGATAGCGGAAATACATATAGTGAGCGAGTCTCTCGCTTAGTGGGTTGGGGGCACTGGTTTGCCTTTTTCAATATCATCGCAGCAATGCTGATTGGTACCCGCTATATTACACAATCACCTTGGCCTGAAACCCTACTTGGGCAGTTCTATCTCGCCGTTTCTTGGGTTGGTCACTTTGGCTTTTTAGTCTTTGCGCTCTATTTACTTGTTTTGTTCCCGTTAACCTTCGTGATCCCATCACGAAAGTTATTTAGGCTACTCGCCGTTTGCTTTGGTACGGCCGGGTTAACGATTTTATTGATCGATACCCAAGCTTACCAAACCATTAATCTGCATTTAACACCCGTTGTCTGGGAGTTGCTGTTTAGCGACGAAAGCCAAGAGACCGGCGCTGGCTTACAGCAGCTATTTATTGTCTTACCTGCGATTTTCTTACTTCAACTCGGTTTATCAGAATGGGTCTGGCGTAAACAGCGTAAGCTCTCTCATAAACATGTGGGTCGCCCATTAACCGCAATCTTTTTTGTGAGCTTTATAACTAGCCATTTGATCTATGTTTGGTCAGATGCCTTTTTCTACAATCCAGTGACCTCGCAAAAAGCGAACTTCCCGCTTTCTTATCCAATGACGGCGAAGTCATTCATGGAAAAACACGGTTTACTTGATAAAGATGACTATTTAAAACGTTTGGCTGAAAGCGAGCACAGTAGTGAACTGGTTCGTTACCCATACGAGCCACTGCGCTTTGATCGTAGAGCCAATAACCTCAATATTTTGATGGTCAGTGTGAACAGTTTAAGAAGCGATGCATTGAACGGCACCTCAATGCCTGCCACCACAGAGTACGCGGCAAACGCCTTGAACTTCACGAACCACTACAGCTCAAGTAATAACATGCACGGTATTTTTGGCCTACTTTACGGTTTGCCAAGTAGCTACGCGGCCAGCATCAAGGCTCAAGCTAGTTTACCTGTACTGATGAGTACCTTGTCTGATAAACAATATAACTTTGGTCTGTTCAGCGGTGATAACTTTGACGACGACCTTTACGCAGAAACTGTTTTCCGAGGAATGGCTTTCACGGGTGTCGCATTTGACACGGAAAAGACGGCAGATAGCCAAGCTATCGAAGCGTGGGGAGATTGGGCTAAGAATGAAAAAAGCCCTTGGTTTGGCTTTTTAGAGCTCACCACCGTCGATAATTTTGCTTTCTCAGATACCAAAGGCAATGCCAAAGAAGCGTTCAAGAAAAGCTACCAATCGTCTGTACAGCAGGTAGACAATGAGTTGGAAACGCTCTTTTCCAAACTCGATGAGTTAGAGCTAAATAATAATACTATCGTTATCATCACCTCTAATCACGGCACTGAGTTTAACGAGACCAACAGTAATACATGGGGCGCAAGTACTAATTTCAGTCGTTACCAGTTGCAAGTCCCTATGGTGATTAGCTGGCCTGGGAAGCTACCCGCGACCTACGCTCACCGCTCAAGCCATTTAGATGTGTCAGTGACTTTACTGCAAGATTTGCTTGGCGTTTCATCGAACCCTACTGATTACAGTAGCGGTCGAAATATCTTTAATGAGAGAAAGAGAAAGTGGATTTTGGCGGGAGATTCTAGAGAACTTGCGTTGATTACTCCGAATCAAACCACGGTGATTGATAAGTTCGGTAATTTCAAATTATACGACAACCACTATCAAAGACTTCAAGATGACAGCCCTGCACTACCTGTCCTTATGCAAGGCCTGACAGAATTGCAACGCTTTTATATCCGCAACGATTAGTCTTTCATTCGATTTAAAAGAATAAATAGCAATAAAAAAGGAGCTAAGGCTCCTTTTTTATTGTTTAAATATTAAAAGTTTCTTTGTACGACGATACGATCTTATTCATGTACGTTTTAGAGTGTAACGAGATTGTTTAATTCTCACCTAACCAAGCCAGCGTATTCCGCCATAGCGCCTTATCAATCGTTGTACTATTGATCAACTTCTTATAATAGAACGCCTCTTGATAATGAGCAGACTCACTCATGTTACCTAACGATTCAAACTGTCGAAAATTACTCAACAATTTTTTAACCGTATTTAACCGTTCATCTTCTGAATACACTCGATTTAAAACAAACCCAACCTTTATATCTCTCCCTTTGTATAGGTGATGGTCAATAAGGTTGTTTATTAGTGGTAACGAAGAGTGAAGATCGATCGGGGAGGGTTGCATAGGTATGACAATATAGTCTGCATACCTTAAGTAACGAAACAGCTCTCGTTCGCTAAAGTTTGCAGGAGAGTCAATCACCACATAGTCTGAGTTGGCACTCACTTTCAATGTAGACGCCATCTCTGAAAAGCTCTTCAGTGCAGGATTGTAGGTTTGGCAAGTAATCTCAGGTACCGACTGGGCCCAATTAAAGGAGGACTCTTGACGGTCAAAATCTATCAGCTCGACATTATTGCCTTCTAGCGCTAGCTGACTTAACAACCCAGCCGTAAAGGTCGATTTACCTACCCCACCCTTTAGGTTCAAAGAAATAATCCGCTTCGCTTTCGTATGCGCGATACTGACTTTGTCTTTTTTGGTGACCATCGAAGATCTGAGTCGATCTGAATAGGGTGTTTTATAACCAACTAACTCATTTAAACTGCTCATTACACTATAAACCTCAAATCAATGCATATAATTATAGGCTGCGACAAATAACGATCAGTCCGTTATCTTCACGTCTTATCATTAGCGCACATTCATTCCATGAAAATATGCAACCTACTTATACGCTAAGAGATCATAACCTTTACTTTCCATATACTAATATTGCGCTAACATTATTCATATTTACGAGTAAGAAGAAGAAGATCTCTATGCCAAATATGTCTAAAACTGAAAATATTCCGTCACTCAATTAAAGTTCTCACTAATTACTGGCTCGACAATAAACCCAAGAAGCATTGAAAAGAGTCCAAAAAGTATATTCTTGACCTTTTTTGCCCAATACTGCGCAAATATAAAGCAATCGATATTGTAAGGGCTTTACATCCCATCACTCAGACTATAGTATCTGCTTCGTACGGAGAGATGGCTGAGTGGTCGAAAGCACCGGTCTTGAAAACCGGCAAGGGTTTGTAGCCCTTCTAGGGTTCAAATCCCTATCTCTCCGCCACATTAAGAAATTAGCGGGCTTTTTGCATTCAATTTGGCCTAGCAAGACACAGAGTCACGTATCGACCTCACCGAGGGTTCAACGTGTTAGCTCGAAACAAAACGCTCGTAGATATCACTTCGGTAGACGTTTGAAATGAGCGCCTCTGGAATATCCTCCCGCGCGACATGCCCAGCTTCAATCATGTACTGCAATATTCGCTCTCCTTGCGCATGCTCTGGGGCATTTCCATTCGGCTTATCAATCAAACTGAACTGATTATATGACGGAATTCGACGCGGAGGCTCGCCTATCTGGGTAAGACAGCTCCCTAACAATGAAGGGGCAATCACGTCTAGATTTGCATTCAAATACGATCTTGTCGCCAATACCCGCGCAGCCTCAAATCGATTGGGTACGTGTTCTAACCAATTGCAGCTTTCTTGCAACGCCGAAATCAGCATTTGAGTCGTTCGCTGATTTTGCTGATACCAAAATTGTGACACCCCCAGCACCTTCTCTGGGGAATCAGACCAGATGTCTGACGAGGTGAGAACCGTTGTGCCGACTCCTTTTCTCACCGCTTCTGCATTCCAAGGACCTCCAACGCAAAAGGCGTCAATGTAATCCTCGGCCAATGCACTGACCATCTCTGACGGAGGCAGCACTACGATGCTGATCTCAGACAAAGCGATACCCGACATTTTCAGCCAGCTCATCAACTGGTAATAGTGGCAACTGTTTGGATGGACGGTCGCAAAGCGGACTTTCTTCCCACTGCTCTTTCGCGCCGCGATCAACTTTTTCAATAACCCTGATGACAAGGGTAAACGTAACCTTTCAAGATTGTTTATCGCGATAATCTCTTGGGACAGATGCTGTGAAATGGTAATCGCATTGCCATTACAACTGAGTACAAACGGGGTCATCACTGGGTGTTGCGGACCACCTATTCCTAGCGTGCTGGCAAATGGCATCGGGGCTAACATTTGAACGGCATCAAGCAACCCAGCATGGAGTTTGTCACGTAGCGTCGCCCAAGAGTTTTGCTTATCTAACGTTACCTTTAAGCCATGTTTTTTGAACAAGCCGAGCTCGTGCGCCATCACGATGGGAGCACAATCCGTAAGGGGCATAAATCCAATGTTTAACTCAGTGACATTCGACATCGCAACTTCTGGGGCGATGCCTTCTAACAATAGTGGGTTCATTAATCCTTCTCCAACACAGAGGCAAGAGAGAGAATATTTTTCGCCACATCTTCTATTTTCTGTGAATTGTTCATCGCCATCTTGCGAATGGAGTGATAAGCCTCTTTCTCAGACAATTTCTTCGTTTCCATCAACCATCCCTTGGCTTGCTCAACCACTTTTTGACTGGATAAGCGTTGCTTGGTTTGTTGCAACTCCTCTTTCAGCTGCTGATACTCAGAAAATCGAGCAACCGCAGTATCGAGTATCGTCTTAACTCTCTTCGGATTCGAATCGCCCACGACATAGGCACTCACCCCACACTTCACCATGTTTTGGATGGTGTCGGAGTCTTCTTGTTCAGAAAACATCACCACAGGCTTGGGGTTTGACTGTGACATCAAATGTAAGCTGTCTAGTACGTCGCGATTTGGAAACTCTATATTCATGATGATGAGATCGGGTTCCACTCGAACCACCTCATGCAGCAAAGAGATTCCCGTATGAGTGACATGTTCAATGGAATACTCCGAGCTATCTAACGCTTGTCGAAGCGCCTGTACTTTTCGCTCATCATTTTCAATTAACATGACTTTAATCGTCGCGGTCATGGCTCACCAATCAGGTTAGAGAAATTTTTGACATAGACGTCTCGTTGCTGCTTTTTGAAACAAAGCGGTTCATCGTTCGGCATTTGTTCTTCTAAGCCTTACGCCTGTTTCACTTGCGTTTGTTCTTTCCTTTTTCGAGAAAGCGGCAATGATTCAACTTTGCGCTGCTTTTCATAAAGGAATGACAGCACTTCCGATCGCAGATGATTGTACGTTGAGTCTTCAGCCAACGAGAGCCTGTCTCTCGGGCGCTCCAAGTTAACGTCCAAAATCTCACCGATCGTCGCAGCCGGACCATTCGTCATCATCACAATGCGATCAGAAAGCAGTACTGCTTCATCCACATCATGGGTGATCATAATGACGGTGTTATTCAATTCGTCTTGAATCTCCATCAAGGAGTCTTGCATATGGGCTCTCGTCAATGCATCAAGAGCACCAAAAGGCTCATCCATTAACAGAACATCAGGCTGCATCGCGAGCGCTCGAGCAATACCGACTCGCTGCTTCATACCCCCTGATATTTCATCAGGACGTTTATGCATCGCGTGATCCATGTGCACCAAATGGAGGTTATGTTCAATCCACTCTTTCATCTCTTGCGCGTTCATTTTATTGGCGAACACTTCCTTAACGGCAAGCTCCACATTTTGGTACGCCGTCAACCATGGAAGGAGTGAGTGGTTTTGAAACACGACTGCACGCTCAGGCCCAGGCTCTGACACCTCTTTATCGTTTAGAATCACCCCGCCAGTTGTCGCCTGATACAAACCCGCAACGACATTAAGTACGGTCGATTTGCCACAACCTGAGTGGCCAATTAAGGAGATAAACTCCCCTTTATTAATCTTTAAATCAACACCTTGCAGGGCGGTAAAAGGCCCCTTGGGCGTTGGGAATACCATGTCAATATGGCTGATATCTAGAAATGGTCGCATAATGTTATCTCCCTATTAACGCACTTCGGCCGCTTTGTCCCAACTCAGCAAACGCTGCAATTGCATCATGCCGCGGTCGAGCAAAAACCCTATCAAACCGATCACCAATACCGCGGTCATGATTCGACTTAATGATTGTGAACTGCCATTTTGAAACTCATCCCAAACGAATTTTCCCAGCCCTGGGTTCTGTGCCAGCATCTCTGCGGCAATGAGCACCATCCAAGCGATACCTAAAGAGAGGCGCATCCCTGTAAAAATGGCAGGAATTGATGCCGGAAGAACTATTTTTCGAATGTGAGTCAGCGGGGCTAAACGCAGTACTCGACTGACATTCACCCAATCTTTCTCGATTGATGTAACGCCTACCGAGGTGTTGATCACCATTGGCCACAGGCAACATAAAGTGACAGTAATCATAGAGTTAACAAATGACTTGGCCACAATAGGGTCAGGAGACACATAAAGTGCACTGACAACCATGGTTACTAACGGAAGCCATGCAAGTGGTGATACGGGTTTGAATATCTGAATAATAGGGTTAATCGCAGTATTGAGTGATTTACTCATGCCTACCGCGATTCCCAATGGAATCGCGATGATCGCTGCCAGCAAAAATCCAGCAGCAACGGTGACAAGACTGGTCACTATCTGATCCAGGAATGTTTCTTTGCCAGTGTAGGCTCGAATTTTCGGCACGTAGCTTGGATCAGCGGCGACACGTTTTGCATTTCGCACTTCTTGTCTTTCATAGAAAGCGACCTCTTTGGTTCGCTCAGCAGTGTGTTCTTGATAAAGACCAACCACCTGTTGCGACACCTCTTGAGGCCCTGGAAATTTGCCCAGTGACGTATTGATGCTGTTCGCTGTCACTGCCCAAAGGAGTAGAAAGCAACCTATTCCAACGAGTGGCAATGCTAAACTCTTCATTGTACCAGTGAGTAACTGCACTGCCCGTTGTGCCAATTTAGGCTGCTCTTGCTGATTAATGGTTTGATTTAATATTGTCATTGCGTTCTCCAGTTGCCGGCACAATGGCCGGCTACAGATTACTTTGGGGTTTTATAGTGTTTGACCAGACTTAAGACCAATATCGAACTTGTTAATGTAGGCATTAGGTTCATTGCCGTCATAAACGATGTCATCGATAAAGTGCGTTTGCGGTGCTCGGAACCCATCTTCCGTTGCAAAATCGGGGAATTCATCCGCACCAATCAACTCTTCTTCAATCAGAGACTGAGCCGCTTTGATATAGATATCAGGGCGGTATACTTGCGCAGCTACTTCCTTGTACCACTCGTCACTCTTATCTTCACTAATCTGGCCCCAACGGCGCATTTGCGTTAGATACCAAATTGCATCTGAGTAATAAGGGTAAGTCGCGTTGTAACGGAAGAAGACGTTGAAGTCAGGCACATCACGTTTATCGCCTTTCTCGTACTCAAAGAACCCCGTCATACTGTTGGCAATCACCTCGTAATCTGCCCCTACGTAGTTCGATTGAGAGAGAATTTTCACCGCTTCAGGACGGTTTTCATTGTTATTCTCATCCAACCATTTCGCCGCACGAATGAGCGCTCGAGTTAAACGAATCGTGGTGTTTGGGTATTTTTCAGCAAACTCTTCGGTAATACCAAAGACTTTTTCTGGGTTGTTTTTCCAGATTTCGTAATCGGTGACAACGGGAACACCAATGCCTTTAAATACCGCTTGTTGGTTCCACGGTTCACCCACGCAGTAACCATAGATAGTTCCGGCTTCGAGCGTGGCTGGCATTTGTGGTGGAGGTGTTACTGAGAGTAGCGCTTCTGCATCTATCTGACCTGACGTATCCCCTTTATGAGGCGCATAAAACCCAGGATTAATGCCACCCGCCGCTAGCCAATAACGAAGTTCGTAGTTATGTGTAGACACTGGGAACACCATTCCCATGTTGAAGGGTTTTCCTTCAGAATTGTATTTTTCCACGACCGGTTTTAGCGCATCCGCCTTGATTGGGTGAACAGGTCGGCCGTCATCCATTTTTGGGATGTTACCTTTCATCTGGTCCCAAATATCATTGGAAACGGTGATGGCATTACCATTAAGGTCCATTGAGAATGGCGTAATAATGTTGGCTTTTGTACCGTAGCCTATCGTCGCCGCAATAGGTTGTCCTGCCAGCATGTGCGCACCGTCTAAGCGACCATCAATCACGCCATCAAGCAATACCTTCCAGTTGGCTTGCGCTTCGATAGTGACGTACAGCCCCTCATCTTCGAAGTAACCATTCTCATAGGCAATCGCAATCGGCGCCATATCGGTTAGCTTGATAAAGCCAAATGTTAACTCCTCTTTCTCTGGCCACCCCAACTCTTGCGACAAAACACTTGCAGAGGAAAACAGACAAACGCCTGTGACGACCGCTTTGAAAATCCTTTTTACTTTCGTGTTCAACATAATCCTTTCTCCAATAAAAAACCCACATGCATCAACGACGTAAGGACGTCAAATGCATGTGGGCTACTTTGCCTCAATCAACCTACTTACTACGCCGTTGCAGTTTTTATTGACTCTGTTGTTCCTACCTTCTGACTTCCTCCGTTAGAAGTCAGATGTATTCGCCGAAGCGATAAATTTCTCTCTTTCATAACTGCAGGCACTGTGCCAACTTATTAAATACCTTTAAAACAAAGACTTAAATAAAACCTTAGAATTATAGCTTTCCCGATACTCCCCAAGTTAGTGCAGCATCCCACCAAAATGCGTCATCAATTGGGGCCACAAAGAAAGGCACGAATTAAGAATCTGAACACCTTACTGAGATAAGAGAGTTGCACACACGCAACCAAACTATTGCTGTAAATTTCAACGGATTGATGCTGATTCGGTCACTTAAGATGATAAACATGAATTCTCTCTTTACAGCGTTAGTACAAGTCGCTATTATTCGCGCCGTACGGAGAGATGGCTGAGTGGTCGAAAGCACCGGTCTTGAAAACCGGCAAGGGTTTGTAGCCCTTCTAGGGTTCAAATCCCTATCTCTCCGCCACATTTTTTCGTTTTTGTTTCAACAACCTCCACCACCAATATCGATAACCCTATCAATAACTCTATCAATAACTCTATCAATAACAGCTTCAATCTATTCTTATCCGACTATACTTTTGATAGTTCAATTCCAAACGTTGACACTATTTAATCATTCCATGTCCTCCCGTTCGGTCAACGGCATGAGAACAAAAAGAAGTATCGAGAGTGAAGATGAGAAAATTCTTATTCTATTCCCATGATAGCTATGGCCTAGGCAACATACGTCGTATGGTGGCTATAGCTAACTATCTGGTCAATCAACATCGAGATCTTTTCATACTGCTCATCACTGGCTCACCGATGCTTCATGCCTTTCGTACGCACCCTCAAATTGATTACATCAAATTACCATGCCTTCAGCGATCACAACGTGGGACTTATAGCGCTAAACTTGCCTGTTTAACAAACAATTCAATTACCAGTCTAAGAAGCCAGCTTATAAAACATACCGTTACAGCGTTTGGTGCAGAACTCATATTAGTGGATAAAAAGCCAGAAGGTTTGAATGGCGAACTAAATGAAACTCTCACTTACACTCATGCACTAGAAGACAAGCCTAAGATGCTTCTGCTGTTAAGAGACATATTGGATGGCCCCGAAGAGACGAAAAAAATCTGGAACAAGAACCACTACTTCCAACGTATTACAAACGATTACGATGAGGTGCTTGTGGTCGGTGAACAAGCCATCTTCGATCTGCCCAAACAATATAGCTTTCCTGAAAGCATCACCGCAAAAACCTCATTTTGTGGCTACCTTGAAAGATCAAATGATGACCCAATTGCTCAACCCATCCGTGATCAGCTCAACATCCCAGATAACAAAAGAATTATCATTGTTGCGGCTGGTGGTGGAGATGACGGAAAGCAGGTGCTCGCAACCTATCTAAAAGGTATTAAGAAACACGCCTCTTTTGAGCACTTAGTTCATAGTATTTTATTCTATGGCCCTGAGATGAATAACCAAGACTCTAGCGAACTTGAGAAGCTAGCCCTCGACATAGGATCCGTAACACTCACAGAGTTTACTCAAAACTTTATCAGCTACTTGTCAGAAGCAGATTTAGTGGTCTCTATGGGGGGCTATAACACGATTTGTGAAATATTGTCCGTGAATAAACCGGCGATAATTATCCCCAGAGAGAGCCCCGTTAAGGAACAATTAATTCGTGCAAAATGCTTAAGCAATCTGGGTATCATTGACTATATTCGCCTGACGGAACTGGACGCGAGATTACTGATGGAAAATATATCATCGAAGCTTTTCCCGGATTCTCCCAATCTGTACGCAAGCAGTATTGAAGTACAAGGAATGGTAAGACTAGAACAAAAGCTAATGGCTCAAATAGCTAAATAGCAATACGAAAAACAAAACGTCTAATGGCGAATAAAATTGAATCGTTTGATATCAAGGAGTAAAAGCATGCGCGTCGCCTATATTGTAAAGCGCTACCCACGTTATTCAGAGACGTTTATTGTTAATGAGATCCTTGCTCATGAAAAAGCAGGAATCAATATCCACATCTATGCTCTGCTTCCTCCGCAAGATACACATTTCCAAGACATAATCTCTAAAGTTAAAGCCCCCGTCACCTACCTTTCTGCCAAAGCTGAACGCGCAAGCCACTTCTGGAAGGTACAAAAAAATGCTGCAAGGCAATTCCCGTCTATGTGGTCAGCACTTGCGCAATTCCCTCAAGCGAGCGCTCGTGAAGCTCTTCAAGCCCTTGAACTCGCATTACATATAAGTAAAAAACGTATTACCCACCTGCACGCTCACTTTGCGACGACCTCAACAACCGTTGCCCAAATTGCCTCTGTAATTACATCAACCCCCTTTACATTCACTGCGCATGCGAAGGATATATTCCATCAAGATAACGATTTTGTTCTATTAAAAGAGAAGTTCCAGCAAGCAAAACTGGCCATCACCATCAGCGATTTTAACGTTCATTATTTGACGAATGACTTGCAGGTCGCTGCTTCAAAAATAGAGAAAATTTACAATGGACTCGATTTGACTGCCTTTCCGTTTGAATCTCCGGTACAGCGCCCTGCGACAATTTGTGCTATCGGCCGACTAGTAGAGAAGAAGGGCTTTGCAGATCTGATTGATGCCTGCCTAATATTAAAAAACAAAGATATTCAATTTCAATGTGAAATTATCGGTGATGGAGAATTAAAAGCCCTCCTAGCCGAACAAATCGAAAAACTTACTATCAGTGACATGGTAAAGATGTACGGCTCACTCCCTCAAACGGAAGTAAAACAGCGTCTACAAAAAGCTGCAGTATTTGCTGCTCCTTGCGTTATAGGTGACGATGGAAACCGAGATGGGCTTCCAACCGTACTGCTCGAGTCTATGGCGCTTGGGACACCTTGTGTGTCGACCAATGTGACTGGCATACCTGAAGTCATTATTAATAACGAAACAGGACTTACTGCAGAGCAAAATGACCCTGAATCCTTAGCTCTAGCGATTGAAAAGCTACTCTTGCATCCCGAGCTCCGACTATCGTTAGCTAACAACGCTAGAAAGTTGATCGAGCAAGAGTTTGATATTGATATCAACGCAGAAAGCATTCGTCAGTGCTTTAAAAACCTGCCTACTGAGAATCATAATAACCGGAAGGATTCCTTATGAAAGCAGCGTATGTATGCTCTGACCGAGGGGTTCCTATATTTGGTTCCAAGGGCTGCTCTTTGCATGTCCAAGAGATAACTAAAGCGTTTGAAGCGTTAGGTATTCAAATCCGTTTAGTTGCGGCGGCACTGGGAGGAAAGTGCCCGAAAGAGCTCAAGCATGTTGATACTCACCATGTCAAACACACTAAAACAGAAGATAGGCAAGAGCGTGAACAGTACTATATTCTCGACAACCAAAAAGTCATTGATGAACTACATAAGCTTGGGCAGCTTGATTTTGTTTATGAACGCTATTCACTTTGGAGCCATGCTGGAATGACATTTGCCAAAGAGCACCATATACCTTCAATCTTAGAAGTGAATGCCCCTTTGGTTGAGGAACAAAAAAAATACCGTGGCTTAATCGATGAACAAAGCGCCATACAAGTTACCCAGCAATGCTTTTCTGCTGCTAGCCTTATTCTAACTGTATCCAATGAAGTTGCTGACTATGTTGATTCTTTCGCTGAAGCAAGAGGGAAGATTCAAGTACTACCCAATGGGGTCAACATCGAACGATTCTCTCAAATTCACAGTGGTAAGGTGCCTGAACATTCCTCTTTCACCATTGGATTTGTCGGCACTTTGAAACCATGGCATGGCGTTGAACGACTATTGGAATCTTTTGCTACTCTAAACCACACTTATCCAACGACTCGTTTATTGATCGTTGGAGATGGTCCTATGCGCGATAAACTCCAGTCACGCATTCATCAACTGAAGCTTGAAGATGTAGTGGATATGACAGGGGCTGTCGCACCAAGCGATATCGCAAAGTATTTTGACAAAATGGATGTGGGGGTTGCACCTTACCCGGGCGACATCCACTTCTATTTTTCCCCGCTTAAAATCTATGAGTATATGGCGGCAGGGTTGCCGGTAGTCGCCAGTAACGTGGGAAAAATCTCGGACTTAGTGAATGACCACCATCATGGACTCATCTACGCCGCTAACGACGTGAGCCAATTAACGGAGGCGTTAAGTTACTTAGTAGAAAACCCCGATATTGCGCGTAGATACGGCCAATCAGGTAGACGATGCGCCATTCAACACCACAGTTGGCAAAGTAGAGTCAAACTCGTACTAGACTGGTCTGGCATAACAATAAGGTAAATGATGGCAAGGCCTAAAGGGCTTAAAAAATCCATGCCCAAACTTATCCAATTCTTAAAATACGTTTGGCCATACATCAAACAGAAAAAATGGTTAGTGATCGGTGCCTTTGCCGGCTTACTAGCTCAGACTCTTTTACGTTTGCTGGAACCATGGCCGCTCAAATTTATCATTGATAGGTTGGTTAGCCCTGAATTTAACAGCGCTGACGATCTTCAATTTCTTTCATCCCTAAATCTTTCCGCCTATTTCGCCGCCCTCGCATTCGCATTGGTTATCATCACAATGCTTCGAGCCTTGATGACTTACTTTACCACTGTCCTAATGGCTCTAGCTGGTAATCACGTCATTATAAGCCTTAGGGAAAAGCTATTTAATCACTTACAAGGGCTATCCACTGTTTACCACCAAAAGCAGCGAAGTGGTGATCTTGTGGTTCGAATTATTAGTGATATGGGTTTAATGAAAGAAGTTGCTATAACCGCCGCTGTACCTCTAATTGGCAACAGCTTTATCTTCATCAGTATTATTGGAGTGATGCTGTGGATTAATTGGCAACTCGCTTTAATCTCACTCACCACCCTGCCTTTTCTTTGGTTGGTAACACTTAAAAAGAGTAAAAAGATTCATAATGTTGCAAAGAAAAACCGTCAAAGGGAAGGCGTTATGGCGGCCGCAGCGTCTGAATCTATTAACGCTATAAAATCCGTTCAAGCACTTGCATTAGAAAACCGATTTTCGTCCATTTTCAGCGATGCCAACAATAAAAGCCTCAAAGAGGGCGTTCAAGGAAAGAGATTAGCAGCGAGTCTACAAAGAAGCGTCGAGATCCTCTTAGCATTCTCAACCGCCTTAGTACTTTGGTTCGGTTCATTGCAAGTTATAGAACAAATTCTCACTCCCGGTGAGCTATTAGTCTTTATATACTATCTACGACGAGTATTTCGACCAATAAGAGACTTTACAAAATATACGGCTCGACTGGCTAAGGCATCGGCTGCTGCCGAAAGAATACTCAAAGTACTTGAACACCCGCGTGATATCGAAAATCGCCCAGATGCTAAACCGTCACCTGCATTTCAGGGGAACATTCAGTTTGAAAAAATACAGTTCTCCTACCTCAACGACGAAACAATCAATTTAAAAGGGATTGATTTATCTATCCCCATGGGCAAAAGGGTCGCTATCGTCGGGCTTTCAGGAAGTGGGAAGTCAACTTTAATTGCGTTGTTAATGAGGCTCTATGACCCACAACAAGGGCGCGTACTGATCGACGGTATAGACATACGCGACTACACCTTTGAGAGTGTACGGCACCAAATCTCTGTGGTGATGCAAGATACCGCGCTATTCGCAACGTCCATATCTAATAACATAACTATTGGCCTTGAGGATGTTGACCCATCACAAGTTATTGAAGCGGCAAAGCTAGCCGATATCCATGAATTCATCGAATCTCTTCCAAACGGCTATGACACCGACGTTGGCGAGCGTGGTGTCACCTTATCAGTGGGTCAAAGGCAACGCATCGCAATCGCTAGAGCCGCACTGCGAAAATCTCCAATCTTGATCCTCGATGAGCCCACAACAGGCCTCGACCCCCAAACGGAATATTCGGTGAATCAATCTTTGATAAAACTTGCGCAAACGAGCACGACGCTACTGGTTACCCATAGAAAAGAAATAGCCAAACAATGTGACCATATTGTTTATCTAAAGAGTGGGGAGATCATAGAACAAGGAAGTCATGAACAGCTGATGGAAATCAACGCCAGTTACACACAACTGTTTACTCAATCATCTTTACAAGGAGATAGCTAGAGTATGTTAGACGAGGAAAAATCGCTCATATTAAGAGACCCTGATATCACTGGATTAAGTACTCTTCTCGATGATCAAATTATGCTAACGCTCATCCAGCAGCACTTTCCGCAGCTAAAGGTTTGTTCAGTCAAAAAACATTACCTTCGTTATAAGAAAGCAACTAATTGCTTAGCCCGTTATCACATCAAAACCAACTCAACGAGCCAAGAACTGTATGTAAAAGCCTTCACAGCTAAAGACGATTTAAAACTGGCTCGCGCTCTACAGCAACAAGAAAGCCAATCTGACAATTCCCCTTTTAATCAAGATATTGGTTTTCAACCGCGCGTTATTACCGAACATAAATTAATTTTCTACGGTTTTCCTTATGATGGAAAACTGAAAGCTCTACCACGACTAATAAATGAAATATCCCGGAAAGAGCTGCTTCAGCGTGTATTAAAAAACGTTACCTCTTTAGAAAATACACGTATCACTCCCTTACAGTACAAACCAGAGAGACGCTTTGTTGCCAAACTGACGCTCCCCTCTGGTGAGCATTCACTAATAAAGCTGCATACAGAAAACCGTTACCATTTAGCCACTCATTCCAAACAGTTAAAAGTGGATACTAAGCGGTTACTTACTATTACTGGACGTAGCAGCAAGCATCGTATTTTATCGTACCGCTGGATAGAGGGAGAGAGCTTAACCAAACAGTATCAGCAAGAGGGGTTTGACCTTGAGCATATTCGAGCAACAGGACGTCACTTAGCAAGGTTTCACCTTTCAAAAAAGAAAAAGCTCAACATCCGAAACAACGATAGCTTTACGCAAAGTCTTACTGAATTAGCAGACGGGGTTAATCATCTGCTACCCATATTAACGCAACGAGTTAATACACTTTTACGGTCAATAATTACAGCCATAAACTCATTAGACTCTAAACTGAGTCGTATCCATGGCGACTTTTATTCCAAGCAAGTACTATCAACGAATCAAGGTGTACAATTTATCGATTTCGATGATGTCTGTGTATGGTACCCCGCTTACGATTTAGGTCTTTTTATTGCCCACCTTGAGCGAGATGCCTTAGCTGACATTATTACCCATAATTGGGCAAAACAAATAACTCAATCTCTTTTAGAGGGCTATTTACAATTAAACCCATATTGTGAAAAAGAGGTGCAACTGTTTACGACAATTGGGCTATTACAGCTGGCTCATCACCCCTTTCGTAACGCAAACCCGGATTGGCCAACTCTAATCCAAAACATTGTTTCTCGCTGTGAAGATCACCTTCAACAATATTTAGACGGTTCATCTTCTCCCTCGCGACAGTCTCAAACAGCCTCGGATAAATTTAGCGACTACCAACTCTTAAACCCAAATTACATGACAGCACCTCTAATTGACATGCTTGCACCCAAATTGGTTGAGGGAGAGGTTGCTCATCTTGAATCCATACAATTGCTTCGTCGAAAAGAAGGGAAACGTAGTTTATTGGAATATATGTTCACCGTGTCACAAGGTGATATAAAAAGTGAGCTATCCATTTTAGGCAAGGTTCGGCTAAAAGGGTTCGATAAAAGGGCATGGAGTATAAACACACAACTTTACGAAGCCGGATTTAACGAGCAAAGCCGAGATAAAATTCAAGTACCTGAGCCGATAGGATATATCGAATCACAATGTATCTGGTTTCAGCAAAAAGTTGCGGGAGAAACAGTCTTCAATTCATGTTGTAATGAAGAAGGTCTGGCACTAGCCACTAAGGTTGCAGAGGCCCTATATAAACTGCATTCCAGTAAAATTAACATCGACAAACACCACACCGTAGAAAGAGAGCTATCACTACTATCTGGATACCTGTGCAAAGTAATGGAAACACACAACGAGTGGAAAAGTGATATAGAGAAGCTACTAGAGAGGTGCAAACGACTATCAAAGGTGCTACCAGAGTCTCGAGCCTGTGTTATTCATCGAGACTTCTACCAAGATCAACTCATCGTTCACGATGACTCACTGTACATTTTAGATTTAGACCTTTGCAGCCTTGGCGACCCTGCTGTCGATATTGGAAACTTTATCGCTCATATTCAAGAACAATGCCTTCGTGATTTTGGTGACCTTACAATGGCAGACGACAACCTGGGTGAATTGACCCGCTCATACCAAGCTTTGAGTGGTAAACCGATGATAGCTTCCATTGAAATCTACATCTTGCTGTCTTGGGCTAGGCACATATTCATTAGTCAGAGAATAGACAATCGCCGATCTTTCACCAATACGATTATTCGCTATTGCCTGACGCTATCTGAGGGTCTTCTCAACAAATACATCACAAAAGTTAATCACTAGAAAAAATATCTCGACTATAGATCTTGTCATGAACATCGACCAACTCATCGGTCACTCGATTCGCCAATACAATATCCGCTGCGTGTTTAAACTCATTGAGGTCAGAGACAACTAAATCATGATTGAACGTATTATCCTTCAATACAGGCTCATAAATAATCACTTCCAACCCCATAGACTTTATCCGCTCAATGATCCCTAACATTGATGAAGACCTATAATTATCCGATCCTGCTTTCATAATTAGTCGATAGATACCGACAATCTTAGGGTTTCTTTCTCTAATCACCGTCGCAATATGATCCTTCCGTACTGAATTTGCTTCAACGATAGCATTAATGAGTCTGCTTGGGATATTTTGAAAATTGGTCGATAGCTGCTTAGTATCTTTTGGTAGACAGTATCCGCCATAACCAAACGAAGGGTTATTATAATGAGCTCCGATTCTAGGATCGCTACAAACTCCGTCAATGATTTCTCTGCTATTTAAACCATCCAATTCTGCGTAAGTATCGAGCTCATTAAAAAATGCTACCCTCATGGCAAGAAATGTATTCGCGAACAGTTTTATTGATTCTGCCTCAGATGAGCCCGTGTATTGAATGTTCATCGGCTTCTTATCTGAGCCTTGCAACATCAACTCACCAAATTTAACCGCACTATCAGAGTCATCACCAACAATGATTCGTGAAGGGTTCAAACAATCAAACAGCGCCTTCCCTTCTCTTAAAAACTCGGGAGAAAATATAATATTTTGATACTGCAAACGCTCCCTCAGCGTTTCAGTGAAATTGACAGGGACTGTACTTTTAATCACGACAACCGCTTGAGGATTTAACTCAATCACCTCTTCAATTACGACTTCCACAACCGCCGTATCAAACTTACAGCTATCAGGATCATAATCTGTAGGCGTAGCAACAATTACCAGTTCAGCATTTGAATACGCTTCAATAGGGTTTGTTGTCGCTGTTATATCTAAGCACTTATTAGAGAAGAAGTAATCGATATCAGGATCATCAATCGGTGAGGACTTTTGGTTAATTAGTTTAACTTTCTGTTCATCAATATCGAGTAATACCACAGAGTTATGCTGGGCTAACAAAATCGCATTGGCTAGTCCAACATAACCAATACCAACGACTGTAATTTTCATATTTTCCCTTTACTTGCAATCAATTATCATTGAGTCAAAGCCAAAGAGATTACTCTTCTAATTGTTAGAATTTTAACCTAGCACCCACCTAGTATAGTCTACTTAACTGAGGCCTCCGCATACTAAAGCTCTGCAATTAACACAAAAGAACCATATGACTAAAATGATGGCATATCATTGTATATCTTAGGCTATAACATATGTGTTTCAGTCGAGCCTCTTTCCTTTATCGCTCATAGTGGCTAATAAACATAGCCGAAGACTGCTCTGCAATCACTCTCATTTCGTCTTCACTCAACGTGGGCTTCATCTGCAACAATTGAGGCCAAAAGCCACTGCCTTTAATCAGGCTATGCAGTTGTCCATTTGCAAAATCAACATCCATTGCTTTCAAGCGATGATCCTCAATGGCTGATTTCAGCCAACGGTGTAACGCTGTTTCTTGACTGGAAAACTTAACCATCTCACGCTGCAACGTTTCTGAGTCGTAGAAGAAATAGCCAAAAGCAACCCTCGATAGATCGATATATTCTGGCGATGACAGCAACGTCAGCTCCTTGATCAGCAAAGATGAGAGCTGTTCTTGTAGAGGTAAATCCGAGCGGTACTCTACATCAATATCCACCAAAGCGGCTTTCCACAATTCCGAGACCAGCTCCATGACCAGCACTTCTTTCGTTTCAAAGTGGTTATACACGGTTCTTTTTGAAACCTGAGCCAACTTTGCCAACTTATCCATACTGGTGGCTTTCACGCCATCAGATTTGAACGCCTCTGTGGCCGCCGATAGTATCGCTTCGCGTTTTAACTCACTGCGTGTTTTTTTCGGTTCGATCATTATGTCCATCAATCCTCATCGTCGATTTCTCTATTTTACACTGAGTAGTTTACTTTTCAATTTTCACATGTAAACTACACCGTATAGTTTACTTTATCAAAGAGAAGTAACCATGGTTAAGTTTTTCGTACTTGGGGGTATTATTATGACAATCGCAATCTCGGCAACAATGGCGTCAGAGCAGGAAGACAACAAATTTGTTAACTCTGAAATTCGCCACCAAACAGACCTTGCCAATATATGGTCGATCGCGAAAGCCTATTTTAAAACCGAGCGAAAAGCAGCGAGCCCATCAAAAGAGATACCCGTCGTTCCTATGACAATTCAGCAGTTATCAGAGCCGCATGATGCTATCTATCGACTCGGCCACTCCACATTGCTGATGCGATTAAATGGTCAGCTTATTCTGACTGATCCTGTATTCAGTGATCGAGCGTCGCCAGTTCAATGGGCTGGGCCTAAAAGGTTCCACGAAAGCCCAATCAGTATTGCTGACTTACCTGCCATTGATGCTGTCATCATTAGTCACGATCATTACGACCACTTAGACAAAGCATCGGTTAAGCAATTACAAGAGAAAGTAGGAACGTTTATCACCCCGCTAAAGGTTGGGCAACGCCTGATCGATTGGGGAATTCCTAAAGATAAAGTCGTTGAACTTGATTGGTGGGAAAAGACCGAGGTTGAAGGGATAACCATTGTTGCAACGCCTTCTCAACACTTTTCTGGTCGAGGGTTACTCGATAGCGATCAAACGTTATGGGCAAGCTGGGTCATCAAAAGTGATGCTCAAAGCCTCTTTTTTAGCGGTGATAGTGGTTACTTTGGCGGATTCAAAGAGATCGGAGAACGATACGGTCCGTTTGATGTTACCTTCATGGAGACGGGAGCATACAACGCTTTGTGGAAAGACATCCACATGATGCCGGAAGAAACAATGCAGGCGCATAGAGATTTAAAGGGTCGCTACCTTCTGCCAATTCATAACGGTACCTTCGATCTTTCTCTGCACGACTGGTATGAACCGTTTGAGCGAATTGTCGCGCTTGGAGATCAATACAACGTGCCCATTTTAACACCCACTTTTGGTCAAGAAATCCCTTTGGAAGCGATGGTGACTTCAGACGAAAGCCGAGAGCCAAACGCTAGCGACCACTCAACCGAGCAGACAACATTGACGACACCACATTGGTGGAAGCCATTCATGGTGGCTAATTAAAGGCCATTTTCTGGTTTAGCCTTTCCAGCTCTATGCCACGAACAATCGTTTGATATACGCCCTCAATTAAATGATAATGATTATCATTTAATTGAGGGCTTTGTTGTTTATGTCTAAAAACATCTATTTATTACTTGGTGTTCTGACTGGCGCTGTTGGTGCCATCACACTATTCTCAGTCATGACATTTACGAGCTATTGGTTCGTGCGTACTATTTTACTCACCTAGTCAAATCGTTAACTGGTCATACTGAGGCAATCATGAAAACTGTGTTTATCACCGGCGGAAATAGAGGTATTGGGCTCAGCCTAGTCAAACGGTACTTACACAAGCAGTGGCAAGTTCATACAACGTACAGAGAAGAACGAAGTTCCCAAGAATTATTGGCGCTGGCGACCGATAACTCGAACCTAGTTTGTCATCATCTCGATGTAACCAATTACGCTCAACTGCCCGCGTTATCCGACGCTCTACCCGAACTGGATCTGCTCATCAATAGCGCCGGTTATTATGGTCCGAAAGGCAGCCAGTTTGGCCAAGTCAGTGTTGAAGAGTGGCGGCAGGTATTTGAAATTAACACCATTGCACCGCTCAAATTAGTCGAAGCGCTCTACCCTAACCTGCTGGCCAGTAATACAAGGTTCATTGCCTGCCTCTCTTCTAAAGTCGGCAGCATAGCGGAAAACACCTCTGGTGGTGGCTATATCTACCGCTCATCGAAAGCGGCTCTAAACTCTGTGGTAAAAAGTTTAAGCAACGACTTAAGCAATGATGGTTTCACCGTTCTGGCGTTGCACCCTGGTTGGGTAAAAACGGAGATGGGCGGACCAAACGCTCTGATTGATACCGAGACATCGGCCCAAGGCCTGATTCAGGTGATTGATACATCGAATTCGGATGTGAGTGGTCACTTCTTTAATTTCGACGGTACTGAAATAGATTGGTAGTTTTTTATGAACGCTTAAATAGCCCATACCGACGCTTGTTACTCCTATTCCCATTGCTTTTGCTTACTGGATGTTGGAGTGAAAGCCCCGGTGATTGGTTCGACGACTATCAAACAAAGATAGCTCGAGTTCAAGAGGCCGAGGTATTAGAGCGCCGATGGGAATTCAATGAATTGCCAAGAAAGCGCGTACTATTCATTGAAGCCCCTGCAATATCAATGGGCTTACTCGAAAGCTATCAACTTCGGCAGTGCGGCCTGTTCAACCTAATTGCAGAAAAGAACTCTGTGCTTGGGAAGGTTACCGATGAGTTTCGCAACTACGATTATCAAGTGGCGTTCATGAAAGGTGTGGGAAAGTGTTTAGCCAACAGCGAGCTAGAACCTGAGATTATCGAACTGCTTAAACAGATTGAGCGACAAAAACTCGCTCAGTTTCCTATTCACCAATGGAATCTCCTCTACGCGAGTGATGCGATGCAATCTCACCTGCGCGGCAATCATTGGCTCAGTGTTGATATAGGCATACAGGTGCAACAATCCCGTGACGCTTTACAATACTTGAATCAGGCAATAAAGAGACCACTCACCTCGGGAGAAGCCACCGAAGTGCAAGAGATACTCGAAAAAAGTTCGACACTTGGAGAGCTATACTATTCTTTGAATCGCGCTGCTTTTGAACTTGATACGATAACCCAACAACTCACTACCTTTAATACCAATATCATCTGCGGTGAGCAACGAGATACAACCAAGTTCCGCTACCTAAACAATGTCTTCGAGCAGCAATATATTGGAAAAGTTCAGCCCTATATGGCGCAGCTTGATGGGTACTTTCAGCAAGTGGAACCAGAATTAGCGCTATTCGATCCTCAACCTGATCTGCATAGCTACGCCTTCCCAATCCGTGAAGCACACCAAGCGTTTCGAGCCTCAACTCGCCAACACGTCGAATACTGGCAACAATTGTTTCGCCGCTGTGGACGTAAGGTCGGGCGCTAACGGCGATGCCATCGTCTATCGCCCCCACAAAGCCAAGCGTTCACTTTTACAAAGCAATGTCGCCTAACTTTTTGACCCTTTTTTCGCATAGGTTTTCTTTCTCGTACCACCACCTTTGCGACGCTTAAACGCGGGCCTCTCTACTTTAGGAAGATGGCGCAATGACTCTGGCACTTCCCCCGTTTTCACCTTACCCATTAAGCCATCAATTTTACTCTCTAGTGCCTGCATGAAAGGCTGATACGCTTGATTGCGTTCTGCCATACCTTGCAACTGATGCTCCCAATGCGCGGTCATATCGGGAAACGTTGAATCTCCAGGTAAGGCGTGGATCAGCCCTCGCCCTGCAGGACTGCTATGGATGTTCTTGCCCTGTCGGGTTAATAGCTGCCTCTTAAACAGAGTATCCAAAATACCGGCTCTGGTCGCTTCGGTCCCCAATCCGTCTGTCTCTTTCAAAATTGATTTAAGGCTTTTATCCTCAACAAAACGGGCGATACCTGTCATCGCTTGGAGCAGCGTAGCTTCTGTGAAATGTTTAGGGGGCTCAGTCTTTCGATCATGAATTCTCCCTTCTCGACAGGTTAATACCTCTCCCTGTTTTAAAGCAGGGACGGTATCACTGGCTTCATCGTTAACGTCACTTTTACCCGTCAACGCTTTCCATCCCGCCTCTAGCATCTGTTTGCCCTTTGCGACAAATAGACCGCCAGCAATCTCAAACTCTAACTTCGATTCTGCGTAAACCGCAGGAGGATAAAACTGCATCACATACTGCCTGGCGATCTGCTGATAGATTTTTATTTCACTCGCAGACAGGGCATTTATTGACGCTTTCTTAGGGGTTGGAATAATCGCATGGTGAGCATCCACTTTACTGTCGTTCCACGCTTTTGATTTGATCGAAAGATTAGCCCCTTCTACCGCCTGTTTAAGTTCATTGGCATTGTTTGCAATAGCCTGCGTAACAGCACTGGCTTGAGAGTAATGCTCTACAGGTAAATAGCGGCTATCTGAACGAGGGTAAGTAATGAGCTTGTGTTTTTCATAAAGAGACTGACAGGTATCTAACACTTGCTGAGCACTCATACCAAAGCGTTTCGCCGAGTCTATTTGCAAAGAAGAGAGTGAATATGGAAGCGGGGCATACTGCTTGGTGTTCTTCTGCTCTGAAGACGTCACCGTAGCGGGCTGATTGGCAATTCGTTGAGCCACATTTTCAACCAGCTTTCGATTGAGTATTCTGCCCTCTTCGTCTTGCCATGGTTCACACGCTTCACTGGGTTTCCATTTCGCAACGATATCAAAAGAGGTATTCGCCTCTTGATAAGGAATCAGTGCGTCTAACGTGAAATAGTCTTTGGATACAAAATTCTCAATTTCTTCGTCACGCCTTACCACCAACCCCAAGACAGGCGTCTGAACGCGGCCTACTGACAACACGCCTTGGTAACCCGCCTTTTGGCCCAGCAACGTATACGCTCTGGTCATGTTCATTCCGTACAGCCAGTCAGCACGAGAACGCGCTAGCGCAGAGATTGAAAGCGGAATAAAGTCGCGATTACTTCGCATGTGAGTAAGTGCTCGCTTTACTGCAGGTAGGTTTAAATCACTGATGAGAAGACGTTGCGCGGATTCTTTTTTCTTCTTTCCTACTTTACAGTAATCAAGCACCTCATCCACCAGGAGTTGCCCTTCTCTGTCAGGGTCACCGGCATGGACTATGGATGACGCTTCCTTGAGAAGCTTTCTAATCACGGTTAATTGTTTGCTTGATGTTTTTCGAGGTCGAAGTTGCCATTGATCAGGCACGATTGGAAGGTCAGCTAGGTTCCACTTTTTATAGCGATCGTCGTAGGCATCAGGCTCGACCTGCTCTAACAAATGGCCAATGCACCAGGTGACAATATCGCCATTACCGCAACGAATAAAACCTTGGTCTTTCTTTTGCGGATTGGGTAACGCTGCTGCGATAGCTCGGCCTAGGCTCGGCTTTTCGGCAATAATGAGACGAGACATAAAACCTGTCACTATAAAAACAATCAGGGCCACATTTTAAAATGTGGCCCTGATAATTCAAGTAATAATGTGTATTTATACAGTATTACTCAGCGTCTTCTTGCTTGTCAGCCATTGCTTCTTTGATAAGGGGCTGAAGTTCGCCTTTCTGGAACATCTCAAGAATGATGTCACAACCGCCAATCAACTCACCTTCTACCCAAAGTTGTGGGAAAGTCGGCCACTGAGCGTAAGCAGGTAGCTCTGCACGAATGTCTGGATTTTGCAGAATATCTACATAAGCAAACTTCTCACCACACGCCATTAGCGCTTGTGATGCTTGAGAAGAAAAACCACAGCTAGGTAGTTTCGGTGATCCTTTCATGTAAAGAAGGATAGTGTTTTCTGCGATTTGCTGTTTAATTTTATCGATAGTTTCCATTGCTTCCTCTGAATCGATGTCCTGCATTTAGTTCGACATTCTAAAGCATTGCCAAAGAATAAAAACCATTGAAATAGTCAGGTTATTAATTTGTTCTCATTTTGATGCAAAACTTACAACAAAATTGGCGGCAAACCTTTTAATAAAGTAAAAACTTGCTAAACTAGATCCCAAGTCGCCTTGACCGACAAAAATAAAAATATACTGGAAGCAATAAAGAGAGTTAACTCTCTCATCTAACTGGAGAATTACGCAATGTCATTTGAACTACCAGCACTACCTTATGCAAAAGACGCACTAGAACCACATATCTCTGCAGAGACTCTAGATTTCCACCACGGTAAGCACCACAACACATACGTTGTAAAGCTAAACGGCCTTATTCCTGGTACTGAGTTCGAAGGCAAGTCTCTAGAAGAGATCATTAAAACTTCAACTGGTGGTGTATTTAACAACGCTGCTCAAATCTGGAACCACACTTTTTACTGGCACTGTCTAGCGCCTAAAGCGGGTGGCGAACCAACAGGTGCTGTTGCTGACGCAATCAACGCAGCGTTCGGTTCTTTCGAAGAATTCAAAGCGAAATTCACAGATTCAGCGATCAACAACTTCGGTTCTTCTTGGACTTGGTTAGTTAAGAAAGCTGACGGCTCTCTAGAGATCGTTAACACTTCAAACGCTGCTACGCCGCTAACAGAAGAAGGGACAACACCTCTTCTAACTGTTGACCTTTGGGAACACGCTTACTACATCGATTTCCGCAATGTTCGTCCAGACTACATGGGCGCGTTCTGGAACCTAGTAAACTGGGATTTCGTAGCGCAAAACCTAGCGAAGTAATTCGTTTACGTTTGCACTCAATTTAGTCAAATCTAAAGCCTGCATTATTGCGGGCTTTTTTCATTCCCTTCTCGGCAATAAAGCCACACTTCTTCAAAGATAAACCTAAAGTTATCCAAACACTTGCCGCTAAAAGTGAATTCAGCGGGGAGTACCATGCAAATACATACGTTAGACAAAGCAGCAGTTATCAACGAGCTACAATTTGGCTCGGGGATAAGTCATGCCGTTCAGACAGGTCGACGAGCGGATTTTGCCCTCATTATGTCGATGTTTTCTGATGACGTACGAGATAACACTCCCGTAGAGAGAATTGATGAAGCGGAAATTACAGACCAAACCCTGCGGAAACGATTTGAGCTACAAGAGCCACAACAACTTCGCTCAAACCAAGGATCCTATGACGTGTCTGCGATTCAAGCGAACGCATTCCATAAAGGAGGGTTAGTCAGTGCAAAGCTCAGCCACTATCTCGTGCCTGAGACATTGACGTTTTTACCAGAAGAAACCAGTGACCTTCCGGAAGAGGTCTACCACAACCTATCTGGTCATCTCAGGCGGCAACTTACTGAAAGTAAACCTAAAAACCTTCTTCCTCTTGATCTGTACAATCAGCTCGTGGTCGCTCAACGCAGCTTCCAGATACAGGCACAAGTCTAGAAGCTTGTTCTCACAATTAAGACCCATTCAGCAAATGAATACATTAATGTGATACCTCGCTAACTTTCACAATTTAACCATCTCATCCACAGCTTATTTGAAGTTATTCACACATAAAGCACAGTTAATGAACCATGCTATGTGGACAAAAAAATCCCACCAATAAAAATAGACAAGGGGTATTGTCATTAATGGATATTAAAAGTGCTGTCATCTTAATTACATCTGCCGGTTCGTTGTTAGGGGGTACGCTGGCAACTCACTTTGCATCGCTTGGTGCAAAGCTCGTATTGTGCGATCAAGACATTCAACAACTTAACGAGACTTACCTTCGCTGTAGGGCAATATCGGAAGAAGTGTATTACTTTCAGGTTGAAGATTATTCTCTCACATCAATACACCAACTATTTGATTTTGTAGATGATAAATTCCAACGCTCTCCTGATGTACTCGTTAATAATTGGCCGAATGCACCATTACCCGGTTTAATTAGTAACCAGTCTGCTGAACAGTTTTCCCATAAGCTCACAACACTCGCTTCAACCCTATTCGGGTTTGGGCAAGCAAGTGCAGAGCGCATGTGTTTAGAGAAGAAACAAGGTGTCATCGTCAATGTTATTTCTGTCGACGATGGACACGACCTTGAAGGGTTTGAGAACGCCTCATCGATAGTGACTGGGTTTACTCAAAGCTGGGCAAAAGAACTAACACCATTCAATATTCGAGTGGGCGGCGTTGTGCCAGCACTGAGCCGTTCTTCAAAAAACCGAGACTACCACTGGCCACAAGTTAGAGATGAGTTAATTAGAAATACCGAATACATTGTCGCCAACGACTACTTCAGTGGGCGCATAATGGCGGCAGAAGCATCATGACCGTTAAACTGACTACTTTGATTATCCAAAAATTCTAATCTTGCAGCTGATCCAGTATTTCGTCAGCTGCCTCTTCAATCAAATCTAAAACCAACTCGAACCCTTTATCACCCCCATAATATGGGTCAGGTATCTCATTATAATTTGACGACGAGTAGCTCAGAAACAGCGACAACTTATGCTGATGCTCGGTCGGACAGATATCAAAAAGATCAGCCAAATTGGCTTTATCTGCTGCTAAAATCAAATCAAAACGCTCGAAGTCGTCACTAATGACCTTACGAGACTGAATACCAGAGAAACTATAACCTCTTTGCTCTCCCACCTGCTTTGATCGGCTATCTGGCTCATTGCCTTCGTGATACCCAATCGTCCCAGCGGAATCAACATTGATGTCTATCCCACGCGCTTGAGCTTTTGCTCTCAAGACCGCTTCCCCTGTGGGCGATCGACAAATGTTGCCCATACATACAACGAGGATTGATGGTATTTCCTTATTTCTCATATTTTTAACTCCTGCTTAGGGGTAATTTCAGGCCGTAAACAAACAATTTTTTTACTAAAAAATGCATAGGTAACAAATGATACCTATGCAATCTCCATTGGCTCCTAGCTACAGAATATAGTTAAGATATTGAATCTATTCGCCAATTACTAGGGCTTGGTGAAGAATTCATTTTCACTACTACTATTTAAATTTCAGGGGCTCTCCACATCGACCTAAAAAGTCCCTCCAAATCATTCTTATCCATAGTAGTAATGATTTTTCCTCATACGCTACGCTCGTAATGATAGTGCGGCTCACTTCGTGAAGCTGAAACCATGCTCGGCATGGGGCTAAGGTGAATATCCGATGCTTAGTCGATTCCTTTTTGCTCATCGATAGCTGATTTTGAAGCGATTCCAGTCTTTAAAGTGATCATTTCAAGTTGATCAAGCGTAATAATGGTTACGCCAACTCAATGAGTCAGACCTATGAAACATTCGCTGCTGTGCTCTACCGCCCTAATCGCGAGCCTAACAACTTCATTCGCCTTTTCAGCAAGCTGCCCTGAGATACTTAACGGCAAACAAAGGCTGTTAAATTCAAACGAAGAGATTGAACTGTGTGAAGAATTTCAAGGTAAAACTCAGTGCGGTTTCACTCCTCAGTTCGAGCAACTTGAGCAGCTTTACCAAACTTACAAAAATGAAGGGTTCACGGTTGTTGGTTTCCCAAGTAATGATTTTCGCCAAGACAGAGGAAGCGAGGAGCAATCTGCTAAAATCTGCTATCTAGATTATGGCGTGACCTTTCCGATGATGGCGCGTGCATCACTCTCTGGCCCTGACGCAAATCCAGTCTTTGCGAAAATCCAACAACAAGCAGGCGTCAAGCCGAAATGGAATTTCTACAAGTTCTTGGTCAGCAAGGAAGGCAAGGTAGTAGCAACCTTCCCGAGTTCCACATCGCCAACCAGTACCACTCTCAAAAATGCAATAGAGCAGCAGCTATGAGATCAGATTACATGGAGACAACTCAAACTCGAAACACGATGGCCAAGCTCGGTTATATGGGTTTGCTCCCCTTTTTATTCGGCCTGCTGTTATCGCTCACCGATAGCCAACTCTTTATGCTGAACGGCGAAACACTCTTCATCACCTACAGCGTCGCTATCTTGAGCTTTTTGTCGGGCATCTTATGGAGCAATGGGATAGAGAACTTCGAAAGTCAATCCAGCAACAAGGCTCTAATTCTGAGCAATGTTATTGTGTTGGCCGCTTGGCTAGCGGTGCTACTCGGTGAGCAGCAAGAATTCCTCACCACTTTGATTCTTATCATTGGCTACATAGCGGTTTGGCGAGCGGAAAGGTCAATGAGAGAAGAGAACCAAAGTGAAGGCCCCAACGGCTATTTTGATATGCGAACCAGATTGACCTCTAGTGTGGTGTTAATGCACGGTATAGTGATGTTGACTTAAGCGAGTGACGCCTGCCCTGAGAACTTAGATATGGCGTTGATTATTGCGTTAGAACAACCCGCTTGTGGCTTGGCTTTAATTCTCACCCACAGCTTTCTCATTCTTTATCCACTTAACCCTCTGTTTCATATTATTGTCATATATTCCGCTTAAATTACCCCCCAACATTTACTCAATCAACATCATAGTTAGAAGTGATATGCCAAAGGCGAAAAATCCTCTTGATAACCAAATTATTGCACTGCTCCAAAACAGTGGAATGATCAAAAGCGAAGCACAATTTCAGTTAAAAAAGCACGTTTACAAACTAGAGCCTAATGAAATCAAGCAGATAAACAACTACTCGACTCACTTTGGTTTAGATGCAAAACAGAACTTGATTGATGAGATTTTAGACATTCGCCGAGACACAATGATTGCAAAGTTAACCTCACAATCTAAGGTACACGAGCTTGTCGCGGATGAACCAAGTTGGCCATATCGCTAGAGTTTTCGTCATGAGGAAAAGTTCATCAAATTCCGTGCAGATTGTCTAACGTGAACCATAAATAGTTCAGAAACAACAATATAAACAATCATGTCTTAAGAGCGCTTGAAACCTGTAAACCTGTAAACCTGTAAACCTGCAGCCTTCTATCTATGTGACCGTACTATTCAAGCCTTAATAATGGTGTTTGTTTGTCACTTCATTTCATCGACATAACTAATTTATCTTCCCCTACCTCGCCCGAGGTGTTATACATATATATAACACCAATTCAGCCTAAGGGCTTTCTATGACGCAATGGAATGATCGCCAGCCGATTTTCCGCCAGTTAGCTGACCAAATTACGCAACAGATCTTAAAAGGTATTTGGTGCGAAGGAGACGCTTTACCTTCCGTGCGTAAAATCTCAGCTGACATGAAAATCAACCACTTAACCGTCATGAAAGGGTATCAACTGCTCGTGGATGAAGGATTGGTGGAAAAGAAACGTGGTCAGGGTATGTTCGTTGCTCAAGGTGCCAATCAAAAGTTACTTGCAGACGAAAAAGCGCACTTTCTTGAACAACAAATCCCACAGGTTGCCGCAACATTACAACGTTTGAACATGTCGTTTGATGAGTTCACCCAGCAACTACAACTACATATGAAAGGTGACCAATGAGCGCACTAGTCAGTATAAAAAACGTTTCCAAAACCTATAACAAAAAGAAATATAGTAAACAAGGAGACGCACTTCATAACGTCAGCTTTGATTTGCATGCGGGTCAGGTGTTGGGTCTTCTAGGGCATAATGGCGCAGGTAAATCGACTCTCATTAATGCTTTACTCGGCGCGCACGAATATCAGGGCTCTATTCACGTCAATGGTTTTGAGCCCATCAAGCAGCGCGACAAAATAATGCAGAGCCTATCGTACATCTCAGATGTTAACGTTCTGCCGGGATGGATGACCGTTTCGCAACTCCTTGATTATACAGAAGGCGTTCACCCGAGCTTCAATCGCAATAAAGCCGATGATCTCATCAAGCAAACTGACATCAAGCCACGTGCACGCATCAAGTCACTCTCGAAGGGGATGAAGGTACAATTGCACCTGGCGATCGTTATTGCGACAAATACCCAAATCCTGATATTGGATGAGCCGACCTTAGGGCTAGATTTGGTCTACCGTGAAACATTCTATCGTCACTTACTAGAATGGTTTCATGATGGTGAGCGCGCACTGATCATTGCCAGTCACGAGGTGTCTGAAATTGAACACCTATTAACAGATGTGCTGATTCTTAAACATGGCAGCCCAGTTCTACAAGCGTCTATGGAAGCCGTCAGCGACGACTACTTCATTCTTGATGCCAGTGACGATCATCGTTCGGCAATCGAAGCCATGAATCCACTCTCTTCACAAAAAGGACTTGGTACGACTAAGTGGCTACTTTCGTCTCAATACCTTGACCAGGCAGAAGGCCTTGGCGACACATTAACGGTGAAATTAGCGGACCTATTTTTAGCTCTGCAAAAGGAGGAAGCGTAATGCGCTCTACCTTAGCTATGTTACGTAAAGAGTGGATTGAGAACCCACTGGTTACGCGTATTCCTTTATTCATGTTTGCATGTGGTACGTTACTGTTCATTAGCTTGATCAGCAGTTCGACATTGCAACACGACATGTTCTTCCAAATGAGTTTTAGCGGCGATGTCAGCGATATCCATAAAGAGTTAGGCGACGACGTTAACATGCTGATCACGGGTGGTGTTGGGCTATTATCTATCTTGCTCGGCACACAATATTTCCCACGTACACTTCGCAAAGAGCGCTTAGAAGGCAGTGTCATGTTCTGGCGCAGCATGCCGGTTAGCGATGTTAAGACCCACTTAGTAAAGCTCATGTTTGGTCTATTGGTTATTCCTCTGGTCTGTTCCTTGCTGGTGCTTTCTGCCGACTTAATGTTATGGGTTTTAAACCTCTCTACAGAGCATCAGTTGGCGTTGTTATATCGCCAAGCCTCTTTGGGGTACGTACTACTCAATTGGATAGAGTTCTTACTTCGTATGATAGTAGCCGGTATTCTACTGTTACCGTTTGCACTGACTGCGATGGCCGTCTCCCAAAAGGTGAAATCGCCACTTTTGATTCTCCTAATTGCGATTTATACACTTCGTTGGATGCCAATCGCCCTGTTCAACTACGACGGATTAGACCAATTTTTCTCTAAGGTGTTTTACCTGCCACTCCACTCCATTCTGGCACCGAATCCATTCAGTGCCTTACCTGAAGCCGGTTGGTTGAATGTCAGTGTTTACATCATCGCTGGTGTTATCGCGTGGATAGTAAATTTAAGGCTGAGTCGAACCATCAATTAGAGAAGACGATCAACAAAGCGAGGCTATAAAACCTCGCTTTTTTCGTTTAAACAAATCGTTATTTCGTGATTGAGTATGTCGATAGCGACAAAAAAAATGTGCTAGTCTTAGCGCAACTCAACCACGAGATAAGAACTACAATGAAAATTTTCAGCAACTTCGAAAGCGGCAACATTCACGTCGTTTCAGCAGAGTCCCCACAGAGCATTCAACTAACGATACCGGCAGATAATCAGACCGAGATATCGCAATGGTTTCATTTTCGCTTAGAAAGTGACGCCCACCAACCTCATCATTTCACCATCAATGAGCTTGCAACATCAGCGTACCCAGAAGGCTGGACAGATTACGACGTTGTCGCTTCTTATGATCGTGAAGAGTGGTTCCGAATCCCCGCTCAATTTGATGGCAATGCACTCACGTTCGATTTCATTCCTGAGCATGAGTCCATGTACTTTGCCTACTTTGCACCGTACTCATACGACCGACATCAAGATCTCCTGCACAGCGCACAAACACACCCAGCTTGTAAGCTCGAGACGCTAGGCCACACTCTTGATAACAATGACATCAGCCTACTCACTATCGGCGAACCAAGCCCTGAGAAGAAGAATATTTGGATCATTGGCCGTCAGCACCCAGGGGAAACAATGGCAGAGTGGTTTATCGAAGGATTAGTATTACGTCTACTCGATGAAACCGATACCGTGGGTCGTTCGCTACTCGACAACGTCGTCATTCGCGTCGTTCCTAACATGAACCCAGATGGCAGCATTCGCGGTCACCTTCGTACCAACGGTATCGGTGTCAACCTAAACCGCGAATGGCAAACGCCTTCTATGGATCGCAGCCCTGAGGTTTTCCTAGTTCGCGAGCGCATGCTTGAAGTCGGTGTCGATATGTTCCTCGATATCCACGGTGATGAAGCTATCCCGTATAACTTTGTCGCAGGCAGCGAAGGTACTCCTTCTTACAATGCGCGTATTGCTCATCTTGAAAATCACTTCAAGCAAGCGTTGCTAACGATTACCCCAGAATTCCAAGACGAATTTGGTTACGACAAAGACGAACCAGGCAAAGCGAACCTGACCGTCGGTTCAAACTGGGTTGGAGAGCAATTCAAGTGCTTGTCATACACGGTTGAAATGCCATTTAAAGACCACATCAGCCACGCCGACGAGCTGTACGGTTGGTCTCCAGAACGCAGTGTTGCCTTTGGTCACGATATGCTCGCAGCAGTCTGGGCAACGGTTGATGAGTTATAATCGCTAAGTTTTAGAGACTCAAAAGGCCTGAGAACACAATGTTTTCAGGCCTTTTTATTTGAGCTCACTTTTTAACGATCAGAGCACAGAGAGAGCGCCTTAAATAAGCTCGCGATCACTCGATTGTTCAAGTCATTTGCGTTTTTCGTACAGTGGAATGTTTTCACCCACAATGTATTTTTGTCGCAAGATACTCGACACTTTATCCAGCGCCATAATGATGACAACCAGAATGAGCGTAATAAAGGTGACAACATCCCAATTCCATAGGCGCATATTTTCCGCATAGACAAGGCCAATACCGCCCGCACCAACAAAGCCTAATACCGCCGCAGAACGTGTGTTGGATTCCAACTGATAAAGGCTCAGCGCTAAGAAGGTTGGAAAGGATTGCGTGAATATGCCAAATCGATGTTTTTGTAGATTATTAGCACCGAGCGCCGTTAATCCACGAGACGGTTTTTTATCCGCAGCTTCGTGGCTTTCCGCGTATAACTTACCGAACAATCCTAAATCTTGAACGAATACCGCCATCACACCCGCCAATGGACCAAGACCCACAGCACGCACGAAAATCATCCCCCAAATGGCCATATCGATACCGCGTAACACATCAAACAATCGACGCATCGCAATAGCGATAATGCCGAATGGCCCTGTCATTACGTTTCTCGCCGCCAAGAAAGAGAGCGGCAAGGCAACCAACGATGCACTCAGAGTGCCACCAAACACGATAGCCAGCGTTATACCGATCTGTTTAAAGTAGTACGCGAATGGCCAATCAAAGAAGTCTCTCCAGACAAACATATGAGCGATGTAGCTCATTATTTTCCCGTTCCCCATTTCGAACTGTTTGCCAGACACACCAAAAAAGGAGAAAAACAAAAAGTAGTAGACCGCCACGGCCGCCACGGCCAACCCAACCCACGCTAGGTAGCGTCTTTGCTGAGAGAAGATCGCTCGGTTTTCCAGTTTAATTTGATCTATTGTCATCTGCGTCATTTGGCGTCTCCGCTGATTACTTTTTTCCTTAACACACCTGACGTCATATCAATGAGCGCAACGACCATGATAATAAGCAGTAACGTAATGCTGACTTGGTCATGTCGGCCTAGGCTGATGTTAGTCATAAGCTCTTGGCCAATGCCCCCTGCCCCCACCAGGCCGAGGATGGTCGATGAGCGAAAGTTAATCTCAAACCTCAAAAATATATACGACAATACCGTGGGCTTGATTTGAGGCCAAAACGCATATCGCAGGCGTTGAATTGGGCTAGCACCACAAGCGGTTAAACCTCGAACAGGCTTATCTGAAATGGTTTCAATCGATTCATAGAAAAGCTTGGTTAAGCTGCCTATGGTATGCAGCGTTAGAGCAACAAACCCTGGAAACGTTCCTACGCCATAAGCCATAACAAACATAACGGCCCACGCGAGTTCTGGCATCGTGCGTAGAAACGCCACAAAAGAACGAACGCCAACTCGTACAGAGGCGGGTGCATAACCGTTTGATGCTGATAGAAAGGCCAACACAATCGCAATGACTGACGATACGAGTGTCGCCGCGATAGCAACATTGATCGTTTCCCATAGCAATGGAACCTGAATATGCAGCCTATAACCCCAGTAAATCAGTGATCCTGGCACCGCCCTGCCATTTTCATCACGGCTAGCAAACAACACATCCCATGAAAGGTTTGGCAATGTATCGTAGATATAGTCAAACAGCGCAGGGGCATTATTGATGATGGTGTAAAGGCTGAATTCGGCGTAATGCCCGGAAAGCAGGTAAAAGAACATGAAAACAGAAGACCACATCAATGCGTCTGTTTTTTGCTTACGACTGACCTGTTTATAATATTGTTCAAATTGCATGAATGAAACCGCACAAGTAGAAAGCTGGCTAAACAACAGCCAGCTTTTTTAGAGAAAGGAGTTAGCGTTGAGCAAACTTCGTCGCTTTTACTAGGTCAATGATTGACTGGTATTCAGCAACGCTTGTCTCTTCAAGGTGAAGAGAGCCACCAGCCGCTTTACTGAAACACGCATTGTCTTCACGATCCAGTTTCTTAACCGCAGCAACCAGGTCATTTTTGAAATCTGGGTCTAGGCGATTACTGACAATCGTTGGGCCGTTCGCAATAAGTGGCGATTCCCAGATAATACGAATTTTATTCATCAAATCAGGTTCATGGTCCATAAAGCGCGTAATCGCACCAGCGCTGTAACCATTTTCTCTTTCACCGACCATTGATGACCAAGTTACTGCAGCGTCAAATTGACCATTCAATACACCTACAATGTCTTGCTCATGACCGCCAGAGAAGTTTACAGAGTCAAAGAAGTCGTTGTATTTGTTATCCATGTTGCCACCCAGCTTCATCTCAAGTTGGTTATTTGGAATCAAGTAACCAGACGTTGAGTTAGGATCGGCAAATGAAAATGTCGTGTTTTTCAAATCATCAATCGATTGATATTCACTGTCTTCTTTCACTAGGATGACAGAGTGGTAGCCGCGTGAATTATCGGTATTATCAACCGTAATACCGACTAACTCGACCGCTTCTGGATCATGTAAATACACTTCCGCGTACGATTTAGGTGACATGTTCACAACCAAATCAATCTTCTCACCAAGCAGCCCTTGAATAACGGCATTATAGTCAGTCGAGTTACGAATGTTGGTCTTTACACCTAGCTCAGCTTGTAGGAAATCTGCCACACATTGGTTATCACCAATCTGGTCAGCTGCATTTTGTCCACCTAAGATTCCTAGATTAATTTCGCTAGGCGCTGCTGCATTAACGTTAAATGTTACGGCTGATGCCACTGCGATTCCAACAGATAGAAGCTTTTTCATCACTTGTCCTTAATGTGTCGTGTTTGATTTTCTAGCTTGGATTAATGGATTTGTTCAATTTCATCACCGTATAGGCGATGTAAAACATGGTCGTTGAGCCCAGAAGGGTGCCCGTCGTAAATCACTTGCCCTTTTGCAAGGCCAATTACGCGAGTGCAATACTGCTGAACTAACTCGATTGAATGGAGGTTTACCATCACAGCAACGCCGTCACTGCTGACTTTTTGCAGCGCTTCCATAATTCGAACGGTGTTTTTAGGGTCTAACGATGCAACAGGCTCGTCGGCCAGAAGTATTTTCGGGTTTTGCATCATGGCACGGCAGATAGCCACGCGTTGCTGCTGACCACCGGAAAGGTTTTCAGCACGCTGTAACGCATAAGGCAGCATATTGAGCCACTTTAGGAGTTGAATCGCGTGTGCTCGGTCTTTGTCACTGAATACTTTCAGCAATGACTTCAATGTCGATGTATGGCTCAGACGCCCCAATAGAACATTGGAAATCACGTCTAAACGCGGAACCAAACAAAAATCTTGGAAAATCATGCCGCAATGGGTACGCCACTCACGTAATTCTTTACGGTTCATATTCAACACATCATCAACCGTTAGGTCTCGATGTACATTTAGAATGCTGCCACCCGTTGCTGGGATTGTGCCATTGAGCGTATGCAGTAACGTAGACTTACCCGCCCCTGAACGCCCTACGATTGCGACAAATTCACCCGCCTGAAGCTCGAAGCTTACGCCGTCTAATACCACTTTTCCTTCTTGGTAAGATTTAGTCAGTCCCTGAACTTCAAGTACTTTCCTGCCAAAATCTTGCTGTAGCTGTTCACTGTTGTCTGTCACTATTGACAACTCGGGTGCGCTCATCGCCATGCCCATTCTCCAAGTAACTATTTACAAATTGAACAGTATTACAACGCAACAGTTTGACGGATTTTCGATGTTTTTGTGACCGATTTGTGAATCAGTTGCACCGACAACCTATTTGAGAAAGTACATTTATTGATACAAAATCAATGTGATATGAAACCTTCGTGTCGATCATGTGTGGAGAAGCCTCATAACGTATTAATAAAAAAGTGAACGAGCACCCCCAACACAGCTCGAGAACAAGCGTTAACCCTAAACCATTAATTTATTGGGATTAATTCACTTCTCTTCTCGAAAAATAGCGGCCAAATCCCACCAAGCGACCACTCACACCATTCACAAAACGTCAATTTCATTACAAATAAACTTTTATGCTGTTGAGTTCACATATTTAATTCTGTTGGTCTACGCTAATAAAGAAACCAACCATATGAAAGGAACTTAATATGAGAATGTTTATTTTGGCATTTAGCCTGCTATTGCCCTTCACTATCAATGCCAGTGAGTTTGATGAAGCGTTAAAAGAATTTATCTCTTCTGATGTCAAAGTGATCATTGCAGATTCTGACGTTATCTCGGCGATCAATGCTCAGAATGAAAAACACAGTAACCTCACTGGCGATGAAATCATTGCCCTCGATAAAGAGTGGAGAAGTCAGGTGGGTCAATCGGAATCACCCCTCATCTCTAGCCTTTTAGAAAGTCAGTTATCGCAAAACCTATTGTCTATTCAAGAGCAAAGTGAAGGGGTAATTACCGAAATATTCGTGATGGACAACAAAGGGTTAAATGTCGCACAAAGCGCGACCACATCTGATTACTGGCAAGGCGACGAAGCGAAGTGGCAAAAGACGTTCAAAGCGGGTTCAGATGCTTACCACATCAGTGAAATAGAAGAAGATGAATCAACGCAAATGTTTCAGGCGCAAGTGAGCTATGCGATTTCAGACCCAGCGTCGGGAGAAGTCATCGGCGCAATTACCGTTGGTGTCAATGTCGAAGAGCTGTAAAAGCCGTAGGGAGTAATAACAGTGAAAATCAACAAACTTGTTGTAATCAGTGCTTCCACTCTATCGTTAGTCGCTATGGCCGCCATTTCATTTTTTGCCTGGCAAAGCAGTATTAGTGCTATTTACAGCCTAAACCAGTCATCTTATATAAAGTCGACACAGGTATTGAGTGAACAACTTGCAACACCCGTTCGCTTTAAAAAAATGGATAACATCAAAGAGAAGTTCCAGTCCGCCATCGAATCGAGCAAGGGGAGTCTAGAGAACGTCGCGATTTATCTGCCTGATAAATCGCTGTTTATCGACGCCAAGGGCTCAGCGAACGGTTTATTGGCAGGGGCAACGACGGAAACGTCTTCGATACTCACAGATACATCTGATGAATTCCATTACGGAACACCTTTGGTGTCGGGCAAAAAGAATACGCTCGTGGGTTATCTTGTCACTGATTGGAATTTCAACCAAGCCAAAGAGTTAGGTAGCTCACTGACACAGCAGTCCCTTGTCATTGCATCAATCGCGATGGTGTTATCAATCTGCACTCTGGTGTTCTTACTGCGTAATCTCCTCACTCGTCCGTTAGAAGAGCTAAGCGTATTGTGCACCGAGCTCAGTTCCGGTGACTGCAACTTAAGTAAGCGATTGAATTTCAAACATGATAATGAACTTGGTCAACTCGCCCAAAGCATGAACTTGTTCATTGAAAAAATGGAGAAAACCCTCACGCCTATCTATCAAGACTCTGAATCTGTCACTCAGATTTCCTTAGACTTGGACAAGCACCTTTCATCAATGAGCACCGAAATTGGGCATCAGCGCGATGAAATAAAAAGTACCGCTGATATTGGCCAGCAAACCCTCCAATCGGTCTCGATAGTGAGTGACAACACCACTCACACATCTGAGTCGTTAAAGCATGCCGTGACGAGTGCGAAGAGTGGTCAAACTCGGCTTCTCAGCGCACTGAATGAGAACCGAGTGATGGTTGAAAAAAGTGGTCATATTTCTGAATCGGCTGAAGAGGTGAATGCACAAGTACACAAGGTGACCGAGATACTGAGTATCATCCGAAACATCGCTGAGCAGACGAACTTGCTGGCTCTAAATGCCGCTATAGAAGCCGCTCGTGCTGGTGAGAATGGGCGCGGATTTGCGGTTGTGGCCGATGAAGTCAGAGCGCTAGCTGAAAAAACCTCGCACTCAACCAATCAAGTCGAGGAAATTTTAGGCAATCTAAGCACCGTATCTAGCAACCTGATTCAATTTACCAAAGAAGGAAACGAAGCGAGCCAGTCAAGCCTCACCTCTATAGAAGACACCGTGAACGATATTGAAACCGCTCTAAAAGACGTATCAAACGCCAATACGACCTGCCTCCAAATTACCCAAGCGTCGCAAGAACAAATGGCGTCTATGCAAGGGTTGGTGTCGCAAATGAGTAAAGTGGAGTCGAGGATAGACAGCCTAGTGATTGATTCACAAAACATAGGAGAGAGCAGTTCTAAACTGTTTGCTCAAGCCAGCAGCACAAGCCAACACTTGTCTTCTTGCAACTTATCTTAACGCTAACCCTTTATTAAATTGGGGTATTTATAGAAAAGGAACTTCGATATTATAGTTTGATACTAAGGACTTAAATTGGAGCCATTATGGCCGACTCAAACACCAAGGAAACACGTCATAAAGCTCGTCAACAAAAGGTAAAGGAACAAGTTGATGAGCGCGTTGCTGCGGCACAAGAAGAGAAAGGGCTATTGCTGGTTATCACGGGTAATGGCAAAGGTAAATCGACCTCTGGCTTTGGAACGATTGCTCGTGCAGTCGGACATGGCTTTAACTGCTCTGTAGCTCAATTTATAAAGGGCACGTGGGACAACGGTGAGAAGAATCTTCTTGAAAAGCTTGGCGTTGAGTTTCAAGTGATGGCAACGGGTTTTACTTGGGAAACACAAGATAAAACCGCCGATACTCTCGCTGCGCAAAAGGTGTGGCAAGAATGTAAGCGCATGCTTGAGGATGAATCGATAGATGTGATTCTATTTGATGAGCTGACGTACATGGTGACCTATGGGTACATTGAACTTGATGAGGTGATAGAAGCCCTAAGTAACCGACCAAAAATGCAATCCGTAATTATCACAGGGCGTGCAGCGCACAGAAGCCTAATCGAGCTTGCTGATACGGTTTCAGAGGTGAAGAACGTCAAGCATGCTTTTGAATCTGGGGTAAAAGCCCTCAAAGGTGTCGACTGGTAACAGAGCAACGCCAAGACCAACACAAAGGTCAATGAAAAAGTAAGCGAAAGGACTGCATATTGTAGTCCTTTTTAATTGCGTGTTCACAACCAAATGCCACTTACCTTTTAACCAACCTGATCCGCATTCGACCACACTCACTCATGTGAGAACTCCATACCCAACATCGAGCGGTTTCCTTTTCAGTGCGTCATCTAAGGACAGCTAAGGTAGACAAGCCATTATTCACCTTATGATGTGATCGTTAATCTCTACCTATTCGTATTCCTCTAGGCTGTCACACTTAAGCAGTCAAATATAAGCAATCACATATGAGTAATCACGATTAAGTAAAAACAATTGAGACTAAATAATGGATGCACCAGAAGGTAATACCACGATTAAAAACATCGCCATAATTGGAAGCTCAGGGGCTATAGGGTCTGCATTAACCCAACAACTTTCTGTCGAGCATCCTCATGCCCATATTCACGCTTTTTCCCGAAGCGGCACGACGTTCAATGATAGCCTTCACACCCAACCCCAAAGCTCTAATATCAGTTATCACGGCATCGATTATCGTGACAAAAGTATTGAGGAAGCGGCATCTATTGCGTCTGAAATGTTGAAACTGGACATGGTTTTAGTCACCACTGGCATTTTGCATGGTGACAATTTGAAGCCGGAAAAATCACTCAAAGACCTATCCGCAAGACAGTTTCAACACATCTTTGAAGTAAATACGATTACCCCTGCTCTAGTCGCAAAGCACTTCATTCCTCAATTAAACAAAGAACAACCCAGCTACCTCGCTGCCCTTTCAGCGCGAGTTGGAAGCATTTCAGATAACCACTCAGGTGGATGGTACGCTTACCGAGCCTCAAAAGCGGCCTTGAATATGATCCTTAAAACGGCATCAATAGAAGCGAAACGAACTCACCCAAACTCTATCGTTGTCGGGTTACACCCAGGCACTGTCGACAGCGCTCTTTCTAAGCCATTCCAGCGCAATGTCCCTAAAGAAAAACTGTTTAGCGCAGACTACTCAGCCCGTTGCTTGCTCAAGGTCCTTGATTCTCTTTCACCGCAACAAAGTGGCAAAATATTCGCTTGGGATGGCACAGAAATAGCTCCTTAAAAATAGTACTTTAAAAAATAATGCCTTAAATAAAAACGCTTACCTAAATACAACAAAGTAGAGGTTTTATGCATACCGTATTCGTTAGCATTGGCAGTAACATTCGCCGAGAACACCATGTGACTGAGGCTCTTAATGATCTTCAACAGAGATTTACTCAGCTGAACGTATCCCCTGCTTATGATTGTGAACCCATCGGCTTTGTTGGGGATAATTTTTTAAATCTGGTTGTGGGGTTTCAGTGCAGCTTAAGGGTTGGAGAGCTCGCCACACTTCTTCGTTTAATCGAAGATAACAACGATCGGGTAAGAGAAGGGCCAAAGTTCGCTTCGCGTACACTTGATCTCGATATACTCACCTACGATGACCAAGTCGGGCACATAGAGGGGGTTGAACTGCCAAGAGGCGAGATAACTCACAACGCCTTTGTTTTGCGACCACTGGCTGATATCGCAGCGAATCACATTCACCCCACTACGGGAAAGACATACCAGCAGCTATGGGATAACTACGATAAAGAAAGCCAGATATTGAGCGAGTCGAGTTTTACATGGTGCCCAAACTGGCTATAACCTCGGCATCAGCACCGCTGAAACAGTACTGATTTCATACTGAATTTTCAAATTATGATCCTTTTTCCATGGCGCTTCGTATCTAACTGTACTGTCAAGCGATTGGAATATCCTATGAATCACAATGCGATCATCACCATTACCAACCTTAGGCTCCGCACTTTCATTGGCTTTAATGAAGAAGAGAAAAACAAGCAGCAAGACATTATTATCAATGCGGAGATCCACTACCCCGCCAACAACCTTTGCCTTACTGATGACATCGACAACGCGCTGAACTACAAAAGTATCTGTAAGAGCATTATCTCACACGTAGAATCCGGGCGTTTTCTTTTGCTCGAAAAACTCACCAGCGACGTACTTGGGCTGTGTATTGACCACCCCTGGGTCAGCTATGCACAAGTCAAGATTGATAAGCCTCATGCCCTTCGTTTTGCAGACTCAGTGTCGTTAACGCTCAACTACCACGCAGAATCGGGAGACTAACAATGATTACATTAGAAGCCCAACAAGTTAGAGACACGCTCATTGCTCAAGGTCTTGAGACCCCATTGCTGCCAACGGAAATGACCGCAGATGAGAAATACAATCGAATTCGAGGCCTGCTGACTGAAGTCGTCAGTACATTAGGGTTAGATTTAAGCGATGACAGCTTGGCAGAAACCCCTCACCGTATCGCGAAGATGTATGTCCATGAAATCTTCTCCGGCCTTGATTATGAAAACTTTCCTAAGATAAGCGTTATCGAGAACAAAATGTCAGTTGACGAGATGGTTAAGGTATCCAACATTAATCTCACCTCAACTTGCGAACATCACTTCATCACCATTGATGGGTTAGCACAGGTCGCTTACATTCCTGAATCGAAAATCATTGGCCTATCCAAAATTAATCGAATCGTGCGTTTCTTCGCTCAACGACCTCAGGTACAAGAGCGCTTGACCCAGCAAATTCTCGTTGCTATCCAAGCATTAACAGAAACGGAGAATGTAGCTGTCTCAATCAATGCGACACATTACTGCGTAAAATCCAGAGGTGTGATGGACACCAATTCAGCAACTTCCACCACCGCATTAGGGGGAATATTCAAAACGAATCCTCAGACTCGAGCGGAGTTTCTGCGATGATTAACCCAATGATGAGCAGCCCTATATTGATAACAGGTGTGGGCAAGCGGTTGGGCTTTTCATTGGCCCAGCGATTACTAAATGAAGGATATAGCGTCATTGGCACCTATAGAACGGAACGCCAAGAGTTGGAAGAGTTACGCGCTTCTGGCGCTGACTTATATCAGGTCGATTTTTACCAAGCAGGTGCGTTAGAGCATTTCTTAGACAACGTAATAACCGACTACACCAGCATTCGGGCGATCGTACACAATGCTTCTGACTGGTTACCTGATAGCAATTTACCTGATAAGAAGTTACCTGATAGTAAAGTAACGGAAGAGCTCTCCTCGGCAGAGATCATGAATAGGATGATGACCATTCACGCTGCCGTGCCTTATCAAATTAACTTAGCCTTAAAAGAGCTATTAGGTTGCCATGAGCCGTCTTCCGACATCATACATATCAGCGATTACGTGGCAGAGAAAGGGAGTAAAAAACACATCGCCTACGCAGCAAGCAAAGCCGCTTTAAATAACCTAACACTCTCTTTTTCTGCGCTGCTAGCGCCAAAAGTGAAGGTCAATACCATTTCACCCGCTCTGATTAAATTCAATGAGCAAGATACTGATCAATATAAGGAGAAAGCGGTTCAAAAGGCTCTGATTCAGTCAGAGGCAGGATTTGACGAGATTATCGATGGCGTCCTATTTATTTTGTCGAGCCACTATATGACCGGAAGGAATTTGAACTTAGATGGTGGGCGTCATCTAAAATAACAGGATCGGATTCGTTCATCACATAAAAGAGAAAGGGCTGCATCATGCAACCCCTTTAACTCTACATTCACAACAGAATAAAGCTTAGTTGAATAAGCCTTTCAGAGCGCCACGGATTTTTTCCTTGGTTTTCTCATCACCAATCTTGTCTCCGTATTTTTCTTCAAGCTTATTCAGGCCGCGATCGATCTCTTTCTCGGCTTTTTGCTTCAATACGTCATCAAAGATCAACGAGAACTGAGGCTGAGTCCATGCACCATGAATACGGATAGGAATCGTCACGTCTTTCAGTTCATCGATATCTTTTCCGCCTTGCCCTTTAAGAGTACCAACAACAGAAGTACTGATCGTCATATCAACCGTTTCGTTAATATAATTCGCCTGCCCCTCTCCTCTCACTCGAAGTAGCGGAGACTGAGCAGTCAGGTTATTCGTTGTCATCACCCCTTTATTCAATTTCAGTGTGGCCTTCATTGCACTGAAATCCGTTTTTTGAGGGACTTCTTCTTGCTCTACTTTTTCACCGGTAAATCTTGCGTAATTCACTCGGATCAATTGAGCGACATTTATTCCGTTCACTGCACCATCTTCAAAATTGATGTCAATTGTGCCCACTAGATTCTTTTTGATGCCTGTTGGCGTCAAGCTTTTCCCCTTAATATCGACATCAATATTACCCGTGCCTTCAAGCTTATCTACCTCGGCTACATCTTTAAGTAGCGGCAGTACTTTCACACCCTTGATGCGTTTTTTTGCGGTATAGCTGGCTGGTGACTTTCGAGCATCCAACTTCGCGGTTGCCTGAATTGAGCCGTCATAAAGCTTTGAACTGAACGAAGAGAGCTCAGCGATGCCTCGATTCACAGAGAAGTTAGTCGTCACCTCTTGCATTTTGGCGTTGCTCGCTTTGAACTTATCGATAACGATTGACCCTTTTACATCCAGCGTTTTCAAAGCGCTTAGATCCGGTTCAACTTCTGCTGAATTGCCTTTCGCCGAAGAAGATGGTTGAGTTGTAGCCGTCTCAGAACCGCTAGCTTCAGCAGGGTTTGTACTCGCTGTACCTTGAGATGCACCCGATGTTTGACCAAGGCCTAAGAACTCATCTAAATCGATATTTGGGCTGTGAAGGTTAAAGCGTACTTTAGGAATATCAAGCAATGTTACGTCGGCTTTTCCATCTAACTCAATGCTGTTGGCCGTCAGTTTTTCTAGAATGAACTGTAAGTGGTTTTTCGTAAGATCAAAGCTCAAGTCCGATGCCATATCTACCTTCATCGGGTTTTGTGGCAGAGAGTCACCCTTAAAGTTAGCATCCAGGGTTAGCTTGTTGAGCTGAAGCATCGACATTGCGCTATCGATGCTTAATTCGCCCGTTCCTTTCATATCTAATTCTAGGCCGGCTGCATTACCGTTAACGTTGTACGTTAGGTTATTGACCTTATCAAATTCAAACGTATCTAAACCGATCTTCGCCGTTTCTATGGTATTCGTCGGATCGCTAAAGCTGGCATCAAGGGCGATATTTCGAAGCGCGTAGCGAGCAAAGCCTGTCGCAAGGTTAAACTCAGCTTGCCCATTTGCTGCAAACGTCTGTTGATTGTTTTGTCCTTTCACGGCGAAAGTAGCGGTCGTCCAGCTATCAAATTCAAACTGCGACAGGCCAAGTGACATATCGTACAGTTTCGTAAACGAGCCAGCTTGATGATCTTGAATATCGACGATGCCGTTAGATACCGTCACACCCGCAAGGTTGATCGTCCAAGCGGCCGCTGCACTCTCCCCAGAAGCGGTTGGCTCTGGAGAACTTTGAGAGGTATCCGATGAGCTTGATTGAGCGTCAGAAGCTGTGTTTGTCTGTTCTGCAGATGTCGCATCATTTTGAGCCTGTGTGAGCACATCAATATTACGCGCACCTGATTTCAGCGTTTCCAGATAAAATTCCGCGCCGTCGAGTGTTATGTTGCCAATTTCAAGTTGCTGATCAAAGAGAGGCATCACTGAAACATCAACACCGATAGTGTCAACTTTGAATAAGTTAGGCTGACTAAAGCCTTGTGGGTTCTTTAATTCTGTCTTCCCAAGCTCAAAGCCAATAGAAGGAAAAAACTGCCAGCTGATATCACCCTCTATGACGAGATCCAAGCCAGTGTGTTGTTTCGCCTGCTCTACAATAAGCGGCTTAAACTGGTTCGGGTTAACGAGGAGAATCAGGGCTGCAATCGCAATGAAAATAGCGAGCAGTGGGATGGCAATGAACAAAAACAGTTTTTTCATTAGCTTTTTCCTTGCTTGAGGTAATTCCTTTCAATCATTGTCTAGGAATTGGAAAAAAGAAAGTGGCACTTAAAGTGCCACTTCTTTTAATAAAAATAAAGACTCTACGGTCAACAAAACGTGAGAATCCAATCTTTTTATCTATCAATCGTTTAAGGGGTTACTGCCAGAATGAAAAAGCAGTCTTTCCTTTACGCTTTGAGTAATTTCGCAATGTGTGCTTTTAGTACATCGATGGCGATACGGTTTTTACCACCACGCGGTACGATAATATCGGCGTATTGCTTAGACGGCTCAATGAACTGCATGAACATAGGTCGAACAGTATCTTGATATTGCTTTAGCACTGATTCCATTGAACGACCACGTTCTTCTACATCACGCTTTACGCGGCGAAGTAAGCAAATATCCAGTGGCGTATCCATAAATACCGTCGCGTGCATAAGGTCACGCAAACGAGGATCCGTCAGAAGCAGAATGCCTTCTAATATAATCACTTTCTTTGGCGTCAATGTGGTCGTGTTTTCAGTACGAGTATGCTCTGTATAGCTGTACTCAGGAACTTCAACAGCATCACCTTTAATCAAGTCCTTCAGGTGCTCACACAACAAATCATGATCCAGCGCTTTTGGGTGGTCGTAGTTTGTTTTAACGCGTTCTTCCATGCTCAGGTGAGTTTGATCGTTGTAATAGCAGTCTTCCGTGATAACACCAATTTGGTCAAATCCTACCTTGGCACATAGCTCTTTATAAACAGTACTTGCAATAAGACTCTTACCAGAAGCCGATGCGCCAGCAATTCCGATGATGACACATTGATTATTCTCAGACATTTTTACACCCAGTGATGATTTGGAGGAACAGATAAACGGCCTGATTATAGGGAGTTCACTCTATAGATTCTAGTCGTCCATTGACTTAATTGTCAGCTTTTAAATAAATAGAATAACAAACCATCATGTAATCGATTGCTTGGCATATAAGGGGCTGTTCTAATCCCCAACCATATGAAAACTGATCGCATCTGGCTTAGGGTTTCCTTGCCAATATAAGCAACTGCACACCCTTTCAGCGAGTGCTAAATAGCGCTGAGTATGCTCATTTCGACTGTCATCCTTCGTGCTTTTCGCAACGGTCGGTTCACCGCTATCAATGTCTTCTCGTAAATTGATGTGCAGTGGAACCTGCCCCAGCAAAGACAACCCGTACTCAACCGACATGCTCTGCGCGCCGCCCGACCCAAATATATGCTCTTTCTCTCCGCAATTGCTGCAAATGTGGTAGCTCATATTTTCAACCAGCCCCACTACTGGCACATTCACTTTATTGAACATCGCTGCACCTTTTCGTGCATCTGCAAGGGCAAGATCTTGTGGAGTGGTCACGATAACAGCCCCCGTCACGGGAATTTGCTGAGACAAGGTGAGTTGAATATCGCCCGTACCTGGTGGCATATCGATCACCAGATAATCCAGTTCAGGCCATTCGGTTTCATTCACAAGTTGTGCTAATGCCTTAGAAGCCATTGGGCCGCGCCAAATCGCTGCCTCACTTTTGTCTACCAAATAGCCAATGGAATGCGTATAAATGCCATGTGCTTTAATCGGTTGCATCCATTTATTGTCACGCACCTCTGGCTGAGCGTCTTCCGTTCCCATCATCATCGGAACTGACGGGCCATAAATGTCGGCATCCAGTAGGCCAACTTTAGCCCCAGATTTCGCTATCGCAAGCGCTAGGTTCACCGAGGTGGTCGACTTGCCTACACCACCTTTGGCTGACGTCACCGCAATAACGTTCTTAACGCCTTTAATAGGTTGAGACACTTGAGTCTGTAGCGTTTTGATACTGACGCTTATCGAGAACTGAAACGCCGCGACCGCTTGCATTTTTTGAGCCTTCAGAACCCAAGCGTTGAGCTCTTCTATGAGTTCATTGGCAGCAAATGGAATGGAGATCTGAAAAACACCCGTTGCTGATATGGTTAACACTCCGGCATGATCTGCCCAGCCCTCAACGAGGTTGGGATGCTTAAATTCATTAAGCCATTGGCAAAAGTCTTGTTTAGAATCGAACTGACGCATAACTTCTCCTTTTTTCAACATCGTAACACTCGTCAGCGCTTGACTGAACCACAAAAAAACTGAGGGAATAGCGCCCGTCACAGCTTGGCCTCAATCGCTTCATGCGGTAGTATTAGCCATCATTTTTATACCTATCAAAAAGCGAAATATTAAGTATGGCGACTGATTCAAGGAAACTGCTTGTAACTTGTGCCCTTCCGTACGCTAACGGCTCTATTCACCTTGGTCATATGCTTGAGCATATCCAAGCTGACATCTGGGTTCGTTACCAGCGTCTACGTGGCAACACAGTAAACTTCATCTGTGCAGACGATGCACACGGCACACCAATTATGCTGAAAGCTCAGCAAATGGGTATTACTCCAGAAGAGATGATTGCGGCAGTAAGCGAAGAGCACCAAAAAGACTTCGCCGGTTTTGATATCAGCTTTGATAACTACCACAGCACGCACTCAGAAGAGAACCGCGAGCTGGCATCGCATATTTACCTAGAGCTTAAAAAGAACGGCTTCATTTCTAGCCGTACTATTTCGCAGCTTTTCGATCCAGAAAAAGAGATGTTCTTACCTGATCGTTTCGTAAAAGGCACTTGCCCTAAGTGTAAGTCTGAAGACCAATACGGCGATAACTGCGACAACTGTGGTGAAACCTATAGCCCAACGGAACTGATCAATCCAAAATCAGCCGTCTCTGGTGCGACTCCAGTAATGAAAGACTCTGAGCACTTCTTCTTCGATCTGCCTCAGTTCGAAAGCATGCTTAAAGAGTGGACGCGTTCTGGCTCTCTACAAAATGAAACCGCAAACAAAATGCAAGAGTGGTTTGAGTCGGGTCTTCAGCAGTGGGATATCTCACGCGATGCACCTTACTTTGGCTTTGAAATCCCAGGCGAAAAAGACAAGTTCTTCTACGTTTGGCTCGACGCGCCCGTTGGCTACATGGCTTCTTTCAAGAACCTATGTAACAAGACTGAAGGCTTAGATTTCGACGAGTATTGGAAAAAAGACAGCACAACCGAGCTTTACCACTTCATCGGTAAAGACATCGTTTACTTCCACAGCCTATTCTGGCCTGCAATGCTAGAAGGTGCTGGGTTCCGTAAGCCAAACAACGTATTTGTACACGGCTACGTGACGGTAAATGGCGCGAAGATGTCTAAGTCTAAGGGCACGTTTATTAAAGCGGCGACTTACTTGAACCACCTAGACCCAGAGTGTCTGCGCTACTACTACGCTGCGAAACTTAACAGCCGTATTGATGACCTAGACCTTAACCTTGAAGACTTCACTCAGCGTGTTAACTCTGACGTAGTAAACAAGATTGTGAACCTTGCTTCTCGTAACGCTGGCTTCATCACTAAACGTTTTGAAGGCAAGCTATCTGCTGAATTTGCTGAGCCTGAGCTTTACAACGAATTTGTCGCTGCCGCTGACCGTATTGCAGAGCTTTACGAAACGCGTGAATTCGGCCGTGCTATTCGTGAGATCACTGCATTGGCAGACAAAGCGAATCAATACGTTGATGAGAAAGCCCCTTGGGTTATCGCGAAAGAAGAAGGCAAGGATCAAGAGCTGCAAGATATCTGCTCAGTCGGTATCAACCTGTTCCGCGTTCTGATCACGTATCTAAAACCAGTCATGCCTGAGCTGGCAGAGCGCACTGAAGCGTTCTTAAACCAAGAGCTGACTTGGGAAGGCGTCGCTGCACCACTGACAGACCACGACATCACTAAGTTCAAAGCACTGTTCAATCGCATTGATCCTAAGAAAGTCGAAGCGATGGTTGAAGCATCTAAAGAAGATGCCGCAATCGAGATGGCAGCCAAAGAGAAAGCAGAAGCTGAAAAGAACAAAGCAAGCCAAACTGAACTTGAGAAAGATCCAATCGCTGATGAGATTGAGTTCGATGCTTTTGCGGCCGTTGATATGCGTATCGCACGTATTATCTCTTGTGAAGAAGTGCCAAAAGCCAACAAGCTGCTTAAGTTCCAGTTAGATATTGGCGGTGAAACTCGTCAGGTTTTCTCTGGCATCAAGTCAGCGTACAAACCTGAAGAGCTAGAAGGCAAACTCACGGTCATGGTCGCAAACCTAAAACCGCGTAAGATGAAGTTTGGTATGTCTGAAGGCATGATCCTGGCAGCTGGCCCTGGTGGCAGCGACCTTTGGATCCTTGAGCCACACGAAGGTGCACAACCTGGTATGCGCGTCATGTAAGCCAACGGCTTGGTTGATAACGCTGTACACATGAAATCCCCGCTATTGATGTCTCCATAGCGGGGATTTTTTATCTCTCACAAAAACATCCAACCTAGGTTTCTTTTCAGTGTAAGCGTTTGGTCAGGTGTTCTATCTCATATTGTAATGACATAACACTTTCGATACGCTCGGCTGATAGGAATAAAACATGAGCATACAATGAGATTTACCCTTCTATTAGCCGCAACGTTCGCTTGCGCCACCGTAAACGCAAACCCTTTCATCAACGCGCAAATAGGCGTTGGTTCAGAAAAAGCCAATAAGGTATCCGTCGGGTACGCCATCGATAAACACGCTCTATCGCTTGGGTATATGGCCACTGATGGTAAAAGTGATCTCTCTTATTCTGGAGGCTCTTCCGTTGTAACAGAGCAAGACAAGGCCGAAGCCGAGTTTGTTACGCTCGATTACTCTTACACTTTTGGCAGCTTTGATGGCTTTGACATGTTCATGAATGCGGCAGTAGGATTTGGTAACAGTGACAATACACGCACCACTACCGATACAGGTTCAAGCGATTCAACCTCTAGCAAAACAGAGCACACCTCGTCTTACTATGGTTTGCACTTCGGTTTGTCACGCACTTTCGAAAGCGTCGACGGTCTCAGCCTTTATGGATTAGTCGGTGTTGAATCCTATGACTATGAGACATTCGATAACTCAGGTCTTGCTGGTAATGTTGGCTTAAGATACACCTTTTAGTATCAGTTAAATTCGTCAGCAAACCGTAGATTAACGCCTAAGTCATTAGATAGGCTCTGTGCGACACATCAACTCATGATGGTCGCATAAATAGAGCCTGATTCTCGCCCTACTCTTTCCCCTCTATTGTTCAAATCTGTTCAAATCGCACCAATGATGTGCGACAGCCACAATCAGTATAATTGTAACGTATTGTTTATTAAAGATTATATTTTGGCACGGAATGTGAATTAACCCTTAAGTAGTATTACAGAAAGGGATTCGCTTATGCTTACTTTTATCAGTGCTTGTGCATTTATTACTTCGGTCATTTTTGTTGCTCTTTATAAGAACTCGACTAGTCAAAATAAAGCGGCGACACAACGAAAATATGAGATCATTTTTACCTTAAGGCAATTGCTCGCGCTCTGCTGCCAACATCGCAGAGCCACTCATGCTGGATTAACGACCGAGAACATACACCAAGAAAAGTTAGACAGCATAAATGAGCAAATCCTAGAGAGAAGTAACCATCTCATTGCCATTGCACACTTCAACAACAAACCATCGTTTAGAATATTGCAAAGGAACCTTCTCAAACTCAGCCAAGATTGGCCTGCATATACGGTAGCCCGGAACCAAGTCACCCATGGTGCAGCCGTTCGTCATTGTATGTACCTCATGGATGAGATCGCCATGAACTGGCTTGTTGAATCAGGGAAAGCAGAGGTCAGTGAACAATACCACAGCAACTGGCAGCAAATCATGGACTGTATGGAAGCCCTGACTCAAATGAGAATCTCGATACAAAATAGAGAGACTCAATCAGGGAAACTCAGCACCAAATATCGATGTGACACCATGCGCCGAAAGCTCAATCAGCTCGCGTTGACGTGTCCTTTTTCTGTGGTATCACCCACTTGTTCTGCCGCCATGCGTGAATTAGAAGAAATGATCGACAACCCATATTACGAGCCATCTAATGATCAACTCTATGCCTTAAGTAACGATATTTCAGATTCCATTCGAAACACTTATGACAAGATTTTGTTGGAACTCACAGAAGATCTCTATAAGCCTCTCCCAGAAATCAAAAAGACGTTAGAGATTCATGCATAACAGCGCAGAGGCATTCTGTCGCTATCCATTCATTACGATTTAAACCAGTTAAAGGCGCGAGCCCCAACATCTGACCTTGGTTGGGGCTCATTTTTTTTATTCGGCTTTTTCAGGTTGCCACCACCAATGGTAGAACTTACCACTGCCGCTTTTTATGTCATTGAGAACTAAATACAGAATAGGCACCAACAAAAGGGTGACAAACGTCGAGAACAGAATACCAAACGCCAAAGACACCGCCATCGGAACCATCACCTGAGCTTGTAAGCTCGTTTCCAACATCATAGGCACCAGGCCAAAGAAAGTGGTTAACGACGTAAGAATAACCGCTCTGAAACGGAAGCAGCCAGACTCAACCGCGGCTTGAGCAATGCTCTTGCCTTCCAATCGAGCTTTGTTAACGTAATCCACCAACACCAGAGAATCGTTGACCACAACACCGCCCAACGCAATGATGCCGGTCATACTCAACATGCTCATCGAAAGGCCCAAGAATAAATGCCCAAACAGTGCCCCGATCATGCCAAACGGTATCACCGACATAATAATCAAAGGCTGTGCATACGATTTCAGCGGGATAGCAAGCAAGGTATACACCGCGAGTAAGACAAACAGCGCCCCCTGAGCTAAGGCCACCATCGACTCTTGCTCATCTAAGCTCGCGCCTCCGAGTTTAACCGTTAACCCGTCATATTTCGTCGCAAGTTCAGGAACAAAGTTAGCCAACACATCATCAATGACCTTCTTAGGCTCCGCAACATTGGTATTCACATTGGCGACCACGGTTAATGCTCGGCGGTTATTTTTACGATTGATCGACGAATAGGAATCATCCAACTCGACTTCCGCCACGCTCGAAAAAGGCACTCGATCACCGGCAGGTGTTCGTATCAGCATATTTTCTAAATGACCAATACTCCGGCGTTCCTCTCGTGGGTAACGAACCATGACTTTCACTTCTTCTTTGTCTCTCAGCAGGCGTTGTGCTTCGTAGCCAAAGAAACCATGGCGCACTTGAGAAGCAAGGTCGAGCAATGTTAGCCCCAGAGCTTCCGCTTCCGGTTTTATCTGTAAGCGAATCTCACTAGAGCCAGAAGAGAAATTATCTGACACATCATAAAGTCCGTTGTACTGCGTCAATTTCTCTTTCAGCTCTTCAGAAGCCGCAGTAAGTGAGTCGAGATCATCCGAAGCAAGCTCAAAGGTAACGGTATTGGTTTGTGCGCCGCCACCGGCATCAAAAGAGAGCTTATTCACCCCAACCAAGGTAGGCAGTTCAGCACGCCATTTATCCGCGATTTGCACCCCATCAATCTTACGGTCTTCTGCTTTCGAGAGTTCAGCAAAGAACTCAATATTGGTTAATGACGCCTTAACCACTAAATAGTGATCAACCACGGAGCTGCCATATTCTTGCGTCACTTTTTCATCCATTTGATGCAGTGATTGCTCAATTAACTGCGCGGTTTCAATCGTGCGGGCTTCAGAGAAAGCCGGCTCCATTTCGAGTGTCACGTGGATATAATCGGATGGCATGTCAGGGAAAAAGACCCAACGCACTTTACCACTCATCAGCAATGCCACTGACAGCATTAAAACACCGAAGAACACCGCTAAAACACTGTACCGATACTGAATACAGCGCTGCAAAAACGGCTTATACCGCTCCATCACAAAGCGATTCACCTGAGCATTAAACCTTTGCTTCGCTCTGACAAAGCGATTCGGGTTTTTGTTCGGCTTGAGCTTCATATGCGCCAAGTGGGCAGGCAGGATCAACTTAGATTCGATTAACGAAAAGATGAGACAAAGAATCACAACCCAGGCCACCGCTTCACTGAGGCTCTTCATTGGCCCAGAGATCAACAGCATTGGAATAAAGGCAACCATGGTGGTGAGTACACCAAAGGTAGCAGGCGTTGCAACCTTACGCACGCCGGTCACCACGCTATCGACACTGTGCCCGTTTTTCTCGATTTCTTGCGCCGCACTTTCTCCCGTGACAATGGCGTCATCAACCACGATTCCGAGCACCAGAATAAAGGCAAACAAGCTGACCATATTCAGAGTGACGCCAAAAGGTGGGTGAGGCATTAAGAAAAACGCCCCCAAGAAACAGACCGGAAGGCCCATCATGACCCAGAAGGCGAGTTTTACATTCAAAAAAAGCGCTAAAATGGCAAAGACTAAGATGGCACCAAACACGATGTTAGTGATCATCATGTCCAAACGACCATCAAGATAGTGCGTTAAATCCAACCAGCTATCCATAAACACGCCATTTGGCAGCGTCTTCTTATGGTCATCCAACCACGCGTTTACCTGCGTTGAGATTTCTACCGCGTCTTGGCTGTCCACACTGTTGACCTGAATGATGGCGGCAGGGTAACCGTTGAATCGAACGTAGTTGTCCCAATCGATGAATCCGTCACGCACATCAGCCACTTGCGACAACAATATGCGGCTGCCGTCTTCATTGGCGGCGACTACAATATTGGTGAAATCACTTTCTCGATAAGCTTGTGCCTTGGTACGAAGCAAAATGTTGCCATCGTCCGCTCGAATAGACCCTCCGGGTAAATCAAATGAAGAGCGTTGTACCGCTTGGGCAACGTCGTTAAACGTCAGGCCATACTCTCTCAATTGACGCTCACGAACCTCAATAGCAATTTCATAGTCCAAAGCGCCGATAAGATCCGCACTTGAGACTGCTGGGAGCGCGGTAAACTCGTCTCGGGTCTGCTTGGCCAGCTCTTTCATTTCATGATCGGTTAGATCACCGTAGATCGACACGAACATCACCAGGTTTTTCGGCTTTATCTGGAAGATATTGGGCTTTTCAATGCTATCAGGAAAGGTCGATATCGCATCCACTTCAAGCTTGATCTCATCGAGAATATCCTTTGGGCGATACCCTGATGCCACTTCTACGGTTACCGTCCCCACGCTGTCAGCGGCAACCGAAGAGAGCTGCTTAACGCCACGAATATCTTTGATCGCTTCCTCGATCTTGATATTAATGCCTTCTTCAATCTCTTGAGGCGCCGCGCCAGGGTACGCAACCGTTACTTGAACGAAGTTAGTCTCTATCGTGGGAAACACTTCTTTATTGAGGGTAAAGACGCTAAATGTGCCACCAATAATAAGCAGCCACATGATGAGGTTTGCTGCAACGGGGTTATGCGCAAACCAAGCAATGATTCCGCGTTGCTTATTCATCCATGCTCTCCTCAGAACCTAGGTGCTCCTGCGAATCAATGATGGTCACGGCCTGATCTTCACTGTATTGGCTAATCGGTGTTAATGAAATACGCTCTCCAGTCGTAAAGCTTGATTGAATATAGGCAAACTCTTCGTCTTGGCGAATGATGTTCACCTCTCGCGGCTCAAGCTTGTCTTGCGCGTTGACAACAAAGGCTTCTCCATTTCTCACAAGGTTTCTTGGTAACGCGACGATGTCGTCAACCGTGTTCGCATTTATCATGGCCGTCACGTAGCTCCCAAATTTTAGTGAGGGTAATTCACAGGTTTCAGAGGCTAGACAGTACGGATCGTCAATTTCTGCGATGAGATTGAACATGCGAGAGTTACGATCAATCACCCTTTCACTTCTTGATATAACGGCTGGATAATCGAATTCTTGTCCCGCATAACGAACCTTCAGCGTCCCAAACAACGATACTTCATCTTCAATGGGTAGGTATGCGAGATCATTATTGACGATAGGCAGTGACACCTGTGCCTGTTGGGTATCATATATATCGGCGATGGGTGCACCCACGGTTAGGTATTCTCCTAAGCTGGCATGACGCTCACTGACCAAACCATCAAATGGCGCTTTAATCACGGTACGCTGAACATTCCGAGCCGCACGCTTCACTGCCGCTTGAGAAAATTTCACATTCGCGAGTTCTCGTTTAACCTGTGGCTCTCTCAAGCCTAGCTTTGGCGCTTCACCCTTGCCGACATGAGCCCAGTCTCGTTTAGCGACTTCGGCTCTGGCTAGCTCTTCTTCTAACAACGCCTTTGCTTGCGCTAACGAGGCTTTCGCTTGCTCGAGGTCAGCTTCATAATCAGACGGATCAATGTTCGCTAACACCTGCCCTTTTTTAACCAGACCACCCACCAACAGATCAGGAGATAAATGGAGAATTCTGCCCGAGATTTCACTAACTACTTTCGACTGATACTTAGGCTCAATAAAGCCATACGAGCTAATCTGAAACGTCATCGTTTGAGGCTCTGCTTCAAGCACCTCAACACGAAGTACCGTCGGTTCAACCACAACTTGCTCAGGCTCTTCCTTACTCGCAATGAGAAGCTTAGAAGCAATTAAGAACAGGCCAATAATGATAAGAGGCGCAGCTCTTCTAGCAATCAGTTTAATGTTCATGGACATCTCTAATACATAAGGAAAATGAAAAATTCGCGATATTATTCAGGCATATAACAACGATTGCACTGCTCTAACGCAATAATTTCGCATCACAGGAAAGAAAAATCGTTACAACTCATGATACGCCCCTCACCAAAATAGTGCTATTGACCTATTTAGAGTCAAAATCAAACCCGCCCAAACTATTAAACATTTGAAAGGTAGGCATAAATTATTTGGCACCATACCTGCTTTACCTCTTAAGGGCTACATTGAGGGATTTTGATATGTATATGTTTATTTCAATTCTTATTACGATGTTTATCATTTTAGCACTATCGAAAATGTCTAAACTGAAACGCTCCTCATTAAAACGCAAATATGACAGCCTTGTATTGCTTAGAGAGATACTTCTGTTATGCCGACAGCATCGAATGCAGACGCATCACATTTTGCAATGCACCCATGAGATTCGTTCGAATAAAGCGCTTGATGCCGTTTACGACAAGTTAATGGTCAAATCCAGCCAACTGGTCCGTATTGTAAATGCAGAGAACAAACCTATGTATCGAGTCTTTCAGCGTAACCTGAAAGTGATGCACAGTAGCTGGAAAGAGCAATCCATCTCTCGAAACCAAATCATTCATGGCAAAACCATTCGCCACTGTATGTTTCTAATGGATGAAATCGCCATTACTTGGCTGGTTGAATCGGGACGAAATGATGTCAGCAATCAATACCACAACAACTGGCAACAAGTGTTTGACTGCATGGAACTGTTAACGCAATTGAGAGTGGTGATTCAGGACTATCACAACCCAACGGGCAAAGTAAGGATAAACCACTACTGTCAAAAGATGAGCAGTAAACTGAATCAACTTTCCATTATTTGCCCGCTCGCGATGGGCGCCCCCACAAGCAGCAATGCAATGGACTTGCTGAATGAGATCTCGACAAGTCAAGATAGCAACCCAACCGAGCATGAGTTGTATCAACTCACGAGTGATATCTCGTTGGTGATTGCGCAAGTGTACGACCACATTTTGTCTGACATGACAAAGCAGCTTTATCATCAATTACCAGCTGCGGTATTGAACTAGTTAAACAGGTATAAAAAAAGCCGCCTAGCATCTGTCTAGGCGGCTTTTAATTTGATTCGATGGTGGTTAGAGCATCTTACGCGCTGCTTCTACCACGACTTTGATAGAACGTGCTTCTGTTTCTTTCAACGTCGCGTGATCCGGTGTCTCTTTCTGAGTTCGGTTAATGATAACCCCCGCCACACAACCTGCTCGTAAACCAGAACTTGCACACATCGTTAATAGTGTTGCTGATTCCATTTCAAAGTTCAGAACACCCATGTCTTGCCACTCTTGCATAGAGCCTTGGAATCGCTTAACGACGCGTCCTGAGAACGTATCGTAACGCTCTTGGCCTGGGTAGAAAGTGTCACTAGATGCTGTCACGCCCATGTGCACGTCGGCACCCGACTCTTCAACTGCGGCTTTCATTGCTGTTGCGACGTCAAAATCTGCCACTGCTGGGAACTCCATTGGCGCAAAATGCAAACTTGCACCATCTAGGCGAACAGAACCCGTTGATACAATCATGTCACCCACATTAACGTGCGGCTGAATCGCGCCCGTTGTGCCAACACGTAGGAAAGTACGTACACCAAGCTGAGCTAACTCTTCCACAGCGATAGAGGTAGAAGGACCACCAATACCCGTTGAACAAACCACGACAGGTTTACCGTCCAATTCAGCTCGGTAAAGCGTGTATTCACGGTGACTTGCTAGAAAAACAGGGTTCTCCATCTCTTCTGCAATTTTTTGAACACGAGCAGGGTCGCCAGGAATAATCGCAAGCGTTGCGCCCTTTAAATCAGCTTCAGTGATACCTAGGTGGAAAACAGCTTGAGACATAAGTCACTCCTTTTATAGCTTGTGCAGCTTCAGTTGATTCGTCACGTTAATTGGCGAAATTATAAGTCATTAAGTACCAAATCACTGTAACGAACCTAACCACAACAAAGAGTGATCCTGTTCACAGCAGTGATGAATCGATATCATTGCATTTCACATAAAAACGTTTGGCATCACACTTTGGTTCAGGTAATTAACAACTGGTTGCACAATTTTGATACTCACTTCGATCAAAGCGAGTATCTCGATTCAATCAGCTTTTGCTGTTATAGGGGAAGCTAGAACACTCCCTGCTTAAGAGCATCAATCACTGTGTTTAGGTTTAAACTTGAGTAATCGCAATGCGTTCAAAGTCACCAGCGCCGTTGCACCGCTGTCGGCTAATACGGCCACCCACAAGCCTGTGATACCGAACAAACTAGTGACAAGAAAGACAGACTTCAAACCTAATGCTAGAAATACATTTTGCCTAATGTTAGCTAACGTCGCTCGTGACAATTCAATCATGCCCGACAATTCCAACAAGCGATTGTGAGTAATGGCAGCATCGGCGGTTTCGAGCGCCACATCGGTGCCTCCTCCCATGGCAATACCGATACTTGCCGCCTTCATTGCTGGTGCGTCGTTAATCCCATCACCAACCATTGCGACATTCGCTTTCTGTGACAGTTGTTCGACATAATTGACTTTGTCTTTTGGTAGCAAACTGGCTTTGTAATCAATATTAATCAATGCACTGATGGCCAGCGCACTGCGCGGGTTGTCGCCCGTGAGCATAATGGCATTAATCCCGAGTGAACTGAGCGCCTTAACCGCCTGCTTAGCGTCTTCTCTGAGGGTATCTTGCCAAGCAATAAGCCCAATGCACTCTTGCTCCTCTTTGATCGCCACCACCACAGTTTTACCGTCGCCCTCTAACGCTTCGATGGTCGATACAATACTGGCTTCAAGGGAGAAGTTCAGTTTGCTCGGAGCACTCACTTGGTAAGTCACACCATTGACCACGCCTTTAACGCCGCTGCCAATTAAGGCTTGCTTGTCGGTGGCATTCGGTAACGAAACACCAAGCGCTTCCGCTCTCTTGACCAAAGAAATGGCAAGTGGGTGACTTGAGCCAACTTCAATCGCACCCACCACCTCGAGTAGAGAAGACGCCTGCCATTGGTTAAAACTCACGATGTCAGTAACCTCAGGCTTTCCTTTCGTGAGTGTGCCCGTTTTATCAAACGCCACCGTCTCAATTCTGCCTAGTTGCTCTAACGCCGCACCGCCTTTAATCAATGCCCCACGACGTGCAGCCGCGGCTAAACCAGACGTAATGGCGGCAGGCGTTGATATCACCAACGCACATGGGCACGCTATAAGCAGTAAAGCCAAGCCACGATATATCCATGTTTCCCACGGTTGTGAAAACAGCAGTGGCGGCATAGTGATCACCGCAAGAGCAACCACCATCATTAATGGGGTATACCAGCGGCTAAATTTATCTAAGAAGCGTTCTAGTGGCGCTTTACGAGACTCCGCCTCTTCGATGAGGTGCAAGATTCGGTCAATGGCATTTTCACCCTGCTTTGAGGTGATGGTGAATCGCACAACGCGATCGGCCACTACTGCACCAGCCATAACAGCTTCGCCTTGATATCGCTCGACAGGAAGCGACTCACCCGTCAGCGCGCTCTCATCAAAACTGGCGACAGATTCAAGCAAGGTTCCATCGGCAGGAAGTCGAGATCCAGGCGAGACCTCTATAACATCTCCAGGGTTAAGCTCGCTCGCTGACACCTCGACACGTTGGCCATTAACAATTTTGGTGGCCGTTTCCGGAACGAGCGCCATTAAGGCTTGAACACCACTTCTTGCCCTTGAAGCAGCAAAAGCTTCTAAGCGTTCACCGATCAAAAACAGCAGCAGTACCATCGCGGCTTCGACCGTTTCACCCAGATATAAAGCACCAAGCGCAGCGACACTCATTAAGGTTTCGATGGAAAAGGGCGTACCTGATTTGGCAAGCTGAATCGCTTTTTTACTAATCGGGAATAGACCGGCTAAACAGGTCAGAACAAATAGCCACTCGCTAACAACGGGTAAGGTAGGTTTGAGCACTGCGGCGAAGACCATGGCAAGTGCTATCGCAATGATTTTAGCATTCTGTTTTAAGACGGATAACCAGCCTGCTTGCGGTTCTGCCTTTTGGGTTTGATTAGGGGAGGTAAAAGTAAAGCCAGCGTTGATAACCGCTTGTTCAATACTGTTAACGATGGAGGGATCTTCAAACTTAGCGACCAGTTTTTCTGTCGCAAACAGAACCTTGGATTCGGTAATTCCTTCAATTTTATTGACAGCGGTTTCTACTTTTCTGGCACAAGAAGGGCAATCCATTCCCTCAATCTTCCAGCTTTGGCTCAGAAGAGTTTGGGGGCTTACTGAGGTACTATTTTTTAGTGAGTGAGGTAAGGAGCCACCGGACTCACCTTCCTCGTCACTGTTCGGGCTAGCGACATTATCACACGAGTTAGAGCTGCAACACGTTGAGTCGGCATTAGAAACACTTGCCTGCTGAATAGACGAAATGTTAGGGGCAGTACACGAGCTTGTTGATGTCGCCGCTGATACTGCCTTGTTTGAGCGGCAAGCCGCATGTTTTGTGCACATAGGGTTCTCTCCATAATCCATGTTCAAAGAATGAGGGATGTTTATAGAGAGTGTAAACCTTTGAGCCTACTCCAAGGTCAAACAAAATTTCTATTTTTCTTTGGTTTTATCCGACTGAATTGCGTCGATGATTTCTTCATCAATAATGGCATCGTCAATGAGTACCGCGTCATGGCTACAGAATGGCTGAGTATTAACACTGGTAAAAGATGACTCTTCATCGACCTCTGGTTCATGACCTTGCATCATGCTAGCTATGTGCTTTCTCAACATGACAATAGCAATAATACCAAACACTATGGTGCCAACAGCCTGGCCGTAAAGCACACCCAAAGCGCCAAACCATAGTGCGCCAAAGTAAACGAAAGGCAGAGTACCGATTGTTGCTTTACCGAGGTTCAGTGCTGTGGAATATAGAGGTTTCCCCAAGTTGTTGAACGAAGTATTCGCCACAAAGAGCGTGCCATTAAAGACAAAACTGATGGCGACGTAGGTACAGAAAGCGGCCACGATAATAGCGGCATCGCCCTCTAAGCTGAACATTGCAACGATCAGATCTTGAGCGAAATACAAAATGATACACACTAAAATAGTGTACGTTGTGGTGACGATTAGCGAGTTACTTAATGTCTCTTTCACTCGATCAAAGCGTTCTGCGCCGAAGTTCTGCCCAATAATAGGACCTACCGCGCCAGACAAGGCGAAGATGACCGCAAAACAGACAGGAATCAAACGCCCTATCACCGCATACCCTGCGACAAAGTTCTCTCCAAATTGAGCAATCGCAGCAGTCACAATGGCGTTGCCTACCGGCGTAGCAATATTGGTAATGATGGCTGGAACGGCTATCGCCAGAATCACCTTAAGATTGCGTTTCCAATCCCCAAACGAAGGCCTAGCAACCAGATTGTGCACCTTAATCAGTGGGTAGAGAGAGAAAAACAGCACCGTAAAACGAGCAAACACGGACGCTAAAGCCGCGCCTTCAACGTTCCATCCGAAACCAAAAATGAACAATGGGTCAAGAACCGCATTAACGATCCCGCCAGATAGGGTCGCCCACATTGAGCGTTTAGCATCACCAGCGGAGCGCAAACCTGCCCCTGCTGCCATGGCTAATGCGATAACAGGCCCACTCGGTAAGATGATTTGAAGGTAGGCTTGCGCTTTTTCTGCAGCTAACCCTTGAGCGCCAATTAAGGCCAATAACTCGGGAATATAGAGGTACATTAACGCGCAGACAATCGAGCTTATTATAAATGCCGTTATCATAATACTTGCGCTTAACTGCCGAGCATTATCGCGATTCTTAGAGCCAATCGCCTTGGAAACAAGGGCGCCCATCGCGATGGACGTACCAATGGAAATAGAAGTTGAGAAAAACACCAAGCTTCCAGCGAACCCGACTGCCGCAGCCAATTCAACCTGTCCAAGCATACTGATGAACAGCATATCGAGCAGATCGACAACGAAAAGTGCCATCAACCCAACCGAACCCGCACCAGACATGACCAAAATATGTCTCATTGTAGAACCTTGAACAAATTTAGCGGTCTGATTGGGCATTGAATTCTCCTAGAACAAGAAAAGGCGCATCATGCGCCTTACATTTTGTTACTTTTTAGCATGAGAGCGACAAACTATCACACCGGATGTTTAAAGCAATCATCAATACTCTTACCAATTGCTCTTAAAACATCACGACGGCTGATAATGCCAACCAGCTTTTCGTTATCAACGACCGGATAGACTTTCGGCTTACCAATCTTCATTTTTTCAGCCATTTCGATGATCGTTGTATCTGGAGAGACCGAGAGCACTTCTTCGTGCATGCAGTCACTGACGAGGTGTGTGTCTTGACAGAAATAGCTCACCTTTACCAGCTTATCGAGTAAGTCTTGCTCGGATAGAAAACCGATCACTCTTTCTTGGTCGTCAATTACAGGCCCACCAAGATGCGTACACTTCATCACCTTTTGCAAGGCAATGCTCAATGACATATCAGGTTTAAATGTCACCGCCTGAAGCGTCATATAGTCTTTTACTCTTTGTGATTCCATAACTTACTCCTTAAGCTACAATTTTTGCTGCGTATAAGGTAATTGTTGTCTAATTTCTTGATTTTACTAAATGGATTTAGCCGATTTTAGCAATAGTTTTAGCCTATCGACGTGCTAACCCCCGTGGAGCCTGAGTTTTGAAGAAAAGCCTCAATGACTATTTTTCTTTTCTTGTGCGATATCTCTCATTGTAATTACGCTACTAATCACCGAAACGCAAAAGGGAACACAGTAGGTTAACACCGCTTTTGTCCATTCAATCGACGCCCCATACACCAACGCATCATATTGATTGATGATATTGAGTAACGTTCCTACGATGAGCGCAATGACCGTCGATCGCTTGATTACCTTTCTATTCACCACGCTTTAACCTCCTTTTTATCTTCACTTAGTATGGCAAACAATCCCACCTACTAGCGGCTCGCGATCAAAAAAGGTTAACCGAAGTTAACCTTTAACGAAGCATGACTCGTGCCATCTATTCGCTTTTCCAGCGTTCAGCCGCTTTTGCATCGGAGTCTCGAGACTCCACCCAACGAGTTGTTTCGGTCGTTCGCTCTTTTTTCCAAAATGGTGCTTTGGTTTTCAGATAATCCATAATGAATTCGCACGCTTCAAATGCAGCACCTCGATGAGCACTTGAAACACCAACAAAAACAATCTGATCGCCGATATCGAGATCACCAATTCGATGTATCACACGCAACTTTAATAAAGGCCAACGGCTTTCTGCTTGATCACAGATATCCAATAAGGCCTTTTCTGTCATTCCAGGATAATGCTCAAGAGACAACCCTGTCACATTATCGCCTAAGTTCATGTCTCGAACCTTACCGATAAAGGTTACAACGGCACCCGATTGGCTTCCTTCGGCAAGAAACTCGTACTCATCCGATACTGAAAAGTCTGCGGCTTGCACACTGACACGGTTATCCATCGCTAACCTCCGGTCACGGGAGGGAAGAACGCGACCTCATCGCCGTCAGAGAGCGATGAATCGAGTGGCACAATCGATTGATTAACCGCTGCCAGCAGTTTGCCTTCTTCCAATGCAATGTCCCACTTGCCTTTTTGACTCGCAAGGTGAGAACGCAATTGCTCGACAGTTTCGTATGTCGCGTCAACTTCTAGTTCGTCAACCCCCACAAGCTCACGGGTTTGAGCAAAAAACAGAACCTTAATCATGAATCCACCTTAAAGTGACCTGACTTACCGCCACTTTTCTCGAGTAAACGCACTTGCTCAATCACGATGTCTTTCTGAACCGCTTTACACATATCATAGATAGTGAGCGCGGCTACGGAAGCAGCGGTTAGCGCCTCCATCTCAACACCGGTCTTGCCGGCTAGTTTACAAACCGACTCAATTCGAACTTTATTGTCACTCTCCATCGCTTCCAGTTGAACTTCAACTTTTGACAGAAGCAACGGATGGCAAAGAGGAATAAGATCCCAGGTTTTCTTTGCCGCTTGAATGCCTGCTATTCTTGCAGTCGCAAAGACATCGCCTTTATGGTGTTGGCCTGACACGATGAGGTTAAGCGTTTCTGCTGACATTGAAACAAACGCTTCAGCTCTGGCTTCACGCACCGTTTCTACCTTGGCTGATACATCAACCATGTTCGCTTCACCCGAAGCGTTAATATGGGTTAGTTCACTCATTCTACTCTCCTACCCTATACAGATAGATGAGGCATGAAGTTACAAGGGCGATGGCTAGCATCAAGCTGTTGCTTAATGATCTTCGTCCATGCTGTTCGGCACGCGCCTGTTGAACCCGGCATCGCAAAAATCACCGTATGGTTGGCAAAACCCGCAATAGCACGTGATTGGATGGTAGAGGTACCAATCTCTTCATAAGACACTGTACGGAAAAGCTCGCCGAAACCTTCTACTTGCTTATCAAATAAAGGGACGAGCGCTTCTGGAGTACTATCACGTGACGTAAATCCAGTACCGCCTGTAATGACCACAGCCTGCACGGATTCATCGGCAATCCATTGAGATACAATGGCGCGAATCTTATACATATCATCGATAACGATTTGTTTATCAACGACGTTATGACCGGCTTCTTTAGCTTGTTCCGCTAAGTAGCCACCAGATGTGTCATTGTCTTCGGTACGAGTATCTGAAACGGTAAGAACAGCTATGTTTGCTGCTTGAAATTTGCTTTCTGCGTGACCCATTTGTTCACCTAATATTTTTTGTTTTTAATCATACATCTATGTTGGCGTTGGGCGGCCTTGTATAAAAAACCAACACATCCACTAGCCACCAATAGACGCTAAATGAGGAGTTATCCCTGAATTGCCATCATGTAAGAAGTGGCTTTGAGATTTATTCTGTAATTGCTCTGAGATGCGACACATCAACTCGTCTTGCTGATTATCGTCCTGTAAGAGATCGCGTAGCTCGACACCGTGGTCGCCAAATAGGCACATGTGTAACTTGCCACGAGCAGACACACGCAGTCGATTACAACTGTCACAGAAGCTTTTCTCGTAAGGCATGATCAAACCAATCTCACCTTCGTAGTCAGAATGAACAAAGACTTGTGCAGGGCCATCGTTAGCCGCACGAACCTTGAGTATCCAACCATTCGCAATAAGTTGATTCCGAATTGCAACGCCAGAGACGTGATGCTTACTGAATAAATCATCCATCTCGCCCGTCTGCATCAGTTCGATAAAACGCAATTGAATCGGGCGATCTTTAATCCAGTTTAAAAAACTCGGCAACTCGTGAGCATTGAGGTCTTTCATCAACACGACATTCACTTTGACCTGAGAGTAACCGACCTCAAATGCACGCTCGATACCCCCCATTACTTGAGCGAATTTATTCTCTCCAGTAATTTGATGGAACATGCGAGGGTCTAAGCTATCAAGACTGACATTAATGTGGGTCAAGCCCGCTTGCTTCCAATCAGCAACATGCTTTTCCATGCGGTAGCCGTTGGTCGTCGTTGCCACTTTGTCGATGCCTTGCGTGGAAGAAACAGTATCAATTATATCGAGGAAGTCTTTGCGTAGGCTTGGCTCACCACCTGTAATACGCACTTTAGACGTACCACAATCAGCAAAGGCCGACACGACACGCTTCACTTCAGGGACCGTTAAAAAAGACGAGTTCTTTTGCCCCGAAGGTTTATAACCATCAGGTAAGCAATAAGTACATTTGAAGTTACAGACATCTGTAACGGAAAGCCGCAAGTAATAAAACTTACGGTGAAATTTATCTTCGAATTGTTGCGCCATGGAACACCTTTCCAAATACGGGAGGCGGGATCATTTCTAATTCAGCCCTGGTGACACTTTGTCACTGGCTCATTCCGCATATCCTTACCGACGTGGTGAACTTAGCTAAATGAGCTCGGAGTTATGGCAACCAGTACATGCTCATTACACTTACTGGCAGCTTTATAATAAAATACATTATTAATGTAGGGGGATTCTACCCTCGCGGTCAAAAAAATATGTTCATATCTCAAAATACCTACTTTTGAGTATTTTAAGCGGTCGATTTGCACTAAATTAATAGAATGAAGGCCAAGATAGCTGGCTCACAGTACAATAATGGCAATAACGAAAATTATAACGCCTCGACAATAAGAAGAATTTCATGACTCTATACTCATCTAAGAAAGTGGTTGCCATCGGTGGCGGTCACGGTTTAGGTCGTATGCTTGCTGCTCTCAAAGATTTCGGCTCTAACGCCACAGGCATCGTGACTACAACAGACAATGGCGGTTCAACAGGCCGCATACGGCATTGCCAAGGCGGCATTGCCTGGGGTGATACCAGGAACTGCATCAATCAGCTCATCACCGACCCTTCAATCAGCTCCATGATGTTCGAATATCGATTTAAAGGAGCAGGCGAATTAGATGGCCATAATTTGGGTAACCTGATGCTGACTGCATTGGACAACCTTTCGGTCCGTCCCTTTGAAGCCATTCAACTGATTCGCAATATGCTCAAGGTAGATGTCAACATCATTCCAATGTCTGAGCACCCGTCAGATCTGACCGCGCTTTCGGTTGAAGGGAAGTGGGTAACGGGTGAGACCAACGTTGATGAGATGCCCGACGATTTAATGCGACTCGACCTCTCCCCCGAAGTACCTGCAACCAAAGAAGGGGTCACTGCCATTGAAGAAGCAGATTGTATCGTGTTGGGACCAGGTAGCTTTCTAACCAGTATCATGCCACCCCTTTTGCTACCAGAAGTCGGAAAAGCCATCGCATCCAATACGAACGCAAAATTGGTCTTTGTTGAAAACCTTTCTCCTGAATTTGGACCTGCAGGTAGAATGACACTAAAGCAGAAACTTGAATGGTGTCAAAGAGCTTGCCAGGGTAGAAAAATAGATGTCGTATTGGGCGATACTCCACACCCAGAGATCGCCGACGATTGGAATTGTTTAACCACGGAGTTGGCGTCACCCAATCGAGATTGGCGACATGATAGAAATAAGCTACAACTGGCGATTGAAGGCTTGATTACAGTTTAATTACGAACCGAAAAGCAGACAATCTCGTCATAAATATGCGGTGTACTATTGAGCGACTAAGGCTTGATAGGCATCGCGCGTTACCTCGAGCATGCCAACCATCTGAGCTGAGTCATCAACAGGATTCAACACTTGCCCAGCCTTGATGCGATTATCCATATCAATAGAAAGTTGACACAGCTTATCTGCGCCAAAACTCGCCGCACTGCTTTTGAGCGCATGGCTGATCTCTCTCAGGTAATCGGCTTTATCTTGGGTCTCATCGCTCTGTATCGTATTGATGTACAGATTCAGTTCACCCAGAAATATATCCAACAAAATAGGGACATTCTCTGTTCCTATTTCGTTAGAAAGCCGTTCTATCTTTTGCTCATTCAAGATTTCCATTGCTATTTTTCAGCGTTCCATACTTGTAATTTTCTATAAATAGTCGACGGACTCACATCCAGGTAGCCCGCAGCCTTAGGAATATTCCCTTCACACGCTTCTATCGCTTGCTCAATGGCGGTTTTCTCAGTCACCCATAATGGGAAGATATCGTGGACCGATAATGTGTCCTTCACGTTCGCCTGAACACGGATTTGGTTATCCATCGGCAGATTAAGTGGAGGAGGCAACATATTCAGCGTAATCTCTTTACCGTTATTTAGCACCACCACATTACGCAAGACATTTTGTAGTTGTCTAACATTGCCCGGCCATTCAAAGCGATTAAAACGCTCTACCACCTCTGGCGATAAACGCACGAAGCCTTTCCCTTCTTCATTGGACATAAACCCTAATAAAGAATAGGCGATCTCTATGACATCTTCACCACGCTCTCGTAATGGTGGTAAATGAAGAGGAATAACATATAAACGATAATAGAGATCTTCTCTAAAGCGTCCTTCTTGAACCTCTTTCCATGGGTCTCTGTTCGTTGCGCAGACAAACCGCACATCAACACTCTTCATCTTAGAAGAGCCGACCTTCTGGAACGTCCCGGTTTGAATAAATCGCAATAACTTTGTCTGTAGATCGAGATCCATTTCGCACAGTTCATCGAGGAACAGGGTTCCCCCGTCGGCAAGTTCTGCAGCACCTTGTCGGTCCGTTGCCGCCCCAGTAAAGGCACCTTTAACATGGCCAAACAATTCACTCTCGATAAGGTCCTTCGGAATAGCAGCACAGTTAATAGCAATGAAGGGCTTGTCACCCCGCTTGCTCGCAGCATGAATCGCTTCCGCGCAAACCTCTTTACCTGTCCCACTTTCGCCAGTAATAAAGATACTCGCTTTACTCATCGCAGCCGAGTCTATTGTTCGGTAGACCGCTTGCATATTGTGGCTACTTCCAATAAACCCTTGGTAGTTTTGATTTCCTGGATAGCTATCTTTGTCTCTCAGTTTACTCGCTTTACGAATACCGTTGTTTACCGTGACACGCAGTCGGTCCGCTTCGCAGGGCTTAATCAGAAAGTCCTGGGCACCAAGGCGCATCGCTTCAACGGCAGTATCAATCGATCCATGAGCCGTCATAAAGATCACGGGAACATCAGGGTGAGAGCTTTTGACACTTTCTAGTACATCCATTCCCGTCATATCGGGCAATCGTAAATCCAACAAAACCAAATCAGGGGTACGATGTTTGACACTTTCAATCGCATCTCGACCTGAGCCTACGATATGGATATCAAGACCTAGCGGAGTGAGGTAAGATCGATACAAAGCCGCCACTGAGGCAGTATCTTCTACCATCAGTAGATATTTAGATTTATGTACATCAGATAATTGCTGCATAACCTAGCCATTAGTTATTTGCATTTTTATAGATAATTGCATTGCGAGTTGCATTATGCAAACGGACAGCAGAAATATACCCCTAAAGAGGTAAAATTAGAACAAAAATAGATGATTTTTACTGGCTTAAAAGATGCATCGGTTATTACGACCTTAAACGGTCACCTAGCCAACTGACGTTTTTAGTGGATTATCTATCCACAAAGTACAGCCAATAGATTTATGTCTCTATTGGCTGCTTTTTTGTTTTCTCTCTAGCTATTCGTAATGAACTGCTGGCGCAACGTCTCTATCTGGTCGCGTTTTTGTGCCGCGAGCTCGAACTCCAAGTCTTGAGCGTGCTGATACATTTGTGCTTCCAACTTAGCAATTTCTTTATCAAGCTCTTGCGGAGACAGCACGGTATAAGCTTTCGAGGATTCAGCTACTTTAGACAGAGGAACTTGTTTATTTTCACGTTGCTTCTTGGACTTGGTTATATCCCCTAGCTCCATAATGTCTTTCACATTACGCTTCAATGCTTGCGGAACAATACCTTGTTCAAGGTTGTGCGCCTGCTGCTTTTCTCGGCGACGATTGGTTTCATCCATCGCTTTTTTCATGGATTTGGTGATCCTATCACCATACAAGATCGCTTTACCTTCTAGGTTACGTGCTGCACGACCAATAGTTTGAATAAGAGATCGCTCAGAACGTAAAAAACCTTCCTTATCTGCATCCAGTATTGCCACTAGCGAGACCTCAGGCATATCCAAACCTTCTCGAAGTAAGTTAATGCCCACTAACACATCAAACTCGCCCAGACGTAAATCGCGAATGATCTCCACACGCTCAACAGTATCGATATCAGAGTGAAGGTAACGGACTTTTACGTCATGTTCCGTGAGGTATTCGGTAAGATCCTCGGCCATTCGCTTGGTTAGCGTGGTCACTAACACCCTCTCGTCTTTTACTGAGCGAATTCGTATCTCAGACAAGAGGTCATCCACCTGAGTCGCGACAGGGCGAACCTCAAGCTCAGGATCCAACAATCCTGTCGGTCTAACAACTTGATCGGCAATATCATCCGCAGATTTTTCCAACTCATAGTTGCCAGGCGTTGCTGATACAAAAATGGTCTGCGGGGCTAGCGATTCAAACTCTTCAAATTTGAGAGGACGATTATCAAGTGCAGACGGTAATCGGAAACCGAACTCGACTAGGGTCTCTTTTCTGGAACGATCCCCTTTATACATAGCACCAATTTGAGGCACCGTGACGTGCGATTCATCGATAATCAGCACGCCGTTTTCTGGCAGGTAATCGAACAATGTCGGTGGCGGCTCCCCTTCTTTTCGACCGCTTAAGTAGCGTGAGTAGTTTTCAATACCAGAGCAGAACCCAAGCTCGTTCATCATTTCAAGATCAAACTGCGTTCTTTGGCTAATCCGCTGCTCTTCTAGCAACTTATTATTGTCCATTAGGTAGGTTTGACGATCTTTAAGGTCAACCTTAATATCTTCAATCGCATCAAGAATACGTTCACGAGGGGTCACGTAGTGGGTCTTCGGATAAATGGTATAGCGGGGTAAATCGCGCTGTTTTATTGCGCCAGTGAGCGGATCAAAGACACTTATGCAGTCAATCTCATCATCAAACATCTCTAAACGAACCGCATCTTGCTCAGATTCGGCAGGGAAAATGTCGATAACTTCACCACGAACGCGAAATTGCCCACGTTCAAACGCAACGTCATTACGAGAATATTGAAGTTCAGCCAGTCGACGTAAGATATCGCGTTGATTCATGACATCACCGCGAGTCACGTGAAGCATCATCTTGAGGTAGGACTGTGGATCGCCTAAACCATAGATCGCCGACACAGATGCAACGATAATGGCGTCTTCTCTCTCTAACAGCGCCTTCGTTGCTGAGAGCCTCATTTGCTCTATATGCGCATTAATGGATGAGTCTTTCTCTATGAATGTGTCTGTGGTTGGCACATAAGCTTCAGGTTGGTAATAATCGTAGTAAGAAACAAAGTACTCGACTGAGTTGTTAGGAAAGAAAGACTTCATTTCCCCATACAACTGCGCCGCCAACGTCTTATTGGGTGCCAGCAGAATCGCTGGCCGCTGCGCTTCTGCAATAACATTGGCCAAAGTAAATGTTTTACCTGAGCCGGTTACACCAAGCAGCGTTTGATGAGCCAGACCAGAATCTAAGCCATCTAATAACTGTTGAATAGCGGCCGGTTGGTCTCCTGACGCCTGATAGTCTGACTTTAAATTAAATACCTTACTCATTTCTACTCCACAGAAAACGAACCTGACTTTCTGTATTGTGGCTGTATGTATATACACCTGCAATAGTTAGTTTCGTCTATTTTTATGAAAACCCAATCTGAATCAGTATTAAAGCTAAAATTGTGTGCTTTAAAGGCTAGATCTTAAAAGCACACTCTGTTATTATTTTTCGCCCTACAGCAGTACACCCCTCAAAAACTCTCAATTTTTATTCACACGATTTCCCCAAAATCACTTGATTTGTTACTCAATTTATTTTTCTACTTTGCTCTACAATTCTTAGAAGTCCTTCTGATATTAAAAATAAACCAACAAATACAATCAATTAAGAGCAACGCATTTCTCTTTGATTTTAGAGTTAACAATCTAATCAATAGTAAGAAATAGAGTTCTACCGAGTAATTAACACACTTATCCACAAATATGGTGGATAAGTAAATACAGCCCAAGAACGGCAAGGCATAGAAGAAAGTAAAGAGTAAATAGAAAAAATATTTTGCTTTTTTCTCCTTCCTAAGAGTTGACACCAAGGTAGGCTGTCGTTAATATTCGCCCCGCTTTACAGCAATTCCCCCTTAGTTCAGTTGGTAGAACGGCGGACTGTTAATCCGTATGTCGCAAGTTCAAGTCTTGCAGGGGGAGCCAAATTTTAAGGCCCAGTCTAATGACTGGGCCTTTTTCGTTTTCTACAGCAGAATTCTTCTGTCCATTTTCTCTATGAACAGAGCGTTAGGAAGTACAATTTTTCTGTAAAATCAATACTGCACCGCCTTAGAACCCGTATTTTTTTATTGAAAATTGCCAAAACCCTACTGATCGTCAGTTGTTATTAAGCTAGCAAAGCACGATAATATTAGGATCGGAATTTCAAATACATATAATTATGACCGAATATTTTTTGTTGTTGATCGGCACTGTGCTGGTAAACAACTTTGTACTGGTAAAGTTTTTGGGCTTATGCCCATTCATGGGTGTGTCAAAAAAGCTGGAAACAGCAATCGGCATGGGATTAGCGACGACGTTCGTGCTAACTCTTGCGTCAGTGTGCTCGTACCTCGTTGAAAATTACCTATTAGCACCATTAGGTATTGAGTACTTAAGAACCATGAGTTTCATCTTAGTCATTGCTGTTGTCGTGCAATTTACTGAGATGGTGGTTCATAAAACAAGCCCAACCCTTTATCGATTATTGGGCATATTCTTACCGCTTATTACAACCAACTGTGCGGTATTGGGCGTTGCACTATTGAACGTTATCGAAAACCATACCTTTATTGAGTCTATTATTTATGGGTTTGGTGCTGCTGCAGGCTTTTCTCTTGTTCTCATTCTCTTCGCTTCCATGCGTGAACGTATTGCTGCCGCCGATGTGCCAGCGCCATTTAAGGGTGCGTCAATTGCGATGATTACCGCGGGTTTGATGTCTCTTGCATTTATGGGCTTCACTGGCTTGGTGAAAATCTAATGACGACCATCTTAATCGCGATCCTTGCGCTAGTTGCCCTTGCCGCTGTTTTCGGAGCCATACTTGGCTTTGCATCCATCAAATTTAAAGTAGAAGCCGACCCGATTGTAGAGCAGATCGACGGTATTCTTCCGCAAACTCAATGTGGCCAATGTGGCTACCCTGGGTGCCGACCTTATGCCGAAGCCATTGCAAATGGTGACAAGATCAATAAATGCCCACCCGGTGGGCAAGTTACGATAGAGAAACTTGCCAACTTAATGGGGGTGGAAGCTGAAGAGTCAGCCCACGACCTCGACAATGCTGTTAAAACGGTGGCCTATATCCATGAAGATATGTGTATCGGTTGTACCAAATGCATCCAAGCTTGCCCTGTTGATGCCATCGTAGGTGGAACAAAAGCGCTCCACACTGTAATTAAAGACGAATGCACAGGCTGTGATCTGTGTGTTGCTCCCTGCCCGACTGATTGTATTGAAATGATTCCTATTGCGCCGACAACAGACACATGGAAATGGCAAATGAACGCTATTCCTACTGTCAACATTACTGATGCTGCTTCCCTATCAACTCAAGCTGAAGGGAAATAGAAATGGATTCACAGCCGCTCATTGAGCAAATTAAAACTGGATCATTATGGGATTTTCATGGCGGCATTCACCCTCCAGAAAATAAGTCTCAATCAAATGAATTACCACCAGCGCATGCTAAACTTCCGCAAGAACTGGTGCTACCAATCAAACAACATATTGGTAAACCTGGTGATTTAATCGTAAAAGTTGGCGACCTGGTTAAGAAAGGTCAGCCTCTCACCAAGTACAACACCAGCATGATGCTGCCTGTTCATGCGCCAACATCCGGTGTCATCACTGCGATTGAGCCTAGAACAACCAACCACCCTTCAGGTTACAGCGAACTGTGTATCGTTATGACCCCTGATAACTTAGATGCTTGGCACGACAAGCCAATAATCGAAGATTTCCATCAAGAATCCGCAGAAATCTTAATGGAACATATTCGCCTCGCGGGTATTTCAGGCATGGGCGGTGCAGGCTTTCCTACCGCTAAAAAAATCCAATCAGGGCTTTCAAAAACCGAGTTACTGATCATTAACGCAGCAGAGTGTGAGCCATACATAACGGCGGATGACGTACTCATGCAGCACTATGCCGACGAGATAATAACCGGTATCGAGATCGTTGAGCGAATTCTATCGCCGAAACTCACCATTATCGCGATTGAAGACAATAAGCCAGAAGCGATCAAAGCGTTAGAAACTTCAGCAAAAGACAAAGACATTGTCATTCGCGTTATCCCAACAAAGTTTCCATCGGGTGGTGAGAAGCAACTCATTAAGCTTCTGACAAACCAAGAAGTACCGAAAGGCGGTATCCCTGCTGATATTGGAATGCTGGTGCAAAACGTCGCATCGATGTTCGCGATCAAGAAAGCCGTTTGTGATGGTGAACCACTGATTCAACGCATCGTGACACTGACAGGGGATCAATTCACCCAACCCAAGAATGTATGGGCACGAATTGGTACTCCTATTTCAGCATTGTTAGAAGAATTCGAGTATAAAGCGCTAAGGAGAAACCCTCGCATCATTATGGGTGGGCCAATGATGGGCTTCACACTCCCTCACGCCAATATCCCCATTACGAAAACCAGCAACTGTATCATTGCCCCGAGTAAGAAAGAGCTGCCTGATAACCAACATGAAATGGCGTGTATTCGTTGTGGTCAGTGTGCTGAGGTCTGCCCATCCAATTTGTTGCCTCAACAATTACAATGGCACGCTAAAGCTCAAGAGTATGACAAATGTACCGAGCTAAACCTTCAAGACTGTATCGAGTGTGGTGCTTGTGCCTACGTTTGCCCAAGTGAAATTCCATTGGTTCAATATTATCGACAAGCAAAAGCTGAAATTCGTTCGCAAAAAGAAGAAGCACAATCAGCCGAGCGAGCGCGACAAAGATTTGAAGAGAAAAATACAAGATTAGAGCGAGCGAAAGCTGAACGCGAGAGTCGCTTTAAAAAGGCCGCCGATAATCGCAGAAGTGAAATGACGCAAAAAGGTGGTGACGACGCCGTTGCTGCAGCAATTGCTCGTGTCAAAGCGCAGAAACAAGCACCTAAAGGTGAGCAGCAAGAGCCAAAAACCAAGCCAGCGGTTGCTGCTGCTATTGCTAGAGCGAAGGCCAAACAGGCGGAAGCTCAAAAAGGGACGCTCTCAGACAAACCAGATAATTCTGAAATGATGAGACTAAGAGCGGAGCGAAAGCAAAAAGCCCGTGAGAAGAAAGCTCTAGAGCAAAACACTCAAAACGTTACCGACACAACGATTGTGGAGAAGCAAAAGGAAGTTGCTCAGGTTGATCCTAAAAAAGCGGCTATTGCAGAAGCGATTGCGAGAGCTAAGGCGCGTAAATCTAAACAAGAACAAACCGTAGACACACTGGCTACAACTGAAGACGATAACCAATCATCTGCTCAAGTAGATCCTAAAAAAGCCGCAGTCGCAGCAGCCATTGCTAGAGCGAAGGCCCGCAAGACACAACAGAAGCCGAGCACTGATGAATCGGTAGATGATGCTCCTGTTGATAAAGTAAGTGAACCACAATCGGTTCAACCGCTGGAAATTGAGCAGGAAGCGGCGCCAAAATCAGATCCGAAAAAAGCGGCGGTCGCAGCTGCCATTGCGAGAGCCAAGGCCCGTAAGGCACAGCAAAAACCGATAAGCGACCAATCAACCGAAGACGCGTCCGCTAACGAGACCAGCGAACCAGAATCGGTTAAACCAGTGGAAACCGAGCAAGAAACAGCACCAAAAGCTGACCCGAAAAAAGCGGCGGTCGCAGCTGCCATTGCGAGAGCCAAGGCTCGTAAGGCACAGCAAAAACCGATAAACGACCAATCAACCGAAGACGCGTCCGCTAACGAGACCAGCGAACCAGAATCGGTTCAATCAGTGGAAGCCGAGCAAGAAACAGCACCAAAAACTGACCCGAAAAAAGCGGCGGTCGTAGCTGCCATTGCAAGAGCCAAGGCTCGTAAGGCACAGCAAAAACCGATAAGCGACCAATCAACAGAAGACGCATCCGTTAACGAAATCAGCGAACCAGAACCTGTTCAACCAGTGGAAGCCGAACAAGAATCGCCACCAAGATCTGACCCGAAAAAAGCGGCTGTTGCAGCCGCCATTGCGAGAGCCAAAGCCCGTAAGGCTCAACAAGCAGCTATTTCACAAAATAATACCGAGGAGAAACAATAGTGGCCTTTTTTATCGCCAGCTCCCCCCATACTCACAGTAAAAGAAGCACAACCGATTTAATGAAATGGGTCATGCTTGCCTCTTTACCTGGGCTCGCAGCGCAAAGCTACTTTTTTGGTTGGGGAACGCTTATACAGCTGGTTATGGCACTCACCATTGCCGTTACTCTTGAAGCAATGGTAATGCTGATTAGAAAACGTCACCCACTATCTGCTTTACGAGACTACAGTGTGCTCGTTACGGCATGGTTGCTGGCCGTCGCTATTCCGCCTTATTCACCTTGGTGGATCATTGTCATGGGTCTTATTTTTGCCGTTATCATTGCTAAGCATTTGTATGGTGGTATTGGGCAAAATATTTTTAACCCAGCGATGGTCGCCTATGTTGTTTTGCTCATTTCGTTTCCTGTACAAATGACATCTTGGGTAACACCGACAGAATTAAGCCAAGCACCGGTCGCTTTTATTGACGCATTCTCTCTCATCTTCACTGGCTTCAATCATGAGGGGTTGTCTCTTGCTCAAATACGCACTGGAATAGATGGCGTTACAATGGCTACGCCTCTTGATGCCTTTAAAACAGCGCTGCATTCCGGAAGCACGGCATCAGAAGCGATGCAACAACCGCAATTCAGTGGGATTGCAGGCGTTGGTTGGGAATGGGTAAACCTTGCCTATTTGGCGGGAGGTTTATTGCTAATAAAATTGCGAGTCATCAACTGGCACATACCTGTCGCGTTTATTGCGAGCTTAGCGCTGGTAAGTGGTATCTTCGCACTTCTCACACCTGGAGAAACAGCCAGCCCACTGATTCACTTACTTTCTGGCGCTACAATGCTAGGGGCTTTTTTTATCGCCACCGATCCCGTATCGGCGTCCACCACCGTCAAAGGGCGCCTTATCTTTGGTGCTTTTATCGGCTTCCTTGTCTTTGTCATTCGCAGTTGGGGTGGGTTCCCGGATGGGGTCGCGTTTGCTGTATTATTGGCGAACATGTGCGTGCCTATGATTGATTACTACACCAAACCTCGAACCTACGGGCACTAAAGGAACGTTATGCTAGCGGCTATTCGTAAAAATGGACTCACTTTGGCTCTTTTTGCCTGCGCTTCGACGGGGCTTGTTGCGGTGACTCACTACTTGACCGAAGATAAAATAGGCATACAGGAAAAGGCTCAATTACTCTCGATCCTCAACCAGGTTATCCCTAAAGAGTTACATGACAACGACTTGTATAACTCATGTCGCTTAGTATCGGATGAATCGCTGGGAACAAATGACCCGATGCCCGCGTACTTTGCAACATTAAATGGTGAACCAAGTGGTATCGCTATCGAGGCCATTGCACCCGATGGCTACAATGGCACGATTAAAGTAATCGTTGGAATAAACACCGCTGGAGAAGTCACGGGCACGCGCGTTTTATCCCACAAAGAAACACCGGGACTTGGTGATAAGATTGATCTCAGAGTCAGTGACTGGATATTGAGCTTTAATGGAAAGACAGTAACAGAATCCAATTCAGAAACATGGAAGGTCCGTAAAGATGGCGGGCAGTTCGATCAATTTACGGGGGCAACAATCACGCCTAGAGCGGTTGTTGGTGCGGTAAAAAACACCGTCAGCTTCGTTATAGAAAACCAAAGTGATTTGGTGAATCAAGCATTCAACTGCGGAGGTTCAAATGATTGAGAATAAGAAACTCTTGAAAGATGGGATGTGGGATAACAACCCTGCACTCGTTCAACTGCTTGGGCTTTGTCCACTGTTGGCCGTTTCTTCTACCGTGACTAACGCGCTTGGTTTAGGTATTGCCACCCTACTCGTTCTTGTTGGTTCGAATGTTATCGTTTCTCTTGTTAGAGAGCATGTGCCAAAAGAAGTACGTATTCCCATTTTCGTGATGATCATAGCGTCACTCGTTACTTGCGTGCAGCTGTTGATGAACGCTTACACCTACGGATTGTATCTGTCTTTAGGCATTTTCATTCCTCTCATTGTTACCAACTGCGTCATCATCGGGCGCGCCGAAGCGTTTGCCTCAAAAAACGCGGTGCTTCCATCTGCACTCGATGGCTTTTGGATGGGCTTGGGTATGACAGCGGTCCTCGTTTTGCTTGGGGCAATGCGTGAAGTACTCGGCAATGGTACCTTGTTTGATGGCGCCGATGTGCTTCTTGGTGACTGGGCACAAGCTCTGCGAATCGAGATCTTTCAGTTCGATAACAGCTTCTTACTTGCTCTTCTTCCACCTGGGGCTTTCATTGGTGTTGGGTTTATTATTGCCTTGAAGAATGTCATTGATGGACAGATAAAATCTCGACAACCTAAAGAAGAAAAAGCCGTGATCGAGCGAGCTCGAGTAACCAACTAATAACGACAATGTAAGCAATATAAAAATGAATAATGAAAAACGTGTACAGATATTAACGCGCTTAAGAGACAACAACCCAAAGCCCGAAACTGAGCTTAACTGGAGCACACCGTTTGAATTGTTAATCGCTGTATTACTTTCAGCTCAAGCGACAGATGTCAGTGTTAACAAGGCAACAGATAAACTCTACCCCGTTGCAAACACGCCGCAAGATTTATTTGATTTGGGTGTGGATGGGGTTAAGGATTACATCAAAACGATTGGCCTGTTTAACTCAAAGGCAGAGAATGTCATCAAAACATGCCGCATGATTCTTGATCTGCATAATGGCGAAGTACCTGAAAATAGAGAAGCGCTTGAAGCACTACCTGGTGTGGGCCGCAAGACGGCAAACGTTGTTCTCAATACTGCGTTTGGTTGGCCAACTATTGCTGTTGACACTCACATTTACCGCGTATCGAATCGTACTAAGTTTGCAATGGGAAAAACGGTCGATGATGTAGAGAAAAAGCTCCTTAAAGTCGTTCCGCGTGAATTCAAAATTGATGTCCACCACTGGTTGATTCTTCATGGTCGTTATACTTGCGTCGCCAGAAAACCCCGCTGTGGAAGCTGTATCATTGAAGACCTTTGTGAGTTTAAAGAGAAGGTTGAGATTTAATTACTCTCTTATATTTTCTTCATCTACCGGAAATAGAAAATCCCGCTACTGAGTAGCGGGATTTTTTTAACCTAACCTAACGTTGTTCTTATGATGGAATTAGATGAACTTCGCTTTAGTCACTTCTTTAATTGCTGACAGTACAAATGTTGGCACTGCTGCGACAAAGATGATTGACATTAGATGGCCAAACTCAATCGCTTCTGTGCTAAAGACGAGTTGACCAAAGCCTGTGTATACCACGCCTAGAGACAGAGTCGCAGACACGGCCACTGCGCCTAGTAAGTACTTATTCGTAAACGGGTTCTTACGGTAAATCGTAGTAAACGTACGCGCATCAAACAAGCTCCAAAGCTGTGCAAAGATCAGCGTTAAGAAAGCAACGGTTTGTGCATATTGAGCGCTGTAGCCATCACCTAGAACGTATGAGAACGTCACGAAACTCAAACCACCAAGTGCTAAACCACGTGTCAAAATACGCTGACCCAGACCGTCAGAGAAGAAGCCTGCATTACGCTTGCTTGGCTTACGTTCCATCAGATCTTTCTCTTCTGGTTCAACACCAAGAGCAAGCGCCGGTAGACCATCTGATACCAGATTCACCCAAAGGATCATTAATGGCGTTAGTGGCAGAATAACCTCAGGGCCCATCACTAGGAAAGCAAAGAGAATAACCGATACTTCACCCACGTTAGCGGTGAGCGCCTGACGAATAAACTTACGCAAATTATCGAAGATTTGACGACCTTGACGTACCGCTTTTACGATAGTACTGAAGTTATCATCTAACAGGATCAAGTCGCCTGAATCTTTAGCCACTGATGTTCCTGTAATGCCCATAGCAACACCAATATCCGCACGACGTAGCGCAGGCGCATCATTGACACCATCACCCGTCATTGACGCAACTTCATTATTTTCTTGTTGCGCTTTAACGATGCGAAGTTTGTGTTCTGGAGTGACTCGAGCAAATACAGCAACGCTAGGGCAGATAGCGCGAAGCTTCTCTTCATCCATCAGGTCCAGCTCGGCACCTGTTACTACTAAATCTTCTTCACTACGGATAATACCGATTTCGCGAGCAATCGCTGCTGCTGTAACGGCGTGGTCACCCGTAATCATGACGGTACGAACACCGGCATCGAAACACGTATCTACTGCGTCACGTACTTCTGGGCGAGGAGGATCCATGATGCCGTAGATACCAAGGATGCTGACGTCTTTTTCCAGCTCTGGGAAGTCAAGTTCTAACTCTTCTTCTTTAAGCTCACGGAAACCCACAGCAAGTGTACGCAATGCATCACTACCGAAGTTCTGAATAGCCGCTTCAAAGTTTGTTTGTAACTCTTGTGCTTGCGAAGTATCTAACGCCAGATTGCCAGCAGTATCACCTGCAGTAGGAACAAAACCATCATCAAGCATATAGCTCGTCGATTTTGCAAGAACCACATCTGGAGCACCTTTAAGCGCTAGGAAGTGTTTACCTTGTGGGTCACGTACAATAACCGACGCCATCTTACGACCCGAATCGAACGGGAACTTCTTAACGATTGAGTAACCGCCGCTCGTTAGCATTTCTGCCTGTTTGAGGCCAGCTTTCGCCGCCGCGACAATTAACGCCCCTTCAGTAGGGTTACCACGAACGGCCCATGTACCTTTATTGATCACGTACTCTGCATCATTACACAGTGTTGCAACCACAAGGCCTTTCATCATTGCAGGGCTGCTTGTTGCGTCGACATCATGACCTTTAGAGATGAACTCACCTTTAGGGTCAAAACCTTTACCAGAGACGTCCCAATAACGACCAGAAACATCGTACGCTTTCATTACCTGCATTTGGTTTTGTGTCAACGTACCTGTTTTATCTGAACAGATAACCGTTGTAGAGCCTAAAGTCTCAATAGCAGCAAGCTGCTTCGCCAATGCATTGCTCTTAACCATTTTGGTTGAGCCTAACGTCAACACGATAGTCACAACTGTCGGCAAACCTTCAGGAATCGCTGCAACAGATAGGGAAATACCCATCGTTAGGATTTCTAGCCAAGGCATACCATGGTAAAGACCGATGGCACAAACAATCGCAACGACACTAAGAGCAACGATCAGTAACACTAGAGCAATGGTATCCATACGCTCTTGCATCGGTGTTTTGGTCTCTTCGGTTTGATTCATCATATCAGCGATGTGACCAACTTCAGTTTCCATACCCGTTCCGGTGACTACGGCTAAGCCAGTACCCGTGGTAACAATCGTCGTCATGAAGCCCATGTTCTTCTGATCGCCAAGACCAACTGTCTCATCTTCAATCAGTTCACATTGCTTATTAACTGGCTCAGATTCACCCGTTAATGCAGCTTCATCTACCGTAAGACGGTTTGCTTCGATAATACGTACATCCGCAGGGAGGATGTCACCAGTATTAATTTTGACAATATCGCCAGGTACTAACGTTTTTGCAGGTACGCTGATCCATTTTCCATCACGCATTACTTCTGCTTCTGGAGCCGCCATTTCTTTTAGCGCTTCCATTCCTTTTTGAGCCTTAAGCTCCTGCCAGAAAGCAATACCTGTATTGATTAAGATGATGACCGCGATTGCGATTGCATCAATCGCGTGTCCGGTAGACCAAGAAACTAATGCACCGACAGCAAGAATAAAGATGAGAGGGTTTTTGTATTGATGAATGTAAAGTTCCCAAGCACTTGCTGACTCTTGAGCTGTCAATTCGTTCGAGCCGTGCTTTTCTAAACGCTCGTTTGCTTCAGAAGTTGAAAGGCCGGTGGTTTTATCTGTATTCAGTTCGTTTAAGACATCTGAACTTTCTTGAGTAAAATACTTATTCGTCACTGTAAGGACTCCATATACCACGTCCCAAATCGGACATATTTGTCATTAAATACTACTTAATGACCATTTTATATCATCAAATATGAAAACAAAGAGTGCATAAATAATCACGGATTTGATGATTTAAAAACTATATATCACCACGATATCGTTGAGCAAAGAAAATGAAGCACCACAAAAACAACAAGACAAAAACAGACCACACACAACTGAGAAACAACACCTTCACACAACAACACTAAAATAACACAATAAAAAGATAAACCATTGAATATAAATAACTAATAGTTTCAACTACCCCTACCCAACCCCTCGGTAAAACCTACCTTAAGACTCAGTTATCACGACAAATCCGAATTAACGAAGTGAAACCTCGATATAACCATACATTAAACATGGATAAATTAACGTCACCACTAGCATCAGGTCAGAATTACTCGTTAAGATTTTGTTTTACTAGCACAAAAACCTTAACAACAACCCTAAAATGAACAACATTAGTAAAGGGCGGTATGCGAACAAAAAAGCAAAGAAAAAGCACGTCTACTTGCATTACACGTATTGTATTTCTATTCACACTCTAAAATTCCATTGATTTCCAAACCTCTATTTGGATGATAAAAACACGTTAATTTAGTCATACAATTAAAAACGATAGAGTAGAAGATGAGACTCAAGGAGGCGTCAAATTGTTGGTGTGATATAGTATTCGTATTCTAAAAAGAGGAGCAATTACGATGTCAAATGGAAGAGTTCTACACACAATGTTGCGTGTAGGAGATTTAGACAAATCTATTGAGTTTTACACCAAGGTTATGGGCATGTCTCTACTGCGTGTAAACGAAAACAAAGAGTACGAGTACACGCTTGCGTTCGTGGGCTACGGTGATGAGTCACAAGGCGCGGTTATTGAGCTTACCTACAACTGGGGCAAATCTGACTATGAATTAGGGACTGCATTCGGTCATATTGCAATAGGCGTTGAAGATGTCTACTCAACCTGCGATGCCATTAAAGCAGCAGGCGGTATTGTGACTCGTGAAGCTGGTCCAGTAAAAGGTGGAAGTACTGAAATTGCTTTTGTTAAAGACCCTGATGGGTACATGATTGAATTAATCCAAAGAAAAAATGCCTCTGAAGGGCTGGGTAAGTAATCCTTTTGAGATAGATTGACATAAAGGCAACTTAACGTTGCCTTTATAACACCAAAGTGTTAATAATAATTCTCATTTGCGTTAAATCAAGGATCTATTCATGAACGTACAACAATGGGAAGAGCATACGTTATTAGCCGACGTCGCTATGCAGCAAAGCGATCACTTAAGAGGTATACTTCACTACCAACAAGCGCTCACCATTAGTGACCAATTAACGCATATTGAAGAGATAGAAATAGAGGAACGCTTAATCGTTTCCGTCATTTCTTGCCACAACATGGCTCGATTCTGGCGATCAATGGGGGATGAAAAGTTTGAGTTAAAGTATTTACAACTCGCCTCTGAAAAAGTGCTTTCACTCGTTCCGCAGTGTGGCAATAGTCAGTGTGAGTCATACGTAGACTCACTCGGTTGCTGTAAGAAAGCCTTAATAGAATTTCTTAAACGCCACCCTAATCCAGACATTGCAAAACAAGTGAGCCATTTAGATTCAGCCACTAACTGTAATCTTATTTCCATGTTCAAACTAAACTAATCGCTAGCGACTTTAGACCTGAGTACGACCCAGCGAAATAACAACGCGTCGGTTTTTGTCCTTACCTATTGGTGAAGAATTATCAGCCACTGGTCGTCGCTTACCATATCCTTGAACCTGAATACGATCTTCCGGCAAGCCTAGTGATTCGAAGTAATCCCGCAATACTTCTGCTCTTTGCTCTGAAAGATTTTGGCTAACACTTCGTGTATCAACTGAGTCCGTATAGGTAGACACTAGTACAAGGTCGATATCTTGGTTGTGTCTAATGTACTCTGCAATTTGTGCCAAACGCTGTTGCGATTGTTTATTTAGCTGAACGCTACTGCGGTCGTAGTGCAAAATGGTAAAAGCAATGTCTTCAAAGCTATAGGGCAAAAGGTTGGCAATGCAATCACTAAACACATTGTACTTTTGCTGGAACAAAACGGAAGACAACGCCACTTCAATACGTTGATCGCGACTCTGCCAATCTCGATAGCTAAAGGTAGGGTAACGTCCCTTTTCAAGCTCTCCAAGAATTCCCCAAGCCGTCTGTCCGCCTATGTATCCATCAAACTGCTTGAAGAATTTAATGTTTGTAATTCTCTCAGCACTCTCCCCTGGTCGCCAAGAAGGAGGCAACGAAACAAGGCTTACATCTCGCGTCTCGCCCATTGGCCTGCGCATTTTAAGCTCGAAATCGAGTATGATCTTTTTACTTGCTCGTGACGAAAATTCAGCATCACCATAATTTGGGATCGGGTGCACCAGGCGACACTCTAAAGGCGTGTTAGCAATCATTTGCCAAGTAGACTGCATTGGCGTCGCAACGTAACGCTTGTCCAACGCAAATGTTGTTGGAATAGAGATTACATTGGTTAATAATACTGCGCTAATCGCGGCCCACTTTTTCATATAAACGGTTCTCTTCGGTACTGCCTGTCAACGGCGATTCATTGCCGCTGCTATTATCTTTACTCTACGAATGCAATTTTCTAGCCAGATATTTTGACTAAATTCCTTTTCATTCTAAGAATCTTCGGTTTTTCTCACTGCGAGAATCTGCAATAATGCACGGCTTGTCCATCCAACCAAAAATACTATGACTGTAGAAAACGAATCATTTGCTCTTAATAAACGCTTCCGTGGTTATTTCCCGGTTGTCATCGATGTCGAGACTGCAGGCTTTAATTCAGAAACAGATGCTTTACTAGAGATCTGTGCCGTTACTTTAAAGATGGACGAACACGGCAATCTTCACCCTGCCACCACTGTCCACTTTCACATTGAGCCGTTTGAAGGTGCAAACCTTGAAAAAGCGGCGCTCGAGTTCAATGGAATTATAGACCCTTTCAACCCTTTAAGAGGTGCAGTATCAGAAGAGCACGCTTTAAAGGAGATCTACAAGCTTGTACGCAAAGAGCAGAAAGACGCCAACTGCAGCCGCGCTATTATGGTGGCTCATAACGCGACTTTTGATCATAACTTCGTCATGGCCGCTAGCGAGCGTAGCAAGCTTAAAAGAGTCCCATTCCACCCCTTTGCAACCTTTGATACTGCCGCGTTAAGTGGCCTTGCTTATGGCCAGACCGTTCTAGCCAAGGCTTGTAAAACTGCAGGGATGGAGTTTGACAACAAAGAAGCACACTCAGCACTCTATGATACCGAAAAGACCGCTGAGCTTTTTTGTGGCATCGTCAACAAATGGAAAGCCCTAGGTGGCTGGCCCATTATTGACAATAACAATTAAAAACAAACACAACTAACCGAGAAAAATATGAATCCTGTTGTAATTTCTGTCTGTATCATGCTGATACTCGCTTTGATGCGCGTGAATGTCGTTGTTGCTTTGACATTCAGTGCTATCGTTGGCGGCCTCGTATCGGGTATGAGTTTAAATGACGCAGTTTCTGCTTTTGAAAGTGGCTTAGGTGGCGGCGCAACCATTGCATTAAGCTACGCTATGCTGGGTACCTTTGCCGTTGCTATCTCCAAGTCTGGCATTACCGATCTTCTTGCTCAAAGCGTTATAAAGCGCATTAATGGCAAAGAAAACGGTACTGCAACGACAGGGCTAAAATATGCGGTACTCGCTTCTCTTATTTTAGTCACTATGTCGTCACAAAATGTTATTCCTGTACATATCGCCTTCATTCCAATTTTAATTCCACCTCTGTTAGGCGTTTTCGCGAAGCTAAAAATGGATCGCCGAATGATTGCCTGTGTGCTTACTTTCGGTTTGGTCACACCGTACATGGTATTGCCAATCGGTTTTGGTGGTATTTTCCTTAACAATATCTTGCTGAAAAACTTACACGATAACGGCCTAGAGTCTGTTGTTGCCTCTCAAGTTCCAACAGCCATGATTCTGCCTGCACTCGGAATGATTTTTGGTTTACTGACTGCCATTCTATTTAGCTATAGAAAGCCACGTGAATACAAAGAAACGACGTTAACTCACGTTAATGAAGAGCCGAAAAGTATCCACATGAAAAGCATCTTAGTCGCTTGTGTTGGTATTGTTGTTGCTCTTGCAGTGCAGCTTTCTACCGGTTCAATGATTATTGGTGCTCTCGCGGGCTTCATGGTCTTTACATTTGGTGGTGTTATCGCCTGGAAAGAGACGCAGGATGTCTTTACCAAAGGCGTTCACATGATGGCAATGATCGGATTCATTATGATCGCTGCTGCGGGCTTTGCTGCCGTAATGAAGCAAACAGGTGGTGTTGAGTCATTGGTTGAAGCCTTATCAACGACGATTGGTGACAATAAACCGCTTGCTGCATTGCTGATGCTTATCGTCGGCCTATTAGTGACTATGGGTATTGGTTCTTCGTTCTCAACGATTCCTATTCTAGCAACCATCTATGTACCACTTGCGGCGGCGTTTGGTTTCTCACCAATGGCAACGATTGCGCTAGTCGGCACGGCTGCTGCACTGGGTGATGCGGGCTCTCCAGCGTCTGACTCGACACTGGGTCCAACATCTGGCTTAAACGCTGATGGCCAACATGAACATATTTGGGAAACGGTTGTACCAACCTTTATTCACTACAACATTCCATTGATCATTTTTGGTTGGATTGCAGCAATGGTTCTTTAGCCTAACGACGCTTCCTTGTAAAAAATTTGCGTAACAACGTAGATACAAAAAAACCGAGCAGTTAGCTCGGTTTTTTATTTGTTCTAGATTGATATTACCAACCTGTCACTTCGCGTAGACCTTTACCGATCTCAGCAAGAGACTTAACTGTCTTAACGCCTGCCGCTTCAAGTGCTGCAAACTTGTCTTCAGCTGTACCTTTACCACCAGATATGATTGCGCCAGCGTGGCCCATACGTTTACCCGGAGGAGCAGTAACACCAGCGATGTAAGATACAACCGGCTTAGTTACGTTTGCTTTAATGAACTCAGCCGCTTCTTCTTCCGCAGTACCACCGATTTCACCAATCATTACGATTGCTTCTGTTTCTGGGTCTTCTTGGAAAAGTTTTAGGATATCAATGAAGTTTGAACCTGGGATAGGGTCACCACCGATACCAACACATGTAGACTGACCAAAGCCTTCATCTGTTGTTTGCTTAACGGCTTCGTACGTCAGAGTACCTGAACGAGATACGATACCGACTTTACCCTTCTTGTGGATATGACCAGGCATGATACCAATCTTACACTCATCCGGTGTGATAACACCTGGACAGTTAGGACCAATCATTACCGCGCCAGTCTCTTCTAGCTTCACTTTCACATCAATCATATCCGTTGTAGGGATACCTTCCGTGATTGTTACGATCAGCTCAATGCCAGCATCAATCGCTTCTAAAATTGCGTCTTTACAGAATGGAGCAGGCACGTAGATAACAGTCGCAGTCGCGCCCGTTGCTTCTACAGCATCACGTACTGTGTTAAATACTGGAAGACCCAGGTGTGTTTGACCGCCTTTACCAGGAGAAACACCACCAACCATTTGCGTACCGTAAGCAATAGCTTGCTCAGAGTGGAACGTACCTTGTCCACCAGTGAAGCCCTGACAGATCACTTTAGTGTCTTTGTTAATTAGTACAGACATTATTTCGCCTCCGCAGCAGCAACAACTTTTTGAGCAGCGTCAGTTAGAGACTCGGCTGCAATGATATCAACATCAGAATTAGCAAGAACTTCGCGACCTAAGTCAGCATTAGTACCTTCTAAACGAACAACAACAGGAACCCCAACGCCAACTTCTTTAACAGCGCCGATGATACCTTCTGCGATCATGTCACAACGAACGATACCGCCAAAGATGTTTACAAGTACGGCTTTAACATTGTCGTCAGAAAGGATGATCTTGAATGCTTCTGCAACACGTTCTTTTGTTGCGCCGCCGCCAACATCAAGGAAGTTTGCTGGTTTGCCACCGTGAAGGTTTACAATATCCATCGTACCCATAGCTAGGCCTGCACCGTTAACCATACAGCCAACATTACCATCGAGTGCTACGTAGTTCAGTTCCCACTGAGCTGCGTGTGCTTCACGCTCATCTTCTTGTGAAGGATCGTGCATTTCGCGAAGTTTTGGCTGACGGTACATTGCGTTTGAGTCAATGTTAATTTTGCCATCAAGACAAAGAAGGTCACCTTCCGTTGTAACAACAAGAGGGTTAATTTCTAGAAGAGCCAGGTCGTATTGGGAGAACATGTTGCCAAGACCCAAAAAGATCTTAACAAACTGTTTGATTTGATCGCCTTTAAGACCCAGTTTGAATGCAAGTTCACGACCTTGGTAAGCCTGAGGGCCAACAAGAGGATCGATCGCTGATTGGTGAATCAACTCTGGCGTTTCTTCAGCAATTTTTTCAATATCCACGCCGCCTTCAGTTGACGCCATGAATACGATTTTACGTGTTGCGCGGTCTACTACCGCACCTAGATAAAGTTCGTTCGCAATGTTCGAAGCTTCTTCAACTAGGATCTTCGTTACAGGCTGACCATTAGCGTCAGTTTGAAACGTTACTAGGTTTTTACCAAGCCATTTCTGTGCAAACTCTTTAACACCTTCTTTTGTGTCATGTAGCTCTACACCACCTGCTTTACCACGTCCACCTGCGTGTACTTGACACTTAACGACTTTCTTTTCAGTGCTAATACGGCCAGCAGCTTCAAAAGCTTCTTGAGCAGTATCACATGCGAAGCCTTCTGGTACAGGCAAACCGAATTCTGCAAACAGCTGTTTGGCTTGATATTCATGCAAATTCATTTTGTTATTCCATTTGTTTATCCCTAAAGGGATTTATTATTTCCGTAACGTTGCTATAAATAGCAGAACGTCTGTAGGGTCTTCTCAAGTAAATCGTGTTCTATTTGGGCAATAATAAACGACTTAAATGAAGGCTAAACCGTTGAGCGAGTCTAGCCTTTGAAACTTTCACCGTCGAGCTAACAAGGTTAACTCGACGTTTTAGCGATACTAAACGTCTAATAACAGACGTGCAGGATCTTCTAGTAACTCTTTAATTGTTACCAGGAAGCCTACTGACTCACGACCATCGATTAAACGGTGATCATAAGATAGAGCAAGGTACATCATAGGCAGGATTTCAACCTTCCCATTAACAGCCATTGGGCGGTCTTGGATTTTGTGCATACCAAGAATTGCAGCCTGTGGCGGGTTAATGATTGGCGTTGACATCAGTGAACCGAATACACCACCATTCGTGATAGTGAAGTTACCACCAATTAGCTCATCAACCGTTAACTTACCGTCACGGCCTTTGATTGCTAACTCTTTGATGCCTTTTTCGATATCAGCAAAACCTAGCGTGTCACAGTCTTTTAGGACTGGAGTTACAAGGCCACGTGGCGTAGAAACAGCCATACTAATGTCGAAATAGTTGTGATAAACAATATCAGTACCATCGATAGACGCGTTCACTTCTGGATAGCGTTTAAGTGCTTCCGTTACCGCTTTAACGTAAAACGACATAAAGCCTAAACGAGTGTCATGACGCTTTTCGAACTGCTCTTGGTATTGCTTACGTAAGTCCATGATAGGCTTCATGTTCACTTCGTTAAACGTAGTGAGCATTGCTGTGCTGTTCTTCGCTTCTAGAAGACGGTTAGCTACTGTCTTACGAAGACGAGTCATAGGAACGCGTTTCTGACTACGAGCAGCGGCTGGTACCTGAGGCGCAGGCTCTTCAGTTGCTGCAGGTGCAGATTTAGCCGCAGCTAGATGTGCATCAATGTCTTCTCGAGTAATACGGCCACCAACACCAGTGCCTTTCACTTGAGATGCCTCAAGGCTATTCTCAGCAAGAAGACGGCGCACAGCAGGGCTTAGTGCATCGTTACTTTCTTCTGTTAACGCCGCTTTGTGACGTTTATCAGGTGAAGACTCTGTTTCATCAGTGGTATCTGCAGTTGGCTCTCCAGCCACAGCACCAGGCTTAAGCTTAGCAATCAACTGCTTTGACAGTACCGTAGCGCCTTCTTCTTCAATAATTGCTTCCAAAACGCCAGCTTCTGGAGCTGGAACTTCTAGAACAACTTTATCTGTTTCAATATCAACGATAACTTCATCGCGAGCCACAGCTTCACCCGGCTTTTTATGCCATGTCGCTACTGTCGCATCTGCTACTGATTCAGGTAAGTCTGGAACCAGAATTTCAATAGTCATATTAGTGTCTTCCTTTTTACTTCTAGTTCTTAATTCGAAACTTCGGGATTGATAGTCAAAGCGTCTTCAACTAACGCTTTCTGCTGTTTCAAGTGCACTGACATATAGCCGACTGCTGGCGAAGCTGATGCTGGACGCCCTGTATATCGTAACTTACCATCAGCTGGAATCGCTGCTAGGAAGTTATGTTGGCTACTGTACCAAGCACCCTGGTTTTGAGGCTCTTCTTGACACCAAACAAATTCCTTAGCATTAGAATAAGGCGCAATTGCGGCTTGAACTTCTTCTAACGGGAAAGGATAAAGCTGTTCGATTCGTACAATTGCAACATCATCTTGCTCATTGTTTCTACGCTGTTCTAGTAGGTCAAAATACACCTTACCTGAACAGAATATAACCTGTTTAACCTTAGACGCGTCTAGCTCATCGATTTCACCAATCGCGGCTTGGAACGTACCTTCAGCTAACTCTTCAAACGAAGAGGTACACAGTGGGTGACGAAGCAGAGACTTAGGTGACATAACAATCAGTGGACGACGCATAGGACGAACAACCTGACGACGAATCATGTGATAAACCTGAGCCGGTGTAGATGGAACAACAATTTGCATGTTTTGTTCCGCACACATCTGAAGGTAGCGCTCTAAGCGAGCCGATGAGTGCTCTGGGCCTTGCCCTTCATAGCCATGAGGTAAGAGCATGGTAAGTCCGCACAAGCGTGCCCACTTCTGCTCACCCGATGAGATGAATTGGTCTATAACCACTTGAGCACCGTTGGCAAAATCGCCAAACTGAGCTTCCCATAGTGTTAAACCACCAGGTTCAGCCGTTGCGTAGCCGTATTCAAATGCCAATACCGCCGCTTCAGAAAGAACCGAATCAAAAACTTGGAAAGGACCTTGCTTATCGTGGATGTTACTCAGTGGGACGTAAGTGCTCGCATCAAGCTGATTGTGCAATACGGCGTGTCGGTGGAAGAAAGTACCACGACCAGAGTCTTGCCCTGATATACGAATACGTTTTCCGTCGTCAACTAAGGTAGCGTAGGCCATTGTTTCAGCCATACCCCAGTCTACACGCTTCTCACCAGTAGCCATGGCAACACGATCATTGACCAATTTGTTTACACGGCTTTGTAATTTATGGCTTTCTGGGTACTGACAAACACGATTACCAAGCTCTTTTAAGCGCTCAATGTCGACTTTGCTGTCCCATTCCATATTCCAATCATGACCAAGATATGGAGACCAATCGACAGAATGCAGTGCCATTGGGCGCCATTCTTTAACGACAACTTCACCATGGTCAAGTGCATCGCGGTAACCATTAACCAATTCTGTCGCAGTTTCGATATCGAACTCACCACGGTCAATCAGTACGTCAGCATAAAGCTTACGTGGTGTTGGGTGTTTTTTGATCTTTTGGTACATCAGTGGCTGAGTTGCGTTTGGCTCATCAGCTTCGTTATGACCATGTCGACGGTAACAAACGAGTTCAATAACAACATCACGCTTGAATTCGTTACGATAATCCAACGCAAGACGCGCGACAAAAGCAACCGCCTCTGGATCATCTGCATTCACGTGGAAAATCGGTGCCTGAACCATCTTCGCGATATCAGTACAGTACATCGTAGAACGCGTATCACGAGGGTTAGACGTTGTGAAACCTACTTGGTTGTTCACTACGATTCGAATTGTACCACCCACTCGGAAACCACGTGTTTGAGACATATTGAACGTCTCTTGCACCACCCCTTGACCTGCGATCGCAGAGTCACCGTGCACGGTAATTGGTAGAACAATGCTGCCATCTTTATCATCAAGACGGTCTTGACGAGCTCGTACTGAACCAATAACCACTGGGTTAACAATTTCTAGGTGAGATGGGTTAAATGCCAAAACTAGGTGAACATCATTGCCTGGCGTTGCAAAATCGGCAGAGAAACCTTGGTGGTACTTAACATCGCCGGTACCCCATGTTTCGTCATGTTTACCAGCAAACTCATCGAACAAATCTTGTGGTTTCTTACCTAACACGTTAACTAACATGTTTAAGCGACCACGGTGAGCCATACCAACGACAACTTCACGCATACCCTGGCTACCGGCATGACGAATAAGTTCTTTCGTCATGGGTATCAACGCATCACCACCTTCTAAAGAGAATCGCTTCGCGCCTGGGAATTTAGCGCCTAGGTAGCGCTCAAGCCCTTCTGCAGCAGTCAGCTCTTCTAGGAAGGCTTTTTTCTCTTCTAGGTTAAAGGAAGGTTGGCCAGATACAGACTCTAAACGCTGTTGAATCCAACGTTTTTGTTCTGTATTGGTCATATGCATATATTCTGCGCCAATCGAACCACAGTAGGTTTGTTTCAATGCAGAATAAAGGTCTCTGAGTACCATCGTCTCTTGGCCAATGGCGAAAGAACCGACGTTGAAGGTTTCATCGAAATCTTCTTCAGTGAGATTATGGAAGGATGGGTCTAGCTCTGCGACAGCAGGTCTAATCCATAAACCTAGGGGGTCTAGGTTTGCAGCTTGATGCCCTCTAAAACGGAAAGCATTGATCAGCTGTAGAACTTTTACTTGTTTAACATCGACATCAGGATCACTAACTTGGACATTGTAATGCTTAGTTTCTTGAGCGAGTCGTCGGAAGTAATCACGGACACGTGAGTGCGGTTGTTCTACCGCCTCTGAAGGTTGCGTTGGCAATTCCTCGAATACACGTTTCCATTCATCACTTACCAGATCAGGATCACTTAGATACGTTTCGTAGAGTTCCTCTACGTAAGTTGCATTGGCGCCAGCCAAGTGTGAAGACTCGAGCCATGCCTTCATCACGCCGTTGTGCATAAATTCCCTTAACCAGTAGTTTTCACGTTTGCCTTGGGAAAACCAAGGCAGTATTCGTCACCCCAATTAGGGGCGACAATCTTATTATTTAAACCGAGCGATTTACCAACATGGTCTTAATGTGACCAATAGCTTTCGTCGGATTTAACCCTTTAGGACAAACACTTACACAATTCATTATGCCATGGCAACGAAAAACGCTAAATGCATCATCAAGATTAGATAAACGTTCATCTGTTGCGGTATCGCGGCTATCTATTAGCCAGCGATATGCGGCTAATAGACCGGCAGGCCCAATAAACTTGTCTGGATTCCACCAGAAAGAAGGACATGACGTCGTACAACATGCGCACATGATACATTCGTATAAGCCATCAAGATGCGCGCGCTCATCCGGTGTTTGCAAATGCTCTCGAGAAGGTGGCAAATCACCATCTGTTACCAAGAACGGTTTAACTTTAGAGTAGTTATCATAGAATTGCGTCATATCTACAATTAAATCTCTAACAACAGGCAAACCTGGCAATGGTCGAATCACGATAGAGCTTTGGCCGCCTAAGGCAGACAATGGCGTAATACACGCTAGGCCATTCTTACCGTTCATGTTCAGACCATCTGAGCCACAAACACCCTCACGACATGAACGTCTAAATGAAATAGTTGGATCTTGCTCTTTTAGCAGTATCAATGCATCAAGCAACATCATGTCTGAGCCTTCATCAACCTCAAGCACATAATCTTTCATGTACGGCTTTTCGTCCGCATCAGGATTATATCGGTACAAAGAGAAATTCAGTTTCATAATCAGGTCCTCTCCTTAGTACGTACGAGCTTTAGGTGGGAAAGCTTCACGATGAACAGGTTCCATATTTACACCGCGCTTAGACATGCTTTCTGTCTCCGGGTTGTAAATAGAGTGGCATAGCCACTGTTCATCATCACGGTCTGGGAAATCAAAGCGAGCATGCGCACCACGACTTTCTGTACGGAAGTTAGCCGCAACCGCGGTAGCAAAAGCCGTTTCCATCAAGTTCTCTAGCTCCAGACACTCAATACGCTGGGTATTAAACTCTGTCGACTTATCCGATAAGTGTGCATTTTTAAGGCGCTCACGAATCACTTTTAGCTCTGCTAATCCCTTCTCCATCGCATCGCCTTCACGGAATACTGAGAAGTTATTTTGCATACATTGTTGAAGATCTTTACGAATAACAGCAGGGTCTTCACCTTCAGTGCTGTTTTCCCATCGATTGTAACGCTCTAAAGAACGTTGAATATCATCTTCTGTCGCAGGAGTCGCTTCAGCTTGCTTCTTCAGTGTTTCACCTAGGTGAAGCCCGGTCGCTCGGCCAAATACAACCAAATCTAATAGTGAGTTACCACCAAGTCGGTTTGCACCATGCACAGATACTGAGGCAATCTCACCACATGCAAATAAACCCTGAACCTCTACATCAGCACCACTTTCATCTTGCTTTATCGCCTGACCGGATACCTGAGTAGGAACGCCACCCATCATATAGTGACATGTAGGTATAACTGGAATCGGCTCTTTTACTGGATCTACGTGAGCAAATGTGCGAGACAATTCACAAACACCTGGAAGACGAGACTCAAGCGTCTCTTTCCCTAAATGATCGAGTTTCAGCTTGATATGCGGACCCCAAGGGCCATCGCAGCCGCGACCTTCACGAATCTCAATCATCATTGAGCGAGCAACAACATCACGACCAGCTAAATCTTTTGCATTTGGTGCATACCGCTCCATGAAGCGTTCACCGTCTTTATTCAGAAGATAACCACCCTCACCACGACAACCTTCAGTAACAAGTACCCCTGCACCGGCGATGCCAGTTGGGTGGAATTGCCACATCTCGATGTCTTGCATAGGAACGCCAGCACGAATCGCCATACCAACACCGTCACCAGTATTAATATGGGCATTCGTCGTTGATGCGTATATACGGCCCGCACCACCTGTCGCTAAGATCGTTGCTTTCGATTTGAAATAGCAAACTTCGCCCGTTTCCATACACAAAGCAGTGGTACCAAGTACTGCACCGTCTTCATTCTTAACGAGATCAAGCGCATACCACTCTGAAAAAATCGTCGTCTTATGTTTGATATTCTGCTGATAAAGGGTATGTAGCAGTGCGTGGCCAGTACGGTCAGCTGCTGCTGCAGTACGCGCCGCTTGCTCACCGCCAAAGTTTTTTGACTGACCACCAAAAGGACGTTGATAAATAGTACCGTTATCAAAACGAGAGAATGGTAAGCCCATTTTCTCTAACTCAATGACAGAGTCAGGTCCGTTTTTACACATGTACTCAATTGCGTCTTGATCACCGATATAGTCTGAACCTTTGACTGTATCGTACATATGCTGTTCCCAGTGGTCTTCATGCGCGTTGCCTAATGCAACCGTAATACCACCTTGAGCAGATACTGTATGAGAACGTGTTGGGAACACTTTAGATAACAAGGCGCAAGATAGGCCTTGTTCAGAAATTTGTAATGCGGCGCGCATACCTGCACCACCAGCACCGATAACAACGGCGTCGAATTCACGAACTGGAATAGTCACTTACGCACCCCACAAAATAGAAATACCAGAAAAGAAGTAGCTCAATAGAATAATCACAATACCGAATTGCAATCCTCCACGTAGTTTTGAGCACTTAATATAATCAGTTAGAACTTGCCACAAACCAATCCACGCATGAATAAGCACAGATGTTAAAGCAAGCATCGTAAATATCTTGGTGAAGGCACTACCAAAGAATTGAGTCCAAGAGATGTAAGAAATATCTCCTGAAAACGCAAAAAAACTAACTAGGTAGATAGTGTAGAGGGTCATCAAAATAGCAGTAGCACGAATAAGTAGGAAATCGTGTACACCATTGCGTCCGAAAGACGAAACATGCTTTACCATACTAGTACTCCTGCAAGAAGAGACAGAACGGCTGTGGCAGCGAAAGCGACTTTAGCACTTAAAGCTCCAGTATCGAGTTCTTCAAAATAGCCTAAATCCATCATCAAGTGACGGATACCACCTACGATATGGTAGGCCAAGGCAGTGGCGATTCCCCACAGAATAAACTTAACAAAAAAACCATCGACGATGTCAGTGGCTTCTTTAAATCCTAGTGGTGATTCTAGCGATAGCGACAATAGCCATAACAATATACCAATCGCGACGAACGTTATCACTCCTGACACTCGGTGTAGGATTGATGCGATCGCGGTAATTGGAAAGCTAACTGTCTGCAAATCTAAATTAACAGGTCTTGACTTTCTTTCTTTCACGGGCTTGCTCACTCAGCTTCGATAAGCATTTATAGTTATCAACGAATTTCGTGCGAAACCTACAAAAGTTTACATTTAATTAACAAAAACCCCAAGAAAAGCACCAGTTAATTGTAAATAAAATGTTAACAATAAAACCAAAAATAATATCTAATATTTCTTTCTAGCCTTGAATTTATAAGGATTTCACCGAAATTTCTAGCCTCACTATAAGGCCGGCAACATTCTAATACAATTGGTGTAACAATTTTTGTTACATAGAACAGACTTTTAACTTATTTGCCATAAAAAGTTGCGCTAAGCGCACACATCGAAGTACAAATATTGACTTTGTATGCGAAGACACGTAAAAAAATGGCACATAAACATCCTGGATGGATTAATAATAAACAAAGGAGATTGTCATGGCGGATAAGAAAGCGACCCTTCATATCGAAGGTTTAGCGCCAATCGAGCTACCAATTATGGAAGGGACTGTCGGCCCAGAAGTAATCGATGTTCGTAAACTAGGAGCAAATGGATACTTCACGTTCGATCCTGGTTTTCTTGCCACTGCATCTTGTGAGTCTCAAATCACTTATATCGATGGCGGCAAAGGTGTTCTGCTACACCGCGGCTACCCAATCGATCAATTAGCGAATAATGCAGACTACTTAGAAGTATGTTACATACTTCTTTATGGAGAAGCCCCAAATCGTGAGCAATACGAAGATTTTAAACGTACTGTAACTCGTCACACTATGGTTCATGAGCAGATAGCTAGCTTCTATCACGGCTTTAGACGTGATGCGCACCCAATGGCTGTTATGTGTGGTGTTGTTGGCGCACTTGCTGCGTTTTACCATGATTCACTTGATGTAAATAACGATACGCACCGAGAAATTGCCGCCTATCGTCTATTGTCAAAAATGCCTACTTTGGCAGCAATGTGTTATAAATATTCAATCGGACAGCCGTTCATTTACCCAAGAAATGAACTTAGCTATGCCGAGAATTTCCTGCATATGATGTTTGCTAACCCATGTGAAGAATATGAAGTCAATCCTGTCGTCGCACGCGCAATGGATAAGATATTCACCCTTCACGCGGATCACGAACAAAATGCTTCAACATCTACGGTACGTTTAGCCGGTTCATCAGGTGCTAACCCATTTGCCTGTATCGCTGCTGGTATCGCGTCTCTATGGGGCCCAGCTCACGGTGGCGCAAACGAAGCATGTCTGCGTATGCTAGAAGAGATAGGTAGTGTCGATAAGATTGAAGAGTATGTTGCAAAAGCAAAAGATAAAGACGACCCGTTCCGCCTAATGGGCTTTGGTCACCGTGTTTATAAAAACTACGACCCTCGCGCTACTGTAATGCGTGAAGCTTGTCACGATGTGCTTAAAGAGCTAAACATTGACGATCCATTACTTGATGTTGCTATGGAACTAGAGCGTATTGCTCTGTCAGATGAGTACTTCGTTGAGAAGAAACTGTACCCGAACGTTGATTTCTACTCAGGCATCATCCTGAAAGCGATTGGTATCCCTGTTTCAATGTTCACGGTAATCTTTGCGATGTCTCGTACTATCGGTTGGATTGCACACTGGAACGAGATGCACAGCGATCCTACAAATCGTATCGGCCGTCCTCGTCAGCTGTACACAGGTCAAGAAAAACGTGATTTCCAACCTCTGCATGAGCGCGACTAATCCCGTTTTCATCTATAGGTTATAAACGACCTACTTTGATCAATCCTTAATAAAAAAGCTTGGCCATTATTTGGACCAAGCTTTTTTGTTTCGACTAGGCTAAACAGGGTTATCAATATCAACGAAGGTAACATCGAAGCCGTGTTCTTGCTCTAGCCACTCCCCCAGCGCTTTGATGCCATAACGCTCTGTGGCATGGTGACCTGCAGAAAAGTAATGAATATCTTGTTCGCGAGCAACATAAGTCGTGCGTTCCGATATCTCACCAGAGATAAAGGCATCTAAACCGTGTTGCGCGGCTAATTCTATATAGTCTTGCCCGCCCCCCGTACACCAACCGACCGTTGAGATAATTTTATCTGCATGTTCTGGCGCAATGTGTAATGGCTGACGCTTCAATACTTTTTCAATTCGATTCGTAAATTCCTTACCACTCATTGGTGAATCTAAACGGCCGAACATCGCGACTGATTGAGGATGCCCTTCCAATCCACCTTCGACCGTAATACCAAGTAACCTCGCAAGTTCGGCATTGTTACCCAGCTCTGGATGAATATCTAAGGGGAGGTGATAGCCAAACAAGTTGATGTCATTCTTAATAAGAGTGCGAATTCGCTTGCCCTTCATCCCTCGAATAGGTTCAGGCTCTCCTTTCCAAAAATATCCGTGGTGAACAAGAATCGCATCAGCATTTAGCTCCACCGCTTTGTCAATTAGAGCTTGAGAAGCTGTAACGCCAGTAACAACGCGTGTCACCTCTTCAATACCTTCGACCTGTAGGCCATTCGGACTGTAATCTTTTACAAGGTGAGGAGAAAGCTTTTCGTTCAAAATTGATTCTAACTTGAGGTTATTCATGGCTTATTCCAATAATTATTATATTTCCTCAAAGTGTATACTCTACTTGGTTAGGGTTACAATGGCCGCATACCGAATATCAATAGGCTCAAGGATGAATCAACTACAACGTTTCTATCAATGGATAGCCTCAACCCCATCACTGTTTCAGCCGCAACCTCCTTTTGTTGATTTCATTGATGTAGACGCTCCTCCTTTACCCGCTACAGAAATATACGAGGGCAATCGTCGATTGGGTTTTCTCTACCAACACTTATGCACGAAACTGATAGATAACATTCCACGGTATCAAGTGGAACTTGAGGAGATTCAACTCAATACACCATCTGGGAAAACACTCGGCGCTATAGATTTCATACTGCATAACAACGACACTGGCAGGCATGAACACTGGGAGGTAGCCGTAAAGTTTTATCTACTCCACCAAGGCGTTTGGTACGGCCCGAATGCACACGATCAACTCGATAAAAAGCTTGATAGAATGCTAACCCACCAGCTTAAAATGAGCGCCACTAAAGAGTTTACCCAACATCATTCGGACTATGGCGAATTGTCTGAGCACCTGTTAATTCAAGGCCGACTATACATAAATCCTTTTTCTCCAGAACCAACACCGACCAAGTGTTTAGGGTTTGAACTAAACCCTAGCCAAATCGCTGGTTATTGGTGCTACCAAAGTCAATGGGAGCTTATTGAAGAGCCACTTTATAGGATGGAGAAATCTTGTTGGGCAACTGGGCTAACTCAGTTTGAGCACATTCAAGAAAGACCCACCGACCGGTTCATCCACGCACAAACTAAAGATGGAAAATTCTGGTTTGTCGTTCCCGACAAGTGGCCGTGTTAGTCAATCATAAACAGTGCCTTGGGTCCTAAACGATCAAGTAAGGAATCGCTTTCACTATAACCACGTAAGTCATTAGATTTCAGAGACAAAAAAGGCGACCGCTTGGCCGCCTTTCATTAGCTCATCGTTTTATAAGCCTGCATCAGCAAAGACTTGGTTCACAATCTCTTGAGCTTCAGATTCGATTTGCGCGAGATGCTCTGCCCCTTTAAAGCTTTCACAGTAGATCTTGTAGATATCTTCTGTGCCGGAAGGACGTGCTGCAAACCAGCCATTTTCAGTCGTTACTTTAAGGCCACCAATTGCTGCACCATTACCCGGAGCATGTGTTAAACGTGCGGTAATAGGCTCACCAGCCAACATCTCCGCAGAGACCATCTCAGCAGACAGTTTCTTCAAAATATCTTTTTGTGGTCCATTCGCAACCGCCTGAATACGATTGTACTTAGACGCGCCATGCTTAGCCGCAAGCTCTTCATAGTAATCTTGTGGGTTCTTACCTGTCACCGCTGTGATTTCAGCCGCTAGAAGACAAAGTAAGATACCATCTTTGTCGGTTGACCAAGGCGTGCCATCTTTGCGTAGGAAAGAGGCACCTGCACTCTCTTCACCACCAAAGCCAAACTGACCACTATAAAGGCCATCAACAAACCACTTAAAGCCTACAGGCACTTCGCACAGTTCGCGACCTAGGTCGGCAACAACACGGTCAATCAACGCACTTGAAACGAGTGTCTTACCGACAGCAACCTCTTTCCCCCACCCTTCACGGTGGCGGTAAAGATAATCAATACACACGGCTAAGAAGTGATTTGGGTTCATCAATCCTTTTGGTGTAACAATGCCATGGCGGTCATAATCAGGGTCGTTACCAAAGGCAAGATCGTAATCATCTTTAAGCGCCAGAAGACCAGCCATTGCGTATGGTGACGAGCAATCCATCCGAACAACGCCATCTTTATCTAGAGACATGAACTGGAAGGTAGGGTCAATTGCTTCGCTTACTAGCGTTAAATCTAATTCATAAGCCGTTGCAATTTGACGCCAGTAATCAATGCCTGAACCGCCCAATGGATCAACGCCAATCTTAAGCCCTGACTTTTGGATCGCTTCCATATCGACAACATTAACAAGATCATCGATGTACGGCTTCACAAGGTCCTGCTCTACAAATAAATCAGACGCCTTTGCCTCTCCAATAGGTACGCGTTTAACGCCCTCAAGACCTTCGGCGATCAGTTGGTTAGCACGGTCTTCAATCGCTTGAGTCAATTCAGCTTCTGCTGGCCCACCGTGTGTCGGGTTGTACTTAATACCACCATCCTGAGGCGGATTGTGAGACGGGGTGATAACAATACCATCGGCCTTTGCATCGTGCTTTAGGTTATGAGTCAGGATTGCGTGCGATACGCCTGGCGTCGGAGTGTAGCCATTATTCTCTTGCGCAATGACTTTTACACCATTAGCGACTAACACTTCAACGGCAGTGAGAAACGCAGGCTCCGATAGTGCATGGGTATCTTTGCCTAAATAGAGAGGGCCTGTCGTGCCGGCTTGTGCTCTCACTTCAGCGACCGCTTGAGAAATTGCTAAAATATGGTTTTCATTGAATGTCGATTTATCTGCAGAGCCACGGTGGCCTGAGGTACCAAACAACACTTTATGTTCAGCATTTTTAGCGTTTGGTTGAAGTAAAAAATAATTTGAAACGAGGGCTGGGATATTATGCAAATCTTCTTGTATTGCTTTGGTTCCAGCTCTTGGATGCATAGCCATTGAGTGACGTCCTTTCTTAGGTAGTTTTAAAACAATAAAAAAACCTCACAATACCTTGCTAACCATGCGTAATATTGTGAGGTTTTAATCAAAATTCTAAATGGTATTCGTAACCTTTTCGATTAAGTCAGCTGGGAAATTCATTCTCGTCATCAGCTGCTCGGTCATTTGTCGTTTTCGACTGGTGTTGCTGTTCGTGATAACCCAAAACGGCGTATTAGGAATGGCTTTTGGCTTCGTTGTTGTTCCACTCGCTAGTAAGGTCTGTTCATTATCAGCGAAATAAACACGCTTACGGCCCTTAACTTGAGTTGCTTCAGAAAAGCTTTCCGGGTTAATTCTATGAAGTGTGGATAGCACCAGCATGAAACGGTCAATCGCTTTCTTAAGTCCGGCAAACTCGTCGGAGATTAACAGAGAGCGCATTTCTTTTACGCTATCAACAACAGGTGCTTTTACAGCATCTTTACTCACTACGATACTTCTTGCTGCAGCTCGCTTCGTTTGCTGAGCAACTGGTGTTGTCTCGTCATTTGCATTCAGTAAGCGACGTAAAATATCCGACGCACTTTCACCTATATGTTCCGTTTGGCTTGCAATATAACGGTATAGATCTTCATCAACCTCAATTGTTTTCATTCGCTTTTCACAATCTCTATGTTTAAACTCTTCAGGATTATAGCGAGATCTTTACTGATACTCTACGCCAACCCATCATGAAAAAGATAAAAATGTCACAACTGCTCAACTATAAGCTCGAAGGCACTGGCCAAACCCTCGTTTTAATTCATGGCTTATTTGGTAACCTAGATAATCTCGGCGTACTTGCCCGTGATCTTTCACAAGATCACCAAGTGCTCAGCATAGATTTGAGAAACCATGGGTTATCGTTTCACTCCAATACACACGACTATCAATCTATGGCTGAGGATGTGATTCATTTACTCCATCATCTTAATCTATCGAATGTTACGCTCATCGGCCACTCCATGGGCGGCAAAGTCGCCATGAAAGCCGCTGAAACAATTCAGGATGATATTACCAAGCTGATTGTGTTAGACATGGCGCCCGTTGAATATAAAGTTCACAGACATGAGAATGTTCTCAATGGACTGCAAGCCGTGATTGACGCAAAGCCGAAAAGCCGCCGAGATGCGCTAGAAGCGTTAGCTCTGCACATCGAAATCGATGGTGTTCGTCAGTTTCTTGCGAAGTCTCTATATCGAGACGAAGACATCATGAATTGGCGTTTCAATGTTGATTCTTTAGTCGAGAATTACTGGGAGATACTCGGGTGGAAGACCTTAGAGCCAGTGAATACTCCCACTCTTTTTGTTAAGGGAGCGGAGTCAGATTATCTACTAGCGGAACACCAGAGTTTAATTCAGCAGCAATTCCCAAATGCAAAGGCTCATATTATCGCGAATACTGGCCATTGGCTTCACGCAGAGAAGCCTAAAGAAGTACTGCGAGTTATGAGAAACTACCTATAGTTCAATTATCTATTTGAACTGAGGTATTGATAATTTTATGTGCATTAACTTTAGCGTTTAACAATGCTATAGTGCGCGCAAGTAAATTGGCATAAAGGGATATCATGCTCTACGACTATATGAATATGCTCGAGTCTATCGGTTTAGACTTACTTTTTGCATCTATCTTCTTCCTTATTGGTATGGCGATTAAAGATGTTCTCAAACAGGGCAATGTTCCACCATTTGGGCGTCGTATTGTATGGCTAGTTCTTTTCCTCGGTTGTGCTGGATTCATCACGAAAGGGATAATCCAAATTAGCTGGGAAGGAACAGGGCTAGGCTAACGCCTGTTTCTTTATTCCCCGACACAGACAATATGAAAGGTAATGACTCTATGGCAAGTGTAGGTATCTTCTTCGGTAGCGACACCGGCAACACTGAAGCTGTTGCAAAGATGATTCAAAAGCAACTAGGCAAACAACTAGTTCATGTTCAAGACATTGCAAAAAGCAGCAAAGAAGACATTGATAACTTTGATCTGCTTCTTCTTGGCATTCCAACTTGGTATTACGGCGAAGCTCAATGCGATTGGGACGATTTCTTCCCAGAATTAGAAGACATTGATTTCTCTACCAAGCTTGTCGCTATTTTCGGTTGTGGTGACCAAGAAGATTACGCAGAATACTTCTGTGACGCGATGGGAACAGTTCGTGACATCGTAGAAGCGAAAGGCGGAACAATTCTGGGCTATACCTCAACGGAAGGCTATGAGTTTGAAGCGTCAAAAGGATTGGTCGAAGGTGATGAGAATCAATTCGTAGGTCTGTGCATCGACGAAGATCGCCAACCAGAGCTTACAGACGCACGTGTTAGCGCCTGGGTTAAGCAAATCCATGAAGAAATGTGTCTATCAGAACTATCTGATTAGTCAGCCAAAATTTTCAATAAAAACCTCCTTTCATGGGAGGTTTTTTATTGTCTACAATTTGGCCATCCAGCGTAATCTAGATTCACTCCTGCCTAAATTTAGGCTTTTTCCGCACATATAACGTTCTTTGCACCTCAGACACAATCTCACCCTTACTATTCTTGACGTGGATGATGAACTCAGGGAAACACTTATCGCCATTTTGAGTCGAGGTAAGAATAGAGTCCAGTTGCCCCTGAGGCACTATAAAGTCTGCATAAAGGTCACTATTGCCGGGTTTGATAAAGTTGATGCTCGCCTCTTTATCCCATACATAATATCGTTCACCTAGAATCCCCATCAACATCAGTGAGTAAACAGGATCGGTCATAGAAAAAATACTGCCACCATATTGAGTGCGGTTGGCATTCTTATTCCACCACCTTAGTTTTAGCTTCATGCTGACTTCTTTGAAGTCTTCACTAATTGATACAATTTTGATTCCTGAACCCCAGAACGGAGGCCAAATGTTCAGAGCAAACTTTACAATGCCCGGTTTATAAACTTTAGATAGAAAAGAGTCCATTTCGATTCAGCATCCGATATAAATGACTTGAAATTGTTACATAAAAGTTACTGGTCTGACATCTCAGTCTTCATTATTTGCAACCTTTATCATGGAATCATAATAACCCTTTGAACTTGACGGTTTATTGTTGCCTACTACTGCCCTATAATAAGTAGAATAGTGGAATCTGTTACGACCGCAGAACATCAACAGGAAAGCATATGTCAGACAACAACCAAGCGCTAAAAAATGCTGGTCTTAAAATAACCCTTCCAAGGCTTAAGATTTTAGAAATATTACAACAACCAGCTAGCCAACATATCAGCGCTGAGGATTTGTATAAGAAGTTGATCGATCTAGGGGAAGAAATTGGTTTAGCCACCGTTTACCGCGTCCTTAACCAATTTGATGATGCTGGTATTGTTACGCGCCATCACTTTGAAGGTGGTAAATCAGTATTCGAACTGTCTACTCAACAGCATCATGACCACCTAGTTTGCCTTGATTGTGGCACCGTGATCGAATTTGCAGATGACCTAATCGAAGAGCGTCAAAAAGAGATTGCTAAAAAGTTCAATGTAGAACTCACTAACCATAGTCTTTACCTGTACGGAAAATGTACGAGTGGTGATTGCAAAGAAAAATCAGACGCACATAAGCCGAAAAAATAAATCGCCTAAAATGTACCTCTAAACATAAAAATGCCAGCATATTCATGCTGGCATTTTTTATCTAGTCGATATTTATGAATAGAGCCTTAGCCAACCCAAGTATCTCTTAGGCCAACAGTGCGGTTAAACACCAACGCACTTTCTGTCGAGTCTTTTGAATCGATACAAAAATAACCCGTTCTTTCAAACTGATAGCCTTGGTCAGAGCTAGCCGATGCTAAGCTTGCTTCAACAAAACCGTTCATCTTCACTAGAGAGTCAGGGTTGATTGTTGCAGAGAAATTCTCTTCCGCCGCTGGGTTTGCCACGGTAAATAGACGATCGTATAAACGAATCTCAGCAGGCAATGCCTTGTCAGCAGAAACCCAGTGAATGACACCTTTTACTTTGCGGCCGTCAGCTGGGTTTTTGCCTAGCGTTTCGTTGTCATAAGAACAGAAGATAGTCGTGATATTGCCTTCCGCATCTTTTTCAATACGCTCAGCTTTAATCACATACGCACCACGTAAGCGAACTTCTTTACCTAGAACCAAACGCTTGTATTTTTTGTTTGCCTCTTCACGGAAGTCATCACGCTCAATCCAAACTTCACGAGTAAATGGGACTTCACGAGTGCCCATTTCAGGTTTATTCGGGTGGTTAGCTACAGTTAATGTCTCAACATCATTCGCATCGAAGTTCTCGATCACAATTTTAATCGGGTCTAGAACCGCCATCGCACGCGGAGCGTTTTCATTCAGATCATCACGAATACAAGATTCTAATGAACCAAACTCAATCATGTTTTCTTGCTTAGTCACACCGATACGCTTACAGAACTCACGGATCGAACCAGGCGTGAAGCCGCGGCGACGTAAACCAGAAATAGTAGGCATACGTGGGTCGTCCCAGCCTTCAACTAAATTATCAACCACCAGTTGATTTAGTTTACGCTTAGACATCACCGTATATTCAAGATTAAGGCGACTAAACTCATATTGGTGTGGTTGACACTCAATCGAGATATTGTCCAATACCCAGTCATACAGACGACGGTTGTCTTGAAACTCCAGCGTACATAGAGAGTGAGAGATACCTTCTATCGCATCAGAAATACAGTGCGTAAAGTCATACATCGGATAGATGCACCACTTGTCGCCTGTTTGATGGTGATGAGCAAAACGAACACGGTAAATCACGGGATCGCGCATCACCATGAAAGATGAGCTCATATCAATTTTTGCACGTAGACAAGCAGTGCCTTCTTTAAAGCCACCGTCACGCATTTTTTCAAACAGCGCTAAATTTTCTTCAGGGCTGCGTTCACGATATGGACTCGCTTTACCAGGCTCTTTTAACGTACCACGGTACTCACGAATCTGCTCCGGGCTCAGCTCATCAACATAAGCCAAGCCTTTATTAATAAGCTCAACAGCATAATCATAAAGCGTATCGAAGTAGTTAGATGAATAGCAGATGTCTCCTGACCATTCAAAGCCTAACCAGCTTACGTCGTTCATTATTGACTCAACGTATTCAACATCTTCTTTTTCAGGGTTGGTATCATCAAAGCGTAGATTACACTGTCCCTGATAGTCCTGAGCAATACCGAAGTTCAAACAAATAGATTTAGCGTGTCCAATATGCAAGTAACCATTCGGCTCTGGCGGGAAACGAGTATGCACGCTTGTGTGTTTGCCATCCGCTAGATCTTTATCAATGATCTGGCGAATGAAATTCGATGGTCGAGCCTCAGCTTCAGTCATCTATAGCACCTCAATATGATTTAGTGTTGTCTGAAAATATAGCCGTTAATGATCCACAATTACGAGCCTTTACACAATAAGATCTCGCACTTAATTATCAAATAGTCACCGATTCGATGAAGTTTGCACCACACCGTGCTACTTTATTTCTAACAGGCACAAAAAAGCCCCCCTAATGGGAGGCTTTCAAATATTACTTACTTGTCGTATTTGGCGACTAAGGAAGTTTTACTTCAGATAAATCTTCGCCTGGACCGATTGCTTTCATTTCGCCAGCAACGATTTCAGCTAGTGGGCCAAGAATGACTTGAAGGTTGTTTTCACCCAATTTCACAACACCTTTAGCACCTAGCTTCTTAAGTACAGCTTCATCAGCGATAGAGCGGTCTTTAAGAGTTAGACGTAGACGAGTGATACAAGCGTCAATTGAAGTCAAGTTGTCGTGACCACCAAGAGCTTTCAGGTATTGGCGTGCAACGTCACCTTTTGGAGCATCACCAGCTGGAGCTGCTGCTTCTTCGTCATCGCCTTCACGGCCTGGTGACTTAAGGTCAAATGCACGGATAGCGAAGCTGAATGTGAAGAAGTATAGAGCACCAAATGCTAGACCAATCAATAGTAGAGTGAATGGTTTAGTTGCTAGACCCCAGTTCAATACGAAGTCGATAAGACCTGCAGAGAAACCAAAGCCGTGTAGCGTACCAAACATATTAGCAACAACTAGAGATAGACCAGTAAACACAGCGTGCATTGCATATAGCGCAGGTGCTAGGAATACAAACATGAATTCTAGTGGCTCTGTAATACCCGTTAGGAATGAACAGAAACCGACAGAGAATAGTGCACCACCAACTTGGCTGCGTTTTTCAGCAGGAGCTGCAAGGTACATAGCAAGAGCAGCACCAGGAAGACCAAACATCATTACAGGGAAGAAGCCGTTCATGAATACACCAGCACTCTTATCGCCACCGAAGTAACGGTGAAGGTCACCAGACTTAACAGTTTCAGTTACTTCTTTCACTGTCGCAGTGATCTCTGGGTTTACAGAGTTAGCAAATTCGAACGTGTGAGCTTGACCAGCAACAAGAGTCTTAGCAAGAGCAGGGTCCACACAAAGCTGTTGAATAGCAGGTAGAGCTTGACCAGCAGCTTCAGCGCCAGTTACTAGGATTTCTTGACAAGTACCCATACCGAACCAGAAGTACGAGTTCAATACGTGGTGAAGACCAACAGGGATAAGTGCACGGTTAAGTGTACCGTATACGAACTGACCAATAGCACCAGAAGTAGAAACAGCGTGTGCTAGAGCATCAAGACCACTTTGGATTGAAGGCCATACAACACCAGCTATCGCACCAGCAACTAGGGCAAATAGACCAGCCATAATTGGTACAAGACGTTTGCCAGAGAAGAATGCTAGCCACTCAGGAAGACGAGTTGCGTGGAATGCATTGTAAGAGTGGCCCGCGATGATACCTGCGAAGATACCGCCGAAGAAAGACATGTTTACGTCAGCGTTAATTGTTGTAGCTGTAGCCGTTAATACGAAGTAAGAAACCGCACCAGCAAGACCAGCTGCACCGTTACCGTCTTTTGCAAGACCGATTGCGATACCTAGACCGAATAGTAGCGGAAGGTTACCAAAAATTGCTCCACCAGCTTGCGCCATGAAAGCGATATCTAACAGGTCACCTTGACCTAAACGTAGTAAAAGCGCCGCAATAGGTAGCGTTGCGATAGGCAGCATTAGAGCTTTACCTAGCTTTTGCGCATATCCAAGAATATTCACCTTAAGTTCCCCCTATAGGATTTAATATTTATACGAGCGACTTATTTCGGTCACTCAATTTAGTCATAATCAGTTTATGTCATTAATTTTGCCCCGCAAATTAAAACCTTATCATTTGTGATCCTAATCACCAGAAACGGCCAAATACCAAGGTTTTTGCTAGCTAGATCATAAAACTTATTTTACAATTCAAAAAAATGGTAAAATGACGATAATATTTCGGTGTACTTAACATTATTGAATATAGACGAGCGCAATAAAATAAAGGGTTCTGATAGGTTTTGGCGATAACGACAACCTTCATAGAAAGCGTTGTAAACACAGCCCTAAAGAGCATTAAACCTCGTCATTTCACACCGTTTGCTAACGAGAATTTCGACCTAATTGAACGACAAAAAAGAAGTTTGGATTAATCTTTTTATTTTCAATTGAGTTCAATAAAATTTACATAATTTTAAAACATAAGGATTAGCTGATCATGTATGCGCTAACTAATTGCAAAATCTTTACCGGCAGCGATGTGCTTGTTAATCATGCCGTTATTATCAATGAAGGACTGATCGAGGCTGTTTGTCCTTTATCAGAACTGCCGTCTGGAATCGAAGCTAAAGATTTGCAAGGCGCAAACCTGAGCCCAGGCTTCATTGATCTTCAGCTTAATGGCTGTGGCGGTGTCATGCTTAATGATGAAATTACCGCTGATACTATGCAAACAATGCACCGAGCAAATCTAAAATCAGGTTGTACTAGCTTCCTTCCTACCCTAATCACATCTTCTGATGAAGATATGAGAAATGCGATTTCTGCTGCACGTGAATACCATGATAAGTACCAAAATCAATCTCTGGGTCTACACCTAGAAGGGCCTTATTTAAATGTGTTAAAAAAAGGCATTCATAGTGTTGACCACATTCGACCTTCCGACAGCAGCATGATCGATCTGATTTGCGAAAACGCAGATCTAGTGACCAAAATTACTCTTGCTCCTGAACTCAATGAGCCAGAACATATAGAGCGCCTAAAGAAAGCCGGTGTTGTTGTTTCGATCGGCCACACTAACGCAACGTATGCAGAAGCTCGTCAAAGTTTTGATGCTGGCATTACATTTGCGACTCACCTATTTAACGCTATGACACCAATGGTTGGACGTGAACCAGGTGTTGTCGGTGCAATTTATGATACTCCAGAGGTATATGCGGGTATCATCGCAGATGGCTTCCATGTCGATTACGCTAACATCCGAATTGCTCACAAAATTAAGGGTGAGAAGCTCGTATTAGTGACCGATGCCACAGCTCCAGCAGGCGCTGAGATGGATTACTTTATTTTTGTCGGCAAGAAAGTATATTACCGTGATGGCAAGTGTGTTGATGAGAATGGCACACTTGGCGGCTCTGCACTGACTATGATTGAAGCAGTTCAAAATACAGTAGAGCATGTCGGTATCGCTTTGGATGAAGCTCTTCGTATGGCAACGCTATACCCAGCTGCAGCAATAGGTGTTGAAGACCAACTAGGCCGAATTAAGAAAGGCATGGTGGCAAACCTCGCTGTATTTGATAGAGACTTTAATGTTCAAGCGACTGTTGTTAACGGACAATACGAGCAGAATTAATAATGAATGGCGGACAAATAGGTAACGTAGATTTAGTTAAACAACTAAATAGCGCAGCAGTATATCGACTGATCGATCAGAAAGGCCCTATTTCCAGAATACAGGTCGCTGACGTCAGCCAATTGGCACCCGCGAGTGTTACCAAAATCACCCGTCAATTGCTGGAGCGCGGCTTAATCAAAGAAGTCGCGCAGCAAGCTTCTACAGGTGGCCGTAGAGCAATCTCTTTAACAACAGAAGTGGAGCCTTTCCACTCTGTTGCAGTAAGACTAGGGCGAGACTACGTTCAATTCAGTCTGTATAACCTAGGTGGCCATGAGCTTGTTTCTGAGCACCACGAACTTCACTACACGAACCAAACAGAGCTAACCAATGGGCTCATTACTCACTTGAGCCAGTTCATAGAACGTAATCGTTCGATGACTAACCAACTTATTGCCATCGGTATCGCGCTTCCTGGTCTAGTTGATCCTGAAAAAGGCATCGTTGAGTACATGCCTAATACCGATATTGATAATCTTCCACTAGGCAGCATCATCAAAGACAAATTTAATGTTGAATGCTTCGTAGGAAATGATGTCCGTGGTATTGCACTAGCAGAACATTACTTTGGCGCATCAAAGGATTGCCAAGATTCGATATTAGTGAGCGTCCACCGTGGTACAGGGGCAGGTATCATTGTGAATGGTCAAGTCTTCCTTGGTTACAATCGTAATGTCGGGGAAATTGGACACATCCAGATTGACCCATTGGGGGAGCAGTGCCAATGCGGTAACTTTGGCTGCTTAGAAACGGTTGCGGCTAACCCTGCGATCGTTGAGCGAGTAAACAAACTCATTGCTCAAGGTTACGAGTCTAGCTTAACGAAAGTCGAGGATATGACCATACAAGATGTGTGTGAGCACGCGAATCGTGGTGATGAACTTGCTATACAAAGCCTTGTTCGCGTCGGAAATCAACTCGGTAAAGCTATTGCCATCACAATCAACTTGTTCAACCCACAGAAGGTCATTATTGCCGGTGAAATTACTGCATGTGATGACATCCTTTTCCCAGCGATACGCCGTAATGTTGAAAACCAATCATTAACTACATTCCATAAGTCTCTGCCTATCGTGGCCTCTATGGTTGACGATCAACCGACCATCGGCGCTTTTGCGATGATCAAGCGTTCTATGCTCAATGGGGTCTTGTTACAAAAACTCTTAGAAGATTAAACTAATCTGCAACTAATTGATGTAGAATTCGAGGCTGTGATTTTTCACAGCCTTTTTCTTATTTCGGGTAGCTACAAACAATATGGAAATTATTTTTATTAGTGCGGCGTTCTTCGCTGGATTTATCTCTTTAAGGTTAAACCTCCCTCCCCTCGTCGGTTTTCTTCTTGCTGGTTTTGGGCTACATGCCTTTGGTTATCAAACCAACGACACGATCATCACCCTAGCTGACCTTGGTGTAACCTTACTGCTGTTCACCATCGGGCTGAAACTTGATGTGAAGATCTTACTGTCGAAAGAGATATGGGCTGGCGCTACCGTTCATAACCTGCTTTCCACCTTATCGTTCAGTGCTGCGCTATTGCTGTTTAAGTTCTTGGGCGTTTCAAGTCTAGCTATTGTGCCACTCGAGCAAATCGTGCTACTCGCCTTTGCATTATCTTTCTCCTCAACGGTTTTCGCAGTTAAAACGTTGCAAGAAAAAGGTGAAATGAATTCAACTTACGGCACGCTCGCAATAGGCATCCTTGTCATGCAGGATATCTTTGCCGTTATATTTTTAACGGTAACAAGTGGAAAAATACCAGAGTGGTACGCCATTGCTCTTTTTGCTCTCCCACTACTGAGACCGCTGTTTTATAAGCTCCTCGACAAAGTCGGTCACGGAGAAATGCTAGTACTTTGTGGTATCTTCTTTTGTTTGGTGATTGGCGCCGGGTTGTTTGAACTGGTCGGTGTGAAACCTGACTTGGGAGCACTACTCATTGGTATGCTTCTCGCCGGACATAAGAAAGCCTCAGAACTGTCTAAATCCCTTTTCAATATTAAAGAACTTCTTCTTGTTTGCTTCTTCTTGAACATTGGTCTTTCTGGGCAACCAACGCTCTCAGCCATTGGCCTGTCATTGTTATTTATGCTGATTCTGCCAATCAACGGGGCGCTCTACTTCTTAATTTTAAACAAGTACAAGTTCAGAGTTCGAACCTCACTTCTGACTTCATTATCACTCTTAAACTTTAGTGAATTTGGCTTAATTGTTGGCGGGCTTGCTTACAGTAGAGGGTGGATATCAAGTGACATTCTGGTCGCATTAGCGCTCACCGTCTCACTATCCTTTATCATTGCAGCCCCAATAAACCGTAAAGGGCATGAGTTATATCAGCGTTCTGGCCGTTGGTTAAAAGAACATGCCGCGGAAAAGCTGAATACGAGAGATCAGTTGATTAATCCAGGTGACGCTCAGATCTTGATCCTTGGTATGGGAAGAATTGGTTCTGGTGCCTATGATGAACTCATTAACCGATACGGAAAAATAAGCTTAGGTGTTGAAGTTAAGGAAGAATCGGCTTTAGAACATCGTAATGAGGGCAGAAATGTCATCGCAGGTGATGCAACAGACCCAGATTTTTGGGAGCGTATTTTGGATACTGCGAACGTAAAACTCGTTTTACTCGCCATGCCACATCACCACGGAAATCAAACCGCTTTGCAACAACTTCAAGCGCGTAACTTCCAAGGTCAGATTGCAGCAATTGCAGAGTACTCAGATCAGCTGGATGTATTAGTTGAGCATGGTGTTGACGCTGCATTTAACATTTACAACGAGGCAGGAAGTGGATTTGCCCGACATGTTTGCGAGCAGCTAGAGCCGAAATTTTCGCCAATAGATAAATAAGCCCTCACAGGATTTGATCAAAAAACGAGATACTTTTGTATCTCGTTTTTCGTTTAATGCGCGACAAGCAACCAATAATTAGAACTCATCAACCAAAACCTACCATTAGATAAATAAATTCTAATCGAGAGTGCATTTTTTAATTTTATTTCTCATTTACTGTTGCTTTTCTTAACCAAAATGGCAAATTGCTATTAACAGGTTAAACATAATTTAAAAGGAAGTTGTATGTGTTCTATTTTTGGCATATTAGATATTAAAAGTGACGCGAGTGCTTTACGCCCAGTTGCATTAGAAATGTCTAAAAAATTGCGTCATCGTGGCCCAGACTGGTCTGGTATTTATGCATCAGATAAAGCAATTCTTGCGCATGAGCGTCTTGCTATTGTTGGCCTAAATAGCGGTGCTCAACCACTTTACAGCCAAGATAAAAAACACATCCTAGCGGTCAATGGTGAGATTTATAACCACAAAGAGATCCGAGCTCGCTACGAAGATAAGTTCGATTTCAAAACGGACTCGGACTGTGAAGTCATCCTTGCACTGTATCAAGAGTATGGCTCTGATCTACTTGAAGAGCTTAATGGTATTTTTGCTTTCGTACTGTATGACGAAGAAAAAGACGAATACCTAGTTGGACGTGACCATATCGGAATCATCCCTCTTTACCAGGGCTACGATGAGCACGGTAACTACTATGTTGCTTCTGAAATGAAAGCGCTAGTGCCAGTATGTAAAACAGTAAGTGAGTTCCCTCCTGGTAGCTTCTACAGCTCTTCGGATTCAGAGCCTCAACGCTATTACACTCGTGATTGGAATGAGTATGCGGCCGTTCAAGGTAACTCAACAAGCAAGGCGGATCTAACAGAAGCGTTAGAGTCTGCTGTTAAACGTCAGCTAATGACAGATGTGCCATACGGCGTATTGCTTTCTGGTGGCTTAGATTCTTCAATTACATCAGCCGTAGCAAAACGCTTTGCTGCAATGCGTATCGAAGACGATGGTCAATCAGAAGCTTGGTGGCCTCAGCTACACTCATTTGCTGTTGGACTCGAGGGGGCGCCTGACCTCATCGCAGCACGTCAGGTTGCGGACCAAATTGGTACTGTTCACCATGAAATGACATATACCATCCAAGAAGGTCTCGATGCTATTCGCGATGTGATTTACCACATCGAGACTTATGATGTGACAACCATTCGTGCTTCAACCCCAATGTACCTGCTTGCTCGCAAAATCAAAGCAATGGGGATTAAAATGGTACTTTCTGGTGAAGGCGCAGATGAGATTTTTGGTGGCTACCTTTACTTCCACAAAGCACCGAATGCAAAAGAGTTCCATGAAGAGACCGTTCGTAAATTACTCGCTCTAAACATGTTTGATTGTGCTCGTGCAAACAAATCTCTAGCGGCATGGGGCGTTGAAGGACGTGTACCTTTCCTAGATAAAGAATTCATTGATGTGGCAATGCGCCTCAACCCTGAAGATAAAATGTGTGGCAACGGTAAGATGGAAAAACACATCTTACGCGAATGTTTTGAGCACTACCTGCCTGAGTCAATCGCATGGCGTCAAAAGGAGCAGTTCTCAGACGGTGTTGGTTATGAGTGGATTGATACGCTAAAAGCAACTGCCGATGCGAAGGTTACCGATCAACAAATGGAAACCGCTGCATTCCGCTTCCCTTACAACACACCGCAAACAAAAGAAGCTTACGCTTACCGTGAGATTTTTGAAGAGCTATTCCCACTAGAGTCAGCTGCAGAGTGTGTACCAGGTGGTCCATCGGTTGCGTGTTCTTCAGCTAAAGCTATCGAATGGGATGAGTCATTCCAAAACTGTGTAGACCCTTCGGGTCGAGCTGTACAAGCTGTCCACAATGATTCTTACTAATCATTAATAACGCATAATAAAAAGGCACCACTGGGTGCCTTTTTATTTATATTCAAGACTGAATGACAAGGTTTTACTTCAATTCTAGGTCTTTATTATCAATACTAACTGGAACAATGTTGCTGAGCATCTTGACCAAAAGTATCGAGCGCAGCTCGCCATCTGACTCTTGATAAATGGCTTCTATACCAGAGAATTGACCACCAATAACATTTATCGCTTCTCCCTTCTGTGGTAGTTCAACAACTTTAACTTGACTGCCCTCTTTCTCAATATTTTTAAGAGTAAAGATCAGGTCGCCTTGCACTTCTTGTGGCTGGCTCCCTAAGCGAACAAAGTCAACGACACCACGAGTAGACCTAACGGACGTAAATGAAGGACCAGATTCAAAATCAAAACGTACAAACATATAGGAAGGAAACAAGGGTTCTTTCTTTATATTCTTCTTGCCACGTGTGATTTTTTCGAACTCTACTTCTGGATAAAAGACCTCAACAGACTGATTCTCTAGGTGCAGCTTCGCCCTTTGCTGCTCTCCTCTTTTACAATATAAAAGATACCAACGTTTCATTTTACTAGCCAATTTCTATTTTTTTGTATCTTAACATATGCCTTAAATGGATCTAATCGAATTTAAGCCACAGAGCCTTTCATAAACACTTACTCGAAGATTAATGAGTAGTTACAGACTTAAATTAAGCAATCAAACCAGGGGAAAGCTGGAGTAGAAACCACATTCATTGAGCTGCTAAAACAAAAGTTGGGCGGTTCAATGAACAGCCCAATGCCTACTTGTTTAGATCTATCGCTGTTAGCGGTGGAGTGCGACGAGTTCAGCCATCATATCGATATGCGATTCTCGGTCGTTAAGGCACATAATGTAGCTAAATTCAGAACCACCAGCGTCAATGAAGGTTTCCTTACATTGATCGGAGATCTCTTCCAGCGTCTCTAGGCAATCGACTGAGAACGCAGGGGCCATGATATCTATCTTTTTGATGCCTTTGCCTGGCAGTGACTCAAGGGTTTCGTCTGTATAAGGCTTCAACCACTCCTCTCTGCCAAATCGTGACTGGTAGGTCATGGTGATGTCTTCTTCTGACAACCCTAGCTCTGCCGCGAGCAATTTAGTCGTGGCTTCGCAATGTTGAGGGTAAATATCGCCTTCATCCGCTAATCGTTTGGGAATGCCATGGAATGAACAGACCAAATGATCAGCTCGACCATTCTTTTCCCAGTGGCTACGCACGCTATCAGCCAATGCTTTTGCATAACTAGGGTGTGAATAATAGTCTCGGATAAAGCGATAATTCGGGATAACAGGCATTTGTTTAAAGGCTTTGGTTAGACCATCGGAAACTGCTGCTGTGGTCGTGCCTGAATACTGAGGGTACAAGGGCAACACGATAATGTCTTCGACACCCTGTTCCATCAATTGCTCAACGCCTGTCTTAAGACTTGGGTTTCCATAGGTCATGCCCAGTGCAACAGGGATATCTAATTTCTTCTGCAGTTTTTCTACTTGTCTCTTGGAGTAAACCAGAAGTGGTGAGCCGTCATCCATCCAAACCGACTGATAAAGCTTCGCGACTTTAGGTGAGCGAATCGGAAGAATTACACCGTGCAAAATTGGGCACCAAAGCCAACGAGTGAGGTTGACTACTCGTTTGTCGTGTAAAAACTCACTCAAAAATCGACGCACGCCAGCTGGGGTCGCTGAATCTGGAGTGCCTAAGTTCACCAGTAAAACGCCCTGCTTTTTATTATATTCCATAGATACCTGAGACCAATATGTGATTTTCTGGAGAGTTATATACGAACCAACATAAGTTTAAGATCAATCTTCCCCACTAAATGTCCGAATAATTGTTCATGACGTGAGAGGCACAACATCCACTCTCAATGACTCACCACCCTGTATAAAAATGAATGGTTCTGAATCACGTTCAATCAGATTATCTGGATTGGTATCGTACTAAAAATTAAAACAAAAAAGCGACCACAAGGGTCGCTTTAAATATATCAAATTCTTAAACAAGAAGTTAACGTTTTATGCTAATGCTTTTTCAATGTCAGCACTAACAGCATCAACTTGTTTAGTACCGTCAAATTTGAGGTATTTCGTGTTACCAGAATCTGCTTCAGCACCGTAATAAGAGATAAGAGGTGCTGTTTGCTCGTGGTATACACCTAAACGTGCGCGAACGGTCTCTTCTTTATCGTCATCACGAACAACAAGATCTTCACCCGTTACGTCATCTTTACCTTCCACTTTAGGTGGATTGTAAGTTGTATGGTAAGTACGGCCAGATGCTAGGTGAGCACGACGACCCGCCATACGCTCAACAATAACGCTGTCTGCAACGTCAAATTCGATAACGTAATCAACCTGAACGCCCATTTCTTTCAAACCATCAGCTTGAGGAATTGTGCGTGGGAATCCGTCTAGTAAAAAGCCTTTTTCACAATCATCTTGAGCAATACGCTCTTTGATAAGACCTAAAATAATCTCATCAGAAACAAGTTGACCAGCATCAATTACCGCTTTCGCTTGCTTGCCCATTTCAGTACCAGCTTTAATTGCAGCACGTAGCATGTCTCCAGTTGAGATTTGTGGAATACCATACTTTTCCATGATGAATTGAGCTTGTGTGCCTTTACCTGCACCTGGAGCACCTAGAAGGATGATGCGCATGTTTGTTCCTCTTTAGAAATAAATGATTTATACCGAAGCTCACAGCAGAGCTGAATGACCGTCTTTTAAAGTTTTCACTTTGAAAAGAGGTCAGTTGCCAACGTTATCGCTACGATAAGTTTCGGTATAATGTATTAAAACAAGTTCCGTTTGTAATGAATATCAATGCATACCGCCTGCTATTCTGCCGAGCATGTTACCATAATTTTTTACTAATCGATCCGATTTACGACTAAAGAATGGCTCTAGACGCAACCGTTTACATATCAAAAAGCGAAAAATCACCTCGCTCTCGGCAAACTACAAAGGTTAAATGAAAAAAGCCCGCCAAAAGCGAGCTTCAATTTTCTATGGTGATATTACACTTTAGTCAAAAGCTTGTTGATAGCGCCAACAAACTGAGACGGGTCTTCCATTGAGCCTTTCTCTGCAAGCATAGCTTGACCAAGAAGTACTTCAACCCAGCCGCCAAACGCTTGCTCATCCGCTTCATCAGCCATACGTTTAACGAGATCATGCTGTGGGTTTAGCTCAAAAATGTACTTAACTTGTGGAGCTTCTTGACCAGCGGCTTCCAAAAGTTTCGCCATTTGAGTGCCCATTTCGAAGTCATCGGTTACCACAACTGCAGGCGTTGATGCCAGTTTAAAGGTAGTGCGTACTTCTTTAACTCGGTCACCAAGGTAAGCTTGTGTGCGCTCGACTACAGACTTGAACTCTTCTTCTGTCTCTTTTTGCTGTTCTTTCTCAGCTTCGTCTTCAAACTTACTCAGATCAAGACCCGCTTTCGTGATCGACTGGAACTGCTTACCATCAAACTCGGTTAAGTAGTTCATTAGCCATTCATCGATACGGTCAGACATCAGAATAACCTCAATACCTTTGGCTTTAAATTGCTCTAGGTGAGGGCTATTCTTCGCAGCAACGTAGCTGTCTGCAGTTAGATAATAGATTTTGTCTTGCTCTTCTTTCATACGTTCAACGTAGGCAGCAAGACCGATCGTTTGCTCTGATGAGTCGACATGCGTAGAAGCAAAACGAAGAAGACCTGCAACTTTTTCTTTATTTGCATTGTCTTCTGCCGGTCCTTCTTTTAGCACTAAACCAAACTCTTTCCAGAAGCTTAGGTATTTTTCATCATCATTTTTCGCTAAACGCTCTAGCATAGTTAGAACACGCTTAGTACATGCGTTACGCAGCGACTGAGTCACTTTGTTGTCTTGCAGAATCTCACGAGAAACATTCAAAGGTAGATCGTTGGAATCAATCAGACCACGAGTAAAACGAAGGTATGAAGGCATAAACTGCTCTGCATCATCCATGATAAACACGCGCTGTACGTAAAGCTTTAGACCCGACTTGTGGTCACGATTCATCATATCCCAAGGGGCTTTCGCTGGAATATACAGAAGGCTAGTGTAATCATTTTTACCTTCAACTTTGTTGTGGCTCCACAACAAAGGATCAGCAAAATCATGCGACACATGCTTATAGAACTCTTGGTACTCTTCTTCTTTTATATCAGATTTATTGCGAGTCCAAAGTGCTTGCGCCTTGTTAATCTGCTCCCACTTCGTCTCTTCCGTGTCCTTTCCTTCTTCGTCTTTCACCGTCGTCAGGATTGAGACTGGAATACCGATATGGTCAGAGTATTTACCAATAACTTCACGCAGACGCCATTCTGATAGGAACTCTTTACCCTCGTCACGCATATGCAGAATAATATCAGTACCGCGAGTCTCTTTGGTTATATCTTCAATGGTGTAGTCACCCTCTCCAGCTGAATGCCATTGAACCGCTTCATCAGATTGAGAGCCTGCGCTACGTGTGCGAACAGTCACTGCATCAGCAACAATAAATGCAGAGTAGAAACCAACACCGAACTGACCAATCAGTTGCGAGTCTTTACTTTGATCTTCAGAAAGTTTGGAGAAGAAATCCGCTGTACCAGACTTGGCGATAGTACCTAGGTGCTCAATGACATCATCACGAGTCATACCAATGCCGTTATCCGACAGGGTGAGTGTATTGGCCTTTTCATCAAATGATAATTTAACGCCTAAATCAGCATCGCCAGCATACAAACTCGCATCTGAAAGCGCTTGAAAACGCAGCTTGTCGGATGCATCGGATGCATTTGAGATAAGCTCACGTAGAAAGATTTCTTTATTTGAATACAAAGAATGAATCATTAAATGAAGCAGTTGTTTTACTTCTGATTGAAAGCCGCGCGTTTCTTTGTTGCTTGTTGCCGTATCACTCATATTAGCTCCGTGACTCTTACAATTTCATTGTTTGGTTTAAGGCCCATCAAGGGGCGATTGATAAATAACATGAGGATGAGGAATGTAAATTCAAGGTCAAAAACAATAAAAACACTGTTTTTTTTATCATTTTTGTTTATGCTACGGGCGAAAGTTATCAAAGAAGCTAAAATTACAGGTTTGAGAGTTTCAATAGGAACAGGAAAATCGATTGCTTTACCCCCCAATTCACACAATAAAGAAGAGTCCAATGAGCAATATAGGCACAAAGTTTATCCTCGCTAGCCGATTTACTTTTGACCCAAATAACAACTCATTAGTAGATCAAGAAAATGACACTGACCTTGTCCGTTTAGGTAGTAACGAAAGCCGTATTTTATTGCTGCTTTGTGAACGACCAAATGAAGTGATAACTCGAAATGAATTGCACGAGTTTGTCTGGCGAGATCAAGGCTTTGAGGTGGATGACTCAAGCTTAACTCAAGCGATTTCGACGCTGAGAAAACTGTTGAAGGACTCAACTAAATCACCATTATTTGTAAAGACGGTTCCGAAACGTGGATACCAATTAATCTGCTCTGTGGAGTTAAGCTCTGCAATTGCTTCGGCAAAGGAAACTTTCTCTACTCCTGTAGAAGATACTTCGCCACAGGCGCTGAGCGACAATGATCAAAACGAAGAAATACCTAAAAATGTCGAAAAGTCTGACGTTAATGAAACGAAGATTGATGCGTCATCGGCGATTCAAACGCGACTCGTAACGAACTTACTACTGGTTGCTGCTCTCCTTCTCCCTTTGGTGGTGACTTTATTTACAACGCCGAGTGAGTCTAAGTTTCGAGTCTTGGGTACCTACCAAGAGGTGCCAGTTATGACACCGATTAACCATCCTGATTTAAGTCAGTGGCTGCCTTCTTTAGAAGCCTGTGTAAATAATTATTTAAACGTTCATAACGGTGAGTTAGTGCCAACCAAGATCATTGCTACAGGTGGTCAAAATGAACAAATCATCTTGAACTATATTCACAGCATCGAAAACTCAGCCAACAATAAGAGCGTTCGAATCATCTGGAATAAACCAAGCATTAAGAAGGTGTGCAGATAATGGCTAAGCTTATTACTCAAAAAGTCGCAACCGTCATTCTCGCGACATCTGCATTATTCAGTGCATGGTTGTACTGGGGAAGTGATCTAAAAGTAGAACAAGTCCTCACATCGTATGAGTGGCAGTCTCGAATGATCACAGAGCTTTCCCATATTGATGAAGACGCCATTGGCCCACTTAGAAAAGCGGAAGTTAACTCAAACGTAAAATATCTACCAAACGGCAGCTATATTCGAGTTTCGCAAGTCAGACTCGTGGTAGAAAACAGCAACAACGAGGTGGTCATCAATATCTCAGAAACAGGAGAGTGGGATATTAGTGATAACTATTTATTAGTGTCACCTAAAGAGTTCAAAGATGTCTCGCAAGCGCAAACTAAAGACTTCACTGAAGAGCAGCTAAAGCTCATCACTCAGCTGTTTAAAATGGATGCGCAACAAAGCAGAAGAATTGATGTTGTGAACGAGAAGACATTGTTGCTGACAAGCTTAAGCCACGGCTCAACGGTCCTGTTTACCAACTAAACAATCCATTACAGACTGTCGAATATACAAACCAAGGGAGGCTCGCAGTCTCCCTTTTGTTTTCTTTAGATTTTATGCTGAGAAGGAACTCATGAGCATCTTAGACTCGTTAACTCTTTTTATTGGTTCTCTAATAGCGAATGTACTTGCGTCACTCTCTGGCGGAGGCGCTGGGCTATTGCAATTCCCATTGCTTATTTTTCTAGGCTTACCATTTTCTATCGCTCTCGGAACACATAAAGTTGCCAGTGTTGCCCTCGGTCTCGGCGCTGCGTATACACACCTAAAAAACAAGACATGCGAACTGCCTATGTTCGTTTATATAACCCTTGTTGGATGTGTTGGTGTTGTTGTAGGGGCTAATATCGTTTTACTCATTCCCGAAGCTATTGCGACAAAAATGCTGGGGGGCATGATTTTAGGTCTTGGGATCTATTCTCGCCTAAAAAGAGCACTTGGTCAGGAAGAAATTCCCATCAACAGAACACGTTGGGGTTGGTCTTTAGGGGCCATCGGTTTATTTACCATCGGTATCATTAATGGCTCACTAACCGCGGGCTCAGGGTTGCTCGTTACTCTATTTTTAGTTCGTTGGTTTGGTTTTAGTTATAAACAAGCTGTTGCCTACACGATGTTATGCGTCGGAATCTTTTGGAATGGCATTGGGGGAATCAGTATTGCTGTCGCTGGCGCGCCCATCTATTGGCAGTGGATACCAATTTTACTCATCAGCTCCTTTTTAGGTGGAAGCCTTGGTGCTCACATCGCATTAAAAAAGAGCAATAAAACTATAAAAATCTGTTTTGAGCTCCTGACTTTCGCTGTTGGTATTAAGCTACTTTTCTAAACCAACATAACCAGAAAACACTTCAAACGTTACCCAAATGGGAGTTTAGGGCAACGTTTGAAAAGGTGATTTAGCCCCTAATTAGCATTGGTGCTCAGCTAGAACCTCACCTTCAAAACTTTGTACCTTCAATTTCCCTGCAGTGTACAAGCCAAAGCTCGCGGGGAACCCATCTCTTGGAAAAGTCACTGACCCTGGATTGAAGATAACAACGCCCTCTTCAATTTGTGCGACAGGAATGTGTGTATGCCCATGAGCAAGAATATCATTCTCTTTTAAGGCTGGACGCTTAGTTGAATTGTAAAGGTGGCCATGAGTGATAAACATTCTCTTACTTGATTCCAGTAAAACCCATGTATAGTCGGTCATCATTGGAAAATCGAGCAACATTTGGTCGACTTCACTATCACAGTTACCTCTGACGGCAATGATAGAGTCTGCATATTGATTAAGCAGTGTTGCTACTTCAACTGGATCATAGCCTTCTGGCACTGGGTTTCTTGGGCCATGATTTAAAACATCCCCAAGAAGAATGAGCGTCGTCGCCTTTGATTGTTCAAATTTCTCAAGCACTCGCTGTGTGGCTGGCAGGCTGCCATGCAAGTCAGATGCAAAAAATAATTCCACGAAATACCCCCTCAGTCATATTGAGGCGTATTCTAGAGCCTATTCAATTGCTCGTCATCTCTTGCCATGCCATTTACGACAATATTATTGTAACTCACCATGCCAATCACCTCTCCATTATCAATAACGGGGGCACGACTGATACCAAATCGTTCAAATAAGCGTGCACAATATTTAACATTCATATTCGGATCCACCGATAGGGCTGGCTTAGTCATAATTTCATAAACATTCGTTCTGTGTGGCGAGCGATTTTTAGCCAGTACCTTCTTAGCGATATCGTTCATCAATATAATGCCAAACTCATCTTCATCATTGCGCTTATTTACAATTAATGCCTTAACCTCGTGTTTTCTGGCTAATGCAATGGCTTCATTAACTGTCGTTAATCCATCAACCATCACGTACGTATTAGCCATCACATCTCGTACACGAATTTTCTCATGAGCACTCATAGTTCATCCTCAACCACTTTTGTTAGTGTTTCTACTTGATGGGCTACCCCAACAGCATCTTCAACATCAATCTGCACAGCGATACCTTGACCGGATTCTTCATCGAACTCTCCAACCTCGCTGATCGTTTCCAATATATGCCGAGATAAATGTTCTTCTACGACGAAGAGCAGCACATCTTTTTGTACCTCTAAAGTAAGACCAAAGAAGGTTTGTTTCTTATTCAACCCTTCTCCCCTCGCGTGATTGATCACCGTAGCCCCAGTCGCTCCAGCAGTACGAGCAGCATCGAGAACAATATCGGTTTTACTATCCTCGACAAACGCCAATATCAATTTAAAGCGCATTTGACTTCTCCTCTGACTTTTTTCTTTTGTTTAATGCCTGCGTGATCTGTGCGTAAGCCATGACAGATATAATGGGAAATAAGCTCGCAAACGCTATCAACCCAAAGCCATCGATGACGGGATTTCGTCCAGGGACAGTCGACGCTAACCCCAACCCAAGTGCAGCAACCAGCGGCACAGTCACGGTGGAAGTCGTTACTCCACCTGAATCATACGCAAGCGGTACAATTAACTTTGGAGCATAGAACGTCTGAATCACGACAATCACATAGCCACCAATAATGTAGTAATGGATAGGGTCCCCTACGACAATTCTATAGCTCCCTAAAGCAATGCCAAACGCGACGCCTAAAGCAACGGCAATTCTCAGGCCATTGACGCTAATACTGCCACCAGAGACTTGGTTTGCTTTGATAGCGACGGCAATCAGCGATGGCTCAGCAATCGTGGTGCTAAAACCGATGCAAAATGCAAACAGATAAACCCAGTAGTAATCAACCCAAGACAGTTTCTGCCCAATGGTTAGTTTCATTTCATTAAGAAAATCAGGTGCAGTGAGTTGTTGTGCCATCATTTCGCCCAGTGGAAATAATGCTAGCTCCAGCCCGATAAGAAATAGAGACAGCCCTAATAGCACATAAACAAAACCGGTGATGACTTGGACGATATTGTTAATAGGACGTCGAAGGATAGCCGCTTGGAAACCAAATAAAATTGTCACTATGGGGATGACATTAAGAATGGTATCAACAAAGGTATCAATGAAATGAGAGACAGTGATCATCCAATTACCATCCCATAAACCATAACGAACATCATGGGTAGTAATGAAGCAAAAGCAATCAGTCCAAAGCCATCTAGCATAGGGCTTCTCCCTTTAATGGCAGACGCCAGCCCCACCCCAAGCGCGGTCACTAAAGGCACTGTGATTGTTGACGTCGTCACTCCTCCGGAATCATAAGCAATCCCTATAATATGAGCCGGAGCAAAACCAGTTAAAACAACGACGCCTATGTACCCGCCGATGATCATGTAATGGATCGGCCAACCCTTTAAGATCCTCAACACACCAATGAGGATTGCAACGCCAACAGAAAGTGCCACTGTGTATCTAAGCCCATTGGCATACGAGTCACGTTCCTCTATGGTGTTTGGAATAATTCCCCCTTCTGCAGCAACTTCAGCGGCTTCATTCGCAACAGCAGTCAATGCGGGTTCTGCGACTGTGGTTCCAAAGCCCAAGCAAAAAGCAAAGAGTAATAACCAGAACACACTCCCCTTTCGCGCAAAAGCCTGAGCCATAGACTCGCCAATAGGAAACAACCCCATTTCTAAGCCAAAGATAAAAAAAGTCAGCCCTAGCACCACCAAAGCTAACCCAAAAATAATGGACATTAGGTTAGGCAGCGGCTCTTGTAATACCACCAACTGGAAAAAGCTCACCACGATAATAATGGGTAACAAGTCTCTGAAACTTGAGAGCAATGACTTTAACAATCCAATTAAACCGATAGTTCCATCTCCATGACACAATCCACTTATATAATCATGGCAAATAGATCATGAGTGTGATGTGATAAACGTAACGAGGAAGGAATAAAAGTGATATTTATTGGTGTGTTAAGTCACATAGGCGCTCTAAATATTCGATTATTACTGTGTTTGTCGTAGCGTTACTATACTTATAGGAAAAGGAGGTCTAATGAAGCTATTACTGACAGGCGGCACTGGTTTTATAGGGCAGGAGTTACTTAAGAACCTAATTACTCATCAAATAGTTATATTAACTCGGAATATTTCTATCGCTAAAAACAAGTTGTCTCATATTGGCAGCAATAACATCACTTTTTTATCCACTCTGGATGACCTTCATGATTTAAACGATTTCGATGCGGTAATAAACTTGGCTGGCGAGCCGATTGCAGATAAACGATGGTCTGAGGGACAAAAAAAACGCATATGTGACAGTCGCTGGAAACTGACAGAACAGATCGTTGGACTCATCCATGCGAGTACAAGCCCACCGGCCGTTTTTATAAGCGGGTCTGCTGTCGGGTACTATGGCGATCAGCAATCTCACCCGTTCGATGAGTCTTTGCACGTCAATCAAGATAATTTTGCCCATAACGTCTGCCAGCAGTGGGAGTCCATCGCAAAACGAGCGCGGTCAGAAAATACCCGAGTGTGTATTCTAAGAACAGGCATCGTTTTACATCCCAATGGTGGGGCGCTTTTAAAGATGCTTCCTATTTATAAACTTGGGCTTGGAGGTCCTATCGGATCTGGCACTCAATACATGCCATGGATACACATGATAGATATGGTTAGAGCGATTGTTCATTTATTGGATACCACTCATGCCGATGGAGAATTCAACGTAACGGCGCCACACCCAGTAACCAATCAACACTTTAGCAAAACACTCGCCAGTACATTAAATCGCCCACATCTATTGTTTACACCAACATGGCTGATTAAGCTAATGCTTGGCGAGAGTGCCACTTTGTTGCTAGACAGCACGCGTTGTAAACCTAAGAAATTAACAGAGCTAGGGTTTAGATTTAACTATTCACGCATAGAGCCTGCATTCAAAAGCCTATTACAACATCACAGTTGATCGTTTATTCTAAGCCAACCTAATTACAATAGTGTCTTATAAATGAAACGATGGATTTTGATCACTGGCTGCTCGTCCGGAATAGGTCTTAAAGCCGCACAATGCCTAAAAGAACGAGGTTATAATGTCATAGCCTCTTGCCGAAAAACAGACGATGTTGAAAAGCTAAAACGTCAAGGGTTCACTTCAATTTTACTGGATCTAGCCAGTACAGAAAGCATCGACCAGGCGGTAGAGTCGGTACTCACCCTATCAAACAATCAATTGTACGCTGTCTTCAATAACGGTGCTTATGGCCAACCAGGCGCGCTAGAAGATCTCCCCACTCAAGCATTGAAAGAACAGTTTGAGACCAATTTTTTCGGTTGGCATCATCTTACCACTCAGTTAATTCCCACCATGCGTAATAATGGCGAGGGCCGCATTGTTCAAAACAGTTCGGTACTTGGGTTTGCGGCCATGAAGTATCGAGGCGCCTATAACGCCTCCAAGTTTGCGATTGAGGGGTGGAGCGATACCTTACGTCTCGAGTTAAAAGGGACCAATATTCATGTCTCTATGATTGAGCCCGGACCCATTGAAACCCAATTTAGATCCAATGCATTGCTAGCGTTTGAAAAATGGATCGACGCTAAAAATAGTGTCCATAAAAAAGCGTACAGTGAGCAGAAAGAACGTTTGAACAGTAATGAGTCAAATAATGCTTTTGCATTAGAACCAGAATCTTGCATCCCACCACTTATTCACGCGTTGGAAGCCCGTAAACCCAAATTACGATATCGTGTCACAACGCCAACCAAAGTGTTCGCCATACTTAAGCGTATTCTTCCTAGCCGTTGGTTAGATAAGATTCTGGAAAAAGCAGCTTAAAAGTCACTTTGTAATCAAATCGTCATAGATCCCTGTCATATTGTTTGTGAAATATACAAAAGTGTTACTTAAAATACTCGATCAGGTGCTTATTTAATGACATTAACTCAATTAAACATTCTTGGCGTTTGCGTTACGCTAACCTTGTTTATTTTGTTTTAGCTTGCTAGCAATGACAAATTACGCAACAACTCATCCAAAGATAACAATCTAAAAGCCGCCACTAGAGCGGCTTTTTTATTTGCCCCTTGATAAATAAGCAATCAGCCCCTATTTCTTATAGCAATCAAGCTGTTTACTAGGATACGCAAAATGCAATCTCCATATATTGTTGAAATGACGGAACAAAACTTTCGAGAGATCCTTGAAGGATCAACATCTTCTCCCGTTCTTATTCATTTCTGGGCTCCAATGAGCCAAGAAAGTGCAGATATCATTCCTCAACTTCAATCGCTAACACAGCAATATAATGGGGCTTTCACCCTCGCACTACTCAACTGTGAACAGCAACAAGCGATTGCCGCCCAGTTTGGTGTCCAAGCGTTGCCAACCATTGCCCTATTTGTAAACGGCCAAGCTGTGGATGGGCTTGGTGGTCCTCAAGAAATAGCCGCCATTGAACAAATGCTCTCAAAGCATTTGCCAAGCCAAGACGAGCTTAACTTGAATAAAGCAATCGAATTGATGCAAGCGAAACAATACGAACAAGCATTGGCACTATTTAACGAGCTACCAGAAGATCTAAAAACTAAACCAGAAGTCAAACTCGCTATCGCTGAAAGTTCGCTTGAAACTCAGCACTTTGATTCAGCCGAACTGCAATTAGCTTCAATCCCACTTGAGTATCAAGACAACTACTACAAGACATTGATAGCTAAATTAGAATTACATAAGCAGGCCGCTGATAGCCCTGAAATCAAAGCCTTAGAAACAGCTCTAGCTGAAAATGAAAAAGATTACTCAACCGTCTGTGAGCTAGCGCTTCAATATCATCAGGTAAATCGTTCAGAAGAAGCCTTGGAGCTTTTGTGGGGACATTTGAAATCCGATCTTAATGTCCACGAAGGGGAACTAAAAAAATCCATAATGGATATTCTCAGTGCTCTAGGTCAATCAAGCCCCGTTGCTGGCAAGTACAGACGCCAACTATACTCGCTTCTATATTAATTAATCTATCAGAAAATTAACGCCTCGATAAAATGACTTAAGGACGAGACCTTGACCTTAAGTCATTAAAAAACATAGACTCTATTCACATTTAAGTTCCGAAACTAAGCTACTATAGTCAACAAAGCATACAACTAACCACATAAGGATTCGTTATGCCTATTGACTCTCTAATTACCATTGTTTTTTTTATATTGGTCATAATCGCGGTGATCGCCTCTGCCGTTAAAACTGTACCCCAAGGCAGTAACTGGACCGTCGAGCGATTTGGTCGCTATACCCAAACACTTCAACCTGGCTTAAATATCATCATTCCGTTTATTGATCGTATCGGACAGAAGATCAATATGATGGAGCGCGTACTCGACATTCCCGCACAAGAAGTTATTTCCAAAGACAACGCCAATGTTGTCATTGATGCCGTCTGCTTCATTCAAGCGATAGATGCAGCGAAAGCCGCCTATGAAGTCACCGACCTCGCCCATGCAATTCGCAATCTAACATTGACCAACATCCGTACCGTATTAGGCTCAATGGAGCTTGACGAGATGCTCAGTCAGAGAGACATGATTAACACAAAACTTCTAACTATTGTTGATGAAGCCACCAACCCATGGGGCGTTAAAGTCACACGTATTGAAATCAAGGATGTTCAACCACCGGCTGACTTGACCGCAGCAATGAATGCCCAAATGAAGGCGGAACGAAATAAGCGTGCAGATATTTTAGAGGCAGAAGGGGTTAGACAAGCGGAAATCCTAAAAGCAGAAGGCCATAAACAGTCTGAAATACTGAAGGCAGAAGGTGATAAACAAGCAGCGATTTTGCAAGCCGAGGCGCGAGAGCGTGCTGCAGAAGCAGAAGCCAAAGCGACCGAAATGGTATCGACAGCAATTGCCCAAGGGGATGTAAAAGCGATCAATTACTTTGTTGCGCAAGGCTATACTGAAGCTCTTAAATCCATTGGTCAGGCGGAAAATGGAAAGATCATTATGCTGCCTCTAGAAGCCACTGGTTTGATGGGCTCAGTCGCGGGTATAGCAGAAATGTTCAAGGCAGATAATCCAATTGAAAAGTAGGTGATTATAGTGTTTGAATTACTGGATTCGATAAACCACTGGCATTGGCTTGCTTTTGGTTTGGCGCTACTCGCAGTAGAACTACTTGGTACCGCGGGCTATTTCCTATGGCTTGGTATTTCCGCACTGCTCGTCGGTGTGATTTTCCTCGCTTTACCAATGAGCTGGCAACTGCAATGGGTCTGTTTCGGCGTATTTTCATTAATCACGACTTGGATTTGGTGGCGCAGGCAGTACAAAATCGATGTTAAAAATGATAAAAGCCGAGACTTGAACCAGAAACATAAGCAGTTGATTGGCGAGATTGTCACCTTAACAGAAGACTTACCCATTGAAGGAGGGAGAATCAAGCTTTACGACACAACATGGAAAGCTAAAGGTTCAGAAAGTATTTCAAAAGGAACCGAAGTTACTATAATTGATATTCAAGGTATAACCCTAATCGTCAAAAAAATAAGAAGTGTATAGTTTAAATGACGCTAAATTAAACTAGGAATCATTATAATAGAACCATCACTCATCGTGCTACTTAGCTGCATATCAATCTTTGGTGTTTATGCCCAGTCATAGGAGGTAGAAGTATAGTGCCAATGTTTGAGTGCAAGATAAAGGATGATACATAGTTTATACGAAATTGAAGTATGCCGAATGAAAGGTACTCCTAAAGTAAATAGCAATTTAACACCGCTTTACTCTTATTCTAAGTACATATTGTCTAACATCCTTATCTCATTCTATCAATTGTATTAGTAATGCAGATTTTTAATACCCTACTTAAGTCTCAACTTATCATCCATTATATGTTTTTTTATGAAAATATATTTATTATTGACACTGAAGTTCTATATAAATATGTTAATAGGCTACTTTTATCACGGAGTGATTATGTACTTAAAAAAATCATGGGCATCAGTATTGATTTTAGCCCCTTCACTATCATTTGCTTCTGTATCTATTGATATACCAAGAGGAGTTCAACTCCTTACGGTAAATGGAGAGGATGCAGGATATTCCAGTTTAGGTTTTGATTATAGAGATAACCTAACCTTAAATAATGGTGTAAATCAAGTTGTCTTTCGTATATCAAAAATAGTTCGCGAATCTGGTAGCGACAAGACAAAGTATAAATCTACGCCTTTAGTTGCTACATTCAATGAATCTGATACCAAGCTATTCATGAAAGTACCTAAGATAGATACTTTTGATCAGGGAATGACTTTTGATTCAAAGCCGGAATTCACTTTAGCTATTGAGGGGAGTGATTTTGAGCCAGATAGTCTAGTAAAGGATTCGTTAAACATAGGCTTCAAACTAATGCCGGATATGGTGCAAGAAGTTTCTAAATATAATCAAAGTAATGAAATCGCTAGTTTAAAGCGATTTGAAAACAACACTAATAACATCCAGGCTTCAACCTCATCAAAATTAAGTGCGAATAGCAATTACGAAGCATTAAAAGAAGCCTATCTGGAAGTCGAAGATAAAGATAAGAAAAGATTCCTTACTTGGGCAATCAGCAACTTTGAGTAGGAAGCATTAATATTAAAAAAATAGCCAGATAATACCTGGCTATTTTTTATGCTAAATTTCATATCAAATAAATAGAAACTATCAATCAGATATCTATAAAAAAACCAGCAATGCTGGTTTTTTTATCAACTATTCTTTATGTTTAGCTTAGAAATAGTACTCAAGACCTGCACCCCAACCAAATTCAGCGTCTGAATTATCCTTGGAGATAGTGTACGGACGAACATATACTAAAGCAGAATCATCTAGGAAGTACATTGCTTGTGCGGAAATGATGTAATCATCTCGTTCTGATACCTTAGCGCCATTTAATTCTGGATCTAAGTTTGCGGCATAATTAACTTTGAAATTCCAATTTTCTACACCACTGTAGTAATAACCAACTGAGTAGCTACGTTGTTCCAGTTTTGTACCATCAGGAACTGATACTGACGTACCATCTATATCAATAGAAAGGTCTTTATAGCTGGCTTCTTCTAGCTTGTAAGCGCCGTTTAAACCCCAAGTATCAAAATGTAGCTCAAAACCAAGGATTCCAGCCATAGTATCTGATAAACCTGATGCGGTGTGATCTTCATTGTCTGTGTCAAGCGATGGACCAGCACCTGGGTTTTGATTTAAGTAATCATTATAAGCTGTAGCAAAATTAGATACAGTGCGATCATCACCTGATTCAACTGCTGCATGTAGAGTCAAAACACCTGTGGTGTAGTGAGCACCGGCGCCATAAAAGTTTGAATCTTTATTACTTTCTGTACCACGACCAGCCGCTAAATCAAAAGTAAAGCCACTATAGTTTGCAGAGTCGTATCGAACCATATTTGATTGACGATCGTAACGGGCTCCACCAACAACATCACCACCCCAGTCAAAAATAGCACCGGCACGTTGACCTGAATACGGCCAATCAACTACTTGGTACAATGGAGTCAGCATACGACCAGCTCTAAACTTACCGCCATCCTCAAACTCAAAACCTACATATGTGTCACGTACACCTAAACCGCTGTTTGAACCAGCATCACCTACATTACCACCTTCAAGTTGCCAAATTAGCATAGGGCCACGCGCAAGATCTTTAGAACCGCGCAAACCAAAGCGTGATTCATTCTCGAATTTAATCGGTGCGTCCCCACCACCAATTTTATCTTCGCCGTATTGCCAAATAGATAAAGCTACTTGACCATATAGATCGACAGTATCTGTTGCTGGTTTAGCTTGAACTGCACCGGCAAATGAAAGTGAAGCAATCGCAGCACCTAGTAGAGTGCGTTTAAACATTTTGTTGTCCATGGAAAAACTCCTAAAAAATGGATATATAGCTGTTTTATATTTCTCACCTTAAGTTGGCCGCCGAAGGGAGAAAACAATTCCTATGTCGAAAACCTAAATTAGTCATTAATTTTTGGTTTTCTTATTTCCTGCATACACACCGTGCATCCATGAAATACAGACTAACTTTGCATCAAAAAATATCAACGAGAACTTTATTTTTATCTAAAAAAATATGACTCAACCCAAAGTTTTATCAAGATAGTGATCGAGATCTTATAAATAAAGTGAACTATCAACAATTAATTAAATTTACATAAAAAACAATACCTTAAATTAAATTCGCATTTTAATTAACTTGAAGTCGATCGCATTGATCTACTCATTACAGGTTCTTTAATTGAGAATTTGAAGATCGTCACTCTATTTATTTACTACATATGCAGATATTCCAGGAACTATATTTAGCACGTAAAAAAAGAGCCTCGTACGCAATGTACAAGGCTCTTTTTATGTCATTTACCTTTTTTTATGCTCTGTTTAGCTCATTAACTCAATAAGGTCCTGTTCGGTTTTAATGATAACACCCAGTTCTTGTGCTTTCGTAAGCTTAGAGCCAGCTGCTGCTCCAGCGAAAAGAATGTCCGTTTTCTTAGACACACTCCCCGTTACCTTCGCACCAAGTAGCTGCAGCGCTTCTTTTGCTTCATTTCGCGTTAATTGCGTTAATGAGCCCGTTAATACCACCACTTTCCCATCTAGCGGTTTAGGCAATGCGTCATCGGCTACAGACAGAGCTGGCCAAATCACCCCTAATTCAACCAGCTCAGACGCAATTTTTACATTTTTATCTTGGGCAAAAAAGGTTGTTATATGAGCGGCTACTATTTCTCCAATGTCATCCACTTCGAGTAATTGGTCATGGGTTGCTTCTTGGATAGCTTCTAAAGTCAGGAAATGTTGAGCAAGATTACTTGCCGTCGCTTCACCCACCTCACGAATACCCAACGAGTATATGAATCGTGCCAAGGTTGTTTCTTTCGCTTTATTGAGTGCAGACACAATATTTTGCGCTGATTTCGGCCCCATTCTATCTAACACAGTAAGAACGCCAGCAGAAAGTCTAAATAAATCAGCAGGTGTCGACACCATTTCTTTGTCAATCAGCTGCTCAATCACTTTTACACCAAGACCATCAACATCAAGAGCTTTACGTGAGACAAAATGCTTGAACGCTTCTTTTCTTTGAGCCTGACAAATAAGCCCTCCACTGCAGCGAGCAACGGCTTCTCCTTCTAGTCGTTCAATATCGGAACTACAAACGGGGCATTGCACTGGGAAAATTATCTCTCGACATGCTTCATTTCTTCGTTCAAGTACAACAGATGCTATTTGAGGTATTACATCGCCAGCTCGGCGAATAATAACCGTGTCACCAATTTTCACACCAAGCCGCTCAATTTCATCGGCATTATGCAGCGTCGCGTTACTGACTGTTACGCCACCAACAAAAACAGGCTCAAGCTTAGCAACGGGTGTAACTGCTCCCGTTCGTCCTACTTGAAACTCGACGTCATTAAGAATGGTGAGCTCTTCTTGGGCTGGGAATTTATAGGCGATCGCCCACCTAGGAGCTCTTGCCACAAAGCCCAATGATTCTTGCTTGGCGATGTCATCGACTTTAATAACAACACCATCGATCTCATACTCTAGGGTATCTCTATGCTCTAATATGTCTTTATAGTAAGCCTTAACCTCATCTAAGCTGGATATCTGTTGGGTTGCGGCACACATCGGTAGCCCCCAGCTTTTAAGTTGAAGAAATCGGTGGTAATGGCTATTGGATAGCTCTCCCCCATCAACGATACCAACGCTATACGCATAAAAACTGAGTGGACGCTGAGCAGCTATTTTAGAATCAAGTTGGCGAAGGCTACCAGCAGCGGCATTTCTTGGGTTCACAAAGACTTTTTCACCTTTGAGCAATGCTTCTTTATTTAGTCGTTCAAAACCCGCTTTAGGCATAAACACCTCGCCACGAACTTCAATTCGGCTTGGCCAGCCTTCTCCTTGCAGTTTTAGAGGTATCGCTTTAATCGTTCTGGCATTTTCAGTGACGTTCTCGCCAGTGGTGCCATCACCTCGTGTCGCCGCCTGTACTAATATTCCGTTTTCATACAAAAGACTAATTGCTAGACCATCAAGTTTGGGTTCGCAGCAATATTGTTCTATCTTTTCAATCCCTAATCGATCGTTTGCGCGCTTTTGAAAGGCATCCAGATCAGAATCATCAAACGCGTTATCCAGTGATAGCATTGCCATTTCATGAGTTACTTGATTAAAGCTATCAAGAGGAGCGCCTCCAACACGTTGGCTTGGAGAGTCGACAGTGACCAATTCTGGGTGTTCTGCCTCTAGTTTAAGCAATTCTTTCATCAGCCGATCGTATTCCGCATCAGGCACTTCCGGGGCGTCCTCAACGTAATATTTTACCGCGTGGTAATGGAGCGTATTTCTAAGTTGGGATAGTTTGTCATGGATTGAGTCAGACATAATGTTCTCTAATACTGGTGATTCATTGTTGTAATCGCGACAATAAAAAAGGCCCCCGTATAGGAGCCTCAATCGGTTTTAGCATCTTTGCTTATTTTAGCACTAAGCAGGCATAGCTGTTTTAAAATCTTGAATCTGACGGCGATATGCAGACAGTCTGTCCGGTGTCATCAGGTTTCGACCATCATCCAGAACATTGCCACCAAGGTCATCAGCGATCTGCTGAGCCGTTCTGAGTAGCAAGTTAAAATTCTGCTCAGCATCGCCAAAACACGGCAATGTCATAAAGAAAGAGATGCCTTTGGTCGAAAATTCAGCGGGGTCAACATGCTTTAATGTACCTGGCTGCATCATATTGGCAACGCTAAATAAAACCTTGCTGCTTGAGCCCGAGTCCACATGGTAATGAAAGATATCCATTTCACCATACTTCAGATCGTTCTTTTCCATACTTTGGAAGAGTTTAGTGCCTACAAAAGGCACTTCTCCCGCACAATGCACGTTAAGTACGATCACTTCCATTTCTGGTTCAGGTGCGCTCTCAACTGGTGTTGCCGACTCAGTTGAAACAGTGTTTTCCGTCTGTAATGGTTGGGATTCTTCAACCATTGGCGCTGGCTCTACATCCGTTTCAAATGAAGGCGAGAACTTGTTCGTCTCGGGCTCTTTTTCGCTATCGATCGCCGAGAAAGAAGGAATATCGTCCGTTAAGGATTCATCAGCCTCACTCAACGGCTCGGAATCATAGTTGTCGATGAGTGGATCAGCGTCCGTTAGCGGGTCAACATCAAGGTCATGCTGCGCTTGCATGCTTGGCGTTTTTCGCGTTTTACGAACAATCTCAAAATCATCTTCAGGCGCAAAACCGCGCTCTGGAGTGGACTCCTCCTCCGCTTTTTCTGCATTCAATTTGCCAAGTGGCTTATCACCAAATTTGGTTTTCCCTTCCTTCTTACTTGTCCATAGACCATGAAACAGTAACGCTGCTATTGCTAGTGCGCCGACAACAATAAGTACGAATCGCAGTTCCTGCATACTTAAACTCTCAATGACTTGATGATAAATTTATTGAACGAGAGGTACATTTACCGCTCGCATCAAGGAAAACTCTTTGAATACTAGTGTTACTCTACCAAAACTCTCTACTAATTTAGAACAACTTAATGCAATAAGTTCAACCTATATTAGACTTTCACTCTCTTTTCTTATTGAAAAAGTTAAGTAAAATGGTGCTTACGACTTACAGAAGGTAAATTTTCGAATGGATTCTAACACTGGCTCTCGCTCAGGCTTCGGCTACTTTTTCTACGGTATCACGCTTGCCTCTACTCCTGGTATCCGCAAATTTGTGTTATTACCTCTACTGGCCAATATCATACTCGTTGGCGGCGCGCTGTTTTATCTGTTCTCCAATATGGATTCATGGATTACTCAATGGATGGGGAGATTACCTGAATTCCTCTCCTGGCTAAGCTATCTACTCTGGCCTCTAATCGTCATTACCATCCTTGCGACCTTTTCCTACTTCTTTAGTACATTAGCTAATTTTATAGCCGCTCCTTTCAATGGGCTTTTAGCTCAGAAGGTTGAAGAGCATTTAATTGGTAACCCGATAAATGATGACGGCATATTGTCACTCGTTAAAGACCTCCCTCGAATTTTCGCACGAGAATGGCGCAAACTTTTATATATAGCGCCGAAAGCTATCGGATTATTTATATTGCTTCTTATTCCAGCATTAGGACAAACCGTCGGGCCATTTTTATGGTTTATTTTCACCGCTTGGATGCTTTCAATTCAATATTGCGATTACCCTTTTGACAACCATAAAATTGAATTCCACCAAATGCGTAATAACTTGAAACAAAATCAAACTAAGACGTATGGCTTTGGTGCTCTAGTGAGTGTCTTCACCACTATTCCCATTTTGAACCTTATTGTGATGCCTATTGCCGTGTGTGGCGCAACCGCTATGTGGGTCTCGGAATATAAACAACAAAATCAATAGTCTCGAATTGCGCTGGTGAAGCTCTCTTTTAGCCAGCGCTCTTTCTAAGAACCTAGCTTGCCTCTATATGTTATAACTTTTTAATCCTTTTCCGTTTTTTGCTTAGCGCATATTCTTCTAAACGTATTCACAAAACGTGTAATGAAGGAACATCGACATGAGCAAGATCTACGAAGACAATTCACAAACGATTGGTAACACCCCACTTGTACGCTTGAACAAAGTAAGTAACGGTAAAGTTCTTGCAAAAGTTGAAGCTCGTAACCCTAGCTTCAGTGTTAAATGCCGAATTGGCGCTAACATGATCTGGGAAGCAGAAAAAGCCGGAACACTAAAAGAAGGTGTTGAACTCGTAGAGCCAACCAGTGGTAATACTGGTATTGCTTTAGCATTTGTAGCCGCTGCTCGTGGATACAAACTCACGCTAACGATGCCTGAATCCATGAGCCTTGAGCGCCGTAAACTTCTTAAAGCCTTAGGCGCAAACCTAGAGCTAACTGAAGCAGCAAAAGGTATGAAAGGTGCTATCGCTAAAGCTGAAGAAATCGTCGCAGGCAACCCAGACAAGTACCTACTTCTGCAACAATTCAACAACCCAGCAAACCCTCAGATCCACGAAAAGACAACGGGCCCTGAAATTTGGGAAGCGACAGACGGTGAGATTGATGTATTTGTAGCGGGCGTTGGTACTGGTGGTACGATTACAGGTACTAGCCGCTATATTAAAGGCGAAAAAGGCAAAGCGATTACTTCTGTTGCCGTAGAACCTGCTGAATCCCCTGTCATTGCACAAGTGCTCGCTGGCGAAGAAGTTAAACCCGCTCCTCACAAAATCCAAGGTATTGGTGCAGGTTTCATCCCTGAAAACTTAGACCTAGAGCTTCTAGACCGAGTAGAGGCCGTCACTTCTGACGAAGCGATTGAGATGGCACAACGTCTAATGGAAGAAGAAGGAATCCTCGCTGGTATTTCATCTGGCGCAGCAGTAGTAGCAGCAAACAGACTCGCTGAACTACCTGAATTTGCAGGAAAAACCATCGTAACAGTACTACCAAGCTCTGGTGAGCGTTACCTAAGTACAGCACTATTTGCTGGCATCTTTGGAGAGAAAGAGAACCAACAATAATATGTGGTCAAATCAATTTTTAAGATGAAAAAGCCCCTTTTAGGGGCTTTTTTTGTTGATCCCTGCCGCACCTTTGGTACTATCAGGTCTGTTTTATTTTTAGCTTCAAAATAAAGAAGCAATAAACAAATTTTAGCGTTGATGATTTCCAACATAGATTGGAATCGTGATTGCATAACTTTAATCTAGTATCAGTTCTGACACGGAAACGGCGTTACTCAGGTAGCAGAAAACCGTTTAAAGGGTTAAGCTAAATTTAGATTAATAAACTAACAAAAAATAAATCAATTGGGGTAATAACATGTACGAGAAGCAAGTAGAAATCACTGCAGAAAATGGCCTTCACACTCGTCCGGCTGCACAGTTCGTAAAAGAAGCGAAAAGCTTTGATGCGGATATCACTGTGACTTCTAACGGAAAAAGCGCTAGCGCAAAAAGCCTTTTCAAGCTACAAACTCTTGGCCTAGTTAAAGGCACAAAAGTAACGATTTCAGCTGAAGGCCCTCAAGCTCAAAAAGCTGTCGACCACCTAGTTGCACTGATGGACCAACTGCACTAATTTCGGTCTTCTATTTTTAAAGCCATTTTGTGAAAGCAAAATGGCTTTATTGGAAATAGAGCATGATATGAGCTACAACTTATCGTTAGCACTTTAGTTACACTCTCCCTTTTTCAGTTGACCAATTTAAGGTAAGGCTATGATTTCAGGCATCCTAGCATCTCCAGGTATTGCTTTTGGTAAAGCACTACTTCTTCAAGAAGATGAAATTGTCCTAAACACTCACACGATTTCAGACGACCAAATCGACGCTCAAGTTCAATGTTTCTTTGACGCGCGTAATAAATCTGCAGCCCAGTTAGAAACCATCAAGCAAAAAGCGCTTGAGACGTTCGGCGAAGAAAAAGAAGCGATCTTTGAAGGTCACATTATGCTTCTTGAAGATGAAGAGCTAGAAGAAGAAATCCTAGCACTCATCAAGAAAGAAAAAATGCACGCTGATAACGCAATTCACACGGTTATCGAAGAGCAAGCATGCGCTCTAGAATCTCTAGACGACGAATACCTAAAAGAACGTGCAACAGATATCCGTGATATCGGTACACGTTTTGTAAAAAATGCACTAGGCATCAACATTGTTTCACTCAGTGATATCGATGAGCAAGTAATCCTAGTGGCTTACGACCTAACACCATCAGAAACAGCACAAATTAACCTGGACTACGTTCTTGGTTTTGCATGTGATATCGGCGGTCGTACTTCTCATACTTCAATCATGGCACGTTCACTTGAGCTTCCAGCTATCGTTGGTACTAACGATATCACTAAGCAAGTGAAGAACGGTGACATGCTTGTGCTAGACGCGATGAATAACCAAATCATCATCAATCCTTCTAACGCTGAACTAGACGCAGCGAAGAAAATCAAATCTGATTTTGAAGCAGAAGCGGCTGAGCTAGCAAAACTTAAAGATTTACATGCTGAAACTCTAGACGGACACCGTGTAGAAGTTTGTGGCAACATCGGTACAGTAAAAGACTGTGATGGTATTTTGCGCAACGGTGGTGAAGGTGTTGGTCTGTACCGTACTGAGTTCCTATTTATGGACCGTACCGCGCTTCCTACTGAAGAAGAGCAATACGTTGCTTACAAAGAAGTAGCCGAAGCAATGGAAGGCGAGTCAGTGATTATCCGTACTATGGATATCGGTGGCGATAAAGATCTTCCATACATGGACCTTCCGCAAGAGATGAACCCGTTCCTAGGTTGGCGTGCAGTACGTATCAGCTTAGATCGTCGTGAAATACTACGTGACCAGCTACGCGGTATCCTACGTGCATCAGCGCATGGAAAACTTCGTATCATGTTCCCAATGATCATCTCTGTTGAAGAGATTCGTGAGCTTAAAAAAGCAATCGAGGAATACAAGCTTGAGCTACGCGCTGAAGGTTTGGCATTCGACGAAGACATCGAAATTGGTGTTATGGTTGAAACACCAGCGGCGGCAGCGATTGCACACCACCTTGCTAAAGAAGTGTCATTCTTCTCTATCGGTACTAACGACCTAACGCAATACACACTAGCCGTTGACCGTGGTAACGAGATGATTTCTCACCTATACAACCCACTATCTCCAGCGGTTCTACTTGTTATCAAACAAGTGATCGATGCTTCTCACAAAGAAGGCAAATGGACAGGTATGTGTGGTGAGCTAGCAGGTGACGAACGCGCAACACTGCTTCTTCTTGGTATGGGTCTAGATGAGTTTTCAATGAGCGGTATCTCTATCCCTAAAGTTAAGAAAGTTATCCGTAACTCTAACTTCGCCGAAGTTAAAGCAATGGCTGACGAAGCTCTTTCACTAGCAACCGCTGCTGAAATTGAAGCTTGCGTAGAAAAGTTTATTGCAGAAAAAACTCAATAATCTGCTGATACCACATAGATAGACGACTAAAAGTAGTCGTCTATTCACTATGATTGGTATACTATATTTCGACAGAATAAAACTAAACGTTAGGAGCATGACACAATGGGTCTGTTTGATAAACTTAAGAAGCTTGTATCTGATGACAGCGCTGAAGCTGGTGCAATTGAAATCATCGCACCTCTTTCAGGTGAAATCGTAAATATCGAAGATGTGCCAGATGTGGTTTTCGCTGAGAAAATCGTTGGTGACGGTATTGCGATCAAGCCAGCTGGCGACAAAATGGTAGCTCCTGTAAACGGTACTATCGGTAAGATCTTCGAAACTAACCACGCATTCTCAATTGAGTCTGACGACGGTGTTGAGCTATTTGTTCACTTTGGTATCGATACTGTCGAGCTAAAAGGCGAAGGCTTCAAGCGCATCGCTGAAGAAGGTCAATCTGTTAAAGCTGGTGACACTGTCATCGAATTTGATCTTGCTCTTCTAGAAGAAAAAGCAAAATCAACTCTAACACCTGTTGTTATCTCTAACATGGATGAAATCAAAGAGCTGAACAAGCTTTCTGGTTCTGTTACTGTTGGTGAATCTGCGGTTCTACGTGTAACTAAGTAATCCATTCTTTATTGAAGATTATATAGTTAGATGAGAAAAAAACGCTGCCATTGAGCAGCGTTTTTTGTGCCTAATGCTAAATCGTCGCAAGGCTACTTTAGTCCAACAGCGTACTTCAATACCTCTTGCTTCAACCTTCCAGAACGATCTGCCGCCTTAAGTGCGCTATTTCGAACAAATCTAACCAACGTGTTCGATGAACGAAAGCCTTTGTAGAAAAAATCCATGCCCGTTTGCATCACAAGATTATCTCTACGACGACTCTTTTCATAAACAGACAAATTCTCTTTGTTTATTTCTTTTCCATCGGTTTCATCCAAAAGAGAGACCACATCTTTAAATCCAAGGTTAACGCCCTGACCTGCCAATGGGTTAATGGTATGCGCAGCGTCACCCAATAAAATGCACCGGTTCTTCACATACTGCTGAGCATGACGTCGGGTCAAAGGAAATGCCCCTTTATCAATAACTTCAACCTCGCCTAGCTCCGCTGGAAAATGCGTCAGTATTTGCTCTTTTAATGAATGATTATCCATTGCTTGCAATTGACGGATGCGCTTTGGCGTGTCGTACCACACTAACGAAGCATGATGACCACCTAATGGTAGAAAAGAACGGGGGCCAGACGGGAAGAATTGCTGCCAGGTAATATCTTGTTGAGCTTTTTCAGTCTCGACATTAATCAACATACAATGCTGGCGATAATCCCAAGCGGTAATACCAATTCCGGCCATCTGTCTTACTTGAGAGTTCGCTCCATCAGCGCCAATCACCCAATCCACTTCCACTGTTTCACCAGATTCAAGCGTAATACGATTAAGTGAATCAAACTCAATCGCTTTCACTTGCTCGGGGCAACGAAGATCTAAATTAGGGTACTTCTCAAACTCCTGCCATAACCCAAGCTGTATCAGTCTATTCTCTACGATGTACCCCAATTCATTGAGGCCAAGCGAGTCAGAATGAAAACGGGTGCGGCATTCCGGATGCTCCCATGTCTCTAGTCGACGATAAGGACACACTCGCATAGCCACCGTATGCTTCCATCCACCTAAACGCTCCAACAACGAGACTGAGGCATGAGAAATCGCAGAAACACGGATATCACGAGGTTGATCCGCTTGATAAGTGTTCGGTGATCTATTTTCAATGACAACCACCTTTCGGCCTTGTTTAGCAAATCCAACTGCAATGGCTGCGCCAACCATTCCACCACCAACTACGGCTATCTCATACTTTTTCATCGTTATTAACCAAAGCAATATTTCTAAAATTTATTGTACGTTTTCATGGCGATATTGGAAGCCCATATCCAACCACATAGATGTGTTATTTATGTCTATATGTGCCGACCATCACGAATGTTGCTAACTAGCAGCCACCCCAGTACAATACGCGGCTTGCTGCTCCAGAGTTGCTAAAATAGAAAGACTCTAAGCAGAGAAGTACTGGGCGATTTGCTCCCTTAATTTAAACTAACGATCGAGCGAACAGAGATGAGTAAGAAACTACTAATTAAAACTTGGGGTTGTCAGATGAACGAATACGATTCATCAAAAATGGCCGACCTCATGAACGCTGCCAATGGCTACGAATTAACTGAAGATCCAGAAGAGGCAGATGTACTTCTACTCAATACCTGTTCTATTCGCGAAAAAGCGCAAGAAAAGGTATTCCACCAGCTTGGTCGTTGGAAAACGCTGAAAGATAAAAAAGAAGGCGTTGTCATTGGTGTAGGCGGCTGTGTCGCGACCCAAGAGGGTGATCATATTCGCCGACGTGCTCCTTTTGTTGATGTAATTTTTGGCCCGCAAACACTGCACCGCTTGCCACAAATGATTCAATCATCTCTATCTGACGATGCGCCAGTCATGGACATTTCTTTCCCAGAGATTGAAAAATTCGATAACCTGCCGGAACCAAAGGCAGATGGGGCAACCGCATTCGTTTCAATCATGGAAGGCTGCTCTAAGTACTGTACATACTGCGTTGTACCGTATACTCGCGGTGAAGAAGTCAGCCGTCCTATGGATGACGTTCTATTTGAAATCGCACAGCTTGCCGATCAAGGTGTACGTGAAGTTAACCTGCTTGGACAAAACGTGAACGCTTACCGTGGTCCAATGCACGATGGCGACATCTGCTCGTTTGCCGATCTGCTTCGTTTAGTGGCCTCTATCGATGGTATCGATCGTATCCGATTCACAACAAGCCACCCGCTAGAATTTACTGATGATATTGTTGCCGTTTATGAGGACACTCCAGAGTTAGTGAGCTTCCTACATCTGCCAGTACAAAGCGGCAGTGACCGTATTCTAACGATGATGAAGCGCCCGCACACCGCAATTGAATACAAATCTATCATTCGAAAATTACGCAAAGCGCGCCCTGACATCCAAATCAGCTCGGATTTTATCGTGGCCTTCCCTGGCGAAAGCGATCAGGACTTCCAAGACACAATGAAGCTTATCAAAGCCGTCGATTTTGATATGAGCTTTAGCTTTATCTTCTCGCCACGACCTGGCACACCAGCGGCTGATTACCCTTGTGACCTACCAGAACAAACGAAGAAAGAGCGTCTATACGAACTTCAGCAAACAGTAAATGCTCAAGCCATGCGTTACTCTCGTTTAATGCTTGGCACTGAGCAGCGTGTACTCGTTGAAGGTCCATCGAAGAAAAATCTAATGGAGCTGCGTGGCCGTACTGAAAATAGCCGTGTTGTGAATTTTGAAGGGTCTGCCGACCTGATTGGTCAGTTTGTCGATGTGAAGATTGTTGACGTATTCGCGAACTCTTTACGTGGTGAACTTGTACGTACAGAAAAAGACATGGACCTTCGCTCTGTGATCTCACCAACTCAGATGATGGCTCAAACCAAGCGTGAAGATGAATTAGGTGTCGCTACATTTACGCCATAAGGTTTATCTCTTAAAGATCCAACACAAAGCTTGAATTTCCCTAATTCAGTGACCATCTTAGAGTTAGGGAAATCGCCAAATAAAGCCCGGTTTCGATCGGGCTTTTTGCTATTGGCACACTATGAGAGGCCACTTTGAGCACTAAAATTGTCACTTTAGAAATTAATTTAGAACCATCAGATAATCGTCGTCTCGCCAGTTTGTGTGGCCCTTTCGATGATAATATCAAGCATTTAGAACGTCGTCTGGGCGTTGAAATTAATCATCGAAATAATTTTTTCACTATTGTTGGAAAACCCCATACTGCGGCAGCCGCTCTAGATATTGTCAAAAGACTTTATGTTGATACCGCCCCAGTGAGAGGGAACATCCCTGATATCGAACCAGAGCAGGTTCACCTGAATGTGAAAGAATCAGGCGTACTAGAGCAAGCAGAAGAAACAACGCTCGAGCACGGTAAAGAAGTGTTCATCAAAACGAAAAAAGGTGTTATCAAACCTAGAACACCGAATCAAGGTCAGTACCTTGTCAATATGGTGACTCACGACATCAGTTTCGGCATTGGCCCTGCTGGTACAGGTAAAACCTATTTAGCCGTAGCTGCTGCTGTTGATGCCCTTGAGCGACAAGAGATTCGCCGTATTCTATTGACTAGACCAGCTGTTGAAGCCGGAGAGAAGCTCGGCTTTCTCCCTGGAGATTTGAGTCAGAAAGTCGACCCTTACCTTCGCCCTCTTTACGATGCACTGTTTGAAATGCTTGGCTTTGAAAAAGTCGAGAAACTCATAGAGCGCAACGTTATCGAAGTGGCGCCTTTAGCTTACATGCGCGGCCGCACGCTTAACGATGCATTCATTATTCTCGATGAAAGCCAAAACACAACCGTTGAGCAAATGAAGATGTTCTTAACGCGTATCGGCTTTAACTCACGCGCGGTGATTACTGGTGATGTAACGCAGATCGACCTACCTCGTGGTGCTCGATCTGGCCTCCGTCATGCAATTGAAGTCCTCAGTGACGTGGAAGAAATCAGCTTTAATTTCTTCCTCTCTGACGACGTTGTGCGTCACCCTGTCGTTGCTCGCATTGTCAATGCCTACGAAAAATGGGAAACGCAAGATCAGAAAGAGCGCAAAGAGTATGAAAAACGTCGACGTGAAGAACGAGAAGCGAAGTCCATTGAACAGGATCTAACTTCAGCTCCTCCAGTGCAAGAGCAGAACAAATAATGACAATCGAACTTGATCTCCAACTTGCTGTAGAAGATGACAGCGGCCTACCAACAGAAGCCGATATTCATCTCTGGTTAAGCAAGGCTGTGACAAACTTCCAAGCACATGCGGAAGTAACCGTTCGAATCGTCGATACTCAAGAGAGTCATAATCTAAACCTTCAGTACAGAGGAAAAGACAAGCCGACAAATGTGCTGTCTTTCCCGTTTGAGGCGCCACCAGGTGTGGAACTTGATCTCCTTGGAGATTTGATTATCTGTCGCCAAGTTGTTGAGCAAGAGGCAAAAGAGCAACAGAAACCGGTCTTAGCACACTGGGCGCATATGGTTGTACATGGTAGCTTGCATCTGCTAGGTTATGATCATATAGACGATAATGAAGCTGAAGAAATGGAATCTCTAGAGAGCGAATTTCTGATGTCTATGGGCTTTCAAGACCCATATATCGATGAAAAACTTTAGTCGATAAGCTTTACTTCCTAATAATAGCGGAGTAAAAGTGACCAATATACTGTGTCTTCGAGTTCTACTTTTGAAGGCATTATGTGCGCTATCACACATTTGATAGTTTTTTAGATATGAGAAGCAATGAACGACGAAAATCCTCCCCCTTCGCCGGAAGGTAAAAAAGAAAAGGCTGAAGGTCCGAGTAGAAAGTCCTTATTAGGACGTCTAGGACAACTATTTCAAACTGAACCTAAGGACCGCCAAGAATTGGTTGATGTCATAAGGGACTCAGAAGAGAATGATTTAATCGACCATGACACCCGAGATATGCTTGAAGGCGTCATGGAGATATCTGAAATGCGCATTCGTGACATCATGATACCGCGTTCTCAGATGGTCACCGTAGAGAGAAGTGATGATCTTGATGCACTTATCTCCCTCATCACTGATGCGCAGCACTCTCGCTACCCAGTTATTAGCGAAGACAAAGATCACGTTGAAGGTATTTTGCTTGCTAAAGACTTGCTCAAGTATTTAGGCTCTGGCAGTGCACCTTTCACCATTGAGCAGGTTATTCGTCCTGCGGTTGTTGTACCTGAGAGTAAACGCGTTGATCGACTACTCAAAGAATTCCGTGAAGAACGCTACCATATGGCGATTGTGGTCGATGAATTTGGAGGCGTGTCTGGATTGGTAACCATTGAAGACATTCTAGAAGAAATAGTTGGAGAGATTGAAGACGAGTTTGACGACGAGGAAGAAATCGATATTCGTAAGCTCAGCAAGCATACCTTTGCTGTAAAAGCGCTAACGACCATTGAAGAATTCAACGACACATTCAAAACAAGCTTCAGTGACGATGAAGTTGATACCGTCGGTGGCCTAGTAATGAGTGCATTGGGACACCTACCTTCACGCGGTGAAGTCGTAGAGATCCATCAGTATGTGTTCAAGGTTGCTGCGGCTGATAACCGTCGAGTATTACAGCTCCAAGTAACGGTACCAGACGAAGAACCGCTACCCCAACCATTAGAAGAGTAAGATTTCGTAATTGAAATACTTTTACTCAATCGAGATGAGTTTTTTCGAGAAAATATAGATGACAAACACCATTGCTCATCGCCTAATACGGCCTCTAGGGGCCGTTTTTGTTGGCGCATTAACTACCCTATCTTTCGCCCCTTTTTCCATTTGGCCCTTAGCCATCATCAGCCCGCTTATTCTATTGCTACTGCTCCAAGGGCAAACAGCTAAACGCGGCTTCTTTATTGGCTATGCATGGGGCATTGGTCTCTTTGCAACCGGCATTAGTTGGGTTCATATCAGTATCGATGTCTTCGGTGGTATGCCGAAAATAGCGGGCCTTTTCTTAATGGCGTTGCTTGTGGGTTACTTAGCCTTGTACAGCGGACTGTTTGCTTGGTCTTTGAACCGTTTTTTCCCAACTCTAAGCCGCCATCGATTTTTCCTTGCTGCACCCGCCTTATGGTTAATCACAGACTGGTTACGAGGTTGGGTTATGACTGGCTTTCCATGGCTATGGCTTGGATACAGTCAAATAGACTCCCCGCTCGTAAACTTTGCGCCTATTGGTGGTGTGGAACTGATCACGTTAGCTTTGATTCTTTGTACTTCTGCCATAGCCTTCGCCATTTTAAAGCGCTCATGGTCAGTACTCATCATCCCAAGTGTCATACTCACAGCTGGATTCAGCCTTAGAAATATAGACTGGGTAACACCTAATCAGGATGAGCCAACAAAGGTCGCTTTAATACAGGGTAATGTTGACCAAGCAAGTAAATGGATGCCAAACCAGCGCTGGCCAACGATCATGAAATACGTTGATTTCAGCAAAGACAACTGGGATTCAGATATCATCATCTGGCCAGAAGCGGCGATTCCTGCTTTTGAGTTTGAGATTCCTTCCTTTTTACGAAACCTCGATGAAACAGCGAAAATGAATCAAACCTCAATTATCACAGGGGTGGTCAACAAAGGTGATGACAATGATTTCTACAACAGCGTTTTAGCCATAGGGGCGACGCCATATGGTGAATACAACTACGACCCGAATGAGCGCTACCATAAACACCACCTACTCCCTTTCGGAGAGTTTGTCCCTTTTGAGGACATACTGAGGCCACTTGCACCGTTCTTCAACTTGCCAATGTCATCATTTAGCCGGGGAAATTTTGTTCAACCCAACATTATCGCAAATGGCCGACATATGGCCCCTGCACTTTGCTATGAGATCATTTTTAATGAGCAGGTAAGACAAAATATCACTGATGACACGGACTTTATTTTGACGCTCTCAAATGATGCTTGGTTTGGTGACTCAATTGGGCCATTACAGCATATGGAAATAGCACGGATGCGGGCTCGTGAATTAGGAAAACCGTTAATCCGTTCAACGAACAATGGCGTAACGGCCGTCACGGACTATAAAGGTAATATCATCAAGCAAGTGCCCCAATTTGAGACAGCGGTGCTCAATGCAACGTTACATTCAACTACGGGACATACACCATATCGATATGTTGGTACATGGCCGCTCTATATATGGGTGTTACTCAGCCTGTCTCTATCTGTGTTCTTCACACGTAGCCAGAGACAATACACAAGTATAGAGAAAGAGTAGACACTTCTTTACTGGTAAAAAGGCACCTAGTCGTCATGCAACTGGTGCCTTTGTTAGCCATATGCTGATAAGAAAATCTAAGGCTTAAGCGCTTGCCGCGTAAACCCCGCATGCCCACATTTAGTACATGGAATGACTTTCGTCGGATGATTGTATTGAACCTTGTGACCACATTCATCGCAGATAAGAACCCCCAAGCCAATCATGTCACCAACTTGGTACAAGCCTTGATGCTCTAAATCCTGAAACAGCTCAACCCACTCAACTTTGGTTCTATCAGTAATATCTAGAAGCCCTTGCCAGATAGAGTTTGAAATCATCAAGGAAAACGGGCTGCCTTTACTCTCCTCATAATTATCGGCAAATTCCTTAAAATCATATTTAAGATAGGCACTTATGAGTGATAACTCATCTTTTGTCATGTCATTAGCAGCACTCACGACTTTCGCCGATGTTTCAAAGACATGGTTAATTTCTTCTGGGCTACTTTTCAACGTGTCGACAACTTCATCAAACATATCTTCATAACCAGCTTTATGTTTTGGCATAACATACCTCCTCAAGACAGATTGGCTATTGTTGTACTTCGCTCCTTTAGGTATTCTATGTCGATCTACTCGAATCTGTTCTAACCGAACTCACAAATTCCAAGATAACCGGATATCATCGATGCAAGAGCAATATAACCCGCAAGATATTGAACAAAAAGTTCAACAGCACTGGGACAACAATGAAACCTTTGTTGTAAGTGAAGACCCAAACAAAGAAAAATTCTACTGTCTATCTATGTTCCCTTACCCAAGTGGCCGACTGCACATGGGTCACGTGCGTAACTACACCATCGGTGATGTGGTATCTCGTTTCCAACGTCTACAAGGCAAAAACGTAATGCAGCCAATTGGTTGGGATGCATTCGGCCTACCTGCAGAGAACGCAGCTGTTAAAAACAACACAGCGCCTGCACCATGGACTTACGAAAACATTGAGTACATGAAGAACCAACTTAAGCTTCTAGGCTTTGGTTACGACTGGAACCGTGAATTCGCAACGTGTACGCCTGAGTACTACCGTTGGGAACAAGAGTTCTTCACTAAGCTTTACGAAAAAGGTCTAGTTTACAAGAAGACTTCTTCAGTGAACTGGTGTCCAAACGACCAAACAGTACTGGCAAACGAGCAAGTAGAAGATGGTTGCTGCTGGCGTTGTGATACTCCAGTAGAACAAAAGAAGATCCCACAGTGGTTTATTAAAATCACTGAGTACGCTCAAGAACTACTAGACGATCTAGATAACCTTGAAGGTTGGCCTGAAATGGTTAAGACCATGCAGCGTAACTGGATCGGTCGCTCTGAAGGTGTTGAGCTATCTTTCGCTGTTAACGGCGAAGAAGCACCATTAGAAGTGTACACAACGCGTCCAGATACACTAATGGGTGTTTCTTACGTTGGTATCGCTGCAGGTCACCCTCTTGCAGAGAAAGCATCGAAGAACAACCCTGAGCTTGCTGCATTCGTTGAAGAGTGTCGTAACACTAAAGTTGCTGAAGCTGAACTCGCAACGATGGAAAAGAAAGGTATGGATACTGGCCTAACGGCTATCCACCCTCTTAACGGTCGTGTTGTTCCGGTATACGTAGCAAACTTCGTACTTATGGATTACGGCACGGGGGCGGTAATGGCGGTTCCTGCTCACGATCAACGTGACTACGAGTTCGCAACTAAGTACGGCATCGATATCATCCCAGTAATCAAACCTGAAGATGGTTCTGAACTAGACGTGTCTGAAGCGGCTTACACTGAAAAAGGTGTCCTGTTCGACTCTGGTGAATTCGATGGTCTTGCGTTCCAAGAAGCATTCGATGCAATTGCTGCGAAGCTTGAAGCTGAAGGCAAAGGTAAGAAGACAGTAAACTTCCGTCTACGTGACTGGGGTGTATCTCGTCAACGTTACTGGGGTGCTCCAATCCCAATGGTAACCACTGAAGACGGTGAAGTTCACCCAGTACCAGCAGACCAACTACCAGTCATTCTTCCTGAAGATGTAGTAATGGATGGCGTAACTAGCCCAATCAAGGCTGACAAGTCTTGGGCTGAAACAACATTCAACGGCGAACCAGCTCTACGTGAGACTGACACGTTCGATACGTTTATGGAGTCTTCTTGGTACTACGCACGTTACTGTTCTCCACAGGCAGACGACATTCTAGATCCAGAGAAAGCAAACTACTGGCTACCCGTTGACCAATACGTTGGTGGTATCGAGCACGCTTGTATGCACCTGCTTTACTCTCGTTTCTTCCATAAGCTTCTACGTGATGCGGGTTACGTGACGTCTGATGAACCGTTCAAGCAACTGCTATGTCAAGGCATGGTTCTGGCTGACGCGTTCTATCACGAAAACGAAAAAGGCACCAAAGAGTGGATTGCACCGACTGACGTAACGGTTGAACGTGACGGTAAAGGTCGCATCGAAAAAGCAGTCGACGATCAAGGCCGTGAAGTTGAACACTCAGGCATGATCAAAATGTCTAAGTCTAAGAACAACGGTATCGACCCACAAGAGATGGTAGACAAGTACGGCGCTGATACAGTACGTCTATTCATGATGTTTGCATCGCCTGCAGACATGACACTTGAGTGGCAAGAATCTGGCGTTGAAGGTGCAAACCGTTTCCTTAAACGTGTTTGGAAATTGGTTCACGCCCACTCTTCTAAGGGTGCAACAGAATCTGTTGATGCTTCTGCGCTATCTGGCGACCAAAAAGCACTTCGCCGTGATGTTCATAAGACGATTGCGAAAGTGACAGACGATATCGATCGCCGCCAAACGTTCAATACGGCTATCGCGGCAATCATGGAACTGATGAACAAGCTAGCAAAAGCGCCACAAGAGTCTGTACAAGATCGTGCAATTCTTGATGAAGCGCTAAAAGCAGTGGTTCGCATGCTTTACCCTATGACACCACACATCTCTTACGAAATGTGGATTGCGCTTGGTGAATCAAACGTAGACTCAGCAACATGGCCAACGTTTGACGAGCAAGCACTGGTTGAAGACGAGAAGACTATTGTTGTGATGATCAACGGTAAGCTACGTGCGAAACTGCAGGTTCCGGCGGATATCACAGAAGATGCAGTGAAAGAACTGGGGCTTAATGATGAGAACGCGATTAAATTCTTAGACGGTCTGACAATTCGTAAAGTAATATACGTGCCAGGTAAGCTACTGAATATTGTTGCTAACTAATCATTTGTTAGAACTATTCCTTCCAGCATCAAGCTAGGATTAGTTTATACAATATGTAAATCAAGCAGGGCCTTCACCCGCCCTGCTTATTTATCTAATCGTTCCCTCAATTCATAGAACAGAACCATTAGATAAGTATTTTAATTAATGAGAGCCTCCTACAAATGCGCCTGACGTCTAACTCATTTAAACTCGCTTGTGTTGTATTAACCGCCAGCCTTCTTTCCGCGTGTGGATTTCAATTGCGTGGTGACTATTCCGTTCCCGATGAGCTTTCAACCTTATCTCTTACTAGCTACGACCAATACAGTACCTTCACCCGTGTTGTAAAAAACCAACTACGCCTTAACGATGTTAAACTTGTGATTCCAAGTGATGATGTTGCCAATATTCACCTTCTTGGTGAGGGGGTCGGTGAACGAACACTTTCTTTGTATCAAAATACTCGAGCTGCAGAAAAAGAGCTAACTTTCCGCGCTTCTTATCGAGTAACCATTCCAGAATTAGGCACAAAAGTATTTTCAACCAGCGTAACCCGTAGTTACCTTGATAACCCACTCACTGCTTTAGCTAAATCTGTAGAACGAGACATGATTGAAGACGAAATGCGCAAGCTAGCTTCAACTCAAATAATTCGTCAGATGGGTAGATTGAGAGCAGATATTGAACTTCATGAAATGTGCCTAGAAGAAAAATTTATTCCAGGAAGTACAATGTATGAAGAGAAATGCCTTTCTGAAGTTTTCAATAGTAATATACAAATGTCAGACTATTCGACCGTCACAATTGAGGAACAAAGTCCTGAGCAAACTATTAATTTCGATTCTGAAATAGAACAGTAGAATTAGTGATGCGCATCTACGCCGATAAATTAGCCGAACAACTCAATAGACAACTACACAGTGTCTATTTATTGTTTGGTAATGAGCCATTGCTCATTCAAGAATCCTATCAAGCAATTCGAAACAAGGCACGCACGCAAGGTTTCGATGAGCATCACAGGTTCACTCTAGATAGCAGTATTAACTGGAATGATATCTATGACTGTTGCAATGCATTAAGCCTTTTCTCATCGAAGCAGATTATCGAATTAGAGGTTCCTGAAGCGGGTATCAACGCTGCTCACGCCAAAGAACTGGTCGCACTCATGCCCTCTTTGCATTCTGATATTCTTCTGATTGTGGTCGGCAGTAAGCTCACCAAGGCTCAAGAAAACGCTAAGTGGTTTAAGGCCTACAATAAACTAGGTGGCTGGGTTAGCTGCCTAACGCCTGATATACAGAGACTGCCACAGTTCGTTCATTCTCGCTGCTTAGCATTAGGGTTAAATGCCGATCTGGAAGCTAGACAGATGTTGGCTCAATGGCATGAAGGCAATTTACTTGCCCTGACGCAAAGCCTAGAGAAGCTAGCCTTGCTCTACCCTGACGGACAATTAACGGCAGTCCGAGTTGAAGAGTCTTTGAGTCGCCACAACCACTTCACCACTTTTCACTGGATTGATGCGCTTTTAGCAGGCAAAGCTAAGCGTGCTCAACGGATACTGCGTCAACTTGAAGCCGAATCAGTCGAACCGGTCATTCTGATACGCTCAATCCAGAAAGAGCTATTACTGCTTTTAAAACTTCAAGATGAACTAAAAAGTGATCCAGCAGGGATGGTATTTGATCGAAACCGGATTTGGCAATCTAAGCGCCCACTCTACAACAACGCACTATCTAGATTGTCGACTTCTGCTATTCATCAGCGACTCAGTATTTTGGCTCGCTGTGAGATACTCACAAAAACACAATACGATGTATCAACTTGGCCAACATTGCACCAACTGAGCTTGGAGTTGTGTCAGCCTTCTATCAACTTAACCGTCATGCACTAAAAGCGTGCTATAATTCTCGGTTGAAAAAACTTCTACTTACTATTTTTGAGGGCATCCTTTTGCTACGCGAAGAACTGAACAACTTTCTTACTGATAAAGCAGATGATATGAAAGCATTGAACATCAAAACTATTGATGTTCAGGGAAAATCGAGCATCACTGACTACATGATCATCTGTACTGGTACCTCTAAGACACACGTATCCTCTATCGCAGGCCATGTCGCGAACGAAGTAAAACTCGCGGGCTTAGAAACATTGGGAATGGATGGTGAAAAAGAAGGAGAATGGGTTGTGGTCGACATGGGTTCTACAATGCTTCATGTCATGCAAGAAGAGCATAGAGAGTTATACCAATTAGAAAAACTCTGGGGCTAATTTGTGAAAATACAACTGATTGCCGTTGGGACAAAAATGCCTAAATGGGTAGAGGAAGGTTTTCAAGAATATCGCCGACGCTTTCCCCACGACATGCCTCTAGAGTTAATCGAAATAACCGCAGGTAAACGTGGAAAAAATGCCGATATTGCACGCATCCTACAAAAGGAAGGCGAAGCAATGCTAGCGGCTGTACCCAAAGGCAATCGGATTGTGACACTAGATATACCAGGCAAACGTTGGGATACAGAGCAATTGTCTCAACAGCTTGAAGCGTGGAAGCTAGATGCACGTGATGTATCGATTCTCATTGGCGGGCCAGAAGGTCTGGCGCCAGCATGTAAGGCGGCTGCAGAGCAAAGCTGGTCACTCTCTCCTTTAACACTGCCTCACCCTCTGGTACGAGTGTTAATGGCAGAAAGCCTGTATCGAGCGTGGAGCATTACCGCTAATCACCCTTACCACCGAGAATAAGCCCTTTATACCAAACACACGGTTTATCGACTGTAGCATTATTATCGAGAACAACATCTATGTTGCGTAAGCGTAGCCAAATACGAGATCACCATGAAGAGTCACGACTGTTTAAAAGCCGGGCTCTTATTTCATTTGTTGGCATCATTTTGTTGATGGGCATTTTGCTCGCTAATTTGTACAACATTCAGGTAAACCAATTTCAAGACTATAAAACACGCTCTAACGATAACCGGATCAAAATTGTTCCAATCGCGCCTAATCGTGGTCTCATTTATGATCGAAATGGAAGTCTTTTAGCTGAAAATCGCCCAGTCTTCAACCTCGAAATCACACTAGAAAAAGTTCGCAGCATTGATCAAACCATTGCTGATCTGCAACTTCTATTGCCAGAAATAACACCTGAACGCGTTGAAGCATTCACACGCGAAAGACGTCAGACACGCCGTTTTAAATCCGTGCCAATACTGACTCAACTCTCCCAAGAACAAGTGGCTAAGTTTTCTGTTAATCAACACAAATACCCCGGTGTCTCTGTCACTGCGAACTTAAAGCGCTATTACCCTTACGACGACGTACTGACACATGTGATCGGTTATGTTTCTCGCATCAATGATCGAGATATGAAACGCCTCGTTAGAGAAGAGAAAGCGGCAAACTATCAGGCGACCCGAGATATTGGGAAACTGGGCATAGAACGATTCTATGAAGATACGTTACATGGCACCGCGGGCTACCAAGAAGTGGAAGTGAACAGCCGCGGCCGTATCATCAGAACACTAAAATACGTTCCTCCTGTTCCAGGAAAGGATATCGTTCTAAACCTAGATATCGACTTACAACTATACGTTCATAAGCTTTTAGATAACCGCCGTGGATCGGCAATCGTATTAGACCCTGAAGATAATGGGGTTCTCGCGATGGTTTCTAGCCCAAGCTATGACCCGAATGCCTTTGTTCACGGTATTTCAAGTAAGGCTTACAACGCACTACTAAATGATATTAATCGCCCACTTGTAAACCGGGCGACCTTAGGTATTTACCCACCAGCATCGACGGTCAAACCTTTCATCGCTGTCGCGGCTTTGCAGGAAGGTGTAGTCACGACCAAAACCACTCGGAATGATCCTGGGTATTGGAAGATACCAAATTCGAAAACAAGACCGTTTCGTGATTGGTTACGTTGGGGCCACGGTGTTGTCGATATCACCAAATCCATCGAAGAGTCCGTGGATACGTTCTTTTACCAGATCGCGTACGACATGGGGATAGACAGAATATCAAGTTGGATGTCGATGTTTGGGTTCGGCGAATACACAGGTATTGATATCCACGAAGAAAGCAAGGCCAATATGCCCACTCGAGACTGGAAAATGGCGCGTCATCGCACCCCGTGGTATCAAGGCGATACTATTCCAGTCGGTATTGGACAGGGCTACTGGACAGCGACACCGATGCAAATTGCTAAAGCGACATCTGTCTTGGTCAATCATGGTGAAGTCTCAGCTCCTCATCTGCTACGTTCAACAATAGAAAACGGTGAGCAGTTTGAGTTACAGCAACTTGAAGATTTTGAAACGTATCCACCGATTACAGGCGTACCTGAAAAGTACTGGAACATCGCCACCGACGGTATGCGCTTAGTAAACCATGGTAAAAAAGGAACGGCTCGACGCGCCTTTACTAATCTCGAGTATGTTAGTGCTGGGAAATCAGGGACTGCGCAAGTTTTCGGCCTGGCTGAAGACCAAGAATATAATGCCGATGAATTGGAAGAGCATCTGCGAGATCATGCTCTGTACACTGGTTTTGCTCCCTTCGAAGAACCAGAATTTGTCGTTACCGTGGTATTGGAAAATGCAGGTGGCGGTTCAAGCAATGGCGGCCCTGTTGTTAGACGTATATTTGACCACGCCATACTTGGTGCTCAAGAGGAAAACGAGTAATGTTATTTGATCCTGCTACGGGGCAAAATCGAGCCTTTTTTCAGCGTTTTCATATCGACCTCCCATTGCTATTGGGGTTGCTGGTCTTAATGGCGTTCGGCTTGATCGTCATGTATAGCGCTAGCGGACAAAGCTATGCCATGATGGATCGACAAGCGATGCGTATGGCAATTTCACTTGTCGTGATGGCGATCTTAGCGCAAATCTCACCGCGAACCTATGAATCACTTGCACCGTTTTTATTCTTTTGTGGCATTGTTTTATTGTTTGGCGTGCTCTTTTTCGGCGAAGCTTCAAAAGGCGCCCAACGTTGGTTAAACCTCGGCTTCATACGATTTCAACCGTCAGAACTTCTTAAACTCGCCGTGCCACTTATGATCGCCCGCTATATCGGAAAGCGCTCTCTTCCGCCAAGCTTTAGAACCATAATCATTGCATTAGTCATGCTGTTCGTACCCACTATACTGATCGCTAAACAGCCCGACCTCGGCACCTCAATACTGATCGCGGCCTCTGGAATTTTCGTTATCTTTTTAGCAGGAATCAGCTGGAAGATCATTTTTGCCGCCGTCATGGCTGTCAGTGCGTTCGCTCCCGTTCTTTGGTTTTACATTATGCGTGAATACCAGAAAGTTCGTGTTAGAACGCTGTTTAATCCAGAATCGGATCCATTGGGCGCAGGTTACCACATCATTCAGAGTAAAATAGCCATAGGATCGGGTGGTATATCCGGTAAAGGCTGGCTCCAAGGTACCCAATCTCAACTGGAATTTTTGCCAGAGCGCCATACTGACTTTATCTTCGCCGTTATCGCTGAAGAGTGGGGAATGATAGGCATACTCGCCCTGCTTAGTATCTACCTATTCATCATTGGTAGAGGGTTGTATTTAGCCAGCCAAGCGCAAACGTCATTTGGCCGAATGATGGCCGGTAGTATCATATTGAGCTTCTTTGTTTATATCTTTGTAAACATAGGTATGGTGAGTGGAATTTTACCTGTCGTTGGCGTTCCTCTGCCATTAATCAGCTATGGTGGTACTTCAATGGTTACCCTAATGGCGGGTTTCGGCATGTTAATGTCTATTCATACTCATAGAAATGCATTCTCAAAGGCAACATAATTAATGAACCTTAAGCACTTTATATTGGCCATAGCCAGCACTGCCATCTTAGCAGGCTGTTCCTCTTCAGGACGCTATAATATCGACGATGACGTTGCGCCTAATACGCCTATATCTGTAGAGCATATTGAAGATGCTGTACCTCAATATGAACCCTATAGCCTTGGTGGCAACGGAAACTACACGTTGCGTGGCAATGACTACACCATCATCAAGGACGCGAAAGGGTTTACAGAAGCAGGAAAAGCTTCCTGGTACGGGAAGAAGTTCCATGGCCATTTGACTTCGAACGGTGAAATCTATGACATGTATTCTATGACGGCGGCACATAAAACCCTGCCCATACCGAGCTATGTCAAAGTCACCAATACAGATAATGGAAAGTCGACCGTTGTTCGAGTCAATGATAGAGGCCCATTCCATGAAGGTCGAATCATTGACCTCAGCTATGCCGCCGCGTATAAATTAGAGGTAATCAAAACAGGCACTGCAAACGTAAAGATCGAAGTAATCACAGTAGAACGACCAGATTCAGCACACAAGAAAAATGCATTCCCGAGCTACATCGTCCAAGTTGCCACATCTCAGCACCTAGATCGCTCACAGGCGCTTGCCAACGACCTTTCCAATAAGCTCTCTGTTGATAGCTTTATTGATACCAATAAGTCCATGCATCGCATTCTACTTGGACCATTTACCGATTATGTCCTGACCCAAGAGGCTCTCGAACAAGTAAAAGCGCTAGGGTACTCCTCAGCATTCATTAGAAAGCAAGCTGCCGCTCAGTAATTCACCCAATAACCGGCGCTGTGAACGCAGCGCTGGCTTGCAAGGTGGTTTCTGTTAAGATACGGACAGTTATAATAGAAATTTTATATTCATCATGAAAAAAACATCACTACTTAGCACCATTCTTACTGGCTCTATCGCGCTTTCTTCAGCAGCAGTCACAACGGTGTCAGCCTCACCTATCGTTGTTCCCGATGCACCTCAAATAGCAGCAAAAGGCTTTGTTTTACTCGATTTCCATTCCGGTAAAGTCTTGGCAGAAAAGGAGATGAACACAAAGCTATCTCCAGCAAGCTTAACCAAAATGATGACCAGCTACGTTATTGGCCAAGAAGTCGAACGAGGTAATATTTCACTTCAAGACGAAGTAACGATCAGTGAAAATGCTTGGGCTAAAAACTTCCCAGACTCTTCTAAGATGTTTATTGAAGTCGGCACAACCGTCACCGTTGAAGACCTAAATCGCGGCATTATTGTTCAATCAGGCAACGACGCCTGTGTCGCGATGGCAGAACACATCGCGGGCTCAGAGGACGCTTTTGTCGATCTTATGAACGCTTGGGCCAGCTCTATCGGCATGACCAATACACACTTTGCCAATGTCCATGGTCTCGATAACGACAGCCTATATTCAACACCTTACGATATGGCATTGCTTGGATCGGCTCTGATTCGCGATGTCCCTGATGAATACCGCATTTATTCAGAGAAAAAATACACCTACAACGGCATCACTCAATACAACCGTAATGGCTTGTTATGGGATAAAAGCATGAACGTTGATGGCATCAAAACCGGCCATACGAGTAACGCAGGATACAGCTTAGTCAGCTCGGCTACCGAAGGAAAAATGCGTTTGGTTGCCGTCGTAATGGGAACGAAAAATGCCAATGCACGTAAGTCTGAGAGCAAAAAGCTCCTCAGCTACGGGTTCCGATTCTTTGAAACTGTCGCACCGCATACAGCGGGTGAAACTTTCGTCGAAGAAAAAATCTGGATGGGTAACAAAGATAAAGTCGCTTTAGGCGTTGATGTCGATACCTACGTGACGCTGCCTCGTGGACAAGCCAAAAATCTAACCGCGAGTTTTGTTCTAGAAAATGAACTTGAAGCACCGATTATGAAAGGGGATGTTGTCGGCAAGCTGTTCTATCAGTTGGAAGGCGATGATGTTGCAGAATACCCACTGCTTGCTCTCGAAGATGTTGAGCAAGGTGGCATATTTAGCCGACTTTGGGACTATTTAGTTCTTCTCTTCAAAGGCTTATTCTAGAAATAAATTCACCCCATACTAAAAAGCTGCTTAATGCAGCTTTTTTCATTTTTGACGTTCTGCGACTGATCTTGAGATCCCTTACAATTGGCAGTAATATGCCTGCCATAAACGATATACAACCTTGGAGTCTCCACGATTATGAACATTAATTCAGATGCAAAACTGAAAGACTTGCTTGAATTCCCATGTTCTTTCACTTTTAAAGTGATGGGTTATGCGAAGCCTGAACTACCAGAATTGGTATTGGAAGTTATTCAACGCCATGCTCCAGGTAACTACAGCCCAGATGTTAAGCCAAGCGCCAAAGGAACATACAACTCCGTTTCGGTAAACATCACGGCTACCTCTATTGAGCAGGTAGAAACGCTATACAAAGAACTGGGCGAAATCGATATTGTTCGCATGGTTCTATAATAAAGTTTAAACTTTAAAATAATATTGAAAGCAGCGCAGGCTGCTTTTTTGTTATTTATCAGAAAGATAGTGGAATCATCCCTTTCCACTGGTTAATTTGTGGTTATCAATTTGTAGTCCGCACTAATGAATGTGTTTATAATGCAATAACTTTATAAATCACTACGGAACTTGGAATGTCAAACCAATTAGTCGTAAAGCAACTCGGTCGACAAGACTATCATCCTGTATGGCAGGCGATGCACGAGTTTACCGACAGTCGAACCGATGACAGTAGCGATGAAATTTGGCTCGTGGAACATAACCCTGTTTTCACACAAGGCCAAGCAGGTAAAGCTGAACACATTCTAGCTGCGGGTGATATCCCTGTAGTACAAAGTGACCGCGGCGGCCAAGTGACTTACCATGGTCCTGGCCAATTAGTGGCTTACTTTTTGATAAACTTAAGACGCAAGAAATTGGGTGTTAGAGAGCTCGTTACGCATATCGAAAACCTCGTAATAAACACTCTTAAAGCATACAATATCGACGCTGCGGCAAGACCCGATGCACCTGGTGTCTATGTCGAGAATAAAAAAATCTGCTCCCTTGGTTTGAGAATCCGTAAAGGCTGCTCTTTCCATGGCTTAGCACTCAATGTCGATATGGATTTATCTCCATTTCTGAGAATCAACCCATGTGGTTATCAAGGGATGGAAATGGCGCAAGTCAGCCAACTTGGCGGTCCCAAGGAACTAAAGCAAGTCGAACAACAGTTAATAGAAGAACTCGTAGCATTACTTGACTATGAGCACGTTGAATTTTGCACTGAAGCCCTTAACGAGAAGTAGTAAAAACATGAGCAAACCAATCCAAATGGAAAAAGGCGTTAAGTACAGAGACGCCGACAAAATGGCGTTAATTCCAGTAAAAAACATGCCAACCGAGCAAAAAGAGATTTTACGTAAACCTGAGTGGATGAAGATCAAGCTTCCTTCAGACAGCCAACGTATTCAAGACATAAAATCGGCTTTACGTAAGAACAATCTTAGCTCCGTTTGTGAAGAAGCCTCTTGTCCAAACCTTGCGGAATGTTTTAACCACGGTACCGCCACTTTCATGATTCTAGGTGCTATATGTACTCGCCGCTGTCCATTTTGTGATGTTGCTCATGGCCGTCCACTGACACCTGAAGCTGGTGAACCAGAGAAGCTCGCTCAAACCATCAAAGACATGAAGCTGAGATATGTAGTCGTCACTTCTGTTGACCGTGATGACCTTCGCGATGGTGGCGCTCAACACTTCGCAGATTGTAATAAAGCGATTCGAGAGAAGAACCCTGATATTCATATTGAAACCCTCGTTCCTGATTTCCGTGGTCGTATGGACATCGCATTAGAGTTGCTTAAAGACAATCCGCCAGATGTCTTCAACCACAACCTAGAAACGGCACCTCGTCTGTATCGTAAAGCGCGTCCTGGCGCGAACTACAAGTGGTCTTTGCAACTGCTTCAGAAGTTTAAAGAACAGCATCCTAACGTTCCGACGAAATCAGGTGTCATGATGGGACTTGGCGAAACGAAAGAAGAGATCGTCCAGGTACTGAAAGATCTACGCGAGCACGGTGTGACAATGCTAACCCTAGGTCAATACCTAGCACCAAGCCGCCACCACCTGCCTGTAGAACGTTACGTACCACCATCTGAGTTTGATGAGCTAAAAGAGATCGCATTAGATCTTGGTTTTACTCACGCAGCTTGTGGCCCATTCGTACGTTCTTCTTACCACGCAGATATGCAAGCGCAAGGTAAAGAAGTGAAGTAACACGTACTTTATTAAACGTACACATTTCTGGAATACCGAATTAAGCCGATGATCTCATCGGCTTTTTTATTGCCTATAAGCAAATTAATCAGCTTGAAGATTGAAACCACCTCGTTTAATCGATAGGCTTAATAAACTAGAGGAATACATTGTACCTATCAGCGAAGATAGTTAAGGGACAGTCATGAATAGATTTGGATTATTGGCACTATTGATTGCAGCAGTCACCGCTGGCTGTAGCTCAAACACAAAACAAGATAACTTTAGAGAAGCGTCTTTCGAGCTTTGTAATACCGAAGTAGACCTCTATTCTGTCAGTGATGATGGTCGTGTTCGCATAGTCTGCTCTGACGGGTCAAAATTTGCGCTGACTTCAGAGAAAACACTCGATGTGATGCGTGACATCAACATCGACTACTGCGATGGCGAAGGGCTGGGGAAATTCAACGAAAGCCGAAAATATTACTCATTCCGTTGTAAGTCAGGCACGTTATTGAGCATCTCTAAGTAAAACCCTAGAAAGCATCCACCACAAACAATAAAGCCCCGCTCTCAAACAAGAGCGGGGCTTTTCGTATCTGCGACATACAAAAAGAGCTCCCTTTATAGAAGCTCTTGATTCTAATTTCTAACTAAGCGATTTCTAGTTCTAGGAAAAGGCGCGGAGTTTACGCGAGTAAATGAGCACCTTTGACACAGAAATAGAAACGCTTAAGACGAAATTATGCGTAAACAGGCAGACGCTTACAAATTTCTAATACTTTTGCTTTCGTTGCTTCAACAACAGACTCATCACCCATGTTATCTAGGATGTCACACATCCAACCCGCTAGTGCTTTCGCGTCAGCTTCCGAGAAACCGCGGCGAGTAATTGAAGGTGAACCAACACGGATACCAGAAGTAACGAATGGGCTACGTGGATCGTTTGGTACTGAGTTCTTGTTCACTGTGATGTTAGCTGAACCAAGTGCTGCATCAGCTTCTTTACCAGTAATGTCTTTGTCGATTAGGTCAACGAGGAACAGGTGGTTTTCAGTAGAACCTGAAACGATGTTGTAGCCGCGTGCTAGGAATTCAGCAACCATTGCTTTTGCGTTAGCAACAACGCGCGCTTGGTACTCTTTGAATTCTGGTTCAAGTGCTTCTTTAAACGCGACCGCTTTACCCGCGATAACGTGCATTAGAGGGCCACCTTGACCGCCAGGGAATACGGCTGAATTCAGTTTCTTGTACAGATCTTCACCTTCGCATGAAAGGATAAGACCACCACGAGGACCCGCTAGCGTTTTGTGCGTTGTCGTTGTAACAACGTGCGCGTGTGGTACTGGGTTAGGGTAAACTCCAGCCGCGATTAGACCAGCAACGTGCGCCATATCTACGAAGAAGTAAGCCCCCACTTTGTCAGCGATTTCACGCATGCGCGCCCAATCACACACTTGAGAGTAAGCAGAGAAACCACCGATGATCATCTTAGGCTTATGTTCTACCGCAAGCGCTTCCATCTCTTCGTAGTTGATTTGACCTTTCTCATCAATGCCGTAAGGAATGATGTCGTAAAGCTTACCTGAGAAGTTTACAGGAGAACCGTGAGTCAGGTGACCACCGTGAGCTAGGCTCATACCCAGTACTTTATCGCCTGGGTTAAGCAGTGCCATGTAAACAGCGTTGTTTGCTTGAGAACCCGAGTGAGGCTGTACGTTTGCGTATTCCGCGCCAAACAGTTCACATGCACGCTCGATTGCTAGAGTCTCAACCTTGTCTACGTACTCACAACCACCGTAGTAACGCTTACCAGGGTAACCTTCAGCGTACTTGTTTGTAAGCTGAGAGCCTTGAGCTTCCATTACACGTGGGCTAGTGTAGTTTTCAGATGCGATAAGCTCAATATGTTCTTCTTGGCGTACCGTCTCCTCTTGGATCGCTTCAAATAGGTCTGCATCATAATCTGCAATGTTCATGTCACGTGTTAGCATCTGTATCTCCTGACTCAGATTGTACTGAAAGTTTCAAAAAAACCACACATCAACCTTACGCAAACGTTTACGTGGGTCGAATTCATGAAATGCATTCTACATAATTTGATCTATATCATAAAGAGCAAAATTACTTTTTATCATGCAGTTTATTCATAATGGCTTACAAGGTTTATCATACATAGGCGTGTAAAGTTATTGATTCGCTCACGAGCTGTCAAATTTCCGTTTTACACTCTGTAAAATGTCGATTACATAGGTTTACCCTAAATAACCAGCTCTATCTACCGAAAAGATCATCTTTTCTCTACTATTCGCCCCAATATCCCCTTGAAGAAAATAAAGTTGATGGAAAAACACACACGTAAAGAAGATTGGATCGCAATTTTAACTGGGACTTTCTTAGTCGCTCAGGGTGTCTTCTTCTTGCAATCAGCCCACCTACTCACTGGTGGCACAACGGGACTGGCGCTTCTTCTAAGCCAAATCGTTTCAGTTTCGTTTGGTACGCTCTATTTTCTGATCAATTGCCCTTTCTACTTATTGGCTTGGCAACGTTTTGGTAAACGGTTTGCTATTAATAGTGCGATTTCTGGCGCGCTTGTGTCTGTGTTTGCCGATCACCTTTACCTGGTGATCACACTGGACACCATAAACGATACGTATTGCGCTATCGCAGGTGGACTACTGATGGGGTTAGGTATGCTGATTCTCTTTAGGCACCGCTCTAGCCTTGGTGGCTTTAATGTTCTTTGCTTAGTGATTCAAGATAGATTTGGTATTTCAGTGGGTAAAACTCAGATGGCGATTGACGTTACTATTCTGTTTGCCTCGGTATTCTTTGTTTCGCCTATGGTTATCGCTTTATCACTGCTTGGCGCTGTTGCTCTAAACATCGTGTTAGGTATGAACCATAAGCCCACTCGATATACCGTTACTTATGGCTAAAAGGTTTGAACCATTGAAATAATAAAGGGCTCGCATATTAGCGAGCCCTTTTTCGTTGAGTCTTCAGCTAAAGAACTCAGTTAGTGCGCACTTCGTGCTTTGACATCGTGTTGCAGTGCTTTGTTTAGTTCTGCTTCTACGTGACCTGGAGAGTGCGTAGTAATCGAAATTAATCGGTACATCGCTGGAATCACGAACAAAGTGACCAAGGTAGCGAAGCCCATACCAAAGAAGATGACCGTGCCCACCGCGACTCGGCTCTCATACCCTGCCCCGGTAGACAGAATCAGTGGAATGGCACCCGCTAGAGTCGTAAATGCCGTCATCATAATTGGGCGTAAACGTCGAGCTGACGCATCAATGATCGCCTTCTCAAACTCAATGCCTCGGTCACGCAGTTGGTTGGCAAACTCGACAATCAATATGCCGTTTTTCGTCACCATACCAATGAGCATGATCATACCGATTTGGCTATAGATGTTCAGGCCTTGTGACATAAGCACCAGCCCTAGGAAGCCACCAAATACCCCCATAGGGACAGTAAACATCACCACTAACGGGTTAATAAAGCTCTCAAACTGTGCAGCAAGAACGAGATACGCCACCAACATGGCCAAACCAAACACAATCAAGGTACTCGATTGATTCTCTTTGTAATCCTTCGACTCACCCGAGTAACTGACAGAGACATCGGATGGTAAAAGCTCAATCGCTTTTTCATCTAGGAAGTCTAGCGCATCACCTAAGGTGTATCCGTCTTCTACGTTAGCCGTAATGGTGATCGACTTTTGCTTGTTATAGTGAGAAAGGCGAATCGAAGAGGCCACCTCTTCTATCGAGGTAACCGTATCCAGGGTGATCAACTCACCGCTGTTGGTACGCAAATAGATTTGGCTGAGATCCGCTGCATTGTTGAAGTTGTTTTCGTCACCACGAAGGTACACATCATACTCTTCGCCACGATCGACAAACGTTGTCTCAGATTTACCACCTAGCATGATTTCTAGGGTTTCCGATATTTCAGAAACACTGATGCCGAGTTCGGCTGCTCTCTGCTTATCAACATTGACGACCAACTCAGGTGTCTTCTCTGAATAGTTAATGTTGGTACCATTCATCATTGGCGAATCTTCAGCAAGATCTTTCAGCTTATTCGCCCACTCTTGAAGTTCGTCATAATCCGCGCCCCCCAAGACAAATTGGACGGGTTCACTAGAACCGCCTCGGAACCCCGGCATAAATGGGAAAACTCGCACATCTGGAATACCCGCTAATGCTTGTCGAATTTTGCCTAGCGCTTCTGTTGCCGTGATATCACGCTCATTCCAGTCCTCAAGGACCATCACGACAAAGCCGGTTTGATCACCTGCGTTACCACCAAATGCCGGTGTCTCAGCACTGAACGACTTTAGGAAGTTCTCTTCAAGCAGCGGCATTAAACGCTCTTCCACAATGTCCATATTGGCCGACATGCGGTTATAACTGGTTGCATCAGCACCACGAACAAAGGCAAAGACCACGCCTCTATCCTCTGTGGGTGCAAGTTGAGCTGGAACCTGCTGCATCAACGTGAAGCTACCACCAATACAGGCAACGATAACAATTGGTGCTATCCAACGGAAACGAATCACTCGCTGTAAAATAGCGCGATACTTCCCTTCTAAAAAGGCAAATGCACGGTTTACAACCAAGGTAAAACGGGTCGGTTTTACGTTCGCTTTTAGTATCTTACTGCCTAGCACTGGCGTTAAGGTCAGGGCGATGATCGATGAGAAAATCACGGACATGGCCAGTAAAACAGAGAACTCGGTAAATAGCAGGCCGACCATGCCATCCATAAAGGAAATAGGCAGAAATACCATGACCAAAACGAGCGTTGTTGCGACGACCGCGAAGCCAACTTCACGAGCCCCTTTATAGGCCGCTAACAGTGGTGTTTCACCTTGTTCAATATGGTGGTAAATATTCTCTATCACCACAATGGCATCATCCACCACTAGCCCGATAGAGAGTATCAACGCCATCAAGGTGATAAGGTTAATTGAGAACCCAAAGTAGTAAGCGGCAATGAATGACGAGATCAAGGATATTGGAACGGTGATCGCAGGGATCAATGTTGCCCTTGCTTGACCGATAAAGATGTAAAGAATGAGGACAACTAGCCCGCCAGTAATAAACAGCGTGGTGTAAACCTCAGAGATAGAGCGTTCAATAAAGATCGTGGCATCGTAGTCAATCACAAGGCTGGTTGCCTTAGGTAAAAACTGCTGGATGTCTTCGACTTCCTGACGAACTAATTTTGCTACGTCCAGTGGGTTAGCATCCGACTGAGGCACGATACCAATACTGAGATTAACAATACCATTGGCTTTAAAGGAAGCATTCTCGTTACGTGCACCAAGATACACATCGGCAACGTCTTTTAAGTAGATCGGCGAGTTATCTGAGGCTCGTTTTACCACAAGGTACTCAAAATCTTCAGCTTCGCTGTAAGCGCGAACAGTACGCACCGACATTGTGATTGAATCGTTACGTACTTCACCGCCTGGGCTTTCAATATTTTCACGGCGAAGTGCGGTCGTAATATCGCTGGTACTGACCCCACGACCCGCCATAACTTCAGGCTTTAACTTAACGTACATCACTTTGTACAAGCCGCCAGACAAGTTCGATGAACTCACTCCTGAAATCAAGCTGAAACGGTCAATCAGCACGCGCTCGGCGTAATCGGTGAGCTGAGTTCTGTCCATCTCCGATGAGCTAAGGTTGATATAGATTGAGGGCTCACCAGACCCATTGTTTTTATAAACAAGAGGGTCATCTGCCTCATCCGGCAAAGAGCGCTGCGCTCTTGCTACTGCATCACGAACATCACTGATCCCCGAATTTAAGTCGTAACCCAATTCAAAGGTGATCGTGATACGAGAGAACCCGTTTCGAGTGGTAGAAACGATCTCGTCAATCCCACTGATACCAGAAAGCTGATCCTCGAGTATCGTGGTGATTTGGCTTTCGACAATGGTCGCCGAGGCCCCACTGTAAGTGGTATTGATGGAGACCACTGGATACTCAATGTCCGGCATCTCTCTGACTGACAGCTTCGAAAACGAAACGATGCCAAAGACACACAGCAACATACTGAGAACAAGGGCAGCGACTGGGCGTTTTACGGAAATATCAGATAACAACATCAGTTATTTTCCTTTTCCAGCGCACTTTGCTCAATGTTAAGCTCAGTGACAGAAACACCATCACGCATGTTCACAATGCCTTGCACAACAATCTTTTCGCCAACTTCAACGCCTTCAGCAATGACAACTTGGTTTTCAACACGCTCAGCAAGTATGACTTCTGTTCTCTTCGCCACGTTGTCGTCACCAATGATATAGACATAGCGCTTGGTACCAGAGTACTCCAATGCTTGCGCAGGGATGATAGGTGCCTCAATCGTTGGGAACGCCATATTTGCAGAGGCCAGCATGCCCGGTTTTAATAGCCCCTCAGGGTTCTCAAAATGAACACGTACACGAAGGTTGAGGGTTTCCATGTTCACTCGAGAATCAATTCCGACCAATTCGCCATCAAAGGTGCGGTTGCCCCACGCAGAGGTAGAAATCACCACCTTCATGCCCTGACTCAAACGAGAGAGGTAGCGTTCAGGCACCAATAAATCGAGCTGCATTACAGACAGATCATCCAGAGTCACCAGTTGACTGCCTGCTGTCACCAATTCACCAGGGCTCAAATCAATAAAGCCAATGGTGCCGGAGAATGGTGCGGTGATGTGTAAGTCTTTAAGGCTCGCGTGAGCAGAATCAAGACGAGCCTGGGCAATTTCAACGCTCGCTTTCTGCCCATCAATTTGAGTCTGAGTGATGGCATTACGCTTAGCGAGGCGCTCAAACTCTCTCAGCTTACGTTGTTCATCATTTAGATACGCTTTCGCCTCTTTTTGAGCGGCCTGCGCTTTATCATCATTTAGCTGAATCAACAGTTGGCCATAATCAACCTTCTGATTTGGACTTACTGGAATTTGAATGACCTTTCCCGCGACCTCCGGAGAGATAACCACCGCCTGCTTGGCTTCGAGCTTTCCAACCAGCGTAAGGGATTGAGATATTTGGTGAACTTGCACTTGTTCTGTAATAACAGTTACCGCCTGTGGACCTGACGGTCTCTTTGCCTGAGCAAGCGGTGCTGACGTGAGAATAGACAATGCTAACAATTTTATGATTATTTTATTTTTCATGATTCGAATCTACAAAATAGGAACTATCAATATAGTACCTCGACTTCGCTATGGGTAACGTCAAGGAGTGTAAATAATAGAAAACAAACCAGACATTTAGATAACACCTTTATGAGAAAGTGGTTATTTATCGGCACCTTTGCCCAAAAAGGCAGCATTCAATCTAAATTCCCAAGAAAACTCTTTACAGCTTTTACGAGTTTGCTATGATGCGCACCGCACTTGAGTGACGCGTTGGGAAAGCATTACTTAAGTTTATTTCTTAAATCTATTGAGATTAAGAAATACCAAAGTGCACCCCTGGGGGGGTTCCCGAGTGGCCAAAGGGAGCAGACTGTAAATCTGCCGGCTCCGCCTTCGATGGTTCGAATCCGTCCCCCCCCACCATATAACTCTCGGCGCTTTAATTAGCGATGAGAACAACTTGAAAAGCGTGTTGGGAAAACATTTCAAGTTTTGCTTGTGAAAGCATAAAACCCCTGGGGGGGTTCCCGAGTGGCCAAAGGGAGCAGACTGTAAATCTGCCGGCTCCGCCTTCGATGGTTCGAATCCGTCCCCCCCCACCATATTCTTTAATAAGAATCGAAAGCCAACTCATTGAGTTGGCTTTTTTCGTTTTAGGGTTAATCCCATCCTCAGTGATAACTTTGAAGCCCATCTCCTCTAGAACTAAAACTCACACCTAAAACCAAAAAAGACCTCGACGATACGAGGTCCAAAAACGATTGATTCAATGTAAGCAATGCCAACTATAGGGGGGCGTGGGCATTATGATTCAATCAAAACAATTTTCGTTTCATAGGGTTTAAGCACTTGATGCCGAGTCACCACTTGCTCCTCAAGACCTTCATAGTTACCAAGTAAGTATCGCCCACCTTCAATATCAAGATCGTCCGGCAGCACGTACTCGACTTCCTGATCATAATAGTTATTCAAGCAGAGCAAGGTTTGAGATTCTGAAGTTCTTTGATAAGCAAAAACTGACGAGTGTTGAGGGAATAAATCGACGTAGTTCCCTGTAGTAATGACGTCGACGTCTTTACGTAACTGAATCAGCTTCTGATAGAAATAAAACACGGAGTCCGAGTCTGCAACGGCGTGATTTGCATTGATCTCTCGATAGTTAGCAGCAACATCAAGCCACGGAGTCCCCTTAGAGAAACCAGCAAACTCTGAGCTATCCCATTGCATAGGCGTTCGTGAGTTGTCGCGTGATTTTTGCGCCAGAATCGCCATCATATCGGCATGCTTCACAGCACCCTGGTTCACCATGATGTCGTACATATTGGTACTTTCAACATCACGATATTGCGCTATCTCTGTGTATCCTGGGTTGGTCATGCCAATCTCTTCACCCTGATAGATATAGGGTGTGCCTTGCATCATATGGATGGAAGCGGCGAGCATTTTTGCAGACTCTACTCGATATTTCGTATCGTTACCTAAGCGGCTCACCACCCGAGGTTGATCATGGTTACACCAAAAGAGCGCACCCCACCCCTGGCTATTTAAACCGGTTTGCCAATGATTAAAGATCTGCTTCAATTGAAGGAAATCAAACGGCGCTTTGGTCCACTTTTCCCCATTCTCATAGTCAGCCTTGAGGTGATGAAAATTAAACACCATCGACAACTCTTTCCCGTCAGGAGATGAGTACTGCTGACAATGCTCTAATGTCGTGGAAGACATTTCTCCAACCGTCACGCTACCGTATTGCTGAAAGACAGCCTCGCTGATCTCTTGCAGGTATTCATGAACACGTGGGCCGTCGGTGTAGAATCGTCTGCCGTCCCCAATGTCATCATTCGCATAATCTTGCTGTTTTGAGATTAGATTAATCACATCCAGCCTAAAGCCATCCACGCCCTTTTCTGCCCAATATTCGATGACGCCTTTTACCTCTTGACGAACTTTTGGGTTCTCCCAATTCAAATCCGCCTGCTCTTCAGCAAAGAGGTGCAAATAATACTGATTGGTCTCTTCATCAAGCTGCCAAGCACTGCCGCCAAATTTGGATTGCCAATTATTCGGAACACCACCATTCACGGGGTCTTTCCAAATGTAGTAATCACGATAGTGGCTATTCACATCGCCCAATGCTGACTGAAACCATTGATGGGCTGTTGAGGTATGGTTGACGACAATATCCATGATAATGCGAATGCCACGTTGATGCGATTTGGTTAATAATTCATCAAAGTCGGCCATGGTGCCGAAATCGGGGTTCACCGCAAAATAATCGGCAATGTCATAGCCATTGTCGATCATGGGTGATTCGTAGATAGGCGTTAACCAAATGGCATCAATACCCAATAGCTTCAGGTAATCCAGTTTGGAGATAATGCCTTGAATATCCCCTGTTCCTTTATCACCACTATCGCAAAAACTTTTTGGATAAATTTGATAAATGGTCGCTTTTTTCCACCACTCTTTATCCACATTAATCATCGTCATCTAAGAACTCACTTACCAAAAATAAAAAATAGGGAGTGGCAACCCACCACTCCACATACAACTGCGGCGCGATTTAATCTTTACGCGCTTGCGGGCTCTAACTCACCCTTTAACTGTGCACGTTTATAGAAAAAGAGCGTCAACGCAGCAGGAATCAGCATTGCCACTAACATTGCAATGGCATAGATGCCCCAGAACTGTGGCTGTATCGACAAGATACCCGGCAGGCCACCAACACCAATACCGTTTGCCATCACACCAGCACTCCCACATACAGCAGCAGCGATCGCGCTGCCCACCATGGCGCTTAACATTGGAAATTTGTATTTCAGGTTGATGCCGTACATAGCCGGTTCTGTCACACCAAGATAAGCAGAAATAGCGGCAGGAACGGAGATATCACGTTCACCATGTTTTTTACTAATAATGATGATGCCCACAACAGCAGAAGCTTGAGCAATGTTCGATAGCGCAATCAGAGGCCAGATTGGCGTTCCACCAAGCTCTTGCATCAACTGTAGATCAACAGCGTTGGTTGTGTGGTGAATGCCCGTGATAACCAAAGGTGCATAAAGAAAACCGAATACCATGGAACCAATAACCGCAAAATCCCCCGTCATGGCTATCTTCGCGGCAAACGCCACACCGTCGCCAAGTACTCGACCAAATGGGCCAATTAACGCATGAGCAAGGATCACCGAAACAATGATGGATACAAACGGTACAACGACTAAGTAAAGATATGACGGAACTATGCGTTTTAAATTTGTCTCTATAAACGCTAATGCGACACCAGCAAGCATGGCTGGAATAACCTGAGCCTGATATCCCACCTTCTCAATCACGAAGAGACCAAAGTCCCACACTTCGGGTACTTCTTTACCAATCAAGTACGCATTCATTAACTGTGGGGATACGAGAGTAACACCCAGCGTGATGCCCAGAATCGGCGTTCCTCCGAGTTTTTTGACGGTTGCCCAACAAACACCAACGGGTAGGAAAAAGAAGATGGCTTCACCAATAAGCCAAAGGAAAGAGTGTACCGTTGCCCAAAACTGACTGATTTGAGTGAGGGACTGGCCATCAAACATCTTGATGTCACCAATCACGTTGCGGAAGCCTAAGATCAAACCGCCGGTAATGATAGCCGGTAACAGAGGGACGAAAATTTCAGCCAGATGAGAAATGCCACGCTCTAGGATATTCATGTTCTGGCGAGCTGCGAGTTTAGATTCATCTTTAGACGCTTCAGATTTACCTGACAACTCAATCAGAATGGCGTATACCTCATCGACCTCTGTCCCAATCACGACCTGAAACTGCCCCGCATTGGTGAAGCAACCTTTAACTAGGCTCAATGCTTCCAACGCTGACGTATCAGCTTTCTCTGTATCGTTTAACACAAAGCGAAGTCGTGTTAAGCAGTGACTTACGCTGGCGATGTTGTCATTCCCACCGACCAGCTCTATAAGACGCGCTACGTCTTGTCTCGCTATCTTGCTCATATCCTTGTCCACCCTTTTGGAGTCTCACTCGAGTTTGTTTCTATCTATAAAAACAACAAATGGGAACATTCCCACCAATTGATAATTATACTGCCAGAGCGATAACAAAATAAAAATGGGAACAGTCCCATTAATTGAGAGTGATCACAGTATAATTTTAATTCAAATAGAAATTAATGGGTTAGGAAATAACCGGTGATTGGGTGATATGAACAGGCTCAGAATCGCCATTTATATGGGATATCAAAAGGTTAGCAGCCTGCTGCCCAGCTTGAATGTAACCTGGGTCAATACTGTGAACTTTTGGGAATAGGAAAGAGAGCAGCTCATTGCCTCCCACTCCAGTCACGGTCACATCCTCGCGCCCGAGCTCTTGCAGCTTCTTTATCACGCCTAGCGCGAGAGTATCACTGGCACAAACAATCGCTTGGGTCGATTCCGTAAGCACCGTATCTGTCAGATGGTAAGCGCTCTCATGGTGAAGCTGCCCAGTTTGATAGTTGGGCTGTAACTGGCGTTGCTGACACCAAGACAGATAGGTGTCGAGGCGAAGTTTTCCCGTGGTTTTATCACTCGGATCCACCCCAATGAATGCGATATCGTCCAAGCCCATATCGGCTAAATGCTGTAAAGCGTGTTCAATGACGCCCCGGTTATCGTAATTAATCGACGAGGTGATTTCGGTGTCCATGGCGATCACAACCGACTTTCCTTGCCAAACAGCGAGCTTCTCAGTGTCTAAGTCAGAAAACCCAAACACAATCACGCCATCAACATTACGTTTCTTCAGTACATCCAGATGTTCATTGGTTTTTTGTCTGTCGAACTGACTCTCCATAATCACCGCATCATAGCCTGCTGCGTAAATCGTGTTGAGCATACTGCCTACCGCTCTATTTTCCGATGGGGAATCAAGACGAGAGATAATCACCCCAATCACCTTCTGGCTACCACCACGCATGGACTGGGCAGACTTGGAGGGCACATACCCTGACTCACGAATGATCTGCTCCACTTTTTCTCGTGTTGCAGGTTTTACTTTGGGATCATTGGTGAGTACGCGTGAAACGGTCGATTTACCGACTCCCGAGAGTTTTGCGATATCATGAATGGTGAGTTTTTTGGTCATACTTCTCTGAAGATGCAGGCAATAGTAAAGCGTATCGGTAGACTCTACAGCCAACCGATACCATAAGGCTTATAACTTATTGTGTTTTACAGTTTTTGTAAACTTGTTGATGGTACTCTAAACGGGCATCATCGCCCTTGGTTCGCAATGTGATCGGATTCTCGACGTCTGCGGTACCATCATTAAGGATATACCTGGTGCCAGAGCCTGAGCGAATACGAATTAGAGCGTATTCCTTGCCTTCAACCCGTAATATTGCAATCTCACTGTCTGGTATATAAGCAACATCAAAGTGCTGATCAGACTCGCATTGATACGCGTGGAACAAACTCTCATCCACCTTCATATCACTGTGTGTCGATTGAGAACACCCTACCAAAACAAAGCCTAACGTTATCAAAACAGTCAGTCGCTTTAGCATATTACCCTCCTATCGTTTACTTGCTTGTCTCGCTGTTACTTTTCGTACAAAAAACATTGCAGGACAAACAAAAAAGGCCGCTAGGCGACCTCTTATTTCGATAGATAGGCAGGAACATCTCTTATACTATCGAGCACAGCCGTTGCTAAGGCTTCACCTTTGTCCGTCACAGGCTTTCCTGTACGCACTAGAATTTTAGTGCCAACTTCCGCCGCCTCGGCAGCCATCATATCTTCGGCCTTATCTCCAACCATAACGGACTTCGCCATATCAATCTTCAAGAAGTCACGGGCAGAGATAAACATACCAGGCTTAGGTTTTCGGCAATCACACTCTTCTTTGTATTTCCCAACACCGTGCTCAGCATGATGCGGGCAATAATAGAAGCCATCAAACTCTACGCCATGGTCAACAAAGTTCCAGTCCATCCACTGTGTCAGTGAAAGGAAACGTTCTTCATCAAACATGCCACGTGCAATGCCTGATTGGTTAGTGACTAATACAAGCATATACCCCATGTCTTGAAGTTGCTTAGTCGCTTCAAATACGCCTTCTACAAATTCAAAGGAATGCTCATCATGGACATAGCCATGATCAACGTTAATCACGCCATCTCGGTCTAAAAACACTGCAGGTTTGGCCAAAGTAAATACTCAATCTTCTTAATATTGTGAAGAATTATCGCACGCTTTATTTCTTTCATCACTATCTAATTACTTTTGATACTAGAACAAACGAACGTTTAGACGTCTAGACGTAAAAATATCTATTGACTTGATTCATTGAACACCATAGCATCCACTACTAAATGAGATACAGTTCAAAATATTATTCTGTTGTCCCTGCACAGGAAAGAAAATGATTGAGATAAATCAAGTAAATAAGGTTTTTTATCAAGGCACTAAAGAGATAGTTGCCCTAAAAGACATCGACCTACACATTGCTCAAGGCACCATTTTTGGTGTGATTGGCTCGTCAGGTGCAGGGAAAAGCACCCTGATTCGTTGCGTAAACATGCTTTCCGCACCAACAACGGGCTCTATTGTTGTCGATGGTGTCGACTTAACCCAGCTAAGCAAATCTGAGCTGAGTGAAGCGCGTCGTAACATCGGTATGATCTTTCAGCACTTCAACTTGCTCTCTTCTCGTACCGTGTTTGACAACATTGCGTTGCCTCTTGAATTGGCAGGAAAAAGCAAAGAACACATTGAAAGCAAAATCAGTGAGCTACTGACGCTTGTTGGCTTAACGGATAAGCGCGACACCTACCCTGCGAACCTAAGTGGTGGTCAAAAGCAGCGTGTTGCGATCGCTCGTGCTCTAGCTTCCGATCCAAAGGTGTTGCTTTGTGATGAAGCCACCAGTGCACTTGACCCAGCAACTACTCAGTCAATCTTAGAGCTGCTGCGCGAAATCAACAACAAGCTAAAAATCACGATTCTACTGATCACTCACGAAATGGATGTAGTGAAAGGCATCTGTCATGAAGTGGCGATCATCGGTGATGGAGAGTTGGTTGAGAAAGGCACCGTTGGGGAGATTTTTGCTCACCCGAAAACAGAGCTAGCACACCAGTTTATCCGTTCAACGCTCGATCTCACCATTCCAGAAGATTACCAAGCTCGCCTTCAACAAACGCGAGTCAACAGCAGTTACCCGCTTGTGCGTTTAGAGTTTACTGGCGAAACAGTGGATGCACCTTTGATGTCTCAAATCTCACGTAAGTTCAACATTGATGTCAGTATTCTAAGCTCTGATCTTGATTACGCAGGCGGTGTTAAATTCGGCATGATGGTCGCTGAGCTATTTGGTAACGAACAAGACGACAATGCAGCAATTGAATTTTTACGCGAACACAAAGTAAAAGTAGAGGTACTTGGTTATGTCCTTTAATACCGTAATGGAATGGCTTAGCCTAAACGGCAACCTGTTACTTGGTGCCACATGGGAAACCATCTACATGGTGGGTGTTGCGGGTATCGTAGGTTTTGGCATCGGTATCCCACTAGGGGTTATTCTGCACACAACGAAGAAAGGCGGTTTACTCGAGAATACCAAACTTAACGCTGTCTTAGGTGCAATCGTCAATATCGGCCGTTCGGTTCCTTTCTTAGTATTAATGGTTGCGATTATTCCAGTCACTAAGCTACTGGTCGGCACTTTCATCGGCACCACTGCGGCTATCGTACCGCTGACCATTGGTGCGATACCCTTCGTGGCTCGCTTGATTGAAGGGGCGCTTTTAGAAGTCCCTACCGGGCTTGTAGAGGCTGCGCAATCGATGGGTGCAACACCAACACAAATTATAACTAAAGTTTTATTACCTGAAGCTCTACCAACCATCATCAATGCGGTCACGATTACACTGGTCACTCTAGTCAGTTACTCAGCAATGGCAGGCACGGTTGGCGGTGGCGGTTTAGGCGATGTCGCCATTCGTTATGGCTTTCACCGATATGATGTTGTGATCATGGGCGTGACGGTCGTTATGTTAATCGTACTGGTACAAATTATTCAATCGATTGGCGATACGATCGTACGTCGCGTCGATCATCGATAAAAGCTAGTCATCAATAAATATGTCACAGATATAAGCTCAATGAGCTCGCTGGTTAACGCAGCGCATTACACAAAATTCGTTTTTTGATAAGGAGATAATCATGAAATTTAACCTTAAAGGTTTACTAACTATCGCAGCAGCAGCTTCTGCTCTTGTTCTTTCAGGTTGCGGCGATAAAGCAGCGGATAGCAGCAAAATTAAAGTCGGCGTAATGGCGGGTGCGGAAGCTCAAGTAGCGGAAGTAGCAGCAAAGATCGCTAAAGAGCAGTACGACCTTGATGTTGAATTAGTGACGTTCACAGACTACGTAACGCCAAACGCAGCACTCGATGATGGTTCTATCGATATTAATGCATTCCAACACAAGCCATACCTAGATCAGCAAGTAACAGACCGTGGCTACAAGATCACGATTGCTGGTAACACATTTGTTTACCCAATAGCAGGTTACTCAAAAGAAGTGGATTCTGTTGAACAAATCGCAGAAGGCGCTCGCATTGCCGTACCAAACGATCCAACAAACCTAGGTCGCTCTCTTCTTCTTCTAGAGCAACAAGGTCTAATCACTCTTCGCGAAGGTGCAGGTCTACTTGCGACTGTTCGTGACATCGTGACTAACCCTAAAAACATTACGATTGTTGAGCTAGATGCAGCACAACTGCCTCGTTCTCTTGATGATGTAGCGCTATCTATCATCAACACGACGTACGCAAGCTCTATCAACCTAACGCCACAAAACGACGGTATCTTCGTTGAAGACAAAGAGTCTCCATACGTAAACCTTATCGTTTCTCGTGAAGATAACCTAGATGCAGAAAACGTTCAGAACTTCGTTAAAGCATACCAAACAGAAGAAGTGTACAACGCTGCTTCTGAAATCTTCCAAGGTGGCGTAGTTAAAGGCTGGTAATCAAGCCAAACGCACCAATGTACGTAGCATTAATCAACGCTGACGCATAAAAAAGCCGATATCCTCCACTGAACCAGTGAGAGCATATCGGCTTTTTTTAGTCTGCTAATCAGTGCTATTTGTTCAGCGAGAACGACGGAAGATAACTAGCGCGACTTATGAATGGTAGGTTTTGATCTGATCCCAAGAGATATTCGACACAATACGGCAATCATCGCACTTAAAGTGGAACATATCGTGCGCAGGCTCATCCAATAACCATTCTCCGCCACACTTCGGGCACTTGCGCTCTTTCTCTTTCGCTAAGCTTTCCCCTCCGACTCGGTATTGATAATAGTAAGTCGGTACTTTGGTGAGAAACTCAATGCGACCTCTTAAATCCCACCCACGGCGAAACAGGAGACTGTCAACATTACAGATTTCCGCTTGCGTTGCGTGCTCTGCCTTACAGCTACCCGCCATCTGGATCTCATCACACGCTTGCCACTCGGTTTGCCATTTAATCAAGGACTTGTGGTCACCGTTAAACGTCGCTGGATTTCGATACAGCGGAATAGGCAGCAAGGTCTCACCACTTCTAAGCGGTGAACAGGTATGAACAAAGGTCGTATACAGGATCTGCCAACTCGGTGTCTCTTCCTCTGCCGTTTCTTCAGAATTCAGATCTCGACCAAGCAGTCGCATTTTGGGTGCAAGCAAGCTTGCGTTCGATAAGCGATCAATACATACCTTTACAAAATCTGAGTGATGTTTCGGGTGCAAACTGTCTTGTTCAGGGCAGACAACACGAACAAAAAATTCGCCCTCCCCCATCACTATCGGAAATTCACGACCAAGCACTTGACCGTTATACCGAAGAGCGTCCATCAAGCCATTAACGGCTTTATCAACCGCGCTAACCGTGGTGTTATCGAAACACTCAAATTGCAATTCAACGACGTACATTATTACTTCCTAGCATAAGTTAAACCGCAGGCTCTAGTTTAGTGAGAAACTCGACGATATCTTCAGCTAATACATCGCGCTTATCCGTCCCTAGCCTCTCCAGAATGACATTGCCGGTTAAATTGCAAATTGAAATCACATCAAGCTCAGCATCAGTAGCGGCAATGAAGACCGTCGGCTTTAGCTTTAACCGTCTTTGGGTCACGAGATGGCCGAGAATATTTTCCTGCAAGAGGACAAAATCGTCGTCGCTCCATACCTGCAACAGGGTGAGCTCGTTTCCCTGCCACTTAGCGTTCATATCCGCACTATATTGACTGCCATAAAAGGCTTTAATATCTTCGTGCAGAGTAAGCTCAATGCCATTCTCAACATTGGTGAAATCAGCGTTTTTTTCACGTGGGTAGGCTTTCCATAGCACGCTGTCTTGACGCTTTTCCTCAACACAAGGTGAGACAAGTTCATAAAGGTCTTCGTTGCTAGGAAGAGAGTTATGTGTGGCTTGATACGCCTCTAAATACCTTTCGCTAAAAGAGAAAAGCGCTTGAGCGGTATGAGAAGTCATGGTTGTCTCCAAAATATGAGTAAGCGATTACCAAGGAACAGGCACATCATTTAATGACAGTTCGATCGGGATTGCGTAAAATTCTCGCCATTCTAATCTAATTTAAGACAAAGTATGAGCAAATATTCTGATGCCAAGGAGCTTGCGGGCCTGACCTTAGGCCAAAAAACGCAATACACCAATCAATACGATGTGAGCTTGTTACAACCCGTGCCACGTAGCTTGAATCGCGATGATTTAAACCTTGGTGACAGCTTGCCTTTTCTCGGCTGCGATATTTGGACTATGTACGAACTGTCTTGGTTAAATAGCCGTGGCCTGCCACAAGTTGCTGTCGGTGAGATAGCGATCCCGGCCACAAGCCAAAACCTCATCGAGTCAAAATCGTTTAAGCTTTATCTCAATAGTTTCAACCAAACTAAGTTCGAGAGTTGGGAAGCGGTTTCCAAGCAATTGCAAAGCGACTTATCCGCATGTGCAGGGGAATCCGTCACCCTGAATATCTACCCTGTCACCGATTACACCGAGCAGACCATTGTTTCCATGAAGGGCGAATGTATTGATGAGCAGGATATTGAAATCGATAGCTACGATTTCGATGACGCGTTATTGGCAAACTCAACCAGCGAAGACGTGGTTGAAGAAGCACTGCACAGTCACCTATTGAAGTCTAATTGCCTGATTACTAACCAACCAGATTGGGGAAGTGTTGAGATTCAATATCAAGGTCAAAAAATTAACCGCGAAGCTCTGTTACGATACATCGTCTCTTTTCGTGAGCATAACGAGTTTCACGAACAGTGTGTCGAGCGCATCTACACCGACATCATGAAGTACTGTAAACCAACAAGTTTAACGGTTTACGCACGATACACTCGACGTGGTGGCTTAGACATCAACCCTTATCGTTCATCAGAAAACTCGAAGCCAGCTGATAATAAGCGAATGGCTCGCCAATAAGGAATATTACCGAATGCTACCTATGCGCTGGTTGAGGGCTCTTTGTTTCATCGTTTGCCTCTTTTCATTGTCTGCAAACGCCACTGTCTACTCGTCAGCAACGCTCAACGAGGCCAGCAGTTCTCTCGAAATTGTTCCAGCGCAAGCAAAAGCGCTTACGTTGAATTACCTCAGTCAACGTAAGCTGGCGACGGATCCTAGCGAAAACCCTTCGGCGATGAATCGCGACGAAAGCGATAGCACGATAAGAACGCCGGCAAGTACCATAGACGCACTCACCATACTTGCCAAAGCGGAATATAAGCTGGGCAATACGCCGGCAGCATTCACTCACCTCAATGAAGCGTCTAAAATCGCCGAAGAGTACCGACTTCACTATTTGACGCTCAGTGTAAAACTGCTTCATACCGAACTGACCTGGCTGCAGACTCGTCAATCTCAAAACGCAAACCAAGCCATTGAAGAGATCCAATTAAGGTATAGCGCGATCAAACACGCTGACCAATTTGCGCGGGTTATTTACTATCGAATTTTCATGCTCAAGGCCAAGATCGCCTCTTACGATGGGCACATCGACCTAGCAAACCAATATTTTGATAAGGTGAAGCCTTATGTCGATTCGCTAAAATCAAAATCTACCTACATCAACTACCACATTGCTGTAGGGGAACATTTTCTTAATCATAAGCTGTATAACAAGGCCCTATCTATGCTGCTGATAGGCTATTGGCAAGCCATAGAAGACAACTCAAGCGCGCAACTCGCAGCAGTTAATAAGCTCTTGGCGCAGCTGTTCTATGAACGAAAAGTGTTTGATATTGCCTTAAGGCATTTGTCTCAAGCCGCCGATTTTTATGACAATTACCAAAGCTCCTCAATTCTAGCGGATGTACTGAAGCAGATGGGTGATATCTACTTTCAGCAGTCCAAGTACAACCTAGCGCTGGTTCACTACTTCAACGTGATTGACCACGAAAGAAAGGTCAATAAGATAGAAAACGTTATCGACATCCGATTGTCTCTCGCGGCGACGTATCTTCAGCTGTATAACTTCTCACTCACCGAGCAGTATTTGAATCGCGCAGAAAACCTGCTTGAATACGCGAGCATACCGACTCTAAAGGCAGAAGCCTTATTGCTTAATGCTGGGCTCGCTTACCATAAGAAAGAGCCCGTATTGGTGTACGCCTACGCGAATGAAGCGCTAGAGCTGGGTATTGAACTAAAAGATATTAATATCCAGTCAGAGGCCTATCAGCTTCTCTACCTCGGTTATGAGCAAAAAGGGAATCTAGACAAAGCACTGGAAAACCTGAAACAGTACAACTCGCTGTCTCGTATTCAGCAGCAATCTCTCAACCTCATCAATGAAGAGGCGTTTCGCCAGCAAAAGGAGTTTGTTGAACAAACCCTACACTTAGCGGGCCAGCAAGAAGAACTGATCGAGACGCACAACAATTTCATAAAGTCACGACGCATATCTTGGGCACTGTTCACGATTGGTGTTTTGATCTTCATTGTTTTGCTCCGTCGTGGTTATGTTATCCAAAAACTCACCATGGACAACAAAGCACTCAGTGATGCATTGTCGACTCACTCACGCTCAACGTTACCTAACTTGCGCATGCTGAACGACACTCTGCCCACCTCACTTGCCCAAACGGCGCAACAGCTTGAACAGTGGCAGTTTGGAGAATTGATCTATGAGCCTCTCAATGATCGACTCAAGTTTGTACTAATTGACATCCCATTCCTTAGAAACATGTATCTGCAAAATGGATACGAAGATGGGCTAAAACTCGAAGAGTCTTTTGGTCAGTTCCTAAAGACAAAGATCGCCCCACCCGCGCGTATCTACCACTTTTCAGATGCCAATCTGCTGTACATTGAACCGCAAGGGGAAGAGAACAGCGACCCAGCGCAACTGTTTAATAAGGTCCAAGGTTGGATACAAGAATTTGAATCAGACCAATCCCTAACTCAAATCGTTCGAATCGGTATTGCTGATTATCCATTCTTACCGAGAGCTTATACGGCGATCAATGACAAAGAACTGATCGACCTTCTCTTGATGTCGACCAGTGTCGCACGCACGCTGAGCATGAAAGAACATTCGAGCCAATGGGTCTATTTAAAAGCGATTGATAACGCACCAGCAGCAAGTCTCGCGACTGGAAATATCCGCAAAGCATGTAAACATGCAATAAATCAAGGCTTAATTAAGGTCCATTCTTCTTACAAGAATGAGGACAGCATCAAAAAACTATTAAAAGATGGGTAAAAGCTAGCCGTTCAAGCCCTAGTTTCAGTGACGTATTGAATTATTTTGTTATTATCGATGAATTAGTTAATAAGATCCTATTTGATCTTCATATATTGGATTTGTAGTTAAGTTTTCATGGGCGTTCTCGAAAAAGAAATAGAAATAGAGCTGATTCAGCTTAAAAGAGAACTTGAACAAGTTCGATTGACACAACGAGATTCATCGTTCAAATTTAAAAGAGAGCAAAACGTTCTTAAGCGTATTGTTGCATCTCTCAGCTTTGCCTGTGGTGAAGAGAATTCAAAATTAAGCAGCAATCTGGCCGAGCTACGACACGCGCTTGAGCAACAAAAAGATATCAGCACTTTAATACCCAAACTTGCAGTATTAGAACGAATGCTGAAACAACAGACGTTGGCTATGGAAAAAAAGACGGTTCAGCTTGATTCTCAAGTCAAGCATAGTGGAGAGACACTCTTGCGTGTTACTGGGCTACCGCCTAGGCTTAAACGCGACCTGAGAGATCTGCTGAGCTATTCCGGCGCACAGAAGTCGAAAGGCTCTGCTCACGCACTACAACTTCTCGCCATCTACGAACGCTCGATTAAAATCATCACCTCCAACCCTGATACCGCATTAACTGAAATTAACAGCGCAGCTGATAAAGAAATCCTCGCCCGTCTAGCTGATGAATTGCAGCACGTTATTACAGAATTAGACTTCGAAGGTGAATCGGGGGATTTACTGACGGATATCCGTGCCAAGCTACTACTCGGTGTCTCTACTCAGTCGCTGTTAGAACTTACGCTACAAGTTCTGAAACTGGTGATTGATGGCACAAACTTTGAGCGAAAAACCTCTGAGAAATTCCTAGAACAAGTCAACTCTTCACTCTCTTCAACGCTAAAAAGCACGGCACAAAGCGTCGACCAAAGCCAAAGTTACTTTGAACAGCGACAAACAATGAATCAAGAATTGGATGCCTTAGTGGTTAAATCCAAATCAACGGTTAAAGCGTCAAACGACTTGAATGAGCTGAAGAAAGAGATGAACCCACTATTGGCTCAGTTGGCTTCACTATCAGAACGTTTGAATCATGCCGAAGAACGAGAGAAAGCGCTTATTGAGCGGATGGGTTATGGTAAACAGCAATTAGAAGCGCTATCAGACTTAACCCAAGATCATCGTCGCCGTTTAGAAGATCAAGCACAACGGATGCTGCTCGACCCATTGACTAAGGTGTACAACCGAACCGCCTTCAATGACCGAATGGAATTAGAGTATCGCCGTTGGATCAGAGCGCAGCACAACCTAAGAATCGTCCTTCTGGATATCGATAAATTTAAGGCGATCAATGATAGCTTTGGCTATGTGGCGGGTGATAAAGCACTCAAGATAATCGCCAGAACGATTTCTAAAGAAGTGTCGGATACCGATACGGTTGCACGGTATGCAGGTGAAGAGTTTGTATTACTGTTCCCTGAACGCAATGACAATGAGTGTTACAAAATCATTCAAACCATTCAAAGACAAGTCAGTAAGCTGCCCTTTAAGTTCAAAGACAAAAGCATCACAATTACGCTTTCTGCCACTAGTACCGTCTTTAAAGAGTCGGATACGCCTGAGGAAGTCCTTGATCGCATCAATCGGAATCTCTCGGAAGCAAAAAACTTGGGCCCGAATCAAATCGTCTGGAAGTAACAGCACAACAGCCGCCATTTAGTCACAACTCAATTTCCCTCTTCGAATTGTCCTCCTCCTTACGCCGCGTTACCCCACTCTCCTCTCTCTTTTCCCATTATTCCTAAACCTGTAACACGTTTTTATTGATTTAATGTTTTCAAATAGTTACATCTAGAATTTCTTTGCTAAGATAATTAATACACCTTACTTTTCTTCTGGTGTGTTTATTTCTCTACTAAAAAGGAGGCGATTATGATCACTCATATTAGCCCTGCTGGCAGCATGGATCTGCTTTCTCAACTTGAAGTTGAGCGCCTTAAAAAAACAGCCTCTAGCGATCTCTATCAGCTATATCGAAATTGTACCCTTGCGGTACTCAACTCGGGTAGCCATACAGACAACTCCAAAGAACTGCTCGAAAAGTATAAGTCTTTTGATGTGAACGTTGTTCGTCGTGAGCGTGGAATAAAACTTGAGCTTAGTAACGCACCAGAACACGCCTTTGTTGACGGGAATATAATAAAGGGAATCCAAGAACACCTATTTTCAGTCTTGCGTGACATTGTCTATGTCAATATGCACCTTGCTGACAACCAACGCTTGAACCTGACCAACAGCACTCACATGACCAACCTAGTGTTCGGCATTTTACGTAACGCTGGTGCACTCACTCCAGGTATAGAACCGAATCTTGTGGTTTGTTGGGGCGGACACTCCATCAACCCAACAGAGTATCAATACACACGTGAAGTCGGACACGAACTCGGTTTACGCGAACTCAATATCTGTACGGGTTGTGGCCCAGGAGCGATGGAAGGGCCTATGAAAGGGGCCGCGATTGGTCATGCTAAGCAGCGATATGAAGAGCGACGTTATCTTGGTTTAACTGAACCCTCAATTATTGCCGCAGAGCCACCGAACCCTATTGTGAACGAACTGGTGATCATGCCTGATATTGAAAAGCGCCTTGAAGCGTTCGTTAGAATGGCACATGGGATCATCATTTTCCCAGGCGGTCCTGGTACCGCTGAAGAGCTTCTGTATATTCTGGGGATTATGATGCATCCAGATAATGCTGATCAGCCACTGCCTATCGTTCTCACTGGCTCAAAAGAGAGCGAAGCGTACTTCCGCTCTATCGACCAGTTTATCGGTGACACGCTTGGCGAAGAAGCGCAAAAACACTACCAAATCGTTATCGACGATCCAGAAAAAGCAGCGCAGATTATTAGTCAATCGATGCCAGAGGTTCGCCAATACCGAAAAGAGACAGGCGATGCCTATAGTTTCAACTGGTCTCTTAAAATCGCCCCTGAATTTCAACTTCCTTTTGAGCCCACTCATGACAGTATGGCCAGCTTAGATCTGCACCTTGATCAACGCCCTGAGAATCTAGCAGCGTCACTTCGCCAGGCATTTTCGGGCATTGTCGCGGGTAACGTCAAAGCGGAAGGCATTCTGGAGATTGAGCGCCACGGGCCATTTACCATTAATGGTGATGCGGTACTGATGAAGAAAATGGACAAGCTACTCAATGATTTTGTTGACCAGCATCGAATGAAACTGCCCGGTGGCACCGACTACGTTCCATGCTACAAAATTGCTACTCAGTAAGACTGGCATTAAATCATCACCAGAGTAGCTTCATGGACGCCACTCAAAGCCATACTTGGCGTGGCAGGTCTGGCAATCTACCTCTGATTCATTACAATAAGGGCTGAATAAGCCCTTATTTTTTGGAACGTTATGTCTATACACCTAGTGATCATCGATGCGCTTAACCTGATTCGGCGCGTTCACTCTGCCCAACCCGATCCCGCAGACATAACTAGAACTTGTGAAACGACAAGCCGTACTCTAAAACGCATCATCAATGAAGCGAACCCAACGCATATCATCGCTGTCTTTGATCATCATTTGCAAGATAGAGGTTGGCGCGCTGAAGTGCTTCCGAAATACAAAGAGAATCGTAAACCCATGCCAGAGCCATTAATGTATGGCTTAGATAAAGTTCAACAGGCTTGGTGGGAACTTGGCATCGACTCACTGTTGTCCGATGGGGATGAAGCCGATGACCTCGTCGCGACTCTGGCCGTTAAAGTCGCAAAACATGGTGAGAAAGTCACCATCATCTCAACCGACAAAGGCTACTGCCAGTTGCTCTCCCCAACGCTGCAAATTAGAGACTATTTCCAACATCGTTGGTTAGATGCGCCATTTATTGAACAAGAGTTTGGTGTTAAGCCAAGCCAACTTGCCGATTACTGGGGATTGACTGGCATCAGTTCGAGTCAAGTACCTGGTATTCCTGGCGTTGGGCCGAAAGCGGCGAAAGAGATCCTGACTCTCTATTCTGATATTGAACAGGCGTATCAAGCGGACGATCTTCCTACAAAATATCGAAAGAAGTTTGACGAACACATCGAGTCGGCGCGCACGTGTAAGACGGTGTGTGCACTAAAAACCGATATTGAGCTCGGGTTTAATCTTCAAGATTTACGATTCAATGCCTGATGGCCTGATACCTAAACCTGGTTAACTACACGCACTCACTCAACAAAGTGAATCAGGCATTATCGAATCCAGCGTGATAAAGAAACGAAAAAGCCCATTGTGTTTTGAACCAACACAATGGGCTTTTTAATCACTGAAGCAGAACGACCAGCTTAGTGAGGAGAGATGTTCGATAGGCACTGTAAATGCACCGTGATCTCTTCTCGGTCATGGTAAAGGTGCTTAGCTTGTAATCGGTATTTTACGTCGTTATCGCTCAGGAATTGCTTTAGGTTTTCTATGTCCTGCAACACCTCATCATAACGGCCTTTCATTGGCAGCTTGAGGTTGAATATGGCTTCTTTCGCCCAACCACTGATGATCCATTCACCCATTAATTGAGCAACACGAGAGGGCTTCTCGATCATGTCGCAGATTAACCAAGTGATGTTCTTACGGTCAGGTTCAAATTTAAAGCCATCCACTTGGTGATGCTTTACTTGTCCCGTCTCCATTAGGCTATCTGCCATCATGCCATTATCGACAGAATGCACAAACATAGAACGCTTCACCAATTGATAAGTCCAACCACCTGGACATGCACCAAGGTCTACCCCCCACATGCCAGACGCTAAACGTTCATCCCATTCATCACGAGGTATGAAGACATGAAACGCTTCTTCTAGTTTCAACGTTGAGCGGCTTGGCGCGTCTGCCGGGAACTTAAGTCGTGGAATCCCCATAAAGAACTGAGAATTGTTATTCGGGTAAGAGTAGCCAACATAACAGTGCCCAGGAGCCACGAAACAGATGTGTAATACTGGCTTCTTCGGGCTGTCTTTAGTAAACAATAAGCCCTTGCCACGCATCGCTTGACGCATTGGTACCGTAAACTTGCGACAGAACTTAAGCAGCTCTTTTGCTTCATTGGTATCTGGTGTTTCAATACGAATATCGCCACAGCGAGGAAAACCTTCGACGTCGCTCAGTGTATTGAGAATCGGCGAGATGCGATCTTCACTTGGTAGCTCTTCAAATTCCGCTGCCACAGCGAACATCTGACGCGCAAAAATAAGGGCTTGAAAGTCGATCGCTTTAATTAGCTTTGCCGCGTCACCGTCTTGGTAACACTCAAACAGTACGTAACCGGTATTTTTCTTTACGCGAGGAAAGCCATACACCTCTAAGTGATTCGCCTTATCTTGAATTTCACCGGCACACTCTTTCTCGAAACCAGAGCGGCAATAGAGCATTACGTATTTCACTTGTTAACCTCTTTTAACTGTAGTGCGGCGACAGTAAAAAGCCCCCAGCCGATGATAAAGAGTAGTCCACCAATGGGTGTAACGGGTCCAAACCACTTAATTCCGGTGAGTGCTAGTGCATAAAGACTGCCACTAAAACAAAGGATGCCGATAATAAAGCAAATTGCAGCAAGGAAAAAATACTTTCGCGCTTTTTGGCTAATATTTATCTGGATTAAAATTGCACACGCTGCGATCGCCAGTGTATGAATAAACTGATACTGGACGCCAGTGTCAAAAACACCAATAAGATAGGGTGACAGTATCGACTTCAAACCATGTGCTGCGAATGCCCCTAATGCGACTGAAACCAGACCTGACAACCCACAGAATGTGAGTAATGACTTACTTCGCATTGGACACCTCAATTATAAACTGGCTCAGTTTTTCCACAGTTAAAGCAATGTTTTGCTCTTCAGTATGCCCTGAACGTATGCGGGGCTTAAAGCTATGATCGCCATCAGGAAGATACTCAACCGCAATAGAGCTTGAAAGATCGAACGTACTCACCTCTTCTTTGGTTCCCATGGTGTCTCTATCGCCTTGCAAAATCAGACAAGGTTTATCAAGGGTCGCTAGGTGTTCCCCCTTGTACTTCTCGGGTTTCCCTGGCGGATGAAAGGGATATCCTAAACAAGCAATACCCGCCACCAGCGGTTCATCAGCAAGAAGGCTCGCCATACGCCCTCCCATCGACTTTCCGCCAATAACGACTGGCTGTGTTGCTAAGTCAGCGATCACTTTTTGGTAGGCTTCAAGAAGCTTAGGCGCGCGATCGGGTGGGCGTTTTTTCCCATCCTCTGCACGCTTTATCATGTAGGGGAAATTAAAGCGAACAACCTTTATGCCTTTGCTAGCGAGCCCTTTGGCGACCTGTTCCATGAAAGCATGATTCATGTCGGCACCTGCCCCGTGGGCAAACAGAAAGAGAGGAGGCTCAAACTCACTTTCTATTGAACTCTCATTGACCAAATACTTATTCATCTAAAAAGACCTCTTGTTCACTTTGTGCTTTGGCTAGCATCCAATCTCGAAATGTCGCTATGCGCCCCATGTCCGCCTGCTTATCATGACAAACAACATAGAAGGCATTTTTAGTCACAAATTTTTCATCAAACGGCGCGATTAACCGCCCCGCTTCTAACTCCGGCTGAGCAAGCACATTATTGCCCAGCGCAATTCCCTGTCCGTGCGCCGCGCCTTGCAGCACCATTGTTGAGTGACTAAAGATAGGACCATGATTAACATTCACGCCCTCAAGTCCGTACTGTTTCGTAAATTGTTTCCAATCTTTACGAGACGTGTCGTGCAGCAAGGTATGTCGTTTTAGATCGTCCAGTGTTTCGAGTGGTTTGCTACCGAGTAATAAGGCCGGAGAGCAGAGTGGCACCAGGTATTCTTGATACAGTTTATCCGCACGTAAACCAGGCCAGTTCCCACGCCCATAATAAATCGCGACATCGACATCATCAGTAAGAGAGCCGTCGTCCATATCGACCGCTTTGATTCTGACATCAATATCTGGCTGCTGAAGGTTAAAATCAGCCAAACGAGGAACCAGCCATTGAATCGCAAAACTTGGCTGTAGACTGATGGTGAGTGCCCCTTTCTCACTGCGTTCTAGCACCTTATCGGTCGCCTCGGCTAATGAAGAAAAAATGTCTTTTATATCCAGAAAGTAGCTTTGCCCTTCTTCTGTCAACAAAAGAGAGCGATTTCGACGACGAAACAGTTTCAGACTCAAAAATTCTTCTAATGATTTAATCTGATGGCTGACGGCAGCCTGAGTCACAAATAACTCCTCAGCAGCACGAGTGAAACTTAGGTGTCGAGCGGCGGCTTCAAACACTTTTAACGAGTTAAGCGGTGGCAATCTTCTGGACATAGGAACACTCAAAAGTATGGATTAGTTTTTTTAATCTGAAACATTATAAATTGTCGATTGCCTAGCGGCCAGAGAAATTCTATATTTCACCCCGCAGCGCTAGCCTGAACGGCTTGATTCTCTCTAGAATCAATTGGCTTAGCGATGCAATGTTGTGTTTGCAAACTCGGATTTCGAGTTAGGTAGATTTCTACCAATATTTTGTCTGGGTTACCCCAAAAGATGAAATCAACTTCCTGTATTTTTGACCTGTCTGTCAAATTATCTTTCACCGCCTTTATGGCGGTGTTTTTTTATCTGTCGAAAAACACCAGCCTCTCAAAGAATCATATCCTGCTCATGACTCAAGCATAAAAAAACGCGAACCGTATAATACGATTCGCGTTCTTAACAATGTCTTTCGTTAGTCACTTAGTACGATTAAGTGCACTAAGCCTCAAGAGAGACGCATAGATGAATCTCTATGGACGATAAACCTTAACGTTACTGTATCCCTGCTCTTGCAGGTACAGAGCTTGTAAGCGGCTCATAACGCCACGATCACAGTAAAGCAAATACTCTTTCGACTGATCTAAATCGCCAAATTTTGTACCAAGCTTAAAGAACGGAATGTGCGTGACTTCAACGCCATCAATCTCTAATGGGTTGCCGTCTTCCTCTTCAGGGCTTCGAATGTCGAGTACGACCGCGCTGCTATCAACTTCCTGTACGTGTTCGACTTCAGGGGCTGCTTTCTCGCTCTCTTTTGCGATGTCACGAATGTCCATCACACGAGCATTCGTCACTACGTCTTCTAGAATAGAGAAGTCAAACTTCGCTTCTTCTGCTTCCAGTTTCGCTTTAACGGCTTTAACGGTTGGCTTCTTAGAAATAACACCACAGTACTCTGGCATCGTTTTCGCAAAGTCTTCCGTACCAATGTCGCGCGCCAGATCGATGATATCTTCTTTGTCCCAGTTAATCAGTGGGCGAAGAATCAAGGTGTCTGTCACGTTGTCGATATGACGCAGGTTTGTCAGCGTTTGGCTCGATACTTGACCTAGCGCTTCACCCGTTACCAATGCCTGAATACCGAACTTCTCAGCAACCTGACCGGCAGCACGCATGAACATGCGCTTGAGCACAACGCCCATTTGACCGTCGGCAACTTTCTCTAAAATCTCACCAACAACAGGATCAAAATCAACCGAAATGAATTTCACTTTGGCAGAAGAACCGTATTTATTCCAAAGGTAATAAGCCACTTGCTTAACCCCAATCTCGTGTGCAGGGCCACCAAGATTAAAGAAACAGTAGTGAACCTTAGAGCCACGTTTAATGTGCAGGTAGCTTGATACACCAGAGTCAAAACCACCCGAGATCAGGCTTAATAGATCTTCTTGTGTTCCCAATGGGAATCCACCTAAGCCTTTATGGCGTGAGATGACCTGGTTGAGTTTTTCGTTCGCAATCTCAACCTTTACCGTCACTTCAGGCTTGGTCAATTTAACTTTCGCACTCTCAACCGCTTGATTCAGACCGCCACCAACGTAACGCTCAAGCTCAATTGAAGAAAAGTCATGTTTACCACGACGCTTAGCGCGCACAGAGAAGGTTTTTCCTTCAATGTTCGGGCGATTCAACTCCAGCACTTGCTCGTAGATGTCATGCAAGTCTTTAAATTCAGACTGCTGTACTTCTAAAGAGTGGTGAATGCCGGGCGTATGAGTTAATACCTCAAGCGTCTCTTTGTAGTATTCGTCTGTCTGCGCAGAGACTTCAATATGGTCACGGCGGTTAAATACAGCCACTGACTCAGTACGGCTCTGTAGAACGTTACGAATGTTGCACTCTAGAATCCTTGTGAAGCGCTTGCGCACCGAATCACTTTTTACAAAAATTTCTGGATGGGGCTTTACAATAAATTTCATACTTCACTTCACAAGTTAATCGCGTACGCAACATGGTTATCTGCTTGCGTTGCCATCGTATTCAAATGGTCGCTGGATAATAACCGCTCTATAAGGGCGCAAGATTATACACGAGGACGCAGATAGAAAAAAGGTGAGCATGATACTCACCTTTTGAAACCGTTAGTCTAAGTAAAGCAGATTATTTCTGATGTACTTGCTATTCAGTCATGATCACTGCTCTGGAATGACGGACGGTACTTCATCACTATAGAGCGGTTCACCTTGCATAATGCTGATCTCTACACGACGGTTTCGAGAACGCTGAGCCGCAGTATCATTTGGTCCGATTGGGGCCGTATCCGCCATGCCTCGTACTCTTAAGCGTTGATGTGAAAAACCTCTGACCTTCTCCATTTCCTGAGCCACGGATACCGCTCTTTGAGAAGAGAGATCCCAATTAGAGCGATAGAGCTCAGAATCAAGACGTTGATCGTCAGTATGTCCAGAAATACGAACAATCCCGGGAACATCTTTCACCAAATCAGCAATCTGACGCACCAAGGGTCTGAATTTAGGTTGTAAGAATGCTGAGCCCTCAGGAAACGCCCCTTTCTCACGAATTCGAATCACTATCTGTTGCCCCAAATTCTCAACCTCAATCGCCCCTTCTGCGATTTCCCGCTCGAGCGCTTTCTTGATCGCTTCCTCTAGCACTTCTAACTCTTGAGATTGTGCCTGAGCTTGTTGTTGCTGTTGCTGCTCTTGTGGATCGGTATTTTGATTGTCTTTGGTTGATGTTTCTGGCGACTTACCGCCCGTCTGCTTGCCTTTATCACGCTGGTTACCGCCTGCACGATCCGACTCGCCTTCATGAAACTCAAGGGTTTGCTGAGTGATGTCTATCGTTTGCTGCATGATGACATCAATCGGTGTCGGCTCTGGTCGCCCAGGCCTAAATTCTTGCGCAATGATGCTGGTCCCTTTCGGGATATCTTTGACTTCTAATCGATTTTGCACACCAAAGGCAAATTTCATTGAGCCTGCGATTTGCTTGAACTTCAGAACATCCATCTCAGAGAAAGAGAGAAGAAGTACAAAGAAGCACATAAGAAGTGACATTAAGTCAGCAAACGTCCCCATCCACAGTGGCAATCCGGGAGGGGGGCATTTTGGTTCTTCTTCATCCATACCGCGCTCCTTACTCGTTATCTACGTCTAGAGAACGTTTACCTTCATTCAGGTAGTTCTTCAGATAACTGTCAATGACACGAGGGTTCTGACCATCCTGAATAGCGAGGACACCATCCATGATCAAACGGCGGTTAAGTTTTTCTTGTTCACGTCTTAAAGACAATTTGTCAGCGATTGGGAAGAACACCATATTTGATAAAATGGCTCCATAAAGCGTCGTCAACAAGGCAACGGCCATCGCTGGACCAATCGACTTTGGGTCATCCATGTTGGAGAGCATCGCGACCAAGCCAACCAGCGTACCGATCATGCCCATTGCAGGAGCAACATCACCAAAGGCTCTAAACACACTGGCACCGAAATCGTGACGCTCATCGGTCAGTACAATGTCTTTTTGCAATGCCGCACGAACCACATCCGCATCGTGACCATCAACCAATAAATCAATGCCTTTCTGCATAAACCCATTGGTGATTTCCATCTCTTCTAAAGCAAGAAAACCGCCTTTACGCGCAGCGTCCGCCATTTCAACCACTTTAGCGATCAAATCTTCTGGCTCATCCACTTTAAACATGAAGGCTTTACCGGCAATCTTCGCGGCACCAAAGAATTGCCCCATGGTAAATTTCATTAATACAACGAAGGTTGAGCCACCTACAACGATCAATATAGAGGTGACATCGATGAACATCATGATGCTGCCACCAAGAATCATCGCCATGATGACAAAGGCAAAACCACCAATCAGTCCTAATAGCGTTGCTAAATCCACAAAGCACTCCTCATGCTAACTTTCAGCGAATATGTGATCGATACCAATCAAAAATGCACAATGCGACTGCTCAAATTGACGTTCTTCAATATTCTTAATAGTTGGTATTTTTTTGTCAGTTAAATAGTTATCGGCCTGATCATAAGATCTTTAACTAAATTATTGGAATGCCTTCAAACTATTTCACCACACAGATCAATATATCTCGACATTATTGCTAGTTTTTTTATCACAATGGCCACTCTATTTATGAATAAGTCATCACAGTATTTCATTCAGGTAGGCGTGGCTGTGTCATTTAGGTATAGAAAAGAGACCGTTTAAGCTCCACTTTTCTAACAATTTCTTTTGGTTAAATTTGACCATCACCACGCCCTAAGGTAACTTTCGTCCATTCTTTCTCTACTAGACAGCTAAACTAGATAGATTATGGCGAGTAAAAAACCAGAAAATATGTCGTTTGAGGCGACCATAGACGAACTCGATTCCTTAGTTGATCAGTTAGAAAATGGTGATTTAGCCCTTGATGACGCATTGAAAAAATTCGAACGTGGTATCTCATTGGCGCGAGCAGGTCAAACTAAGCTCAGCGATGCTGAACAGCGTGTCAGTATTTTACTGCAAAATGATGATGAAGCCCCTCTTAGCTCATTTGAATCTCCATCGGAATAGTATAGAAGACCCGCTATGATTGAGGCGTTAACCGCTTATCAACAACAGAATAACCTCGTGCTCAACTCGTGGTTAGATCGATTGCCGTATCAAAACCAAACCCTTGTCGATGCAATGCGTTACGGTTTATTACTTGGTGGCAAACGCGCCAGGCCTTTTTTAGTCTACGCCACCGGTGAAATGCTGGGCTGTGAACAGACGAATTTAGATACGCCGGCGGCTGCGATTGAATGTATTCACGCTTACTCGTTGATTCACGATGATCTTCCGGCCATGGATGATGATGAACTTCGCCGCGGCCACATGACTTGTCACATCAAATTTGACGAAGCCACAGCCATCTTAACGGGTGATGCCCTTCAAACACTGGCTTTTACCATCCTATCCGAAGGCGAACTGTCTCAAGAGGCGGAAGCTTATCGCATAAAAATGGTGCAATCTTTAGCTCAGGCATCAGGCGCGCAAGGTATGTGTGTTGGACAAACATTGGATTTGGAAGCCGAAAACCGCCAGGTAACGCTGGATGAGTTAGAAGAGATTCATCGAAATAAAACGGGTGCGTTAATCAAATGCGCTGTTCGACTAGGTGCTCTATCCGCCGGCGAGAAAGGCTCAAAAATTCTGCCTCAGTTAGACAAATTTGCAGATGCCATCGGCCTTGCTTTTCAAGTGCAAGATGACATTTTAGACATCGTAGGTGACACTGAAACGCTTGGAAAGCCGCAAGGCTCAGACCAAGAGTTGAATAAAAGTACTTACCCTTCTTTACTTGGGTTAGACGGTGCAATAACGAAAGCGCACACTCTATTGAACGAAGCTCTTCAAGCTTTAGAAGCGATCCCTTACAATACTCGATCACTTGAAGAATTCGCCCGATACGTCATCGAACGCAAGAACTAAACATAATAAGCGCAATACTATGACTCTTGATATTTCAAAATATCCAACATTATCACTGGCCAACACACCAGATGAGCTACGAAGTCTCCCTAGAGAAACGCTGCCAACGCTGTGTGACGAGCTTCGTACATACCTATTGAACTCAGTGAGCCAATCTAGTGGTCACTTAGCTTCAGGCCTTGGTACTGTCGAGTTAACGGTCGCCTTACACTATGTCTACAAGACACCATTTGATAAGTTAATCTGGGATGTGGGCCATCAGGCCTATCCACACAAGATTCTGACCGGTCGACGCGACCAAATGTCCACCATTCGCCAAAAAGATGGGCTTCACCCGTTCCCTTGGCGAGAAGAGAGCGAGTATGACACGCTGTCGGTAGGACACTCTTCAACCTCTATCAGCGCCGCTCTTGGCCTCGCAATCAGTGCAGAGAAAGAGAATAAAGGCCGCAAAGTGGTCAGTGTAATTGGTGACGGCGCGATCACTGCGGGTATGGCTTTTGAAGCAATGAACCACGCGGGCGACGTCCACTCAGACATGTTGGTTGTGTTAAACGACAACGAAATGTCTATCTCAGAGAACGTCGGCGCACTGAATAACCACCTTGCTCAGGTGTTATCAGGAAACCTATACACCTCTATCCGTGAAGGCGGTAAGAAGGTGCTTTCTGGTGTTCCACCAATTAAAGAGTTGGTGCGTCGTACAGAAGAACACCTAAAAGGGATGGTGGTGCCAGGCACACTATTTGAAGAGTTAGGGTTTAACTACATTGGTCCAGTCGATGGCCATGATGTTAATGAACTCATCAAAACCCTCAAGAATATGCGTGAGTTAAAAGGCCCGCAATTTCTGCATATCATGACCAAGAAAGGCAAAGGCTATGAGCCTGCCGAGAAAGATCCGATTGGTTATCATGGTGTGCCAAAGTTTGACCCTAGCCACACGAGCCTGCCAAAGAGCAGTAACTCGAAGCCAACTTTCTCTAAGATCTTTGGCGATTTCTTATGTGATATGGCGGCGCAAGATCCTAAGCTCATGGCCATCACTCCGGCGATGAGAGAAGGTTCGGGCATGGTTCGTTTTGCCAAAGAATATCCAGAACAGTTCTTTGATGTGGCTATTGCCGAGCAGCATGCCGTGACTCTAGCTTCTGGTATGGCGATTGCTGGTGAAAAACCGATTGTGGCAATCTACTCAACGTTCTTGCAGCGTGGGTACGACCAACTCATCCATGACGTTGCGATTATGGATCTTCCTGTCATGTTTGCGATTGACCGTGCAGGATTAGTAGGGGCAGATGGCCAAACCCACCAGGGTGCGTTTGATCTTAGCTTCATGCGCTGTATTCCTAATTTAACCATCATGACACCTAGTGATGAGAATGAATGTCGCCAAATGCTCTACACAGGTCACCAACATACTGGACCTAGTGCCGTGCGCTACCCTCGTGGTAATGGCATGGGCAGTGAAATTAAAAACGATTTCACCGCACTTGAAATTGGCAAAGGGAGAATGATTCGTGAAGGGGAAAAAGTAGCGATTCTGAACTTTGGTACTTTCCTCTCTGACGCTGTTGAAGCCGCTGAAAAGCTAAACGCGACCGTGGCGGACATGCGTTTTGTTAAGCCTCTCGATGAAGCCTTGATCCAAGAACTTGCAGGGAATCATGATGTTCTGGTGACACTCGAAGAAAATGCCACCGCTGGAGGTGCAGGCTCTGGTGTTATCGAGTTTATGATGAGTCAAAAAATAATAAAGCCAGTATTAACCCTTGGTCTTCCTGATCGATTTATTGCTCAGGGATCTCAACAAGAGCTGTATTCTGATCTAGGCTTGGACGCGAAAGGGATTGAGAAGTCGATTGCGGACTATTTGTCTAAATAGTGCTATTTCGGTTACTGACAACTAAAAACGGAGCCTAGTGCTCCGTTTTTTTCATTTTTAGAACCAAGCATCACCGTTTTGATTCGAGGTGAGACTCTAGGGTTGATAAGTATTTCAACGTTGGGTTACCTGCATCATAATTCCCACCAGTGGCAACAATGACCGACTTTTTCGATGGAATGATGATGACATATTGCTCTCCAATACCAATAGCAGCATAAGAATTTTGGATCAATGACGGTTGCCAAAAATGCATTCCGTAGCTGCTTGGATATAGACCAAATGCAGGCGATGCGACATGGGTGATCCATCGTTCAGAAAATACGGTATGGCCCTTCCACTTCCCTCGTTCTAAATAGAGCTGACCAAATTTCAATAAATCCCGAGAGGTTAACCGAAGTCCCCAATCTGCGCCCGCGACACTACTGCCCTGATGGCTCATCCACTCATAGTGGGTAATCCCCAGCGGCGTAAACAGTTTATCTTTCATTAACCGAGTAAAAGGTTGCCCGTCATATGCCCGCTCTACAATCCTCGACAATATCACCGTAGAAAATCCGCTGTAAGAAAACTTGCTGCCGGGCTCAAACACTACATCAAGATCAAACATAAGTTGATCAAGATCTTTGGCTAAATAATGGCGATTAAAATGATTAGCCGTCGTTTGGTAGGTATCACCAATGAGCTCATTCAGAGGGAATCCCGATGACATGTTGAGTAAGTCACCCACTGTAATCGTCATTTTCCCCTCAAGATCCGACTCTTGGTATTCTGGATAAAATGAAAACACAGGTTGATCTAGCCCCGCTATCTTTTTTTCATCGATGGCGATGAAAACCAGAGTTGCAACAAAGGATTTGGTCACGGAATGAAGATTATGAAGTTTATCGACACCGACAGTAAGCGCTGGCGTTTTATAGTCTCGTTCTCTACCCGGAGCGGTTCTATATAGCTCAAGCAATGTCTGACCATCTTGCCAAACAATTAAACTATGAAGGTTATTGGCCTTGTTTGCATCGAGATCATCGACGACATGTTCTAACGATGGAGACATGTGCTCAAGGTGGATATTTGCGGGTTCGCAACCGAGAAGAAAAAGAGTGAATATTAGATAGATAACTTTTGGAAACATGTGTTTAACCCTCCCTATTCTGGCTGAGTTAAACACACATTTATGGATTGCTTTATTAGGGTAAAGAAGCGTGCGATCAGTTATACATTTATATCGCCCAACTTACTCTGCAACCACCCAATGAAATTCTGTCATCAATCTCTGCCAAGTTTCATCGAATCCAGCTTTCAAAACGAGCTCCTCGCCTGTTAAAGGATGAGTGAACTTCAATTCAGAGGCATGTAACATCAATTGGTATGCCTCGTAGTTTTCTCGAAATAAGCGATTGTGTTTACCATCGCCATGGGTGGTATCTCCGACAATAGGGTGCCTTAGGTGCGCCATGTGACGGCGAAGTTGATGCTTTCGACCCGTTTTAGGCTTCATTTCCATTAAGCAGTAACGACTCGTTGGAAAGCGTCCTGTTGAGTAAGGAACTTCAACCTTAGCCAATGGCTGATAAAGCGTTACCGCTTCTTGGGCTTCTTTCTCTTTAGAGGCGAATTTGTCGGCAATTTTATCCAATTCAACTTTCAATGGGTAATCAAGCTCGCCGCCTTCTTCTATCCAACCTCGAACGATGGCATGGTAGGTTTTCTCCATCTCGTGGTTAGCAAACATTGGCATCACTTGAGACGCCACCTCACTCGATAGAGCAAACACAAGAACCCCAGAGGTCGGCCTATCTAAACGATGCAGAGGAAAAACGTGCTGTCCAATTTGATCACGTAACGTCTGCATGACAAATTGAGTTTCATGTTTGTCTAGCCAGCTTCTGTGCACCAGCATTCCCGCAGGTTTATTCACCGCAACCAAGTATTCATCTTGAAATAGAATCTCTAGCATTATTTCACAGCCTCATCGATCTTCTGCGTCACCAAAACTATGGATTGATACTCTGCTCTATCTTGCCAAGCTTGCTCAAAGTAAGGAGCGATTGAAAAACCGCTTGGTAGGCTCTGATTTTGCTCGATAAGAAAGCGTATCTTAGGAATGAAAATCCATTGGAGCCACTGTTCTGGGTTTAATGTATCAAGCGCAAAAGGCTGTTGGCTATCGAGCGCAGATTGACTCGGCATTTCCGCCTGCCACAGTTGTTGGTTATGAAGCTCTTGCTGCAGTTCATCAAGCAAAAGAGAAAGTTGTGCAGATTGGGTCATGAATCACTCTGAAAATTAACACTAGGCCTTGAAATTACGCGCTAGGATACCATGTAATAGGCATAGAAACTCAAGGTCAATTTTTCCATGGAACATATTCATACCCTTTCCGAGCTGCTTGAAAACAGTGGCTGTCAGTTCAAGATTTTTGATCTTGGTCGACGCATTAAAACCATTGAAAACAGCACCTTCTCTCGCGTAGAAAAAGGCCAACAGGCCTACCCGTTCCCGCTACAGCGAAAAGCACATTTAGCCGTCGCTTATTGGAATGAAGAGAAACAGCCATGGATTTGGTTTTTAAGATTTGAACTTGATGAGCGTGGTTTGCTGAAACAAGCCGATATTGGAAACTTCTTAAAGTTTGTTCTTGAAGCGATGGGCACTCGCATCAGCCAAGATATGAGTGAAGACCAACAAGAAAAATTGGCTAATAACCCATACACTTACAAGCCAAGTGAAGACAAAATGGCGGTCTTTAATAGCCAAATCCGAGCGGCGCTCGATCTGCCAACCAGCCAATATTACGAGCACGCTCAGCACTACTTTACTGGCGATTTAGGATGGAGTAATTGGCAAACAGTGGGGTTACAAGGCATCACCGATCTTTGTGCCCGACTCGGACAATCACAAAACGGCGTGATGGTTCGCAAAGCCATTCCACACCTACCCAATGAACCTCTTTATGCTCTTCTTGGTGCACTAGAACATACTGATTTATCGAATAAATTGGCCGAGCGTCTCAGTGAACTTACAACGAAGCAATTAGAATCTAAAGAGCCCGATTTATTTCTTGTCTCAGCGCTATGCCGTGCATTGGCTGGAGCAGAAAATTCAATCTCATTGCCAATCATACAACGAATCTTAAATAGCCCTCGTCTTAGTCATCAAGAGGTGTTAATTGGTATCGCAGGGCGTTCGTGGCACCTGCTCACAAAAGCAAACATCGCAGAGCAATTCCTTTTAAGGCTGGCTCAAACAGGAAATCAACCGCTATTTAATCAGCTGTTCTCTGATTTAGTCATGCTTCCAGAGCTTCGTATGGTGATATTGCCGTTGTTGCACTCTAGCCCTTCAAAGGAGTTGGCGGACGCGCTGCTATTGCTTCAACAAACAACGTATTCATCTTAATCACTGAGTGCAGATAAACGATGAAGGGAGGGAGCCGTTAGCATCTACGCACGTCTCCCTAAATTCTACACTCACTGACTCTCAGTCATATCGCAATATAAGGATACTCTGTGATAGATAATCTATTGGCCATCATCGCATTAAGCTGTGTTTGCTTTATTTTTTGGCAACAACGTAGACAAAGTGAATTGGCAAAAGACGCCATTGAGAAAAAATGCAAACAACTCGATCTTCAGCTTGTTTCTGTCGCGCTTGGGCAACACAAACTGAAAACACCGAAAGGAAGTTGGCGCTGGCACACTATTTATCACTTTGAGTTTTCGTCGTTGGGCGACGATTGCTATCAGGGTGAACTAACGATGATTGGTTTTAGACCAATGAATTTTCAGCTGCCACCACATCGCTTGTAAGTTGATACTCGTAGTAAGGCCCATGAATGTCTTGGCTCTCGCCCACCTTATGGAATCCCGATTTTTCGAGTAATTTGATCGACGCCATATGATGCGTATTGACCGTGGCTGTCACTTTAGTCAATGACAGCTCTCGGTAAGCCTTAGGAATGAACGCCTTTAGTGCTTCACTGCCCAGCCCTTTTCCCCAATAAGCCTTGTCTAGAATAATGCCGAGTTCTGGTGTTGAATCTAAGTTTGATATGAAGAGATGACCAATGTATTCGCGGTTGTAGTTATCTAATACAGCCATGCAGTACATTGACGAGTCATTCAAGACACGATCAAATAATGCTCGAGCCGAAGAAACGGTATGAGGACCGTTCATATCCGCTCTATTCTTCACACAACAGTTCAGCATCAGGAATTCTGATTGCAGTGATTCACTGTAGGGAAGTAGCATTAATCGCCTGGTGACTATCGTCATATCTCATCCTTGATAACGACTCGTAAAGTGTTGCCGTGAGCGCCAAAATTGAATGGCGAAAGTTAAACCAACTAACCAAACCAATCATTGATCTCAGCTAGTTTTTGATATTGTTATTGAGTTTTTTGTCAAAGGGAAGTGCTATTGCACAAAATAAGAAAAACCCCGACACTTGCGTATCGGGGTTATAGTCTTACTCGCAGCAGTCCGGCTACTCATTAATGCTCCATGCATCATCCATAATAGTGGCTGAATCCATCAGCATTTCCGTACGTCGCCGTCCTAGCGGTGTCCTATTCGTCCTGATAGCCAACAATCCTCGTTAGCACTCATCACTTGTTCCTTGAGCGGTGTCCATTGCATCTTCCTGATGCTGTTCCTACCTCTTCCAAGAGGTGTCCATTGTCGTTCCTTGTAGCTACCATCCTAGTAACCAATGTATCCGTACAATGTCCTTCGCTTCCTGCTGACCGCTATCCTAGCCGTCACATCTTCATCCTGAAGATAACCAAGTCCTTGGTTGTTCCTTTTCCGTATCGAACTCCTTTCGACAGGTTCTAATTTACGCCATTTCATCTTTTAAACAATGACCCTTTCAGGTAAACAATCCTAACCAAGTCCCACAATGAAAATTTATTTTACTTTATTCAATAACTTAAAAATAAAACTTCTAGATTAACCATCAACAAAATGCACTTCTCTTACGTTCAATGTAAGAGATCTCGCACAACACGGCGACGTTTTTGATATTCGCCAAATTCTCCAATAAAACGTATCATGCACAGATAGCTATTTAAGGAGTCTACGATGCTAACCCAAAATGTCACCGATGAATTAACGACGATTATGTCGAGCCTGACGCAAGAGGGCAAAGAGCCAACGGTTGCACTGGTAAAAGCCCGCCTCAGTAGCACTGTTCCTATGCCTGCCCTTATCACTGCAATCAAAAGCTGGAAGGCCTCAAACCGTGTACCGAAGGTAGAAATTGCGGCTGCAACCCCATCTGAACAAGATAAGATTGCCACACTTCAGCAGCAGGTGAATGATCTTCTCACACGTGTTAGCGCATTAGAAACACAGTTAAGAGAGAAACAATAATGATGAAAATCTGGGTAGATGCTGATGCATGTCCGAAAGTCATCAGAGAAACCATTGTACGAGCTGCTGAGCGAACTGGAGTAGAGTGTACTTTTGTTGCCAACCACGTCGTCCCTGTACCTAAAAGAGCCAATATCCATTCCATTCAGGTTCCAGCTGGCTTTGATATTGCGGATAATGAAATCGTAAAAAGAACCAATGCGGGTGATCTTGTCATCACATCGGATATCCCCCTCGCAGACGAAGTCATCACGAAAGGCGCGCTGGCTCTCAATAGCCGTGGTGAACTCTATACAACCGAAACCATTAAGGCTCGCCTCAATATGCGTGACTTTATGGATACATTACGTTCCAGTGGTGTTCAAACGGGTGGCCCAGCAACACTCTCTCAGACAGATAGACGTGAATTTGCTAACCACTTGGATAGAATCTTAGCCAAACGCTAACTCTCAACCTCTCTCTACCGGCACGAATTCCATCGCGACTTTCCGCCCTGGCACTAGCGCCCTGTGAAATTTTAATCCCCACACTCCGTTCTTGATGTTTAATGCAAACATGGAGTGTGGAACATGATAAACCGAATCGCCCCTTTACTATTTTTCCTGACTGGCAGTGTGCCGATTGCCTTTGCCAACGAAGAGTACGGCATCATTGGTGGCAGTCTCACCTATGGGGAAAGTGTCTTCTCCACGGAAGATTCACCTCAAATCAGTGCGACCCCGAATTTATTCTATGCAAGCTCTAGAGGTTTTATCGATGGCAGTCTAGCAAACTGGCAATTATTACCGTACATCGGACTCTCTGGGCAGTGGCGGTTTGCAGAAGTGTCCGACACCTTTGTAGAGCTTCCCAACGGAATCAACAATAGAGATGGAAATGGAGAGCTAGGGTTCACTATCGGCACAGTAGGAGCAAGAGTGACCTATCTTCATGACGTGACTTCAGAGCATAATGGCTACGAGGTACAGCTTCATTTAGGGCGAACCTTAGACACATTTGTATCCGAGTTCACTATTACCCCTTATCTAGAGATCGACTACCGAGATAAAAAACTCGCCAGTCACCTTTACACAATCTCCTCTGAGGAATTCACGCGTTCAGGGCTCGCTCAGTTTAATGCCAACTCTTCCTTCGTTTACCAAACAGGCCTCATTGGGCTCTACGAATTCACACCGTCTTGGATAGGCATTGCGAGAGCGGATCTCATTCACCATGCGAGTGACAGCCCACTGATACAACAAGAGTTAGGCTGGTCATTGGAGTTCGGCATAACGTACCGATTTGCTGGTTTGTGATAAATGAATAAGTGACGCGCATAAAAAAACCTGCGACATGCGCAGGTTTTTTCTTTTTCATAGACAGAATCGAGTTATGGCTATGGCGTGTAGTATGTTGCTGCGCCAGGGCCAACTGGAAGACCCAGTAAGAATACCCAAACGTAGAACATGAAGCTCCAACCAACCATGAAGACAACTGAGTACGGCAGCATGGTAGAGATCAGCGTACCGATACCTAAATTCTTCATGTAGCGAGTAGCAACCGCAAGAATTAGACCGAAGTAGCTCATCATAGGTGTAATGATGTTCGTGGTTGAGTCACCGATACGGTAAGCCGCTTGAATCGTTTCAGGCGCGTAACCGACTAGCATTAGCATTGGAACAAAGATAGGTGCAGTTACCGCCCACTGAGCTGACGCAGAGCCAATCATTAAGTTAATGAAACCACACATTAGAATGAAGGCGAAGAACAACATAGGGCCAGTAAGACCAATATTCTGTAGGAAGCTTGCACCACCAACCGCGAAGACTTGACCAAAGTTAGTCCAGCTAAAGAAAGCAACGAACTGAGCAGCAAAGAACACCAATACGATGTACATGCCCATTGAAGACATAGACTTCGACATAGCATTGATCACATCACGATCGTTCTTCATGGTGCCGACAACTCTGCCGTAGACAAAGCCAGGAATCGCGAAGAAGACAAAGATGAATGCCACGATACTTCTAAGGAAAGGAGAACCCGCCACTTCGCCAGTTACTGGGTGACGTAAGATACCGTCAGCAGGAACAATCGTCCAAGCTAATAGAGCAGCAACAACAAGAACTGAAATACCCGCAAGTTTAAGGCCTTTCTTCTCAACTGCAGTTAGGTTACCCATTGAATCGTTAGATAGGTCTTCAGCTGCGTCTTCTTCATTGTATTTACCCAGTTTAGGTTCAACAATTTTCTCCGTTACGAATGCACCAGCAAAGGTAATGAAGAAAGTAGAAACAAACATGAAGTACCAGTTCACTTCAGGACCAACCGTGTACGTTGGATCCATCATTTGCGCGGCAGTTTCAGTGATGCCCGACAGCAGTGGATCAACCGTACCGATAAGTAGGTTTGCAGAGTAGCCACCAGAAACACCAGCAAATGCCGCGGCTAAGCCAGCAAGAGGGTGACGGCCTAACGAATGGAACATCATAGCTGCAAGAGGGATAAGAACAACGTAGCCCAGCTCAGATGCTGTATTCGAAATAATACCAGCGAAAACGATAGCAACGGTTACCATACGCTTCGAAGCGCCCATTACTACGCCACGCATTGCCGCAGATAATAGACCAGAGTGTTCAGCGATAGCGACACCAAGCATGGCAACTAATACAGTACCTAATGGTGCAAAGCCAACAAAGTTACTCACTAGGCTAGTGACGATGCGTTGTAAACCTTCTGCATTAAGCAGACTAACAACATGAATCATCCCGTCTGCCGCACGACCACTAGCGCCTTCTGGGCGAGGGTCCATCACAGAAACTTCAAAGTAGCCTGCGATACCAGATGTAACAAGTATTGCGACACAGAAAATGGCAAAGAGAGTAATAGGATGAGGTAACAAGTTCCCCAAATATTCTACAGCATCAAGAAAGCGCGTAAATATAGGCTTTTTTGGCGAGTTTTGTTTAATCGAAGCAGATGAACTCATCTGGTCCCTCCATTGTGTTTGCTTGTAATTTCTAATTAGTTTTGTTTTTTACCTTACGCTGTCAATACGCAGGGATGCCGCAGATTACTTTAGAGATCACGAAAACTGAAGCCTAACATGTAACAAAAAACCTCAAAGAGCAGCAGAGTTAACCACGCAATAACAACTAATCAGAGCGTATAACTAAAAAAACACAACAAGTTATCTAAAAAAAGATAATTAACAGCTGATGGGATATCGGTAACTACTTATTCTTGGGCGATTTTTGTTACCATGGATTTTCATCAAGAAACCTGAACCATAAACAGTTTATATAAAAATTGACGAAACCATTTAAAACCCAAAGTTGTGAGGTCACGCGTGTACTCAATTGAACCCATTGGGACTATTCAGACGCCATATAAGGAAAAATTTGCCGTCCCTAGGCAACCTAGGCTGGTCCCTAATGCCACATCACGAATCAGACTGGAGGGGCAATCCAACTGCTTAGAATCGGTCCGAGGGCTCAAAGATTTCAGTCATGTTTGGGTACTTTTCCTTTTCGACAAAAACCTCGAAGCAGGCTGGAAGCCGACTGTTCGCCCGCCAAGATTAGGGGGGAACGAGCGTGTCGGTGTCTTTGCTTCTCGAGCCACTTTCCGCCCAAATGGAATTGGAATGTCGGCAGTAGAAGTCATAGACATTACCCAAGAGGGTGATCAGGTCTATATCGAGTTGGGTAGCATCGATTTGGTGGATGGCACCCCCATTGTCGATATCAAACCTTATATCCCCTACTCTGATGCTATCTCGGACGCAAAAGGCAGTTACGCAGAAGAAGAGCCAGAAACCATTAACGTAGTGTTCAGCGAAATAGCGCTCGAATCGCTCAAAACGCACCAGGAAGCCGACATGAAAAGAGTCGTCATTACTCAGGTTTTGTCGCAAGACCCTCGCCCTGCCTATAAGAAGAACAAACCCGACAGCAAGGAGTACGCGGTCAATTTGTTTGATTTCAATGTCAAATTCATTGTTTCAGGGAACTTAGTGACGGTTACAGCAATAGAAGACTTTTGACAAACACATTTGACTGCTATTATTGCGGGCTACCCCTTTTTCCTATGCCGCGATCGATCGTCATAACAATGAGAGCGATGCGAAGGCATATAACTAAGATGAACGGATAAAATAATGCGCACCAGTAACTATCTTCTTTCTACCCTGAAGGAGACTCCAAACGACGCTGAAGTAATCAGCCACCAGCTAATGCTACGCGCGGGTATGGTCCGTAAACTGGCTTCAGGTCTTTATACTTGGCTACCTACTGGTCTACGTGTGTTGCGTAAAGTCGAAAACATCGTTCGTCAAGAGATCGACAACGCAGGCGCTGTTGAAACTCTTATGCCTGTCGTTCAACCTTTTGAACTTTGGGAAGAGACGGGTCGCTCTGAGACAATGGGCCCAGAACTGCTTCGTTTCACAGACCGCCATGAGCGTCCGTTTGTATTAAGCCCAACAGCAGAAGAAGTCGTCACAAGCCTTGTTCGTAATGAAGTGAACTCTTACAAACAGCTGCCACTTAACCTGTACCAAATCCAAACCAAGTTCCGTGATGAACGTCGCCCTCGCTTTGGCGTAATGCGTGCACGTGAATTCTCTATGATGGACGCGTACAGCTTTGATATTGATAAAGCCGGTCTAGAAAAGTCATACCAAGCAATGCACGACGCTTACTGTAAAGCGTTCGACCGTATGGGCCTTGTGTACCGACCTGTTTTGGCTGACTCTGGCGCAATTGGCGGCAGCGGATCTCAAGAATTCCACGTACTTGCAGAAAGCGGTGAAGACCTTATCGCCTTCTCTTCTGAATCTGACTACGCAGCGAACATTGAAAAAGCAGAAGCACTTGCTCCAACAACTGAGCTTGCCGCGCCCACTCAAGAGATGGAACTGGTTGATACGCCAAACGCAAAAACCATCGCTGAGCTTGTAGAGCAGCACGGTCTAGCGATCGAAAAAACAGTGAAAACGCTATTCGTTAAAGCGTCTGATGAAGTCGATGCCGACATCATTGCGCTGATCATCCGTGGTGACCATGAGCTAAACGAAGTGAAAGCTGAAAACCTTCCACAGGTTGCTTCTCCTTTAGAAATGGCGACGGAAGCTGAAATCCGTGCACTTATTGGTGCAGGCCCAGGTTCGCTTGGCCCTGTTGGTCTAGAGCTACCATTCATTGTTGATCGCTCTGTCGCTGTCATGAGTGACTTTGGCGCTGGCGCAAACGTTGATGGTAAACACTACTTCGGTATTAACTGGGATCGTGACGTTGAACTGGCTCAAATTGAAGATCTACGTAATGTAGTCGAAGGCGACCTAAGCCCATGTGGTCAAGGTACACTTCAACTGAAACGTGGTATCGAAGTGGGTCACATCTTCCAACTGGGTAAGAAGTACTCAGAAGCAATGAACTGTAACGTGCTTGGTCCTGACGGAAAGAGTGTCACCCTAGAGATGGGTTGTTACGGTATCGGTGTATCACGTGTGGTTGCATCCGCTATTGAGCAAAACCATGACAAATTCGGCATCATTTGGCCTGACGCACTAGCCCCATTCCAAGTCGCAATTGTTCCAATGAACATGCACAAATCTGAGCGAGTGAAAGAAGCGGCTGAAAAACTGTACGCTGAACTCACTGCAATGGGTATTGAAGTGTTATTCGATGACCGTAAAGAACGCCCAGGCGTCATGTTCAAAGATATCGAGCTTGTAGGTATTCCACACACGATCGTTATCGGCGACCGCAGCATGGACGAAGGCAACTTCGAATACAAAAACCGTCGTGCGGGTGAGAAATCAGCAGTGCCAATGACGGATATCATCGAGCACGTGAAAGCGCAGATTAAATAAGCTTTAGCTTAATTAAATCACTAAAGGGTTAGCTAATTAGCTAGCCCTTTTTGTTTCTTGGTAGCAGGCGACTACAGCGCTCAATCAAATTTATCTTAAGTTTAGCCATTACTTATAAATGCATTGTTAATCCTCTATTCATTTTCACCAATTTAAACTGCATAGAAATAAACAGGAGGTGTTCATGAATCTTACTAGTCTTCTCAATCAAGCGCTTAAATCTGATCTTGTTAAACAAGGGTCAGAAAAGCTTTCCCAACACGCTTCCAGCTTAAACTCTAAAAAAAGCGATAGCAGTCAACTAAAAACACTCGGCGCTGGCGCTATTGGCGGTGGCTTAGTGGGTGCTTTGATGGGGTCTAAAAAGACCAAGAAAATCGGTAAGAAAGCGGTTGGTATTGGCGGTGCAGCAGCTCTTGGCGCATTGGCTTACAAGGTCTATAACGACTATCAGTCTAAACAAGGACAAACACTCAATGATGAACAGGCTCGATTTGATGAAAACGATGCTAACCACAGCATCCTTATCCTAAGATCGATGATTGCCGCTTCTAAAGCCGATGGTCATGTTGATGAAGAAGAGATGGCTAAGATAGAGCTAGCCGTAGAAAATATGGGCGCGGATTATCAGATAACGAAACTGGTGTCAGAAGAGCTACACAAACCACTCGATCCAAGCGAGATCGCTCAGTTAGCAACGTCACCTCAACAAGCAAGTGAGATCTACCTAGCCTCTTTAATTGTGGCCGATGAGCAGAACTTTATGGAAAAGGCTTACCTTAAAGAGCTCGCCAAGCAGCTTAACCTTGCCGATGAGGTGACTTACCAGCTCGAGCAACAGGTAACTCGCTAATCAACCCACCGACAAAATGAGATATTGAGCAAGAACAAACTAACTCGGATCTACGTAAGATCCACTTTGTTTTTGCTTTTCTCTATGTGTATATTGAGAGCAGTTATCATTTGGTTAGGTATTAAAATGAAAGTATACGATTGTTGTGACTTGGTGCGTGAGCTGTATTCTCAAATTGGCAGTGGCGACCAAGGCTACATCCCTAAAGCGATCACCTGCGCGGTCAAAACATTGAATGACCTTGCGTCTGATGAGTCCCTTCCTAAGGAGGCTCGTGAGCGTGCAGCATTTGCCGCTGCTAACCTACTGATTTCAGATTTCGAGGACTAATATGAATCTCGCTAATTTTGAAAAGATGGATCCAGTCATGTTGATGAGCATCGTTAACATGAAGCTGCGTGACGATTTTGGGGGCGATTTGGATCAACTCGTTGTGTTTTTCGACATAGATAAAACCTCTTTAGAAACGAAGCTATCAAGTGCCGGTTTTGATTTTCTGCCTGAAGCGGGTCAGTTTCGTTAAACTCGATAAGCTAAAACAAAAAAACCGCCCATTCGGCGGTTTTTTTATTGGTGATGCTCTCAATTACTCGGCATCATCTTCAGCAGCTAAGCGAGCTTCTCTTCTCTGCTCAGCTTCACGAGCCTGTTTCGCTTCGCGCTCTTCACGTTCTTGACGCTGTTGGCCTTTACGCTCGTTACGTTCAGCTTGATTTTTAATGAATCCAGCCAGCTCTTTTTCAGCCCAAGCTTGCGCTTCAGCTTCAGTTTCAAAACCCATTTCACGTTTCGAAACAACCACTTTACGAGACGTCACTTGACGCGTTATTTCAGCAGCCCAGCCAGTGCGTTTTTCAACTAAGCGGATTGCAAATTTTTTATTTGACGACATTTTTATTTTCCTAAGGGATTAATCAGGGATTGCCCAACGCTAAGAATTCTATCTTTATTGAGCGCGTTTAAAACCATCCCTTGGTAAGCGCGGTATTAGACCACAAAAAAACACTCTTTGCTGCTGTTTTATCGCATCAAATAGCAAGCAATAGTTTATTAAATCCAAAACAAACTTTCAAAAGTGAGCTTATTGTCCCTCTATAACACTTGTGCCATTTCGACCATTTTCTTTAACGTTATAGAGTTCAAGGTCTGCCTTATGAATCAGGCTGGAATAGCTTTCTTTAGATCCTCTAACACAGCAAACCCCGCCCACACTAACCGACAAAATATCCGATACGTTTGAGTATTCATGAACAATCGCCAATGACCGCATATTTTGATGTATTTGTTTTGCAAATGCTTCACTATCAAATGGGGTCGAGCTTGCCACCACTAAACAGAACTCCTCACCACCAAAGCGGGCTAAAACGTTACTCTCTACATAGATTGAATTGTCTAAACGTTTTGCCACCTGCTCTAAGGCTCGATCCCCCGCAAGATGTCCATAGTGATCGTTATAAGGTTTGAAATAGTCGATATCAATCATGAACAACGTTAGATACGCCACTTTAGGGTCATCTATCCATGCTGTTGTTAACTTTTCTAACAAGCGTTTATTCGCAAGCCCAGTTAAGAAATCGTGTTCCGACTGCCATTTAAGCTCTCGTCGACTGGCATCAATTTCACCAACCAAGCGATTGATAGTACTTGAGAACTGTTTCATTTCTCTGGAAACAAAGTGCTGCTCTTCAGGTAACGCTTTGCCAGTTTGAGCAAAGTCTATGAACGCTCGGCGAGCCTGATTAATAGGCTGTGTCAGTTTATGGACTAGAAGAATGTTCATAAGGAACAATGTACTCGCGAACCCAATAACCACGGCAAGTTCATTCGTTTCAACAAATTGAGGGCGCACGACACTGTGGACAACCTTTATATTGATATTAAGGCCAGATATCGGGTCTAAAAAATTAAGGTAACTGGCAGACGACACACCGTGTTCATGATGGATAACGGGGATGGTTTCTAGTGTTTTTATGCTGACAGTCAGTCCGGTTGTTTTCTCAACCAATTGTAAGTAGTCCGGTTCAAGCGGGCTAATAAAGACAACAAAGCCATTATTGCACTCAAGCGCTTCGCTGTTACAAATCCTAGATAAGGAGTAGATATACGCGTGTTGTTCAAAGGCCAACAGTCCAGTAATAGCTTGATGTTCATCAGTCGATGTTAATTCGGCTTCCTGCAGGAATCGGTCAAAATACCCAGACAACTCATTACCGATTGGGACTTGTTTCTGCCTGATGTGATCGTAGCGGATGTCATACATCCGCTCCTTTTTATCATTAAAAATCAATACCACTTCTAAGCCTGTAGAAGAGAGCGTATGGATATTGATATCTTCTTCAGTAAAAGCGTCGCTGCCATTTTTCGCAAAGTCAGCCATCGCATCCCAAGCCGCATAGTCTGAAAGTTTGCCTTCAAGATCATCTTTTGCCAGCTCTAGCATGGTCCCAACTTGCTGTATCTCTCGCTCATGAATACTTTCTACCTGAGCAATCGCTTTGTCATACGACCAAAGATACTTAAAAGAGAAGTAAGCGCACAAGAACATAATCACGATGAAAAGAGACATGAAAACGGACAGTGATCGCATGCTCCAGTTCGATACAGACATTGTGATAAGGCTCCTATAAAACTCGCTTCTTACTTACCTTAGTTAAGATGCTAAGCCTTAGCCAACGCGTTCGAACTCCTCTTTATCTCCATGCAAGGCATCTAGTTGAATGCCTTACTGTTTATACAACGCAAAAAAAAACGCCACTCGGTGAGTGACGTTTTCAATCTATTACTAAGAACGATTAAATCGAATGAATTAGCCTACGTTCTTACGTGCGTTTTGGAACATACGCATCCAAGCACCATTCTCGCCCCAACCTTCTGGAGACCAAGAGTTTGCAACCGTACGGAATACACGCTCTGGGTGCGGCATCATGATAGTCACGCGACCGTCTGTCGTCGTTAAACCAGTGATAGCGTTTGGCGAACCATTCGGGTTGTTCGGGTATTGCTGCGTTTGGTTACCGTTGTTATCAACGTAACGTAGTGCAACCGTCCCAGAGTTTTCAATCGCGTTTAGGTGGTCGTTGTCACGTACTTCTACGCGGCCTTCACCGTGAGAAACAGCGATTGGCATACGAGAACCTTCCATGCCGTTAAAGAACACAGAGTCAGACTTCTGAACTTCAACTAGGCTGAAGCGAGCTTCAAAACGCTCAGATTCGTTGCGAACGAAACGTGGCCAGTTATTCGCGCCAGGGATTAGGTCACGTAAATTAGACAACATCTGACAACCGTTACACACACCTAGAGAGAAGGTATCTTCACGCTTGAAGAAGTTTTCAAATTGGTCACGCGTAGAGTCGTTAAACAGAACTGATTTCGCCCAACCTTCACCAGCGCCTAGTACGTCACCGTAAGAGAAGCCACCACAAGCCACAAGGCCGTTGTACTCTTCTAGAACCGCTTGACCCGTTAGGATATCGCTCATGTGAATATCTGTCGCTTCGAAGCCTGCACGGTCAAATGCTGCTGCCATTTCAACGTGAGAATTAACACCCTGCTCACGTAGAATTGCCATCTTAGGCTTAGCGCCTGTGTTGATGAATGGCGCTGCAATATCTTCGTTTACGTCAAAGCTTAGTTTCACGTTCAGACCTGGGTCCGAGTTGTCTTTCTTCGCTTCGTGCTCTTGGTCAGCACATACTGGGTTATCACGTAGACCTTGCATCTTGTGCGTTGTCTCAGCCCAGATAGTACGTAGTTCAGTACGGTTACGTTCAATTACTACAGACTCACCAGACTTAATCACTAGCTCATCAGATGCTTCAACAGAGCCAATCACGTGTGAACACGCTTCTAGGCCATTTTCTGCAAGAGTAGAAAGTACTGCGTCTAGGTCGTCGTTGCGAACTTGGATTACTGCACCTAGCTCTTCGTTGAATAGTGCCGCAAGCGTATCTTCGCCTAACGCTGCAATATCAGCGTTAACACCACAGTGACCTGCGAACGCCATTTCTGCTAGCGTTACGAATAGACCACCGTCACCTTTATCGTGGTAAGCGACAACTTGGTCGTTCGCGACAAGTGCTTGAACGCCTTCGTAGAAACCTTTTAGTTGCACTGCGTTGTCTACGTCTGCTGGCTTATCACCAAGCTGTTTGTAAACCTGTGCAAGTGCTGTCGCACCCATACGGTTTTTGCCGTTACCTAGGTCGATAAGAACTAGGCTTGTATTGCCTTTGTCAGTGCGAAGCTGAGGAGTAATCGTCTTACGAACGTCTTCAACACGTGCAAACGCAGTGATAACAAGAGATAGCGGAGACGTGACTTCTTTCTGCTCGCCATTCTCTTCCCACTTAGTCTTCATCGACATTGAATCTTTACCCACAGGGATAGTTAGACCCAGTGCTGGACAGAGTTCTTCACCTACGGCTTTAACCGCTTCGTAAAGGCCAGCATCTTCACCAGGGTGACCTGCTGGAGACATCCAGTTAGCTGACAATTTAATGTGTTTAATATCGCCGATGTTCGTCGCTGCGATGTTGGTAATTGCTTCACCAACCGCTAGACGAGCCGATGCGCCGAAATCTAGAAGTGCCACTGGCGTACGCTCACCAAGAGACATCGCCTCACCGTGGTAAGAGTCGTAACTTGCCGCTGTTACAGCACAGTTTGCTACTGGAACCTGCCATGGACCAACCATTTGGTCACGAGCTACAAGGCCTGTTACTGAGCGGTCACCGATGGTGATAAGGAATGTTTTCTCAGCAACTGTTGGCAAGCGAAGAACACGGTCAACCGCTTCGTTCATTTCGATACCAGAACGGTCAATCGCTGGGTTGTTCGCTTTTAGCGTTTTCGCGTCACGGTGCATCTTAGGTGTTTTACCTAATAGGATGTCCATTGGCATGTCGATTGGCGTGTTGTCGAAGTGTGAATCTTCTAGTTTAAGTTCACGCTCTTCCGTTGCTTTACCAACGACTGCGTATGGTGCACGCTCACGCTTACAAATCGCGTCGAATGTTGCCATGTCTTTATCAGCAACTGCCATTACGTAACGCTCTTGAGATTCGTTACACCAGATCTCAAGTGGGCTCATGCCCGGCTCATCGTTTGGTACGTCACGTAGGTTGAAGATACCGCCACGCTCACCGTCGTCGACTAACTCAGGAAGTGCGTTCGAGATACCGCCCGCGCCCACATCGTGGATGAACGCGATTGGGTTATCGTCACCAAGCTGCCAACAACGGTCGATCACTTCCTGACAACGACGTTCCATTTCTGGGTTTTCACGCTGTACAGAAGCAAAATCAAGATCTTCAGAAGAAGCACCAGAATCCATTGAAGATGCCGCACCGCCGCCAAGGCCGATGTTCATCGCAGGACCACCAAGAACGATTAGGCTTGCACCTACTGGGATCTCTTTCTTCTGAACGTGCTCATCACGGATGTTGCCAAGACCACCAGCCAGCATGATTGGTTTGTGGTAACCACGCACTTCTTCACCTGCGTGAGAGTTTACTTTCTCTTCGTAAGTACGGAAGTAACCAAGTAGGTTTGGACGACCAAATTCGTTGTTGAATGCCGCGCCACCAAGAGGACCTTCAAGCATGATATCCAGAGCAGTAACGATACGGCTTGGCTTGCCAAAGTCAGTTTCCCAAGGTTGAACGAAGTTCGGGATCTTAAGGTTAGATACAGAGAAAGCAACAAGACCCGCTTTTGGCTTACCACCAATACCGGTTGCGCCTTCATCACGGATTTCACCGCCTGAACCTGTCGATGCGCCCGGCCACGGTGAGATTGCCGTTGGGTGGTTGTGCGTTTCAACTTTCATCAAGATGTGTGTTTTCTCTTGGTGGTAGTTGTACTGGCGAGTTTCTGGATCTGGGAAGAAACGACCGACTTCAGAACCTGTCATTACCGCTGCGTTATCTTTATAAGCAGACAGAACGTGTTCTGGAGTCGTTTCAAAGGTGTTCTTAATCATCTTGAACAGAGATTTGTCTTGCTTAACGCCATCGATAGTCCAATCAGCGTTGAAGATCTTGTGACGACAGTGCTCTGAGTTCGCTTGTGCAAACATCATAAGCTCGATGTCAGTCGGGTTGCGTTCAAGCTTGATAGTGAAGCTTTCTAGAAGATAATCAATTTCATCTTCAGCAAGTGCAAGACCTAGCGTAACGTTTGCATTTTCCAGCGCCTTACGGCCACCGTTTAGAAGATCAACTTCCGCATACGGTGCTGGCTCAGCAACTGTAAATAACGCTTGAGCAGAATCGAAGTCAGTGAAAACCACTTCCATCATACGGTCATGCAGGATTGCTTTTAGCTCGACAAGTTGAAGCTCAGAGAGTTCTTCTGAGGTTTCAATGTAAAACGCCGTACCGCGCTCAAGGCGTACGACTTTATCAAGACCACAGTTGTGAGCAATGTCTGTCGATTTAGAAGACCAAGGAGAAATAGTACCCGGACGTGGCGTTGCAAGTAGCAATAAACCTTCAGGCTTATGCTCTTCAATCGTTGGACCGTAAGTCAGCAGCTTTTCTAACTTCTCAACTTCAGACGCGTCAAGGTCTGCTGTCAGATCAGCAAAGTGGGTAAATTCAGCATAAATACCAGTTACTGGTAAGCTTAATTCACGGCAAAGCTCTAAAAGCTTGTTAACACGAAACTCAGAAAGGGCTGGGGAGCCACGCAAAATTCTCATGTACTTAGGTCTCTTATGCAATTGATTAAGGTGATATTGGTATAAATTCAGTGGGTTAGCATTAACTACTAAACATGAACTTCGAACTTATGCCGATTTCCCCTCTCCATTGCGAGCGCATTATAAAGCAATTAGTTTTGTGATGTAACACCAAAAGCAACCGTTTGCGTCATTTTTTTTGTCAATTTGAAATTACACCGATATTGGCGAAATTCCACCCAGCTCGCGCATTCTTTTATAACTCTGCTTTTCGATACTGTTAGGCTTTGATATAAAAGCGATACTAAGTCTATGAGAACTTAACAATGTTGAATCAAAGTCTCTTAAAAATAAAACTGACGGCAGCCATTCTTTTTTCGTCTATCGCTCTGTTAGGCTGCCAAATCGAGTCAGATCCCAAAAGCGAACTCGACCAAGTGCTTGAGCGCGGCGTTCTGCGTGTGGGCACTCTAAACAACCAACTCTCTTATTACATTGGCCCCGATGGTCCTGCTGGTCTCGATTATGAATTGGTCAGAGAATTTGCTAATGAGCTCGGCGTTAAACTGGAAATGAAGCCCGCTTATCGTATGTCGAGCCTCTACCCTGCCTTAAAAAATGGTGAAATAGATATTATTGCCGCAGGCTTAAGCCAGTCTGAGAGCCGATTGAACGAATTTCGTGCTGGACCCGCGTATTACTATGTCAGCCAACAGATCGTCTATAAAAAAGGACAGTGGCGACCAAGAAACTTTGGTCAGTTGCTAGACCGCCAAGAAAAGCTGATCGAAGACTATGATGGAAAACCAGTGGTCAGCATTGTCGATGACTCACACTTCAAAAATACGCTTGAAGCGCTGAAAGCTCAGCATGAAACCTTTCAATACTCAGTGGACATTGATTCAGACATTAACCAGTTGCTGAAGCAAGTGTCGGAAGGAAAACTACCATTTACGGTCGCGGATTCGATTGAAATATCCCTTTCACAGCGTATTTATCCAGATATTGCCACCGCTTTCGAACTCACTGAAGATCAACCCATTTCATGGTTCATTAATCGTTCTGAAGATGAAAGCCTATACGCGCTATTGATTGAGTTCTTTGGTTCGTTAAAGCAGTCAGGACAGCTTGCGGCGCTGGAAGAGAAATACATAGGTCATATCGGCAGCTTTGACTATGTCGATACACGCGCTTTCATCCGAGCGCTAGACAGTAAATTGCCAGAGTGGTCACCACTGTTTAAGCAATATTCGGAAGAGTTTGACTGGCGTTTAATCGCCGCCCTCGCTTATCAAGAGTCTCATTGGAACCCCGTCGCACGTTCTCCAACTGGTGTGCGTGGAATGATGATGCTCACTCTACCTACCGCGAAGAGTGTCGGTGTAACCAATCGACTGGATCCTGAACAATCGGTGCGTGGTGGCGTTGAATACCTAAGAAAAATGGTCGATCGCATTCCTGACAGTATCTCAGAACACGAGAAGATCTGGTTTGCACTCGCTTCGTATAACGTTGGTTTTGGTCATGTCATGGATGCGAGGCGCTTAACCAAGCGCCAGGGGGCAAATCAGAATGCATGGGCGGATGTTAAGGATCGATTACCACTGCTGAGGCAGAAAAAGTATTACAGCCAAACCTATTATGGTTTTGCTCGTGGTGATGAAGCCAGAAACTACGTTGAAAACATACGCCGTTATTATCAAAGTATCATTGGTCATGTGGAACAAAGAAGTGCCTCTGCCGCCGGAGCAGGTGTCGACGATCTTACGGTGATTGTCCCTTTACCACCCGCGGTTTCTGATGCGGAAAATAGCGACAGCGCTACTTCAGAAGACGCCTCACCGTTATCAGAAGAGGCAGTGAAACAGTAAAGAGGTCAACGCAAGGGCTGATGAAATGGATAGAGATAGCCATGTCATCAGCCCTCTCTAAATAGCCTAGCTGGATTGATTTCTCGGCTATACATAGTGTTCGATAGTGTGTCGTACGGTTTCAGACCCCTATCCTTTTTGATTCTCTCTTTTATGAGATTACGAATCTTCTTGTTGGAATGGCGCTGTTTAAATTGTTTAAACCGCGTCATATTGCCGTAACAATTCCTTTTTATAAAGGAAGAGTAAAAGAGTGTTAATCCCCCAAACCGACGTGTTTGAGATACTATAATTAGAATCAACCAAGGAGTGTTTTATGATGAAACGTAAGATGCAACCCAAACGCCTAAGCAATACTGTTTCGGCAACACGAAGAAAGCGCATGTTAGCAAATAATAAAAAGAAAATTATTTGGCGCAGCCGCACCTATACCCAGATGCTAATGGACTAACAATTAACAGCAAACATCGACTAACAACCGGAATACGGTTCAAATGACGTGCAATGATGGTAGAAGTTTCTACCCACTCATCGCCATACAGAAACTAGATGTTTGCTAAATACCCCTCTTCTTACACATCCCCCTACTCGTTATCTTTCATTTCTAAATCCAATTTCATTTGACGCTTTCTTTCTTTGATCTCTTTACGTCGACGCTTAAAGAAAGCCTGAAGCACAGCCCTGCAATCTTCTTCGAGTAAACCTTTTTCGACTTCCGCGTAGTGATACGCCGCTTGGCTTTCAAACAGGTCAAGCACCGTTCCTGCAGCCCCAGCTTTGAGATCAGAAGCACCGTAAACAACACGTTTTACTCGGCTATGCAATAGAGCGCCCGCACACATAGGGCAAGGCTCTAGTGTCACATAAAGCGTTGTGTCTAGCAGTCGATAGTTCTCAAGCACTTGTCCTGCTTTTCTTATGACCTCGACTTCCGCGTGAGCCGTCGAGTCATGTTGACCAATCGAACGATTCCAACCTTCCGATATAATCTCGCCATCTTTAACCAGCACAGCACCGATAGGCACTTCCCCTTCACTTTCCGCGATGGCAGCCAATTCGAGTGCTCGCCGCATAAAGTGCTCATCTTGAGAAGAAAATTCAGGAACTGACACGCGTTTACTCCAAGTCAAAAATTGAAACACCAACCACTTTCAAACACCAATCGTTGCTTATCGATAAGTTGAAGATAAAACCGATGTTGAACGGTAGTAAAGTTTACATGGATTTCGCAGATAAGAAAAAGCCCGCGAATAATCGCGGGCTCTAATTAGATAATTTTTCTACTGCTTACATGCTGTAAGTGTATGGAGCATTGATACCTAGTGGAATACCAAACGCCCAGTAAGCCAGTAGGAAGATAGTCCAACCAATCAACATTGCGATTGAGAATGGCATCATCAGAGCTGCTAGCGTACCGATACCTGTCGACTTCACGTAACGTTGACAGTAAACAACCACAAGTGGGAAGAACACCATAAGTGGAGAGATGATGTTAGAAACAGAATCACCAACACGGTAAGCGGCTTGAGATAGCTCTGGAGAAATACCAACAACCATCAGCATTGGAACCAGGATTGGACCGATTAGAGCCCACTTCGCTGATGCAGAACCCACTAACAGGTTAACGAATGCCGTAAGAAGAATCATACCTACGATCGTCATCTCACCCGCTAGGTCCATTGCTTTAAGACCTTCTGCGCCGTAAAGCGCAAGCATAGTACCAATGTTTGACTGACCAAATGCCGATAGGAACTGAGCACAGAAGAACGACATTACGATGTAAGCACCCATCGTAGACATCGTCTCTGACATTGACTTAATAATATCGTTGTTGCTGTTGAACTTACCTGAAATACGACCGTAAACGATGCCTGGAATAACAAAGAGAATAAAAATCAGTGGAACGATAGACTGCATCAGTGGTGCAGAGAATGCTGTCAGCTCGCCTTCAGGAGAACGCAACGCTGAGTCTTCAGGCATAAGAGCAAAGACTAATGCTGCAATACCCGCAACCATTGCCCAACCAGCCCAACGGAATGCTTTAGATTCAATCTCAGTAAATGTACCAAGATCCGGTGCTTCTTCTGCATCTTCATCTACAGGTGTGTTAGAAAGACGTGGCTCAATGATTTTCTCTGTTACCCACCAACCGATACCAACGATGAGGAATGAAGACAAACCAGTAAAGAAGATGTTCGCTAGAGGGTTAACAACGTATTCAGGATCTAGAACATTAGCGGCTGTTTGCGTGAAGCCTGCTAGCAGTGGATCAATACCTGAAGGAATAAAGTTTGCTGAGAAACCACCTGACACACCAGCAAATGCTGCTGCAATACCCGCTAGAGGGTGACGACCCGCAGCATGGAAGATGATACCGCCTAGTGGAATAACCAGTACATAACCCGCGTCAGCTGCAGTGTGAGAAACAATAGCAACCAGAATTAGCATCGGCGTTAGTAGCTTAGCCGGCGTAAAGTTAAGCATTTTCTTAAGGCCAGTTTGGATGAAGCCAGAAGCGTCGGCAACACCAACACCTAACATCGCAACCAAAACAATACCTAGAGGGGCGAAACCAGTAAACGTCGTTACCATGTTTGCCATAAAGCTAGCGAGCGCTTCGCCAGTAAGAAGGTTATTTACTTCTAATGCATCACCCGTACGTGGGTTAATTAAGTCGAATGAAACATTCGATAATATCGCTGAAGATACCCAGACAATAACAAGTGCCCAGAAAAATAGAATCGCAGGATCAGGGATTTTATTGCCTGCTGTTTCAATTGCGTTTAAGAAGCGATCCATGCCGCTCGGCTTCGGCGTTGGTGCTTGTTTTGCAGCTTGGTTACTCATGGTAACTCCGTATTTTTTTGTGTGGTTGCCTTAGACCTTATCGATACTTTTCTTGGTCTATATAACGCTGCGCATTGTATAAAATTCAGACCTCAAAAGCACAAGGTTCTAAGACATTTTCCTTAAACAGAGGCATGTTTTGCAAAAACACAATCTACGTGCAACAAAAAAATCACATATCAACATACTTAATCAATACAATATTTAAACCCAAACAAAACACACATAGTTAAACAATAAAACCAAACAAACAGAATAAATCTAAATTAACGACTAAAAATAGACAAAAATACAGAATTTAATCAAACTCACTATACTTAGATAACATTGTTACAATTTTCACTTCTTTATCTTGTTGGTAACGATCGTGCCAGTAGGCTTTCACCGTTATTTTACTCACTGTATCCCCCATCAGTAGTTCGGATTCACACGCTAACTGAACCACTAACGCTGAACTGTTCTCTGTCATCGCATTACACTCGCCATGAACATCGAGCAAAGTGTAAAGGTATGCCGGGGATGATACGCCTCTCTGACGAAACTTCTCTAACTGAGATTCCATCATGTATAGCGCCTCTAGGCTTGTCTTAGCGTGATCGGCTTTGCTTTCCACATAGCTCTGCAATTTGATCAGCCCTAGAGAGGCGACGCCGATAAGAATGAACGCCACCATCACCTCAATTAAACTAAACCCTTTTTGATTAGCGATCATGCCAAGACCCCTTTTTCCATTTAGGTTTTGCTGAAAAAACAAAGCTAGAGGTAATATCGCTGTTGTATTGAAGTCTCATTGAATCATAAAACAGAGCCATCTGCTTGTTGGTATCAAACAGCATTCCTCCGGTAAACTTAAACGAACCTGACTGCAAAAATGTCGCATGTTTTGGAGTATTTGTGGTCGCACTTCCATATAAAGTAGAAATCGACACATCGAAATTGGAATTAAGATCAGCGGTTGTAGGGGTAGAAAAGACGCTCCAATGACTAGGGTCCGGGGCAAAGCTTTCATTAAAGTGGAAAATAACCCCTTCAATGGATCCTGAACCTCGAATCGCTAACACGCCATTGTGAATCAGTAAAAATAGGTAGGTTCCTGAAGCGCTAGCCTGAATCGTTGTGATGGCATCGATAGAAGTTTGGTCCAACTCACAGCTACCATCAATCCAGACTTTATTGGGTTTTCCCAAAATTAAATCGCCCTTAAACTTATCAGTGCAATTCACATCGGTCCCCGACATTGAATAGCTAAGAAATTTATAATCAGAATGATCTCTTACCTTTTCCCATTCGCCACGCTCATAACCAAACAAGTTTTTAAATGGATTTAGCTTTTCAACCTGCTGAAGATCTTGTTTGGCATTTGTTGAGACGAATGTATTTGATGCGTCTTTCCATATTCCAGTATTGGAAGAAGAGACCGTTTTGTGTGTGGCAGCACAATCGAAGCTATTATCAAAATCAACACTTGGCTTACTGATATTGATACCAACACCGTTGTTTGAGATTCCGGTACTAGCGATGAAGGAGCTCTCTTCATGTATAGCAACGGCGACACATTCATGTTCGTTGTCACTATTCTTGGGCCCTGGGTCTGGTGGGGAAACCAGTGTCGATCCATAGACAAGAAGATCCGACGTAGACTTGATCGCACCGTCCCCACTATCACCAGAAAAAACGATGCTTTTATTCAACTCTCTGTAGCCGTATTTCGCAGAGAGTCGTTCTGGATCAGTAGCACTTGCTTTCAGGTGCGTAAGCCCCATGGCAGAGCAAACACTGTTTAAGTTGGTGGGAATGCTTGTGTCATTGTTTTCTACAATCGATGAAAACGCACACTCCAACCCACCTTCCGCTCGCCAATGGGCCTGACGGTCTTCAATTTGATTGTTGGCGACCTTAATCTGATAAAACACCCCTCGATACGAGCTCAAAGCGGTAGCCAAAGCCCCAACGAGTAATATAGCCGTCATCAACAAGACGGAAGCACCGGTTTGATGTCGAGAATTCCCTATTCTAATTTTCATAACCAATTCCTTTGCTTTACTGCCATGATGACGGAATTGTTATATCGACCGTCTTTAAGCTCTGCTTCTAGATAGACTTCCGTTAATAAATTCTCGGCACTGCTCGTCACTAAGGGAGTTGTACTGACAGCAAACGACACAATGTTCAGTGCATTCTGGTCCAGGAGGTTGTAGCAGCCGTTAAGCTCAGAGAGTGCCGCCAATGTTGCTTGTTTCTTTTCACAACTAAACAACGCCCCGTCTTTCAGTTTGTATTTCACATGTTGATACTTGGATGAATCTTCAACGTAGTAGGCAAAGCCCATACTGCTTCCGCTGACCGCAATAGCATCCTCTGAACCCGCGAGTTTTACGGTATAGCCAAACCCACCGTCAAACCCAGCTCTCTGAATATCAGCCCTCATCATAGAGGTTGTGCTCATTAAGCTCTGGAGTACTAATAGCTCCAATGAACGTTCTTTTGCCGTCCGCTGCCCGCTGAGAAAGACACTGCCAATAATAGCGATGGCGATGATTCCAATCAGCATCGAGATCATCATCTCAATCAGTAAGGCTCCTTTTTGGTTTTTCATCGAACCAAGCCCACACTCGAAAAGTCGGTAATTAACACGTTTTATACCCATAGAGCCCTCCATTTACAGCGCAGACCCTGATTCGCCCTGGCGGGTTGGAGGTTTTAATGGCTAACTGAATCGTATTGTCTGAGATAGGATGAAAGGAAAGGCTGCCAGACTTTGGCCTCCCTCTGACTTCATCAAACGAGATTTGTTGTGAGCTATAGGTATGAAGAAGGCTGATGCCCTGGTAAGCGGTACCATCGAAGAAGGCTATTTTATTCGCGGTATTGAGATCATCCGAGTCCGCCAACGTTACACTCCAATCTCCTTGGGTATAGATCGTACCTTCAGCAAAAGAGAAATGCGCATAAAGCTTGGTGTTTCTCATCACCGCTTCTGACTTCCCTTGAATCAAGAACCCATTAAATTCGGTGGCAAGGCGCTGCATTTTGTTGCCTTCCATCATGGTGTTGAAACTTGGAGCAGAAAAAGCGAGAACAATACCGCACACACTAATCGTGATTACCAACTCCAACAGAGTAAACCCGCGAGCCATTTCGCAACTCCCTATGAAACTTATTGTTTATAATCCAATTCACTTGCGCAGATGCTATCAGGTAATAAAACTAGGGGGAAAATTACTCAGGGTAACTCGTAATGATTCAACTATTTAGCTGTAAACCATACAAAAAAAGAGAGGTTGGAATGACCTTGATCGAATTATTGTTCTCTGTTGCGATTATCTCAATACTCGCGGCAATCGCGTACCCAAGCTTCACCGAACACTCGCTAAAGGCTCATCGAACCGCCGCAAAAGTCGATATGGCTAGAATCCAATTACAGTTAGAAGAAAGCTATGATAGCGGTTACGATTGGAGCTCTATCATCTCTTCTGGAAACTGCACCATTTGCGACAGCGATAGCACTCGTTACCTGTTCTCGGTGACAAGTTCAGCATCGATGGCCTACACCATTACGGCTACGGCTCAAACCGACGTCGGCCAGACAAACGACAAATGCTTACCACAAAACAAGACGATGACGCTGGATGCGTTAGGACAAACGACCCCAAGCGATTGCTGGTAATTCAAGCTAAAGTGTCCGTCTCAAAAGAAAAAAATAGCCTGCAATGAGCAGGCTATAGATTTCGTCAATGGACTAGAAATAGACCCTAAGCCCAGCTTTTGCCTCGAGTTCAAATTGCATTTCATCAAGGTAAAGATTTGGCCCTACATCGATGTAGAACCCCATCGGCTTTACCCTTAATTCCGCTCCAATGCCTGACGTCACCGCCATGTAATGGGTATTTCGATCAATATACTGACCACCAACAAATAAGTACAAAGGAGTATTAGAAACTTGAAACGACTTATTGGCTCCTAGCCCAAACTGATCATCTAAGCTGACATTGAATCGAATATCATTATGCTTAAACTCCAGTCCCCAGAATGGCTCTCCAACAAAAAGCCCAACCCCGGTATTGGCTTGAGCCCCCATTGTCATAACGCTTAGAGCGACCACCAATGCGTATCTTTTTGCTGTTTTCACTAGACCATTTCTCACATTCCGCCCTTTTTCATCTTCTGCGTTTGTTTACGCAACACCGAGAATGGCATTGCTGAAAGGCGGCGAGAATATCAGGGCTTGTACATGATTTAATGAGTAACGAAGAGATTTGACCCACCTTTTACAACGGATGAAAAAGCAGTCGAATTAATGACACGAGATTTACAGCAAAGTCGAAACACCATCACATACGACCAACTTTTCAACAAGTTAAGATCCAGAAATGTATAGAGCGTCTTTTTAAATACCCGAAAAACAAAAGGCCAGCGTAACCGCTGGCCTTTCTTAATTCGAACTAGAACGTCATTAATTAGCTTGTTAAATCATCAAAGAACTTTTTGACGCCATTAAAAAAGCCTTCAGACTTTGGTTTATGCTTATTCGCTGCTTCACCACCGCAAGACTCTTCAAACTCTTTCAGTAGATCTTTCTGACGTGAGCTAAGTTTAACTGGAGTCTCTACGACCAGTTTCACAATCAAATCGCCAACACCGCCACCGCGTACACCCTTCACGCCTTTGCCACGCATACGGAACATACGGCCCGTTTGAGTCTCATCTGGCACTTTCAGGTTTACACGACCATCTAGAGTCGGCACTTCAACTTCACCACCAAGCGCTGCCATTGCAAAGCTTACTGGCACTTCGCAGTACAAGTTGTTGCCGTCACGCTCAAAGATGTTGTGTTCTTTCACATGTACTTGAACATAGAGATCGCCTGCTGGTGCGCCAGACTCGCCAGCTTCGCCTTCGCCAGATAAACGAATGCGATCGCCAGTATCCACACCTGATGGGATCTTAACGTTAAGTGTTTTTGTCTTCTGCTTACGGCCTTGACCGTGGCAAGAGTTACATGGATCTTTGATGATCTTACCCTTGCCGTGACAAGTAGGACATGTTTGCTGAACCGCAAAGAAGCCCTGACGCATCTGAACCTGACCATGTCCATGACACGTACCACATGTCTCTGGAGAAGACCCTTTCTTAGCACCGGTACCTTCACAAGTATCACAGTGAACAAGCGTTGGAATTTCAATCTCTTTAGAAACGCCTTTAACAGCCTCTTCTAAAGTTAGTTCCATGTTGTAACGTAAGTCAGCGCCGCGCTGCGCACGTTGACCACCACCGCCACCACGACGACCACCACCAAAGATATCTCCGAAAACATCACCAAAGATGTCTCCGAAATCACCTTGACCGCCGCCACCGAAGCCACCGCCACCCATTCCGCCTTGCTCAAACGCAGCGTGACCATATTGGTCGTACGCAGCCTTCTTCTGAGCGTCGGTCAAAATTTCGTACGCTTCTTTTACTTCTTTAAACTTTTCATCTGAAGTGTCATCACCTTGATTGCGATCTGGGTGGTATTTCATAGCCAAGCGCTTGTACGCTTTTTTAATATCACGCTCAGATGCGTCGCGGCCGACGCCTAGTACTTCATAATAATCACGTTTTGACATGCTGTTGGTCACCAATTTAGTGCTACAAACGGCTAAGACCCGTTTGCGGTTGTATCAATATAGCTAAGGGGCTTATAGAACTGCGTATTAACAGGGCACTTAGCTATATTGATAAATCATTTACAAGCAGACGGGCGTATGAGTTTCCTCAAACGCCCGTATCGATACTTTTAAGCAAGGTTCTAAAACAAACCGTCGCTAAAATAAGAAGAAGAACATCATTAAGATGCCCCTCTTCTTAGAAGAAAAGATTACTTCTTGTCTTCTTTAACTTCTTCAAACTCAGCGTCTACAACATCTTCTTCTTGAGCTTGCTGTTGGCCTGCGTCTTCGCCGCCTTGAGCTTGTTCAGCTTGAGCTTTCTGCTGAGCAATCTCCATTAGCTTTTGAGATGCTTCCATTAACGCTTGAACTTTCGCGTCGATAGCTTCTTTGTCGTCGCCTTTCTTCGCTGTTTCAAGTTCTGCGATTGCTGCTTCAATCTTCTCTTTGTCTTCTGCAGGTAGAGCTTCACCAGCTTCTTCTACTTGCTTCTGAGTACCGTGAATCATTTGGTCAGCTTGGTTACGCGCAGTTGCTAGCTCTTCGAACTTTTTGTCCGCTTCTTTGTTCGCTTCTGCTTCTTGAACCATTTTCTCGATTTCGTCGTCGCTTAGGCCGCCTGAAGCTTGGATAGTGATCTTCTGCTCTTTACCAGTCTGCTTGTCTTTCGCAGAAACGTGCAGGATACCATCCGCATCAAGGTCGAAAGTTACTTCGATTTGAGGCATGCCGCGAGGTGCAGCTTGGATGCCTTCTAGGTTGAACTGACCAAGAGACTTGTTGTAAGTCGCTTGCTTACGCTCACCTTGAAGAACGTGGATAGTAACCGCGTTTTGGTTGTCTTCTGCAGTAGAGAACGTTTGGTTCGCTTTCGTTGGGATCGTTGTGTTCTTCTCAACAAGCTTAGTCATTACGCCGCCCATCGTCTCGATACCAAGAGATAGAGGAGTTACGTCTAGAAGAAGTACGTCTTTAACGTCACCCGCAAGAACACCACCTTGTACAGCAGCACCCATTGCAACCGCTTCATCAGCGTTTACGTCTTTACGTGGCTCTTTACCAAAGAAATCAGTCACTTTAGCTTGAACCATTGGCATACGTGTTTGACCACCAACTAGGATAACATCATCAATGTCACCAACAGATAGGTCAGCATCCGCTAGAGCAACTTTAAGTGGCTCAAGAGAACGTTGTACTAGGTCTTCAACTAGAGATTCTAGTTTCGCACGCGTTACTTTAACGTTCATGTGCTTAGGACCAGTCGCATCAGCAGTTACGTAAGGTAGGTTTACGTCAGTTTGCTGTGCTGAAGAAAGTTCGATTTTCGCTTTCTCTGCCGCTTCTTTAACACGTTGCATTGCAAGTGGATCGTTCTTAAGATCGATGCCTTGCTCTTTGTTGAACTCGTCTACTAGGTAGTTGATTAGACGGTTATCAAAGTCTTCACCACCAAGGTGAGTGTCACCGTTAGTTGCTAGTACTTCAAACGTCTTCTCGCCTTCAACTTCATCAATCTCGATAATTGAGATATCGAATGTACCACCACCAAGGTCGTAAACAGCGATAGTGCGGTCGCCGCCTTTCTTATCAAGACCGTAAGCAAGTGCAGCTGCTGTTGGTTCGTTGATGATACGTTTAACTTCTAGACCTGCGATACGGCCAGCATCTTTCGTTGCTTGACGTTGAGCATCGTTAAAGTAAGCAGGTACTGTGATAACAGCGCCAGTCACTTCTTCACCTAGGAAGTCTTCTGCTGTTTTCTTCATTTTCTTCAGTACTTCAGCAGAAACCTGAGGAGCAGCCATTTGTTGGCCTTGCGCTTCAACCCAAGCATCACCGTTATCCGCTTTAACAATGTTAAATGGCATGATTTTGATGTCGCGTTGTACTTCTTCGTCTTCAAAACGACGACCAATAAGACGCTTAATAGCAAATAGCGTGTTAGTTGGGTTAGTTACCGCTTGACGTTTTGCAGGCTGACCTACTAGCGTTTCACCGTCAGTGTATGCGATAACGGATGCTGTTGTACGCTCACCTTCAGCATTTTCAATTACGCGTGGCTTGTCACCGTCTAGAACAGCAACACAAGAGTTAGTAGTACCTAAGTCAATACCAATGATTTTACCCATCAGGCGATCTCCGAATTAATTCTATTTTGATTTTCTATACACCCTATGTGGGGGATGCATAGTGGGCTTTCAACCCTTGCGAATAAACAAAAACGAATCTTTGTTTTTTGTATGCACCATAGATAGGGGCTGCAAATTTCTTTTCAAGGGTCGAACTGAAAAAAAGTAGCGATATTTCTCATACAAAAAAGCGGAGCCATTAAGCTCCGCTTGTTCATTTTGTATTAACCTTTTGATTATGCCGTCACTTTTACCGGTTCAGCGGCGGTTTCATCTTGAGCCACTTCTCCTTCAGACTGAGCAACAATGGTATTAACCGCTGTATCACCCACTACGTTAGAAGAGGTACAGAACATATCATTGATACGGTCAACGGCAGCAATAATGGCTAGACCTTCAGGCGGTAAGCCCAATTGATGCAGTAGAACGCCAACCATCACAACACCACCACCAGGAACACCACCAGCACCGATAGAAAGAAGTAAGATAGTGAAACCAAGCATGAACAGGTCAGCTGCCACAATCGGTTGACCGAAGGCATTCGCCACAAAGATTGTTGCAAGCGCAATATAGACAGACACACCGGCCATATTCATGGTTGCACCCAGTGGTACACCAAAGCCAGCTACCGACTTAGATACACCTAGCTTTTCTGTAAGGGTACGCATCGTCACAGGAATCGTAGCATTAGAGCTTGCGGTTGATAGTGAAAACAAGATTTGCTCACGAACTGCACGCAAAAATGTTTTAGAAGAACAGCGAGTCGTCAGTGCGACCGCTGTCGGATAGAAGATAAAGATTTGGAACAGAAGCATTGCAATAACTAATGCCACATAGCCCGCAACCGACATCAATGTCCCTGCATTTAGCGTAGCACCAAGGTTAATCATCAGCGCGAATACACCGTAAGGCGCTAACCCCATCACAAGCCCAATAAGCTTCATCATCAGCTCGTTACCAAGCTTAAATGCGTTGGCAATTGGTGCTCCACGATCTTGCATCGCTTGAATACCAATACCGACTAGAATAGCCATAAAGATGATTTGCAGCATATCACCGCTAGCAAATGCAGCAGCTGGGTTGCTTGGAACGATGTTAACGATCAGCGAGAAGATATCTGGCGTATCGGTTGTCGCTAATTCAACGGACTCAGAAACCGTTCCCGCTAGATTTGCTCCGGCACCCGGCTGAAAGATCATTCCGATAGTAAGCGCAAGCACGATCGCAATAACAGTATTTAGAATATATAAAGAAAAGGTTTTACTGCCTAAACGACCAAATGAACTTAAATCCTTTAGATCAACGATACCGCAGACGATTGAAAAGAAAACCAATGGGACAACCATCAATTTGATCATTTCAACAAACATGGTACCGACACCGTTCGCCAGTCCCAACAGGTAGGTATCCATGAATGTCACACCGCTAAACAAGTATTGAATAGCAGTACCTAAAATAAGGCCAGCGAAAAGGCCTACGAATATTTTGCTTGAGAGCGACTTATCCATCGTTCAACTCCAATGATTATTGTATGCATCTATGTTAAAAATTAGTTATAAACTCGGTCTACCGCCGAGAAGGCAGTCATATTACACAGTGCAATCTCAAAGAAAAGAACTATCAACCATTGTAAAGAAAACAAAAATAAGCATTAAAAATTGAATTTACACCACCACGCAGAGTATTAGACCAGGCAAATAAAAAGTAAGCAGTGGAATGTTATTGATAAATCAATAATCAAAAGGTTTAAAATTTGTAAAAAAAAAGAGGAGCAACTGCTCCTCTCTACTTTCAACCATCAATACTGATGATTATTTGGATACCATCACCATCGCAGGGCGAATAACTCGGCCATTCAGCTCGTAGCCTTTTTGCATAACGAACATAACAGAATTTGGTTCGTGATCTGCACTTTCTTGAATTGACATCGCTTGATGTTTTTCAGGGTTAAAAGTTTCACCCTCTGGGTTAATCTCTTTTAGCCCAAACTTAGCAACAACGTCGACGAACGACTTATGCGTCATCTCTACGCCTTCAAGAACAGGCTTAACCGCTTCGTTCTCTTGGTCTGCTGATTGAATTGCGCGTTCTAGATTATCAATCACCGGCAATAGCTCTTCAGCAAACTTATTCAACGCGTATTTACGCGCTTTATCGATCTCTTGTTCAGTGCGACGACGCATGTTTTCAACTTCCGCTTTTGCTCGCAACACAGAGTCTTGTTGATCCTGAACTTTTGCCTCGCTTGTTAATAAAGCAGCTTCTAGCTGAGCAATCTTAGACTCTTGCTCATCCACTTGTTGCTCTTCATTCCATTCGATATCAGCATCGCTTCCAACAACATCTGCTTCTTGTTCTGTGTTTTCAGTTTGCTTAAGTTCTTCTTCTTTCATTTTGTTTTCTTCGTTGCTCATGATATCTCCAGAATTCAATCCAACGTGCTCCTATACTCATTGTTACTCAATTAGGGGCACAAAAATTCGCATAAAGGGGTGACTTGCCATTATTATGGGGATGAAGATTCTTGATTCAAGTCCAATTAGCCTGGAAAACCTATGAAAAAATGCTTTGAAGTGATAGCCATCATCGGAAAACCGAGAGATCAACAAGCAATACAGACACATAAAGAGCTCTATCTGTGGCTGACCGCGAAAGGTTACAGCGTCTTTATTGATGATCGATTATCCGATATTCTCGATGATATCCCTACCGAGCGTTTCTCAAATCTGATTGAACTTGGCAAAAAGGCGGATCTGGCCATTGTTGTCGGCGGCGATGGCAACATGCTGGGTGCTGCACGCGTACTTTCTAGATTTGATATTTGCGTGATAGGTGTCAACAGAGGCAACCTTGGTTTCCTGACCGATTTGGATCCAGATAACTTCCAGTCTGACTTGGTATCTGTGTTAAGTGGCGAATATCGAATTGAGAATCGATTCTTACTTGAAACGGAAATCCACCGTCACGGGCAGATAAAAAGCCATAATTCAGCCCTAAATGAAGCGGTTCTTCACCCAGGCCAAGTCGCCCACATGATCGAATTTGAAGTCTACATCGATGATACGTTTGCTTTTTCACAACGTTCCGATGGCCTCATTGTTTCCACCCCAACAGGCTCGACGGCCTACTCTCTTTCTGGCGGTGGCCCGATTCTTTCGCCAAGCCTAAACGCCATCAGCCTTGTACCTATGTTTCCACATACTCTTTCCAGCCGACCGCTTGTGGTTGATGGGAACAGCCGAATTAAATTGCTGGTCTCTCCGGACAATAGAGGTACACAAGAAGTAGGGTGCGATGGCCAAATATCTCTACCAGTTTCACCTGGCGACGAGATACATATCTATCAAAGTCCAAATGCACTCAAACTGATTCACCCTAAAGACTACAGCTACTATCACGTGCTAAGAAACAAGCTCGGTTGGTCTAGTAAATTGTTTTAACTCGCCGAAAACAGCGACTGAGATTGAATTGATCTTGTTCACAAAGTAGCCATATCACTAAAATATCTTGCCTGTGTAACTTTACTGTATAAAGAAACAGTATATACTGTTTTCTTATACAGTGTTGTTCAATTGTACAGGTAAATAAAATGCTGGCTCATTTAAGTGTAAACAACTTTGCTATCGTAAAATCTTTGCAACTCGAACTCTCGAAAGGGATGACCAGTATCACTGGTGAAACGGGTGCAGGTAAGTCTATTGCTATTGATGCCTTAGGTTTATGTTTGGGCGGCCGCGCTGAAGCAGGCATGGTTAGACAAGGTGAAGAAAAAACAGAAGTGAGTGCAGCTTTCTCTCTAGAGAATAATCTACACGCCACTCGTTGGCTTGAAGATAACGATCTTCTCGATGGTAGTGATTGCATACTTCGCCGCATCATTAGCAAAGAAGGACGCTCTAGAGCCTTTATCAATGGCAGCCCTGTCCCACTTTCTCAACTGAAATCTTTGGGTCAGCAACTGATCAACATTCATGGGCAGCACGCTCATCATCAGTTGATGAAAAGTGACTACCAAATGGCAATGCTCGATCAATACGCCGGCCATACCAACCTGCTCAAAAGTACTCGTAATGCCTATCAAAAATGGCGTAACGCAGACAACAACCTCAAGCAATTGAAAGAAAACAGTGCCACTAACCAGGCACAGAAACAGCTGCTTGAATATCAAATAAAAGAGCTTAATGAGCTCTCTCTTGGCGAGGAAGAATATGAACAACTCGAACAAGAACACAAACGACTATCCAACAGCGGAGAGCTTGCCTCAACCTGCCAACAGGCTATCGAGCTTATTTACGAAGGTGAAGAAGTTAATGCGCTTAGTATTCTCCAATCAGCCAATCAGTCCCTAATTCAACTTGCTGAGCTTGATGAGAAGCTTGTCGAGCTGCCTAATATGGTTGCCGAGGCACTCATCCAGCTTGAAGAAGCGAACGCAGAGCTTCGTAGTTACCTTGACAGCATTGATGTCGACCCTGGTCGAATGGCCTATGTCGAAGAACGCTTCTCAAAGGTTATGTCTATCGCTCGTAAGCACCATATTATGCCAGAAGAGATCTACCAGCATCATCAAGACTTACTCGCACAAATTGAAGCATTAGATTGCTCGGATGAGCGCCTTGATGAACTTGATCAAGATGTCGAGAAGAAGTATCAGGCGTTCTTAGTTAGCGCTGAAAAGCTGCATAAATCTCGTAGCCGATATGCAAAAGAACTTAACAAGCTTATTTCAGCAAGCATGCATGAACTGAGCATGGAGAAAGCCAAGTTCTGTATCGATATCGATAACCAAAACACTCACCCATCGCCTCTAGGAATGGACTCTGTTTGTTTCTTGGTTTCCACCAACCCTGGCCAGCCAATGCAGCCCATTGCCAAAGTCGCGTCTGGTGGTGAATTGTCTCGTATATCACTCGCTATTCAAGTCATTACGGCACAAAAAGTCGATACGCCTAGCCTCATTTTCGATGAAGTCGATGTGGGTATTAGTGGTCCTACCGCCGCAGTGGTTGGAAAAATGCTAAGAACATTGGGGCAATCAACACAGGTGCTTTGTGTAACCCACCTTCCTCAAGTAGCCGGCTGCGGGCATCAACAGCTCTTTGTCGCTAAATCAACGAAGTCAGGTAAAACTGAGACGCAAATGCATACGCTTGATACAGAAGCTCGTATTTCTGAGCTTGCTCGTCTACTCGGCGGCAGTGAAATCACTCAATCAACACTGGCCAATGCGAAAGAGCTATTGATAGCTGCATAGTAAAAACTCAAGCCTCCCTTTCTCTTCGGTAACTTATTGGGCCAACCACATTAAGCCCAATAAGTTCCACGTTTCCGATTATTTAGACTTTCTTTGCAACCTATCTCAAAATTCACGGTCTGAAACAGTTCATTGGTAAAGGAGTTTTTTACTTCTGCGCCGAGGTTGTTTATTATCACCGCAGTTTAATGTTCACTTGTAAAGAAAGAAGATATGCAGTTTAAGAAATGGTTAGTCATCGTACCGCTTGCAATCACAATGCTAACGGGTTGCTCGGTGTTAGAAAAAGTTGTTTATAGAATTGACATTAACCAAGGCAATTACATTGAACAAGAAGCTGTCGATCAACTTAAGTTTGGTATGACTAAAGAGCAAGTTCGTTACGTGATGGGCTCGCCAATGCTGATTGAAAATGGTTACCCTGATACGTGGTATTACATTTACCACCATACTGCAGGTCATGATGACTCGGTTCAGCGTAACCTGATCGTTAATTTTGATCCATCAGGCACGCTAGTTGACATTGCCGGAGAGTTCCCTGCAAGTGATCAGTTCTTTGAGAGTATCAACTAAAGATACTTTCTATAAAGACACAGACAAAAAATGGCTCGTATTATACGAGCCATTTTTATTGCAGCATGACATAGATTAGACGTTACTTCTTAGCTTCCGCTTCTTTTTCTGCCTTGGCTTGTTCAGCCCTTTTGCGTCTTATTTCTTTGGGATCTGCCAACAATGGACGATAGATCTCAATGCGATCTTTATCATGAACCGTGGCATCAAGCTTAACGTTGCGGCTAAAAACACCGACCTTGTTCTTCTTTAAATCAATGTCAGGGTAAAGCTCAAGTACACCAGATTGAACAATGATCTCTTCAACACTCATAGACTTGTTCACTACTAACGTGAACACACGCTGCTCGTTAGGCAGTGCGTACACCACTTCAACATGGATCATTTCCGACTCAATACTCATAACAGCTGTACACCTGCTTTGCTCGCTTAGTAAAGGAGCTGACCATGTTGCTGGTTAACTCATTAAAGATCTTGCCAAACGCCAGCTCAACCATCTTATTCGAAAATTCAAACTCAAGCTTAAGCTCCACCTTACAGGCGCTTTCGTCTAGGGGGGTAAAATACCAGCCGCCAGTCAGTGAACTAAATGGGCCATCGACCAAGTTCATAATAATAGACTGACCATGATTCAATTGATTCGACGTCGTGAATGTTTTGCTTATTCCAGCCTTAGAAACATCAACCGATGCAACCATTGTGGTTTGCGTAGACTCTAAAACTTTAGAGCCAGAACAACCAGGAAGAAACTCTGGGTAGCTTGATACATCATTCACTAATGCGTACATCTGTTCAGCACTAAACGAGACCAATGCAGAGCGACTCACTTGCTTCATGTTAACTCCGGTACTGCTTTACTTAATCATTCAATGCTGTAATTCTACGTTTATTCTCTCTTAGAGCAAATAAAGGATTTCCTAACCGAAATCCAAGCCGTATAATGCAGGCACTATGGCAAAGAAATCAAAGAATAAAGCGGGTAGCAATACCATCGCTCAAAACAAAAAAGCTCGCCACGAATATTTCATTGATGATGAAATTGAAGCTGGCTTGGAGCTACAAGGCTGGGAAGTAAAATCTCTGCGTGAAGGCAAAACCAACATTGCAGAAAGCTACGTGTACATTCGTGACGGCGAAGCCTTTGTTAGTGGTATGACAATCACACCACTCACTCAAGCCTCGACACACGTTGTAGCTAACCCTACACGTATTCGTAAGTTACTACTCTCTCGTAAAGAACTCGATAACCTTATTGGTCGTATTAACCGTGAAGGTATGACGCTTGTTGCAACTGCTCTCTATTGGTCTCGCTCTTGGGTGAAGCTAAAGATTGGTGTTGCCAAGGGTAAGAAACTGCACGACAAACGTACTGATATGAAAGAAAAAGATTGGGCTCGCGATAAAGCACGAATTATGAAGAGTAATTTGCGTTAATCTTGAGCACTTAAACGCAGAGCGCTAGACAGGCTAAGCTTTTCTGGTACTATGCGAAGAACACTTGGGGCTGATTTAGGATTCGACAGGAATTTTGAAGTCTGAGGTGCATGCCGTGGGGCGGTTGGCCACGTAAAAAGCCGCAAAAAAATAGTCGCCCCTAGCTTCCGCTTGTAAGACGGGGAATAACAGAAAGTCAAACCCAAACTAGCTAGATCGGATTCTCCCGCCTGAGAGATGAAGTTCGAAATATAATTCAGGATAGTCATTTACTAGCGTGTCGGTTCGCAGGTACTTGGTGAATTTAAAGATCGACTAAGCATGTAGTACCAATGATGAATGATTTCTGGACGCGGGTTCAACTCCCGCCAGCTCCACCAAACGTTTGGTAAGGGCCAACTCGCAAGAGTTGGCCCTTTTTATTTGCTCATCCATTGAGAAAAGCATTCAGAAATCAGCATCGCTCTAATTGCTCTTTCATTCCTCTTAACGCTAACCCTGCATTACTACGCTGCAACAGCCCGACGACTAACTGATTAGACAATTCATTCGCTGATTATCGGCACGAAACTACAAACCATCCATTTAGCACATGGGGAACCTAAAGCTAAGTGGCCCATTGCCAGAGAATCCTTAACCATAGAAAGGAAACATCATTACGGTATTTAAAACAGTATATTAGGTTAAGGTTACTTTGTAGTTAGTAGGTAAATATTCGGTTTGGGTTACTATGATCCAATCCCTTTGGGTACTAAAATTCTAGGACGCTTTAAAACGAAAAAGCCTCAACAATTGTTGAAGCTTTTCATCAAGTAAACACGAAATAAAGAGAGACAGGCGCAAAGAATGAGTCTAGATAGATCTCTTATTTATGCGCTTGTATTTATGTGTTCTTCATTCTCTTTTTTAATCTGGCTAAATCAATTGCGCTTGAACGTACCGAAAGCTTGATATGGTCATATTCATACTCTTCTTTGGTGACGCTCATACTTGAACGAATTTCACCAATAATGCCATTCGCGGTGTAAGGCACAATAATCTCATCTTCAACCATTCCGTTCTCCGCGACATTGACGATGTACTCATGCAGCTTAGTGATATCCAGTGGGTTGCGAGTGGAGGTCATCATCGCATCAGGAAACTCTTCCATCAGCGCTTGCTTCTGTTCCGCACTCAATCGATCGGATTTGTTCAGCACCAACAGTTTTTCAATACCATCAACACCCACTTCCGCTAACACGTCGTGAACAACATCAAGTTGAGCACGGAATGTGGCGTCTGACGCATCAACCACATAAAGCAGCAACGAAGCATCATGAGCTTCCGCTAAAGTAGAGTGGAATGAAGCCACTAAGTCATGAGGCAATTTTTTGATAAAGCCTACGGTATCGGAAACTAAAATACGAGGTTGTGTCTCAGGGTATAGAGCGCGTACCGTGGTATCCAAAGTCGCGAAGAGTTTATCTTCCGATAATACGTCACTGCCTGTCATTGCGCGCATCATTGACGATTTACCCGCATTGGTATAACCGACTAAAGCAACACTAAACAGCTCAGCACGTTGTTTGCGACGACCTTTAAGCTCTGCTTGTACGCTAACCAGCTCACGTCTTAAATCGGCTATTTGATCGCGGACTTTACGGCGATCCAGCTCAAAGTTTGTTTCGCCAGAGCCCGCACCCATTTGGCGCTCATTATCACCACGCATTGATTCTCTTAGTCGCGGCACCATATAATTAAGGCGAGCAATTTCCACTTGTAGGCGAGCGGTTCGAGTACGAGCGTGTCGGCTAAAGATTTCAATGATGATACCCGTACGATCATACACTTCTACGCCAAGTTGATTTTCAACATTGCGCATTTGTGATGCGGTTAAATCACAATCAAACACCACCACATCTGCGCATGAAAGCGGTAGGTTCTCAGACGGAAGATCGTCAAAGTCGGTCTCATCAAAAAGCTCTTCGAACTCATCGTCTTCCTCTTCAATCGACCCTTTATTACCGGTGAGGTGAGCAATTTCAGCGAGCTTTCCGAGCCCTAACACGTTCAGCCCTTGCGTTGAGTTTTGCTTTTGTGACTGAGTACCAACCACTTTAAACCCTAAGGTCGTCACTAGGCGCGCAAGCTCTGCAAGTGACTCTGTTGCCTCATCCCCTTTAAATTTGGGCGTACAAATAGAGATAAGTAATGCGTTATTCAGTGTCGGTTTAGCGGTTAGTTTCATAATTTTGATGATAGAGCACCGAAGTGCAGACCTAGTTTAGAGTCCAGAGTGGCCTGATCCTACGCTGTTCTTGGTGAGCTTTATAGAGTAATAGAATAGTAATTGCAGATAATATTTTAGTTGTCTATAAATCAGACACTTATAAACACGCGCTCAAAGGCACTCTGGTTTCATTTGGTACATAGATAACCAAAAGCTTACGGCCGATTTTTAATCACACCATTACCAGAAAACAAATAGCGCATAAATTGAATGTAAACAATTAGTTACCACTAACCACCTATTGTGAAAATTGAGTAAGAATCGGTTTGGGTTACCATGATCCCTCCCGTTCTTAATCGATTTATATACACCTAACTCGGAGTCGATCAAACCTTGAAATGGATAACCTTGAGTCACTGACAGCAACTCGATACAATCCGTAAATCAATCACTCTTATCTAACTCCCTATGGCCTCCCCTTCTCTCTATTCTGCTTCTCTATATGACTTTTCTCGCACTCATTGCGACACCATAACTTCAATTTCTCAGGAAGGGCATTTACACCATTGGGCAGATAAAGTTCAGCTCATTCAAGTTCAGTTAAAAGAACTTCTCCACCTTGCAGGGCATATTTTATTCGAATATCCCGTCCCCAATAACGAATCCAAAGCCGATGTGATCATTTTTTATCGCGGTCTAATTTTTGTCGTTGTATTTAACGTTGGAGAAAATGAATACAAGGAAGAGGATATCGCACTAGCGCATGCGTTGGCTCAAGGTTTGAAAGCGCATCATGCAGCTAGTCTTGATAAATATATTGTCCCAATCGTGATTTCAACATGTGCAATTCCACAGGGCTCTGATATCCACATCAGCCCAGAAGGTGTCTTTAATACCATGCTTGATAATGGCGATAATCTTGCAGCACTGCTTGAGCACTTTTCCAACCAGTTCAAAGCTGATGAGATCGATGCTAACGCCTGGGAGTATTGCAACAGCAAGTAGCGAAAGTCCAAATAAAGAGTGTCAGGAAGTCGTTGGTTGGGAATAGTTGGCGGGAAGTGTAAGGGAAAGCCAGAGTTCATCTCTCTGGCTTCATTTTAAATGGATAGTTTATGCGTCCAGAGCCTGCTCTAGATCCGCAAGAATATCGTCAATATGTTCAATACCGACAGACAGACGGATCATTTCAGGGAAAACACCCGCTCTCTTTTGTTCGTTCTCATCCATCTGGCGATGCGTTGTAGAGGCAGGGTGACAAGCCAACGATTTAGCATCCCCAATATTCACCAAGCGTTTGAACACTTCTAACGCATCATAAAAACGCACGCCCGCGTCATACCCATCTTTCAGCCCAAATGAGAGAATAGCCGATGGTTTGCCCTTCATGTACTTCTCAGCCAAAGGAAAATACTCTGACGTTGGCAAACCAGCGTAACTTACCCAGCTCACTTTCTCATGCTGGCTAAGGTAGTCAGCAACCTTACGTGCATTTTCTGTATGACGCTCCATTCGTAATGACAGCGTCTCTAAACCTTGCATCAGCATAAACGCATTCATTGGTGACAATGCAGCACCAGTATTGCGCAATGGAACCGTACGTGCTCGGCCAATAAACGCGGCTTCTCCAAATGCTTCGGTATACACCACTCCATGGTAAGAAGGCTCTGGTTGATTAAAAACAGGAAAACGATCTTTATGTTCAGCCCAAGGGAATTTTCCAGAATCGACAATCACCCCACCCAGTGTTGTTCCGTGCCCACCAACGTATTTGGTTAATGAATGCACCACAATGTCAGCGCCAAATTCAATCGGCTTACAAAGAACGGGCGTTGCCACCGTATTATCAACAACCACAGGTACTCCCTGCGCATGAGCAAGCTCTGCAATACGTTCTAGGTCAACGATATTCCCCGCAGGGTTACCAATACTCTCGCAATAAACAGCCTTGGTATTCTCGTCAATCAATTCAGCAAGGCTTTCTGGTTTATCGTCTTTCGCAAATCGAACCTCGATGCCCTGCTTAGGAAGCATGTGAGCAAACAGAGTATAAGTACCACCATATAGCTGAGGCGCTGATACAATGTTATCGCCCGCTTCTGCCAAGGTTTGAATAGCATAGGTAATCGCCGCGCTGCCTGCACTAACAACCAAACCTGCGATCCCACCTTCCAAAGCGGCCATTCTCTTTTCAAGCACGTCATTCGTTGGGTTCATGATTCGCGTATAGATATTTCCAGGGACGGCTAGATTGAATAGGTCAGCACCGTGCTGAGCATCGTCGAATTCATACGCGACGGTTTGATAGATTGGAGTGGCAACAGATTTTGTTGTTGGATCAGTGTCGTATCCAAAATGAATCGAGAGCGTTTCGTCTTTCATTGGTTCGTCCTTGATGGTTGTTGTTTTTTTATTCAAACCATCATGACATAGACCTCAAGACGTGAGGAAGATAACCTCTTCACAGATTAAGAATTTAAAACAGCCGATTTCGTCCAATAAAAAAGACTGGTCGTAAACCAGCCTTTCGATTTCTACCCAAACAAGGTTTAGTGTTCTTTAGTACACACTCGGTTGAGGTACTCTTCCGCTTGCGGGTTACCCATATATTTGCCCAATGTTTTGACTGGGACAGCTCTCATGTCGACCACAATAAGGCCATCAAGTGCATCTTGGAACGCTGGGTCTACGTTGAAACAAACCAATTTACCATTCATACCGAGGTATTGCCTCAGCAGGACAGGCAGTCCCTTCCCTTTTTCCATGCGAGCTAAAACTTTAGAAAGTAAAGGCACACTCGCCAGTGACGAAAGAAGGTTTGCCTGCCAAAACACGTTTCCGCTGCTACGTAACGGTGTCGTCGCTTTGACGAGCGTTGCTTTCTCTTGATCGTAATGATGAATGGATAATGTGGCCGCCATCAGTTGTCTCGCAACATGACTGTAGTCATTACTGATACTGACAGGGCCAAACAGATGGGTATAACGTGGGTTTCGGTACACAAAAGTCGCAATACCTTTCCACAGAAGTAACAGAGAATTTAGGTTACGTTGGTATTTTTTCGCCACCACTGATCGACCCATCTCAATACTGTTATCAAGTGAATCAATAAAGTCTTCATCGTAATGGAACAAGCTTCTTGAGTAGAGGCTTTGCAGGCCATGTTGTTCAACTAACTCGTCCACCAACCCCATTCGGTATGAACCAACAATCTCACGCTTCTCGTGTTGCCAAACAAACAGCTGGTAATAATGCAGATCAAACTCATCAACGTCACAAGCAAGGCCACTGCCTTCCCCAACCTGTCGAAAGCTCTCTTCACGAATTCGACCTATCTCTTGCATTACGCTTGGAAGCATCTGAGTCGGCGCAACATAGACGCTGAAATCACCCTGCTCCAAAAGCAAGGTGGACTCTGGTAGCCCCGCAATTTCTTCGGCTAAGATTTCCGGTGGTATGGCTGTAATAATAGGGGTTTCAAACAGGGAGGGATCATCATGATCCAAAAGCTTATCTTGGTCTATAGGCGCCTGTGGACTCATTAAGTAAGTATTGAGTCTCAGGTAGTTGACGATGTCTTTATCTTGCGTAAACCCCTTTAGCTCGGAGTACGGCATGGCACTGCCAATAGAGATCGCTATGCTGGTAGCCTCTTTATTGAGTAACTCTCTTCCAAGCAAGGCGGTACGCAGTAAGGGGTGTATCCTACCAGCTTGATAAAACAATGGGCTATTTTGGCCATTGATAAAAATGGGAACGGTCACGGCCTGACTGCGCTTTATAAACTTGGCGACCGACTGGCTCCATTCAATATCAGAGAGGGTATTCGACCCTTTTTGATACGTTGAAACCTCACCGGCCGGAAAGACAACAAGTAAGCCACCATCGGCTAAGTGTCGATGCGCTTCCCGAACAGCATTCGCATTCGTTCGTCTTGAGTCTTTGCCATTAAAGACATCAATACCGATAAATAACTCATCAATTTCAGGTAATCGCTTCAGCATTTGGTTGGCTAGCACTTTAACGTCTTGGCGAACATTGCCCACCAAATCGGCTAAAATCACGCCTTCAATCGCGCCTAAAGGATGATTCGCAACGATTACTGTCGCACCGGATTCTGGGATTTGAGCAATGTCACCATGCTCAACGTTATAACCCACATTCAATGCAGACAAAGTGTAATTCATGAACTCAAAACTTGAGTTTGTAGACGGCCTTTTTTGATACAGAAAATCTAGCTTAGATAACCCTGTAGCCCACTCAACAACCGACTCCCCCAAACCAAAGGGGGTATTTCGAGGTAAACGAAAAGGACTGTCTAACATAATGAATCACCTTATCTTTCAATGCGTAGCTTTCGTTCATGAGCGTTAATTCATGAACGCTAATTAATGAGCGCTGGCCAATTTTTGTCGGCTTGAACAATATGATTCGCTTGATCGGCTTCCCACTGAGTCTTGATGTCATCGTTGTAATTCAGATACAACTTGCCATCAACAAGCGACCACTCCTCAGGATCCCCTGGCGCAAAATCGTTTTTAGCCGATACTGCCCAAGCGCAATAGCCGCCATATTGAGGCGCATATTTTTCTGGGTTCGCTATAAAGGCCTGTCGGTTTTCATTCGATGAAAAATACCAATCCGCGCCTTTGTACTTTGTTTTGTAATCAGAGCTGCCTTTTACGGGTTTGTTTTCAGTAAAATAGGCCACAGTGTCATAGCCATCGAGCGCTTTGCTGCTAAATATGCCGGTATAAATTTCATCATCCGCAACACTCAATGTACTGAGTAACAGCAGAAAGCTGCCTACCATGATCTTAATGAATGACGATATCGACACTCTCTGAACACTTTGATTCTGAACACTCTGATTTCGTGTGGTTTTCAATAATGATGTATTCACTCTAGTTATCCTCTATTGCAAGCCTGTTACGAAACCAGTGAGGTTTTATGACAGAGCTGATATTGATGCTGCTCGATAGATTGCAATGTCAGATGCTGGCAGGGCGAACCTGGCACATAAGCCATTGACTGTTTTGTCGCAGAAACATGTAAGTAAGTCGTACTGACCGTTTGAGCATCTTCACGATGCATGCAGGTCGATAGATGCATTTGGTTTGGGTGGTGATGTGCATGGAATGCCAGTAGAGATTGAATGTTTTTGCCACCTGACGTGAAATGTTGAAATTGCTTCAGTCGATAAGCTTTGACGGCATCAATATCAACGCTGGATGAGAAGAGTGGGCACTCTGTGGGATACACCTCACTTGTAACGCCATCCCATTCAAAAGCCATCACATTAGGTTTAACCAATGACGTTGCTGGCGAAAAAACCAATAAAGTAAATGGGGCAAATTGATTCAAATCGAGCGTATAAAACGCACGTTCAACCTGACTTACCGTCTTATAGCCCGACAACTGCTTAAGTAATAAGCCTCGGCTAATTAGCGTATGGCTTTCCAGTTTGTCTTCATCTTGAACGTTACGCTGATGCTCTTTCAAACACGCGCTGTTAATCGTTACCGGGGACTTCCCTTGGTAATTGTTCAACAAACACAATGACAAGCCGAATTCATTTAAGCTTATCCAACTGCCATTACCGACAGGGTCGATGGGCATCAATACTTCGATACCATTCACCGTTAGCTGTTTAGGAGGCAATGCCAGTGCACGTGTTTTTTGCTCGTCACGATTAAAGAACACTTGATAGCCGGACTCATTAATGATCCAAGACACAGAACACATACTATTGGCCTCGAATATAAGTGGCAGTGGCGGGCGCTAAACCGAATTCATCACTGGTTTCCACGTCCAATAAACTCATCACCACCTTAGCCATGGCGTAGTGGTGGTTTGCATGCAACGCACTAAAGGTAATCTCTCGCCCTAACGTTGAGGGCAGAGCGCACACCTCACTGTGTTGCAGCGATACCTCTGTAAGAATCACCACGGATTCGTCCAGCGCCCCTTCACTAAGCAGAGACAGTCGCTCGATAAAGTAATTGATCTCTTTAATCGCCACCTGCTTCTTCTGTTCAACCTCGTGTCCTCGTCGACGTTGGTTATAGTCGATTTGATATTGAGCGACAGCCAATGAATTGGACTGTTCGGGCTGAAATAGGGCGTGAAAAAGATCCAACCAATGACGAAAATGCTGCCCGATAGTGCTCGTAATATGAGGACTGGCATCGTGGCAATATTGTTCATCCGTTATCTCACTAAGGAAATGACGACCTTGCTCAAGGGTTTCAATTGCACCAGAAACCAACGGGGAGGTTTGTCTATCTACCGCCCCAACCGGTGCTGTGGGTACATTGTCTTGAATCGTCTCTCGAATAGAATGTGCAAACATAAATGTCCCTATAATTCCAATACTCACGCTAACCAATGCTTGTAAGCGCAGGCGTTAAACATGCACTCACTAATGAAATAAATACCCGATACGTCTCCCAGTAGAACTCTGAAGCTGGCATTTGGTTGTGCTCGATTAATCCGTCGCGGGGTACTGCTCTGTTAACAATTTCTCTTCACGCCAGGCATTAAGTAGTGAAGCGATGGATGGCGCTTGATGACCAAGCCTTTTCTGCTGTGCGCCAATGTCAAAAAGAATTCGGTACTGCTCTAATAACGTCGAAAAAATCTCTCTCAAAGGCGTATTGCGGTCCCAAATATGAGCCGCTTCGCTGCTCGCGCCATTAATCTCTAAGATGGTAAATTTCTCACCCGCCATGAACTGCTCAATATCGTCAAATTTGATGTCTAACCGCCCGTAGTGAAAACCCTCTAAGTCATTGAAGATCTCATCGAGTTTCTCGGTTAACTTTTCACTGATGTATTGATTGCCATTTCTAAAGATCGAGCCTCGACTATGGCTTCCAGCAAAGGCGAGTTGAAACTCTTCACCAGGATTAGGAATCCAGTCCAACTTATCTTGATGTCTCGGTAGGTAAAGGTGGGAAAGCTGTCCAGCTCTTGGGCAACGCTCAATCAGTGACTGAAGCGTACTCGTGCCATCCCCGACAACAGACGCGGCATATTTCAACGTGATGGAGATGATTTTCCCTTTTTCTTTACCTGGATATCGAACGTAGAACACACCCGCTTCCGCTTGGTATGGCGCTTTTTCTTGAAGAAGAAAACGGGCATTAACAGGGAATGAGTCTATGTATTGCTCTAACTGATCTTGGCAATGAAGAAGCTTAACGCCCGCACCACGGCAACCTAAATCTGGCTTCGCGACAATGGGAAACGATAAGTGGTGCAACTCCATTCCTCTCAGTGCTTTTTCCAGCAGAATTTGTGGTCGAGAATCGTCTTTGGTAAGGGTGATAAAGGGAGAGATCCACTGCGCAGCCTGATTACCCGCTAACGAAAGAATGTCGTGCTTTGACTCTCCGACCATGCCGCTAAGTTTAATGCTTGGGTTAGCGATCAATGGCAATCGGATATCCCTGTGCTTCATGCCAAGAAAGAGGCTTTGCAACATAACGGGCGTGTAAAATATCCAACTCGGTAGAAACTCATAAGGGGAGACTGCTCGGTGCGTATCCTCCTCCAATAGAGGCATTCCTCCATTCACCCTATTTTTTTCGATGTACGGGACGCCTAACGTCGACTTCATGAGAAACCTCTAGAGAATGATTTGTTGAGTAAACGATTGGCTACCACAAGTATCAAAAGTGCCACTGGAATCGTCAGCCATTGATAGCGACTTTGCTGCATCCAATCTGTACTTCCAAACGCATAAATGGCACCAAAAATCAGCGCCGTCCAAAGCGACGTTGCAATCAGTACGGCAAAGAGAAAACGAGGTAAAGGAACAGAAAAATAACCACTTAGGGTAAAGCCTATGGTTCTCATGCCCGGAATGAATCGGATAACGAATAAATTGAGAAACGTTCGTTGGTGCAGCTTTCTTCTCAGCACTCTGAAATGACGATTGGTGAGCGCGCGGTACCGTAACCCTCGAAAATAACGGCTGCCTTTACCTAGGTAATACAACCCAACATCCCCAGAGGCTATTCCAATGAAGATGGCAAGTAACGCCAATGAAGGTGAGAGTAATTGCTGCATCGCAAGGCTCGCGGCTGCAATAATGGCAAGGTCTTCAAGAAGATAAGAGAGTAAGATAATGCAAACAAACAGCCACAAGGTAGAGTTCGCTCCGCTAATCAATTCTGTTTGCAGTTCCGTCATCAGTGGCACTTATTTCTCCATTTCCGCCTTAGTCATAGTGAACAACAAAAGAGCAGCCGTTACTCGCCCTTTTGTTGCTGCCCTCTATCAGACCGAGTGACAAATAAAAAAATTACATAGAATCAAATAAATCATCCATCTTGATAATAAATCTAGTCACATATAGTGAAAGGGGCTAGTTAATGGCGTCGAAACAATGCACTTAATATCATAGAGGGGAAATATTGAATAAAAGCGGGCTGTAGCTAAAGAGAAAAGAGACTGAAAGCAGACACTGCTCATGCCTGCTTTCTTATGACTCATTATTATGATATTTCAGTGACACCGTTCATCTTAGGGAAACGTTTTACAAGGCTCGATTTTACCCATTAGCGAGTCATCTTCTTCACGAAAACAACCACAAACAACGCCATCGTAAAGCTTCCCAGAAAGGCCTCGAAAGCGGCGATAAACCTCGCTACGCCTACGGGGGATATATCGCCATACCCCAGAGTCGTGAAGGTAACCACACTAAAATACAGAGCATTGAAAAACTCAAAAACGTAGAACCGCCAGCCTTCTACATCGGCATAGATAGGGTTCGCCGCCGTCGTATCCAACAAGAAATAGGCCATGGCACAGGTAAATATTAACGCTAAAGAAAATGCGACGACCCGTATGGGCGATTCTCCATAACCACAAAACACGTCAACAGTTTTTGAAATGAAACGATTGAAGCTCAATAAGGGCATCTGATAACGTCGATACTGCATCTCTTTTTTAAAAAAAGTACCCGCGGTTTCAAACAAGCCTTGTTTTTCGCATTGCTTACGAATGTTTCGGCATACCTCTTCAGCTTCTTGGCAGAGGGAAATAACCTGCCGTCGATCGCCTTTCTTCATCGCTGACCGTGTGGCGATCTCTTGCTTTAAAGATTCGCCCCATTCGATGTTTTCCAAACGAGCACGACTTAGGTCTGCCCCTAACAAGTTACAGTCACTGAGCTGTGCGCAGTGTAAGTTTGCGCAATTAAGCTTGGCTTTCATCAAAGATGAGCCACGTAAATCTAAGCCAAAAAAGTGGGCATCGGAAAGATCAGCACGATAGAAATCGGCATCTCGGCATTTGTAGCCTTCTTTGCTTCCACGGTTTACAAGGTTTATGTCAATCAAATTCGTTTTAGCCAACTGAAATCCATCTAAAGGTTTCCCTTCAGCGGCCCAGTTTTCAACCTTTTCACGTACGTTATCTTTGCTTTTATCGACGCTGGGATCGTGCCAGTAGCATAACCCTGACTCTCCACAAGGTTGGTCGCAATGCCAGTTATCGGGGCTTTGATAACTACATTGGCTGTGTTCAGAATTCATATGAGTACCCCTCAGACTTAATTGTAGGAGGTCAACATTAAGTTGCCACGCAATTTTAAGATCGCCCACTATTTCTCTGCTATTCCTTCCTCAGAAAAGCAGATAAAGCAAAATTAGGACTCACTAAGCAACATCCAATTCACAGAACTTATTACCAAACACTAACCCAATCACACCCACTATTAAAAACCCAAACACCCTAACCTATACAAATAATTAACAATATTTTCACACCAAAAATAAACGTTTCATCCAAAAATCACAGAGATAATAGTTTTGTGTACCAAGTCACACCCAGAAACCAAAACAGATAAAAGCATTAACAATTACGCTACAAAAGCGTTAATGTATCGGCTGAAAAAATAGTCACCACTACATAAACAGGGAATATACTCATGCAGTCGTTTGTTGATTTTTTAAATGGAATTATCTGGAGTCCGGTACTGATTTACTTGTGCCTAGGCGCTGGATTGTTTTATTCCGTCCTAACTAGATTTGTACAGATTCGTCACTTCTTTGAAATGTGGCGTCTGCTTCTATCAGGGAAAAGCTCTAAGAAAGGTATCTCATCGTTCCAAGCTCTTGCTGTTTCGTTATCAGGCCGTGTCGGTACAGGTAACATTGCAGGTGTTGCTGCCGCGATCGGTTTTGGTGGCCCTGGTGCTGTATTCTGGATGTGGGTTGTTGCCTTTTTTGGTGCTGCGACTGCCTACACAGAATCAACCTTAGCTCAGATCTATAAAGAAGAAGATGACGGCCAGTTCCGTGGCGGACCTGCTTACTACATCGAAAAAGCGATGGGGCAAAAGTGGTACGCATGGATCTTTGCGATCATGACTATCTTTGCTTGTGGTGTTCTTCTACCAGGCGTTCAATCCAATAGTATTGGTAATGCTGTCGAGGCCGCATTTGGTTCTGGCGACATGATTGAAACGGCAATTGGCACGTTCAGCTTCGCGAAAATCTTTACCGGCACAGTGGTTTGTATCATTCTTGCGTTCATCATCTTTGGTGGCGTTAAGCGTATTGCTAACTTTACCCAAATCGTTGTTCCTTTCATGGCACTGGCGTACATCATCACTGCGTTCGTTATTATCCTACTGAACATCGGTGAAGTTCCGCGTATTTTCGCGATGATCATCGGTGATGCATTCACACCAATGGCGGGCTTCGGTGCTGCTATCGGTTGGGGTGTTAAACGTGGCGTATACTCAAACGAAGCTGGACAAGGTACAGGTCCTCACGCTGCCGCTGCTGCAAGCGTTGATCACCCAGCACAGCAAGGTCTGGTTCAATCGTTCTCCATCTACATTGATACGCTGCTTGTTTGTTCTGCAACTGCGTTTATGATTCTTATTACCGGTGCATACAATGTTCACGGCGGTCCTGACGCATTCATCGTTCAAAATCTTGCTGAAAACATCAGTGCTAACGGCCCTGTATTCACGCAAATGGCGATTGAAAGTGCCCTACCAGGCGTTGGTAAACCGTTTATTGCAATTGCGCTGTTCTTCTTCGCATTTACAACCATTCTGGCTTACTACTACATTGCAGAAACGAACATTGCTTACATTCGCAGAACTTTCAAAGTGAAAGGCCTAATGTTTGTTCTTAAACTAGTGATCATTGCAGCTGTATTCTACGGTACCGTTAAAACAGCAAACCTTGCTTGGGCAATGGGTGATGTGGGTGTAGGTATGATGGCATGGCTAAACATTGTCGGCATCATCATCATCTTCTTCATGTCGAAACCAGCTCTGAAAGCATTGGCTGATTACGAAGAGCAACAGAAGCGTGGTGTCACTGAATATACGTTTAACCCAGTAAAACTTGGCATCAAAGGTGCTGACTACTGGGAAGAGAAATACAAGCGTAAAACAGGGAAGTCTGCTCATGAAACAGTGGAAGAGACGAAACCTGTAGAGCAACCTTCTACCTAGATCTTTAAATCAAAATAGACATTAAAAAGGGTTAGCTATTAAGTAGCTAACCCTTTTCTTTTATTTGTTGGTTTATACCGCCATTTCTTGTGTTGACCGAATGACTTCAGGTAAAGGTAATCCACCTAAGACAGCACGATAAGACTAAATAGGCTTAACTCATTTGGCTGTAAGAAGCATACGCTGCCGTAATATTGAGTATCCCTTTGATAAAAAAAGAGCCCAACAATCAGAAAGGCTCTATTTATTCGTCGTTTTCGTGTTTAATTTTTAAGGTTTACTGGCAAGATATTTCATCCCAGAACCAGTTGCTTTGTGTCGGACTTTCCCAAACACCAGGGCCATTTTTAGCGATAAAACACTTCCCTAAATGGCTCACCTTTTCGCCACCACTCACTTGAGATACACCAGGTTGCCAAGGTGTAAATACCGTCGTATCTGGTTCTGTCGCTGGCGGCTCTGTGACAGGTGGTTCAGTAACGGGAGGTTCTGTTACCGGTGGCTCAGTGACTGGAGGCTGGGCTGGGGGCGTTGTCGGCTCTCCTGCAACCACTTCCCATGGACCACCCGCAGTAGGATCATCTCCTTGAGTCCACCATTTGGCTTGATAGGTCACCCCGCTTAGCGTGGCTTTATCTCCAGCTAAGTACACTTTATTCGCATTCCACGCCGCTACCCCACCAACAGGAGGGTCTGTTGGATCAACCGGATCCAACTTATCGACTACCCTAACCTCTGGCCAACTTGCGTGCGAGCCGTAAAAGTTAGTGACACATTTTTCGTAGTCCCCAGGGACTAAAGCAGAATACGCCGTTTGAAAACCAACAAGCTCACATTCAAAAGAGTATCCTTCTGGGCGATCGGCGTAGTATTTCCAGTTTCCATCCCAATTGGTGTACAGAACGTCAGTCGCACCATTTAAATTCAAACTACCATAAGGTGTTTGCTGCCAGCAGGTATTCGCTTCATCGGCTTCAATAGGTATTTGATAGTGTGCGGATAACCCTTCCCAGTATCGAATTCGATTAACGGGCTGCCCTTTGTCTTTATTCTGCTCACCACATTCAATGCCACCGTTGATGACGTTAATAGTGGTGCCAAATCCATAGCCAATTCCCGCGTCACTCTCTCGTACTGAAGGCGACCACGTGCGGTCAATAACATGCAACATGGCTGGTTTAGGTGCTTGAGGTGTTAAGAAAAACCAAATAGCCGATGCTAGGTTTAACCAAGAATCAGCAACAAGACCTGGGTTACTGAGCAATACTGTCGCATCACCATCAAACATAACCTCAGAAAACGCACCGTAATTGAAGTGGTAAGATAACTGTTTCGCACCGCGGCCAAAATACCCCTGTCCTGCGGCACAAGGCCAACGAGCGTTTTGCCAATCATTGCCTCCACATCCCGTTGTGTAGCCTTCTTGTCCTTCAGACCATCCCATTTCACGAACGTGAACTAAGGCTTGTTGCCACTCCTCAAGAGCAAGCGGGTTATCTGAAATATTATCCTTTGCAATGTGCCCACCCGTCTCCTGAGCAAAATGAGCAAACGCAGTTACTACAGACTTCTTACAGATAGCATCGGCATCTCGCCCGTCAGTGTAATCTCCACAGAACGCAGGGAATTTACCTACCGCTCTAAGAAATCGGGTGTAAGTGTATTCAGGCGCCGCCATATGAGTTAAGAAATCCCACTCTCCCTGCGGAAAGACTCGCTCAACGCGCTTTACGTTCGCAGGGTTTGCCGCAAGATTAGGTTCGATAGACTCAACAATGGCGTTATCTATTGTTTGCAAAGCTTGAGACCAAATAGCGTACATAGGGTCACTAGCCTTCTCTGCGGCATTGGCTTCAAGATCAGCGCGAGAAACCACATAACCCGTCGGATTTTGAGGATCAGGCTGGATGGTTAATGCGGCCATGCTGTTTGCTGCAAGTGTACAGCCAACAAGCAAAGCAAGTTGGTTCCGTTTCTTCATAAGAGATGTCCTTATTTCATGAAATTTAACCAAGGGTAGAGTCATCCCTATATTAGGATTAGATAATTTTTGTCAGATAACAGAGACTTGCGAGTGACTTAAAGGCAATGTAAACAATATAACGTTCGGCAGACAACAAGACTAAACTCTGTGCTACAAAAAACACGCAGTCAGTTAACAAGGGGCGTCAGCATGGTGATTAGAAGCCAGATTCAAGAAGCCTAATTTAAGAAACTTTGGGCATTAAAAAAGCCCCGTAACTAAGTCACGAGGCTTTTAAATATCTAAGTTAATCTAATGAAAGATTATTCCCACTCGATAGTTGCAGGTGGCTTACCTGAAATATCGTAAACAACACGTGAGATACCATCTACTTCATTGATGATGCGGTTAGAAACCTTACCTAGGAAGTCGTACGGTAGGTGTGCCCAGTGAGCAGTCATGAAATCAATTGTTTCAACTGCACGTAGCGATACAACCCAATCGTACTTACGGCCATCGCCCATTACACCAACAGAGCGCACTGGTAGGAATACCGTGAAGGCTTGAGATACTTTGTGGTAAAGGTCAGCAGCGTGAAGCTCTTCAATGAAGATAGCATCGGCACGACGCAGTAAATCACAGTACTCTTTCTTCACTTCGCCAAGTACACGAACACCTAGACCAGGCCCAGGGAATGGATGGCGGTAAAGCATGTTGTATGGAAGGCCAAGCTCTAGACCGATCTTACGAACTTCATCTTTAAACAGCTCACGTAGAGGCTCAACAAGGCCCATTTCCATATCATCAGGAAGGCCACCAACGTTGTGGTGAGATTTGATTACGTGCGCTTTACCTGTCTTAGATGCAGCAGACTCAATGACGTCTGGGTAGATAGTACCTTGAGCAAGCCATTTAGCATTCTTCAGTTTCTTAGACTCTTCATCGAAGATGTCTACGAAAACGTGACCGATGATCTTACGCTTAGCTTCTGGTTCAGCTTCGCCTTCCAGAGCATCAAGGAAACGTTGCTCAGCATCCACTTTGATGATGTTCAGGCCAAACTTGTTGCCGAACATATCCATAACCTGCTCTGCTTCGTTTAAACGAAGAAGGCCGTTATCTACAAATACACAGGTTAGTTTGTCGCCGATAGCGCGGTGAGCAAGCATCGCCACTACAGATGAATCAACACCACCAGAAAGACCAAGGATAACTTCATCATCGCCTACTTGCTCTTTAATACGAGCAACGGCATCTTCAATGATGGATTCAGATGTCCATAGACGCTCACAACCACATACGTTCAGTACGAAGTTTTCCAGCATTTTCAGGCCGTTTTTCGTGTGCGTTACTTCTGGGTGGAACTGAACGCCGTAGTATTTCTTCTCTTCATTTGCCATAGCAGCGTATGGGCAAGTGTCAGTCTCAGCGATTTTAGTAAAATCAGCTGGGATCTCGACGACTTTGTCCCCGTGGCTCATCCATACATCTTGAGTTGTTTCAAGATCTTGGAATAATGCAGATTCACCTGTCACTTGTACTGCTGCGTAACCAAATTCACGTTCGTTTGAACCGGCTACTTTACCGCCAAGCTGTTCTGCCATGGTTTGCATGCCGTAGCACACACCAAATACTGGCACACCAGAGTCGAATACATACTGTGGAGCACGTGGAGAGTTTGCTTCGGTAACACTCTCAGGGCCACCAGAAAGAATGATACCATCCGGGTTAAATTCACGAATGTCAGATTCTTCTACGTCCCAGCTCCAAAGTTCACAGTAAACACCGATCTCACGAATACGACGAGCTACTAGCTGTGTGTATTGAGAACCGAAGTCCAGAATTAGAATACGTTGGTCATGAATATTTTTAGTCATTGTAAGCAGTCTTATTGGCTATGAGATCAAACGGAGGCGAGTTTACTCACCTCTGATTAACTCTTCAAGAAATAAAGCAAACGTTTTCGTTGGTTATCTGTAAGGCGATGTTTTGTGAAAACCACTCTCTAAACAAAACAGGCTTCAGATAAAATAATGTGCCGACTAAATCAGCACATTATTCAAACGTTTGGACGTATTATTAACCTAAACGGTAGTTAGGCGCTTCTTTCGTGATTTGAACATCGTGCACGTGAGATTCTTTCATGCCCGCACCAGAGATACGAACAAACTCAGCTTTAGTGCGCATGTCTTCAACAGTTGCAGAACCCGTTAGGCCCATGCTTGAGCGTAGACCGCCCATCTGTTGGTGAACGATCTCTTTTAGACGACCTTTGTATGCGATACGACCTTCAATACCTTCTGGAACAAGCTTGTCTGCAGCGTTGTCAGATTGGAAGTAACGGTCAGAAGAACCTTGAGACATAGCGCCAAGAGAACCCATACCACGGTAAGACTTGTAAGAACGACCGTTGTAAAGAATAACTTCACCTGGTGCTTCTTCAGTTCCCGCGAACATTGAACCAACCATCACACAAGATGCGCCAGCAACGATAGCTTTACAGATATCGCCAGAGAAGCGGATACCGCCATCTGCGATTACTGGAATACCGTATTCGTTAGCGACTTCAGCTGCGTCTGCGATTGCTGTTACTTGAGGAACACCAACACCAGTAACGATACGAGTCGTACAGATTGAACCCGGGCCGATACCTACTTTAACCGCACTAACACCGGCTTCGATAAGAGCACGAGCGCCAGCGCCAGTTGCTACGTTACCACCGATGATTTGTAGATCAGGGTATGCAGCACGAGTTTCGCGGATACGATTAAGTACGCCTTCAGAGTGACCGTGTGAAGAGTCGATCAGTAGAACGTCTACGCCAGCTTCAACTAGAGCAGCAACGCGCTCTTCGTTACCAGCACCAGCACCAACAGCTGCACCTACACGTAGGCTGCCGCGCTCATCTTTACAAGCGTTTGGTTTACGTTCTGCTTTGTGGAAATCTTTTGCAGTGATCATTCCAGTCAGTTGGAAGTCATCATTGACAACAAGAACTTTTTCAACACGCGCTTCGTGCATTTTTTCTTGAACTTCTTCACGAGTTGCCCCTTCTTTAACAGAAGCAAGGCGAGCTTTCGGTGTCATTACTACATCAACTTTCTTAGAAAGGTCTGTCACAAAGCGAACGTCACGGCCGGTAATAATACCAACCAATTCGTTTGTTTCAGTAATAACAGGGAAGCCAGCAAAACCGTGCTTTTCAGTCAAAGCAACAACATCGGCGATTGTCGCGTCAGGACTTACAGTTACTGGGTGAGAAACAACGCCAGCCTCGTAAATTTTAACCTGGCGAACCATTTCAGCTTGTTGCTCAATAGACATGTTCTTATGGATGAAGCCGATACCGCCTTCTTGTGCCAGTGCGATCGCTAAGCGAGCTTCTGTCACAGTATCCATAGATGCAGAGATCATTGGGATGTTTAGGGATATATTCTTCGTCAGCTGAGTGCGAAGATCAGCTGTGTTTGGGAGAACGGTGGAGTGTGCTGGCACTAGCAGTACGTCGTCGAATGTCAGCGCTTCTTTGGCAATTCTTAGCATTTGCAATATCTCACAATAATAGGAGTAAAAAGAAACAATCCAATCTCATCGTTTCGCCTAATGAGGGCAGCCAATTAAGGAAAATCAAACTGCATTTGGATTAGATATTGCGGACGGATTATACGGCTAACGAAATCGCTTGGCTACACATTTTTGTATTTTTAATTTGCATTTACCCCCTTGCTATGTATTATATTGCCGCTATCTTCCATACTCACGCCCTGTGAGATTCCAAGAAAGACCTTCCTTCAAGGAAAGATAGTGCTTCTATGACTAATCCAAACATCTTTACTGTTTCTCGTCTCAACTCAGAGGTTCGTCTCCTATTAGAAAACGAAATGGGAATAGTCTGGCTCGTTGGTGAAATCTCAAACTTCTCTGCACCTGTATCTGGTCACTGGTACCTCACGCTGAAAGATTCTCGCGCCCAAGTTAAATGCGCGATGTTCAAAGGCAACAATCGCCGAGTCACATTTAAACCAAAGAATGGTCAACAGGTTTTAGTTAAAGCCCGTCTTTCTTTGTATGAACCGCGTGGCGATTACCAACTCATCATTGATAGCATGCAACCCGAAGGAGATGGTCAGCTTCAACAGCAGTTCGACGAGCTTAAGATGAAGCTTGCAGCCGAAGGGTTATTTGCTCAAACCAACAAGTCTACACTGCCTGAGAATCCAAAATGCGTCGGTGTCATCACTTCTCAAACGGGTGCCGCGCTGTTCGATATTCTTGATGTGCTGAAAAGACGCGATCCTAGTTTACCTGTCGTCGTTTACCCGACAGTGGTTCAAGGACAAGACGCTGCCATTCAAATAGCACAAGCGATTGGACGCGCGAATAGCCGACAAGAGTGTGATGTATTGATTGTTGGCCGAGGCGGAGGTTCGTTAGAAGATCTGTGGTGTTTTAACAATGAGATCGTCGCTCGTACGATAGCCGCTAGCCAAATCCCAATTATAAGCGCTGTTGGGCATGAAATTGATGTCACTATCGCGGACTTTGTCGCAGATATGCGGGCGCCAACACCATCGGCCGCTGCAGAGCTGGTAAGTAGAGATAACAGCCATAAGGCACAATCGTTTGTCGCTAAGAAACGAAACCTTTTGAATGCTATGCGACACTATATGTCAGATCAGCAAGCACATATCGCTCAGCTAATGCATCGCTTGGATAGGCGTCACCCTAACGTACAGTTGCAGCAACAAAGTCAACAGATGGATCAACTTGAAGTTCGATTACATCATGCGACTAAGCAGATATTGCATCGCAATCAGATTGCTTTGAATCATTTAGAGCACAAACTGCAATTACAATCTCCAACTATTCGATTAAATCAGCAAACCGCACATCTTGCACAATCAGAAAGAAAGTTAGTTGATGCGATGCAAAGGCAACTACTCAACACTCGCCATAAATTTAGTCTAATGGCAGAAAAACTCGAAACAGTGAGTCCACTCGCGACTTTATCTCGTGGCTACTCAATTACTCAAAACGAGAGTGGTTCAGTCGTGACAAGAAAAGATCAATTGAAAACAGGTGACCAGTTGATCACCCGTTTATCTGATGGCGACGTCCATTCAACAGTAAACTAGCGCAAACCACGCTTTCTGCTTATAGCTGCTCATGCACTGTTGGCTTCAAATATAATCTTGACTCTAGATTTCGATTTTAGCTCATTGCACGAGTTACAGAAGTAACTCGCTGAGCCACATGCCTGAAGCTTCTCTAACAACGCTGTACAATCTGGGCAATACGCCTGTTTAGCGTAGCTCACTTCACATGAAGAGCAGCTGTACTCACCATTCCATTCCAACGGTTGTTCGCACTTTGGGCAACGGTTGTTATCCATATCTTCTGTACTCATCTTCAAAATAATCGGCAATATCTAAGGGAAGTTAGCCCTTTCAGCTCATTTCCTATGATGCCAATAATAGATCACCATTCCGACAAAGATCTTGATCCTTTGCATAAAAGATCCTTTAATGATCTAACGCTTTATCCAACTTGATCAGCGATCTCCCCGTAAAAGAATATTTATATCACCACACACCGAAAGCATAAGTTACATGTGCTGCATTTGGATTTTAATCGATATAAAAAACCATAAGGGTTATTTACTTAAAGAATTAACAGATATTAATAAAAGCACAGTACTTCTAGTTAACCTTATTTACATCCGTTTGCATTTCAATATTCTGTTCATCTAACTGAACGAGCTTAACTCTAATACTCTGAAATTCACTCAAGGAATTCACATGTGTACCGCCACAAGGGATTGTCGCCACCTCCCCTTCACCTAAGTCACATGACCAGTATCGAGAGCTTGTTAAATACTCTCCGTCGCATTTCATCGAGACGACCGATTCTCTGCTTAACCACTGCGCTATTTGTTCATTAACACGCTCAGCGATTAGATCTAGGTCTTCCAATACCAGCGCACTGTTTAGGCCACGCTTACGTAATGTTTTACCAAACCGGTAAACATCATGGCACGTATCTTCAGTCACAAAACTCGTGACTTGAGCATAGCTATTAAAATCATAGTTACCATGAGGGTCTTTTCTATCGGCATCTTTGCGCCAGTATGATTTGGACAACACTTTGTTGAGCGCCAAATACGCCAGGTGGCCACTGCTATGTCCTCGACTCAAGGCCTGTTGATAGCGCTTATCAACCTTAAACCGAACTTGCTCGCCAGTAGTTAGCTCTGTGTTGAAGTCATCAATGCAATGCACAACGACGAACGCCCAGCCCTCGGCATCTCGTTTTACGGGGATATCTTTATCAACATAGAGTGTATTGGTTGCGAGCTCTACAGCCCCAACTAGGCAATGTGAAACGCTGTAGGATTGGCCTAAAACTTCAATTTTCCCTTTATCTGCAGGATGATCGGGCCAAATGTGGCTAACTGGGTGAAATGGTGTTTCTTCAGCCACCACGTATGTCTGATTATTCTTTTTTTCGCTCAACAGAACAATTGAGTCTAATTGCCATATTTGGTGGCAGAACTTAGTTATTGTTGGAGTAACAGTCATAGGTATTGTTGTATAGAAATGATGAGATAAAAAAAGCCCAAGCATTAAGCTTGGGCACTGGATTACTTGTTACGACCTTTAACCATGGTCATTAAGCGCTTACGTTTACGCTCTTGTGAGATTGTCATTTTATTGCTCTTGCCCTCAAACGGGTTCTCACTGTTTTGGAACTGGATACGAATTGGTGTACCCATTATTTCCAATGACTTACGGTAGTAGTTCATCAGGTAACGCTTGTAAGAAGCAGGTAGCTCTCTCACTTGGTTTCCGTGTATCACGATGATTGGTGGATTGTACCCACCCGCGTGCGCGTATTTCATTTTAACGCGTCGGCCACGAACCATAGGTGGTTGGTGATCATCTGACGCCATCTTCATGATTCGAGTCAATACAGAAGTACCAACACGAGTCGTTGCCGATTTGTATGCCTCTTCTACTGATTCAAACAGGTGACCAACACCAGTACCATGCAATGCCGAGATAAAGTGAATACGAGCAAAATCAACAAAACCCAATCGACGATCAAGCTCTTTCTTAACGAACTCTTTTACTTCACTGTCCAAGCCATCCCATTTGTTGACGGCGATGACAACCGAGCGACCAGCATTCAATGCAAAGCCAAGTAAGCTAAGGTCTTGCTCAGAGATGTTTTCACGCGCATCGATCATTAATAAAATGACGTTTGCATCTTCAATCGCTTTAAGAGTCTTAACTACTGAGAATTTCTCAACAGTCTCACTGATGTTTTTACGACGACGAACACCTGCGGTATCGATCAACACATACTCGCGCTCATCGCGTTGCATTGGAATGTAGATCGAGTCACGTGTTGTTCCTGGCATGTCATAAACAACCACGCGCTCTTCACCAAGAATACGGTTTGTTAGTGTTGACTTACCAACATTTGGACGACCGATAATCGCAAGTTTAATCGGCTGATCCTGTAAACGCTTGTACTCTGCTTCCGCTTCTTCTTCAGTCAGGTCTAGCTGATCTTCTTCTGCATCTTCAAAATCAGTCAGGTCGTTCACTTCACCATTTTCAGCCTTTAGAGCCTCAGCAAATGGGTTTAACGCAAACTCAATCAGAGCAGTCACACCACGGCCATGAGCAGCGGCAATTTGGTACATATCGTCAACACCAAGCTTCCAGAAGTCGGCACACGCTGCATCTGCATCAATACCATCGATTTTGTTTACGACGAGCATGGATGGCTTTTCAATTTGACGTAGGTGCTTAGCAATCGCTTCATCAGACGGTGTCAGTCCAGCACGGCCATCCACCATAAACAAGACAACATCAGCTTCATCAATCGCAGCCAACGATTGTTCTGCCATCTTGGTTTCTACGCCTTCTTCAGTGCCATCAATACCACCAGTATCGATCACAATGAATTCATGCTCTTCCATTTTAGCGTGTCCGTATTTGCGGTCACGAGTTAAACCTGGAAAGTCAGCAACCAATGCGTCACGCGTACGAGTCAGTCGGTTAAACAATGTAGACTTCCCTACATTAGGACGCCCGACAAGAGCAACAACTGGTACCATAATTAACCTCTACAATATGTTCTCTATGTAGTTATAGGTAACGGATTGCCAAACGTCTAAATCGGCATGATAAATAGCTTCATTAGAGAATGAAATACGGTTACCTATAACCACATTATTTAATTCTTTTCAATAAAACGGCCCCTAGCTGTTACCAGCGAGGAGCCGAATGTGAATTATATCACGATATTATTTATTGATCGTCAGTTTCTTTACATCGCCATTGCGAGTAATGATCACATAACCATCTGGAGTGACGGTTGGCCCAACAGCAAAGCCACTGTCGTGAACCATTTGTTGAGCAACAAACTCACCGCTTGTGCGGTCTAACCAATGTAAATACCCTTCGCTGTCACCCACGACAACACGGTTATTCACTAATACCGGAGCACTTAGCTGACGGTATTCAAGTTTGTCATTACTCCAAAGCTCGGTGCCACTGCGTGCATCAACCGCAACCAAATGATCTTTATCCGTTACCAAATACAGACGACTGCCATCGGTTGCCATATCCGTTGCAGAAGAATAAGTACGCTTCCACATAGGACGGCCAGATTGGAGGTCAATGCTGGTTAGCTGTCCATTGATGCCAACCGTGTACAAAGTACTGCCAATGATAATTGGAGAGGCATCGACATCAACCAAACGGTCGATTTCTGTCGAACCTTGAGGTGTTCCAATAGGTTGTTGCCAAATTAGCTGACCGCTATTCAATATAGCGGCTGCTAAACGGCCGTTTGCCGTTCCCCAAAAAACACCGCCAGATACAGTTACTGGCGTGCTGTCACCACGTAGCGTTAAGTTAGGCACATCACTACTGATCGCCCATTTCTGCGTACCCGTCACTTGATCAAGGGCTGCTAATACACCACGACTCGTATTGACAACAATCATGTTATCAACCGCTACTGGGGAAGCAAGCACCTCGCCATCGACCTCTACACGCCAAGCCAGTTCACCTGTCCCTTCGTCTAGAGCAATAACCTGACCGTTCTCGCTGCCGATATAGATTTTTCCATACGATGCCGCAATACCACCAGAAAGACGTGCAGACACATCCTCTTCTAGGTCTGATTCCCAAAGCATCTTGCCCGTTTCAGGATCAAGGGCTTTTACTAAGCCATCACGGCTAGCAATAAAAACTTTACCATATGCATACTCAGGAGAAAGCTTAGAGAAGAAATGGCCTACACCATCGCCAATCGAAGAACTCCACTGCTGGCTTGGAGTGAACTCACTGTCCACCACAGGCACGGGTGCCATGATGATCGTGTCTTCTTCGCTTGCACACCCTATCAACGTTCCGATAGCGATCGTCGAAACCAATAGCCGGCTCAATAGTTTATTCATCAACAAAGCCCTTACTTGGCTAGATCATCAAGCTTTAGTTGCAGTGTTTGGCTAGCATCAGGGGCTTGTTGAGCTTCTGTATAAGCTGCATATGCCGCATCTGTATTGCCTTGTCGTAGTTCAATGTCACCACGCAGTTCAGCAATTCGGCCAGACCAATTAACATCTGTAATATTAGTCAGTTCAGCAAGTGCACCACTATAGTTTTCTTGTTCAGCTTGAATTCGTGCAACACGATAAGTAATAACGGCTTTTAGAGCGTCATCTTTGGTGTTTGCTTTGGCCCACTCTAACTGAGCAAGTGCCTCGTCAAGCTGACTTGCTTCTACTTGAACTTTGGCTAATTGCAATGCAGCAAGTACTGAGTACTCAGACTTTCCGTTGGCATCAATAAAGCTTTGAACTTGCTCAACACCGGCTTCTCTTTGCGTTAGCAAGGTCGTCATAACCTGAGTATAAGCTTCTGATGCTTGCTCTTTTGCTTCTAAGGCAGAATCTTGATAATAGCGCCAACCAAACAGACCACCAAGGCCAACAACTGCACCTAAAATGACGGCTTTGCCGTTCTCCTTCCACCACTCTTTAATGGCTTCAACTTGTTGTTCTTCACTATCGTAGACTTCCACTTCTTGTCCTTCTTTATTCAATTAGCGATGCTCTATAAGCATCGCTTTAAATCAATACATATCGAGATCTAACTCAGTAAACCTGATCTATGCCTAAATTAGCTCTGCCAGCTTGTTTGAAACGTCAGCTTGAGCATAAGTATCTTGTGTGCCTGCAACTAGGTCCTTCAATACAACCGTGTTATCGGCAACCTCGTTTTCGCCTAGCACAAGAGCGATAGCCGCCCCAACTTTATCAGCTCGTTTAAACTGCTTCTTAAAGTTGCCGCCACCAAAGTGATTCATAATGCGAATGCCAGAAACTTGCTCACGAAGTTGCTCGGCCAATTTCATGCCCGCCATCGTCGTTCCTTCACCCGCCGTCACCATATAAACATCGACACTGCGGCGAACTTCGGTTAGCTCTAGGGTTTCCATCATAAGCACGAGACGCTCTAGGCCCATTGCAAAACCAACCGCAGGGGTTGCTTTTCCACCAAGCTGCTCTACTAATCCGTCATAGCGACCACCACCACAGACCGTGCCTTGAGCACCTAAGCTTTCAGTGATCCACTCGAATACCGTGCGATTATAATAATCCAGGCCACGAACCAGACGCTCGTTAACTGTGTATTCGATACCTGCGGCATCCAGAAGTTCACACAAACCTTTAAAATGTTGCGTTGACTCATCATCTAGATAATCAGACAGTCGCGGCGCGTCACCCAAAATAGCTTGAACATCAGGATTCTTTGTATCCAATACACGCAGCGGGTTAGTGTGCATACGGCGCTTACAATCTTCATCTAAAACATCTTGATACTTTTCTAGATATTCTATTAATGCCGTGCGGTAGCTAGCGCGCGCTTCCAAAGAGCCAATGGAATTAAGTTCTAAGCGAACGTGCTTATCGATGCCAAGTTCACGCCATAGACGTGCTGTCATCATGATTAGCTCAGCATCAACATCAGGTCCATCTAGGCCGAAAACTTCCACACCACACTGGTGGAATTGACGATAGCGACCTTTTTGAGGGCGCTCATGGCGGAACATAGGTCCCATGTACCAAAGACGTTGTTCTTGATTGTATAGCAGACCATTCTCGATTCCCGCACGTACACAACCTGCCGTTCCCTCAGGACGCAATGTTAAGCTATCGCCATTACGGTCTTCAAACGTGTACATTTCTTTTTCAACGACATCGGTTACTTCACCGATCGCACGGCTAAACAGATGTGTCGACTCAACAATCGGCATACGCACTTCATTGTATCCATATGCGCTAACCACGGATTTAACCGCACCTTCGACTTTCTGCCAAAGTGGAGATTGAGTTGGGAGACAATCGTTCATGCCTCGAATTGCTTGAATATGTTTTGCCACAATACTTACCGTAAATTAATGAGTTTCGATTTGATGTTCTATTACTCGCTATCGACCTGATGGATAGCGATACGATTTTTTTCGTCGGCTTGCGACGCTTTTGCTCGTATTTTAGCTTCTAGCTTGGCCACTAAATCATCGTTATCAAATCGTTCTTTCTGACGCTTACCGTCTTCGTAAAAAGCACTTTTCTTGTTACTGCCCGCGAGCCCTAAATGAGAAACCTCTGCTTCACCAGGTCCATTAACAACGCAACCAATAATCGAGACATCTAACGGGGTAATAATGTCCTCTAGGCGCTCTTCTAATGCATTGACTGTACTGATCACATCAAACTCTTGACGCGAGCAACTTGGACAAGCAATAAAATTAATGCCTCGAGAACGAATTCTTAGCGACTTTAAAATATCAAAGCCAACTTTGATTTCTTCAACAGGATCGGCTGCCAAAGAGATTCTCAACGTATCACCAATACCTTCCGCCAGCAGCATACCCAAACCAACAGAAGACTTAACCGAGCCTGCTCGCATACCACCAGCTTCGGTAATCCCCAAATGCAATGGCTGAACAATCTCTTTCGCTAGCAGACGATACGAATCAACCGCAAGGAAGACATCTGACGCTTTAACGCTCACCTTAAACTTATCAAAATTAAGTCGGTCGAGGATATCGACGTGTCGCATTGCAGACTCAACCAAAGCAGCTGGCGTGGGTTCGCGGTACTTAACCTGGATCTCTTTTTCGAGTGACCCGCCATTCACCCCTATACGAATCGGGATGTTTTTATCACGAGCACAGTCAACGACAGAGCGAACACGCGCTTCCGAGCCAATATTACCAGGGTTAATGCGTAGGCAATCTACACCATACTCAGCAACCTTAAGTGCAATACGGTAATCAAAATGAATATCCGCGACTAAAGGTACAGAGACCTGCTGCTTTATTTGCTTAAAGGCTTCAGCTGCATCCATGGTGGGTACTGAAACACGAACGATATCCGCGCCAACACGCTCAAGCGCATGAATCTGAGCCACAGTGGCAGCGACATCGGTTGTGCGTGTGTTCGTCATAGACTGCACGGCAATGGGAGCACCATCACCAATAGGCACATCTCCGACGTATATTCGTGTCGATGGACGGCGTTTTATAGGGGATTCGTATTGCATAGTTAGTTTCTAAGGTAAGGTGAATCTGGCTACTTTACCTGAAGTATACCCAGAAAGGTCGACAGGTTCACTCGCAAATGTCATTGAAACACTTTCTGGCGCACCAAGAATGATACTTAGTGGTGATTCAGCCTCTAAATTTAAGCTTTGACCCGCCTTTTTGATGCCAGTAGAGAGCACCTTTCCTGATGCATCTTTAACCTGAATCCAGCAATCCGCATTAAACGACATTGTGAGTGGTCTTAGATTACCCACAGGATCGATTGTGTCGTTACTATTTGATTCTAGCTCAGCGGCCGGAGTAACAGCATCGGCGCTGTCGATCGCTTGAGGTTGCTCAGTTTCAACTTCAACAACGCCAGTAGCCGAAGAGTCTTCGATTATTGCTAGGGATTTATTAGCCTCATCAGTTAGTGTTTCGACTTCTTCTTGGAAGACTGGCTCAGGTAGAACCGCAGGCAATTCACTCTGCACGGGATCAATAACCTCAACAACAGTCTTGTCTGCTTCTGAGATGTCATCGAATTGAATTTGTGAGGACTCTTCAGAACTTGATACAACGAGCGTATCTTGCAGTTGATTTTGCCACCACCAGATTGATGAGATAGCGATAATGATGGCTAAAATACCCCAAGTGACCATCATAATGCGGCTATCATGACGCTCTCGTTTGGTTTTTCTGGAGAAGCTCATCATTTGTTGCTCTTGATGTTGAGCCTCTCCACAATCAGCCAATGCAGACAAAACTATAGATTCATCAATATTGACTGCTTTTGCGTAAGAGCGTAGATAGCCACGAATAAACGTCGCTACCTGTCCTGATTCAAAATTGTTCTCTTCGATACCTTCAATAATAGTAATACGTAAACGTAGACGATCGGCTATCTGCTTTTGAGTAAGGCCTAATTCTATTCGACGCTCTTTTAAAATAGTCCCTGCTTCTCTCTTCTCTACAGCCTCTTTCGGCTCTGCAACTGCAATATCTTGCTCGCTAATCATTAGTAGTGTACTTCTCGTTTAGGTGTTCTTGTAATTTGTGAACTTTTATTAGTTATAGTTGGTAGTTACTTCAATGTACAAAAACAGTTAGTTGTTAAGGGATTAACCTCACTTTATACAGCAAGTATCGAGGTGTTTTCTCTGAAAATCTTTCTAAAACCTGGCTCACAATTAAAATTTCAGGTTAATTAGCAATTCTAATAGATATTGACCGATTAACAATACGCCCATGAAGCGAAAATCACAGGCAGGTCAAGGTTTTTCACAAATTTTACATAGATGGGCGTGAATTTAATTTCAAAATGTAAAAACAACAAAGCCAGAGCAGGCTCTGGCTTTGTATCTACACATTCGATTAAATCGATTTAGTTGGAATTTCTACACCAACCGATGCTTTCATTTTAGTTCGCTTTGTCCTATCAATGACATCGCCAACAAGTTGTCCACAAGCCGCATCAATATCATCGCCACGGGTTTTTCGAGTGGTCACAGTGAAACCATATTCCATCAAGGTCTTCATAAATCGGTCAATTCTAGAATTACTTGGTTTTTTATACGGTGAACCAGGATATGGGTTAAAAGGAATCAAGTTAAACTTGCAAGGTGTGTCTTTCATCAACTCACCAAGCTCTCTCGCATGCTCCATTCCGTCATTAACATGGTCCAGCAGGATATACTCAACCGTCACTCGGCCTCGATTTGCATTCGAAGATGCAATATAACGACGAACAGACGCTAAGAAATCTTGAATATCCCAACGGTCATTGATTGGCATTATCTCGCTGCGAAGCTTATCGTTGGCTGCGTGCAATGAGATAGCTAGCGCCACATCAATATTGCCCGTCATTTGATCCAGCCCTGATACCACCCCGGAAGTGGATACTGTTACACGACGCTTTGAAAGTCCAAAGCCAAAATCATCAAGCATAAGCTCCAATGCTGGCATCAAATTTTTCATGTTCAGCAGAGGCTCGCCCATCCCCATCATAACGACGTTTGTTATCGGGCGACGACCGGTCTCTTTCTCTAAACCAATTTCGCGCGCTGCGCGCCATACTTGACCAATAATCTCTGAAACTTTCAGGTTACGGTTAAAGCCTTGTTGAGCTGTAGAGCAAAACTTACACTCTAGTGCACAACCAACTTGTGAAGAAACACACAGGGTTGCTCTATCGTCTTCTGGGATATAAACCGTCTCTACGTCTTGGTCACCAACACGCATAGCCCATTTGATCGTACCGTCTGTAGAGTGCTGCGCTTCTGAAACGTAAGGCGCACGAATTTCACAGCGATTTTTAAGCTTTTCACGCAGCTTCTTGTTGAGGTTGTTCATTTTATCGAAGTCATCACAACCAAAGTGATAAATCCACTTCATCAACTGATCGGCACGGAATGCTTTTTCACCCAACTCTTCAGCGAAAAATTTACGCATACCTTTACGATCAAAATCGAGTAGATTAATTTTTTCTGTGGTCATGTAGCCTCTCAATGACAGAAACAAGATTTAAGGGCGCGAATTGTACAGCCTTTACTCTGTATCAACAAGTATAAGTCCACTGCGATTTAGCTAACTTTATCATTTGTGGGTGATTATTTTTTAACCGTATTTTTAATGGGTATATAAAAGCGTTCGATACAAAAAAGCCCCAGCGTATCACTGAGGCTCTGAACAACGATTTATGCTGCTTATCGAGGGCAAATTTCTGAGTTTGGAAAGAAGAATTCTATCTCTCTAGCCGCTGATTCTGGGCTGTCTGAACCATGGACCGAGTTGTAACGCATGCTAATTGCGTAATCCGCACGGATTGTCCCACAAGCTGCGTTCTCTGGATTGGTCGCTCCCATCAGTTCTCGGTAACGGCTAATTGCATTTTCGCCTTCGAGTACTTGAACCATGATAGGGCCCGATGTCATGAACTCTTTTAACGCTGGGTAAAACTCTTTGCCTTCATGCTCTGCATAAAAGCCGCCCGCTTGCTCATCCGTTAAATGAACCATTTTTGCCGCAACAACTTGTAGGCCTGCTTTTTCAATGCGGTGGTAGATCTCACCAATCAAGTTGCGCTTTACTGCATCTGGTTTAACGATTGAAAAAGTTCTTTCTAGAGCCATAAAAATATCCTTTTGTTTCACTTATTGTTGTTATCGCCGCCATTGTTTTCGACGGCGTTTATCAGTAGAGAAGCCTAGCGTGGCTATTTGGCTTCTTCAGTAATGATGCGTGCCAAAGTACGAACGCCCATACCCGTTGCACCTGCTGCCCACTTGTCGCTCGATGACTTACGGTAAGTACCAGCACAGTCCATATGGAGCCAGCCTTTCTTATAGTCATCAACAAAATAGGAAAGGAATGCGGCCGCTGTACTTGCACCTGGCGTGTACTCACCGGTACTAATATTGGATAGATCAGCGAAGTTTGATGGTAGCATCCCGCGGTGAAAGTCCGCTAATGGTAGTGGCCATAGACCTTCTTTTTCTTGACCCGCCGCACTCAATGCCTTGTGCGCAAGTTCATCATCGAAGCTCATTAGAGCGTGATAGTCATTACCCAACGCATTTTTAGCAGCCCCCGTTAAAGTCGCGCAGTCGATAATCAGCTCGGGATTCTGTTCGCTCGCGTACATAAGACCATCAGCAAGCACCAATCGACCTTCCGCATCGGTGTTCATTATCTCAACGGTCTTACCGTTTTTGTAAGTAATGATATCGCCTAGCTTTAACGCTCGCCCTGAAATCATATTCTCAGCACAGCATAGAATCAGTTTCACACGCTTGTTCAACCCACGCATTATCGCTAAGGCTAAACCACCCGTGATTGTTCCTGCCCCTCCCATGTCGGCCTTCATTGCTGTCATAAATTGACCAGGCTTAATGCTGTAGCCACCAGAATCAAAGGTAATGCCTTTACCAACGAGACATGCAAAGACTGGCGCATTTTCATCACCAGTCGGGTTGTAGTCGAGCTGAAGCATTGCAGACGTTCTCTCGGACCCACGTCCAACAGCGAAGATGCCTTGCCAGTCTTCAGCCAGTAGATCTCTGTCTTTTACGATCTTTACACTCACTGTGCCTTTTGGTGCAACCGACTTTATAAATTCAGCGGCCATCGTCGCAAGTTGTCGTGGTGCCACTTCTTCTGCTGATTTATTGATGATATCGCGAGTCCAATCCGTTGCTTTTATTCTTGCTTCTAATTCAGATTGATCTTGTTCTTCTAGCGGTAGCCATTCTAGTTTGTTCTGTTTTTTTGGACCTCTATAGCCTTGTTGGAAGGCCCAAACACTCTCTAAATCCCAGCCCTCGCCTTGTAATGAAACAGCTCTTACGCCTTGTGCGTCAAGCTTACGAGCGGCTTTTTGAATAGCGCCAAAATCATGCCCTTCGCCTATATGCACGGTTGCACCGCTATCGGAGAATGACAAAATAGCCTTATCGCCCCATTGTGAATTTGCAGGCTCATGACTGATAACTAAAGGCATCTGTGTTGACATGGTGTCTCCTTGTCTTGGTAAGGTTTTTGTACCATTTTTAATTACGTAAGAATGTTAGCATTATGTAGGGTTAAAGTGTCAATTTGATAAAAAAAACGGACCATTAGGTCCGTTTTCTTGCACTTATGTGCTTTATTGAGTCAAGCGCACTGATTCTTTTAATCTAGTCAGCTTCATCCATCCAGCAGAGCATGATCGCTTCGAGGATTTTCTCATTAGAGTGTTTTGGATCATCATCAAAATCTTCCAGATCCAACACCCATTGATGAAGGTCTGTAAAACGAACCGTCTGTGGATCTGTATCTGGATACAAATCGTATAGCTCAATCGCAATATCTCGCGAGTCAATCCATTTTAAGCTCATAGTTAGTCCTTACTTTTGCTCGTTTCAAACGCTCAGTTATTAATGTTCTTCTGATGCTAAATTCAGCGTGTACTTAGGAATTTCAACCACTAGGTCTTCATCTTCAACTTTAGCTTGGCAACCAAGGCGAGATTCCATCTCTAAGCCCCACGCTTTGTCCAACATATCGTCTTCAAGATCATCACTCTCTTCAAGTGAATCAAAGCCTTCACGGATAACAATATGGCACGTCGTGCACGCACAAGATTTTTCACACGCATGCTCGATGCCAATACCATTTTTAAGGGCTACGTCTAAAACCGTTTCACCTTTTACTGCCTCAAGTACCGCACCTTCAGGGCATAGGTCTTCGTGAGGTAATACTACTATTTTAGGCATAAATTCGATCTCTTAAATATCATCAACTGACTGGCCTGAAAGCGCAGTGCGAATAGATTTGTCCATACGACGAGAGGCAAAATCTTGACTGGCTTGATCGGTTAGCTTGATACCATGTTCAATAGCATCAGCATCGTTACCATTACGAAGCTCAATCAATGTCTCGATCGCTTTTAATAACTGTTGTTTTTCTTCTTCAGAAAGCAGCTCATCACCATCAGCCTGCATAGCGGCGATAAGCCCTTCAATAACACGATCTGCCTCAACTCGCTGTTCAGCTAATGATCGTGCATCCATATCCTCTTTGGCAAAGGTCATCGAGTCTTTCAGCATATTGGCGACTTCAGTATCACTTAGACCATAAGACGGCTTAACCTGAATTTCAGCTTGTACGCCGGTACTCTTCTCCATAGCTGTTACAGAAAGTAGCCCGTCTGCATCAACTTGATAGGTGACACGAATATGCGCGGCACCTGCCGTCATTGGCGGGATACCTTTTAAAGCGAAGCGTGCAAGTGAACGGCAGTCATCCACCATTTCTCGCTCACCCTGAACGGTATGCACGGTCATTGCCGTTTGGCCGTCTTTAAAAGTCGTAAACTCTTGTGCCTTAGCGACTGGGATAGTGGTGTTACGTGGAATGATCTTCTCAACAAGGCCACCCATTGTTTCAATGCCAAGTGAAAGAGGGATCACGTCAAGCAACAACATTTCTGAATCAGGTTTGTTACCGGCAAGGGCATCCGCTTGAATGGCCGCGCCAATGGCAACAACTTCATCAGGGTTGATATCCGTTAGTGGTGTGCGACCAAAAAATTCGCCAACCTTTTCTCTAACACTCAACGTTCGAGTTGAGCCACCAACCATCACAACTTCCATCACTTCGTCAGAATCTACAGAGGCATCTTTCAACGCTCGACGGCAAGACAAAAGTGTTTTCTTGATGAGAGGCGCAATAAGGCTATTCAACTCTTCTCGAGTTAATGCTCCTTCCCAGCCCAGCACAGATACGTCGCACGAGTCACTTGCTGAAAGCGAAATTTTCGCTTGAGTCGCTGCGTTTAATAGCTGTCGATGTTGCTCTGAACTGAGAGGCTGACCAATATTTATCTGAGAGAGGAAATGCTCGGCAATCAGATCATCAAAGTCATCACCACCGAGAGCAGAATCGCCCCCTGTCGCTAATACTTCGAATACGCCTTTGGATAAACGTAAAATAGAGATATCAAAGGTGCCGCCACCTAGGTCATAAACAGCAATTACGCCCTCTTTTCCAGAGTCTAGACCATAAGCCAGAGCGGCTGCCGTTGGTTCATTGAGTAAACGTAATACGTGAAGACCCGCTAAATTTGCAGCGTCTTTGGTGCCTGCACGTTGTGCATCATCGAAATACGCAGGGACGGTAATCACGACACCAGCGAGTTCTCCACCGAGTGTTTTCTCAGCACGCTGTCCAAGTACTTTTAAAATATCCGATGAAACTTGAATAGGATTTTTTGTGCCTTGCTTAGTTTGGATTACCGGCAGTCCGTTATCACTCTCTTCAAATTGATAAGGAAGTGTTGGGTAACGGTTATTAATATCCGTTAGGGAGCGACCGATAAGACGCTTAACAGAAATTACTGTATTTTCAGGGTCTAGTTCAGCATTATCGAGGGCAGATTGTCCTACGTCTAAGTCATCTTCAGAGTAGTAAACAACAGAAGGCAGTATGCTGTGGCCTTGATCATTTTCAAGAGGTGACGCTTTGCCACTTCGAACCGAAGCAACAAGTGAATTGGTGGTCCCTAAATCTATGCCTGCAGCCAATTTGTGCTGATGTGGCGCAGAGCTTTGTCCTGGTTCGGCAATTTGAAGTAGTGCCATTGAAGCGTCCTTAATGTTCTAAATTAGCTTTGTTATTGTTCTTTCTTCTGATGGGCTATCTGGATCTTTCGCTCTAGGTTAATCAACTACCCAAGCAGGCGATCTTCAACCTGTTCTATTTGCTGAAGCAGTTTAGCTACAAACTTTAACTTTCGAACCAAATCAGCGGCTATCGACCACTGTTCCTCTCCAAGTGCCACTTCAAGATTGCGCTGCTCTTGTTTAAAGGTTTTACTAATGCGGGTTTCAAAGTCAAACAGCTTATCTTCAGCATCAGAAGCCGACTCGATATCTTCGAGCTCCTCTCTTAATTCCATTTGTTCCATAAGAAACATGGGATCTTGCATCGTTTGCTGTTCTGACTCGAGTTCATAACCATTTACGGTTAAAAGATATTCTGCCCGAGAAATAGGGTTCTTTAAAGCTTGGTAAGCATCATTGATTTGAGCTGCTTGTTGAACTGCCATTAAACGATCTCGCTCAGAAGCAGTAGCAAAGTTATCTGGATGAAAACGCTTTTGCAGCTCTCTAAATTGAGAAGAAAGAAGGCTACCATCCAGCGGAAACTGAATTGGTAGCCCGAATAATTCAAAATGATTCATGAAACATCAGTCCTAGAACACTAGTTAGACAATCAGACTAACTAGCTACTTTACCATTCAGACAACGTTGTCTAAAAGATCACAGAGTATTAAACGTTGAAGCTTTCGCCACAACCACACTCACCTTTAGCGTTAGGGTTGTTAAACTCAAACCCTTCATTTAGGCCTTCTTTCACATAATCCAGTTCAGTACCGTCTAAGTAGACTAGGCTTTTTGGATCTATGATGACCTTAACACCTGAGTGCTCAAACACTTGGTCTTCTTCATTCAATTCATCAACGAACTCAAGTACATACGCCATACCTGAACAGCCAGTTGTTTTCACTGCTAGTCTTAACCCTAGGCCTTTACCACGGTTATCTAAGAATGATTGAACTCGGCCTGCTGCCGTTTCTGTCATGGTGATGGCCATACTACAACCTTGTGCTTTTATAAAAAATAGAACTAGGAGAGAACACTTTTGTGCCCTCTCCCATTAATTAACGCTTTTTCTTGTAATCTGCAACAGCAGCTTTGATCGCATCTTCAGCAAGAATTGAGCAGTGAACTTTCACTGGTGGCAATTCAAGCTCTTCAGCAATTTCAGAGTTTTTAATGGCAGCGGCTTCATCAATGCTTTTGCCTTTTACCCACTCTGTTACTAGCGAGCTTGATGCGATTGCGCTACCACAACCGTATGTTTTGAACTTCGCATCTTCGATAATACCGTCTGGTGTTACCTTGATTTGTAGTTTCATTACGTCGCCACAAGCTGGTGCGCCAACCATGCCGCTTCCAATGCTTGGGTCTTCTTTATCAAACGAACCTACATTACGTGGGTTTTCGTAGTGATCAATTACTTTTTCGCTATAAGCCATGATAGTTACCTCGAATCCTCTATATCCTTGAGATTAATGATGAGCCCACTCAACAGTGTCCAAATCAATCCCTTCCTTATACATATCCCATAGAGGAGACATGTCGCGTAATTTGTTTACGGCTACACGAATCTGAGCGATTGCATAGTCCACTTCTTCTTCCGTAGTAAAACGGCCGAATGAAAATCTTACTGAGCTATGTGCTAGCTCGTCATTTAAACCTAATGCACGTAGTACATATGAAGGCTCTAAGCTCGCAGATGTACATGCCGAACCAGAAGATACTGCTAGGTCTTTTAGAGACATAAGTAGTGATTCACCTTCAACGAATGCAAAGCTCACATTCAGGTTGTGTGGAACACGTTGCTCTAGATCACCATTCACTGTCACTGCTTCTAGATCGATTACACCATTGAGCAAACGCTCTCTTAGTGCTTTTGCATGCTCGAAATCTTTCTGCATATCTTGCTTAGCGATTGCAAACGCTTCACCCATACCCACGATTTGGTGAGTCGCTAGAGTACCTGAACGGAATCCACGCTCGTGACCACCACCGTGCATCTGAGCTTCTAAACGGATGCGAGGTTTACGGCTAACATAAAGTGCGCCAATACCTTTTGGTCCGTACGCTTTATGTGCCGATAGAGAAATGAGATCAACCTTCATCTCTTTAACATCTAGCGGGATTTTGCCGGCAGACTGAGCCGCATCAACATGGAATACAATTTTACGTGAACGACAGATTTCACCAATAGAAGTGATATCTTGAATAACACCAATTTCATTGTTTACATGCATGATCGAAACAAGGACAGTGTCATCGCGCATCGCATCTTGAAGTTTGTTTAGGTCAATAATACCGTTTGACTCAGGCTCAAGATACGTCACTTCATAGCCTTCACGCTCTAATTGGCGGCAAGGATCTAAAACAGCTTTATGCTCGGTCTTGCAGGTAATGATGTGCTTACCTTTTTTTCCGTAAAAGTGAGCTGCGCCTTTAATAGCCAAGTTGTCTGATTCTGTCGCGCCAGAAGTGAATACGATTTCACGTGGATCTGCATTTAGAAGGTCAGCGATCTGCTCACGTGCATGATCAACGGACTCCTCAGCTTGCCAACCGTATCTGTGCGAACGAGAGGCAGGGTTACCAAAATTGCCATCCATCGTCATGCACTGAACCATCTTCTCTGCAACGCGAGGGTCAACAGGGCAGGTTGCTGAATAGTCAAAATAAATAGGCAGTTTCATTTATTACTCCAATGTAAATCCATTTCGCTATGAGCGAACAGTTGCGCGAATCGTTGTCGCGCTAGGCATTTTTTCTGATACACCTTGGGTGACTGCTAACTTAATGTCTTGACGATCTGAGATATCTAAAATCTCACTGTCTTTCATTAGCTCACCAAGTGTAATGTTATTTAAAAAACCGCTGATTCGTGCACTTAGGTCTCGCCATAGGGTGTGAGTGAGACAACGAGAACCGCCTTGGCAGTCTCCTTTACCACTACATTTAGTCGCATCAATCGACTCATCTACGGCAGAAATAACTGAACCTATTGCTATCAGGTTGGCATCTTCTCCAAGACGATAACCACCACCAGGACCGCGAACACTCGCAACTAAGCCAGCTTTTCTCAATTTAGAAAATAGCTGCTCCAAATAAGAGAGTGAGATGCCTTGGCGCTCTGAAATATCAGCTAGGGGCACAGGGTTCTGTTGAGAGTGCAAAGCCACATCTAACATGGCCGTTACCGCATATCTTCCTTTAGATGTCAGTCTCATTTGCTCATATCCACATCAATTATGTGGTATGAATTTTTTCATACCTGACTAAAATGGTCAAGTATTTATTTGACCATTTTAGTCAGGTATTCAATTGGGACTTAATCGTGCAATCACTTCTTCTCGATAGAGCTTAAAATACCTCTTAGAATATTAAGCTCTTGAATCTCTGGTCGCGCACGACTAAACAAGCGTTTTAGCTTATTCATCACTTGGCCAGGCTGCTCTTTAGAAATAAATTGGGTATCCGTGATGACTTTTTCAAGGTGCTCATAGAACATTTCTAGTTCTTTATGGCGTGGGTATTCATCTTGAACTGATGGCTTTTTCTCATATTGGCTTTGCTCTACTGCGAGGTGTGCTACACGTACTTCATAACAGATAGTTTGAACAGCCATCGCAAGATTTAGAGAGCTATATTCAGGGTTAGCAGGAATGCAAACATGGTAGTGACATGTCTGTAATTCCTCATTTGTTAACCCGGTTCTCTCGCGACCAAATACCAATGCAACAGGGTGATTTTGACCTTCAATCGCAAATTTCTCACCACATTCTCTTGGTTCAAGCATCGGCCACTCAAGGGTACGAGAGCGAGCACTTGAACCAACGACCAAACCACAATCTTCAACAGCTTGAGAAAGTGTATCCACTATCACTGCGTTTTCGACCAAGTCACTGGCTCCAGCTGCTAAGGCAAGGGTTTGGTCATCAACATCACACTGAGGGTCAACTAAAACAAGTTGGCTCAACCCCATCACTTTCATTGCGCGAGCCGCAGAACCGATATTTCCTGAATGTGACGTACCAACAAGTACAACTTTAGCGTTGTTTAACATATAGCTTCTCTACAACATGATTAAAAACCGCCAAATTCTAACATACCTATCAATAAATAGTGATGAGTTGATAACGCTAATTTCCAGTGACTAAAAAATAACCACTTCCATTTACTTCCAGCTCTGGTATACTTCGCCAGCTTTTTTTGTTCTTTAACATCCGTTGGGAAAATTTTATGCATCCTATGCTAAATATCGCTATTCGCGCTGCGCGAAAAGCAGGCAATCATATTGCTAAATCTCTGGAAAACCCAGATAAAATCGAATCTACTCTAAAAGGTACAAACGACTTTGTAACTAATGTAGATCGTGAAGCTGAAACACTGATCATTGATACTATTAAAAGTTCATACCCTGATCACTCTGTTATCGGTGAAGAAAGTGGTCTTATCGAAGGTAAAGATAATGACGTGCAATGGATCATTGACCCACTGGATGGAACGACTAACTTTGTAAAAGGTATTCCTCATTTTGCAGTATCTATTGCTGTACGTATCAATGGGAAAACTGAAGTTGCTTGTGTATACGACCCTATGCTGAATGAGCTGTTCACTGCTCAACGTGGTGCTGGTGCGCAACTTAACAATGGCCGTCTACGTGTCAACCCTCTTAAAGACCTTAATGGCGCTATCCTCGCGACGGGCTTCCCATTCAAACAAAAGCAACATTCTGAATCTTACTTCAAGATCATGTCTGCTCTTTTTGCTGACTGTTCAGACTTCCGCCGTACAGGCTCTGCAGCTCTAGACCTATGCTACCTTGCTGCTGGACGTGTTGACGGATTCTTCGAGCTTGGCCTTAAGCCTTGGGACCTTGCTGCTGGTGAGCTTATTGCTCGTGAATCTGGCGCTATCTTGACTGACTTCTCTGGCGGTACTGATTACATGAAATCAGGCAATACTGTTGGTTCAAGTGCAAGAGGCGTTAAAGCCATTCTTAAACATATCCGTGAAAATGGAAATGAAGCTATCCTTAAGTAATCAAATTGCTTGAAGAAAAAAGCCTCGCTTAATGCGAGGCTTTTTTATTGCTGCTTCACTGCAACTAGTCGTTTTCTGATTCCCCAGCTACGTCATCATCAATAATTATAATATTCTTCTTGGTGATAGTTGGACTGCTCTTCTTCGACTCTTCACTCAGAGTAACCTTAGGTTTGGGAAGTGGTTCGGAGAGAGAAAATGGAGCGTTCAACGACACTATGCTCGTTTTGCTGATTTTATGGCGGTATATCTCTCGTATGTATTTTATTGCCCGAATCACACAGTCAGAGGTCAACCGTATATCATTGATAGAAGTGAATTTCTTTTTGTCCGTGATCAGTTCCCTGTATTTCTTCTCATACATCGGCTTAATCGCATACCAGTTGGTATCTAGAACCTTAGCTGGGTTCTCATGGTTTAAAAAGTATGTCTTCACTTCCTCTTCATTAAAGTCATCCTCTTTAATCGCTTTTAGAATCACTTTATCAATGACATCGCTGTATCTAAATTCATCTCTAGCAAAACAGCGTTTAACATAAGCAACAATCAGCGTTAAAAAATCGTCACTTAAACAAGGGCTTTTAGATACTAACGTGGTTAAAGAGAGGTTAGGTGATGTGCCTATCACTAGAGCGTAACGCTTTAGTGTCGTATTGGGGAATAACTTATTAATGTGCGATTTTAATCTATTCAGTGCCGTATAAGTTAATTTGTAATCTTTCGGGAGTGAAATGATCGATACTATCGATGAGCAATTCTTAAAGAAGTGCAGGTCTCTAAGTTCATCCAGCTCGAAATTGGCTTCCTTATATCGTCTCAATAGGTCTTGATACTTACTCGACTCAACGGGTAGTAAACTGATCCCCTCTATAGCCTGAGTTTGTTGATTGAAATGAGGCAACTCTATAGAACGGTAAAAAAGGTCATCAACATCTGTAGGCCCATTTCTATTCGGTCCTACCACGCTCTCTGAATACGCAATGGCTACGGGGCCCGCCAAGCTCATAAACAGATCATTTGCATCTAACCTTATCGTTTCAGCAATATCGATGCCGGCATTTCTAAAATAGTTCTCATCATAGTCTGACGTAACTGCCTGGGCCGTCAGAATATTAAAGATCTGCTGAGAGATATATTGGTTGGCATATTTCTCCATCTTATTTACATCAATTTCTTTTTTACTCTTCTCTTCTCCGATCTCGGCATAGCGCATGATGTCATTTGAGATGAGCATCATTGCGTTCCATGGTCGAATTCGACTAAGAACATCCGTGCTTTCTACTCCATCCTCAACAGCGTCTAAATTATAGGAAAAACTCCATTCTTCAGATAAATACTTACATAAAAGGCGTCCTGAGTTTATATGTAAGGCTTCAGATGGCTCTACATTTTCTCCCCAAATATTTGGTAAGATACAGATGCCCGATGTAAAGATGGGTTCAAAGACAAAACTATGCGGCTTGTTACTAGATGCATTGCTTTTGGGTACGGCGAGATCAAAGGTTTTACTCATATAGGAATACTGCTGAGCTAACCCGAATTCTGAAGCCATTCCTGATCCGGTACCACCTCCTGAACTGAATATATAAAAGTAGAGCCTTGATTGATTTGCTTTAATACCACACGAATCAACCAGATAAGAGTGTAAGTACCGCCATGTTTCGTTGGAGAAGTTACTGGTCTTTCTATTAAGAATAGTCTTCGCCAAGTATTGCCCTAATATTGGAGCATTACCCGCCCCACCGGCGTGCACCTCTGAAAGGTCCATTATTTTTATTTTCTTATAATTCTCCAAGAAATCTAAACGACCTTTGCTTGTCGAATATCGAATCCGTCCTTCTATATCCTTATCTAGGTCCCCAACCATCACGACTGGCTCTATCAAGTATACAGGGTGACCTCTTGAGTCAGAATGACCAGACAAGCGGCCTTTCAACCAATTAACTGGGCCTTTTTCTTGCTCGTATGATTTAACCTCAGATGAGTCATCAGAAAAATAATTGCTTCGGGCATTGTAGACGAGAGTGGCAACGTCTAATGCTATATTTGAGCCGCATCGCCCTAACCCTATCAAACACACAGAGGGGAATTTTTGCTCAAGCTCGCCTTCAATAGTTTCACGTTCAAACATGCTTTTTCGTACAATATCTAGGTTTTCTAAAATTGTATCTATGTGCATTTCCGTGAAGTAACCGTGCTCAACTAATCCATCGTCTTGTTGCATTCCTAAACTCCCTGCCAATGATGCGTCTACATAAGCGTAGTCTCATTGCTTGGACGATATATTGAGGGTGTTGTTTTTTTAAACATTATGTGGGGTGGCGCACATCAAAACTACGATATGCTACCAAGTTTCATTGAGTGCTCAAAGTGAGATAGCTCTAGATATAAAATAATTAACATAGAAACGACACTGTATCGAATGTCGATAAAAGTAGTTATTAGAGCGGTAGTGGAAGGAGCAGATCCTATTGATGTAAAAATACTAGGGAAATATAAACATCTTGTTTTACAGCAATAGTATAGCGAGCTAACAAGTGTTTGTAGTCAAGTATACAAAGCAAAAAGGCCCTAGCATTTCTGCTAGAGCCTTAAATATGGCAGGGGTGGAGAGATTCGAACTCCCAACACGCGGATTTGGAATCCGCTGCTCTGCCAATTGGAGCTACACCCCTATCTTCAGTTTTAATGAGCTGAAACTCAAAATAAGTGGCGGAGTGGACGGGACTCGAACCCGCGACCCCCGGCGTGACAGGCCGGTATTCTAACCAACTGAACTACCACTCCGCAGTGGCATACTTGC
>MPDB01000020.1 GCA_001874155.1 Vibrio sp. MedPE-SWchi
TTGCTCCATTGTTGTTACTGTCGCGTTTTCTGGTTGTAGAAGACCAAGACGGTCAACAGCAACTTGGAAACGCTCACGGTCTTCTGCACGGTCGATTGCATCTGGGCTTGTACCAATGATAGGTACGCCCGCCGCTTCAAGAGCACGAGCCAGTTTAAGAGGTGTTTGACCACCGTACTGAACAATAACGCCTTTTGGCTTTTCAACGCGAGCGATTGCGAGTACGTCTTCCAGAGTTACAGGTTCAAAGTACAGACGGTCAGACGTATCGTAGTCTGTAGAAACAGTCTCAGGGTTACAGTTAACCATGATAGTTTCGTAGCCATCTTCACGTAGCGCTAGTGATGCGTGTACACAACAGTAGTCAAATTCAATACCTTGGCCGATACGGTTTGGACCGCCACCCAAGATCATGATCTTGTCTTTTTCTGTTGGGTTTGCTTCACACTCGTCATCGTAAGAAGAGTACATGTAAGCGGTATCTGAAGAGAACTCAGCCGCACAAGTATCAACACGCTTGTAAACAGGGTGGATATCGAACTGGTCACGTAGACGACGGATTTCGCTTTCAGCTACGCCTAGAATAGAAGACAGACGAGCATCAGCGAAACCTTTACGCTTAAGCTTGTTTAATACGTCTTTATTCAGGCCAGCAAAGCCGTTTGCTTTCACTTGTTGCTCAAGCAGTACGATGTCTTCGATTTGAACCAAGAACCAACGGTCGATTTGCGTTAGGTTGAATACACCATCAACTGACATACCAGCACGGAATGCGTCTGCGATGTACCAAATACGCTCAGCACCTGCTTCTTTAAGTTCGTGACGAATCGTTGTTAGAGCGTCAGGCGCATCCAAATCAACCATTTCATCAAAACCATTTGCGCCAACTTCTAGGCCGCGAAGTGCTTTTTGTAGAGATTCTTGTTGGTTACGGCCGATAGCCATAACTTCACCCACCGACTTCATTTGTGTCGTTAGACGGTCGTTAGCACCTGCGAATTTCTCGAAGTTAAAACGAGGAATCTTAGTGACTACGTAGTCGATGGTTGGTTCGAATGATGCTGGCGTTGCTCCGCCAGTGATGTCATTCATTAGCTCGTCTAGCGTAAAGCCAACAGCCAGTTTCGCTGCAATCTTAGCGATTGGGAAACCTGTTGCTTTAGATGCCAGAGCCGAAGAGCGAGATACACGTGGGTTCATCTCGATGATAACCATGCGGCCATCTTTCGGGTTGATACCAAACTGTACGTTTGAACCACCTGTTTCAACACCAATCTCACGCAGTACTGCTAGAGATGCGTTACGCATTAGTTGGTATTCTTTGTCTGTCAGCGTTTGTGCTGGAGCCACGGTGATTGAGTCACCTGTGTGAATACCCATTGGGTCGAAGTTTTCAATCGCACATACGATGATACAGTTGTCGTTTTTGTCACGAACCACTTCCATCTCGTACTCTTTCCAACCGATAAGTGATTCATCGATAAGAAGTTCGTTAGTTGGAGAAAGATCCAAACCACGACGACAGATTTCTTCAAATTCTTCTTTGTTGTAAGCGATACCACCACCTGTACCACCCATCGTGAACGATGGACGAATGATACAAGGGAAGCCAACCATGTCTAAAACTTTGTAAGCTTCTTCCATCGTTTTCGCTGTGTCAGCCGTTGGACATTCAAGGCCAATTGACTTCATTGCTTTATCAAAGCGTGAACGGTCTTCTGCTTTATCGATAGCGTCAGCCGTTGCACCAATCATCTCAACACCGAACTCTTCAAGAACGCCGTGCTTTTCTAAATCAAGCGCACAGTTAAGAGCCGTTTGGCCACCCATTGTCGGTAGAACCGCATCAGGCTTCTCTTTAGCGATGATGTTACGCACAACTTCCCATTGAATGGGTTCGATGTAAGTTGCATCCGCCATATCAGGGTCAGTCATGATGGTTGCAGGGTTCGAGTTTACAAGAATAACTCGGTAGCCTTCTTCACGAAGTGCTTTACAAGCTTGAGCACCAGAGTAATCAAACTCACATGCTTGACCGATAACAATCGGACCAGCACCTAGAATTAGAATACTTTTAATGTCAGTACGTTTTGGCATTGTCTACTACTCCGAATTAAGCTTTGTGCTGTTTAATGAGTTCGATAAAGTGGTCGAATAACGGCGCTGCGTCTTCAGGACCTGGGCTCGCTTCAGGGTGACCCTGGAAGCTAAATGCTGGCTTATCTGTACGATGGATACCTTGTAGAGAACCATCAAATAGAGATTTATGTGTTGCACGCAATGTGCTTGGCAGTGTCTCTTCGTCAGCAGCAAAGCCGTGGTTTTGTGACGTAATCATCACAACATCACGATCTAAATCTTTAACTGGGTGGTTTGCACCGTGGTGACCAAACTTCATTTTGACCGTTTGTGCACCTGACGCTAGGGCAAGAATTTGGTGACCTAGACAGATACCGAAAATTGGTAATTCTTTTTCAAGGAACACTTTCGTTGCTTCAATTGCGTAGTCACAAGGAGCCGGGTCGCCAGGGCCATTTGAAAGGAATACACCATCTGGGTTCAATGCTAATACTTCTTCAGCAGAAGTTTGAGCAGGTACAACCGTTAAGCGGCAACCGCGGTCAACAAGCATTCGTAAGATATTGCGCTTTGCGCCAAAGTCATAAGCAACAACGTGGAATGGCAACTCTGAATCTGCTTTCGCCTCAGGAAGTCCACCCGTAAGCGTCCACGAACCCTGTTTCCATTGATACGCTTCTTTTGTTGTAACTTCTTTCGCAAGGTCCATACCCTTCAAGCCAGGAAACTCTTTAGCTTTCACTAACGCTAGAGCTTCATCAATATTACTGCCTGCAACGATACAACCGTTCTGAGCACCCTTCTCACGTAAAATACGAGTAAGCTTGCGAGTATCAATATCTGCAATGCCAACAATATTTTGAGATTTAAGGTAATCAGAAAGAGAACGTTCGTTACGGAAGTTTGAAGCTAAAAGAGGAAGGTCACGAATCACAAGGCCTTGAGCATGAATCGCTGAGGATTCTTCGTCTTCGGAGTTTGTTCCGGTATTGCCAATGTGTGGGTATGTAAGTGTGACGATCTGTTGAGAATAGGAAGGATCAGTGAGGATTTCTTGGTACCCCGTCATCGAGGTATTAAAAACGACTTCACCAACAGCGGAACCATCTGCGCCGATTGATTCACCGTGGAATACTGTCCCATCTTCTAGGACTAGCAGTGCTGACTTAATCAAGACAACCTCCAGAATAAAAATGCATTAAAAACGAATTAATTTGCAATTCTACCTTCCTTTTCGCTGAAAAACAGCGTTTTTATGGAAATTAGACAAATTGGCGGTATTCTAATTACGCTTGTGATACGTGTCAAGTTTTACTATTAACAAATCACTACTTTAATGGGGTAGTGCTAGTTTTCTTTGCAAAGGCGCTAAAAAAATAACTTTAAACCCGATTCAGCGATCGAATGTTAAAAAAATAGGAAAATAATCAAATTTCAAGAGCGGTAAACAAGAGAGTTCAAAGGAATTAAAAAAGCAATCGTTCAACAGAAGAAGTTAACTTATTATTTTGCGACCTAGGGAGTGATTTTTAGATATAAACCACAAAACCAACACCTTAAAAAGGGATTGTAGCGGTAATTAGCGTGGTAAAAGTACTGTCTATTCATCAAATACTAAAATGCGCCGAATAAATTCAGCGCATAACTATCTAAAATGAAATGCCTCACACCTGGTAGGAGAAATGATGATTAAAAATCATTCAACCCTAAAACATCAACCATCGTATAGAAGCCAGAAGGTCTCTCATTCAACCATACTGCAGCTTTAACTGCACCATTAGCAAAGGTCATTCTATCTGTCGCTTTATGAGTGATCTCTACTCTTTCTCCGATATCAGCAAACATCGCAGTGTGCTCTCCAATAATATCGCCCGCACGTATCGTTGCAAAACCGATTTCGTCTTTCGTTCGTTCGCCAGTGATGCCTTCGCGCGCGTAAACGGCAACATCATTAAGATCGTTCCCCATCGCACCAGCTATCGCTTCGCCCATACCAATTGCTGTACCAGAAGGCGCATCAACTTTATGGCGATGGTGAGCTTCTACAATTTCAACATCGCAATAATCGCCCATCACCTGCGCAGCTTTTTCTAATAGCTTAAAGACTAAGTTAACCCCAACACTGTAGTTTGGTGCCATGACGATCGCGATCTCTTTCGCCGCGTCATCAATAAGCTGCTTTTCAGATTCAGAGAAGCCAGTGGTGCCTATAATAATCTTCTTTCCATACTTTCTGCATAGCTCTATATTCGCTAGCGTATTCGCAGGAGCTGTAAAATCGATAATAACGTCGTAATCTTCAACGGATTTCTCAAGGCTTTCTACAATCGCTATATCAAATTTACCTTCGCCACAAAGCTCGCCTAAATCAACACCGACTAGTGATGATTCTGGTCTTTCAGAGCCAGATGCAACCTTTGCATCTTGATTTAAATGGGTCGCTTTAACCAAATTTCTACCCATGCGGCCTGCAGCACCGGCGATTGCAACTCGTACCATTGATTCTTTCTCCCTTAAGATTGGTCCGCTTTCGTTAGCAAACCATTTTATGATCAAACTCACACTAAGCTATTAGTCATATAAACTAACAACATTCGACAACCTTGACTAGAGCTTAGGCGAACTCTTTTATAACTCGCTCTACAATAGGCAAGTTTGCTTCGGGGAAATCATAATCAACTAATTCCGCGACTTTCACCCATTTACCCTGTTGACCTTCTTTGCCATACGGCTGTTGTTCAAACTCTGTAATCACCATGAAATCAAATGTCAGTGACTTATCAGGATAGTCGTATTCCAAGTGCTCAAACAGCGACTGTTTAGTCACAACGATCCCAATTTCTTCATCTAACTCTCGAGCCATTGCTTGGTCTTCAGTTTCCCCGGCTTCGACTTTCCCACCAGGAAACTCCCAAAACCCGCCTTTATGGAGATTGTCTGGTCGTTTTGTAATAAAGAGTTTGGATTTATCAGTATTAAAAATAATGCCTGCGACAATATGAATGCGCTTCATCTCAATTCCTTTCTTTCCACTTAGCTACTCAAACAACGGCATACCCAAGTAAAATTTAGTTAAAAAAAGAGCCGCTAATGCGACTCTTCATTTCAATGACGTCTATAAAATTAAGCAATTTTACCGTGACATTGCTTGTACTTCTTACCACTGCCACATGGGCAAGGTTCGTTACGACCGACCTTACGCTCATCACGAACAACAGGCTGCTGACCATCTTCTTGTTCAGTATCACCATCAGAAAGTTGATTCTCAGCGCTTGCGTGCTGAGCTTTCGCTCGTAGTGCTGCGGCTTCAGCTTGTTGACGTCTTTGTTCTTCCATACGTTCAACTTCTTCTTGCTGTTGAACTCGTACCTTTGACAAGATCGCGATAACATCGAATTTTAAAGTATCGAGTAAGCCTTCAAATAACTCAAAAGATTCACGCTTATACTCTTGTTTTGGGTTCTTCTGAGCATAGCCACGTAAATGAATACCTTGACGAAGGTGATCCATAGCCGCTAGGTGCTCTTTCCAAAGTGTATCAAGCGTCTGTAGCATGACTGACTTTTCGAAGTTACGTAAAACCGTTTCACCGACTGTTTCTTCTTTCGACTTGTAAACTTCTACTGCGTGATTAAGCAGTTTCTCGCGTAATGCTTCTTCGTATAACTTATCATCTTCATCAAGCCAAGTTTGAATCGATACATCGATATCAAAGTCGTTTTTCAATCGCTCTTCAAGACCCGGAATATCCCACATGTCATCCAAAGACTGTGGAGCAATATACTCATCAATAACTGAAGTCAGTACATCGCTGCGGTTTTGCTCAAGCATTTCACTAATACTATCCGCACTCATCAATTCATCACGTAGCTCGTAAACGACCTTACGTTGATCATTGGCAACATCATCGTATTCTAGTAGTTGCTTACGAATATCAAAGTTTCGACCTTCAACTTTACGTTGTGCTTTTTCGATAGAACGAGAGAGCATACGACTTTCGATCGCTTCACCTTCATCCATACCACTTTGAATGAGGCCAGCCATACGATCGGAAGTAAAGATACGTAGCAGCGAGTCTTCCATGGATAGATAGAAGCGAGAAGAACCTGCATCACCTTGACGGCCAGAACGACCACGTAATTGGTTATCGATACGGCGAGATTCGTGACGTTCAGTACCAATAATGTGTAATCCACCTGCGTCTAAAACTTGGTCATGAACCACTTTCCAATCTGATTTAATCGCATCAATTTGTTCTTGAGTAGGGTTGCTCAGTTTCTCAACTTTCGATTGCCAGCTACCACCAAGCACAATATCGGTACCACGACCAGCCATGTTCGTCGCAATGGTAACCGCACTTGGCGTACCCGCACTTGCAACTATTTCAGCTTCTTTTTCGTGGAACTTAGCATTCAGTACGTTGTGCTTAATCTTCGCTTTAGTTAAGGCATTAGAAAGAAGCTCAGATTTCTCAATTGAGACAGTACCCACTAAAGAAGGCTGGCCCTTTTCAACACGTTCTTTGATGTCTTCAATAATGGCATTGAACTTGTCTGTTTCAGTACGATAAACCACATCTGGCATATCATTACGAACCATCGGCTTATTGGTTGGAATAACAACGGTTTCTAGGCCGTAGATAGACTGAAATTCGAATGCTTCAGTATCAGCGGTACCCGTCATACCTGACAATTTTTCGTACAAGCGGAAGAAGTTCTGGAATGTAATCGATGCTAGAGTTTGGTTCTCATTTTGAATCTTCACACCTTCTTTCGCTTCAACAGCTTGGTGCAAACCTTCAGACCAACGTCGACCCGGCATTGTACGGCCGGTATGCTCATCAACGATAACGACTTCGCCGTCTTCATTAACGATGTAATCGACATTCTTTTCAAACAGTACATGTGCACGAAGCGCAGCATTTACGTGATGCAATAAACTGATATTGGTTGGAGAATACAGAGTATCTCCCTCTTCCATCAGTCCATTCTTCAGCATTAACTCTTCAACGAACTCTTGTCCCGTTTCCGTTAAATGCACCTGTTTAGATTTTTCATCAAGTGTGTAGTGGCCATCACCACGGTACTCTTCTGAATCTTCTTGTTCTTGACGCTCAAGATTAGGGATCAGTGTGTTAATTTTTGCGTAAAGCTCAGAGCTATCTTCTGCAGGGCCCGATATAATCAATGGCGTTCGAGCTTCATCAATTAAGATAGAATCCACTTCATCGACAATGGCAAAGTATCTCGAGCGTTGAACTCGGTCTTCATTACGAAACGCCATGTTATCGCGCAGGTAATCAAAGCCAAATTCATTGTTTGTTCCGTATAGGATATCGGCTAAATACGCCTCTTTTTTCTCTTGAGGTGGCATATTTGCGACATTGACACCAACAGTCATGCCAAGGAATTCAAATAGAGGACGGTTGGTTTCTGCATCACGCTTCGCAAGGTAATCATTCACTGTAATAACGTGAACACCTTTACCTGGCAATGCATTCAAATACGCAGGCAGCGTTGCGGTTAATGTTTTACCTTCACCAGTGCGCATTTCAGCAATTTGGCCATCATTCAAGACCATGCCGCCGATTAGCTGAACATCAAAATGACGCATGCCGTAAACACGTTTTGAAGCTTCACGTACAGTTGCAAACGCTTCAGGAAGTAATTTATCTAAAGACTCACCTTTTTCTAGGCGCTCACGAAACTCAACCGTTTTCGCTTTTAATTCTTCGTCAGATAGAGCTTCAAAGCTTGGCTCGAAATTGTTGATCTCTTTTACTATTTTTCTTAGTCGACGCAAGGTTCTGTCATTACGACTACCAATAACCTTTGTCAGTAGCTTAGTTATCATTTGCTATGAATCTCTCTAAATTTAGATCGAATGCGATCTACTCTAAATGCCTTCAGTCTCAACCAGTTTTAAACTAAGGATACTGAGATAAATCATGTATCACTGATATTGTGATGGGACGATGTGTTTTCAAGGCAATAGTTATAATTAGTGCCGTTAGTGTAAGGAATTTTATCACTAACAACCAATGGTGGGGTCATTTGTTTGAAGCGCACTTAATTTTTTGCGTTAATTGGTTATCTATTGTACCCATTTAACGCTATTCCCAACGGCTCGGATGCTCTAAAATGTTATTAACACTACGCTTAGGACTATTATGAGAGACCATCGCCCAACCTTAACGCAAGAGCTATTGTCTGACTCTAAGTTCGATAAGTTGCAGCAGCATGCGCAAGAGATCCTTACCATAAACCAAGAGTTGACTCGTTTTTTACCACCCTACATGGGCAAACATTGCCGCGCCGCAAATGTGAGAGGCAGTCATTTGTTGTTAGAGGTTTCTAGTGCGTCGATGAAAATGAAATTGGATTATGATCGGTTAACATTATTGAACCATCTTCGCTCAGCAGGGTTTGCTAAATTAATTTCTGTTGAGATTAGAATTAATCCTAGCCTCTACCATCAACAAGAAACTTCAAAAAATAAAGACGATCAGTTTAAGAAGCGAGCCCCGCTATCAGAGAATGCTGCACAATCATTACTTGTTATCGCAGAATCTGCCCCACAAAAAATACGAGATAGGTTAGAAAGAATCGCTAAACTGGCAAAAAAAGAAACGGATTGAGGCGTGAACGGTCTGTGACTATAAGACTGCAGTGGTAATTAAAAAATACAAAGTTGAAAGCTAAAAAAACCAGACATTATGTCTGGTTTCTCTTTTATGCTAAGACCATATTTGGGTCAGCAAATGCGACTGGAGAGCCGGCTTGCTCTTCGAAAGTTGCCCACTCCCAAGCTTCTTGGTCAGCGAGAACAGCTCGAAGTAATTGGTTATTCAAACCATGGCCTGATTTATAGGCACGAAACTCACCAATAATTGCGTGTCCACACATGTAAAGATCGCCTATGGCATCCAATACTTTATGAGTGACAAACTCGTTGGCAAAGCGCAAACCTTCTTCATTTAGGATGCGGTATTCATCTAAAACGATGGCACAATCGAAACTACCACCTAAACATAGGTTTTGTGACTGTAGGTATTCAATATCGCGCATAAATCCAAAAGTACGGGCACGAGAAATCTCTTTAATGAAACCTTGAGAAGAGAAATCAAACTGCAGTCTCTGCTCGTCAATTTCGATCGCTGGGTGATCAAACTCAATTTCAAAATCCATTCTAAAGCCATTAAACGGGACGAATTCAGCCCATTTATCGCCATCTTCAAAACGAATAGGTTTTTTAATACGAATAAAGCGTTTCGGTGTATTTAACGTTTCGATACCAGCTTGTTGTAGCAAGAATACGAATGGGCTTGCGCTGCCATCCATAATAGGAATTTCAGGGGCATCGACTTCAACAATAACGTTATCTATACCCATCCCAGCTAAAGCAGCATTTAAATGCTCAACAGTCGAGATTCTGACGCCGTCTTCATTAACCAAAGCCGTGCATAACATCGTGTCTCTGACTGACTCAGGGTCGGCAGGAAAATCAACAGGTGGATTTACATCTGTACGACGGTAAACAATACCAGTATTTGCAGCAGCAGGGCGAAGAGTAAGCGTAACTTTACGACCAGAGTGGAGACCCACACCAGTTGTTTTCACTATCTCTTTTAAAGTACGTTGTCTAATCATCTACTTCCCTTAATAAACTCGCCACATATCACGGCCTGCAGTTATGCAGACCGCGCATGTTAACATAATTTTGAACGCTGTCAAATTACGTACAGTTATTAATCAGCCTGACGACGTAAGAATGCCGGAATATCCAAGTACGCATTCTCTTTCTCAGTTTTAGGTGCTGTTGCAGCCTGTCCTGAGCTAGACGTTGTCGGCGTTGCTGTTGGTTGCGTAGCAACCTGAGGTTTATCCTGCAAAGGTTGTGCCGGTTTTTCCTCTGTTTTCACCATTGGTTGCGCTGGTGTTGCTTGTTGTTGGGGCTGGGCTACTGGTGCTACTTTTGCCTTGCCACCGGCTACCAATGTAATGTCTGGTTTTTTCTCTGTTCCGATACCTGTAGCGACAACCGTCACTCTAATTTCGTCGGTCATATCCGGATCAAGAGAAGTACCAATAACAACTGTTGCGTTATCTGATGCAAATGCTTTTACAGTATTACCCACTGTTTCAAACTCATCAAGTCGCATATCCAATCCAGCGGTAATGTTCACAAGAACACCACGTGCACCAGCTAAATCAATATCTTCCAATAATGGGCTAGAAATTGCCGTTTCAGCCGCTTCTTCAGCTCGGTCTTCACCTTTAGAAATACCGCTCCCCATCATTGCGTGGCCCATTTCTGACATCACAGTTCTAACATCGGCAAAATCGACGTTTATCATGCCAGGACGAGTAATCAACTCAGCAATACCTTGAACCGCATTTTTTAGAACGTTATTCGCGCTTCCAAATGCTTCAAGTAAGGTTACGCCGCGACCAAGCACCTTAAGCAACTTCTCATTAGGGATAGTAATTAAAGAGTCTACCGACTTCGATAACTCTTCAATACCCTGCTCAGCAAATGCTAAACGCTTCTTGCCTTCAAAGCTAAATGGCTTGGTAACAACCGCAACGGTCAAAATGCCCAGCTCTTTTGCAACTTCAGCAATAACTGGGGCTGCTCCAGTACCCGTACCACCGCCCATTCCTGCGGCTATAAATACCATATCGGCACCGGTTAGAACTTCTTTAATTCTTTCTCGATCTTCTAGCGCAGCATCACGACCAACCTGTGGGTTAGCACCAGCACCAAGGCCTTTTGTGATATCTCCGCCAATCTGAATAACGCTATTCACGCTTGTCTTACGTAACGCTTGTGCATCCGTGTTGACACTGATGAACTCCACGCCTTCGATGGATTCACGCACCATGTGTTCAACGGCATTACCACCACCGCCACCAACTCCAACGACTTTAATTACAGCATCGTCAGACATTTCCATCATCGGTTCAAACATTTGTTATCTCCGTTTTTCCTGTTATTCAGGTTAAAACTCTTTTTGTATCCAATTACGTAAACGACCGACTAAAGTCGACATTGATTGGCGTTTAGGTTCGCTATATTCAATGTCATCATTTATTTGGCTATCTTTAGCGTAATGGAGTAAACCAACAGCCGTAGAATGATACGGCTCTTTTACATAATCTGTTAAGCCACTAACCTCTAGCGGCTTACCAACGCGAACTTGATTGCGGAAAACTCTCTCCGCGCACTCTATCAATCCTTCAATTTGTGCCGCCCCACCAGTGAGGACAACACCAGCAGCAAGATGATGCTTAATGCCATCTTCTCTTAGCTTAGTTTGAACAGTATCAATAGTTTGGTTAACGAGACCCATGAGTTCAGTGTAGCGAGGTTCAATTACTTCCGACAATGTTTGTCTTTGTAAACTTCGAGACGGACGCCCACCTACGCTTGGAACGTTAACGGTATCATCTTTACTAACGAGCTCACTGAGCGCGCAGCCATATTTCACTTTAATCTCTTCGGCATCACTAACTGGAGTACCAAAGGCAAAAGCGATATCACTCGTAACGGCATTTCCCGCATACGAAAAAACTTCAGTGTGTCGTAAAGCGCCACCAGTCCAGATAGAAACATCCATCGTTCCTGCGCCAATATCAACGACACAAACACCAAGCTCACGCTCATCTTCAGTAATGACAGCGTTACTTGATGCTAAGCCAGAATAGACTAACTGTTCGACCGTTAAGCCGCAGCGTTCTACTGCTTTAACCAGGTTCTTAGCCATATCATTATGGCTAGAAATCAAATGCACGCTGACTTCCATGCGTACACCTGACAGTCCAAGAGGATTCTTAATCCCCTCTTGATAATCAATCGTAAATTCTTGTGGTATTACGTGAAGAATGCGCAGTTCTTCACCAATTTTAATCGATTTAGCGGTATGAATAGCACGATCCATATCCTCTTGAGTGACTTCCTCTTCAGAGATAGTCCCCATGCCTTTTTCGATACGACTTGCGATATGACGGCCAGACAAAGACAGAAACACGTTCTTAATTTGGCATTCGGCCATTAATTCAGCTTGATCAACAGCGCGTTGTACCGACTTAACAACGGATTCTAAATCGTTAACCCCACCTTTATCCATACCACGAGATGGGCTTGTGCCCGCTCCAATGATATTAATTTGACCATCCGGCAGCACCTCACCAACTAACGCTGATATGGTCGCTGTACCTATATCCAGACCAACAATCAAATTATCATCAACAGCCTTAGTCATCCGTACTCTCTTGTTCTAAATCCGGTTCAGGGAACCAACCAACGGCAGCTCCAGTATCATATCTGAGGTCGATATAACTGACTCGCTCAGCATCGCTGCCTAAGTTTTCGTACAGTGAAACAAACCGTGCAATACGTTCATCCAATGACTCTTTGCCTAACTCTAAACGCATACCGTTATCTAGAATTATTTGCCAAGCTCGTCGCTCATTCAAAACTAATGATCGAATATTTAGATCTAGAGCTTGAAATAGAGGCGAAATTTCACGCCAAATAGTTAAAACATGCTGGCTGCTGTCGCTTGGCCCATAGAGCTTAACCCTATCACCTACCAACTCGCCAATATCACCATTAAATACTTTACCTTTAGCATTAAGCAAAGTGTCGCCATTCCAGATTGCTTCAGCTTGATGTTCAGTCAAATAAATCTTAACTGTATCTGGCCACTGCTTTCGAATCGAGACTTGAGAAACCCATGGGATTGACTGAACCGTTTTTTGCAAGGACTCAATATCTTGAGACATAAACGTCCCAATATGATCAAGTTTTGCAAATGACTGTTGGACATCCAGAGTTGTCACATACTCCATATCACCTTGCAGCACTATCTTGGAAAGAGGCAATCGTTGATCATCCCACATCCATGACAGAGTTGAATACAGTAATGTACCAATGAGCAAAATGACTAACAAAAAAAAGAGACTGCCAGCTGCATGCCTTTGAACTAAAGGCGAATGCCTAACTCGACGACTTTCATCTAAAGCACTTTTAATCAAAGTCTGTCGTCCTTAGCTTGACTAGCAAACATCCCTATTCAGTGTACCGCGTATTCAATTACTCTTTGATCATGCTTAGCTATGCAATTAATAACACTAAAGGTAAAGCACTTACTTTAACCTTGAGATTATACTGAGCTAACCAAAAGTATCAAATACAGAATTTGATATTTAAGAGCATGATATTAGTTAATTCGCTTATTGTTCGAGAAATTGTCGACGATTACAGACAATCACTGCATGTTATTGATATTTAACTCGAGAGCTGCGAGTTGTTTAGCTACTTTGCCAACATCCCCAGCCCCTTGAGTTAGTACTAAGTCACCATCTTGTAAAACATTCGCTAAAACAGAGGGTAACGCATCGGTATCTGCAACAAAAATGGGATCAATTTTCCCTCTGCTACGAATGGTTCGACACAAAGCACGCCCATCAGCTCCTGCGATAGCTTGCTCTCCAGCGGAATACACATCCAGCATCAACAAAACGTCAACCTGATCAAGGACATTAGCGAAATCATCATACAAGTCTCGAGTTCGAGAATAACGGTGCGGCTGGAAAACCATGACTAAGCGCTTTTCTTCCCATCCACTTCTTGCTGCCTGAATGGTTACCCCCACTTCTGTTGGGTGATGTCCATAGTCGTCAACCAACATCGCTTTCCCTCTACCAGTGTCAAACTCACCAAGGTGCTCAAATCGTCGACCAGTACCCTCTGTGCCTATCATCGCAGATAAGATAGCTTCATCACTAATGTCATCTTCAGTCGCCACAGCGATTGCGGCAGATGCATTAAGAGCATTATGTCGACCAGGGATATTTAGCGTGATATCAAGGTTTGCCTTACCTTTCCTTACCACAGTGAACTTCCCTTGCTGTCCGTCTTGATGATAATTTTCAAGTCGAACATCCGCATCTTCAGAGAAACCATAGGTAATCACCTGGCGACTGATACGAGGAATAAGCTCTCTAACGACAGGGTCATCGATACAAACAATAGCTTGGCCATAGAAAGGCAAATTATGTAAAAAATCAATAAACGTTTGCTTGAGTACCTCAAAGTCCCCACCGTAGGTATCCATATGATCGGCTTCGATATTCGTTACGATACTGACCATAGGTTGCAAATGTAAGAATGACGCATCACTTTCATCAGCCTCTGCAATAAGAATTCGGCTAGACCCTAAGCGAGCGTTAGTGCCAACACTCTTAACCAAGCCACCATTAACAAAGGTGGGATCAAGTCCTGCTTCCGAATAAATCTGAGTCACTAAAGCGGTTGTTGTTGTTTTACCATGCGTCCCTGCAACAGCAATGCCATGACGAAATCGCATTAGCTCCGCCAACATTTCCGCACGTCGAACAATTGGAATCCTTAGTTGGCGAGCCGCTACAATCTCAGGGTTTTCTTCATTAATTGCGGTTGAAACCACAACAACACTCGCCTGCTGAACATTACTCTCTTGATGACCAATATAAACGGTGGCACCTTTTGATGATAAACGCTCGGTTACTGGGTTTTGAGCCAGATCGGAGCCCGTGATCTCATAGCCTTCGTTCAACAGTACCTCGGCAATACCACTCATCCCTGCACCACCGATCCCAATAAAATGGATACTCTTTACGCGGCGCATTTCAGGAACCATCGCTCTAATTTGGGCTAGATCTTGCGTATGTTTAATCATCATAAATTCTTCTCGTCATTGACTCTAGGCAACTATTTCTGACTCTATTACTGGCTGATAGAAACAATAGCGTCCGCTACGATTTCATCCGCGTTAAGCTTTGCTGCGTTTCTCGCATGCGAAGCCATATTCAATAGTTGCTCTCTATCTAATTCTTTTATCATATCAACCAATTTATCAACACTAAGTTCTGGTTGTTCGATCATTTTTGCAGCGCCACATTCAACTAAATGGTCGGCATTCAACGCCTGCTGCCTATCTTTATGCATAAATGGGATAAAAATCGCTCCAACCCCCGCAGCAGACAATTCCGACACAGTAAGAGCACCAGAACGACAAACAACTAAGTCGGCCCACTGATAAGCTGCAGCGACATCATCGATAAACTCGACGCTTTCAAAATGAGCCACCTGATTTTCTTGGTATGAAGATTCAACATCCACTTGGTTGTTCTTCCCTGCTTGATGACGAATTTGATAGAGGTCACCAAGCTTAGACATTACAGCTGGTAGCGTTTGATTTAAAATCCGCGCACCTTGACTGCCTCCCATGACTAGAATTCGTATTGGGCCTTCTCTATCGCTCAGCCTTAGCCCTGGAGTTGGGATCAAGGTGACGTCTTCTCTAACCGGATTACCCACCACTTCGGCATGTGGAAACGCACCAGGAAACGCTTGAAAAACCTTTTTCGCTATTTTGGAGAGCCATTGGTTTGTTAAACCTGCTACTGCATTTTGCTCATGGAGAACAACAGGAACACCACTTAGCCAAGCGGCGATCCCTCCTGGGCCACTCACATAGCCACCCATGCCCAGCACAGCATCGGGTTTCCAAGCTTTTATGTAGTGCTTTGCCTGCCATATTGCCCCCATAATTTGAAAAGGTGCCTGAAGTAAACCCAATAACCTCTGACCTCGAATGCCTTTTACTTTAATAAAGTCGATCTCGATACCATGTTTAGGGACAAGATCTGCCTCCATACGATCGGCCGTTCCAAGCCAGCGGATTTCCCACCCTTGCGCCTGCAATTTTTTTGCGACCGCTAAACCTGGGAAAACATGTCCTCCCGTTCCACCAGCCATAACCAGTAAGCGTTTATTCTTTTTCATTATTGTCTTTTTCTTTTTGAAATGACGGCTTGGATTTCATCCGGCATTCGTAATCGATTCGAAGTAAAATTGAAACCGCTACAGTCATGATGATTAAACTGGAACCACCATAGCTAATCAACGGTAAGGTCAACCCCTTGGTAGGGACAATTCCCGCAGCAGCTCCAACGTTAACCAATGTTTGAAAGGCAAACCAGATCCCGATGCCAAATGCTAGGTAGCCACCAAACAACTCGTTTGCATCAAAAGCTTTCTTCCCAATAAACAGCGCCTTAAGTACTAAACTGAATATCAGGACCAATATCAAAACAACGCCAATAAAACCAAGCTCTTCTGCCAATACGGCAAAAACAAAGTCGGTGTGCGCCTCAGGGAGATACTCTAATTTCTGAATCGAGTTACCAAGTCCCTGTCCAAGCCAATCACCGCGACCAAATGCCATTAAAGATTGAGTGAGCTGATAGCCACTGCCGAATGGATCTTCCCACGGATCTAGGAATGATGTCACACGCCTCATTCGATAAGGCTCGGCGACTATAAGGGCAATAACCGCCATGACTCCCGCCACCATCAAAGCAATAAACTGAGTCAGTTTAGCCCCCGCGATAAACAGCATTCCAAATAGCGTGACCAGCATAACGATAACAGTGCCTAGATCGGGTTGCCCTAACAGCAATATTGCAAACGCACCGAAAACCATAATGGGCTTCATGAAACCACCAAAAAAGGTCTCTCTTACTTCCGCTTGCTTACGCACTAAATAACCGGCCATAAAGATAAACAGTGAGAGCTTTGCTACTTCTGCCGGCTGAAGGTTAAATAACCCTAGAGGGATCCAGCGAGATGCACCATTGACGGATTTTCCGACCAATAGAACAACAATCAGTAGAAAGAACGAGATACCAAGCAGAACAGAGCTGTACTGGAACCATTTTTTTAAGGGTATTTGAAGTACGACCGCGGAAGTTCCAAGTGCCAATATTAGGAAGACACCATGTCGAAACATAAAGTGAAATGGTTGATCGGTTAATCGCGAACTAATTGGAAAAGAAGCAGAGGTAACCATGACAAGGCCTGTTAGCATTAGACCAAGTGAGATCCACACAAGCTGTCTGTCGAACACTGGCTCAGACACAGGGTGAACAAACCATTGTTGTACGCTAGAGAAAACACTTCTCACTTGCATAGTTTCCCTTTATTCCTTTAAACCAAGTCAGTTCGAATCATTAAGTCGCAAAACTTAGGCATACAGCTTCGCCAGCTCAGTAAAGGCATCACCGCGAGCCATAAAGTTCTTAAACTGATCAAAGCTCGCACAGGCGGGTGATAGCATTACCATATCTCCGGGCTTTAACAGCGGTGACACTTCAGCAACGACGTCATTTATCGTTCCGAACGACTTTGCGGACGGGTGTAGCGGCAAGAATTGTTCTGCATCTGCGCCATAACAACACAGCATTAGATTAAGCGATGTAAACACGGACTCAAGCTCAGAGAAATCAGCGCCCTTCCCATCACCACCAACCAATAAGTACAACGTCCCCTTGCAGTCCAAACCAGACAAGGCGGCAACAGTGCTTGCAACATTGGTCGCCTTTGAGTCGTTAACCCATTTTATACCATTGTTATTAGCAACCAATTGGCAACGGTGAGTCAAACCACTGTAAGCTTTTAGTGCAGATAATCCCTTAGCAACATCGACTTCAACTTGGGATAATAAAGCCAGAACGACAAGTACATTAGCAATGTTATGTCGGCCAACCAAAGTCAATTCATCCGTTGCTAGAATAGGATCACCATGGGCCATGAGATACTCTTTACCCAAGTGCATACCTACACTAAAGTCACTATCATCGGCTAAACCAAATGTAATCAGCGATTTGCTTTCGTCATCAGGGTAAGTTTGCTTATCTTGCTGATTCACTATGCACGCTGAAGCATGCGCAAAAATCCGAAGCTTAGCTAAGCGGTAGTCATGCATACCCTCATAGCGATCCATATGATCTTCAGTGAGATTCAAAAAAGCGGCGGCTGATAACTTCAAACTCGATGTGGTTTCTAATTGAAAGCTAGAGAGTTCAAGAATATAAAGATCAGCGCCTTGCTCCAATAGATCCAAAGCAGGAACACCAATATTACCACCCACACCCACACTTAATCCTGACGCTTTAGCAACAACGCCAGCCAGATCGGTCACAGTGCTCTTGCCATTTGAACCCGTAATTGCAATCACAGGTTTATCCACCTGCCACGCAAATAATTCAATATCGCCAACAATTTGAATACCCGCTTGCTTTGCCTGTTGCAGCTCGGGAGTTGCCAATGCAATACCTGGATTCACGACAATAAGGTCCGCGTTGAGCAACCACTCGCTATTCCAGCTGCCCTGATGCAGTGGAGTATGAACTGGCAACTTGTCAGCGCCAGGTGGAGACACTCGCGTATCTATCACTTTAACCGTCAACGGTTTTGGCAATTGCAGTAGGTGTTTAACCACAGAGAGCCCGGTAATACCGAGCCCTACTACGACGACGTTTTCAATTTTATCCCACGGATTCATCGGTTATCCATAATATTTGATGCACACAAAGAGCGTACTATCGTACTTTCAGCGTCGCTAGGCCAACAAGAACCAACACGATAGAAATAATCCAAAAACGAACAATAACACGAGGTTCTGGCCAGCCTTTCAACTCATAGTGATGGTGGATTGGGGCCATGCGGAAAATTCTTTGACCGCGCAATTTGTAAGAGCCAACCTGTAGAATCACTGAAAGCGTTTCAATAACAAAGACGCCGCCCATGATAACTAGCACAAACTCTTGACGGACTAGCACCGCAATTGTCCCTAACGCGCCCCCTAATGCCAATGAGCCAACATCGCCCATAAACACTTGAGCCGGATAGGTGTTAAACCATAAAAAGCCGAGACCAGCACCAACAATCGCGGTACAAACAATCACAAGCTCAGAAGCCAGTGGAATATGAGGTATATGCAAGTAATTAGCGAAATTCACATTACCCGTCGCCCAAGCAATAGCGGCAAAACCAGCAGCAACAAGAACCGTAGGCATAATGGCCAAACCATCCAAGCCATCAGTTAGATTAACCGCGTTGCTCGTACCTACGATGACAAAATAAGTCAGAACAATGTAGAACAAGCCAAGTTGAGGCATCACTTCTTTGAAAAATGGCACAACAAGCTGGGTCGCCGCCGTGTCTTTACCGTGCCAATAAAGTGCAAATGCTACAACGAGTGCAATCGCGGACTGCCAAAAGTATTTCCAGCGAGCAATAAGCCCATCGGTATTCTTACGAACCACTTTACGGTAATCATCAACAAAGCCAACCGCACCATAACCGCCAAGAACACCGATTACAGCCCACACGTATGGGTTGGAAAGGTCAGCCCAAAGCAGCACCGTAACGATTATCGACGCGAGAATCATAACGCCGCCCATGGTTGGCGTACCACGTTTACTAAAGTGAGACTCAGGCCCGTCGTTGCGAACAACTTGACCTATTTGTAACATTTGCAATCGCTTGATAAGTCGAGGGCCCATCCATAAAGAGATCCCCAAAGCGGTCAAAATACTGACAATCGCTCGAAACGATAAATATTCAAATAAACGAAAAAAAGACACATATGGCTGAAAAATTTCTGCAAGCCAAATAATCATGAATGGTTCTCCTTTAAAGCAGCCACAATCTTGCTCATCCTCGCACTATTTGCTCCTTTGACCAATAGTGTGTGGTGCTTATTATTATGCTGTTCTAATTGCTGCTTAATATATGCGTTCATACGCTCATGTGTTTCAAAATGATGGCCATGGCAAAGATCACTAATGATTTTAGCGTCATCACCATACGTTAAAACGTGTTCGAAATTAAATCGGGCTGCATATTCACCGACTTGACGGTGAAGTGCAAGACTTTCACTCCCAAGTTCTGCCATATTTCCTAGAATCAACCAACGCTGGCTTTGGAAGCTGGATAATAAATCCACAGCCGCATTCATTGCGGGTACGCTCGCGTTATAACTATCATCGATCAATCGAGTGGTTGAGTTCAATTCAATCGCTTCCACTCGCCCCTTAACTTTATTGAGGTGAGTAAGGCCTAACTGGATACTTTTTAGATCGACGCCAAACTCGGTCGCAATCGCAGAAGCCGCTAGAGCATTGGAAATATTGTGTCGGCCGATAATACCCAACTCTACATTTATACTGCCTTGTGGCGTTTGCATCAAAAATTGAGCCGCACCGAATTCATTTATTGAGACGTTCGAAGCGAAATAATCTGCACTTGCTTGGTTTTCTGAAAAGGTAATGACCTTCTTATCAGACAACACCTCTTCCCAAAAGTCGCCACCATTGCTATCTAAATTCAGAATAGCGACACCCTTTTCAGGCAAGCCTTGATAGATTTCACCCTTAGCGACTTTCACTCCATCAATAGAACCAAAGCCTTCCAAATGAGCCGCCGCTACATTATTAACTAAAGCGATATCAGGCTTAACCAACCCTGTCGTGTAAGCAATCTCACCAACGTGATTTGCTCCAAGCTCAATGACCGCATAATCATCACTTGGTTGAGAACGAAGCAGCGTTAATGGCGCGCCAATATCATTATTAAAGTTTCCGGCGGTAAACAGAACCTGGCCTTGCTTCATCAAAATACTAGCCAGCATCTCTTTCACGGTTGTTTTTCCACAGCTGCCGGTTATTGCAACCGTTGCGGTTTCGCACTGCTGATGAACCCATGCCGCTAACTGCCCTAAAGCAAGCTTGGTATCGGACACAATCAGCTGAGCAGTCTTAACGTCACATTGATGGTCAACCAAAAGAGCAACAGCGCCATTTTCAATGGCTTGAGATACGAAGTCATGAGCGTCAAACCGCTCTCCAACCAAAGCAATAAACAGAGTATCGATATCAATTTTTCGTGTATCAGTCGAAACTTGTGAGATTGATATATCGTCTCCAATTAGCTCAGCATCCAATACCTTAGCCAATTGAGATAAAGAAACAGAGATCATATTTAGATTCCCAGTAATGTCTGTGCTGACTCTCTATCAGAATAATGGACCGTTTCCTTCGCCATCACTTGATAATCTTCATGCCCTTTGCCGGCCAATAAAATAATATCGTCAGCAGCAGCTTGAGATAAAGCGTAACAAAGCGCTTGATAACGATTGTGTTCTACATGTGCTTTTTCAGCAAAATCTAACCCCGCCAACATGTCTTTGACAATGAGCTCTGGGGATTCACTGCGCGGGTTATCATCCGTTAGGATGACATTATCGGCGTAAGTTTCTGCTATCTTTGCCATCATTGGACGCTTTCCTACGTCTCGATCGCCGCCACAACCAAAGATTGCCCAAAGCTTGCCAGAACAGTGCACTTTAAGTGCTTGTAGTGCTTTTTCTAGGGCATCAGGCGTATGCGCATAATCCACTACCACCTTGGCTCGGTTTTTCACTTTGAACAACTCCATTCGCCCAAGCACTGGTGTAATGCTTTGAGCCGATTCTAATAGTGACTGCTTGTCGAAGCCGAGGCTTAACAGAGTCGTGAGCGCTAACAATAAATTGCACGCGTTAAACTCACCGATTAAAGGCGCGGTAAAAGTACCGTCCCCATAAAGCCCAGAAAAAGAGAGAGTAATACCCGATTCACTATAGTCAACTGAGGTGGCATAAACCGTGTTAGCGCGATCTTGCTCGGGCATTAATGAAACACCTATCGCATCGGGTAAATCATGGCACCATTTTTCGCCGACGGGATCATCAATATTAATCACGGCCGCGTTACAATGGTGCTGAGTAAAAAGAGACTTCTTCGCTTCGCCATACTCTTCCATTGTGCCGTGGTAATCGAGATGATCACGACTCAAATTTGTAAACACGCCGATAGAGAATGGTACGGCTCTCACTCTTCCTTGCGCCAAACCATGTGAAGAAATTTCCAGCGCCGCATACTCTGCACCATCGAGAGCAAGCTGATTTAGCGTTTGTTGAATCTCTAATGGACTGCCTGTTGTGTTCAAAGCGGGTTGTAAATTGTCTAGAAAACCATTTCCTGTTGTTCCCATCACCGCAGCTGGTTGATTGAGTAGCCCAATCCATTGCGCGATTAATTGTGTAATCGTGGTTTTACCATTCGTGCCCGTCACACCAATAACCGTACGCGGTTTCTTCGAATAGAAACGACCAGCTAGGGAGGATAGATAAATATCCAAATCGTTCATGAAAACAACCGGAACAGAGTGTGAATCATCGATTGAGCCATGAGGATGGTTTGAACACGCTTGAGCGATAACCGAAGAAGCACCACTCTCTATCGCTGACGTAATAAATTTACGCCCATCGACTTGGTGACCTTTTACCGCAACAAACGTATCCGCTTTAGAAACCTTTCGACTGTCGAGTTCTAAATGAGTAACGGTTATTTGGCTTACCTTTGAATCAGCTAGATCCACCCAAGGCTTTAGCAATTGACCAAGTGTCATATCTGAAGTCATTCTGCTTGTCTCTTAGTTAATAACTGTAAGTTGGTTTTCATCTGGGGCGACGTTTAAAATCTGCAATGCCCCTTTCATGATCTCAGAGAAAACCGGTCCGGCAACTGAACCGCCGTAATAGTTGTCACCTTGGGGTTCATTAACGACCACCACCAGTGCCAATCTCGGGTTACTTGCCGGCGCTACGCCTGCGGTATAGGCGAAATATTCATCACCATACCCACCAGCAACGGCTTTTCGAGATGTCCCCGTTTTTGCTGCAATTCGGTAACCTGGAACGGCCGCTCGTGTGGCAGTACCACCCGGTTGAGTGACAGTTTCCAGCATTTCAAGAACAAGCTGAGCATTGTCTTTATCAATAACCTGTCTTGAAAGATCTTGATCATTATTTTCGATGATATGAATAGGCTGGTATTCACCATAGTTCCCGAGTGTCGCGTAGGCATGGGCAAGCTGCAGTGGAGTAATGGTTAAGCCATAACCAAAAGACAAAGTGGCTATCTCATGTTTTGACCAGCGACGTCGATTAGGGAAGATACCTGAGGTTTCACCCACGAGATTTAGGCCAGAGGTTTCTCCAAACCCGACGGAGCTATACATCCCTAATAGAGCCTCAAGGGGCATGTCCAAAGCAAGCGTAGCCACACCGATATTACTCGACTTTTGCAATATTGTGGTTAAGTCTGCTTTCCCTACTTTAGACGTATCTACAACGCGACTTCCACCGATTCTCATCACGCCATTCCCCGTATCAATAACGGTATCCGGGGTGGCCGTTCCCTCTTCAAGTGCAGCTAAAACGACAAAGGGCTTAACCGTAGAACCCGGTTCAAACGCATCAGTAATCACACGGTTTCGCATTTTAAACGACTGAAGATCTGAACGATTATTGGGATTATAAGAAGGGGCATTCACCATGGATAAAACGGCGCCACTTTTCACATCCAGCAAAATTGCGGAGCCTGATGTCGCTCTTGTATCTGCGACTGCCTGTTTGATCGCTCTGAATGAGATCGCTTGTAATCGCTGGTCAATCGTCAATTCAAGGGGTTTACCCTCTTCATGCTCCTCAAGTGAAATATTCTCTACCACTCGACCGTAACGATCTTTACGAATGATTCGTTTGCCCGCTTCACCCGTTAACCATTTATCGTAGCTGCGCTCAACCCCTTCAAGACCATGCCCGTCAATACCAGTCACACCGACTAAGTGAGCACTAACCTCACCCGCAGGATAGTAACGCCTAGACTCTGACTTCAACCCGATGCCAGTCAGTTTTAATTCTCGAATGTAATTGGCCATCGCCGGATTGACTTGTCTCTGAAGATAGATAAATCGGCGGTTCTTATTGCTTTTGATCTTTTCAAGCAATTCTTGCTTGTCTAGCCCTAGCACGTTAGCTAACGCATGCCATCTTTCTATATCTTCAAGCCCATCTCTCTTAAAGATCGCAACAGGGTCAGCCCAAACGGCCTCTACGGGAACACTAACGGCTAGAGGTTCATTGTTTCGGTCAGAGATAATCCCACGAGCGGAGTGAATCGTTTTCGCCCTAACGGTACGCAAATCGCCTTGTCGAATGAGGTTATCTGGCTCGATGATTTGAATATAGCCAATGCGAACCACCAATACTGAAAAACAAGCGAATACGCAGAAAAGCAATAGATAAAAACGCCACCGAATCAACAATGGCGCATCAGAATCTGGCTTGCTTTTCTTAGCTTTAGGCTCGACGGAACGTTTTGTTTTTTTCATTGCAGATTGATGATCACTTCTTTGTCAGCGTCAGGACGACGCATCTCGAGTTCTTGCTTTGCCATAGCCTGAACTCGACTATGTTCAGCAAGCGCTGTCTCTTCCAGAATGAGATTTCGCCACTCATTGGCAAGCTGATCTCGATTAAGCAGCATGGTGTTTTTTTCGTAAATCGCTTCTCTTGAGTGGTGAGTAGTAAAAACGACGCCCATCGCGCTAGCAAAAATTAATATCAACATGAACAAGGGAAACCGACCTACTGTAAATAGGTCAGTCACGATGATCTTAGCCAAGTTTGGTGCGCGTTTACTCATTCAATCTCTATAGCTTCTCAGCAACGCGTAATACAGAGCTGCGTGAGCGTGGATTTTGCTCAACTTCTTCTTGAGTCGGTTTGTTTGCCTTACCAATCGGTTTTAAATCTGCTGATCCTAAGGCACTAATTTGAGCCTCAGTTAATGGAATTCCGTGAGGGACTTGTGGCCCTTTGCTCTCTTTACGAATAAAGCGCTTCACCATACGGTCTTCTAACGAATGGAAGCTGATCACAGACAAACGACCTTGTGGTGCTAAGATGCTTGCTGCACCTTTTAGTGCTGTATCAATCTCTTCCAGCTCGCTATTAATGTAAATTCGAAAAGCCTGGAATGCTCGAGTTGCAGGGTGCTTTTTCTCTTTAAAGCTTTTCGGTGCCGCTTCTGAGATTAATTTCGCTAACTGACTTGTGCGTGTCAGTGGTTCTTTCTCTTCATCATCACGATGCGCAACAATCGCTTTTGCAATGCGACGTGCATGCTTATCCTCCCCAAACTCTCGAATCACCCAAGTAATATCATCTAAGTCTGCGCCTAGTATCCACTCAGAAACCGACACTCCGGTAGTTGGGTCCATGCGCATATCGAGCGGGCCATCTTTCATAAAGCTAAATCCGCGCTCGGCATCATCCAACTGCGGCGATGAGACGCCAAGATCAAGCAGCACACCGTCTACTTTTCCCACAAGATCATAGCGCTCGGCATATTCTGCCATGCCTGAAAATGGGCCATGTATGATAGTAAAACGAGGGTCATCAATTTTCTGCGCTTCTGCAATCGCTTGTGGATCTCGGTCAATACTGAACAAACGACCATTTTCACCCAACTTCGATAAAATAGTTCGACTGTGACCACCACGACCAAAGGTGCCGTCGATATACGTGCCGTCAGGCTTGATAGCAAGGCCATCTATCGATTCGTTAAGTAAAACAGAAATATGTTGGAAAGATTCAGTCATGTTGGTCTCATCAAGCTTGGGCTGAAGGCATATAACACTAAAAACAGATACACATCAGTGTACTGATTTCACGAGCTATCGCTACTGTTTGCGCGCAACATCACGTGATATTGCGCTAAGTTTAGTGTTAACAAAATAATTTTCGTCAATATAAAGCAAAAAACCCATCATAACTCTACGTTATGATGGGTCTCGAATTGGTGGAGTTGACACATACGCCGGGTTCTGTCTCCGCTTTCGCGGCGGTAACCATTCGTCTAGGCCTGCAATCGCTCACAGGCTCAAGCAATCTACCCGCCCCCATACGCGAGCAGCGCAATGTGAGGGCCTATTTGATCTTGCTCCGGGTGGAGTTTACCTTGCTACGCACTGTTGCCAGACGCACGGTGCGCTCTTACCGCACCCTTTCACCCTTACCTGTGCTCTTTCCGAAGAAATAGAGCCATCGGCGGTTTTCTCTCTGCTGCACTTGTCGTTAGCTCACGCTACCCAGGCGTTACCTGGCACCCTGCTCTAAGGAGCCCGGACGTTCCTCCCCTTCATCAGTCTCCCGAAGGACATCAATGAAGCAGCGATTACCCAGTCAACTCCGAGGCGGATTGTATAGATAAGCGCAGAGCGTGTCTAGAAAGAAGTCGTGATTCACGCCATTTGGATTAAATATCACCAATGAGTGACTAGAGGTGACGAAGAAACAAGCAGAACACTCGATTAATCGAGATGTTCTAACCCCCATTTATACAGCGCATTTTTCTTTAAATTGTATATCTCTGCCGTCATCGCTGCAGCTTTTTTAAGAGGAAGCTCTTTGGTTAATATCGCCAATGTTCGAGTTACCTCCTCAGGCAAGCTATCATCGCTGTTTTCTCGGTAGCCATGGATCAGCAATACCATCTCACCTCGACGTTGATTTTCATCGCTGCTGACCCATTCTATCAGCTCACCCAGAGGCAGTTTTTTGATCGTCTCAAAGGTCTTAGTAATTTCACGAGCTAGAACGACTTCTCTTTGCGGTCCTAAAATGTCCAACATATCCGCCAGAGAGTCTAAAATTCGGTGCGGTGATTCATAGAAGATACAAGTTCGTTCTGCCTTGGCTATTTCCAAGAACTTATCTTTACGCCCCTTACTTTTCGGTGGTAAGAACCCCTCAAAACTGAAGCGATCAGAAGGTAGACCAGAAGCGCTTAAAGCAGTGATAACAGCGCAAGCCCCAGGAAGTGGAACAACTCTTACACCTGCTTGACGACATTTATTCACCAAGTGATACCCTGGATCACTAATTAGCGGGGTTCCAGCGTCAGAAACTAACGCAATGGACTGCCCATCACATAATCTATCCACTAATACTTGTGCTTTTTGCTGTTCATTGTGATCATGCAAAGGAAAGGTTTTAGTTTTAATGTTGAAATGAGCAAGTAAGCGACCAGTATGGCGTGTATCTTCAGCGGCAATCACATCGACGGTAGATAAAACATCGATGGCGCGCTGGGTAATATCACCCAAATTGCCAATTGGAGTCGGAACAATATAGAGAGTTGGGATCTCTGCTGGCAATGTTTTGTTGTCTGTCATTTGTTTACCATCACTTCAACGATTAATATAGAGATAATTTTACACTTACAAGTATAAGAATGCATGGCTATGAAGAACCATAAGAGAATCAGTGTACCACGCTTACTCACACCCGTTGCACTTGCAATCGTATTGACCGCGTGTTCGTCTAAACCTTCGGCACCAACTTATGTCGATATCACATTAGACCCCGTTCAATCCGCTCAGAACTATTTAATGCAAGCTGACAGTGCACAAGGAGCGATTCAAAATGATTGGTTGATCATGGCACTTAAAGCCGCAATCGAAGCCAACGATATGGATTTAGCCGAGCGTCTATCTAAGCGCATAGTTAAATTACCTTTAAGCGCACTACAACAATCAGAATGGCAGCTTTCTCGTGCTGAATTACTCAACTCTCAAGGTGAGTACCAACAAGCGTTAACTCAATTGAACTTTCAACCTCTGTGGTCGCTGCCAGATCAACAGTGGGTTGAGTATTTTCAATTGAGATCTGAGCTTTACACCAATCAACAGCGTTATTTTGAAGCAAGCAAAGAGCTCGTTCTCCTTACTCAATATCAAGATGAACTAGAGAAGCAGAAAACAACGGCAACGATTTGGGCAAATCTAGAGCGCTATGACTCTAACCAAGTGACCATGCTTACTGCATCTCCGGATGAAGACATTATCGATGGCTGGTTGCAGCTTAGTGTCTATATGAAAACCCTATCATCAGACATCCCAATGCTTAAGAACAGCCTTGCTAACTGGCTTGATGAGAACCCAACTCACCCTGCGAACATCTATACACCACAGTCTATCCAAGATATTTTGGATCTAGAGATAGCAAAGCCAACCAATACCGCCATTCTCTTGCCACTTTCAGGTAAGTTTGCCAAGCAAGCTCAGCTAATTCGTGATGGGTTTATCATGGCAATGATGAATGACAAAGAACGTGAAGAACAAGCGACACTCACTATCGTTGACACTAATAAGACAGAAAAAGAAGAGCTCGAAGCGACTTTAGTGGAAAAGAACATCGATTTCATTGTTGGTCCATTAACCAAAGACAACGTCGAGCAATTGGAAGCGATCCAAGATAATTTTGACTACCATATCCCAACATTAGCGCTCAATATTCCAGAGCAGCTTGAGATTGGTACCGGCACTTGTTATTTGGCTCTATCTCCTGAGCAAGAAGTGGCTCAGGCTGCTCAATATCTGCATCAACAAGGATACCAATATCCGCTAGTACTTGCGCCACAAGGCAGACTAGGAGAAAGAGTCAGTGAAGCGTTCTCAGAAGAGTGGGCAGCGTTGAGTGACAATAAGGTTTCCGTGAGTCTGTTTGGCGATAAACGTCAACTGCAACGTAACATTAACTCCGTGTTTGGTTTACAGCAAAGCCAGCAGCATATTACTCAAATTGAAGCGCTATTGAATATTCCGCTAGAGAGCCAGCCACGAAGCCGCCGCGATATCGACGCGGTTTACATTGTTGCTAATAGCTCAGAACTTACCTTGATAAAACCATTTATCGAAGTGGCAATTAACCCGGACACCAAGCCACCAGAGCTATTTTCTAACTCTCGCAGTAACAGCGGCAGTAAACAATACGAAGATCTTACCGGCATCACCTTTAGTGACATACCACTTCTACTCCAAAACGAAAGTGCACTGCACGCGCAAATGGAGCAGCTATGGCCTCGAGATTCCAATTCAGAGCGTAGGTTACAAGCTTTGGGCATCGATGCTTATCATATGATGGACCAGCTTCCACAAATGAAGATCGTGCCCGATCATAGTTATCAAGGACAAACGGGCCTATTGCGTATTGACGAGAACTGTATCGTACAACGTGAGATCAGCTGGGCTGAATATGGGGCTCTTTAGTAAAAGAGATATTGGGCAACACTATGAGACCGTCGCTAAAGATCATTTAGAAGGTTGCGGTCTCCGCCTTATTGAGAGAAACTTTACAGCAAGATGTGGAGAGATAGACCTCATAATGAAAGAAGATGATACCGTTGTCTTTATTGAAGTTCGTTATCGAGAAAGCATGCGTTATGGTCATGCTGCAGAAACGATCTCCGCAAGTAAAGTTTCTAAACTACTTAAAACAGCTCACTATTGGCTTTGCAAAAAAGGCCTTTCAGTTGAGCAAATCGATCTCCGTTTTGATGTTATCGCTATCCACCAAAAAGGAAAGCAGATCGAATGGATTAAAAATGCAATTACTCAAGGATAATCGATGCTAGATAGCATTAAAGACAGCTTCACTGAAAGTATTCAAATACAGATTGCCGCTGCAGAAGCGTTGCCTGATGCTATTACGCATGCCGCTCAAGCAATGGTGGCGAGTTTACTTAATGGTAATAAAATCCTTTGTTGTGGCAATGGTGGTTCATCCTCAAATGCTCAGCAATTTGTTTCGTGCTTACTCAACCGCTTCGAAACAGAGCGACCTAGCCTTCCTGCAATGGCGCTGACAGCCGATAATACGACATTGACTGCCGTAGCAAATGACTACCACTACCAAGAGATTTTTTCTAAACAAGTCCGTGCTTTTGGCCAAGCTGGCGATATTTTGCTCGCAATCTCAACCAGTGGTAACAGTAAGAATATTATAAAAGCAATGGAAGCTGCTGTGACACGCGATATGACGATCATTGCCTTTACTGGTAAAGACGGAGGTGAGATGGCGGGTCTCCTTGGTGAAAATGACGTAGAGATACGTATTCCTTCACATAGAACACCACGTATCCATGAGGTTCATATGGTGACACTTCACTGCCTATGCGACCTAATAGATCAAGTTTTGTTCCCTGCACACGAAGAGTAGCGATGAAAGCATTACACTTTTTAGTTTTAATAATCACTTTGCTTACTGTGACTGGTTGTGCTGGGCTCTCTAGCCCGGGAAACAGTGAGTCCTCAGCCATTTCTGATACTCGTACCACTAAAGATAAGTGGAATGACAGTAATATCGAATTTGAAGTTGCTGGCCTAGGTAATAAAGTGCCTTTTCGTGGACAAATACGCGTAACAGCTAGCTCACATAGCGGAACTGTCGTTTTAATTGGTCAAGCTAAAACTCAGCATGAGCTGGATTCTTTTATTGAACAAGCCCATCAAATCCGAGGGGTTAAAGAGATCCACAATCAAGTTAGAATCAAAGAGCCTTTATCCGTAACAGCGATGAGCAATGACAGCTGGATAACCACTAAGGTTAAGTCTGCACTGTTAACGAACTCTGAATTAAGCGGTGTTTCTGTAAAAGTAATCACTGAAGATAAAGAAGTGTTCTTACTTGGGTATGTATCACAACATCATGCAGATATAGCGACCGAAGTAGCTCGAAACATTTCCGGTGTGAAGCAAGTCGTTCGTGCTTTCCAATACGGTGATTAAAGCAAACGACTAGATGTTCTGACAATAAAAAAGCAGCTAATTAAGCTGCTTTTTTTATTTTACTACTCGTAAACTAGGACGACCTTTCGGTTTTGGTGGCTCGTCGGAAGGTGATGTATCTTCTTCGGTTTCAGTCGCTGCATCTTCTTCTGGTACTGAAGACAAACTGCTAACTGGAGCCTCATCCTCTAAATCACTAACTTGCGTTTCAGAGTCTAGATAAGCATCTTCCGGGTCAAACATCGTACCTGCACCATTCTCTCTAGCGTAAATTGCTTGAACAGCATAAAGTGGTGCAATGACAGAGTGAGGACGACCACTAAAACGAGCACTGAAAGTAATCGCTTCGTTTCCAAGCTCTAAGTTCCCAACAGCTCTTGGTGCAATATTCAAAATAATTTGGCCATCTTGAATAAACTCTTGAGGAACTCGCACACCAGCCATAGTTGCATCAACAACTAGGTGCGGTGTTAAATCGTTGTCCACCAGCCACTCATAAAATGCTCTCAGCATATATGGGCGACGTGGTGTCATATTATCAATGTCCATTATAACTAGCGGCTTAATCGCATCTCGCGCTCAGCTTCTGTTAATGAAGCTAAGAATGAATCGCGCTCAAATACACGGCTCATATAGATTTTCAGCTCTTTCGAACCAGGACCAATTAGGTCGATACCCAATTGAGGCAGACGCCACAGTAGAGGAGCAAGGTAACAATCAATTAAGCTGAATTCTTCGCTCATGAAGTACTCATATTCTGCAAAGATTGGGGCTAGAGTTAGCAAGTCGTTACGTAGCTTATTACGTGCGTTTTCTGCTTCTTCGGCATTACCTTTAACAACTTTTTCTGCTAGTGAGTACCAGTTGCGTTCGATACGGTAGATCATCAAACGGCTATTACCACGAGCAACAGGATAAACAGGCATTAGTGGTGGATGTGGAAAACGCTCATCGAGGTATTCCATAATGATTTTTGAGTCGTACAGTGCAAGTTCACGATCAACTAGCGTTGGTACAGATTTGTACGGATTGAGCTCAATCAGTTCGTTTGGCAGGTTTGCCTCATCAACCAATTCAACTTCAACACTTACGCCTTTCTCAGCCAGGACAATACGAACCTGATGGCTATACATATCAGATGCACTTGAAAACAGAGTCATCACAGAACGTTTATTGGCAGCTACAGCCATGGAGCCCTCCAGCATACTTACAGATACAAAAAATAATGGAGGCTTAGCCTCCATTGTTCATAAAAAAAATCAGCGTGCGATTATACCATATTTAGTGCACATCACGCCAATACTCTTTCTTAAGCAACACTACAACGATAGTAAAGATAACCAAGAAAGCCATGACCCACCAACCTAGAGTGTGACGCTCTAGTTTCACAGGATCACCTGAGTACTCTAAGAAGTTAACGAGATCTCGAATCGCAAGATCATACTCTTCAGTATTGAGTTCACCTGTACCGTCTGTTTCTATTCCAACGATCACCTGCTTCTCTTCACCATTAACCAACTTAGTTTCATAGACTGGCTTAGGAATACCTTGTAACTCTTCTAGAACGTGTGGCATACCTACGCTTGGGAAAACGATATTGTTCACACCAAATGGGCGGCTAGGGTCCTCGTAGAAAGAGCGAAGGTAAGTATACAGCCAATCAGTACCGCGTACTCGAGCTACCAGCGTTAGATCAGGTGGTGGACCACCGAACCATTTTGCGGCTGAATCTTGAGGGATAGCACTCACCATCAGATCACCAATTTTCGCCTCTGGATCAAAAATCAGATTCTCTTTCATCAGGTCCAATGGGATACCGATGTCTCTAGCAACACGTTCGTATCGCTGATATTGCGTTGCGTGACAAGCGAAGCAATAGTTCATAAACAGCTTAGCGCCATTCTGCAGAGATGCCTGATCCGACATATCATTGTTTGCTTTGTCTAAAGGAACTTTGGCACCCGCCGCCATTGCTAGAGCAGGCAACATAGCAAATAAAATTACAATCCACTTCTTCATTTATATTTCACCCTAGTTGGTAACGGTTTCGTCGCCTCATTTTTACTGTAGAACCACAGCAACACGAAGAACATGAAATAACCTAAGCTAAAGATTTGAGCCATTAGCGTATAAGTTGGTGTCGCAGGAAGCGCACCTAATATACCTAACGCAATGAAGCTGATCGTGAACTGAATGATATTGATCAGATGAAGCTTACTACGGTAACGGTACGAACGAACTTTACAACGGTCAAACCAAGGTAGTAGGAATAGGACAACAATAGACGCCCCCATTGCAACAACACCTAACAACTTATCTGGAACCGCACGAAGAATCGCGTAGAACGGTGTGAAGTACCATACTGGTGCAATATGTTCCGGCGTTTTAAGCGGGTTAGCCGCTTCAAAGTTAGGTGGCTCAAGGAAAAAACCGCCCATCTCTGGGTTAAAGAACAGTACGTAACAGAAAAGGAATAAGAAACCTGCTACACCAACTAAATCTTTAACCGTTCCGTAAGGATGGAATGGAATTGAGTCGATAACATCGTATTTCTTCGTGTAGTTATCATGGAACTTAAACTGAGTCTTATAATCATCGCCCATAGACCCTTTAGGCAGCTTAGTTTCAATGCCATCTGGGTTATTAGAGCCGACTTCATGCAGCGCTAGTACGTGCAGTACAATCAGAAGAAGCAAGACGATTGGAAGTGCGATAACGTGAAGAGCGAAGAAACGGTTTAGCGTCGCCCCTGAAATTACGTAATCACCACGGATCCAAAGCGTCAAGTCATCACCAATTACAGGTATAGCACCAAATAGTGAAATAATTACTTGCGCTCCCCAATAGGACATTTGTCCCCAAGGTAGCAAATAACCCATGAACGCTTCAGCCATGAGAACTAAGAAAATCAGCATACCAAATAGCCACAGCAGCTCACGAGGCTTTTGGTAAGAACCATAGATTAGACCACGGAACATGTGCAGATAGATAACAACGAAGAACGCAGAAGCGCCCGTTGAGTGCATATAACGTAGTAGCCAGCCATATTCGACATCACGCATGATGTATTCAACAGAAGCAAACGCACCTTCACCAGAAGGAACGTAGTTCATTGTTAGCCAGATACCAGTAAGGATCTGGTTTACTAGCACCAACATCGCTAGCGAACCGAATAAGTACCAAAAGTTAAACGACTTTGGCATTGGATATTCAGATAGATGCTTTTTATAAGAATCCATCACTGGTAGACGTTTCTCTACCCAATCAAGTAGCGCTTGCATTATGCCTCCCCTGTGTCATCGACACCGATCATAATCTTGGTTTCGCTCATGTACATGTGTTGTGGTACAACCAAATTGAGCGGCGCTGGAACTCCTTGGAATACACGTCCAGCCATATCAAATTTAGAGCCGTGGCACGGACAGAAGAAACCAGACTTAACGCCCTGAACTTGCTCAGCAAAGGTATCAGGTAGGTAAGTTGGCGAGCACCCCAAGTGCGTACAAATCCCAACGGCAACAAAATACTCAGGCTTAATAGAGCGATAAGCATTCTGTGCGTAAACAGGTTGTTGCTCTTCACCAGAGCTAGGATCTCGAAGTTGTCCATCTAAAGCTTTCAAGCCGTCAACAACCGATTGAGCTCGACGAACGACCCAAACAGGTTTGCCTCGCCACTCGACACGAACCATCTGCCCCTCTTCAAGTTTACCTATATCAACTTCTACTGGGGCACCAGCAGCTTTCGCTTTTTCACTTGGGTTCCAAGATTTAATAAAAGGAACGGCGACCGCAGCTGCTCCTAAACCACCAACAACCGCAGTTGTAGCAGTCAAGAAACGTCTACGACCGTTATTTAAAGGCGCGTTGCTCATCCAAACATTCTCCCATTTGCTCCCTTTGGATAGTTGATATTCCGCTTACAGAGCATGGCTAACAAATTAAAGTTTTATTTATATTTATTTGATTGCAAATGATAAATAAAACCCTACTTTTTGACAAGATAAAGCTACCTTTTTGTAACAATCAAAGGGCAAAGCCTATGCTAGGTCACAAAAGCGTTGGAATAAGAAGATAAAGGTTTAGAGGGGATAGAATAGAAAGGATTTTTAAAACTCAAAAACACAAAAAGCCCAGCATATAGCTGGGCTTTGAACCACAATTCCAGTATTGAAACTGGAGCGTGAACTTTTCTGTAAAAGAAAAATTAACGCTTAGAGAATTGAGGTTTACGACGTGCTTTACGTAGACCAACTTTCTTACGTTCAACGCAACGAGCGTCACGAGTAACGTAACCAGCTGCACGTAACGCAGGACGTAGAGACTCATCGTATTCCATTAGCGCGCGAGTGATACCGTGACGGATAGCACCTGCTTGACCAGAAATACCACCACCAGAAACAGTGATGTATAGGTCTAATTTCTCAGTTAGTTCAACTAGCTCAAGAGGTTGTTTAACAACCATACGAGAAGTTTCACGACCGAAGTAAACATCAAGGCTACGCTTGTTGATTACGATCTCACCAGAGCCTGGTTTGATGAAAACACGAGCTGCTGAGCTTTTG
>MPDB01000021.1 GCA_001874155.1 Vibrio sp. MedPE-SWchi
TGTTGATTACGATCTCACCAGAGCCTGGTTTGATGAAAACACGAGCTGCTGAGCTTTTGCGACGACCAGTGCCGTAGTATTGATTCTCTGCCATTTTCAAAATCCCCAATTAGATGTCTAGTACTGTTGGTTGTTGAGCAACATGGTTGTGCTCAGCACCAGCGTAAACTTTTAGCTTACGGTACATAGCACGGCCTAAAGGACCACGTGGCAACATACCTTTAACAGCAAGTTCAAGTGCCATCTCTGGCTTACGATCGATCAGCTTTTCAAAAGTGATTGATTTTAGGCCGCCTGGGAACTCAGAGTGACGGTAGTAAACCTTACCCTTAGCTTTGTTACCAGTTACAGTAACTTTCTCAGCGTTAACAACGATGATGTAATCACCAGTGTCTACGTGAGGAGTGTATTCTGCTTTGTGCTTGCCGCGTAGGCGAGAAGCGATTTCACTGCGTCTACAACATACCAGTCGCGTTTTACAGTTTCTGGTTTAGCAACGAAAGTTTTCATGCTAATAATTACCTATTAAAAAAATTACACTTAAGGAACCAAGGTTCCCACTGTCTAAGAGCACCATACATCACCCCTTCGAGTGTTGGAAACTCTCGGCGTAGCCGTAAAAATTTCTACAACTAGAGGCCAGCAGTAACGGTAGGTCGCAGGATTATAGAGAAGAGCGAAGAAAAAATCACCTCTTTTTGAACAAAATCACTATTTTTTTTGGCGACCTACAGCAGCGTGAAATTTCTTCTATCCCAAATGCTCTTTCGCCAAATAATCATGGCTTTGCATTTCAATCAATCTTGACTGACAACGCTTGAACTCAAATTCAAGAATTCCACCTTCGTAAAGGCTGCCTAATTCAACTTCTGCTGAAATGATCAATTTAACGTTTCGTTCGTAGAATTCATCAACAAGTGCAATAAAACGACGCGCGGCGTCATCGAGGGTTTCATTCATCACTGCAACATCGGCTAGTAACACTGAGTGGTAGATTTTAGAGATCTCTATATAGTCGTTTTGGCTTCGGGCACTTTGACAGAGTTGCTCAAACGTCGCATGCAAAACCCCATCACTTGCTTCTATCACATCAATATCGCGATGATTGATCTCTATCTGAGTTTGAATTGGCTTATCTTCCCCAACCAACTGAGAATAGTAGAGGTACAAATTTTCACTGGCAGCTTCATCAAGCGGATAGTGATAGATTTCAGCCTGCTCTAAGGTTCTCAATCGATAATCCACACCACTATCAACATTCATTACAGTACAGTGCTTCTCTATCAATTGTATCGCAGGTAAAAATCGGGCACGTTGCAAACCATTTCGATATAGATCATGAGGAGGAATGTTCGATGTCGCGACGAGAATGACGCCTCTGGCAAAAAGTTCTTGGAATAACGTGCCTAGAATCATCGCATCAGTAATGTCTGACACAAAAAATTCATCGAAACAGATAAGATCGGTTTCTTGCTTAAATTTTTCAGCCACAACTTCTAAAGGATCACTGACATCGCCAAGGGCTTTTAACTCATCATGTACACGATACATAAAGCGGTGGAAGTGGACTCTCATCTTTCTCTCACTCGGCAATGAATCAAAGAAAGAATCCATTAGATACGTCTTGCCTCGTCCGACACCGCCCCAAAAATATAAGCCATCAGGGACAGTCGGAGCTTTCTCTTTCTGGCCTAGCAATTTCTGCCAACGTGTCAAAGTAATTCTAGGGGCATTGAGATATTCGATAATTTGGTGATGAAGTAGGTCTAGCGCTTCAACAGCGTCAAACTGTGCTTCATCTCTTTGAAATCCATGCTGTTTGATGTCATTTTCGTATTTTTCTTTTGGTGTCATATCGAAATCACTTACCGCTAAGTTACCCTGCAAAATAAACGCATAGCCCTTTATCGAGCCTTCCGCTCATAGTAACATGCGACTTATACATGTGTAAGCAGGTGGTAATAAGCATGTTAAATTCTCAGTCAATAAGGAGCAATATATGCCTTGGATTTACGCCGTTGTTGGTTTATTAATTGGTGCCGTATTAGGAGTTCTTTTCGGTCGCTTCACGACTCCTGAATATAAAAAACAAAAATCTGTTCAAAAAGACCTAGAAGCAGCAAAGTTCGCTTTAGAACAACAGAAACAAGAACTTACTGACTACTTTGCACAAAGTGCTGAAATGCTTGATACCTTAGGTAAAGACTACACAAAGCTATATCAGCACATGGCTAAAACCTCATCCGATCTTTTACCGAATCAACCAGAGCAAGACAACCCGTTCACGAAGCAAATTACTCTACAGTCTGAAGATAATGATATTGTCGAAGCTGCAACTCAAACTGACCAAGCGCCTAAAGACTATGCTAAAGGATCGACAGGGTTATTTACTGATGAAGAGAAAGAGATCATTCGCTCTGAAGAAGTGGTTACTGCGAAAGCATCATAATTTTTTGCTAATTCTACCTTGATGGGAACTAAGTAAAGGTTTTTGAGTCATAACTCAGACTAACGCCTGTTTTTACCAGCACTTTCAAGGTGTTGCTTTATTGGCCTTTATCTAACTGGAGTTATCAGATGAAAAAACCTTTGCTTATATTAACCTCTCTCACCCTCAGCTTAAGTTCTATCATCACCCCACTGACTGTGCACGCTGCCCTCCCCGCTTCTGTCGACGGCGAATCCATACCTAGCTTGGCACCCATGTTAGAAACCGTTACCCCTGCTGTCGTAAGCATTGCGGTAGAAGGGACTCAAGTATCCAGACAACAGCTGCCAGAACAATTTCGTTTTTTCTTTGGCCCTGACTTTCCAACAGACCAAATTCAAGAGAGACCATTCAGAGGCCTAGGATCCGGTGTCATCATCGATGCAAAGAAGGGTCATATCGTCACCAATTACCATGTCATTAATGGGGCAGAAAAAATCCGAGTTAAGCTCAAAGATGGTCGAGAGTACGACGCTGAACTTGTTGGCGGTGACCAAATGTCCGATATTGCGCTACTCAAGCTAGAGGAAGTAAAGAACCTAACTCAAATTGATCTCGCCGATTCAGATAAGCTGCGTGTTGGCGACTTTGCTGTAGCCATCGGTAATCCATTTGGACTGGGGCAGACCGTAACTTCAGGAATTGTCTCAGCATTAGGGAGAAGTGGCCTCAACATAGAGAATTTTGAAAACTTCATTCAAACTGATGCCGCGATAAACAGTGGTAATTCTGGCGGCGCTCTCGTGAATCTAAAAGGTGAGCTGATTGGAATTAACACCGCCATTTTAGGCCCCAATGGTGGTAATGTTGGTATCGGCTTTGCCATTCCAGCCAACATGATGAGAAATCTAACGGAGCAAATCCTTAACTTTGGTGAGGTAAAACGAGGAATGCTTGGTGTTCAGGGTGGTGAAATCACTTCCGAGCTTGCCGAGGCTCTTGGCTATGAATCCAGTAAAGGGGCTTTTGTTAGTCAAGTCGTTCCAGGCAGCGCCGCTGATACTGCTGGCCTTTTAGCCGGTGATATCATTACCACGATTAACGATAAAAAAATTGATACCTTTAGTGAACTTCGCGCTAAAGTCGCCACACTTGGCGCAGGCAAAGACCTTACTATCGGTGTCGTGCGCGATGGTCAGAAAATGAGCTTTGATGTTACGTTAGGCGAACAAACCACGAGCAAGACACCCGCCGACAAATTACACCCAGGCCTATCAGGTGCAGAGTTAACCAACACGACTGATAATGATGCGATAGAAGGAGTAAAAGTCTCGAGTATCGAGGAAGGCTCCTCCGCAGAAGCTTATCAACTTCAAGCCAATGATGTGATCATAGGTGTAAACCGAAAACGTGTTAAAAATATTGCAGATTTTAGAGCCATCCTTGAAAAACAACCCAGTGTTTTAGCCCTAAATATACAGCGTGGCGATCGTACGATTTATCTTGTGGTTCGATAATCACCCTAGAGGTCAAGCTATAGGTTAGATAGCATGCCCTACAGATATTGCAAAAAGGCGTCCCTATTAGGTGGCGCCTTTTTTTGTTATTTATCAATCTAATGCTATGCTTCGACAACGGCTAGGCTAAATAGCCCGCTTGCTCACCAGAGTTTTGATCCAATCATAGAGGAAAGTATGCTGGGTTTTATGTTACGTTCGGTTGTATTAGGTTTAGCGACTGCACTTATTTTATTGCTTGCAGTACCATCATTACGTCCTAATCTTTTACCTCAGGCTATAACTGCTGCACCCGAGAATGCCTCTTCATTGCAGCTTTCCTTCAATAATGCAGTAAGAAATGCAGCGCCCGCGGTAGTTAATATCTATAGTCGAAAATACACTGAAGACAATCGTTCAAAGCTTTCTACACAGGGGCTTGGTTCAGGAGTCATCGTCAGTGAAAAAGGCTATATCATCACCAACTACCATGTTGTCGCTCAAGCTGATCAAATCATTGTCGCCCTGCAAGATGGTCGAGTTGCAGCCGCTCAGCTAGTTGGTAAAGATCGTCGAACCGATATCGCCATTTTACAAATTGAGGGAGATAGCCTGCCTATCATTCCCCAAAACCCTGAATACAATGCCAAAGTCGGTGATGTGGTCCTCGCTATTGGCAACCCATACAACCTCGGGCAAACCACCACATTTGGTATCATCTCCGCAACTGGGCGCTCATCTATCAGTGCAGACGGCCGACAAGCATTTATACAAACGGATGCGGCCATTAATCAGGGTAACTCAGGTGGTGCGTTGGTGAATACTCAAGGCGAACTCGTTGGTATCAATACAGCGTCTTTTCAACAGGCGACGGATACTGAAACCTACGGGATTTCATTTGCGATCCCCTACAAGCTTGCCAATAAAATCATGAACAAAATCATAGCCGATGGACGCGTTATTCGTGGCTACATTGGTATCGATGGACAAGACATCAACTCAGTAACTTCAAGATTGCTTGGCAACGAACACTTAGGTGGTATCGTCGTGTTAGGCGTTGACCCTAATGGGCCAGGTGCTGTGGCTGGGTTTGAGGCGCAAGATATTATCTTGAGAATCGATGGAAACAAGATCAATGGACGACAAAGTGTCATGGACATCGTCACTGACTTACGCCCTGGAACAGAAGTCGATGTTCTGATTTTAAGAAAAGGGGAAGAACTGACCCTCCCAGTAACCATTGCAGAAGATATCCGAGAGTAATGACCACTTATCAAATAAAAAAGCCCCTTACGTAAAAGGGGCTTTTTTCATTCATTGAAGCACGCTTTAACTCTCTTGAGCTATTTCAGCATCAAGCTCTATACGAGTCACTCTTTGCAGCCCTCTCGGTAGAAGGCTTCCTCGACGACCACGCTCACCACGGAAATTATCCAGATCAGCTGGTTTTAAACCGAGCTTGCGTTTACCTGCATAGATCGTTAACGATGCTCCCTGCGGCAGCGCCATTAGGTGTGAAACAAACTCTTCACGCTCTTTCGCTTTTGCCGCTGGAATATTAATGATCTTATTCCCTTTTCCTTTGCCAAGCTGGGGCAAATCTTTAATTGGGAATAACAACATTCGGCCTAAGTTCGTTATCGCTAGAATCTCATCCGAGTCTAAGCTGTTTACAGTATATGGAGGTAAAACTTCCGAGTTTTGTGGAAGGTTAACTAACGCCTTACCACTCTTATTTTTTGAAAGTAAGTCGCTACCTTTACATACGAAACCATAGCCAGCATCTGAGCCAACAAGCCATAGCTGATCATCTTCACCCATGATGACTTGGCGCATAGAACTGCCAACGCTGATATTGAGTCGACCAGTAATCGGTTCACCTTGGCTTCTTGCCGACGGTAAAGAGTGCGATTCGAGCGAATAGCTTCGACCATCACTACCAAAGAACACGGCCTGTTGGTTACTCTTACCGCGAGCATGCGCCAAATATTGATCACCTGACTTATAGTTGAGTGTTTCAGCATCAACTTCATGCCCTTTCGCATGACGAATCCAGCCCTTCTCAGAAAGCACAACCGTAATCGGCTCACTAGGAACCAAATCGCGCTCAGTCAACGCTTTGGCTTCTGCACGCTCAATTAATGGAGATCGTCGGTCATCGCCATACTTATCAGCATCAGCCTGAATCTCTTTCTTAATTAGGGTATTTAGACGACGCTCTGAACCAAGCAATTTCTCAAGCTTATCACGCTCTTTTTCTAGCTCATCTTGTTCACCACGGATCTTAAACTCTTCTAATTTAGCTAAATTACGAAGTTTAATATCTAAAATAGCATCTGCTTGTATTTCAGTAATATTGAAGCGACTCATCAGCACTGGACGCGGTTCGTCTTCAGTACGGATGATCTCAATCACTTCATCAATATTCAGGTACGCGACCAACAAGCCTTCTAAGATATGTAATCGCGCGAGCACTTTATCTAAACGATACTGTAAACGACGACGAACCGTAGCACGACGATACTCTATCCACTCCGAAAGAATCTTAACTAACCCTTTCACTTGAGGTTTATCGTCTAGGCCAATCATATTGAGGTTAACGCGGAAGTTCTTCTCAAGATCAGTAGAAGCAAATAAGTGATTCATCAACTGGTCGCAATCTATGCGATTAGAGCGAGGCACAATGACAATTCGAGTAGGGTTTTCATGATCCGACTCATCGCGCAAATCATCAACCATTGGCAGTTTTTTAGCACGCATTTGAGCCGCTATCTGCTCTAACAGCTTCGCCCCTGAAACTTGATGCGGTAGCGCACTAATGACAATGTCATTGCCCTCTTTGTGCCAAACCGCGCGCATTTTGATGCTACCACGACCGGTGCGGTAGATTTTCTCGATATCACCTTTAGGCGAAATGATTTCTGCTTCTGTTGGATAATCAGGACCTTGAACAAAGCCCATCACATCGCTTAATTCAGCTTTGGGATTATCCAACAAATGGATGGTTGCATCAGCGACTTCACGTACGTTATGTGGTGGAATATCGGTTGCCATCCCGACGGCGATACCGGTAATACCATTAAGCAGAATATGAGGAAGACGCGCAGGCAACATTTGCGGCTCTTTCATCGTGCCGTCAAAGTTTGGTTGCCATTCAACCGTGCCTTGGCCTAACTCGCCAAGTAAAACTTCTGCAAATTTAGACAGTTTCGCTTCGGTATAACGCATCGCAGCGAAGGATTTAGGATCATCAGGAGCACCCCAGTTACCTTGACCATCAACGAGCGGATAACGATACGAGAATGGCTGAGCCATTAAGACCATCGCCTCATAACACGCAGAGTCACCGTGAGGGTGGTATTTACCCAGCACATCACCAACGGTACGAGCCGATTTTTTATATTTTGATGAGGCAGAAAGACCAAGCTCTGACATCGCATAGATAATGCGTCGCTGGACGGGCTTTAAGCCATCACCAACATACGGCAATGCACGATCCATGATGACGTACATTGAGTAGTTAAGATAGGCGTCTTCAGTGAACTTGCGCATTGGCAGTTGTTCAACACCATCATAAGTAATTTCGTTGGACATTATTAATTAAACCTCTGCCATATCACCGTTGTTTTGTAGCCAAGAGCGGCGATCATCAGCACGCTTCTTACCGAGCAACATATCCATCATCTCCATGGTCGCTTCGCTATCATCAATAGTGAGTTGAACCAAGCGGCGAGTATTCGGATCCATTGTGGTTTCACGCAACTGAAGTGGGTTCATCTCACCCAGACCTTTGAATCGTTGCACGTTGATTTTAGCTTTTTTCTTACTCAGTCTTTCTAGAACACCTTCTTTTTCATCTTCATCAAGTGCGTAGAAAACCTCTTTACCACAATCGATTCGGAAGAGCGGAGGCATGGCGACATAGATATGGCCAGCTTCAACGAGCGCTCGGAAATGACGCGTAAACAGCGCACAAAGAAGTGTCGCGATGTGCAGACCATCCGAGTCAGCATCGGCAAGAATACAGATTTTTCCGTATCGTAAGCTTTCTAGGTTATCGCTATCAGGGTCAATACCCAGAGCCACCGAGATGTCATGGACTTCTTGCGACGCTAAAACCTGATCAGCAGAAACTTCCCACGTATTAAGGATCTTACCACGCAGTGGCATCACCGCTTGGAATTCACGATCGCGTGCTTGCTTAGCAGAGCCTCCCGCAGAGTCCCCTTCGACAAAAAAGATTTCTGTGCGGCTAAGATCTTGTGCAGAACAATCGGTTAGTTTACCCGGTAGGGCTGGGCCAGAAGCCACCTTCTTACGCACAACTTTTTTGCTTGCTCGCATACGGCGGTGAGCATTAGCAATACAGACTTCTGCCAGTTGTTCGGCCAGTTGAGGTTTTTCATTGAGCCACAGACTGAAGGCATCTTTTACGACACCTGAGACAAACGCAGCAGTTTGACGAGAAGATAAACGTTCTTTGGTTTGGCCAGCAAACTGAGGGTCTTGAATCTTCACAGAGAGCACATATGAACAACGTTCAAATACGTCATCACCGGTCAGCTTCACACCGCGTGGCAGTAGATTACGGAACTCACAAAACTCACGCATGGCATCTAATAAGCCTTGGCGTAAACCATTAACGTGCGTACCACCTTGAGCGGTTGGGATAAGGTTAACGTAGCTCTCGGTGATCATGTCACCGCCTTCTGGCTGCCAAATAATGGCCCAGTTGGCCGCTTCCGTTTCCGCAGAGAACTCACCCGTAAAAGGCACCTCTGGAATGACTGTATAGCCTTTCACGCCTTCAGCTAGATAATCTTTCAGGCCATCTTCATAGAACCATTTGTGATCATTACCATTAACTTTATCGCTAAAGGTAATTTCTAGGCCAGGACACAAAACGGCTTTAGCACGTAAGTTGTTAATGAGACGAGTAACAGAGAAGTTGCCTGAATCGAAATAGCTCACATCTGGCCAAAAATGAACGCTGGTACCTTTATTACGACGACCACAAGTCCCCGTTACAGTGAGCTCTTCGGCTTTATTACCGTTCTCAAAGGCCATCTCATACACTCGACCATCACGGCGAACCGTCACTTCAACGCGCTTAGAGAGTGCGTTGACGACAGAAATACCTACGCCGTGTAAACCGCCAGAGAACTGGTAGTTCTTGTTTGAAAATTTACCACCCGCATGGAGCTTACAAAAGATAAGCTCAACACCTGATATCCCTTCTTCCGGGTGAATATCAACAGGCATACCACGCCCATCATCTATCACCTCTAGCGATTGATCGGCGTGAAGAATTACTTGTACCTTTGAGGCATGTCCGGCTAGCGCTTCATCGACACTGTTATCGATAACTTCTTGACCTAAGTGGTTAGGTCTCGCTGTATCCGTATACATCCCTGGTCGGCGACGTACTGGTTCTAAGCCATTAAGAACCTCAATGGCTCCAGCATTATATTGTTCAGTCATAATACGGAATTTACTTATTAAAGAATTAAGTTGTTACTTTGCTGTTTGCATATAGAGATGCGCTTTTTCTTCACTAACAGAAACAAGAGTGACGATAACGCATTAAAAGTGACAGAATTGCTGAAACAATCAGCATTCACAACAACAAAAGTATAGGTAGAACATAGTCTGGAAGTGGCTCTCTTATGTCAAGAGAGATAGGTAAGTAACAAGTAAATTTATGACTCCTCCCTCAGTGATAAGGAGAAAGCAGGTTTACTCGCCAACATTAGGCTGCTGTTGGTCTTCCATTAAATAGAAGTGACAGCGTGCTTTTCATTAATTACAGCGCAAGGAATTTAATAATTTCTTCCGGGTATCGTTCAAAGTCAACGAAACTATGATCCCCGCCGCTCTCAACAGTTTGTTTAGCTAAATGGTATCTTTCGACCGCTTGACGGTAATCCAGAACTTCATCTCCCGTTTGCTGTAGTAGCCAAAAATCCTTGGGATCTTTAATGGTAGCGACATCTAACTCTTTCAGTTGTTCTATATGTTTGGTCTCTAAAACATACGTTTGCTCGGTATAAGGATTGACCTGTTCACCTAAATAATCGACCAATAGCTCGTATGGCTTAACTGCAGGGTTAACCAAAACCGCCTTAAAGCCAAACTTTGCATTGAGCCAAGTCGAAAGGTACCCACCTAATGAGCTTCCTACTAAAGCGATATGATGATCATCTCTGTGATGCTCAACAATATCTAACAAGCATTGAGCTGTTTCTTGAGGAAAGCAAGGAAGCTGAGGAGTAACCAATTTGATATCGGGCCTTTCGTTTTCACAATAAGCCTTAATCACATTCGCTTTATGGGATAATGGTGAACTGTTAAAGCCATGAATGTAAAGTAACAATGGCTTTTTACGTTTTGCCACGACTAGTATCCACCCGCAGTAAAGTCGGGCAAAAAGCTGTCATTAGGCAAGCGTTGTACTTTCGTCACTAGTTGACCATCACTGTGAAGATCGAGTTCACGCCACCCTGGCGAGCACTTATCAAGGGCAAAGTCATCAGAGTTAGGCTTAAATTGAATACATGTTGAAGGCGTTGAGATCACTCGAACACCATTGACCTCACGATCCATGTCTTGATGGACATGGCCACATAGAATCGCTTTCACATTGCTATGTTTATTAATAATCTGCCAAAGCTGCTCGCTATCCTTTAGGGTATGTTGATCTAGCCATGCACTCCCGACTAAGACAGGGTGGTGATGTAATAGTACCAAGGTATGTCTATCAGGGTTTTCGGTCAGCTTATCATCCAATAGTGCCAATTGACGATCGCTTAGACGTCCATGCGGCATACCGACGACCTGAGAATCAAGCATAATGATCTGCCAATACTCACCTATCAATACATGCTCTAGGTGTTCTATTTGAGCCGATGGGAAAACAGACCCCATATTAGGCTTGTAGTCATGGTTGCCTGGTAACCAGTAGCAAGGCTTTTTAAGTGGAGCGATACCTGCCGCGAAATGCTGATATGACTCAACACTGTGGTCTTGAGAAATATCCCCAGTAGCCAGAATGGCTTCAAACTTCACAGCCGACTGCTCAACCATATCAACAACAGCATGAAAACTATCCAGCGTCTGGACACTAAGCAAGCTGCCATCTTCGGGAGCAAACAGGTGAGTATCTGTGATTTGTAACAGCTTTATCGCTTCGGAGTCTGCTGTGTTTGACGACAATTTCAAAATCAAAACCTGAAAATTTACATTACGATTAACGAATATTTATTGGAGATTGGCTAATGCCGTGTTTGAGACAAAAGGTCAGCCAGTCTCCCAAAAAACGATTTATTTGTGCTTTTTCATCTTTCTGCATCATTCTAGCGTTTGGGTAGTCATATCGAGGTTTCACTCGTCCAAAGTTTTCGCTAGTAAAAACTTCAGCCACACGGGCATCGTGGTACAGCCTGACAGACATTTTAGGCAATGGAAATATTGGAACGTCATCACTCTGACAAACCTCCACTAAAGTTGTGTACTTTGTGACCTCGCACACATGCAATTGGTATGTCATGGCAGCCGCTTTATAACAACGAACATCCCCTACCTTCGTTTGTGCTGGTAGCAACGCGTTGAGCTTTGCGTAATTCGTCTCATATACGCGCATCAACTCAGCTAAATCAACATGATAGGGTTTGTTATCCATTATCGTCGCCACTTGTCCGTTATCTCTTGAAGGTTAAGCTCTAACCATTGTAGTGCAATAATAGAAGCCCCATTCTCTAGCTGCCCAGAGCGCACTCTTTGATAGGCCTCTTCGCGAGCCATAACATGGACACGAATATCTTCTCCTTCATAGTCAAGACCATGAATACCCTGAGCTTTTGTGGCATCGACTTCGCCAATGTAGACGTCTAGTTTCTCAGAACACCCACCCGAAGAAGGATAAAATGATGTGATTTTTTCAAGCTGGTCAATCTCTATTCCCGCTTCTTCAACCATTTCTCTACGGGCAACATCTTCGGCGGTCTCTCCAGGATCAATGATGCCGGCCACAATCTCCAACTGCCAAGGAGAATCATCTTCTAACGCTCCCACACGAATCTGTTCAATAATGACCACCTGATCAGTGACAGGATCATAAGGCAAAACAGCGACGGCGTGCCCTCGTTCAAACATCTCGCGTTCAATCGGTTCACTCCACCCGCCATCAAACAAACGATGGCTAAACTGGTACTTAATCATTTTAAAAAAACCGTTAAACAAGGTTTTCTTTGTTAGAATCTTGAGATCTTGCTGAGTAAAGTCGACCAACGTTTTATTCGAGTGTTGCATCCGAGCGCCTCTTAATGTGTCTTTTGTATTTTACCTAGAGTTGACCCTAAGCACCAAGGGTAGATCTAAAATATTTGTACAATTATTACAGTTTTTTTTAAGCAATAACCGAGAATCACATACTTACCTGTCAACTGTATGTAAAAATATGCAAAATTTCGGGTAAATTACCATCAATTTAGGGTAAACTTCGATTTGTTACCCTCTTTATATATTAGGCAGGAATAGGAATAATGAAAAAACTGCTTCCCGTATTCATCAGTGTTGCACTTGGCAGCCTGAGTACATCAGCAATAGCGGATACATTTGCTGAAATTTATAACCACGCGAAAGAGAATGACCCTCAACTTCTCAGTGCCGCAGCACAACGTGATCAAGCGTTTGAAGCGGTAACATCTAGTCGCAGTACTTTGTTACCACAAATAAACCTAACGGCTGGCTACAATATTAGAAATAGCGATCAGAGTAGTAGAGACTCTGAGTTGCTTACCGCTGGTATTAGTTTTTCACAGTCACTATATAATCGCTCTAGCTGGGTAACGCTTGATACTGCAGAAAAGACCGCACGTCGCGCCGACTCTGCATACGCAGCTGAGCAGCAGGGTTTGATTCTACGCGTTGCCTCTGCTTACTTTGAAGTCTTACGAGCTCAAGATAACCTAGAGTTCGTTCGAGCTGAAAAAGCAGCCGTAGGCCGTCAACTAGAGCAAACAAAACAACGCTTTGAAGTTGGCCTATCAGCAATCACTGATGTCCACGACGCACAAGCGGAATACGATGGCGTGCTTGCTAATGAGGTTCTAGCTGAGAATGACCTAGTCAATAGCTATGAGAATCTACGCGAGATCACAGGTCGTGAACACTCAAATCTGAACGTTCTCGACACCGATCGTTTTTCTGCAAACAAAACCGCCGCTTCAGTCAACGCACTGGTTGAAGAAGCTGAGCAGAAAAACCTTAGCTTACTGACTGCACGTATTTCACAAGACGTTGCACGTGATAACATTTCGCTAGCGAGCTCTGGTCACTTACCTTCAATTACACTAGACGGTGGATATGACTACGGTAATGATTCTGATTTCGGTGGTACCTCACAGAGCTATACCAACAATGACTTCAATATAGGTGTAAATCTTTCTGTACCGCTGTATACCGGTGGCAGCGTGACATCGCAAACCAAGCAAGCAGAATTCGCTTATGTTGCGGCAAGCCAAGATTTAGAAGCCACTTATCGTAGTGTTGTGAAAGATGTTCGCGCATTCAACAACAACATCACGGCGTCTATCGGTGCTTTACGTGCGTATGAACAAACCGTTGTTTCCGCAAGCTCAGCACTAGAAGCAACAGAAGCAGGGTTTGATGTAGGTACACGTACTATTGTTGATGTTCTTGATTCAACACGTCGTTTATACGATGCCAACAGAAACCTTTCTGATGCTCGTTACAACTACATCATCAGTGTACTTCAACTGCGTCAAGCAGTGGGCACACTGAGCGAACAAGATGTCGTCGATGTTAATGCTGGCTTAAAAGCAGCAAGCTAAGTTTGATTCTATCGACACAAAAAAACCGCTGATAATCAGCGGTTTTTTTATTTAAGCATCATGCCCAGTTAGGAAAGTCAATTTACGCCTAACCTTTGCCGCCTTTGATCGCGTCAATAATTTCTGTTGTTGAACAACCATCTTCAAAATTCAGTACTTCAACTTGTCCACCCGCAGCAATGACCTCTTTGCCACCAGCGATTTCTTCTGGCTTGTAATCACCACCTTTCACCAGCAGGCTCGGTAATACCTCAGAGATCAAACGCTGTGGTGTATCCTCACTAAATGGCACGACCCAATCAACCGCACCAAGTCCAGCAAGCACAGCCATACGGCGATCCGTTGGGTTTACTGGTCGCCCAGGTCCTTTTAAACGCTTCACAGAATCATCGGTGTTCACTGCAACGATTAATCGATCACCCAGTTTCGCAGCATGATTCAGGTACGAGACATGCCCAGCGTGTAAGATATCAAAACAGCCATTGGTCATAACAACCGTCTCACCTTTTGCCCTTGCCTGTTTTACGGCCTCAATTAATGCTGGCTCTAAAATCACGCCAAAGTCCGTATCTTGGCTACCATGAATCGCTTCAGCCAGCTCAATCGTTGATAACGTCGAAGTACCCAACTTACCAACAACAACACCCGCAGCCGCATTCGCTAAGGCGCAAGCTTCATCTAAGGGCTTTCCTGCGGCAACAGAAGCAGCTAAAACCGAAATCACGGTATCACCTGCGCCCGTCACATCATAAACTTCTTGCGCTTGTGTTGGGAGGTGAAATGGTTCTTCGTTTCGACGAAGCAGCGTCATGCCATGCTCACTGCGCGTAACAAGCAAAGCTTCAAACTCATATTTCTCAATCAGGGCCAAGCCTTTTTCAACAAGCTCTTCATCTGTTTTTACAGGACCTACAACATGCTCAAATTCGGACATGTTCGGCGTAAGCAAAGTAGCACCGCGGTAGCGCTCAAAATCAGCACCTTTCGGGTCAATGAAAACAGGGACATTCGCTTGGCGAGCCTTTTGAATAAACTTCTGGACGTGCTCTAACGCCCCTTTCGCATAATCAGATAGAATAACTGAGCGAGACTTTGGCAGTGCCTGTTCCATCCTAGACAGAATCAGATTCTCATCGGTATTCTCAAACTTGTCTTCAAAATCCAGACGAATAAGCTGCTGGCCGCGGCTAAGAACGCGCAACTTGGTGATGGTTGGGTAGTCAGGTAAAGAGACGAAGTCACAGGTCACTTTTAGTGAGGATAACGTTTCAGTCAGTACTTTTGCTGGCTCATCATCACCCGTTAGACCAATGATATGTGCATTGCCACCCAAGGAAGCAATATTCATTGCTACGTTCGCCGCGCCACCAGGACGCTCTTCGTTGTTTTCTACTTTCACCACAGGAACAGGCGCTTCAGGGGAAATGCGCCCAGTAGGACCATACCAGTAACGATCAAGCATCACATCACCGATGACAAGGACGCCTGAATCGCTGTAATCAGGTAGGATTGGTTTCATTGTGGATCTCCAAAATTCATAACTAAACCGAGTGTAACACAAGCTTTTTTGTCACTAAACTCTCGGCTTCTATTTGTTCTCTGTATCAATTCAATCAAGCAATTCTAACCAAAAACGGACGATTGCTTTAGTAGAACCGTTTCTTTTTATTCCAGCCACTGCTTCCAAGCCGCAGTAACCAATGCTCGTTCATTCACAAATTTGTCTTCAGCGACATCTGCGTCTAGGTTTAATAAATTTCGGTGGTGAATCTGATCCCGCATCGCTGTGTACGAGTGAATAAGACCCATCGCTTGGGACTCCTCCATCACTCCTTGAGCAATCATAGATTCGAACAATCGAATGTTGTCAGACCAACGCGAGAGTTTTGGTTTCTCGTGGCTATGGTTAAGCACAAGATACTGAGCTAAGAACTCAATGTCAGTGATCCCGCCTGGATCTTGTTTCAACATGAATCGACCTGCTTTCTTACCTCCTAAATGACCTCGCATCTTTACTCGCATCTCTGAGACATCTTTCTTCAGAACGTCTTGATCACGAGACAAACACAATACGTCTTGTCGCGTTTTAGCAAATGCTTGTTGCAGAGGCGAATCACCGTAAATCATTCGCGTTCGAGCAAGCGCTTGGTGCTCCCAAGTCCAAGCATCATTGTGCTGGTACTCATCGAAAGCTTCAGTGGGGCTAACGAGTAGTCCAGAAGCACCCGATGGTCTTAGGCGAGTATCGACTTCATATAAAATGCCAGACGCGGTGCGAATAGAGAAAATATGGATGACGCGCTGAGCCAAGCGCAGATAAAACTGTCGACCGTCGATCTCTTTTTTACCATCGGTATACACATTGACAGGGCAATCATGCATGAATACGATATCAAGATCAGAGTTATAACCCAGCTCCCAACCGCCCACTTTTCCATATCCTACGACAGCAAAACCCTTCCCATCACGCTCATTCACATGCGTTGGCACGCCATATTTTTCTGCCATCTGTTGCCAGGCTTGATCAATAACTGAAGAAACGATTGCCTCAGCAAGATAGGTTAAGTGATCACTCACTTTCGTGACAGGCAGGACACCTGCAATATCCCCCGCAGCAATTCTCAAGATGCATATTTGTTTAAATTGACGAAGGGCCTCGATCTGCTGCTCCATATCATCTTCTGGGATACGAGCCAGGTAGTCCCTAAGCTCGGTCTTGTAGCTGTCGAGTGGTACTGGATTATAAAGTTGTTGCGGGTCAATCAGTTCATCAAGCAAGATAGGATAGCGCCCTAATTGCTCGGAAATCATGGGGCTTGCGGTACATAAACGGACCAATTGTGTCAGAGCGGCAGGGTGCTCATCCAAAAGCTCGAGATAGGTGGTTCGCGTCACTATCTTGTGCAGCAGGTGCAATACACGAGAAAGACCAAACTGGGCATCTTTGTCTTTAAATAACGTTGAGAAAACCTTTGGCATGAGTCGGTTCAACACTTCTCTGCCGCGTGGCCCCAATGTTTTTTTCGCGAGATCTTTCTTAAATTGAAAAATCGTTTTAGCTAGCGCCTCTACCTCTGCAATAGCGACATCATTGTGCAGTATATTTTCAACCACATCTTGTTCTGATGCCATATCCCACAGCTCGTGGAAGTGTGGTGCTATCAAATCACATTGATCGTCTTCAACGCCAATCAAGTCTTCAAACACCGCGTGTACATTTTCCATATGAGAAGCGATAGCGGCTGTTAAGGCCTGATAACCATCGAAGCCAAGCGCTGTTGCTAGTTTCAACTGTTCTAACTCGGTATCCGGTAGCGTCTGAGTTTGTTTATCAGACATCGCTTGAAGCAGGTTCTCTACACGACGTAAAAACAAGTACGCTTGGGAAAGGTTATCTACTTCCTGATTTTCTAAAAGCGCTAAGTCTTTAATCGCTTGGAGTGTTTCAAGCAACCCTCTCCCCCTTAGGCTTGGCTCTCGTCCACCGCGTATTAATTGAAAGACCTGAGCAATAAACTCAACCTCACGAATGCCACCAGCACCAAGCTTTATGTTGTTACTCAGCCCGCGTCGCCTTACTTCACTGCTGATCATAGACTTCATACGGCGCAGTGATTGAATGGCGCTAAAGTCAATGTAACGACGGAAAACAAAGGGACGAAGCATCTTACGCAGCTCTTGGTATTCTGGGTACATCTCACTGCCCATCACACGGGCTTTGATCATCGCGTAACGTTCCCAATCACGCCCTTGTTCTTGGTAGTAATCTTCGAGTGCCGCATAGCTCATCACCAATGGACCACTCTCACCGAATGGACGTAAACGCATGTCAACACGGTAGCAAAAGCCATCAAAAGTGTGTTGGTCGAGCGCTTTGATGATTCTCTGCCCTAAGCGAGTAAAGAACTGCGCGTTAGCAATGCTGCGTCTTGCCCCTTGAGTCTCACCATTTTCAGGATAAGTGAAAATCAGGTCTATATCTGAAGAGAAATTTAGCTCTCCGCCCCCCAGTTTACCCATGCCGATAATTAGCATCGGTTGCGCCACACCCTCACTGTTGCATGGTGTTCCCCACTCCTGGCAGCACACGGTATATTGCCATTGGTAGGTTTCAAATATCATCGCTTCTGCCACTTCAGACAGATGCTGTAAGCTCTCTTCTAGCGACCAAGAAGCTAAAAAATCTCGCCAAGCAATATAAGTCATCTCACGGTTTCTAAATTGCCTTAATACTCTATGCCCTGCCGCTTCATCCGCGCAATCATCAAGTAGCGCCTTTAAGCGGGAGCGATAATCGGCATCTCGGCTTGAACTCTCTAACATGCTAGGAAGAGCAGTGATTAACCCCTCGTCTCTCTGTAAAGACTCGGAAATGAACGGACTTAATCCAACGATGGTTTTCAGTTCATCCAAACGGGTAGTTGGCCATGACTCAAACGCGGCGTTTGTCATTAATGTTTCGAAAGCGGAGTCTGCTATTGAGATGAGTTGTTCAGGCAATGACATGATGATTCCTTGTACTGAGCTTAGGACGTAGCCTTGAGGTGGTTTTCGAGAGTAATGACAACAGTTATATCAAACTTATGCCATAAAAAAACGCCCACTAAGCTTAGCGAGCGTTCTTGCGAGCAAATTTATCGTCAGAACGTGAGTTTAGACTTTGAAAGAGGTGATTTTCTTATCTAGCTCTTCAGCATTATTCTGCATGATTTCAGAGGTTTCGAGTAACTCACCAATAACAAGAACCGAGGCTTCTACCAATTCACGTACATTGGTTAAGTTCTGGTCCATTTCACCAGCAACACTGCTTTGTTGACCAGCAGCGGTCGCGATTTGGAAGTTCATGTCATTAATCTGAGTCACTTGATCAACGATACCATCAAGTTCACTACCCGCATTCGTCACCAGTTCAACACCTTCAGCAGCTTCAACAACACTTTTCTCCATCAGCTCAACGGCTGACGTTGCATTGCTTTGAAGTTGACTGATCATCTCTTGAATCTCAACTGTCGCCTGCTGTGTACGTTGCGCTAAGTTACGAACCTCATCAGCTACCACTGCAAACCCACGACCCGCTTCACCGGCACGCGCGGCTTCGATAGCAGCATTTAGCGCGAGTAGATTGGTTTGCTCTGAAATACCTTGAATGGTGCCAACAACGCTACCGATAGAATCCACGCTGTCTTCAACTTGATTTACAGCCTGAGCAGAAGCACTGATATCTTGAGATAGTGCGCTCATCTTAGTCACACTGTCTTGCACAAAACGTTGGCCTGTTTGCGCTTGGCCAGAGGCATTTTCAGTCAATGAAGAAGCATTCTGAGCGTGATCTGCAACGGTTTGAACCGTAGAACTCATTTCACTCATCGCTGTTGCAAGTTGGTCGATTTCACTAAATTCTTCTTGCGTCGACTCTTTCGTTTCAGACATGCTCATCGTCATCACTTCAGTCAGCGTCGATAACTCTTGCGATGATTCCACTTGCGTTTTAATCACATCTTGCAATTGACGGCGTGTTTTCTCTAACTCACGCGCAACGTCGCCATACTCATCTTTACAATCCATCATAATTTCAACGGAAAGATCTTTATCAGCCATTTGCTTGATAGAGTCATTTAGGTACTGCGTTTGGCGTAACATCGTGCGCGCTGCGGCAAGCAGTATGACAACGAACAAGGCAATCATGATGAAGGTTTGCCAAACCACTTGGACTAGGTAGTTTTCATAGTGTTCTTGAGCAACAGCGGCATCTTGTGTCGCCAGGAGAAGAGCGTCATGAAACGTGCTTGCATCCCAGAGCTGTTTCGTCACGATCAAGATCGTACTGAACACCATCAATAAAATCATCTTTGGCACTAAACGGGTATTTGTGATCACCCGTTCCCATGGTTTAAATTCCATCCTAGCCATTGTCCATTCTCCGCAATTATTTGTAATTTTGTTCATTCTATAAGTTATCTAAACGTCTAAAGACTCGTGTATATTGAATGAACTATTTGAACTAGCGCTGATGCACTAATCGCTAATTTATTTCGAGCCTCGTATGAATGAAGATGATATCAAAAACGACACTAGACCAATGAGCTTATTATCCTTGATCCTGTCGTTTATGGCGCTATTTGTGATCTCTGGCTTATTGTTTATGCCGATCAACACTGAAACTCGTCAAGTACTTATCGGCTTAGACTTTCTTATCTGTAGTATTTTTCTTCTACAACTTTCAGTTGATTTGATCCGAGCCGCAAATAAGGTGCAATACATGAAAATGCATTGGATCGACTTCCTTGCGAGCATCCCTCTTATCGAGCCTCTCAGATACGCTCGAGTATTCTCCATCCTTCGTTTTATTCTGGTCATTCGCTCAGGAAGGTTCATTTTCACTCAGCTGTTTTCAAATCGTAAGGAAACAACGTTAGCGTCCATTCTGCTGCTGCTCGTTGTACTGCTGACCGTTGGTTCAAGCATGATGCTATTTATAGAAGGAAGAAATCCTGCGGCCAATATACAAAACGGCGCTGACGCCTTGTGGTGGGCTTTGGTCACCATATCAACCGTGGGCTATGGCGATCACTATCCGGTGACAGAAACTGGCCAATTGCTAGCGTCCGCTTTGATCATTTCAGGCGTGGGGCTATTTGGGATGATTTCAGGATTGATAACCTCAATGATCACCTCACCAACACAGCAACAAACACTTAGGCAAGAAAATAAGGAACGGCTGCTCGAAGAGATTGTCATACAGCAGAAAGAGATCATTGACCGACTTGAGTCGTTAGATAAAAAGTCTACTCAAGAAGAAGTGATAAAAAAATAGAGCCATTGTAGGCTCTATTTCGTAGAAGTGTGTGTTAGTGCTGCCAATAGGGCTCAGCTTCAATGCTGATGATCCGAGTTTGTTCCATCGCATGCAAAATTGATGTTTCTTGGCGATCCAACCAGCGTTGTAACTGATCTTTTTCATCACCTTCTAGTTTATCAACCAGTGCAGCCAACGGTTTCAGCATCAATAGATCGTCAATACCTTGCATGAGATCAGCCCAAGGTAATCGGAAACTGTTTCGTTCGTCCACATCATAAAGACTCGCGAAACCAACACCGGTATAAAGATTGCGCATTAATCGATATTGCTGCTCGATATACTCCTCACTGGTCAATAACCTTTCTGGAGGAAACGCTTCTATTAATTCAGCCCAAGTGCGATCTAACTGTTTCACTGAAAATTTAGGGATGGAATGGGACATTTGCTCACGTGCTTTATCATCAAGAAATGGCTGCCAACCTCTGGTTAGAATCCAACGGCTGAGATCGAGCAACACGCCTGTATAGCGTGCCGAGGATAAAAGCTGTACCACTTCATCACGGTTTGGAAGTGCATCCTGAACACTCTTAAGCTCTGAGACGAGGAACTTGCGCGCTTCTAACTTTCTCAGCACATGGCCTTTATCATCTAAAAGGTCGGCAAGGTATTCGTACTGCTTTAGCCAATCGAGCTCTTGTTCTAACCACTTTAATTCTTGGCGAAGAATCGCACTTGCTCGTCTAGGAACGATGCCGCCATAAATAGTGAGCGTTTGACGAATAAAGCTCAGCGCATTGCGGATTTCATGCAGCGCTTCAATCGACTCTCTTTCTGAGTAGATCTGCTCATGGTAAAGCCAATGTGAAAGGGCATGTTCTAGGGAATGAACGAAGCACGATTCAACACTGTCGCCACGCTCCGTCTCAACCAGTGATAGCGACTTAACTTCATCACCTTGATACCCTTGCGCCAATCGGTAGCCTTTTGCTGCTTTACTTAGGTTACCCAAACGCATTCCGCCAAATTCACTGAATTGACGAGCAAGCGTGAATAGCGCATCCGTTTGCCCTGACTTTAGCTCAAACTCAATCTCACAGATTGGGTCGCGTTTCTCACCAGAGACAACCTCTCCAAGATCGAATGCCACTTCAACTTGGCTTCCATCCGCCATGCCTATCAGCCACTGTTCACGTGTGAAATTTGTCGCAAAGAGTGGAATGAGTTCCGCCTGAAGCGTTTCAACTTCTCTCTCTTGCGGCCAGATATCTTTAGGGTGTAATGACAAGTCTGGGACATTGCAGGTGTGTTCAGCGTTAAACTCAGGTCTTTGGTGCAACCCAGCCACAACTCGGCCTGCTGTTTTTACTGTCTGTATAAAGACATCATCGAAGCGTCGAATTCGCAAGCCCGTGTCATGTTGACGTAACCAGTTATCGGGTGTGTCAAAGTAAGTATTCCCAAGCTCACGGCAACTGTGCTGAAGTATTTTCATTTCGGAAATTTTATCGCGCAAAATCACTGAAAATTCAGGAGAAACAAAAAACTTCAGTTCTATCTCGGTTTCCATAACTGTACCTTTCAAAGCAGATAGCAACAGGATATGGTCAATCTTGCTACTCGGCAAGTGAGAAATATCACCTTAATGATGATCTAAAACAGTTTTAATGAGAGATTTAATGGGTTAACATGCGCGCCTTTATAGCCATCGTTCAACATTTCACCATGAAATGGTGTATGTTCTTTTTAGGTTATATTTATTAGGTTCAATGACCATGCCAGTGAATACAATAATGGGGTTATTTGCAAAGTCCCCTATAAAGCCTTTGCAGCGCCACGTAGTGTGCGTTAATGAATGTTGCTCTCACCTTGTCAACTTTTTTGAAGTTTCTTCAAAAGGCGACTGGGAAAAAGCAGCAGAAATTCGTGCTCAGATTTCTCACCTAGAGAAAGAAGCTGATGTGCTGAAGCGCGAAATTCGCCTAAAACTTCCTCGCGGTTTGTTTATGCCTGTCGATCGTACCGACATGCTTGAGCTTTTGACTCAACAAGACAAACTTGCCAACCTAGCCAAAGATATCTCAGGCCGTGTTTATGGTCGTCGTTTGGTTATTCCTGAAGTACTTCAAGAAAATTTCATCGTTTATGTAAAACGTTGTCTTGACGCTGCTGATCAAGCTCAAAAAGTTATTAATGAGCTTGATGAACTGCTAGAGACCGGCTTTAAAGGCCGTGAAGTGACTCTTGTTGCCGAAATGATTCATCAACTAGACCTCATTGAAGATGACACTGATTCGATTCAGATCGAGCTTCGTCAACAATTAATGGCCGTTGAATCCGAATATAACCCGATTGACGTTATGTTCTTGTACAAAATTCTAGAGTGGGTCGGTGGCATTGCAGATCAAGCACAGCGTGTAGGCGCTCGTCTTGAAGTTATGCTTTCTCGCTCTTAAATCACAGATAACTCAATAACGAAGAGCACGATATAAGCGCACAGATTAGGCGATGAGTATTTTCATCGCTGATGGGTTTGCCGCGCCTAAATTTTGTTCCGATTTTTATTAAACAATTAGGTATAACGATGGATATCATTGCTAACCACGGCACGCTACTAATTATTATTGCTGCCGCTTTTGGTCTTTTAATGGCTATTGGTATAGGTGCAAATGACGTTGCGAATGCAATGGGCACCTCAGTAGGTTCCAAAGCACTTACAGTAAAACAAGCGATCATCATCGCGATGATCTTTGAGTTTGCAGGGGCATACCTTGCTGGCGGTGAAGTAACCGATACGATTCGCAAGGGCGTGATCGATACCGATTTATTTGCTCACCAACCTGATGTGTTAGTGTTTGGCATGCTGTCCGCCTTATTAGCGGCTGGTACTTGGCTATTACTCGCATCTTACATGGGTTGGCCTGTTTCAACGACTCACTCAATCATCGGTGCCATCATTGGTTTTGCTTGTGTGTCAGTGGGTACGGAAGCCGTGGACTGGGGCTCTGTACAAGGCATTGTAGGTAGTTGGCTTATTACGCCTCTTATCTCGGGTTTCTTTGCCTATATGATTTTCATCAGTGCACAGAAACTGATCTTCGATACAGAGAACCCTCTGTTTAATGCGAAGCGCTTTGTTCCTGTGTACATGTTCATCACGACGATGGTTGTAGCACTTGTAACGATTAAGAAAGGTCTAAAGCACATTGGTTTGCATTTAACCAATGGTGAAGCTTGGATGTGGTCAGCAGCAGTATCCGCTCTTGTTATGGTGGGTGGCTACTTATACATTCAGAAGAAATTCGCTAACCGTGAAGACGATCATGGCTTTGCTGGTGTGGAAGGTGTTTTCACCGTATTAATGGTTATCACGGCTTGTGCAATGGCATTTGCGCACGGTTCTAACGATGTAGCGAACGCGATTGGTCCACTGTCTGCTGTTGTATCAACGGTTGAAAACATGGGTGAGATTGCAGGTAAGACTAAGATTTCTTGGTGGATTCTTCCACTTGGTGGTTTTGGTATCGTTATCGGTCTTGCGACCCTTGGCCGTCGAGTAATGGCTACTGTTGGTACCGGTATTACTGAACTAACACCGAGCCGTGGATTTGCTGCTCAATTAGCGACTGCATGTACTGTGGTTCTAGCATCAGGTACTGGCTTACCAATCTCTACGACTCAGACATTGGTTGGTGCAGTATTAGGTGTTGGCTTTGCTCGTGGTATTGGCGCTCTAAATCTAGGTGTTGTGCGAAATATCGTTGCATCTTGGGTTGTAACACTACCAGCCGGTGCTCTTCTTGCCGTGGTATTCTTCTATGCAATACAAGGCCTATTTGTTTAAAATTTAGGTTTGTAAATTGTAAGCGCCACGTCATTATTGACTCAAACGCACAGAAAGGGAGGCTTTGCCTCCCTTCTTTGTTGCATGGCCCTAAGAAAATTCATACTATCAGTCCAATAGATACATATACCATCATCAATATTGTTAAAGGATTCACTGTGAAGAAACTGATTTGCATGGTTTTGGTCTCTCTAATGGCCATTCCAGCAGCTTTTGCTCAAGACCGCTATATCGCGGATAAACTATTTACATACATGCATTCGGGTCCCAACAATCAGTTCCGAATTGTTGGCAGTATTGATGCTGGTGATAAAATTAAGCTTCTTACAAACAACAAAGAGACCGGCTACAGTCAGGTTCTCGACTCTAAAGGCCGTAAAGGTTGGGTAGAAACGCGCTTCGTGACTCGCCAAGAAAGTATGGCGGTGCGTTTACCTAAGCTAGAGAAAGAGTTAACCACCGTTAAGGCGCAACTGTCTAATGCTCGAGGTAATGCCGACAGCGAAAAAGCAGGACTAATCGACTCTCTAGAAGTTCGTAATCAACAAATTGCCGAGCTAGAGCAGAACTATGGTGAGATTAGCAAGCAGCTAACGGCATCGCAGACTGAAGTGCGTGAATTGCGTGCTCGCTTAGATACTCAAAAAGAAGATCTACTTCTGAAGTACTTCATGTACGGTGGTGGTGTTGCTGGCGGTGGTTTGTTATTTGGCTTACTACTCCCACATATCATTCCACGTCGTAAGAAATCGCCAAACGGCTGGGCGTAAGCTCTTCAAGCTGAATAATTCTTAAAAAAAGGTCACTATTTAGTGACCTTTTTTATATTTATTGGCTCTAATCGCTACCCTTTCCAATCGTACAAAGCCGGTACTTCTATCCTCTGTCCTTGAAAATTGATCGTGCTGTAACGCTGCCTGATTTCAATCAACTGCAGATCCGGGGTGATCCAATCCCCTTCGGTAAATTCGCTATTATTCACCTTCACCCAACGCTTACTTTCCTGGCTCGAATAAACATGAGTTTGAAAATTCAATGCGGGTAGACGGCCTATAAAGTCAGCGCCTTTTTGGGCCAGTTTAATGCTCTCCATTTCCACCTTAGCGTCTAGAGAGTTATATTGAGCCTTCTTTTCTGATTGAGAAAGAGAATCGCCTTCTTGTGTATTACTATAGAAAGCAGACTGAACACGCTGGGCAAGCTCTGGTGAGAACTGAGTGAGATCGAGCTGAGACAGCGCATCGACATCTTCCTCATCTCTCAAACTCTCTCCGTCCACTATGTCATTGTTAACAACCGCTACAAACTCCTCTGGAGACTCATCAATAGCTGTGGGTAGTACCATATCTATTGCACGCTCTATTGTACTTAACTGCGTCGTTCTCAGTGGCTTTACAGGGAGGTATGGGAGCGAAGTGAAGCGACTCTCTATTTCGACAACTTCGGCGACCCTAGGTGCCTCATTCTCTTGCCGCTGATCCTGCTCTTGATAAAATCGATAGGTATCGATGCTAATCCAAATTGAAGTCAACATGACCGGGGCTAAAAATGCAGCCGCGATTATCCCTTTAGAATGCAGAGCAACCGAGCTAGAACCAACCTCAGTCTCACTCGAAGAGTAAACATTCCTACTTTGATGCTGCAGCTCTGAGTGCTTGAGTGCTTTTAATATCTCAGACATTATTTTACGCCCTCAATTTGTTCAGCTAATGGTGGGGATTGAGGCTTACTTTCATGACTGGGCTGCAACAGTTTTGGCGCATCATCTTGCGTCAGTAGCGCTAAGGTTTTTAGCGTTCTTTGCCCAGCAATACCATCGACATCCATGCCCTGCCAGCGTTGAAATAGTTTAACCTTTCTCTCTAATTGCTCATCAAAAATAGCAGAGTCACTAGAAGGTTCACCTATCAAGGTTGATAGCCTTTCATCCAATTGAGCAATCGGGGCGCCAGACATCCCTTTTCTAAGCACCTGGTGATACACAGGCTGCCAAATATAGTGATACTCCCCTGTCCAAATAGACTCTAGCCATTTCTTATCAAACTGAATTCGGTTTCCGTTAAATAATAATTCAACGACGTTATTGTCGACGTGATGCAAAACGGCGTATCGTTTTTTAAGCTCAATATCAAGCTGAACAACAACAGGCAAGTTTAGCTCAACAACATCTTGCCAGGTCCCTTGTTGGTGCTGGCAGTGAAACAGTCGTTGAGAATTTGTTTCGTTCTCGCAGAGTCGATCCATCACGCTCGATTGATAGCCCCACACTTCATACAGATCACCAAGGCTTTGCTCTAAACTGTCGGATTGTAAGAGCTTACTCTTAAGCTCAAACGCAAAGACCTCTTGTTCTATGGGCTGAACAGCGACGCTCACATTCTGGAGGTTTTGTTCATTCAAGTAGGTCAAGACTCTCTCTTTCACTTTGCTCGACACCCCAGAGTAAAGCGCCATTGAGACCGCCACACCTAAGCAAAGGCTGAGTGTTATGCGCCACTTGGGTAACGATGGTTTCTTATTGAGTGGCTTAACAAATGACGTTTGAAACTGCATAACTTCATTGCAAGCATTTTGGATAAGCGCTCGATTTGGCTGCTTTACACCGGCTTGATACGCCGTTCGAAGTGCCGAATCACAAACCAGATTAATCAAGCGTGGGATACCCTGAGTCTGACTCGCGATGGTTTTGAGGCCATTAATAGGAAATAAATCACGGTGACCGCCTGATTTTTCTAGACGAAACTGGACGTATTTCACACTCTCTGATGTCGTCAGTGGCAGTAAGTGGTAGCGACCCGTAATTCTTTGGGCCAACTGGCGTAATTGCGGCATCTTCAACTTATCTTGAAGCTCTGGTTGCCCAATTAACAAAACCTTGAGCAATTTTTGCGTTTCGGTTTCTAAATTGGTCAATAGCCTTAGTTGCTCTAGGACATCGGCGGCAAGGTGTTGCGCTTCATCAATAACAAGTAATGTTTGAATGCCTTTCGCATGGTTATTAAGTAAGAACTGATAGATGACCTGGTTTAATTGTTTGAGTGTCGAAGCATGCGGGTATTCCACTGAAAATTCGTCACAAATCGCTTCAAGTAATTCAAGATCCGAAAAGGTAGGATTGAGGATGAGACCAGCTTGCGTCGAGCTCCCCAGATTAGCCAGCATTACCTTTGCAACGGTCGTTTTTCCCGTGCCTACCTCGCCAGTTAACAGTGCAAACCCACCGCCCTCTCCAAGACCAGCTTCTAAATGTTGAATCGCTTCTTTGTGTCTTTGGCTTAAAAATAAGTGACGAGAATTCGGGACAATTGAAAATGGTGGCTCACTAAATGCAAAAAAGTCCTGATACATCTTTCTCATCTCTATAATTTCATTGTTAAGGAAAGTACCATTACTGACATTGAACGCCAATGGCAAACAACAAAATTCAAGGAATTAAGGTGCAAGTATACTTAGTAGGTGGCGCTGTTCGAGATCAACTGCTCAATCTAGACGTTTATGACAAAGACTGGGTTGTCGTTGGCAGCTCTCCCGATGAGATGATCGCCAAAGGCTTTACCCCTGTGGGTAAAGATTTTCCTGTTTTCTTGCACCCAAAATCAAAACAAGAGCATGCTCTTGCTCGAACGGAGCGAAAGACATCCGGCGGGTATACAGGATTTGAGTGCTATTTTGCCAAAGATGTAACCTTGGAAGACGATCTACTCCGACGAGATCTGACCATCAATGCCATGGCTCAAGATGATCATGGCAACATCATCGATCCCCACAAAGGCCAAGCCGATCTCAACGATCGTATTCTACGCCACGTTTCCGATGCGTTTACCGAAGATCCGTTGCGTGTACTTCGAGTCGCTAGATTCGCCGCCAAGCTGCACCACTTAGGATTCACTGTTGCAGACGAGACAATGGATCTCATGAAGTCTATCAGTCATTCTGGTGAACTAGAGCATTTAACACCGGAAAGAGTCTGGCAAGAGTGGCATAAATCTCTGTCGACTCAAGATCCACAAGTGTTTATTTCTATCCTTCATGAGTGCGATGCATTAAGGGTGGTTTTGCCTGAATTGGAGAAGCTCTTTGGTGTTCCTCAACCAGAACAATGGCACCCTGAAATAGATACTGGTATTCATACCTTAATGGTCGCTAAACAGGCCGCATTGCTCAGTGGTTCACTCCCAGTTAGGTTTGCTTCTCAAGTCCATGACCTAGGAAAAGGTATCACCCCAAAAGAGGAATGGCCTAGCCATAAGATGCACTGCCACACAGGGCTAAAGTTAATTAAGTCGCTTTGTGAGCGTGTCCGCGTGCCGAATGAATATAAAGAGTTGGCTCTCATGGTATGTGAACAACACTCCAATATTCACCGTGCCGCTGAACTGAAGCCGAGTACCGTACTCAAGGTTCTCAATAAATTTGATGTGTGGAGAAAGCCTGAGCGACTTAACGACATCTTACTCAGTTGCATGGCAGATAGCCGAGGAAGAACAGGCTTTGAGGATATCGAATACCCGCAAAAACAGATATTCGAGCAAGCCTATCAAGCAGCTCTAAGCGTGGATGTTCAAGGTATTATTGCCGATGGTTTCCAAGGAAAAGAGATAAGAGCAGAAATGGACAAACGCCGAATCGCGGCCATTGCTTCTATCTAGTGAACCGATCACCGCTCTAATAAAAAACAAAACGCCTTATTAAATCTTACAAGGCGTTTCAGTAACCCTACCTAGTTCCAGCGCAGCATACGAACTTCATTCCCTTCCTCAGGAGAAGCCGGAATGTTCAGTGACAGCACCAACGATATGCCAGCCATAACTGCCCCGATGTAAAAAACACTCGCTGGGGAAACAAGCCAGATAAACCCAAACGTCACAGGAATCACAACGGCTGCAATATGGTTAATTGTAAAGGCAACACCCGCTGTTGAGGCCATGTCAGCAGGATCCGCGATCTTCTGGAAGTAGGTTTTTATCGCCAAAGCTAATGCAAAAAACAGATGATCAATGACATACAGTGCTGCGGCCCACTCTGCGCTCTGCACCAACCCATAGCCGACAAACACAGAGATAAGACCTATGTATTCAAAAACCAATGCCTTTCTTTCACCAACAATACCAATGAATCGGCCTATTTTTTTAGCAAACAAAAAGTTAAACAGGTAGTTAATCAAGAAAAGCAATGTGATGTCTGACACTGAGTAACCAAACTTTTCCACCATCAAGAACCCGGCAAATACAGTGAAGATTTGACGTCGGGCACCACTCATAAAGGTCAATGCATAGTAGAGCCAATACCGCTTTCTTAACACTAGCTTTTTATTTTGAGGTGTTTCAGTCTTAAACTCTGGAAAGGCAAAGGCAATCCAAGCCACCAGCACAAAGCCAATACCACCAGTGATAGCGTAAACCCATACGAAATCGAGTTTCAGCTGTTCAAACATCACCCAAATCGCGCCATACGTGAGCAATGAAGCCAAGGCACCAATCGAAATCAGCTTCCCTAGTACTTCTGGCGCTTCGTCTTTACTCAACCACTGCAAAGAAAGGGACTGTTTAAGCGTTTCAAAATAATGAAACCCAGTCGACATTAAAAGAGTGGTCAACAGCAGCCCGATTAGGCTTGGGAAAAACCCAGTTAATACGGTGCCTAGCGTCAGCATCGCCAGCGAAAGCAGCATGAAGCGCTGTTCACGAATGAACAAAAGCACAAAAACGACGGTGAATGCCAAAAAGCCCGGTATCTCCCTGACACTTTGCAGCAAACCAATATCACTGCCATCGAAGTTGGCCTTCTCTATGACAAAGTTATTCAGAAGTGCCATCCAGCTAGAAAATGCAATTGGAACGATAATAGAAATGATAATGAGAAAGTTCTGTGGCGTTTTCCAATGTGAAGCGCGGGTAGGCATAAGAGATTCCTTTCTTCTTTCTAGGGAGAAACAGTAACGAAATATTGCAGACCCAGCGACTTTATCATGGGATTTAGATAAATATGAATAAAATCGCCTTCATCCTTGTGAATTCGTCTTGGCCAAGCTTCAGATAGGCCAGTTCCGTTTGAGGGTTTAAAGGTTTGAAGCTTAGAGAGTGTTTGAATATTTGCACTCTAGAGGCCAACACTCCCCCGAATGAGCAAGAGTTTCAAAGCTTAGACGAACAATGAGTTAGGTTTATTCGATTAGAAGCTTAAACTTTCGTATTTTAAGTCAAAAAAAACGCCCTACCGAAGTAGAGCGCTTTTCAAAAGCTTAAGTTAACAATTCGCTAGGAATTATTGACCTTTAACTTCTTTAAGACCGTTGTAAGGAGCTTTAGAACCTAGAGCTTCTTCGATACGGATAAGTTGGTTGTACTTAGCAACACGGTCAGAACGGCTCATAGAACCAGTCTTGATTTGACCTGCAGCAGTACCTACCGCTAGATCAGCGATAGTTGCATCTTCAGTTTCGCCAGAACGGTGAGAGATTACTGCAGTGTAGCCAGCGTCTTTAGCCATCTTGATAGCAGCTAGAGTCTCTGTTAGAGAACCGATTTGGTTGAACTTGATAAGGATAGAGTTAGCTACGCCTTTCTCGATACCTTCAGCAAGAATCTTAGTGTTTGTAACGAACAGATCGTCACCAACGATTTGAAGCTTGTTGCCTAGAAGTTCAGTTTGGTGCTTGAAGCCATCCCAATCTGACTCGTCAAGACCGTCTTCGATAGAAACGATTGGGAAGTTGTTCGCTAGCTCAGCTAGGTAGTGGTTGAACTCTTCAGAAGTGAAAGTTTTACCTTCGCCCTTCATGTTGTAGATGCCAGCTTCTTTGTCGAAGAACTCAGATGCTGCACAGTCCATAGCAAGAGTAACGTCTTTACCTAGTTCGTAACCAGCAGCTGCAACAGCTTCTGCGATAACTTCTAGCGCTTCAGCGTTAGACTTAAGGTTAGGAGCGAAACCACCTTCATCACCAACTGCAGTGCTGTAGCCTTTAGACTTAAGAACTTTAGCTAGGTTGTGGAATACTTCAGCGTTTTCGCGCCAACTGGTTGGATCATGAACTCTTGGATGTCAACGTTGTTATCAGCGTGCTCGCCACCGTTGATGATGTTCATCATTGGTAGAGGCATAGAGAACTGACCAGCAGTACCGTTTAGTTCAGCGATGTGCTCGAATAAAGGCATGCCTTTAGCAGAAGCAGCCGCTTTAGCGTTCGCTAGAGAAACAGCTAGGATAGCGTTAGCACCGAACTTAGACTTGTTTTCAGTACCGTCTAGGTCGATCATTACTTGGTCAACGTCAGCTTGAGCTTTAGCGTCTTTACCAACTAGAGCTTCAGCGATTTCGCCGTTTACTGCTTCAATAGCTTTAAGAACACCTTTACCTAGGAAACGTGCTTTGTCACCGTCACGTAGCTCAAGAGCTTCGCGAGAACCAGTAGATGCGCCAGATGGTGCAGCTGCCATACCTACGAAACCGCCTTCTAGGTGTACTTCAGCTTCTACAGTTGGGTTACCACGTGAATCGATGATTTCACGACCTAGAACTTTAACGATCTTAGACATTGAATGTTTCCTTCTCGTTGAATATAAATGTCAAATTAAAGGCAGCAATATAATCGTTATATAACTGCCTGTATTCCTTACTTCAAAATCTTACTTTTCAAACTCACCGCGTTGGTAATCACCGGCTGCTTTTACAAAACCTGCAAACAGTGGGTGTCCATCACGTGGTGTTGAAGTGAACTCTGGGTGGAACTGAGCGGCTACAAACCATGGGTGCTCAGGGTTCTCAATAACCTCAACCAGCTTCTTATCCGCTGATAAGCCAGACACTTTCAGGCCTGCTTTTTCAATCTGTGGACGAAGGTTATTGTTCACTTCATAACGGTGACGGTGACGTTCATGAATCGTCGCGCTACCGTACAGTTCAAAGGCTTTAGTCCCTTTCGCAAGGTGACATAGCTGTGAACCAAGACGCATAGTACCACCTAGATCAGAGGTTTCAGTACGTTCTTCAACTTTACCTTCACCATCCACCCATTCAGTGATCAATCCTACTACAGGGTACTGTGTATCTTTGTTAAATTCTGTTGAATGTGCACCTTCAAGACCCGCAACATTTCGCGCGTATTCAATAAGGGCAACTTGCATACCAAGACAAATACCAAGGTATGGAATCTTGTTTTCACGTGCGTATTGAGCAGACAAAATCTTACCTTCAATACCACGGTCACCGAAACCACCAGGAACTAGAATGGCATCTAGGCCTTCAAGCATTTCAAAACCTTTAGACTCTACGTCTTGTGAATCTACATACTTAATGGTCACACTCAGACGGTTTTTCAAGCCTGCATGTTTTAATGCTTCGTTTACAGATTTGTAAGCATCTGGTAGTTCGATGTATTTACCCACCATACCGATCGTTACTTCAGCTGTTGGGTTCGCTTCTTCATAGATAACCTGTTCCCATTCAGAAAGGTCAGCTTCAGGAGCGGTAATACCAAAACGAGTACACACAAGATCATCAAGGCCTTGAGCTTTAATCAATTGTGGGATTTTGTAGATTGAATCTACGTCTTTCATTGAGATAACTGCTTTTTCTTGTACGTTACAGAAAAGAGCAATTTTCTTACGTTCATTTGCAGGGATAACACGATCGCTACGACAAACCAAAATATCAGGTTGGATACCGATAGATAGAAGCTCTTTAACAGAGTGCTGTGTTGGTTTGGTTTTCACTTCACCTGCAGCGGCTAAGTAAGGAACAAGCGTTAGGTGCATGAACATGGCACGTTCGCGGCCAAGTTCAACTGCTAGCTGACGAATCGCTTCCATAAATGGGAGAGACTCGATATCACCAACCGTACCACCAACTTCAACGATAGCCACATCATGGCCTTCTGAACCAGCAATTACGCGGTCTTTAATTGAGTTAGTAATGTGAGGGATAACTTGGATAGTTGCACCAAGGTAATCACCGCGACGCTCTTTGCGTAGAACGTCTGCGTAAACACGACCTGCAGTGAAGTTGTTACGCTTGGTCATCTTGGTACGAATGAAACGTTCGTAGTGACCAAGGTCAAGGTCAGTTTCAGCGCCATCTTCCGTAACGAACACTTCACCATGTTGAGTTGGGCTCATTGTACCCGGATCAACGTTGATGTAAGGGTCAAGCTTCATCATGGTCACTTTAAGACCACGAGCTTCTAAAATCGCAGCCAACGATGCTGCTGCAATACCTTTACCTAGAGAGGATACAACCCCGCCAGTAACAAAAATGTAATTTGTCGTCATGTTTAACCTGAAATTGGTTGAATGAGGGAAATGGACTACTTCT
>MPDB01000022.1 GCA_001874155.1 Vibrio sp. MedPE-SWchi
TGCATCGAACATGCTCATGCGAGCGTAAGTGCCACCGAACTCAACCGTTTCGTCACCGTAAGGCATAGAAGTAGAACCAAGAACGTCCATCGCTGCTGTGCTTAGCATCTCTTCAGTTAGATCCATTAGATCTTTGTAGTCAGAGTACGCTTGGTAGAATTCCATCATTGTGAATTCAGGGTTGTGACGTGGAGACAAACCTTCGTTACGGAAGTTACGGTTGATCTCGAATACACGATCAAAACCACCAACCACTAGACGCTTAAGGTAAAGCTCTGGTGCAACACGCAGGTACATGTCAATGTCTAGTGCATTGTGATGAGTGATAAATGGACGTGCAGTCGCACCACCAGGGATCACGTGCATCATTGGTGTTTCAACTTCTAGGTAGCCTTTTGAGCTCATGAAGTTACGGATTGAAGACACAAGCTTAGAACGCACGATGAATGTCTTACGAGAATCTTCGTTCACGATTAGGTCAACGTAACGCTGGCGGTAACGCATCTCTTGATCAGTTAGACCGTGGAACTTCTCCGGTAGAGGACGAAGTGCTTTCGTTAGCAATTCAAACTCTTCCATATTCACATAAAGGTCACCTTTACCTGATTTGTGAAGCGCACCTTTTACACCGATGATGTCACCGATATCTAGGCCTTGGTACTTCTCTTTCAGTACTTTTTGAACATCTTTCGCAGCGTATGCTTGGATACGGCCAGACGTTTCTTGAATCGCAAGGAATGGACCACGCTTGGCCATAACACGACCAGCGATCGCAACAATATGATTAAGCTCTTCTAGCTCTTCTTTGCTCTTTTCACCGAATTCCTCTTGAAGATCACCAGCAAGGTGCTCGCGACGGAAGTCATTTGGGTGGCCGTTTGCTTTACAGTTTTGGCGGATGTGATCCAGCTTGCTACGACGCTCAGCAATTAGCTTATTCTCTTCTTGTGCGCTTTCATTTGAAGCACCCGTGTTTTGAACAGCATCAGTCATTTTCGATGTATCCTGTTTTTAGTCGGTGAAAAATCTTACAGGCCTGATTTCAGGCTAGCTTCGATAAATTTGTCTAAGTCTCCGTCAAGAACCGCTTGAGTGTTGCGGTTCTCAACGCCAGTGCGTAAATCTTTAATACGGGAGTCATCCAGAACATAAGAACGGATTTGGCTTCCCCAACCAATGTCAGACTTTGCGTCTTCATTAGCCTGCTTTTCAGCATTCTGCTTTTGCAGTTCATACTCAAATAGCTTCGCACGTAACTGCTTCATCGCCTGATCTTTGTTCTTGTGTTGAGAACGATCGTTTTGGCACTGAACCACAATGTTAGTAGGTTCATGGGTAATACGTACCGCTGATTCAGTCGTGTTAACGTGCTGACCACCTGCGCCCGATGCACGATATACATCAATACGTAAATCAGATGGGTTGATATCTATTTGAATGTTGTCATCAATCTCTGGGTAAATAAACGCAGAAGCAAACGAAGTATGGCGACGGCCACTTGAGTCAAAAGGCGATTTACGAACCAGGCGGTGTACACCGGTTTCTGTGCGTAACCAGCCGTAAGCGTACTCACCAGCGATACGAACCGTTGCGCCTTTAAGGCCAGCAACTTCCCCTTCGGAAACCTCAATAACCTCAACCTTAAAGCCCTTGGACTCTGCCCAACGTAAATACATACGCAGCATCATCGAGGTCCAATCTTGAGCTTCTGTACCACCGGAGCCAGACTGCAGATCGATATAACAGTCTGCAGAGTCGTGATCACCAGAGAACATACGACGGAATTCCAACTTCGCCAGTTTAGCTTCAAGTTCAGCCAGTTCTGGTTCGATCTCATCGAATGTTTCTTGATCTTCTTCTTCAACCGCGAGCTCTAACAGCCCTTCAACATCTTCAACACCTTGGCCAAGTTGGTCGATCGTTTCTACAACTGCTTCAAGAGACGCACGCTCTTTACCGAGTGCTTGCGCACGATCAGGTTCATTCCATACATCAGGTTGTTCTAGTTCTGCGTTAACTTCTTCTAGATGCTCTTTCTTAGCGTCATAGTCAAAGGTACCCCCTCAGGATATTTGTGCGCTCAGACACATCCTGTAGACGGTTTTTAATAGGATTGATTTCAAACATTTTAGCTCATCGTTTATGAGTAGAATTTAACCGAAGAAGTTTACTCAAAAATGTGACGAAGATACAGAAAAAACCTAGGAAAATAGAAATAAAAAAGGCCGATGTTTTCATCAGCCTTTTTCATCTTTAGACAAAGAAACCTTTAGTTTGCTCTATCTTCAAACAGCTCTTGCCCAGCCACTGTTTCCTGCGTTTCTTCTTTACCAATAAAGAACATGCAAATGATAGAAGCGACTGTCGGCAGCAACCACCCCATTCCCATGTCAAATAATGGCAACATGTTGAGGGCAGAGACATCGACACCAGATACTTTAGCGGCGTCAATCAAAGCAAAAATGAGCGCGACTAGCACAACCACGCGGTAAGCTATTCGTGGACTTGGTAATTTCTCACGTACAAAAGCAAGTGCCACTAACGCAATCGCGACCGGATACAAAGCAAATAAAACAGGAACCGATAAAGCGATCAACTGCGACAAACCTACATTGGCAACAACAGCACAAGCGGTACCAATAATAACCACCCATTTTTTATAACTGACAGAGGTCAATGTACTGAAGTAGTCAGAGCACGCAGAAATAAGACCAATCGCGGTTGTTAAACAGGCAAGCAGAACAATCACCGATAATACAATCTGACCGTATGGGCCAAATAACGCTTGAACATACAGGCTAAGTATTAAACCACCGTTATCTGCTCCAGCGGCAACAACAGCACTTGTCGCTCCTAGATAAAATAGAGAAATGTATACGAACGCCAGTCCAAAGGCTGCAATGCAAGCCGCACTAATCAAATACTTTGAGGTAGCGCTTCGCTCAGTGATCCCTTTGTTACGCAACGCATCGACAATCAGCATACCAAACATCAGTGAGCCAAACGTGTCCATGGTGTTGTACCCTTCCAAGAACCCCTTAACCAAAGGCTGAGTTGCGTAATCGCCTTGCGCAGCAATCATCTGCCCCTGCGGATCAACAAATACAGCCACCGCCAGAATGATCAAGCCAATGAATAGAGCGGGCGTTAATACCTTACCTATCACATCAATTAGACGGCCTTGTGACCACGCGAAAAACATAGCAATAGAGAAGAAAGCAATCGAGAATAGAGCAAGATCAGATTGAGCAGCATTCGCAATGAAAGGGCGAACTGCCATTTCGTAAGCAACAAGGCCAGTACGAGGGGCAGCAAATGCTGGGCCAATAATGATGAAGATAAGTACCGCTATAATCGTAGCAACACGAACAGGAAGATCTTGAGTTAGGTGCTGCCAACTTCCCCCTACTTTAGCAATAGCGATAATGGTAATAAGAGGTAAGCCGACCGCGGTAAACAGAAAGCCAAGCATAGCTGGCATCAAGTTTTCACCCGCTAGTTGTCCAGCAAGTGGTGGAAAAATAATGTTGCCTGCGCCTAAGAAAAAGGCAAACAGCATGAAGCCAACGGCTATAATGTCTGTCAATTTTAAAGTCTGCTTCACAGCTAACCCTTACTATCTTGTTAAATGGTGTAACGTCTTGCATATGCATGCCTTAACAGCACAATACGCTTTAATTGGGGCGCGAATAATGACGAAACACTTACTGATAAGCAACCTTTGAGAATAAAACGCAATATAAAACTGCCCTTATAGGTAACAGGTAGTGAATAACACTGGTCTAGATTGAATTACCAGAACATAAACAAGATCAAACTTCCTACTTAGATGAAATCAAGTAGCATAAAAAACCATACATCAAATTAACAACAGATGTTTTTACCAACATTAGGCAAACTTACAAAATAAAGATGAAAAGTAGCAGACAGAAAACTAAGAGCTTCAATTTCAAACAATTTTCAATTGAAGGTGGCCACTCTGGTATGCCCGTCAGCACAGATGGTGTACTTCTTGGATCATGGGCTTATGTAGAAAATATCAATACTCTGCTCGATATAGGAACAGGGACCGGCCTACTCGCCCTCATGAGTGCACAAAGAAATGATCAACTCGCGATCACTGCTGTCGACATTGACCGCAGTGCTATTGAAAGTGCGCAGTATAATTTCCAAGCATCACCGTGGCAGGAACGCTTGAAGCTGCTTGAAGGCAATATCCTAGAGCTGAATTTCGATTCTCAATACGACGGTATTGTTTGTAATCCACCTTACTTCAACTCTGGCGAACAATCAGCAAATGAGCAACGCGCTATCGCTCGACATACCAACTCGCTCTCTCACCACGCACTATTAAGGCGCTGCTATGATTTAACTACGCCATCAGGCCTTGCCAGTTTTATTTTGCCTTTGGTCGAGGGAGAACAATTTATTGCTCTAGCCAGCGATCTAAATTGGTATATTCGTCGCCTCTGTTACGTAAAAACAACCAAGACAAAAGATCCGTCTAGGTTATTGATTGAGCTATCGAAAGTAAAAGCTGAGCCACAAGAAAGTACCCTAACAATCCATAGCAATGATGGATATAGTGACGAGTTTCGCTCACTGACTCAGAATTTTTATCTCAAGATGTAGAAATACCATGTGATCATAATCACTATTGCATCTATAATACCCGACCTAATTTTTGCCTAACACGCCCATTGGCTTGTGGAGATACTACAGTGATCAGAACTTTTGCTGACCTTGATCTAGATGATACCCTTATTGCAGCAATTGAAGAGCTGGGGTTTGAGCGCCCAACGCAAATTCAAGAAGACGCAATCCCACAAGCTTTGGATGGTAAAGACATACTAGCCTCGGCACCGACAGGAACAGGGAAAACGGCAGCATTTGCTATTCCAGCCCTGCAGTACCTATTGGATTTCCCACGTAAAAAGCCTGGGCCAGCGCGCGTTTTAATCCTAACGCCAACTCGTGAACTTGCCATGCAGGTTGCCGATCAAGCGCGTGCACTGGCAAAAAATACTCGTCTAAACGTCTTCACTATTACCGGTGGTGTTCAATACCAAGAGCACGCTGATATTCTTGCAACAACGCAAGATATCGTCGTAGCAACTCCAGGGCGTTTAATGGAGTACATTGAATCAGAGCGTTTTGATTGTCGTGCCATTGAATGGCTGATCCTTGATGAAGCCGATCGTATGTTGGATATGGGTTTTGCACCCGTTGTTGACCGCCTGGCTGCTGAATGTCGCTGGCGTAAACAGACACTGCTCTTTTCTGCAACGCTTGAAGGTCGTGGGGTTGAAGGATTTACGGCTGATCTTCTCAAAAACCCAGCTGAAGTTTCCGCGGAACCGTCACGTCGTGAGCGTAAGAAGATCACTCAGTGGTATCACCGCGCCGATAGCATGGAGCACAAACTTGCCCTGCTTAAAAAGATACTGACAGAGCAAGCAGAGCGCTCGATTGTCTTCTTGAAAACACGTGAGCGTTTAGCTGAGCTGCGTATTGAACTGGAAAAAGCGCAGATCCCTTGTGCTTGGATTCAGGGTGAAATGCCACAGGATCGTCGTAACAACGCGATTGAGCGTTTCCGCGATGGTACGGTTAACGTATTACTTGCAACCGATGTTGCTGCTCGTGGTATCGATCTTCCTGACGTAAGCCACGTGATCAACTACGACATGCCTCGCTCGGCGGATGTTTACTTGCACCGAATCGGCCGTACCGCTCGTGCAGGTAAGAAAGGTAATGCCCTCTCGATTGTAGAAGCGCATGACCAAGCAATGCTTGAACGTGTGGCTCGTTACATTGATGAAGAAATCAAAGAACGATTCATCAAAGAGATGCGCCCACAACACAAAAAAGCGTCGACGAAGAAAAAGAAAAAAGACGTCAAAAAGAAAGATGCGAAGAAGAAAGTTGCTAAGAAAAAAAGCAGTAAAAAGAAGTAAAAAGAAGTAACACTCCTTCTTAGAATTAAAAAAGCCGCTATTTAGCAATAAATAGCGGCTTTTTTGTATTTGTCATTCGCTCTTGAGGCAATTGCTGCCAGTACTGAATGGCAAGTGAGCCCACCCTTCACTGATACTTATTTTCAAAGCCATTGGCGTTAGAGCTAGGCGGCAAGTAATCTCAGGCTTTATCTATAGAGATATTCAAAATAGTTGAAGTTCTAGCAAGGCAACAAACGAGTCCAGCCCCATGAGCATAGTGAGCTATGTAATTGGGGTGGACGAGAGCAGTTAACGCAGCTAGAGCTTCAAATATGACGAATATTAGTGTTCGCGAGTCGCGCGGAACTCCACCTCAGGAAAACGCTCTTTCGCTAAGTTGAGATTAACCATAGTAGGTGCAACATAAGAGAGATTATCACCACCATCAAGTGCTAGGTTAGATTGGCTCTTACGCTTAAATTCTTCTAGCTTCTTCGCATCATCACATTCAATCCAACGAGCTGTTGCTACATTCACGCTCTCATAAATCGCTTCTACGTTGTATTCCGCTTTCAATCGTGCAACAACCACATCAAATTGAAGTACACCAACAGCACCAACGATCAGGTCGTTGTTTTGTAGTGGACGGAATACTTGTACCGCACCCTCTTCAGACAGCTGGACCAAACCTTTTAAAAGCTGCTTTTGCTTTAGAGGATCACGTAGGCGAATACGACGGAACAGTTCAGGAGCAAAGTTTGGAATACCCGAGAACTTCAACGCTTCACCCTGAGTAAAGGTATCACCAATCTGAATCGTACCGTGGTTATGCAGACCAATAATGTCACCTGCGTACGCTTTCTCAGCACGTGCACGGTCCCCGGCCATAAAGGTTACCGCATCAGAAATACTCACATTCTTACCGGTACGAACATGGTTCATTTTCATACCCTGGTTGTAAGTACCCGACACAATTCGCATGAAGGCAATGCGGTCACGGTGTTTAGGATCCATGTTTGCTTGGATTTTGAATACGAATCCAGAGAACTTCTCTTCGGTTGCCGTCACTTCACGCTCATTCGCCTGACGAGCTTGTGGGCCTGGTGCCCATTTCGTCAAGCCATCTAGCATGTGGTCAACACCAAAGTTACCCAGTGCAGTACCGAAGTAAACAGGTGTTAGTTCGCCAGCAAGGAAAAGCTCAAGATCAAACTCAGGACACGCGCCAACAACCAACTCAATCTCTTCGCGCACGCTTTCGGCTAAATCAGCGCCAACCGCTTCATCTAAGTCTGGGTTATCCAAACCTTTGATGATGCGTACTTCTTGAATCTCGTGACCATGACCCGATTCATACAAAATCGTCTCATCACGGTGAATGTGGTAAACGCCTTTAAACTCTTTACCACAACCAATTGGCCATGAGATAGGAGCACAAGCCATACCCAGTTCGCTTTCTACTTCATCCAACACTTCCATCGGGTCACGAACATCACGGTCTAATTTGTTCATAAACGTGACGATAGGTGTATCGCGCAGGCGTGTTACTTCCATCAGCTTACGTGTACGGTCTTCGACACCTTTTGCCGCGTCAATCACCATCAAACATGAATCGACCGCTGTAAGTGTGCGGTAAGTATCTTCTGAGAAGTCTTCGTGCCCTGGAGTATCAAGCAGGTTCACCAGGCAATCATTGTATGGAAACTGCATCACAGAAGTCGTGACCGAGATACCACGCTCTTTTTCCATCTCCATCCAGTCAGACTTCGCGTGCTGGTTAGAGCCACGACCTTTGACTGTTCCCGCTTTTTGAATAGCGTTTCCGAATAACAGTACTTTTTCAGTAATGGTGGTTTTACCCGCATCCGGGTGCGAGATGATGGCGAACGTTCTGCGTTTAGAAACTTCACCAATAAATGGAGTATTTGACATGAAAGGGTCTTCTTTTGGGCTAGCGAGTAAAGGTGGCAAGTAAGCTATGCCAAGCTAGCAGTTCGATTCAATTTTGCGCGATATTCTCGCTCATATTTGCGTTAGGAGCAACTAAAGCCCGATTACAAGAGAGATTTATTCTATTCCTAGAGCTTTGTTATTAATTTATCGACATTTATAGGCTATAACTATGTAAGAAGAGGAAAACCAAAGACGCTATGTTTAAATCCAAAAAGATGAATTCTCTTGCATTTCGCCAAGCCAAAACCGTGTTTCTAGTGTCTGTGATACTAGGATTGTGCTTTAGTTTTTATCATATCCTCGTCGACCTTCATAAAGAGCAGTCCCGCATTGAAGAACACTACCAATTTAAGCTACTACAGAATTATTCCAACGCAAGCCAAGCGGCATACCATCTAAATCACTTACTTGCAGAGCAAGTAGCGTCTAGTCTCATGATGGACGCTGCCATTTATAAAGTGGAAATTATTGATGACTTTGGTGATACCTTGACTCAAAACGAGCGTGAGGTTGCCAGTCAAAGCTCGTTTATCCAAATTCTTTCTGATTACCTGACACCAACAGCGCCGGTTTACAAAACAGCGCTTCATCAGCCCGATTCCAAATTGGTGGTTGGAGAGCTCAGTTTTACGGTTAACGGAACCGACATCGCTGAGAATTTTTTGGCTAAGATGACACAAGCCATCTTATTCGATCTCATACGTAATGTTTTACTCACTACCATCTTATTGGCTTTCTTCTATTACAAGCTCTCCAAACCTATCGTCACCCTAATTACCTGGGTTAAGTCTCTTCAAGACAAACAGAGTTCAGTCCCGATTCCGGTGCAAAAGCATCATGATGAGCTTGGTGAATTAGCCATCTCTTTCCACAACCTTTGGAAGCAAAGAGAAGACGCAGAAGCACAACTGAATCAACTCGCGTATTACGACACATTAACTGGGCTGGCGAATCGCTCATTGTTATTGCAACTGTTAAGTGAGTCTATCGAGTCAGCGAATAAAACGAACTCGACGGGGGTTCTTTTCTACCTCGACCTCGATCGTTTCAAGACCATCAATGACTCATTGGGTCACACCATTGGTGACAACTTACTAAAGGCGATCGCTAAGCGCTTAGAGTCTTGGCTGAAAGAAGGCTATGTCGCGGCAAGGATTGGAGGCGATGAATTTATTATTCTCATTCCAGACCTTTCAACTGACGAAGCAGGGGACGTTGCAAAACAGCTATTGGCCATCGTCTCTAACCCCTACTCGATTGACGACCACCAGCTTTATTGTACGGTGACGATTGGAATCTCCGTTTTTCCATCGGTTGGCAGTACCAATATCGATGTGTTACGCCAAGCGGATACGGCACTCTATCGAGCAAAAGGGTCTGGACGTAATAACTACATGTTCTATGAACCAGAGATGCAATCTCAGGTTGAATCCTTCTTAGAAATTGAAAAAGGGCTCCATGAGGCACTGAACAATGAGCAGCTCGAACTCTACTATCAGCCGCAAGTAAATGAGAAGCATCAAATTGTTGGGGTAGAAGCGTTAATACGTTGGAATCACCCAGAGCGCGGTTTGCTGCCTCCCGGCGTATTTATGCCAATAGCCGAGGAAACCGGACAAATTCTCCCTATCGGGGATTGGATCATTGAGCAAGCCTGTTACCAATATTCGATCTGGAAAAAACAAGGTGTGCTGCCACCAACCTTTAGACGATTAGCGATTAACATCAGCCCACTGCAATTCTCGAAAGACTCCTTTGTTGATCATATTACTCAGGCGCTCTCCCAGTCTGAGATAACCGGTGAGCATATAGAGCTGGAAATCACTGAAAGCTTACTGTTAGAAAACGTAGAAAGTGCGATTCAAAAAATGACACTACTTAAGGAACATCAACTAAAGATATCTATCGATGATTTTGGTACTGGCTACTCGTCACTTCGATACTTAAAATTGCTTTCTGCCGATGTACTAAAAATCGATCGCTCGTTTGTCACCAAGCTGCACCTAGATAAAAGCGACCAAGCGATTGTAGATACCATCGTTATGACGGCAAGACGCTTGAACCTAGAAGTGATTGCTGAAGGAGTTGAAGACCAATACGAATTGCACGCCCTCAAAGAACTGGGTTGCGATCAGTTCCAAGGCTACTTATTTGACAAGCCTTTGCCAGCCAGTGAAGTCGTGAAGCGTTTTGAAGGTAATTTATATTCTGTCCCCGAGCGTGAAGAAGCACTCGGAGATCCAATAAAAACAAACAGTAAATAGAGTGAAGTTAGTAGGAAGAGAGCAGAGCTCTTAAAAGAATATGTAGCTCATTATAATGGCGTCTTCTTTACCCTTATCAGTCGGGTAATAGTTAACGCGTCGATCCAGTTCATTGAACCCCACAGACTCATAGAGTTGGTAAGCCTTTTTATTGCTCTCTCTAACTTCAAGCCAAGCACTTTCTGCGTTCGCTTTTTCACACATTTCCAAGAAATATTCTGTCAGCCTTTTTCCATACCCTTTTCCCTGCTCCTTTGAAGAAACAGCGATATTCAGTAAAGTCACTTCACCCACTATATTCTGAGCATAAAAGTAACCAACGACTTCTTCATTCACCAGCATAACGTGGTGACAAGCGCCACGGCTATTTACATCTTTAATGAGAGATTCAGACCAAGGGTGAGAATGCACGCTTTTTTCTATCGTGATGATGGACGCCAGATGCGCCTCACTCATAGGAACTATTTCATGTGTCATTATTAAGCGTCTATACCATTATTCATAAGAACATATCTGCTGCCAAAGCGCTCTTCGGTGCGTATTGTTACCATCAATTTCAGATAGCAGTGGCGATACCAGTTTATTGCCTGATATCGACGGATTAACCGATTCAGTTCCAGCGTACCAAACCCAAACGAGTTGCTCTGCATCGACTGAATGCGCTTGCTCTGGGTAAATATGTTGAGCCTGCTCTAAGGTCAATTTAATACTTTTCAATACTCGCTCAAACATCACTGCAAGATCGCCGCTAGGCAGCTCAGGTGATACCAATAATAAACGGCATTCGGACTGCAATTTAATCGCAGGCGCTTGAAAGCTCTCAAGGCATTCAGGATAGCTTAACTGCCAAGCATCGATACCCATCTCCTGCAAGTATTGCAATTCTCTTTGTTGCATCAGCATTAACCTAGTTCATTAAACTCTGCGCAGTACTCGATAAGTCCAGAATGGGCTTCTAACTGTTCAGGCGCTAATTCAATAATTTGAAAAGCCCCTTCCGGCACTTCCCACTGGCATTCAAAGCCGAGATTTTTTGCATTCACGAAACCAAAGCGTGAGTAGTATTTTGGATCGCCAAGCACCACACATACCGGATAACCAAACTCAAACAGGGAAGCAAAGCCTTCTCTAATTAAAGTTTCAGCGATGCCTTGATTTCGGTACTCTTCTTTTACACATACCGGAGCAAGACCTTGCCATAGGCAATCTTCCCCTTGCACGGTAACAGGGCTAAACATAGCGTGCCCAACCACTTCGCCTTCATCCGTGCAAGCAACCAGTGATAATGTTAAATGGCTATTCTCACGAAGCGTCATGATTAGATTGGCTTCAGCATCCGTATCAAAGGCCGCTTTGGCCAAGCGATCAATCGGTAAAATATCAACAGGAGCTTCAGTTCGTATAAGCATTTATAACCTCATTTGTGCGTTCTGTCGTTTGGACACCTTTTTGCACGAAGTCTGCTAATTGTTCTACCAGCATCTGCATAGGTTTTGGCAACAGTTCTAGATCAACGCTATCCATCAGGTTTTTCACCTCAAGGCCTAGCTCGGTGTCGCCTTCAATAGATAAACGGCGCTGGAAAAATAACGTATCCGGGTCTTCTTTTCTACCCGCAATAAGCACTAAATCATTCAAATTTCCAGAGAAGCTGACATCCTCTTCGACGACATTTTCGGCCACGACCAACTTATCTTCCTGGTAACTGATATACCAACAAAGTTCCATATCACGAACTTCGACCTTCAACCACTTATCTTCTAAGAACTCAAAATCGCCGTCTTCAAGTGCTTCTTTGAAGACGGTTTTCATCGTTTCCAACAAGGCTTTTTTTTGTACGGCTTGAGGTAAAAAGTGGACTGGAGATCGCAAAATTGATGCAGCATTTTGAACTAGTTGAGTGCGAATCTTGTTTATCACGCGCGTTATCCGTTACTTTGTAAATATAATGTTTCATCATAATTGATGTATGAATACCAGTTCCTGTTATGTGTCAAAAAACAAAGCGTTGTAAATGACACTTTTGCTGTGTAAGAATCTTTTACATAATCGGAATCACGGGTATAGTTAATATATCGTCTCATGTTTCACGCTCGCTGTGAAACTCTAAACGCTATGGAGAGTTGGTAGTTTTTGATGCCTGCGCAACAATTACAACACTGGTTTGAAAAAATCACCCTGCACAGCCCATTCTTTTTTGCCGTTCTCGACGAGCAACATAACTACAGCATGGTTAATCAGCGATATTGCGATATTGCTGGACTTTCATTAGCCGAACTCAGCGGAATGAACGACACTCAAATCCTTGGGAGTCATTTTTATAATCACATCAAGCCATATTATGACCGCGCTTTTTTAGGCGAGACTCTAGAAGCGGAAATAACGCTGCATGAGATTGATGTCGACACCAGTTTACACTTTAGCTTGTCTCCCGTTCTCAATGGACAGAAAGTGGAATACATCGTTTTTCACGCCATTGATACCTCTGAAAAGCAGATCCTGATTCGCTCTCTGGAGGAGTCAGAAAGTAAATACGCAACGCTTGCTTCATTGCTTCCTGATGGCTTATTACTCGTCGAAGATGACTGCATCATCTCTGCCAATCCGTCTGCCATTCGTTTACTGGGAATGAACTCGTCGGCCGATTTACTCGGTGAAGACTTATCGCGCTTGTTTGTTGATGAAAAAAGTAAAACGGTTTTTAGTACACCTCTCAGCACTCTCATCACTGAAGAGCCTTTTACGTGTGTCACCGGGCCACGTTGTGGTTTAGAAAGAAAGGTACAGCTACACGCAGACTCGACCACACTGCTCGGTAACAAATCACAGCTAATTCTCGTTCAAGATGCAGAATCAACACCGAAGAAGCTTTCAAGCAGCTCTCAAGAAGATGCGCACGTCGACTCCTTAACTGGGTCGTACAACCGGTTTGGCTTTACCAAGCGCTTAGAGCAATTCATACAAAATGAAACACCGCTCATCATGCTCTACTTGGACATTGATAACTTCAAGAACATCAACGACTCTTTGGGCCACCATATTGGTGATAAGGTGATCAAAGAAGTGTGCTCACGCTTGAAGCGCTTACTTCCACAGCAGGCGGTATTAGGACACCTTGGTGGTGATGAATTCGGATTGATCCTTCCTCAGCCAGAGAATAATCGCATGGCTGAAATTCTAGCGGAGCGAATCATCGGCCTTATCAACCAGCCTTTTGATCTTCACCATTTTAGTAAACGGCTCTCATGCTCTATAGGCAGTGTCGCATACCCTGGTGATGGTAATGATGCGCGAATTTTGCTGCAAAATGCTGATACGGCAATGTACGAAGCGAAAGATCGTGGGCGAAATCGTCTTATCAAGTTTAACGACCAGATGAACAAAGAAGCCCGAATGAGGCTGTGGCTTGAGATTGAACTGCAAAAGGCACTTCAACAAAACGGGCTAGAAGTATGGTATCAACCTAAAGTCAACGCTCGTGATTTTAGCATCAATGGTGCGGAAGCACTGATTCGCTGGAAGCACCCTGTAGAAGGCTACATCAGCCCTGCTTCATTCATTCCCGTAGCTGAAAAAGCGGGTCTTATCGAACACCTTGGACGCGTTGTCATGCGCGAAGTGTTCGCAACAGTGAAACGCTGGAAGTTGCAGGGAATCTTACCTGGTCGTGTGGCCATTAACCTCTCTCCAGAACAGTTTGGTAACCCGAAGCTTATCGATTATATGGAAAAGCTACTTCGCTCGACAGACCTTGACCCGAACTGCATTACTTTCGAACTTACCGAGAGTGCCGTAATGAGTGACAGTGAACACACCATCCAAATGCTCAATGCAATCAAGAAGCTAGGATTTTCACTCTCTATCGATGATTTCGGGACCGGATATTCTTCATTGTCTTATCTCGCACGTTTTCCGATCGATGAACTTAAAATAGACCGAGCTTTCATCAGTGATATGGATACGCTACCAAAGCAAGTAACGGTCATCGAAAACATCATAAACTTAGGTAAGTCTTTGAATCTTTCCGTTGTTGCTGAGGGTGTCGAAACGCAACAGCAAGCGACATTACTGTCAAATTTAAACTGCCACTCTATCCAAGGTTTTCACTTTTATCGCCCACAACCAAAACATGAAGTTGAAGAGCTGTTTGTTCAAAACCGTCGCCATAAAAGCTGATTTCCACTCTACCTCTATTTAGCTAATTGTTGTTTTTTATTCTCTAACCCTACCTCTTATTCACTCAAACCTGCCTCATATCAAATTCGCTATTCATAATTATTCATAAAATGCGGTCACATTTAAAAAAATTGGTACATAACAGTGGAACTTCTATGCCCTGCAGGCAATTTACCTGCGCTTAAAACGGCCATCGATTGTGGTGCTGATGCGGTTTATATAGGCTTTAAAGATGACACAAATGCGCGTCATTTTGCCGGTCTAAACTTTACGGGTAAAAAACTCGATAAGGCAGTGCAATACGTTCATGACCGCAATAAAAAGATACATGTCGCGCTCAATACGTTTGCCCACCCTAATGGATTTGAACGTTGGACCAATGCCGTTGATAATGCCGCTGCACTGGGTGTTGACGCATTAATTGTCGCGGATATTGCAGTGCTAGAATATGCGGCCAACAAATACCCGGACCTTGAGCTGCACCTTTCAGTTCAAGCCTCAGCAACCAACTCCGCTGCTATCAATTTCTATCATCAAAACTTCAATGTAAAACGTGTGGTACTTCCTCGTGTTTTATCGATTCATCAAGTAAAGCAACTGTCTAGAAATGTTCCCCAAGGTGTTGATCTTGAGGTTTTTGCCTTTGGTAGCTTGTGCATCATGGCGGAGGGTCGCTGTTACCTCTCTTCTTACATGACAGGGGAATCACCAAACACTGTCGGCGCTTGCTCTCCCGCTAAGTATGTTCGCTGGCAAGAGACGGACTCAGGACTAGAATCTCGCTTAAATGAAATTCTTATCGACAAATACGCTGCCGGTGAAAATGCTGGCTACCCTACGTTATGTAAGGGCCGCTTTGAAGCTGAGATAGAGGGTGAACGAAAGCGCTATCACGCACTAGAAGAGCCAACTAGCCTGAATACACTGTCTATGTTGCCAGAGCTGTTCGTCGCCAATGTCGCATCTGTAAAAATTGAAGGCCGTCAACGTAGCCCTGCTTATGTCGAGCAAGTGACCAGCACGTGGCGTGCAGCGATTGATCGCTACCTTGCAAACCCAGAGTCGTATCACGTTGAAGCCGCTTGGAATGCAACGCTCGCAAACGTCTCTGAAGGGACTCAAACAACATTAGGTGCGTATCACCGTAAGTGGCAGTAGGAGTAAAATAATGGAAAACACAATGAAATATTCGCTTGGCCCATTACTTTATTTCTGGCCAAAACAAGACGTCGAGAACTTCTATCAGCAGGCGAAAGAGAGCACCTCAGATATCATCTACCTTGGTGAATCCGTTTGCTCGAAGCGTCGTGAAATGAAGGCCGCTCACTGGTTCGATATTGCGAAAGACCTCGCCGATAGTGGGAAGCAGGTTGTTCTCTCCACCATGGCGCTTCTCGAAGCGCCTAGTGAAGTCAATGTGATGAAACGCTATATCGACAATGGTGACTTCGCTATTGAAGCGAACGATGTCTCGGCCATTCAATTGGCGCATGAGCATAAAACCCCTTTCGTGGTCGGCCCGGCGGTCAATACCTACAATGCCCAAACACTAAAGCTTTTCTTGAAACAAGGCATGATACGTTGGTGTATGCCGGTCGAACTCTCAAGAGACTGGTTAGCAAACGTCATTAATCAATGTGATGATCTCGGTATCCGCCATCAATTTGAGGTAGAAGTGTTTAGCCACGGCTACCTTCCATTGGCCTACTCTGCTCGTTGCTTTACTGCCCGCGCAGAGAATAAGGCCAAAGATGATTGTGAGACGTGCTGCATCAAGTACCCAACGGGTATGCAGGTTGATAGCCAAGAAGGGCAATCGGTATTCAATCTCAATGGCATTCAGACTCAGTCAGGCTACTGCTACAACCTGATCAATGACCTACCTAGCATGAAAGGGCTTGTTGATGTGGTTCGTTTAAGCCCACTCGGGTTAAATACCTTTGAACAGGTGAATCAGTTTAGAGCCAATGAACATGGTCACCAGCCACAAACGATTCACGATAAACAATGCAACGGCTATTGGCATCAGCTCGCTGGGCTAGAAGTCAAAAACATCTAGATTGAATTAAAGTACTCGCCCAGTGATGACACTGGGCTTTTTTATGCTTGAACCGCCAGTGCTTCGTCTTGTTCATGCCTCTTCAAGTCTTTAAATAGCATCAACATTACAATCACACTCAGCGCAATATTAGACAGTGGATAAGCGATCCAAACCCCCGTGATCCCCCAAATCTTTGGCAATACGTAGAGGAACGGTAACTGAATCACCATATTCCCTATCGTAACAAACATCGCTTTGCTACCTCGATTGACCGCTTGGTAATAGGCTGCCGTCACCACTAGGAAACCATCTAAGAAGAGAGCGAATAGATGCAATCGAATGCCAAGTACCGCCGCATCAATCAACTCTGCATCCATTGAATTGAATATCATCACCGATGGGTACGGAAACAAATTAAGTAGAAGGACAAATGCAACGCCACCCAAGACGGATGTCATCATGGCAACATTCAACAACTTACGAACATTCTCGCGTTTCTTTGCACCAAAATTGAAGCTCACGAGAGGCTGCATTCCATTGGCAACCCCTTCAGCTGTAAGGTAATACACCGTAACGATGTACCCTATAACTGCGTAAGCTCCGACAAGCATCATCGACCCATACTGCGTAAAGAGCGCGTTATGCAACGCAACCATCATTGAGCCGTATGCGTACATAAAAAAGCTTGATGCTCCGATAAATGCAATCTGACCGATGACGTCCCAGCGAACGATAAAGCACGACGTCGTGAGCCGAACCTTGGCATAACCAGAGAAAAAGTAACCTAAGCCAAGAAGCGTCACAATAGATTGAGCGATGCCCGTTGCAACAGCCGCGCCTCTTAATTCCCAGCCAAACCATGCGATAAACACAAAATCCAGCGCAATATTGACCACGGCTCCGATGATCATCAAGACAGTCGCAAGGTTTGGGCTATCGTCATTTCTAAGCAAGAATGGCATCGCAATCGAGCCGAGCGCAAAAATGCTCGTTACAATCAACACCTCTAAATACTGAACACCAAGATCCAGCACGTGCCCTTCCCCACCTTGAAGTAAAAGCAGGTCATCCGATAAATACCATAAGCTAACGGCGACCAGCGGGGTAATCGCCAGCAATAGCAATAAGCCCGTGGACAGTATTTGCTTGGCTTCCAACGGATTATTTTCACCTTGCTTAATGGAAACCAACGCTCCCGTCCCGACCCCAATCATCATACCAATGCCAAGAATGGTCCCAATGATTGGCCAAGCAAGATTTATCGCAGCAAGCCCTTCAGATCCAACGTATCGACCGATGAAGATACCATCCACAACCTGGTACAGCCCATTCACGAGCATTGCTGCAACCGTCGGGATCGTATAACGCCAAAATTGACGGACTATTGTGTTACTCATTCTTTACTTCTCATTACTATTTCTTAAATTATTTAGTTATCATAGCTAACTAAATGGATAAATGTTCACTCTAGAAACAACACCGATCAAGGCCTATTCACTTCAAGGCAATCTCTAATAATTTGTTAAGCTGTTCTGCTTGTTCACTGGATAGCTTACTCTTCATCTTGTCAGCCATGAGGCCATACACACGGCTTTCATCGGCTAATCCTTGGACTGCTTTATCCGTCAAAACAACGCGCTTTGATCGCGCATCTTCTGAGCAGCTCTGACGCACAGCAAGCCCTTTTCTTTCAAGACGTTTAACCATATTGGTTGCGGAAGGTTTAGTGACTTGCATCTCTTTGGCAAGATCAGTTAATCGAATCGCTTCTGTCGCCGATTGAATCACCTTCAAGTAATCGTACTCATTGAAACTCAATTGCCCAATAGGATCTTCTTTACTCTGTATTCTCCAGACTTTAGAAGCAAATCGTTCTATTTTTTCTAGGTTATCACTGAGCATTACGTTCCCAATATAGTTAGCAAGGCTAACCATTTTAATCCTCAAGTAATAAAAAGCAATAAAAAAACCGCTCTGCACGACAAACATGAATGAATGTTGTCGCGCAGAGCGGTTTTCTATAATCGTGTTGAGCTAAAGTCTATTGTTCACTCTTAGCTTGTTGATCGTCTTGAGCCTCGAGTTTAGCTTGTGCCAATTGCTCTGCTTTTACTTGGTTGTAGATACGCGTGAGTTCCAGGAAGGAGTAGCGATGTTCGACATACTCAAACACGTTTCCAGACAACGCCAGTTTATAGAGCGAGATAGCGCTAGCAAAGTCACCCTCTTGCTGATGACGTTTAGCTAAGTAGAAATACACCTCAGTTAAGCGCTGAGCTAAAAGCGTGTTGTCTCGAGAGCCGACAAGGATCGCTTTGAACGCATTCTCTTCCGTAATTTCATTGAGCGTTAGCCCGACTAAGATCCAGCCCCATTCATCTGTTCGACCCTCGTACCGTGCCATTAAGTCGGCGCGAGCGGTTTCAAAATCCATTTCAGATTGAATGATATACAGCCAAAGAGCGCCAAATGGGTCACTAGGATCACGCTCAAAATGCTTAGACATCTCTTCATAAGAGAGCTCTATGCGACCACCGTAATATAAGGCAATCGCTCTGTTTCGTTCGGCGTAAGCGTTATCAGGATCAAGCTCTAAGGTTGAATCAAAGGCTTCATAGGCGGCATCGAACTCACCAACCTGCGTAAAATAGACGCCTAATAAGTTAAAGATATCTGGCTGAGCTGGGTTAAGTGATAACGATTGATTAAAGTCCAGTCGAGCTAAATCTCTTAGCCCCACGCTGTCGTAGTAATTACCGCGCTCATAATGCATCTTCGCTCTTACATCATCTTGTAAATCAGGACGTTGGAGAAGCTGAGTGAGACGAGCAATCTGAACTTCCTGCTGAACACTCGCTTGCAATGGCACCGCCATTGGTGGATAAATCCACTGCTCATTCTCTGTTGTTGAGGTAGATGCACAGCCTGCTGTAATCAACAAAACTGCACTGATTGTGGCGCTACGAAACCATTTCACGAATAGATACTCCTGTCGCCCAACATGAGTTTGTTGGAATTTAGATATAAAAAAAGGGAGCGATAATGCTCCCTTTATAACATGCTTTATACTCAATAGGTTAATTACCTACTCAAGTATAGCGAATTACTCAGCATCAGCTGCTGGTGCTTCTTCTGCAGGCTTGTCTACAGCTTCTTTCATGCTTAGACGTACACGGCCTTGACGGTCAATCTCAAGTACTTTCACTTTCACTTCTTGACCTTCAGTTAGGTAGTCAGACACTTTCTCGATGCGCTTGTCAGCGATTTGAGAGATGTGTACCAGACCATCTTTACCAGGAAGAATAGTAACGAACGCACCGAAGTCAGCTAGACGAGCAACTTTACCTGTGTAGATAGTCCCGACTTCAACTTCAGCGGTCAGTGCTTTAATGCGGTTGATTGCATCTTCAGCTTGCTCACCAGACGTTGCAGCGATCTTAACAGTGCCGTCGTCTTCGATCTCGATCGTTGTACCTGTCTCTTCACATAGAGAACGGATAACAGCGCCACCTTTACCGATAACGTCACGGATCTTATCAGTGTTGATTTTCATCGTGTGGATACGTGGAGCGAATTCAGAGATATCGTCACGAGCGCCACCTAGAGCCTCATCCATCACAGAAAGGATGTGCTTACGCGCACCTTGTGCTTGGTTAAGAGCGATCTGCATGATCTCTTTCGTGATACCTTCGATCTTGATGTCCATTTGAAGTGCAGTGATACCTTCGTTAGTACCTGCTACTTTAAAGTCCATGTCACCTAGGTGATCTTCGTCGCCAAGAATGTCAGAAAGAACAACGAAGTCGTCGCCTTCTTTAACAAGACCCATTGCGATACCCGCAACAGAGGCTTTGATTGGAACACCAGCATCCATAAGTGCTAGAGATGTACCACATACAGAAGCCATTGAAGAAGAACCGTTAGATTCTGTGATTTCCGATACAACACGTACTGTGTATGGGAACTCTTCAATTGAAGGCATAACTGCAGCAATACCACGCTTAGCTAGCTTACCGTGACCAATTTCACGACGCTTAGGAGAACCAACAAAACCAGTCTCACCTACACAGTATGGAGGGAAGTTGTAGTGTAGAAGGAAGTGGTCTTTCTTCTCACCCATTAGGCTGTCGATGATTTGAGCATCACGTTGTGTACCAAGCGTTGCCGTAACAAGTGCTTGAGTTTCACCACGAGTGAATAGAGATGAACCGTGTGTGCGCGGAAGAACGCCAGTACGTACATCAAGTGCACGAACCATGTCTTTCTCACGACCATCAATACGTGGGTTACCAGCAATGATGCTGCGACGTACAACAGTCTTCTCTAAATCGTGGAAGATAGAGTGGATTTCTTTCGTGTTTGCTTCTGGATCGTCAGCAAGCAATACTTCGTTTACTTCTGCAGCAATCTCATGGATGCGGTCGTAACGAGCCATCTTCTCAGTGATTTTGTAAGCATCAGCAAGCTTAGTTTCTGCTAGCTCAGCGATCTTTGTGTTAAGCGCTGTGTTCTCTTCTGGAGCAGTCCAATTCCATGAAGGAGTCGCAACTTCAGCAGCGAATTCGTTGATTGCTTTGATAACAACTTGTTGTTGATCGTGACCGTAAACAACAGCAGAAAGCATCTCTTCTTCAGTTAGGTTGTCAGCTTCTGATTCAACCATTAGAACTGCGCCTTCAGTACCAGATACAACAAGATCCAGCTTAGAGCTTTCTAGCTCAGTGTTTGAAGGGTTTAGTACAAGTTGACCATCAATGTGACCAACACGTGCAGCACCGATTGGGCCGTTGAAAGGAACACCAGCGATTGCTAGCGCCGCAGACGTACCAATCATAGTGATCATGTCTGGGTTTACGTCAGGGTTGATAGAAACAACCGTTGCGATAACCTGTACTTCGTTCTTGAATGCATCCGGGAAAAGTGGACGAATTGGACGGTCGATTAGACGAGCCGTTAGCGTTTCAGCTTCAGAAGGACGACCTTCACGCTTAAAGAAACCACCTGGGATTTTACCTGCAGCGTATGTACGCTCTTGGTAGTTTACTGTTAGTGGGAAGAAGTCTTGACCTGCAACTGCTTCTTTCTTTGCAACAACTGAAACGAATACAGACGTATCGTCCATTGTCGCCATAACTGCAGCAGTAGCTTGACGTGCGATAACGCCAGTTTCTAGCGTAACTGTGTGATTGCCGTATTGAAACGACTTAACAACTGGTTTTTCAAACATTATATATCCTTGATCTAAAGAGTAACTTTAGAATAAGTAAGTGACCGTTCAAGAAATTACCAATCGCGACTAGTGAAAAGAGACTAAGGATAATGACATTAAAACCCAATCGCTTTTGAATAGTCGCGACCAATTGGCCGACATCTGTGACTGTAACTCTTGAACAACTTTGTCTGCCGAATGCGAGTGCATTATAGGCGAGGCGTAGTATAAACCAAATGAGAGGTATTTTGCTATTCTCTTTGCATAGCGGCACAAGAAATAAGGCTATTTTTTCAGTGAGAAGTGAACGTACTAGTGGAAAGGTATAACTTAAATGACAGGCAACAAAAAAGGGGCATATAGCCCCTTTCTAAACAAACTTTTCTATGCAGTCACAAATTAGCGACGTAGGCCTAGACGTTTGATTAGGTCTTGGTAACGAGCAAGGTTTTTACCTTTCAAGTAATCAAGAAGCTTACGACGGCTAGAAACCATGCGTAGAAGACCACGACGGCTGTGGTGATCGCCTTTATGAGCTTTGAAGTGACCTTGTAGGTGGTTGATAGAAGCAGTAAGTAGTGCTACTTGTACTTCTGGTGAACCAGTGTCGCCTTCAGATTGTGCGTATTCTGCAACGATTGCTGCTTTAGTTTCTGCATTCAGAGACATAATGCTCTCCTAATAAGAGTAGGTTTGTATTTGTAGCAGCCAATCTCTGATTCAGCCACTACGCGAAGCGCGGATTATATGAGAAAGCATCAACCATATCAACTCGAATTTACATATAGTCCAATTTACTCATGCTGAAACTCAACACCCTCCGCTGAAAGATTCCTTCTCTGATTTTTTTTCATGGTAAACTTACCCTTATCATCAAGACTGTGAACAGGAAAAAACATGAAAATCGGCATTATTGGCGCAATGGAACAAGAAGTCACCATTCTTAAAGAAGCAATCACCAACTGTAAAGAGATCAGCAAAGCTGGCTGTACCTTTTTCTCAGGGCAATTAAACGGTGCTGATGTTGTCGTACTTCAATCGGGTATCGGCAAAGTTGCTGCCGCAATTGGTACGACATTATTGCTGGATGAATACCAACCTGACGTTGTGATTAACACAGGCTCTGCTGGTGGCTTTGATTCCACACTGAATCTAGGTGACGTCATTATTTCTACTGAAGTTCGCCACCACGATGCTGATGTTACCGCTTTTGGTTATGAGATTGGTCAAATGGCCGGACAACCTGCTGCATTCACCGCTGATAAGAACCTCATGGATATTGCAGAAAAAGCCTTGGCAAAAATGGAAGACAAACACGCGGTACGTGGCCTTATCTGTACCGGTGATGCGTTTGTTTGTAGTGCAGAGCGTCAAGATTTCATTCGTAAGCACTTCCCATCTGTTATTGCGGTAGAAATGGAAGCGTCAGCCATTGCTCAAGTTTGTCACCAGTTCAACGTTCCATTTGTTGTGGTACGAGCAATCTCTGACGTCGCAGATAAAGAATCGCCAATGAGCTTTGAAGAGTTTTTGCCACTTGCTGCGCAGAGTTCTTCGGAAATGGTGATTAAGATGGTAGACCTACTTAAATAGACTACGACATCACTCATGGAAGAGATTTTTAATCAGTTTTATTCAAATGGAACGCTCCTCGTTATGTGGGGAGCATTGCTGTTTCATTTAATCATCCCAATTCCCAGAGCATCACACCCAACGACACTTTGGCATAAGTTTGCAGAGCAGCTCGCCGTTAAAGTGAACATTAATAACCAATACTCTCAAAGCCTAATGTCTGGAACCCTTGCTTGGCTCTTAATGGTTATTCCTACTCTACTCGTGCTATGGGCTCTAAAACCATTAGTCTGGCAGCCACAGCTCTTTGAGCTTGCCCTTTTACTGCTGGCTATGGATTGGAGAAGCAATGAAAAACTCGCCAACGAACTCACTAAAGCGCTAGCTCATGATGATAAGCCGAAAGCACGATACATACTCTCTCCCGTGCTTAACCGTGATACCAGTAGCCTTTCATCACTTGGCCTTGGCAAAGCAGGAGCTGAGACGATCATCATGGGGTATGGACGAAATGTTATTTGCGTGCTTTTTTGGTATGCCATCGCAGGTGGCAGTGGCGCGTTGTTTTATCGTTTGTCGGCAGAATTAGCCAGAGCTTGGTCACCTTCACGCTCGACCTACTCTCCATTTGGCCTTACCGTATCTCGAAGTGTCGCCGTGCTCGATTACGTACCATTGCGCTTGTTTTCGCTATTTATAGTCGTAGGGAACAAAGCAAGCCATACCTTTAAAATGATGCTCTCTCAAAGCCCATCTTGGTCTTCGCCTGGTCCTGCTTGGCTTTTGACGGCGGTAGGTAACAAACTTGAGCTTTCGTTGGGCGGGCCTGCCATTTACGAAAAACGCAAAACAGTGAGAAGTAAAATTGGTGGACGAATCGCCCCGGCAGCTATCCACCTTTCTCAAATTCAAAAACTCATCGCCTGGCGAGTTTTTGCTTGGATTTTCATTCAAAGCACCCTTTTATTTATCATTTATCAAGGTTTCTAAATGCCTCGCTCTTTCAATATTCCCATCATTATTGCTTTAAGCGTTTCTTTCTCCTCTATGGTTCAAGCAAGCACACACACACTTGTTGAGCGTGTCGTTTCGCTAGCCCCGCATGCTACGGAAATTGCATTTGCTGCAGGGCTAGGTGACAAACTTATCGCGGTCAGCGCAATGAGCGATTATCCCCCCCAAGTAGAAGAGATAGAGAAAGTCGCGAATTACCAAGGTATTAAGCTTGAGCGCATCATTGCATTACAACCTGACCTTATTATTGCTTGGCCATCAGGAAACCCACAGAAAGAGCTAGATATGCTTGAGAGCTTTGGCTTTAACATCTACTACTCTGATACTAAAACCCTTGATGACATTGCCGATAATATTGAGCAACTCAGCCTATACAGTGACGACCCTGCGTTTGGACATTCTCAGGCCAAGCAATACAGAGAACAACTGACCTCGCTGTCCGAAAAATACCAAGTTGAGCAACCCGTTCGCTATTTCTATCAACTGAGTGAAAAACCCATTATTACCGTGGCACAAGGACACTGGCCAAGTGAAGTGTTTTCATTCTGCGGGGGGGTAAATATATTTGAGAACAGCCCTACCGCATATCCGCAAGTAGGTATAGAACAGGTCGTTGTTGCTCAGCCTGAAGTCATGTTTTATTCAGATCACGCTATGGCGGATGGTGGTATGTGGCAAGCTTGGGAAGAGCAGCTTCCTGCCGTGAAAAATAAAGCCGTTTGGTCTTTGCAACCTGACTGGCTCAATAGACCAACACCTCGTACTCTTCTCGCCATTGAGCAAGTGTGCGAACACCTAGAGTCAGTTCGTGAAAAACGCTAACGTTTTAGCCGATAATTACGTACAATCTCGGCTTAAAATCCCATATAACTGAACGAGAAAACCGTAACATGGATTCCATGCTGCTTTATCTATTTGATCTTTTTGGCACCGCAATTTTCGCCATCTCAGGTGTACTACTCGCCGGTCGATTAAAAATGGATCCTTTCGGCGTCATTGTGCTCGGAAGTGTGACTGCGATAGGTGGCGGGACTATCCGTGATATGGCCTTGGGCGCTACTCCTGTTTTTTGGATTACCGACACCACCTATTTGTGGGTGATCTTTATTACCTGCCTGCTAACCATGCTTATCGTACGAAGGCCCAAGCGACTGGCGTGGTGGATTTTGCCTGTTTGTGATGCGATTGGTTTGGCTGTTTTTGTCGGTATCGGCGTTGAAAAGGCGCTTATCTACCAAGATTCAGCGATGGTTGCGGTTATTATGGGCGTCATCACAGGGTGCGGCGGTGGTATTATTCGTGACATGCTTGCTCGTGAAGTTCCCATGGTATTGCGCAGTGAGGTTTATGCGACGGCCTGTATCGTGGGTGGGATCTTCCACACTGTGGTTCTCCACCTAGATTATGACAGCAACACAGCATTCCTGGCCGGTTTAGTCTCTACCCTTGCGATTCGATTAGGGGCGATTCGTTGGCATCTATCACTTCCTACCTTCGCTTTAGGTAAGTAACGCAGCTCTGTATCTAAAAGCCTTTAGATTAATGGCGAGTACTTTCCCAGTACTCGCCTTTTTTGCAATTACGTCCCAGTGACTCACCGCATCATTACAGTTATTCAAAGCATCAGATATAAAAAAGCCCGCTCTAGTGAGCGGGCTTTGTTTAATCTTTATCAGATTATGCTTCGTTGGCTTTTACTTGAGCGTGTAGTTCTTGTACTGAAGTCACCGACGTTTTTGCATCCGCGGTATGAGCCATACAGGTAGCAAATGCTGCGTTTAGCGTTGTTGTGTAGTTCACTTTCTCAGCCAGAGCACCACGACGAAGAACTTTCGAATCTTCAATCGCTTGACGACCCGCAGCCGTGTTCACGATGTAGGTGTACTCATTGTTCTTGATACGGTCAAGAATGTGAGGACGACCTTCGTGTACTTTGTTAACTAGGCGTGGATTAATACCCGCTTCACCAAGAATAACCGCAGTACCGTGAGTCGCATCTAACTGGTAACCAAGCTTAGTCAGCTTAGAAGCTAGGTCTACAACACGTTCTTTATCGCCTTCACGAACAGAAAGAAGCGCACGTCCACCTTCAGGGTAGATGTTGCCACAGCCTAGTTCAGCTTTAGAGTATGCTTCAGCAAATGTTGGACCAACACCCATTACTTCACCAGTAGAGCGCATTTCTGGGCCTAACAGTGGGTCAACACCAGGGAATTTGTTGAATGGTAGTACAACTTCTTTCACTGAGTAGTAAGGTGGGATGATCTCTTTAGTAAAGCCTTGAGACTCTAGAGATTGGCCAGCCATTACACGTGCTGCAATCTTAGCGATTGGCGCACCTGTTGCTTTCGATACAAACGGAACAGTACGTGCAGCACGAGGGTTCACCTCGATTAGGTATACTTCGTTGTTCTTAACAGCAAACTGTGTATTCATTAGGCCACGAACACCCAACTCAAACGCTAGCTTTTCAACTTGTTCACGCATCACATCTTGGATTTCTTCGCTTAACGTGTAAGCAGGAAGAGAACATGCTGAATCACCTGAGTGAACACCCGCTTGCTCGATGTGCTCCATGATACCGCCGATAACAACGCGCTCACCGTCACAAATGGCATCTACGTCGACTTCAACAGCGTCATCTAGGAAGCTATCAAGAAGTACTGGAGATTCGTTTGATACGCTTACTGCTTCGTTGAAGTAGCGACGTAGATCCTGCTCGTCGTATACGATTTCCATCGCTCGACCACCAAGAACGTAAGAAGGACGAACAACCAATGGGAAGCCAATTTCGCGAGATTTCTCAACCGCTTGCTCCATTGTTGTTACTGTCGCGTTTTCTGGTTGTAGAAGACCAAGACGGTCAACAGCAACTTGGAAACGCTCACGGTCTTCTGCACGGTCG
>MPDB01000023.1 GCA_001874155.1 Vibrio sp. MedPE-SWchi
TCAACGAGTGCCCACACAGATTGATAGGTTTAAATTGTTAAAGAGCGTCTTCTTTTGTGATTCACATCACTTGGAAGAGGCGGCCATTCTAGCGAGATAATCTTCAGTGTCAAACACTTTTTCAAATTTTCTCATTTGCTTTCATTGCCGTATTGACCTAGCTAAGTAACCCGTGAGCCCTTGCTGTGTCAACGAGGAGGCATTATAGAGATCGCGCTCACGTTGGCAAGCGTTATTTGTGAAAAATTGCAAAAACAGGCTTTAACCGCCGACTATTCATCCAAAGCTCTATTTTCCTAATTTTACACAGATCTAATATACAACTTACCCCCAGAGTTATTCACAAAACAACTCGATGTATAGATCGGGTTGCATAAAAAAAGCTGCTTTCGCAGCTTTTTATCTAGAGTATGTAAGATTAAATTCCAGAGCCGTACTGCTCTCCATCATCTTCATGCAGTCCACACTCTCTTTTTAATCCGAAAAATCGTGTTTCTTCTTCATTCATTCCCGGCTCCCACTTCTTAGAGGTATGCGTATCACCGACAGACAGATAGCCTTCTTCCCTTAATGGGTGATAAGACAGCCCGTGCTCTTCTAAATAGTAGTGAACATCTTTGTTTGTCCAATCTATAACAGGAAGAAATTTAAAGACTCCGTTCTGTAAAGAAAGAATCGGTAGGTTTGCTCGGCTTGCAGATTGCTCTCGTCTCAATCCTGAAAACCACGTTCCAACTTCAAGTTCATCCAACGCTCTGCGCATCGGTTCAACCTTATTAAGCTTATTATACTTTTCTATTCCCTCTATACCTTGCTCCCACAATTTTCCATAACGGGCTTCCTGCCAATTAGGACTACTTTGAGAACGGTATACTTTCAGGTTCAGAGTCAGTTGTTCACTTAACTGGTCGATAAATTGATACGTTTCATTAAACAAATATCCAGTGTCCGTCAATATAACCGGAATATCTGGGTCAGCTCGGGTCACCATGTGCAGCATCACTGCAGCTTGAATACCAAAACTCGAAGAAACTGCATGCGTTCCTTCCAAGTTATTCAATGCCCATTTCACCCTTTGCTGTGCAGTCAGCTGTTCTAGCTCTGCATTAATTTCAGCAAGACGGAGTATTTGCTCCGTCTTCGTTAATGAGAGCAGATCTGCTAACTTCAGTTTTGAAGCTACAGAATCAAGCATGTAAATCCCTCTTCGATACGATGACTTCTTCGATAATCCCAGCACGAATAGTAAAGTCACCAAAACCTTCGTTAGGCTCTCGTTCTTTTGCCCATCGGCCAACTAGTTGATCTATCTCTTCCAGTATCTGCTTATCAGTGATGTTCTCTTTGTACATCTTAGGGACTCGTGTACCTGCACGGTTCCCACCTAAGTGAAGGTTGTATCTATTTGGCGCTTTACCAACAAGACCGATTTCAGCCAGCATTGCACGACCACATCCATTAGGACATCCCGTCACTCGCAAGATAATGCTCTCTTCTTTATCGAGCTTATGCTTGTCTAAAATGCTCTCTACGTCAGTAACAAACTGTGGCAAGAATCTTTCCGCTTCTGCCATCGCAAGTGGACACGTTGGGAAAGCGACACAAGCCATTGAGTCTTTACGTTGCTCGGTAACTGAATCATCCATTAACCCATGTTCACGGGCAATCTTTTCAATCTTTGCTTTCTCTTTCGTTGCCACACCCGCAACAATTAGGTTTTGGTTAGCAGTCATACGGAAGTCACCTTTGTGAACTTTCGCTATTTCTGCAACGCCACTCTTTAGAGGCTTACCTGGGAAATCTAATAAACGCCCATTCTCTATAAATAGAGCAAGGTGGTGTTTGCCATCAATACCTTCCGCCCAACCGATGCGATCGCCACGGCCCGTAAACTCATAAGGGCGACTCTCTTCAAAGGCAATACCAGCACGTTTCTCAACTTCAGCTTTAAATACATCAATGCCGACACGATCGAGCGTGTATTTCGTTTTTGCGTTCTTACGGTTTGAGCGGTTGCCCCAATCACGTTGAGTCGTAACCACAGCAGCGGCAACATCCAGTGTTTTGTCTAATGGAACAAAACCAAAGTCGTCGGCTTTACGGGCATAAGTGGAGGTATCACCATGCGTCATAGCCAGACCGCCACCAACCAGTACATTAAATCCAACGAGCTTGCCATTATCGGCAATCGCAACAAAGTTCAAATCATTCGCATGCACATCCACATCATTTTGTGGTGGGATGACGACCGTCGTTTTGAACTTACGAGGAAGATAGTGGTTGCCTAATATTGGCTCTTCTGTTGTTTCTACCTTTTCGCCGTCTAACCAAATCTCCGCATACGCTTTTGTCTTAGGCAATAGATGTTCACTGATCTTCTTTGCCCACTCATAAGCTTCCTGGTGTAGCTCAGACTCAACAGGGTTAGTTGTACAAAGAACGTTTCGGTTTACATCGCCAGCCGTCGCAATTGAATCAATACCAATCCTATTTAACGTTTGATGCATTAGCTTAATGTTTGGCTTTAATACACCGTGGAACTGGAACGTTTGACGCGTGGTCAAACGTAGGCTTCCGTAGCTGGTATTTTCAGTCGCGAACTTGTCAATCGCTAGCCACTGTTTTGGCGAAATGATGCCGCCCGGCATACGAGCACGCAGCATGACATTATGCAGAGGTTCGAGTTTCTGCTTTGCACGTTCGTTTCGAATGTCACGGTCATCTTGTTGGTACATGCCGTGGAAACGAATCAGCTGGAAGTTATCAGCGGTAAAGCCACCCGTAATTCGGTCTTGAAGGTCATTTTCAATCGTACCGCGTAGGAAATTACTTTCACGCTTTAAACGTTCATTGTCTGCGAATGGACCAAGCACTTGACCCAACACTTCTTGTTCTTGCTTGCTCATTAGTACACATCCCTTTGGTAACGTTTTTCTTTGCGTAACGTGTTAATAAATTCCTCTGCGTCATCACGTGACATTTGACCTTGTTGCTCTGCCACTTCAATCAGTGCTTCATGGACGTCTTTCGCCATTCGCGTTGCATCGCCACACACATAGATATAAGCGCCATCTTGAAGCCACTGCCATACCTGCTCAGCTTGCTCTAATACACGATGCTGAACATAGACTTTCTCGTGCTGATCACGGCTAAAGGCAACATCCAGTTGAGTCAATAGCCCTGATTTCAGGTATTTCTGCCATTCGACTTGATATAGGAAATCTTGAGTAAAGGTACGGTCGCCGAAGAACAACCAGTTTTTGCCTTCCGCTTCACGATTATCTCGCTCTTGAATGAAGCTACGGAAAGGCGCGATACCCGTTCCAGGACCAATCATAATCACGGGAACGTTATCGTCTTGTGGCAGTTTGAAGTTGTTATTGTTTTCAATAAACACCTTCACTTCGCCACCTTCTTCAAGACGCTGAGATAAGAAGCTCGATGCACCACCTAAACGAACCTGGTCACCTTTTTGGTATTCAACTAAACCCACCGTCAAATGAACTTCTTCATCAACTTCACTTTGACTTGATGCGATGGAATACAATCGAGGTGTTAATCGACGAAGCAAGCCAACTAATTCATCTGCCGATAGTTTGGTTTTCTTCTCAGCAAGTACGTCGACAATTTGTGTGTCACCGGCATAATTTCGAAGCTTATCTTTATCTTCCACCAGCTTTTGTAGCTTTTTACTGCCAGACAGCTCTGCAAACTTAGTCACTAATTGTGGATTCGACGCAGTGATCTCAAACTTACTCACCAACGCACTGTGAATAGAGAGGCTTTCACCGTCTACTTCTACACTCTCCACACCCGAAAGACTCACTTTCGCTAGTATTTCATTCGCAAGATCTGAGCTGTTTTCATACCACACACCCAGAGCATCACCCGCTTGGTAGGTTATACCGGAATCTTCCAGATCAATCTCGATATGGCGAACGTCTTTACCTGAATCGCGTCCAGTTATCTTTTGGCTAGTAAGTAGGTTAGCGGTATAAGGGTTCTGCTTCGTATATTGTGAATGTGAAGCGGCTTGACCAACAGGAAGCTGAACAACCTCTGCTTCAGTACCGGAAGATAAATCTTCTTGCAGAATATCGAGAGCTTTACCACGCCAGTCTTTTGCTTCAGCTTCGTAGTCAACATCACAATCAATGCGATCAATGAACGCGGTCGCACCAAGTTTTGATAGATAAGCGTCAAAGTCTTTCGCGGTTTGGCAGAAGAATTCATAGCTAGAATCGCCAAGGCCAATGACGGCATATTTTAGGTTCGGTAATTTAGGCGCTTTCTTTGATTGCAGGAATTCATGCAACTCAATGGCATTGTCCGGCGCTTCGCCTTCACCATTGGTAGAAGCGACAACAATTACGTGTGTCTCTTTGGCTAGGTTTTTGCCTTTGTAATCACTCGCGTCAACTAACTGAGCTTCTACACCCAATTGCTTTGCTTCATGCTCTAAAGCTTCAGCAACACCTTTGGCATTACCCGTCTGAGAAGCAAATATGATCGTCAGCTTTCCGGCAGGCTTCGCAGCAACGACTGCGGCAGCTTGTTCAATCGGTACAGCGGCAGCATTACTCTGAGACTGACTAAGTCCCCAAAAGTAACCACTTACCCAGGCAAGTTGATTCGCTGATAATTCTGAAACTGTTTGTTGAAGTTGTCCAATTTGCTGCTGATTAATCGGTGCGGTAAATGCAGCCTGATCATTTGTTGAAGTGTTTCCAGTTGACACTTCCTGTTGAGAGGACTCTTTCTTATTTAAAGACATGGTCACGACATCCCTATTCATTGCGTGTCGATAGATTAACCACTCTTGCTAATAACAAGAAAGAATAGATAAGTATGTTTTATAACTTTTTGTAAGGTAGAGATGGAAAGAAAAGTCTAGTTTGGCTCAATTCGAACCTGAGAGAAGCCCACAGCCATGGCTGACTTAGAAGCGAGGTCAAGATCCATATAGTGGCACTCGCCTCCATGCGAGTCGGTAAGTAACACAAATCCTCCACGCGCATGGCGAAATTCGACGACCCAGCTTCCTTCTTGCACAGAAGGTTCAATGATTGCCTCTACCAATTTATCTTCACGGTATAAACTTCTCAGCTCAGTTATCGTCATATCACCACGCACCAATATTGAGTGAATCACTAAAGTCACCTAATAAGCATGGACGATTTTACTCAATCTGCTAAAAAATAGCCGTGCTATATAACCACTAGATATAAAAAACGCCACTTAATGAAGTGGCGTTATTAAAATCAAGATTAAGATCACTAATAAGTGAACTCGGCCCCTAGGAAGAAGCCATTCACAAAGATGAAAGGATTCACACCTGATACGTCCACAGTGAACTGCTCTGATTCAATATCGATAACTCGGTAACCGGCCTTAAGCGCGACCTCTCCGGCTTGCACTGGCATACGATACTGCATACCCGCCACTAAATCCGTCGTTTTTAAACCTTTGCTATCACCAAAGTCAATTTGGCCAATCACATCAAAATTCGTATTAGGGACATTGATCGACGCTTTGCCATACCAGTTCCAAGTCAGTTCATCAAAAGTGCTCACACTGCCTTCTTGAGAACCAATAGGGGCGACATACTTTGTATTAGCAAACTGGCTGAATGCGATGCCCGCTTCGAAATCCATTAATTCGTGATCGAAGAGCGTGTAATAGAAAGTATAATCGTATTTATCAAATGCCATGTACTCGGCATCTAGCGTCGTATAGCGGAAACTTACATTCGGTAAATATGGTAACTCATGCTCCAAAGCGATAAAAAGGCTCGGAAGCTTGTCATCGTCTTTACGAACTTCGTTCACTTTGGTACTTCCCCACCACATATCAGCACCGAGGCTGACATTATAAGGCGACTGTGCAGCCACCGAAGATGAGCCAACAAGCATTAACAAACCTAACCCCAAGCCCCGAATATTCATCCTAAATGATCCCTAAATAAATGATGCAGCATTGCCTTCTTAAATAATTACCGAGGATGATAGCACAATACTTTTTGATTTTTAGCTAATTAGGGACTTTAGCGTGGGCTGTAAACATAGTTCTTAAAGAACCACACACCAATAGCAATAGCGATTAACCATGGAATCAGTTTGAAAACGACTCCCACCATACCTAGTACAGTTAATACTAGAAATGAAAGAACGGTCGCAGCAAATAGCGTCATAAATGTAATACCCGTTACAAGCAAAGTTGCGACAAAAACCAATACAAACACTAATTCAAACATATTCTAATCTCCACATGAACACCAATACTTCATGGTAAAAAGCGTTGCAGATATCAGGCCAAGTTTTATTTATTAATAAATTCAAAACGTTAAAGACAAAAAAGGTGGAGACCACCCAGTAGCCACCACCTTACTCTCTCTTAATGTGTAAATTTTGCCATTAAAGTTGGTAAATTTTACACACTCAATTCCTTCGGGATCTTAGTCAGTGCAGTCTCAACAACATCAATTCCAGAGCCCGCCTTGTGAGCATTCTCACTAATGTGTCTACGCCATTGGCGGCCACCAGGCATACCCTGAAATAAACCAAGCATATGGCGAGTAATGTGACCAAGCTTCGAACCGTTGGCTAGCTGCCTTTCGATATAAGGGTACATCGCTTCTACCACTTGGTGACGTGTCATTACTGGCGTATCTTTCCCAAACACCTGTTGGTCAACGTCTGCGAGTAAGTACGGGTTCTGATACGCTTCACGACCGACCATTACGCCATCTAAATGCTTGAGATGCGTTAGAGTTTCATCAAGTGTTTTCACACCGCCATTCACCGCTATAGACAAATGAGAGAAGTCTTTTTTAATCTGATACGCTCGATCATAATCAAGCGGCGGGATTTCACGGTTTTCTTTCGGACTTAAGCCACTTAGCCATGCCTTACGAGCATGAATGGTAAATTGTTCACAGCCGGCTTTTTCAGCCACTGTTGAAATAAACTCGGTTAAAAATTCATACGAGTCATGGTCATCAATCCCAATACGAGTTTTCACCGTGATCGGCATATCAGTCACTTCTTTCATTGCAGAAACGCAATCTGCCACCAGTTGAGGTTCGGCCATTAAACACGCACCAAATCGACCATTTTGAACACGATCAGATGGACAACCAACATTAAGGTTTACCTCATCGTAGCCTCGTTCTTGCGCGAGTTTGGCACAGGTTGCTAAATCGGCAGGGTTTGAACCACCAAGTTGAAGGGCGACAGGGTGTTCTTCCTCGTTGTAAGTTAAAAAGTCACCTTTGCCATGAATGATCGCACCAGTTGTAATCATTTCAGTATAGAGCAACGTCTCTTTCGTCATGAGTCTATGAAAGTAACGGCAGTGACGATCGGTCCAATCGAGCATTGGAGCAATCGAAAATCGGGAATGGTAGAAATGTAGGTTTTTCACTTGCTCTTCATTCACATTCGTTGTTTGTTGAATTGCATCATTCTGCATTTTTACACCCTATATTACCCGAGTTCGATTATCGCTACCTGGCGAACCACGTCAGCAAAACAACTCATCATTAGTAAGCTGTCACTTAGACACCATTAGCTTTTAAGGCGAGGATTCTACACTAAAGGGAGTACGTCTCTCAAACCCTAATCAGGCTTTCAATAGTTGCCGTATCAGTAGATATTCTGCGAGTCACAATTGCTAGGCAGTACACGGTAAGGTATAGCTCGTCCCTAACGCAAATAATCGTCTACTTTTCCAGTATTTATCCTATTCGTTAAAAAATGACCTAGCTAAGTCGTAGGAAATAAAGGAGAGGTGATGAACAATAGAATGCGCAGTGAAGTGCTCCCCGTTGCTAAACTTGATTCACAAATCTTTGCCTGGTGCCGCTCTACAGAGAGTCTGAGCTATCTCTTCACACGTATTTACGGTAACTTATAGCCTACATTTAAAGAGTTATGTTTTTAGCTATAACTAGGTTGAGATAAATAGTTATGGTGGTAAAACGATATTTAGGCAGAATTGGTATATTATTAATTATGCCCAATGTTTAGGGTGATTGAGTTGGATCAAAATCTCGTACAGCAAATTGAAGAAATATGTGAATCACGCCGAGTGAGGTTAACTCCTCAAAGGAAAAGAGTCTTTGAACTCATTTGTTCAAATAAAAAAGCCTCTTCAGCCTACGAGTTACTTGAGGACCTCAAAGAGACAGAGCCTCAGGCAAAGCCACCAACGGTGTATCGAGCATTAGACTTTCTACTTGAGCAAGGTTTCATTCATAAAGTGGAATCAACCAACAGTTTCATTTCATGTTGCTCATGTAATGCAGATAAACATCATTCTCATTTATTGATTTGTGACAATTGCAATAACGTTATTGAGTTACAAGATGATAACCTTGTAGGCTTGTTAGCCAAGAACGCAGAGAAACATGGCTTTAAAATCACGAACCACGTGATTGAGTCTCATGGTATTTGCCAGACATGTTCCTCAAATGTAGACAATAAGATATAGAAGAAGGTTATGCGCGCTGAATTTGTAAACCCGTTTTTAGCTTCATTGATGAACGTCTTGAAAACGATGGCTTCATTAGAGTTGAAGCCACAAAAGCCTCGAGTCAAGAAAGACGAGATCGCCCGTGGTGACGTGTCTGGTTTAATCGGAATGGTAGGAGATAAAAGCCGCGGCTCAATGTCTATCACGTTTGATGAAGCGCTTGCTCTAGAGATCATGCAAAATATGTTGGGTGAACGACCTAACGGAATAAACGAAGAAGTGACTGATATGGTGGGTGAAATCACCAATATGGTAACCGGTGGCGCAAAACGAATTCTTGCTGAGAGTGGGTTTGATTTCGATATGGCAACGCCAGTTGTTGTTGCTGGTAAGGGCCACACCATTCGCCACAAGTGTGAAGGCGCAATTATAATCATGCCTTTCACCTCTCAATGGGGTAACGCATTCATCGAGATTTGTTTCGAATAACCTCGTTATTAAATATCAAACAAATAAAAAAGGTTGGCAATTGCCAACCTTTTTCTTTTCCATCTGTTAGAGCAATGTCTAACTATGCCTTGAACGCTTTAAATGCGTTGATTAAGCCATTTGTTGAGCTGTCGTGAGAGTTCACTTCTGAACCATCAGCCAATTCAGGTAGAATTTGGTTGGCTAACTGTTTACCTAGTTCTACGCCCCACTGATCAAAGCTGAAGATATTCCAAATCGCGCCTTGAACAAAAATCTTGTGCTCATACATTGCGATTAGATTACCTAAAGAGCGAGGGTTGATTTGCTTAACAAGGATTGAATTCGTTGGGCGGTTACCTTCAAATACTTTGAAAGGCACGAGCTCTGCAACTTCTGCTGCTGTTTTACCGGCCGCTAAGAATTCAGCTTCTACTGTCTCTTTTGTCTTACCAAAAGCTAGAGCTTCAGTTTGAGCAAAGAAGTTCGACATCAGCTTCTGATGGTGATCACCAGCAGGGTTGTGGCTGAGTGCAGGTGCAATAAAATCAGAAGGAATTAACTTGGTACCTTGGTGAATCAGTTGGTAGAAAGCGTGCTGGCCGTTTGTACCAGGTTCACCCCAGATGATAGGACCTGTTTGGTACTCTACTGGATTGCCTTCACGATCAACAAACTTACCGTTCGATTCCATGTTGCCTTGCTGGAAGTAGGCAGCAAAACGGTGCATGTATTGATCGTAAGGCAGAATGGCTTCTGACTCAGCGCCGTGGAAGTTGTTGTACCAAATACCGATAAGCGCAAGGATGACTGGAATGTTGCTTTCAAACTCAGTGGAAGCAAAGTGGTTATCCATCTCGTGAGCACCTTCTAGTAGCTCTACGAAGTTATCGAAGCCAACAGATAGTGAGATAGAAAGACCGATCGCAGACCATAGTGAGTAACGACCACCAACCCAGTCCCAGAATTCGAACATGTTGTCAGTATCAATACCAAACTCAGCGACCGCAGTTGCATTCGTTGATAGTGCTGCGAAGTGTTTAGCTACGTGTGCGTTATCACCCGCTTCAGCCAAGAACCAATCACGTGCAGAGTGCGCGTTCGTCATTGTTTCTTGAGTAGTGAATGTTTTAGATGCCACTAAGAATAGCGTTGTTTCTGGGTTCAGAGGCTTAAGTGTCTCAACGACGTGAGTGCCATCTACGTTAGAAACGAAGTGCATGTTTAGACGAGTTTTGTATGGCGCTAGCGCTTCAGTCACCATGTATGGACCAAGATCCGAACCACCGATACCGATGTTGACAACATCAGTGATCTCTTTACCTGTATAACCTTTCCACTCACCAGACACGATACGATGAGTAAACAGTTCCATTTTTGCTAATACAGCATTCACCGCAGGCATGACATCTTTGCCATCAACTAAAACAGGCTTATCACTGCGATTACGTAGAGCGGTATGTAAAACGGCACGCTCTTCTGTTTTGTTGATTGCATCGCCTTCGAACATAGCTTCAATTGCAGACTTTAGTTCTGTTTCGTCAGCAAGAGCAAAAAGGTGCTTCAAGGTCTCTTCATTGATAAGGTTCTTAGAGTAATCCACTAAGATGTCAGAGCCAAATTGAGTAGAGAACTGTTCAAAACGCTGTGAATCTTGAGCAAAAAGATCTTTTAGATCCATATCTTGTGCAGATTCAAAATGAGCGGTCAGTGATTTCCAGGCTTGTGTTTGCGTTGGGTTGATATTTTTCAACATGGTGTCAATTCCGATGTTACAGGAGGTTTAATTCTATCCAATAGACTCTTACAACATTAGTGCAAAAGAGAAAATAGAATCCCCGATTAGCAAAATAAAAATGTTATTCAATTAGTAACTTTGAAAAACGTTGTAATAAATTTTCAGGCTTAGATTATGACCTAGCCTGATTACCCCGACATTGAAGTATGTCACGTAAACAGCTTAGGATAAAATAATCCTTGTTAACATAAGCTCTATGGCTGATAGCCATGACTTATCAATCTAAAAATTCGATATAGGACAGACTATGTGGTTTCAGAAAAACATTCAACTTCCCGCAAGGAAACGAGGCTTTCATCTCATAACTGATGAAATTGAACAACAAATCTCTGAATTATCATCTCTCTCTGTCGGGATTCTGCATTTGTTCATTCAGCATACCTCAGCAAGTTTAACGATTAATGAAAATGCGGATCCAACCGTCAGGCATGACATGGAAGCACACTTCAATCGTTTTGTTCCTCAAAATGCTCCTTACTATCAGCACACGTATGAGGGTGACGACGACATGCCAGCACACATAAAATCATCCTCTATCGGACACAGTGTCTCGATACCGATTCATAATGGAAAGCTCGCGATGGGCATGTGGCAAGGTATTTATCTAGGAGAGCATCGTGATCACGCTGGTGACCGAACGATTGTTGCGACCATTCAGGGTGAATAGTCTCATGTCAGGAATGTCGCTTCGCACTTAGAAGCGACACTCTGAATTAGAAGGGCTGGTTTATCATAACGCGGAACAAGCTTTCTTCGTCCCCTCTTGCTAACTCCGCTCTTACCACAATGCCTTCTACTTGAAGGCGAACCGCGCCTCCGACACTCCATTGCATGTCGGTATGCAGAGTTTTTAGATCATATTCCTCAGCAACACGCCCTACATCAACAAACGCTACCCACTGCCACCAAGGCAAATCGTAATAGTTAATCACTGGAATATCACCCAATGGTTGCCACTCAGGAATCATTCGGTACTCTGCCGAATAATGGATGGCTGAGCGACCATGATAGCGCGCGCCGGTATAACTGCGTAATCGGTATAAACCGCCAAGCCTTACCTGTTCATGCTCTGGTGGTCGGACACATGTCGTTGCGTCATTGCAACGATTCCAGCTCGGAGTATCTGCAGTATAGAAATCAAGTGCGAGAACCTGCTGCTCAAATAGATTACTTAGCGGGCCCAACGAAAAGTAGTGGCTGTTTTGAAATTCAATTTGATTCCAAATTTCACTATCGAACCAATCGTCGGATCCCATCGTAAAAGTAAGATCAGAATGCGAGCCTCTTGTTGGGTTACGAGTGCTATCACGGTTATCCCAGTCAAGTGTTAGCCGAAGCCCTTTTGCTACCTCATCAGTGGTAAAAGTGTCTGTAAGTTTACGAGACGTGTAAAATGGTACGAGAGAAATAGAGGTAACACCCGACTCCATTGGGCTTGCGAAGGAAACGTCTCGTTGAGGCTTGAACATTCCCATATAGCCTTCATCTTTAACTATTCCCCACGGCAATAGAAACTTGAATTCGAATTCGTAATTCTCTTCAAAGCCATCCACGATGGTTTTACTTTGAAGGTTTGAGTCGTTGTTTCCTTGATCACCAAGATAGTACGGAGCTTGATTCAGCTTTGCTTGATAAAGCTGGGTACTAACTAATAGGTTATCTGCTAAGGCGTAATTGAAAGCGGATAAGAAACCAATATAGCTGTCTTTGTCAGAATAAAGCCCCATTCCAAAAAGAGCCGCTTGAGGCTGCCCAACGCCCTTAGCAACGCCTGCCACACCGAGGCTTAAACCAAGCGTTTCGCTGCCGAAGAAAAAGGGAACAAAGGCCGTGTCTTTCTCCTTTGCTACCGCTGCGCCCGCAAAAAGCATTAAGCTGATTGCGAATACGCCTTGGAACCATCGTACCAATTGCAACATAAGCCCTACTTTTGGTATTCCATTACAACGCGAGAAGTCAGTTTAGTCACTAGCTCATAGGCGATCGTCCCTATGTGGCTTGCTACTTCTTCCGAAGCTAGTTCACTTCCCCAAAGAACAGCGACATCGCCCACTTTGTCTTTGGCATCGGATCCTAGATCGACGGTTAACATGTCCATAGATACGCGTCCGGCTATCGGTACTTTACGACCATTAACCCAAACAGGCGTACCATTAGGCGCCATTCTAGGGTATCCGTCACCATACCCTATCGCGATAACACCTATCTTAGTATCTCGCTCACACAACCATGCACTGCCATACCCCACGCTTTCCCCTGCTTTTACCTCTCGTACAGCAATAAGAGGAGACTTCAAGGTCATCACAGGTTTAAAGCCTAGCTGTGTGGCTGTTTTATCTGAGAATGGGGATACGCCATACATGATGATGCCAGGTCTAACCCAATCAAGTTGGCTAGATTCCCAAGCAAGTAATCCAGCTGACGCAGCCAAAGATCGCTCACCTTCACTTGAGTCTGTCAGTGATAGAAACAAATCAATCTGCTCTTGAGTATCAGGGAGAGAAAGATCATCCGCGCAACCAAAATGACTCATATAACGAAGCGGTTTTGCCACATTTGGGCAAGCAAGTAATCGCGCTTCCGCATCTTGAAAATGCTCAGGCCGAACCCCTAAGCGATGCATGCCACTATCCACTTTTAACCAAACGACAACAGGGCTATCCAATACCGCTTGCTCTAACGCAACCAGCTGTTCTTCACAATGGACGGCGGTTTGAATATCGTTTTGAATTAATGTGGGCAGATCCCCTGATGAATAAAAGCCTTCTAGCAACAGAATCGGTTTTGTGACGCCAATTGACCGTAATTGAAGAGACTCTTCAATTCTAGCAACACCAAAAGCATCGGCGGCTTGAGCCACTTTTGCTATTTGGCAGAGGCCGTGTCCATAGCCGTTGGCTTTCACTACCGCCATGACTTTGCTATTTGGGGCCTGAGCTTTGACACACTCGAGGTTATGCGACAACGCGTTTAAGTCGATAGACGCGGTCGCCGCATTCATGTAAGACATGCTTTTATTCGTCGTCAAAGGCTGGGCCCGCATAATTATCAAAGCGAGAGTATTGGCCCTGGAATGTAAGACGAACCGAGCCGATTGGACCATTACGCTGCTTACCAAGGATGATTTCAGCAATACCCTTGAGTGAACTCTCTGGGTTATAAACCTCATCGCGATAGATGAACATGATCAAATCCGCATCTTGTTCAATCGCTCCAGATTCACGCAAGTCCGAGTTAATCGGGCGTTTATCAGCTCGTTGCTCTAGGGAACGGTTAAGCTGTGAAAGCGCAACAACGGGAACATTCAGTTCTTTCGCCAGTGCTTTCAATGAGCGCGAGATTTCTGAGATCTCTAGCGTTCGGTTATCTTGCAAACCAGGCACACGCATCAACTGGAGATAGTCGACCATGATCATACTTAGACCGCCAGAGTCACGTGCAATTCGACGAGCTCGAGATCGAAGTTCAGTCGGTGTTAAGCCAGAACTGTCATCGATATACATATTCTTTTTCTGCATCAGAATCCCCATTGTGGAGGAGATTCGAGCCCAGTCTTCATCATCTAGCTGACCAGTACGGATCTTGGTTTGGTCAACGCGAGACAAAGAAGCCAGCATACGCATCATCAACTGTTCGGCCGGCATCTCTAGTGAGAAGATCAGCACGGGCTTATCTTGATCCATTGCGGCATTTTCACACAGGTTCATGGCGAACGTGGTTTTACCCATCGATGGACGCGCCGCGACAATAATTAGATCCGAGCCCTGTAGACCTGCCGTCTTCTTGTTTAAGTCATTAAAACCCGTACTTACACCCGTCACACCGTCTTGAGGCGTTTTATACAGAATCTCTATTCTCTCTAGCGTTTTCTCTAGAATATTATCTACGTTCTGTGGGCCTTCATTTTCTGTCGTACGCTCTTCGGCAATGGCAAAAACTTTACTTTCAGCGAGATCAAGAAGGTCCTCAGAGCTTCGGCCTTGTGGATCATAGCCAGCATCAGCAATCTCATTGGCAACACCAATTAGGTTACGTACCAATGCTCTTTCAGCGACAATATCGGCATAAGCGTTGATGTTCGCTGCACTAGGCGTGTTCTTAGCGAGATCGGCTAAATAAGCGAATCCGCCGACATCGTCGAGTTGTTCTCTCTGCTCAAGAAACTCTGACAAGGTAATCAAGTCAAGCGGCTTGCTGTCTTCTAGAATGGCTTTAACCGCTTCGAAAATCAGTCTATGCGGACGGCTGTAAAAATCGTTCGCAAGCACTTTTTCGGCAACGGAATCCCAGCGTTCATTGTCCAGCAGTAAGCCACCAATAACGGATTGCTCTGCTTCTAATGAATGTGGGGGAACTTTAATTGCATCAACCTGTTTATCTGCGTTGATTTTTTTTCTAAAATCCGGTCTTTGGTCTGCCATTATCTTGCTCAAATTCGCTTTTATTGCCGCCATTATAACGAGAATATCTCATTTGTAATTAGGTTAGCGGATGTTTGTAATTTAGTTCGGGAGAATTAACCCCCAGTTGACGAAACACGGTGGCAATCCACCTATCATTTTCACCCATTTTATCTCTAGAGGTTCTCAGTGCGTAATCTTTTGTTCGCGAGTGTCTACTTGTTAACGACATCGCTGGCTTATGCTGAAGCTGTAGAGTCACCTCCAATTGAGATTGACGTTCCTTCCCCATGGAAATCCGAAGTAGAATTTGGTTACCAAGCGCATACTGGCAATTCAGATTCACAATCTCTGAATTCTCGCTTAGCCGCTGAATATGTCTCAGGACGCCACCGTAGCAGTGCTGAGTGGAAATTCTACATGCTGTACAAGGATGGTGAAGAAGACAAGCACCAATCGAATTACAGTGCTCAAAGCGACTACAAACTGAGTCCAAAGACTTACTTGTTCGGCAACTTCACTGGTTTTGAATCTCGCTATAGTGCTTACTTTAAAGACCACACAATGTCGGGTGGTTTGGGTTATCAATTCACCAATACTGAAAAACTGTTGGTCGAGCTTGAAATAGGTCCAGGCTTTCGTTATCAGGAGCCCAATCTAGATGAGATTGATGACGATGACATTATTTTTCCAGACCTCGTTCAAGAAGGTATTTTTCGTGGCAACATCAATATTGAATGGAATGTGGTCAATAATCTGGAATTCTCGCTAGATATGACGGCTATCTCTGGGCCTAGCAACACCCGTTTAGATACTAACTTTACGGCAACCAACAACATCACCGACGACATTGCACTAAAGCTTGCTTATGCTCGTCAGTACCACGATAAAGTCCCTGATGGGCTAAGTAATGCCGACAGTATATTTTCAGTGAACTTGCTTTTCATTTTCTAGCTTTGATCTAGTTCTAGCCTGAGCAGGTCATTGCCCCAAAAGGTAGAACTAAACTTCGATACCTACAAACAAAAAAACACCAGCCTAGGCTGGTGTTTAAAATCTTCTTAACGAAGAACTCGTCTAGATACTGAAATTACTCAGCAGCAACAACTTGTAGTTTAACGTTAGCGAAAACTTCAGAGTGAAGTTGGATGCTAATGTCGAATTCACCAGTGTTACGTAGAGCACCTTCAGGAAGGCGTACTTCACTCTTAGCTACTTCAAGGCCTGCTGCTGTAATAGCATCAGCGATGTCGCGAGTACCGATAGAACCGAATAGTTTGCCTTCGTCACCAGCTTTAGAAGCGATAACAACAGCTTCTAGAGCAGTTACTTTGTCAGCACGTGCTTGAGCAGCAGTTAGCTGTTCAGCAACTTTAGCTTCTAGCTCAGCGCGGCGAGTTTCGAACATTTCAACGTTAGCTTTAGTTGCCATAACTGCTTTACCCTGTGGGATAAGGAAGTTACGAGCGTAGCCAGATTTAACGTTTGCAGTATCGCCAAGAGCACCTAGGTTACCGATTTTATCAAGTAGAATAACTTGCATTATTTAATCCTCTTTCTTAATAAAACGACCGTTTACTGATGCTTATCAGTGTACGGTAGAAGAGCTAGGTAGCGCGAACGCTTGATAGCACGAGCTAGTTGACGCTGATATTTAGCACTTGTACCAGTGATACGGCTAGGTACGATTTTACCAGCTTCAGTGATGTAGTTTTTAAGAGTTGCTACGTCTTTGTAGTCAATCTCTTGTACGCCTTCTGCAGTGAAACGGCAGAATTTACGACGACGGAAGAAACGAGCCATGGGCTATCTCCTGATCTTAAATTTGAGTAATGTTGTCGGCATGCAATACTAATTTTCCCACACCATTTCGGCCGGTCTGATAAGCGACAAAGCCACTCACCTTAATATTACTACCTTGAACTAAGTTCTGAGTTATTGCTTGTGACCCTTGCCCACTGAAGACTACCGGCATACGACAATATACTTGTCTCGGCAAATCAGCTTCTACCACTGTGGAACGATGCTCTAACCAAAAACGGCAATGAGCGATACCAGCAGGGCTTTGGCTTCGAATTGGTTCTTTCACGACAGAGCCGCTAAGTTCCATTCGATTGGTCATAAGTTAATTACTCAGCAGCTGCTTCTGGCTTAGCTTCTGGACGCTCTGTACGCTCTTCACGACGAGGAGCACGCTCAGCACGCTCTTCTTTTTGCTTAAGCATAATAGATTGCTCAGTCACAGCGCCTTTAGTGCGCATGATCATGTTACGTAGAACTGCATCGTTAAAACGGAAAGCAGTTTCTAGCTCGTCAATCACTTCTTGACCAGCTTCAACGTTCATAAGAACGTAGTGAGCTTTGTGAAGCTTGTTGATTGGGTAAGCCATTTGACGACGACCCCAGTCTTCTAGACGGTGGATAGTACCGCCAGCTTCAGTGATAGAACCAGTGTAACGCTCGATCATGCCAGCAACTTGCTCGCTTTGATCAGGGTGAACCATGAATACGATTTCATAATGACGCATTTGGTTGCTCCTTACGGATTATTAGCTTCCACGAGTGGCTCGGTCGTCCAGAGGAAGCAAGGAACTAAAGATAAATGACCGAGAATTAAGGACGGCAAATAGTACAGAAAGGAAGCAGAATAGGCAAGAGAATTGTGAGATAGATAGTGGTTTGTAATTTTGGCTGGGCTAACAAAAAAGTTGGGCATGGTATAGATACGATAAAGTCGTTCAATTCAAGGATACTTGAACGACTTTAAGTGGCTTTAGAATAGGGGGATTTCAATCGTCCTCATCAACAAACTGAGCTTGTAGATAGTTTTCTATACCTGTCATTTTGATCAGGCCAAGTTGTGTTTCCAACCAATCAACATGTTCTTCTTCATCTTCTAAAATATCTTGAAAAAGATCGCGAGAGACGTAATCTCGAATGCCCTCGGCATAAGCAATAGCTTCCTTTAGATCAGGAATAGCCGTCATTTCAACGTTCAAATCACTTTCTAGCATCTCTTTGGCATTTTCACCAATATTTAGCTTGCCTAGATCTTGTAGGTTAGGAAGGCCTTCTAAAAATAAAATACGCTCAACTAAGTGATCAGCATGCTTCATTTCGTCGATAGATTCATGATATTCCTTATCTGCAAGATGCTTTAAGCCCCAGTCTTTGTACATGCGTGCGTGAAGGAAATATTGATTGATGGCAACGAGTTCATTGCCCAGTACTTTATTCAGGTGTTGGATGATGATTGGATCGCCTTTCATGGCAAAGCCCTCCTCTGTGGTTCTATTAACTGTAGAACCAATACGAAGAGAGTCAAAGTTTCAAAGCGATTATTTGGCTTTAAAACGTTTTAGCTGGCTTGTCGATACTGCGTCGATAACGTTTCGTCTATGATCTCTTTAGCTGGACGAACACACTTACCACACTGGCTGCCCAATGCTGTGCACTTCTTTATACCGCGAATATCTGAAACCCCTTCTTCGATAACCAACTTCTTAATTTTTTTATCGGAGATCCCATGGCATAAACAAACGTACATACTACAACCTAAAGCATTCAATATGATGTTAAATATAAATGAGAACCGTTACTATTACCAGTTGCATTTAACCATTATTTAGACGCTTTGGTTATAAGAGGGAAATATTTTATAACGGGTATAAAAAAGGGAAGCATTCGCTTCCCTTTTCGGTTCGATGTGTGCTTTTGACTAATTAGTCAAAGATTTTAGCAACAACACCAGCACCTACTGTACGGCCACCTTCGCGGATTGCGAAACGTAGACCTTCATCCATTGCGATTGGAGCAATTAGCTCT
>MPDB01000024.1 GCA_001874155.1 Vibrio sp. MedPE-SWchi
CTCAAAGAACTTAAGGAACGCGTTGCGAACCTCATCAGTGCTCATGTACATGCAGCTCTTCCTGAAAATAGTCGAGTTAGAATTTTGCCGTATTGTAGATCATGGTTAAGGCTTCGACTAGTTTTCTTGTAGAAAAGACACCCTTGGGCAGGATTTTAGTGGGAATTCGATAAAATGAAGAATACTCCACTATATCTAGGCGTGGAAAAGCAGAACTAAATTGACGACCTAGTACCGAAGAAACTCAGTCAACGAAAGAGAGTTGACCAAAGACATGCTCGACGGAGCTGCTCCAATAAAAAAGCCCCGCATAAAATATGCGAGGCTTTAAGTTCTTTCAAAGCGGATGCTTCTTTCAGACATCCACTCTATAAAACGTTAGCTTATAGCTCTTCGTTTTCTTCTTCTTTCTCTACGTCTTTCTCTTCAAGAACAGCAGGAGTCAGTAGTAACTCACGAAGTTTAGTATCGATCTCTAGAGCAATTTCTGGGTTTTCACGTAGGTATTTACCAGCGTTAGCTTTACCTTGGCCGATCTTATCGCCTTTGTAGCTGTACCAAGCACCCGCTTTTTCTACTAGCTTATTCTTAACACCTAAGTCGATAAGCTCACCTTCGCGGTTGAAGCCTTTACCGTAAAGGATTTGAGTTTCAGCTTGTTTGAATGGTGCAGCAATCTTGTTCTTAACGACCTTGATACGAGTTTCGTTACCAACAACTTCGTCACCATCTTTAATCGCACCAGTACGGCGAATATCAAGACGAACAGATGCGTAGAACTTAAGTGCGTTACCACCTGTTGTTGTTTCTGGGTTACCGAACATCACACCAATCTTCATACGGATTTGGTTAATGAAGATACACATACAGTTTGACTGCTTAAGGTTACCCGTCAGCTTACGCATTGCTTGAGAAAGCATACGCGCTTGAAGGCCCATGTGGCTATCGCCCATCTCACCTTCAATTTCAGCTTTTGGTGTAAGAGCTGCAACAGAATCGACAACCAGTACGTCAATCGCACCTGAACGTGCTAATGCATCACAGATTTCTAATGCTTGCTCACCCGTATCTGGTTGAGAAACAAGAAGTGCATCGATATCAACACCAAGCTTTTGAGCGTAGATAGGGTCTAGTGCGTGCTCCGCATCAACGAATGCACAGGTTTTTCCTACGCGTTGTGCCGCTGCAATCAACTCTAGAGTAAGGGTTGTTTTACCTGAAGATTCAGGGCCATAAACTTCAACAATACGCCCCATTGGTAGACCACCAGCACCCAGTGCGATGTCTAAAGAGAGTGAACCCGTTGAGATGGTTTCAACATCCATAGTACGGTTATCACCAAGACGCATAATAGAACCTTTACCAAACTGCTTCTCAATTTGGCCAAGGGCTGCGGCTAGTGCTTTTTCTTTATTTGCGTCCATCTCTATCTCCATACGGTTCGTAGCGTTGGATACGAACTTGACTATACTGATTACCCGATAAGGGTCTCTAATTGGTTTTTATTATACTGTTGATTCATACAGTGTCCATACCTGTATGAAAAAAATAATAGCGTAATATTGTTTGTGTCACACGAAATGTTGTCAATTCTTTAGAACGATTATTGGGTGCAATTGCTCAAATGTTCGCTAACGACTTGAAGTGCATGCTGTATTGCTTGCGAGCGAACTTCTGATCGGTCACCTTTAAAACAAACGGTATCCACTCTTTGCCAATCATTTAAATTAGCCCAGGCAAAACACACCGTGCCGACGGGTTTATCTTCGGTTGCTCCGCCAGGGCCAGCAATACCGCTGACGGAAACGGCCAAAGTCGCTCTTGAATTTCTCAATGCACCCTCCGCCATCTCTACGACTGTCGCTTCACTTACCGCCCCATGAGCCATCAATGTAGCTTGCATTACGCCTAGCATTTCTACCTTGGCTTCATTGCTGTAAGTCACAAATGCTCGATCAAACCAAGCTGAACTGCCTGCAATATCGGTTATTGCTGTCGCGATTCCGCCTCCCGTGCAAGATTCTGCCGTTACCAAGATTTGGTTGTTAGCGAATAACTGCTGGCCGACTTTCTGGCTAAGTAAAGTAAGTGACTCCATAACTAAACCCCTCTTTGTAACTTCATCGCACGAATTTGGATCTTTTCGCATTAATCGTATTCACGTATCCTAAGCCGCAATAGTAAAAAACAAAAGAAATGAACTGTGAAAGCCGATCAAAAACACACCCCAATGATGAAACAATATCTCGGATTAAAAGCAGAGAATCCAGACATCCTCTTGTTCTATCGTATGGGAGACTTCTACGAACTGTTTTACGATGATGCTAAACGCGCTTCACAGTTACTTGATATCTCGTTAACCAAGCGAGGCGCTTCAGCAGGTGAGCCTATCCCAATGGCTGGCGTCCCTTACCACGCAGTAGAAGGCTATTTGGCAAAGTTAGTTCAGCTGGGAGAGTCTGTTGCTATCTGCGAGCAAGTTGGCGATCCCGCCACATCAAAAGGTCCAGTAGAGCGAAAGGTAGTGCGCATTGTTACGCCTGGCACAGTGACCGACGAAGCACTGCTTTCAGAGCGAGTCGATAACCTAATCGCCGCTATCTACCATCATGGCGACAAATTTGGTTACGCGACATTAGATATGACGTCTGGTCGTTTTCAGTTGATCGAACCAGAGACAGAAGAAGCCATGGCCGCCGAGCTTCAGAGAACCTCTCCAAGAGAACTATTATTCCCTGAAGACTTTGAACCCGTGCACTTGATGACAAGCCGAAATGGTAACCGTCGTCGCCCAGTTTGGGAGTTTGAGCTCGATACCGCCAAACAACAGTTAAACCAGCAATTTGGAACCCGTGATCTTGTCGGGTTTGGCGTTGAGCAAGCCAGCTTGGGACTATGCGCAGCGGGCTGTTTAATTCAATACGTTAAAGATACTCAGCGCACTACCCTGCCTCATATCCGTTCTTTAACTTATGATCGACAAGATCATTCGGTGATCTTGGATGCGGCCACGAGACGCAATCTTGAAATTACTCAAAACTTATCCGGTGGTTTAGACAATACACTAGCTGAAGTACTCGATCACAGCTCGACCGCGATGGGCAGCCGCATGCTTAAGCGCTGGCTCCATCAGCCAATGCGTTGTATTGAGACATTAAACCAACGTCTTGATGCGATTGGAGAGATCAAAGATCTTGCTCTGTATAGCGACCTACAGCCGACCTTGAAGCAGATTGGTGATATTGAAAGAATACTCGCACGATTAGCGCTCCGCTCCGCACGACCTAGAGATTTGGCGCGTCTACGTCAGGCGTTAGCGCAATTGCCAGAATTAGAGGCTACGCTAACCGAACTAAAGCAGCCTTACCTTACGAAACTGCGTCAGTTCTCATCGCCATTTGAAGAAGTACAGCAACTGCTTGAACGAGCTATAAAAGAAAACCCACCCGTGGTGATTCGTGATGGTGGTGTTATTGCGACGGGATACAGTGCTGAACTCGACGAATGGCGCGACTTAGCGGACGGTGCAACTGAGTTTCTGAATAAGCTTGAAGCCGAAGAGCGTGACCGACATGGTATCGATACACTAAAAGTCGGTTACAACGCGGTGCATGGCTTTTTTATTCAGGTAAGTCGAGGCCAAAGCCACCTTGTGCCGCCTCATTATGTTCGACGTCAAACGCTAAAAAATGCCGAGCGATACATAATACCAGAGCTCAAAGAGCATGAAGATAAAGTGCTCAACTCAAAGTCCAAAGCACTCGCTATCGAGAAAAAACTTTGGGAAGAGTTATTCGATCTTCTGTTGCCGCATTTGGAACGCCTGCAAAATATCGCCTCTGCCATCTCGCAGATCGATGTTCTGCAAAACCTCGCCGAGCGAGCTGAGAGTTTGGACTACAGCAGACCAACGCTAAGTAACGAGATAGGGATTCATATTCAAGCGGGTCGCCACCCTGTGGTGGAAACCGTCATGGATGCACCGTTTATCGCTAACCCGATTGAGCTTAATGAACAGCGCAAAATGCTCATCATCACGGGACCGAACATGGGCGGTAAATCCACCTATATGCGACAAACAGCCCTCATTGCTTTAATGGCGCACATTGGTAGCTATGTTCCAGCAGAGTCAGCGAAGATTGGCACCATTGACCGAATATTCACTCGTATTGGTGCATCTGACGACCTTGCCTCTGGCCGTTCTACCTTTATGGTAGAGATGACTGAAACGGCAAACATTCTACATAATGCGACGTCTAAGAGCTTAGTTCTTATGGATGAAATCGGCCGAGGCACCAGTACTTACGATGGGTTATCTCTGGCTTGGGCAAGTGCGGAATGGCTCGCCAGCAACATAGGGGCAATGACGCTCTTTGCGACTCACTACTTTGAGCTCACCGAACTACCAAATCAACGACAAAACCTAGCAAACGTCCACCTAGATGCGGTTGAACATGGTGATAGCATCGCCTTCATGCATGCAGTACAGGAAGGCGCTGCGAGCAAATCATACGGTTTAGCCGTTGCTGGACTGGCTGGTGTACCTAAAAGCGTAATTAAAAATGCTCGCAATAAGCTGACACAGCTAGAACAATTGGGCAATACGGTAGAACAGGCTAAATCATCAGCCGTCGATGTGGCGAATCAACTCAGTTTGATACCCGAGCCGAGTGAAGTGGAATCAGCGCTTGCTGGTATCGATCCTGATGATCTAACACCAAGACAAGCACTAGAAGCCTTATACCGATTGAAGAAAATGATCTAATCGTCCCCTTGGATCAGATCTCTTACTAAAGCGCTAGCATGAAAAAAGCCCGACTATTTATTCAATAGTCGGGCTTTCTCTTATTTCAGATAGACGTTAATCGTTACTCATCTTCAACACAGAATAGGTTTTCCATATTAAGTCCTTGCTTAATAAGAACCTCACGAAGTCTGCGTAATCCTTCAACTTGGATCTGACGAACTCGTTCACGGGTCAAATTGATTTCTCGGCCTACTTCTTCAAGCGTAGATGGTTCATAACCTAGCAGCCCGAATCGACGTGCTAACACTTCTTTCTGTTTAGGGTTTAGCTCATCTAACCAATGAACCAGTGAACTCTTAATATCATTATCTTGCGTAGATACTTCAGGATCAGAGTTATTAATATCAGGAATGATATCCAATAGCGCTTTCTCGCCATCGCCGCCAATTGGTGTATCAACCGAGCTGACACGTTCATTCAAGCGAAGCATCTTGCTCACATCTTCTACGGGCTTATCCAGTGTAGATGCAATCTCTTCAGCTGTTGGTTCATGATCGAGTTTTTGAGAAAGCTCTCGCGCGGTGCGAAGATAGATATTAAGCTCTTTAACAACATGAATCGGTAAACGAATAGTACGTGTTTGGTTCATCAATGCGCGCTCGATGGTTTGACGAATCCACCATGTAGCGTAAGTTGAAAAACGGAACCCTCGTTCTGGATCAAACTTCTCAACAGCTCGAATCAAGCCAAGATTGCCTTCTTCAATCAGATCAAGCAGAGCAAGACCACGATTGCTGTAGCGGCGAGAAATTTTTACGACGAGACGTAAATTACTCTCAATCATTCGTTTGCGCGCAGCTTCATCGCCTCTAAGTGCTCGACGAGCAAAGAGAACTTCTTCTTCTGCGGTTAATAGTGGAGAAAAACCAATTTCACCTAAATAGAGTTGAGTTGCGTCCAAGCTTTTGCTTGAAACGTCAGCTTCTTCAGTGGCGACTGGTTTTGCTTTAGCGGTTTTTGTTTTTGCTGTGGCTGGTCGTTTTTTAGATTTACCGGCATCCTTCGCGGTTGTACCTAAATCAAACTCTTCAATTTTCGTTGCTGCATTGCTGATACTCATAGCGCCTCCCCCTGGCGAGCTAGCAAGACATTACTACTTCTTAATGTCGCTAAATTACCCTTAAAGTAAATTTACGGTAAGTAGCGGTTTGGATTCACTGACTTACCTTGGTAGCGAATTTCAAAATGTAATCGAACACTGCTGGTCCCTGAACTGCCCATTGTTGCTATTTTTTGACCTGCTTTTACACTCTGTCCTTCTTGTACAAGCAACCGATCATTATGAGCATATGCGCTGAGGTAATTATCATTATGTTTTACAATCACTAGATTGCCGTAACCTCGTAGCGCGTTGCCCGAATAAACAACGGTTCCTCCTGCTGTTGAAACTATGGATTGACCTCGCTGTCCTGCTATATCAATCCCTTTATTTCCTTGTTCTCCAGCAGAAAACTTTTTAATTACTCTCCCTTTTGTTGGCCAGATCCAGCTGCTTACTTTGTCATTATTTGGCTTTGGTGCTGCAGCTGTTTTGTTAACATTTTGTTTACTTGTTGATTTAACATACTCCTTTGATTTTGATTGATCAACCTTCTTGGGAGGATCTTTTTGTACTACTTTAGTTTTCTCTGAAGTATTGGTTGGATTAGAGTTTTTACTTGTTTTACTAGGAGTTGTAGCTGCAACTGCGCCAGCCCCCGTCCCACCGAATGCCGGGGCAACATAGTTTCTACGCCATAAGTTTAGTTTTTGGCCAGGATGGATTGTATAAGGGGGAGATAAGTTGTTATACCGAATTATTTCTTTCACATCCTTATCAGTTATATAGGAGATAAAATAAAGGGTATCGCCTTTCTTCACTTCATAAAAACTGCCACGGTAGCTGCCACGAGAAACACTGCTGTAATCTTTATTGAGCCCTGAGACAGGAGCAGGCGTGCTTGCAGCACACCCTATCAGGAGACTGACAATAAAAATGACGACTAGGTTTCTAGATAGCTTCACCATGGTTAAGCAAGATCACCTGCAACTAACGGTACAAAGCGAACCATTTCAATCGTTTCAGAGTGGAATTCTCCGTCTTGTCGAACGATCTTAATAAGAGTTTGTTCATCATCACCGACTGGTATTATCATTCTTCCACCTTCTGCGAGCTGATCCAGTAACGCCTGAGGAATACTCTCTGCTGCTGCTGTCACGATAATGGCATCAAATGGCGCCTTGTTTGGCCACCCTTTCCAACCATCACCATGCTTGGTTGAGACATTATAAATGTCCAACTGTTTCAATCGTCTTTTCGCATCCCATTGTAACGCTTTGATTCTCTCAATGGAGTTCACATGATCGACGAGCTGGGCTAAGACAGCCGTTTGATACCCAGACCCCGTACCAACCTCTAGTACGGTAGAGCGGCGATCTAATTGCAGCAGTTCAGTCATTTTCGCGACGATATAGGGTTGAGAAATCGTCTGCCCCTGCCCTATTGGTAGTGCATTATTATCGTACGCTTGATGCACCATCGCTTGAGACACAAAGCTTTCACGAGGTAGGTTTCGAATGGCTTGTAAAACTCGTGGGTCTTGAATACCACTCGCGACAAGAAATTCGATCAACTTGTCTGCATGTGGGTTTGTCATAGTCTTTCTTCCTTAAACCAGTTTTCCATTGCTCTTAAAGATTCGTGCGCTGTCAGATCCACTTGAAGTGGGGTCACTGAAACATGTCCTTTATCAACGGCATAAAAATCAGTGCCTTCTCCAGCATCTTGCTCTTTTCCAGGAGGACCTAACCAATAAATATCATGTCCACGGGGATCTTTCTGCTTAATCATATTCTCAGCGTGATGACGGGCACCTAAACGCGTCACTTTTACCGGTAATTCATTGGAGTTACCATTATCTGGAATATTGACGTTAAGCAGTCGATTCGTCGGAATTGGATTCGCGATATGTTGCTCAACCACTTTTCGAGCAACTTGTGCCGCAGCGTCAAAGTGAACTTTTCCAACAAGCGAAAACGCTATCGATTGCACCCCTAGAAAGTGCCCTTCCATTGCTGCAGCCACAGTTCCAGAATAAAGGACATCATCTCCTAGGTTTGCCCCATGATTGATTCCTGAAAGAACGAGGTCGGGGAGATCGTCTTTCATCAATTCATTAAGTGCAAAGTGTACGCAGTCAGTAGGCGTCCCCTGCACAGAATAGATAGAGGGCGCAATTTCATTCACGCGCAATGGCTGCTCTAACGTTAACGAATTAGATGCACCAGAGCGGTTTCTATCTGGCGCTACAATGATAATTTCTGCGATGTCTTTTAATGCACTCGCTAGGGCATGAATACCTTGGGCATGCACGCCGTCATCATTGCTCAATAATATCTTTAGCTTTGAGGTCATCTTCTGTGCCTTAATATACACGCTCTACTATTTCTTCTTCTACCAGCTCTCTCACAATCGAAGTGGCAAAGCTTCCGGCATCAAGAGAGAACTTCAGCGTCACTTGATCATCATTTTGCGACCATGAAAAATCTTTCGGCTTTAACAAGATCGCGCGGCGGTCATGACGCATTCTATTTCCACGGATAAGCGCCATGAGATCGGGCTCGTCATCCAGGTGTGGTTGTTCCAGTGCCAATGCATCTGCCTGAGTCGGTAATGCATTATCACCCGCCATTGCTGCCGTGATAGCAATATCTTGATGACTTAAGGCATCTGCCAACGAAGTAAGGTTTGCTTCATCAATAACGATTGTTTCTTTACCCTCAACAACGTCTCCCACTAGCAAGCGGTCAAATACCCCTTGCTCTAGTCGGGCAGAAACGATTCGATTGAAGATCCATGATCGAGCAGAAGAGAGATACAAGCTGCGCTTATTTTGATTGCGTGTTCTTACATTATCACGCCCCCAACGACGAGCTTCATCAAGGTTGTTACCTTGATTACCAAAGCGTTGGCTACCAAAGTAATTGGGCACGCCCCCTTTCGCGATCTGTTCAATACGAGCGATAACGTCTTGTACGTCGGTCACCTCGTCTAATGTTATTTCAAAATCATTGCCAGCAAGATCGCCAGGACGTAGTTTCTTGTTATGACGAGTCATATCTAGAATTTCAATACTAGGATACTGTGCTAGAAAAGGGTTGAAATCTGGTGTTTCACCTTTCGGTAAATGCACGCTTAACCACTGCTCAGTTACCGCATGCCTATCTTTAAGGCCAGCCCAGCTCACATCTTTCGTTTTAACCCGACACGCTTTCGCCAATTCATTGGCAACAAAAGACGTATTTTCACCGGTTTTTCGGATACGAATCATAAGGTGTTCACCCACCCCAGTGAATTCATAACCCAAATCTTCACTTACTTTGAAATGCTCAGCTTTGGCTTTAAGCTTTGCTTTAGCGGTGGGTTTCCCATAAAGGTAATGAAACTGAGATAAAACATCTGACATAATAGTATACCGTCACAAGGTGACTCTAAATTTGAATATAAGGGTTAGTACTTTTACTACTCATGGCAAAGCGCATGAGTCTTTCAACATTCTAGTTAACGTTCTGCGTTTTGAACCACTATTACTATGTGGTGAACCTTACTTTGAAGCATTATTTCTTGAACAAAAGGACAACCGCTTCGCACGCGATTCCTTCTTTTCGGCCCGTAAAACCAAGGCGCTCAGTCGTCGTCGCTTTGACATTCACATTGCCCAGTTCAGTTTCCAAGTCTTCAGCGATAGCGGCACACATCGCTTCAATATGCGGAGCCATTTTGGGTGCTTGCGCCATGATAGTAACGTCAGCATTACCCAATACGTACCCTTGCTCTTTCACGCGACGATAAACATCTTTTAGAAGTTCACGACTATCTGCGCCCTTCCATTTGTCATCAGTATCAGGGAAGTGGCGGCCAATGTCGCCAGCGGCTATTGCGCCGAGGAGTGCATCTGTCAGGGCGTGCAGAGCCACATCGCCATCAGAATGAGCCACTAGGCCTTGCTCGTAAGGAATGGCGACTCCGCCAATAATGACAGGCCCTTGACCACCAAATTTGTGAACGTCAAAACCGTGACCAATACGCATGACTAACTTTCCTTATTTCGATTTAAGTAAAACTCAGCAAGAGCGAGATCTTCTGGCTGAGTGATTTTAATGTTATCTGAACGACCTTGAACCAGCGCGGGGGATTGCCCAATGCGCTCCATTGCCGATGCTTCATCAGTTATAACGGCATTCTCATCGAGTGCTTGGCTCAATGCTTGTGACAATGATTTCGTTGGGAATATTTGAGGGGTTAAGGCATGCCATAACGCATTACGATCAACCGTCTCAGAGATGTTTTGAGCGCTATCTGAACGTTTCATCGTATCTCTAACCGGACACGCCAGTATCGCTCCAACATCATGTTTTAATGCTGTATTTATAAGATTGTCGATATCACTCAACTGAACGCATGGTCTTGCAGCATCATGAACAAGTACCCATTCAGAATGCGTATTCTCTTGAACATACTGAAGCGCAGACAAAACGGAGTCCGCACGCTCTTTACCGCCCGGCACACGAATAACATTCGCTTGTTCAGCAATTGATAGCGTTGGGTAGTAAGGATCATTTTCACTGACGGCAATGACGACTCGATCGACTCTTGGGTGAGCCAATAGCAGAGCAACGGTGTGCTCCAAGATAGTGATATCGTTAATTGATAGGTATTGCTTAGGGCGATCGGCCTTCATTCGGCTGCCAACACCCGCTGCTGGCACAATGGCGACGATCTCTTGTTGAGATTGTGGGGATTTATTCATTGGCATTCTACTGTGATTCCTCTCCAACCAATCGGTAGAACGTTTCGCCATCCTTTACCATTCCAAGCTCATGCCTCGCACGCTCTTCAATGGCATCCAGCCCTTGGCGTAGATCATCAATTTCTGCAAACATCTCAGCGTTACGTGCTCGGAGGTTGTCGTTCACTTGATGCTGAGCTTGAATGTCACTATTAACCAAATTGAATTCAATTATGCCATTTTTGCCAAACCACAACGTATATTGCAGCCAGCCAAACAGGAGCGTTAATGTTAAAACAAAGATTCGCATAATCGTAACGTAATAATACAGAGAAAGGCTAAAGACCCCATATATATCACAATGCTGCTTTTCAAGCGAGATAGAGGACGTAAGGAAAGAGTAAGAAATGGCACATTAAAAAACCACGATTTTATTTAAGAATGAGGAGGATGACCCGAAAAGTCAGCTCCCCATTCAACATAAATATTGGTGTTTTTAATTCAGCAATAAGAATGCGAAGAGTCCACCACCAAGAATCAAGCGATAGATTACAAATGGGGTCATGCCCATTCGAGAGATCAGCTTCAAGAATAAGTGAATACAAATATACGCACTAATGAACGATGTGATAACACCTGTCGTTAAAACGCCTACGTGGATAGGATCGCCGCTCGCAACTAGTTTTAAACCTAAATATCCACCAGCGAGTAAAATGATTGGAATCGACATTAAAAATGAAAAGCGAGCCGCGGCTTCACGAGTGAAACCTAAATACAAAGCCGCTGTAATAGTTGCTCCAGATCGAGAAGTGCCAGGAATCATAGCCATCGCCTGAGCTAGGCCAATGAATACGGATTTTTTCCAATCCGCTTGATACTCGTCATGAATCAAATCGGCATTCTTATCGACGTACCATAGCAACAAACCAAATACGATAGTCGTCGTTGCGATTACCCACGCACTACGCAAATAGATCTCAATAATGTCTTTCATAAAAAGACCAAAAATACAGGCTGGAATCGTCGCTAAGATAATCATCCAAGCAAACTTTGATTCCTTACTGCGCTCACCTTTAAAGATTGAGCCTATGAACGCACTTAATAGCGATACGACTTCTTTTCTAAAATAGATAATAACGGCCGCTAATGTACCGACATGCACAGCGACATCAAACGCCAGCCCTTGATCTTCCCAGCCTAATACTGCAGAAGGCAAAATAAGGTGAGCAGAGCTCGAGATTGGCAAAAACTCCGTCAATCCTTGAATCAATGCAAGGATGAATGCTTCTATATAACTCATTAATTTCTCGTTAATTCTTTAAATCAAACCAAGGTTTGACACTGGTTAAAGACCCAAATCCAGTAGACTGGCTCCATACTTGTTCGATCGTTCTTCCATCTGAAGGGATCACTAATTGGGGGCAAAGCTCATAAAGTGGTTGGATCACAAATGGGTACTTGAAGATATCACTTCGTGGCAGTTGAGGATCGCTTGAATGCACTTCCTCACCAAACAGGACAATATCAAGATCTAAGGTTCGGTCTTGGTATTTCTCTGCGAACTCTGAACGCCCCCAACGCATCTCTATACTACGCAGTGATTGTGAAAACAGGATTAATGGCATCGATGTTTTCATTTCTACGACGAGATTATAAAACGAGTCACTATCAAAGCCGATAGGGGCACACTCGTAAATAGTCGATAGTTTCAGGCTGTCTCCTAATTGAGAGAGCTCTTTCACTGCGGCTTCTACGTGTTTTTCTTTCTCTACATTCGTTCCTACACCAATGTAAACGGTGATCATTGAACGCCTCTTTCTATGATCACGCCAACCCCTTTCGCCTGCGCTACAGCACCAGGTTTAGTTAAGCGGATCTTCACCCAAGGAACACTAAATCGAGTCATGATAATCTCTGCAACTTCTTCAGCAACGCGCTCAACAAGCAAAAAACGCCCTTGCTCAATGTGCTTTAGAACAGCCTGACTGACTTCAAAGTAATCCAGAGCGTCGGCCACATCATCACTTTTCCCCGCTGGCTGATTGTTGTGTCCCATTTCAATATCTAGAACAAGCTTTTGTTTGATCTCTTGTTCCCAATCGTAAACACCAATCGTAGTGATCACTTCAAGCTGTTCAATAAATACTTTATCCATGGTGGAGTCTGTCCTTTATAGAGGTCGGATACCCAAACGGGTCAAAAAAAATTACTATCTAGTCGGTTCTATCTCACTGACTGAACAAACTGCCAGTAGTGTGATGAAATGAATCGCGATATGATAGCAAGTACTAGCTATTAGAGCATCTGTTTCATAACTTGCTCATTTCTCATCATTTATCTTGTTTTGTTGTGCCAATGGAAACATTAGACATAACGGCTGTATAAGTGATTTTGGTATTAAAACCACTAGCTTGAAGACGAAAAGACTTCTATACGAGTAAACCCATCATGAGCCCACTTGTTCTCACATTGATCATTTCAGCCTATTTACTTGGCTCGATCTCGAGTGCGGTATTGATCTGTCGTGTATTACGTCTCCCCGACCCGCGCGATATAGGATCTCAAAATCCAGGCGCAACAAACGTCCTCAGAATTGGCGGAAAAAAAGCTGCTCTTGCCGTTTTACTGTGCGACATGCTGAAAGGTACCATCCCTGTATGGGGTGGCTACTTTCTGAATATTGATTCTTTTCTTCTTGGCGTTGTCGCTATCGCAGCGTGCCTTGGCCATATGTACCCAATCTTTTTTCACTTTAAAGGCGGTAAAGGGGTCGCAACGGCTTTAGGTGCCATAGCACCAATAGGCTTGGGATTAACGGGGATTATTGTTCTCACGTGGCTTGTTGTCGCAATAGTGTTTCGCTATTCATCTTTGGCTGCGTTAGTCAGTGTCCTGCTTGCCCCATTTTATACATGGTTAATCAAGCCACAATATACACTGCCCGTTGCCATGCTATGTTGCCTGATTGTGTTCCGCCATATGCCCAACATCCGACGTTTGCTCGAAGGTACGGAACCAAAGGTTGGAGAGAAAAAGCGTGGATTAAAAAAGGCCTCTTAAAGAGACCTTCAAATTTCATCAACTCACATTAGCCAATGCCTGTTCTTATCTAACCGATAAGCTAGCTGATCGGCTCAAGTTGATCGATTGGCCAACGTGGTTTAGCCTGCACTGAAAGATCACTGGTTTCACCATTTTTCAGGCGCTGCATACCTGCGTAAGCAATCATGGCACCGTTATCTGTACAAAACTCAGTGCGCGGGTAATACACTTCACCGCCTACTTTCTTCGCCAACTCACCTAACGACTGACGAAGCTGCTTATTAGCACTCACACCACCCGCTATCACGATACGCTTCATGCCCGTTTGAATTAATGCACGCTTACATTTAATCACAAGCGTGTCACACACCGCTTCTTGGAAGGCATAAGCAATATCGGCACGAGTCTGATCATCGTTATCATTGGCAGCAATGGTATTTGCTGTAAATGTTTTCAAACCCGAAAAGCTCATATCTAAGCCTGGTCTATCGGTCATTGGGCGAGGGAATTTAAAACGTCCGGCAGTGCCATTTTCGGCAAGCTTAGCCAGTAATGGACCACCTGGATAATCCAGCCCCATCAGCTTAGCGGTTTTATCAAAGGCTTCACCCGCTGCATCATCAACCGATTCACCCAATATCTTATATTCGCCCACACCATGAACTTCGACCATCATGCTATGGCCACCAGACACGAGTACCGCGACAAAAGGGAACGGAGGCGGGTTGTCCTCCAGCATTGGTGCAAGTAAATGCCCTTCCATATGATGAACGGCAACGGCAGGCACACCCCACGCATACGCAATACTTCGTCCAATCGTGGCGCCAACCAGTAAAGCCCCAACCAGACCTGGGCCTGCGGTATAGGCAATACCATCAATATCTTTAGAGGTTAAATTAGCCTCTTTCAACGCGGCCTTAATCAGTGGGATAGTTTTCTTTACATGATCACGAGAAGCAAGCTCAGGAACGACACCACCATAGTCGGCATGCAGTTTTACCTGGCTATACAGTTTATGGCTCAAAAGGCCTTTTTCATCGTCATAAATCGCTATCCCCGTTTCATCACACGAGGTTTCAATACCAATAATGCGCATATTTTTCTCTGTATGCTTTTATCTAAAGAGGGAATTTGCGGCAATCTTACCTTGCCTTGGCTTAGCAAACAAATTTTGTACAGACAATAATCGATAAAAGGCTTTACAAAGCCAAGGTGATCGGATTAAAATTCCGCACCATTTTTGATCAAGCTGGTTTAAGACCGAACGTTAATGAGAGTTAGCTCGATGGGTAACTTCTCTGATTTGGCTACGAGAAACCAGCGATAATGAATAACCCCTGAGGTGAAAGGCATATGCCAATAGTTAAAGTACGTGAAAACGAACCGTTCGACGTTGCACTACGTCGTTTCAAGC
>MPDB01000025.1 GCA_001874155.1 Vibrio sp. MedPE-SWchi
ATTCGGTATGACGGCTATCATGAACGGTATCGCTCTGCACGGTGGTTTCGTACCATACGGCGCAACGTTCCTAATGTTCATGGAATACGCTCGTAACGCTATGCGTATGGCTGCTCTGATGAAAACTCAGAACATCCAAGTTTACACGCATGACTCTATCGGTCTTGGCGAAGATGGTCCAACTCACCAACCAGTTGAGCAGATCGCTTCTCTACGTCTAACTCCAAACATGAGCACATGGCGTCCATGTGACCAAGTTGAGTCTGCTGTTGCTTGGAAACTAGCAATCGAGCGTAAAGATGGTCCTTCTGCACTTATCTTCTCTCGTCAAAACCTTGCACAACAAGATCGTGACGCTGAGCAAGTAGCAAACATCGCTAAGGGTGGTTACATCCTGAAAGATTGTGAAGGCAAGCCAGAACTAATCATCATTGCAACGGGTTCTGAAGTTGAGCTAGCGGTTAACGCTGCCGCTGAACTCACGGCTGAAGGTAAGAAAGTACGCGTAGTCTCTATGCCTGCTACTGACGCGTTCGACAAGCAAGATGCTGAATACCGTGAGTCTGTACTTCCATCTGATGTAACTGCACGTATCGCTGTAGAAGCTGGCATCGCTGACTTCTGGTACAAGTACGTTGGTTTCGGTGGCAAGATCATCGGTATGACAACATTCGGCGAGTCTGCACCAGCAGGTGAGCTATTCAAGATGTTCGGTTTCACTACTGAAAACGTAGTAAACACAGCGAAAGAGCTTCTAGCTTAATCTTGAATACATTGTCTCGCCCTTAAATGGGTTGATGCATACAGAAAGCCCCGCATGAAAATGCGGGGCTTTTTTGTCACTGATTTCTCATTCGGGATTAAATCTAACGGCTATTTTTCTTCAAAACGCTTTGCCAATTGGTAGAACTCATTGACTTGTTCTTTTAGCTCTGTCGAATGATCTTTTACAGAATGCGTCGCGACTAAATTTTGCTCTGCGGTAGAAGCGATAGACTGCATGTGTAGATTAACCTCACTCGATAAGCCACGCTGCTTATGTGCCGAGCTTTCAACAGACTGCATCAGCTCATTCATCGATTGCATTAAGTTTTCGACTTCAGACAAGCGCTCTGCACTCACTTTAGCAACCTCACCACACGCGTCCGTTTGCTCTCGGTTCGCCAGAATATCTCTTTGCCAGCCTTCAATCGTTGTGAGCATCGTGTCAATGCTTGCTTTTATCTGAACCGTAGCCTTTGACGTTCTACCCGATAGCGCGCGAACTTCATCAGCAACAACGGCAAAGCCTCGTCCTTGTTCGCCCGCCCTCGCCGCTTCAATCGCCGCATTTAAAGCCAATAAGTTAGTCTGCTCGGCAATTCCACCAATCTCTTCCATAACATTGCTCACACTTTGTGCTTGGTCACTCAATTGGTAAGTTGTTTGGGTCGCCTTCTCGGCCTGTAAAGCTAAGCTTTCTAAATTTTGATGGGTTTGATTAATGCTCTCTTTAGCACCAGCACAGGTTTGCAAAGTCACATCAACAATCTGATGTGCTTCTTCTGTGCGCGTAGAGACCTCATTTGCGGTCACTTCCACTTCTTCGGTTGCCTCTCGCACCTGAAGGATGTCTTTTGTTTGCTGATCTAACGCTTCTGATACTTCAAATGACGTGGCATTCAGGTTGTCAGCCAAATCTTGTAACGGCTTGGCAGAGTCTATCATGCGGCCTAGTACTGTGCGGATTCGGGCAGACAATAGTTTTAAGTGAAAATCGGCAACAGAGAACTGACTATTACCTGAATAGACAAGGCGACTGACACTGTCGAATTTCGACTGCAGCTTTTTCAATTGCAAAGGCGTTTCAATGAGCTCTTGTCTGAAAAGCAACACTAGTGCGGAAACAGGCAGTAGGCTTAACAACCATTGAGATGCTTGCCCAACGTCCACGAGATTAGAGATCACAGGAGCGGCCAGGGAACCCAATAACACGGCATAACGAACACTGTCACTGACTTGAAGCGACCATTGGCGACCAGATTTCTCAGCTTTCAATAAGCGTTGATAGGCCGCGCCAGCGACTTGTACCCATTCGCTTTTCGGTTTAACCCGAACAGATTGGTAGCCACTCACCTTCCCACCATCATAAATAGGGGTAACGTAAGCATCTACCCAATAGTATCCACCGGATTTGGTCTTGTTTTTTACGATACCGCGCCACGCCTTGCCTTGTTTTAGATTGACCCACATATCGGCAAATGCCGCTTTAGGCATGTCTGTGTGTCGGACAATATTGTGGTGTTGGCCAGTGAGTTCTTGCTCAGTATATTCCGCAATGCGACAAAAGGCCTCGTTACAATAAGTAATGACACCTTTCAGATCGGTCGTCGAAACAAGTTGTTCATTCTCGCTTAATAGCGTTTCACGCGTTTGAATTGATAAAGAAGAGCTGACATTCATTAGTTTTACTTTTGTATTTATAAGTTTTAGGACGCGAATATATACAATTATCGAAAACAGAGCCAAATATGCAGGTCACAAATTATATATATGTTTGTTATTTAAATTAATATTGGTTGATTCTTTTACATTGATACGAGACTCACTGTAACTATTCCAAATTTAGCGCTGTACTGAATTTAACTGTCCGCATTGAAACAGACGTATGAAATTTTCGTATGTTTAAGTCCTTACGTAATACTCGCTCCACAAAATCCTCATAGGCTTGTATATCTTTTACGGTAACAATAAGCATAAAGTCGAAACTTCCTGAGATTTGATAGCACTGTGTCACTTCCGGTGCTTTCAAAATTGACTTGCGAAATACTTGATAAATGTCAGCGCGATCGCGTTCCATTTCAACGGATACGACAAGCGTCATTTTATTACCCGTTAGTTCGGGGTTTATGATTGAAACGTCTGATACGATCACCCCTCCTTCTCTTAATCTCTTTACACGTTTCAAACAAGCAGGTGGCGATAGCCCTACGAGTTCGGCTAGCGTCAAATTTGGTATGCGGTTGTTCTTTTGTAATTCTACTAAGATGCTTCTATCAATACGGTCTATTTCCATAATTTCTTAATTTGACATTTATTTTGATGTAGATTTCAAAATTAACACAAACTAAAAAATTTATGCAAGATAGTTACTTGTGAATAGAAATTACGAAAACCAAAGACCATGTAGGATAAAGTGATTACCACAATAGAAAGAACAACAATGAAATCTACCTATACTTTTTTTAAAGAACTCATCAAAGACATATTCAACGTTACCACGACTCTTTTTCGTATCATGATCCCCATAATCATCGTTATTAAGATTGTCGAAGAGCTTGGTGGAATCGTGATTCTCAGTGAGTGGTTAAGTCCGCTAATGGAAATGATCGGTTTACCAAAAGAGTTAGGATTAGTCTGGGCAACAACCATACTCACCAATATTTATGCCGGTTTGATTGTACTTATTAATTCTGATGTCAGCCTGACAGTTGCTCAAGCTTCAGTATTAGGCAGCATGATGTTACTTGCTCACTCACTGCCTATTGAAGGAGCCATTGCCAAAAAAGCGGGGGTGAGCTGGCTTGCGACTTTATCAGTAAGATTAGGCGGGAGTTTGGCTTTAGCGTGGATCCTGAATGCCACTTATCAATTCGGTGACTTACTAAACTACCCAGCGACCGTACTATGGCAGCCTGAGACCAATCTCGATACCAGTTACCTTTCTTGGGGACTCGACCAGATAAAAAACTTCGGGGTTATTTTCTTGGTGATCTCTGCTCTGCTATTTTTACTTAAAGTGCTTAAGTTATTGGGCATTGAGAAACTAATGGCTGTGCTGTTAAGGCCATTTTTGCGACTTCTCGGTATTAGTAGAGACGCGACCAATTTAACTATCATCGGTATCACGCTGGGCTTGTCATTTGGTGGTGGGTTATTAATCAACGAAGCAAAACGCGGTCATATTTCAGCCAGAGATGTTTTCACCGCAATCATGTTGCTCAATCTCTTACACAGCTTAATTGAAGATACGTTACTCATCATGCTAATTGGCGCTGACTTTTACACTATTTTCTGGGGAAGACTTGTGTTTTCCGTGCTGGTTATTGGATTACTATCGCAGGCAATCAAACGTATTAACCCCGCAATATGCGAGCGCTACTTTTATCGAGATGTCTCTCAACCATAAATATTCGCTTTTGTATTTAAACGAGGAGCCTAATCTGGCTCCTCGTTTATTGACTCACTATCTTTTTCGTCACACAGGCTGATTTTGAGCGCGTGACTTTCTTGCATTCATAGCGAACATCACAATAACCGCCAATACAAACGGCAAAACATAGATATTGAGGTTTTGCCATCCTGCGGTCGCCTCCAGCCATCCTGAAAGCAATGCCGTCACCGTAACACAGCTAAATACGACAAATTCATTGAACGCTTGCGCTTTTGCTTTGTTCTTCTCTTTGTAAGACTGGCTAAACATGCTCGTTGCTGCGATGAACATGAAATTCCAGCCGACACCAAGTAATACTAGCGCGGCTCTAAAGTGCCAAATGGATTGACCATGAATGTTAATGGCAACACACGCTACGAAGAGTATCCCACCCAATAAAATCATGGTTCTGGCACCAAATTTTTCAATCAACCTTCCGGTAAAAAAGGCAGGCAAGAACATCCCCAATACATGCCATTCGATGACGCCTGCTGCTTTTGTAAAGTTGAAACCGCAGCCTATCATGGCTAAAGGCGTTGCAGTCATCAAAATATTCATCACGGCGTAGGCAACCATCGCTGCAAAAACAGAAGCAACAAAATTAGGAGCTCGTGCTATATCAGCTAAACGTTCAGGTTTGTTCTGAGAATGCTGTTGTGCCGCTTGTGGAAAACGGATGGTTTGCAAAAGAACAAGCGCCAGTACATTGAGAACAATCAATGATGCAAACGCGCCAATGTAGAGTCCACCTTGTGACCATTCTTGGGACATAATCGCCAAATTAGGCCCTAGTACCGCCGCTAACACCCCACCTGCCATCGATATGGAAATCGCTCGATCACGTGCATTCTCATCACAAACTTCAATTGCAGCAAATCGATACAAGGTGCCAAAACCAATACCAATGCCCAACAAAAACGTCGCAAAGCAGAAAAGATAGAAATTGGGGATGGTTAAAGCGTAAGTCGCGAGGCTGGCACCAGTAATGCCGACGACGTTACCAATACTAAATCCTCTCTTTCTGCCCAGTTTTCCTGAAATCAAAGAAGCGGGAATGGTTGCGGACATAAGGCCAAGAAACTGAAGCGCTACGGGCAAGGTTATCATGCTCGCACTTGGGGCGATCTGTTTACCTATCAACCCAATCACGGAGATCAGCAGTATATTGCCTGTCATGAGCAGTGCCTGACAGAGAGAGAGTAACCAAACGTCCCGATTCATAATGTGTCCTTTAAGTCGCTACTTTGCTACTAGAGCAAAAATCGACTCGGGTCGCAACATTACTGCACATTAATTCAATCGGTTTTTACTTTTAATAATCAAGAGGAAAGCAAATAGGTAGAGAACCTATTCTAAAGAAAGGGTGTATGGCGTAAAAAATAGATATCACTTGAGGTCAATGGATTGGAGGCTAAACGCTCAGGCAACAGTGATCTGGTGATACTTCACTCAGATCATTACTTTGTTTCACCGATTAATTGTTCGACACCACAAATAGAACTTCGACCCGACGGTTACACGCCTTACCGGCTTTCGTTTTATTGGTGCACGCTGGAACGTATTCGCCGTAGCCGCGAGTAAATATGGAATCCATAGCAACATTGTTCTTGATTAATGTTTGCTTGACTTGTTTCGCGCGTCTTAAAGACAAACCATCATTAAAGTTAGGTGTACCTGTACTGTCGGCGTGACCATCAATGACGATATCAATGCCAGGATCTCTTGATAAGTAATCCCCCATCATTCCTAGCCAGTAAGAAGAATCAGAGGACACTGTTGATGATCCTGTTTCAAACTTGATGGTGTCTTTTAATTTTACCATCACGTGATTACCAGGAAGCACTTCGTAATCAACGCCATTTTTAAGCAGAAAAGATTGCAAGGAATCATAGCTAGTCGTGCGTTGCTGTCCCATTGGCCCTTGCACACCGGCCGTCGATATTTGTGGCGCTTTTCTCCACTCAGGGTATCGAACATCTACGTCACCTTTCGGCGCGACGTCAAGCATACTATCACCCATCAACATCATATCGGACGGCAGACTGCCACACCCTGTCAACACGAGTAGAATTGGTAGAACAATATACTTCATAACGGTACCATCTCATCATTCATTGAATATCATAAAGTCACTTAAAGTATATCGGCCATTCAACACAAACTTTAGGAAATATCTAAACTTTCTTTCTCACTTTAACAAACCAATAAATCAAAATGAGCGAGTGCGCACAGGTCAGCGAAAAGTATGACTTAGTGATAGATTTTGATTTTCGTCGACCCGTTATCCAGTTAGAATCTATCGACTTAATTTGATTAGGCTTTACTCTATGAAAAAACTATCCTCACTGTTCGCCCTTGTCCTTTTGTCCATTACCGCTTTAGTCGGGTGCAGCGATAACCCTACGCCGACCGAAGGAAAACAGTTTGTTAGACTACCCGCCGATTTGTCTAACTATGGTTTAGCGCCAGTGACTGAAGTCTTCTCACTAACCTGTGGACACTGTCGCAAAATGGAAGCCGTCATCCCAGAGTTAGAAAATGCGACGAACCAAAGCATTGGCAAAGTGCATGTCACGTTTAATGAAACGGCTCATATTGCTGCAATGATTTACTACAGCGCTGAGATTCAACTCAACGGAACACCCGATCACACAATGATGGACGATCTTTTCGCCGCCGTTCAGATGGGTGAAGGCACCAGCCAAGCTGAGCGTAAACTGGCTATCGATAATGCTTTTGAGTCTCGCGGATTAGTTAGCCCATATGACCTAGATAAAGAAATTCAGAAAACACTCTTCGAAGCCTTAGAGCTTGCCCAAGAAGTGTCAATCAAAGGCCAAATCAACTCAGTGCCGACTTTTATCGTGAGCGGAAAATATATGATCCTGACTCAAGGCCATAGCGATGTAGACAGTATTGCTCGCACAATCAATTACTTAATCGAAGAATAATAGGACCATCATGAATAAATTTATCATTCCAATTGTCATCATTGTATTGGCGGTTTTCTTTCTTTATCGTTCGTGGAACAACGGCAAACTCGCTGAAGTGAATCAGGCCCAAGGAGAAGCTTTCCTTGCTGAAAATAGCGCTGTAGAAGGCGTTATTACCACAGAAAGCGGTCTTCAATACCAAGTACTACAAAAAGGTACCGGTGAGATTAACCCAACAGCGACGAGCCGCGTTAAAGTTCACTACCACGGCACATTAATCGATGGCACAGTGTTTGACAGCTCTGTTGAACGAAATGAGCCTATTGCGTTTGGCCTGAACCAGGTGATCAAAGGTTGGACGGAAGGTGTTCAATTGATGGTGGAAGGCGATAAGTTTCGTTTGTTCGTACCAAGTAACCTTGGCTATGGGAAAGGGGGCACTGGCCCTATCCCACCCGCGTCTGTTTTAATTTTCGACGTTGAGTTACTCGAAATTCAGTAATTGGACGAACATCTCAAAGTAAAAAGAGCCGTTAATGCGGCTCTTTTTTTATGGGGTTAACAACGGCTTGTTTTTGCTTTTAGCTACTCTCAAATGGATACAAAACGAGAGTTGACCCTTCGACCATTACGCAGTCCATACCAGCCGCGTGTGCCGCCTGTTTCCCTAAGTTGGTATCTTCAAACACGACACATTGATCAGCCTTTAATGCTAACGCCTCTGCAGCTTGAAGAAACGTGTCTGGGTTAGGCTTATGATTGGTGACATCTGAAGCTGACACCAATGCATCCAGTCGGGAGTATAGGTTTGTTTTTTTAAGCAGTCGTAACGCGCTTTCACGCTGACTCCCTGTCCCAACAGCAATCTTCTTTTCTCCGTAGTACTGCTCAAGTACATTTACGGTGCACGCTATCGTGTCGCCTGGTTCTTCAATTTGAGCGAATGTATCCATCTTAAAAGCTGATATCGTGCTGGCATCTAACTCAAGACCAAACTCCCGATTGATTTCAGCCACAATTTTAAAGCTTGGCATCCCACCTAGCCCATTTAGCCACTCTCGAGTAAATGGAAAATCAAAATGCAGTGCGGTCTTTTCCCACGCGTCCAAGTGCGCGGGCATAGTGTCTATCAAGGTTCCATCCATATCGAAAATAAGGCCTTGATACTTACCAAAATCAATGTACATTCTCGGTATTCCATCTAGATAAGTCGTTAAGCCGTCAGTATGCTCAAAATATCAAACAGTGTCACTCTACAATCTTGGGAGATTCAGCTAACCGCGATTCGTGCTCAAGGTGCAGGAGGCCAAAATGTAAACAAGGTTTCTTCTGCAATACATCTTCACTTTGATGTTAAGCGCTCGACCTTACCAGACTTTTACAAAGAACGACTTCTTTCACTGTCAGACAGCCGATTGACCAAAGAAGGCGTGATCGTCATTAAAGCCCAATCGTTTAGAACGCAAGAGCTGAACAAAGAAGACGCGTTGAACAGGCTAAAAGAATTGATCTTGAGCGCGACGGTTGTCCAGAAAACCAGAAGAGCGACGAAACCAACACGAAACTCTCAAAAGCGTCGTATCGAAGCCAAGAAACGAAAAGGAAGCACAAAAGCGCTTCGTGGACGTGTCAGCTAACCTGGCAGCACTTATAACAGTCTATTGTCATATTTTCCTGTGAATTGAGCGGTTACCTACCGCCCTTTTAAAGGGCCTTCCCCTACAAGTTCTTCGCTGAATTCATCAACAAAACTCCATTCATTTTACAAAATTGATCAATCTCACTTTCGCAACTAAGTTTATTAGATATCAATGCAATAAACTCTAATAGGCATTCAGATGAATATAAAACAAAAGTTGTACTCGCTTGGTGGTGTAGCGGTATTGGGCGTCTTATCTTTACTCGGTATTACGACTCATTTTGCGTCGACAACACTCGAACTTAGTACAGCAAGTATGTTGGTCTCTGAATTGGAGACCCGGCTCCTTCACTTGAGAAGAAATGAAAAAGACTTTTTACTGAGGAAGGACCTTAAATACCTTGATAAATTTGATGGCAATATGAAGATTTTCCTTGCTAAAGAAGCGGCACTTTCCGAAATATTGATTTCTCAGGATTTTGCAACAAGCGAACAGCTTCGAACTGACATCGTCAAATACCAGAAAGGGTTTCAAAAATTAGTTCAAGCCTACAACACGTTTGGCTTAAAGGAGTCAGAGCAACTACTTGGACGCTACAACGCAAGCTTAGAAAAACTAGAAATGGGTCTTAGTGATAGCGATTTAATTGCCCTGTTTAAATTTGATAAAAAGCTTCGTTACGGCGAGTGGGATGACGCCTTAATCACTAACATAAGCGATACTGAATTCCTATCCAACGCACAAGCCATTTTAGACCAAGAAATCGTCATTGGTGTGGCATACAATAAAGGGCTTCTTGGCGCTACTCGGAGTTTATCTCACACCGTAGAAGAGCAATTTAAATCCTTTTCAGAGACGCTAAGTACTGAAGTTACCCAACTCCAATCTCAACTCGTCTTGGTAAAGCAGAGCGTCACCGCAGGTATTATTCTCATCATCGTACTGTGTATCTATCAAATCGCTCGCTCCATCAACCTGCAAGTCTCTCAGTTACTGGTCGTCATTCAGGAAATTGCTCGTTCGAATAATGTTTCCATGCGTGCAACGCTTACTGGTAACAACGAATTGGTTTCTATTGGCACCTATTTTAATAAACTGCTCGACAAGCTTGAAGTGCTGATATCAGGCACTCAAAGCAAAGCTGGGCAACTTTCCCAAACCACAAACAACATGCACAACGAATTACAGAACGTAATTTCTCAATTCCACGCTCAAGCAGACCACACCACCACAATGGCGACAGCCGTTCAAGAGATGGTGGCGACAATCAATGAGATATCGGAAAGTACCGCGGTGGCAGTGGAAGGGGTGCAACAAGCCTCTATAAATGCGCAGCATGGGCGAGAAGTGGTTAGCTCAACCGTGGATAATATTGGGTCTCTCTCTAATATCTTGGGAGAAAGCCAAACCTCTATTTCATCACTCAACGAACATGTAGAGAAAATCGGCGGCGCTGTCCATATTATTCAAGGCATTGCCGAACAAACCAATCTACTTGCATTAAATGCAGCGATTGAGGCCGCTCGTGCCGGAGAGCAAGGTCGAGGTTTTGCCGTGGTTGCTGATGAAGTGAGAGCCCTAGCGAGTCGAACCCATCAATCAACCGAAGAGATAACAAAAGTTGTTGATGCTATTCAAAAGCAAATGTCGACGGTTGTCGTCAACATTGAGCAATGTAACGAGCAAGGCGAACAAACTCTGACAGCATCGCAAACGCTTGATGATAGCTTATCTCTGATATTGACCGATATGGATAACATTCAGTCGAATTCTGAGCGCATAGCCTCTGCGATTGAAGAGCAAGGTATCGTTATGAACCAAGTGAGTGAATCCATCACCGAGTTAAACAGCATTTCCGATAGCAACATGCAATCAGCGCAACAATGTCTCTCTGAAGTCGACTCTGTTTCTAGTCAAGCAAAAGACATGGATTCTGCCGTTGCTGAATTCGTAACCGTGCAAAAAGCCTAGTCACTTCAATCTCATTTAGACAACGTGAAAGAGCCCAATATAGGGCTCTTTTTTCCACTAAACGTTAGGGTTTCGTTCTTCTTTCGTACTACACATAACGTAATAATTGTCCCATACTCAATTGATAACTGATTGAAATAATAGCGAGTGGATTTGAAATTTGTCATTTGGCTAGCCGCCCTAGCACCGATCGTTATTTGGCTTATCACTCAATACTTTCAGCCTAAGTGGTGGATTGAAAACCTAACCGCCTACCCTGGGCTCTTTTTTATCGGTTACTTATCTCTTTTCCTCCTCAGCGCCATAACTAAAGACAAAGTTGCAGTAGTCACTACCTTTTGTTTGGCCATGTTCTTTTTCTCTCTAACACCAAAGCATGAGCGTATAGAAAAGCAGTGCGACAGCGACGCATCATTTGATGTCATTCAATTTAACGTTTTTTACGATAATCCTGATATCAATAGCTTCATCAATGCTCTCATACAACAGCCTGCTGATCTGGTTGTCATGCAGGAGGTCTCACCTCAATTAGGTGAACAATTAAGAATGCTTGATGATATCTACCCGTTTAGATACGGAGGGCAAGAAGGAATAGGCTACCCGTCGAGCCAGTTAATTCTGAGTCGTCATCCTTTGTCTGGGTTCTCCGTGTTCCACACACCTGATGCGCAAAATGTCATTAGTGGCGAATGGCAAGTGACGAAGGACCGTTCAATCCACTTAGTTACTGCTCATCCTCCATCACCAAGAAATCAAGCGCTTTGGTATCGTCGCAATGCGTTAATTCGGACCATAGAGTCGATTGTCGTACAGTATCCTTTTCCTGACACATTAATCGTTGGGGACTTTAATATCTCATCGAAAAGCGCCCAATTTACACGTCTATTTTCCGATTTTGAGACCCTACCTGTCGCGTCATGGCCCAACTGGATTAGTGGTAATGTTCCACCTGCGTTTACTATGATTGCTATCGATCATCTATGGCTAAAATCAGAGGCCAACGATTGGCGTATTTGCTCCCGAGAGGCACTAAAAACAGTGTACGGCTCTGACCATTTAATGATTCGCACCCGTATCGCCTTAAAACCTTAACTCAGCTATAACGCAATTGATCTGATCATTTTCCAGATAGCCATAAAACAAAAAGGTGAAGTCACGTTAATGACTTCACCTTTAAAAACCGCAAGCTTAAGCGTTAAAAATCGGCTGTCTTGCTTTTCTCTTTACAGAACGCGATGGCTTCAGCTAATAACTCTAAAGCCGTTTTATCCGTCTCAGGTAAACAAGCGTCACTGGTCGCGATAGGTGTTACACGTTGCCCCCATTTTACGTGAGCCGCACCCCATGTCAGTCCTGCACCAAAAGCCGCCATCAATAGGTTGTTGTTCGGTTGAACCTTGCCTTGTTCTACAGCTTCACACAACGCGATCGGGACGGTCGCCGCTGAGGTATTGCCATAGTTATGGATATTGATAAACGCTTTATCTTGCGAGATACCCGCGATATCACACAACGTCTGAATAATGCGAATGTTAGCCTGATGCGGGATAACGACATCAATATCATCGGTAGAAAGGTCCGATTGAGACAGAACAGAGTTCGATGCCGCCCCCATTCCTTTAACCGCTCTCTTGAATATGTCTTTTCCGATGAAGTTAAAGTCCCAGTAGCCATTATCTGCAGCAAAACGATCCATTGAGGTACCAAACTTCGGCACCGCTAAAATATCTCGGCCTTTGGCATCACAGCCAATGCTTGCCTTTTGTAGGCCGACCTGAGTTTCAGTTTTCGATAGAACCACCGCGCCCGCGCCATCGCCGAAAAGTACGGCAGTATCGCGCTTAGTCCAGTCGATGAAAAACGATAATCTCTCAGCACCAATAACAAGTGCATTTTGGTAATTACCAGCCTGAATTAGACGCGTTGCGGTTTCCAAGCCATAAACAAAGCCCGTACACGCAGCGTTTAAATCGAAAGCCGCCGCCGCTTTAATGCCTAAGTTTTGAGATACCTTAGAAGCAGTATTTGGCAATAAAGAATCAGGCGAGCACGTTGATACTATAACAACATCGATATCATTTGCTTCCAGGCCTGCACAAGCTAACGCATGTTTAGCCGCTACCGTTGCCATGTCTGATGTATTGACATGGCTAATGCGGCGATTTTCTATCCCTGTGCGTGTCCGAATCCATTCATCTGACGTCTCTAAGAAAGTACTTAGATCGTTGTTTGAAAGTGTTGATGGTGGAAGACATTTTCCCCACCCAGTAATCTCGGCATAAGCATTATTCATTGGTATACCTTTAATCTTGGTTCAACGTGTCAGAGCTAAACGAAGCACTGACTTTTTATTTATTTGTCGACATGCGTTGATGTCGATTCGAGCGGTTTGGTAATGGCTTTTCTGGCACCGCTTTTCGTTCATGAATGAGATGTCGTATCGCTAATATAGGGTGAGGCAACAACATTCGTGGCCCAGCATACCGCATCACTTGCCTCATCTGCTCTTTAGGGTCAGGTTTATAGCAGTGAATTGGGCATCGGTTACAAGTTGGCTTACCTTGGCCGTAAGGACATCGATCAAGCTTAGTTTCAGCATAGTTCAATAATGATTGGCAGTCTGCGCAAAGGCCATCGCTTGAGTGGTGGTCACGACAATAAATCGCCATCATCGCGCTAACTGTTCTAAACTCAGTGAATAGGCTTCCCTGAAGCAGACTATTTGGTTTCGTGTTCATAATTAAGCTCTGAGGAGATGATACAAACTTGCTGTCTCAAGTGAAAAACTCTATTATCGCCAACCAAACAACACCATATGGCATTATCTATGAATCGTAAAAAGAAAATTAACGAAATCTTGAAGAAAAAACTAAAAAAACAAAATGCCAAACTGCACGGCAGCAATAAGCCTCGCTACATCTCAAAGGCAGAGCGTGCAAAAATGGAAGCTGAAGAGTCAGACAACCAAACTAACGACGCTTCAAGCGACTCTCAAGATGAGTTAGAGCAGTAAGTCATCCTCAATAGGTATAAACTTGCTCGCGGATTCAATCAAATCTTGAGACGTTAAGCCTGGTACTCCATAAACTTCAACAGGCTTACCAAAACGAGATTTGATTCTATCAACCAATATTGAAAAGTCCCCGTCTCCAGAAACCAGAATCACTTTATCCACTGTCGGTGCTAGCTCAAACGCATCCAATGCAATACCCACATCCCAATCCCCTTTCGCACTACCATCTTTACGCTGAATAAAGGGCTTTAAACAAACGGTAAAACCTATTCCACGAAGAATGTGGTGAAACTGGCGCTGCTTTGGATCGGTGCTTGAAATAGCGTAGGCGTTCGCTTTTGAGACATGACAACCTTGTGTCGCAATATACCAAAATTGGTTATAGTCGAAGTTACGACGATACTTGTCGCGTGTTGTGTAATAAACGTTTTGCACATCGACAAGTACAGCGATATTTTCCATGGTATATCCAGCTTGGTAAAGTAGAGGGGGTATTCTATACCCTTGCTGGGCTTAAAGAAATTGCTACTTGCACTAGGGCAGCAAATTTTGAGGTTGCTTGCTATAGCATAGAGACTCTAGAAGTCATGCAACAAAAAGCCCCAGCATTTCTGCTAGGGCTTAGTTGTTTCTATCAAATTTGGAGCGATACATCGGGTTCGAACCGATGACCTCAACCTTGGCAAGGTTGCGCTCTACCAGCTGAGCTAGTATCGCTTTGCTA
>MPDB01000026.1 GCA_001874155.1 Vibrio sp. MedPE-SWchi
AGGTGCACCAACAGCGATTTCTTCGCCGTTAGCAACAAGAAGAACTTTATCAAATTCTACAGTTGCACCAGTTTCAACGTCTAATTTCTCTAAACGAAGGGTTTGACCTTCGCTAACTCGGTGTTGTTTGCCACCAGATTGGAAAACAGCGTACATATTTTACTCCGCTTTTTCCGCACAGCCTTTGGTTGTTATTTGTACAACTCGGGTGTGCGCTAAACTAATCAATAGGGCGCAGATTCTACGGGAATCATACGACTATGACAAGCCATATTTTTAAAAAATTGGCGAAAACCTGTTCGCCAAAGAAAAGTGCGGCAATCATGCCCTTTAGTCGTGTATTTTTCAACGTTTTTTAGTGTATTATTCAGCTACTAAAGAAGATAAGAACACCTTACAGGGTCTAACCTCAGCCGGATTTATAATGGATTTTAAAGCTATCCAAGCGCTTACTGCCAATGACATGGCAAAAGTGAATGAAACGATTCAAGCCCAACTCACCTCTGATGTATCTTTAATCAATCAATTGGGATATTACATTGTGAGTGGCGGTGGTAAACGCCTTCGCCCACTGCTCGCTATTCTCTCTGCACGTGCATTGGGTTATAAAGGTGAGGCACATATTACAGCCGCCGCCTTAATAGAATTTATCCACACAGCAACTCTGTTGCACGATGATGTCGTCGACGAATCAGACATGCGTCGAGGCAAAGAAACAGCCAATGCCGCCTTCGGAAACGCCGCCAGCGTTTTGGTCGGTGATTTCATCTACACACGTTCTTTTCAGATGATGACGACATTAGGATCATTAAGGATCCTTGAGCTCATGAGTGACTCTGTCAATGTGATTGCTGAAGGTGAAGTACAGCAGTTAATGAACTGTAATGACCCTAATACAACTGAAGAAAACTACATGCAGGTTATTTACTCAAAGACTGCACGATTATTTGAGGCCGCGACTCAGATCGGGGCTATTTTAAGTGATGCAACAAACGAAATTGAAGTGGCGTTACAAAACTACGGAAAATACCTGGGCACAGCATTTCAGCTTATCGATGATGTGATGGACTACACCTCAGACGGTAAGGAAATGGGTAAAAACGTTGGGGATGACCTCGCCGAAGGTAAGCCTACCCTTCCACTACTTCACGCAATGCGCAATGGTAATGAACAGCAAGCTCTGATGATTAGAGAAGCTATTGAGCACTCTAATGGCATGGAGCGACTCGATGATATCTTGGCATCGATGAAAGAGCATGGTTCGTTAGAGTACACTACCGACCGAGCGCTTATTGAAGCAGATAAAGCGATTGCTGAATTGGCAATATTGCCTGACTCTGAATACAAGCAAGCACTTGTTACACTTGCTCATTTGTCAGTTAATCGAACGAAGTAATTCAACTCGCTTCATTAGCCATATCTTTGAAAGGTGGTTAATGGTGTGCAGAAATTACTTTTCTAATACTCTATCTCGACAGTAATTGATAATAAAAAAGCCGATCTAAAGATCGGCTTTTTTGCTGTTATATGAACGACTAAACTTATTTAGCGAATTCAATACCAATTTCGATATCGCCATTTAGCGTTGGTAGCATGCCATCAAGCGCTGCTTTTTCATAATCGCTAAGCTCACCGTAGCTCAAGATAGCCTCAGCACCATCTTTACCTAGCTTCACTGGTTGCGCGAAGAATGGAGCATGTTCACCGGCACCTTCAACATAAGCGCACTCAATAACAGATTCATCACCCTGAAGCGCTTTTACCAACGCTAAGCCAAAGCGACACGCAGCTTGGCCCATTGAAAGCGTTGCACTACCACCGCCCGCTTTTGCTTCTACAACTTCAGTACCCGCATTTTGGATACGTTTCGTTAGTGCTTCAACTTCATCAGCCGTGAACTCAACACCTTCAACCTGAGAAAGTAGAGGAAGGATTGTCACGCCAGAGTGGCCACCAATAACAGGAACACGAATGTCACCTGGATCTTTATCTTTTAGCGCAGCAACAAATGTTTCGCTACGAATCACATCAAGAGTCGTCACACCAAACAGCTTACGTTTATCGTAAACTCCTGCCTTTTTCAGTACTTCAGCAGCGATTGGCACTGTTGTATTCACTGGGTTAGTGATAATACCAACGCACGCCGTCGGACAAACAACTGCAATTTTCTCAGCAAGAGACTTCACGATCCCTGCGTTTACGTTAAACAGATCCGCACGATCCATACCTGGCTTACGAGCAACACCTGCAGAAATTAGAACAACATCAGCCCCTTCAAGAGCTGGCGTTGGATCTTCACCAGAGTATCCTTTGATCGATACTGGTGTTGGGATATGACTCAAGTCAGCAGCAACACCAGGTGTTACCGGAGCAATATCATAAAGGGCTAAATCAGAACCCGCTGGAAGGCGGTTTTTAAGAAGAAGGGCTAAAGCTTGGCCGATGCCACCAGCGGCACCAATCACGGCTACTTTCATTGTAGTCTCCTTGAGAATGGATCTCTTATATTATGTATGTAGGAATTTTTGTAATCACTTAACGTTAAAAATATATTATTCATATATTGATTACAATCGATTAACGCCCGCTTTGCGACCTAGCGCAACTCAAGAAAACCGTGCTACACAGCCCGTTTATAAAAACACTCAATCCCCTTTATTGACAAGAACTTAAGTAAGGAAAATTAGGGATCTACAAAATACTTTACAGTGACCAGTCAGACATTATTTACACCTATCGTTTGGCTAAATATGCATAGCTATGCGAAGATATGCACAATCAACCATCCAAAGAATCTGAATCATGCGCAATACAGAGAAACAAGACAATCTAGTCCGAGCATTCAAATCACTGCTAAAAGAAGAAAGATTTGGCTCTCAAGGCGATATTGTTGATGCACTAAAAAACGAAGGCTTCGAGAACATCAATCAATCTAAGGTCTCTCGAATGCTGACCAAGTTTGGTGCGGTTCGAACCCGAAACGCTAAGATGGAGATGGTCTACTGTTTACCAGCAGAGCTTGGTGTACCAACAGTCTCAAGTTCACTTAGAGAATTGGTTCTGGATATCGACCGCAACTCTGCGATCGTCGTTATTCATACCGGCCCTGGCGCAGCACAGTTGATTGCTAGACTTTTAGATTCGTTAGGCAAGTCTGAAGGCATACTTGGTGTGGTTGCTGGTGATGACACTATTTTCATCACTCCTACCCTTTCAGTGACGACTGAGCAGCTGTTTGAATCTGTTTGTGAGCTCTTTGAGTACGCTGGATAACCAATTCACCCATTCTATTGGTCACGAAAGCATTATTACATTCGTGACCAAGTTCACATCTAAGAGATGTTCTAACAACCAGGCTAATAGCACCTAAGACTTTGAAAAATAAAAAATTACCAACCTAGCACACTTTTAACCCGCCCGTTACATGTCAGCGTAATTCTCTACATTTCTTAACATTGATATAATTATCCTCCATTTTTTTGCTATTATTCAGCCACTTTTTCAATGTATGGATTGGAAAAGATGCCGTTTCCAAACGAGGAAACTCTCAAAGCGACTACACTTGTTTTGGGGCTAATAATGAATTAAGGAAGGAATATTCATGGCATTTAATAAACTTATTAAGATCGGTGTTATCGCCGCAGCTGTAATGGGCGCTGGCGCTGCTAATGCTCAAGAGTTCATCACGATTGGTACAGGTTCGGTAACAGGTGTTTACTACCCAACCGGTGGTGCTATTTGTAAGCTTGTAAATAAAGGCCGTAAAGACCACAACATTCGTTGTTCAGTAGAGTCTACTGGCGGGTCAATCTATAACGTCAATACGATTCGTGCTGGCGAGTTGGATTTTGGTGTTGTTCAATCTGATTGGCAATATCACGGTTACAACGGTACTAGTAAGTTTGAAGAACAAGGTCCGTACAACAAATTACGCGCTATGTTCTCTCTACATACAGAACCATTCAACATCATTGCTCGTTCGGATGCTGGCATTAACGGTGTTGAAGATCTAAAAGGTAAACGCGTTAACATCGGTAACCCGGGTTCTGGTGACCGTGCAACAATGGGCGTTGTAATGGACGCACTTGGTTGGACAAACGATAGCTTTAAACTTGCTTCTGAGCTTAAAGGCTCTGAGCGTTCACAAGCTTTGTGTGATAACAAAATTGATGCATTCATCTACATGGTTGGCCACCCAAATGGATCAATCAAAGAAGCAACAACATCATGTGATGCTAAGCTAGTTTCGGCAACAGGTCCTCAGATCGATAAAATCGTAGCTGATAACCCATACTACGCTTACAGCACAGTTCCAGCAGGTATGTACCGTGGAACAGAAGGTGATGTGAACAGCTTTGGTGTTGCTGCAACAATGGTAACCACGACTGACGTTTCTGACGACATCGCGTACAACGTAGCAAAAGCTGTATTCGAGAATTTCGATACATTTAAGCGTTTACACCCTGCGTTTGCAAACCTTAAGAAAGAAGACATGGTGAAAGCCGGCCTTTCTATTCCTCTACACCCAGGTGCAGAGAAATACTACAAAGAAGTTGGCTTGCTAAAATAAGCTAACGTTCTTAATACTAAGGAGGCTGCGTGCCTCCTTAGTAGTTACAACCCTATTTCGATTTACATCGCAAGCAATTAAACCCCGTATTACATCTATAATAACTACCATCAATGTCGTGTTATCCATCTTCAATACTGAAGGCGTTTATACATTTCATGCAAAATGCACTATAGATATACCAGACCATCAATAATAAGGACAAAGTACATGACGCAGACAACAACACCGTCTCAAGATGTGCAAGAAATGGTGGCACAAGCCGATACCGGAGCTCGAAATCCAAAAGGAATTCCAGGCCGTATTCTTTGGTTTGTTCCTCTATGTTGGTCGCTGTTCCAACTTTGGTACGCATCCCCACTACCGTTCATTTTTAATTTTGCCGTACTTAATGACACTCAAGCTCGTGCAATACATCTCACGTTTGCTATTTTTTTGGCCTTTACGGCTTACCCAGCTTCAAAGAATTCATCGCGCAGCTATATCCCTATCATCGACTGGGTACTCGCGCTCGCAGGTAGCTTCTCTGCTGCTTACATTTATCTTTTTTATACTGAGCTAGCCGGACGTTCAGGCGCGCCGACAACTTTAGATGTCGTGGCAGCCGCAATGGGCATGATTCTTTTGCTTGAAGCAACAAGACGTGCACTAGGTCCTCCTCTCATGGTGGTCGCAGCCGTATTCTTACTCTACACATTTGGCGGTCCACATATGCCAGATGTCATTGCCCATAAAGGAGCAAGCCTCAACAAAGCCATGTCTCACCTTTGGTTAACCACTGAAGGTGTATTTGGTGTCGCACTTGGCGTTTCAACCTCTTTTGTATTTCTGTTTGTACTTTTTGGCGCCATGCTTGAACGTGCAGGGGCAGGGGCGTATTTCATTAAAGTCGCATTCTCTCTGCTTGGTCACATGAAAGGTGGTCCTGCAAAAGCGGCGGTTGTTGCTTCTGGTCTGTCTGGTCTCGTGTCAGGCTCTTCCATAGCAAACGTAGTAACGACCGGAACCTTCACCATTCCATTGATGAAGCGTGTCGGTTTCCCAGGAACTAAAGCGGGTGCTGTCGAAGTCGCAGCATCAACCAATGGTCAGCTAACACCACCTATTATGGGTGCAGCGGCCTTTTTGATGGTTGAATACGTTGGAATCTCTTACGTTGAAGTGATTAAAGCAGCACTTCTCCCTGCCCTAATTTCATACATCGCGCTCATCTATATTGTTCACTTAGAAGCTTGTAAAGCGGGCATGACTGGGCTCCCACGTCGCCATACACCCACTTGGATACAGAGCATTCTTTCGTTCAGTGGCACCATAATCGGCTTAGGTGTGATGAGTGCTATTGTTTACTACGGTGTTGGTTGGACTAAAGATGTCTTTGGCGATGCTGCCACCCCAATTGTCACTGTTGTACTGCTTCTTGCTTATGTCGGATTAGTCCGTATATCAGCAAAGTATGCGCTAGAAGGCGGTATGGATCTCGATGCCGAGCTTACTGAAGTTCCCGACCCAGGTCCGACAATTAAATCTGGCTTACACTTCCTTTTGCCGATTGTCGTCTTGGTCTGGTGTCTAACCGTTGAGCGTTTCTCTCCTGGTCTATCCGCATTCTGGGCAACGGTGTTTATGATCTTCATCTTGATCACTCAACGTCCTCTTATGGCGATGATGTCGAAAACAGGTGATGTTTCTGCGCAGGTAAAAGCGGGCTTCGTTGACCTAGCTGAAAGCCTCGTCTCTGGTGCGCGTAATATGATCGGTATTGGCGTTGCTACGGCCGCAGCTGGTACGGTTGTCGGTGTGGTGACGTTAACAGGTATTGGCCTTGTCATGACCGACTTTGTTGAGTTCATTTCAGGCGGTAGCATCATCTTAATGCTGCTCTTTACTGCCATCATTAGTTTGATCCTAGGTATGGGCTTACCAACAACCGCCAACTACATTGTTGTATCTACGTTGATGGCGCCTGTTATCGTGACTCTAGGGGCTGCACACGGTCTCATCATTCCATTGATTGCCGTCCACTTATTTGTGTTCTATTTTGGTATCCTCGCAGATGATACACCGCCAGTAGGTCTCGCGGCATTTGCTGCAGCGGCTATTGCAAAGTCCGACCCAATAAGAACAGGTATTCAAGGTTTCACCTACGATATTCGAACGGCTATTTTGCCATTTATGTTTGTATTCAATACTCAATTGTTATTAATGGGTATTGATAGTTGGTGGCACCTTGCGCTAACCATCTTCTCTTCTGTTGTCGCTATGTTGATCTTCTCCGCAGCAACACAAGGCTGGTGGTTTACCAAGAGTAAATGGTGGGAAACCGTCTTGTTACTTGTGCTAACCTTCACGTTCTTCAGACCGGGTTTCTGGTGGGATATGGTATACCCTGCCAAGGTCTATTCGCCTGGCGTAGAAATAGCTCAAATCACAGAAGAATTGAACGTGGGCGATCAAATAGAGCTTCAAGTCGCTGGAGAAAACCTAGAAGGTCGTTATCTAGAGAGAACCGTTCGTTTACCTTTCGAGGATCGCGCTGTGACAGCTGAAGAACGTATTGCCTCAATGGGGCTCATGCTGACTCAAAATGACGACCAAATGATCGTCGATATGGTTGAGTTCGGAAGCCCGGCAGAAGCCGCTGGTATCGATTTTGATTGGGAAATTAAAACCATCGTTCAAGATGCGGAAAGACCAATGAAAGAGTGGGTATTCTTACCTGCCCTATTGATACTAGTCCTACTTGGGTTGAATCAAAGAAGACGTGCTAAAAAGGAAGAGTTAAGCGCGTAATAAGAAGGCTTTACCACTTTTCAGTTCTAAGTGGTAAAGCCCATTTTCTAAAGGATTGAGTTAGACGTATCGCTTAATAATAAAGAGAAAAATAATGTATAAACAAATCCTTGTTCCAGTTGATTTAAATGATAAAGGCTTTTCTGATAAGGCCGTTGAACTTGCTGTTTGGCACGCAAAACACTCAAAAGCTCAAGTCCATCTTCTCAATGTCTTGCCCGGTATCCACATGTCGATGGTCTCAACCTACTTCCCAAAAGACGCCGCGCAAAAAATGAAAGAAGATGTAAAAGAGCAGCTGAGACAATTTGCTGACCAACACATCGACGAAAAAATCGTTTACAAAATTCATGTTGCCGAAGGTAAGCCGTACTCAACAATCTTAGAGTATGCGACAAAGCTTGGTGCCGACCTTATTGTCATGCCTAGCCATAAACGCTCTAAGCTTGATAACGTTGTATTAGGCTCAGTAGCCAGTAAAGTTGTTCAAAACTCCCCTATCAATGTATTGGTCGTTAAACCACAAGGTTAACTTTAATAACCGCACTAACGAGCAACCGATCTTAAACGCAGTTTTCATTTGAGAAGCTGCGTTTTTTTATTCCACTCCCTTCCATTCCTTTGTCTTCCTATCCGCCTATCCGCGATGAGATATTACCGCGGTCTATTGGCACAACCTATTAAATCGATAGACCCGTACCATTTTCAATAACGCGAATAATTCTCAATAATAGTCACATCAAGACAACGACTGATGTGAGTAACAAGATGAAAAAGACACTGAACTTTGCCGCTATCCACTTTACGATCGCATTTAGCGTTGCCTACGTGCTAACTGGAGATATCTTGATTGGTAGCCTTATCGCAATGATAGAACCCACTGTGAATACCGTTGCGTTTTACTTCCATGAGAGAGTGTGGAGCCAATCGTCGTTACTAAAGCGTTTTGCAAATTCGACAAAAATTAAAACAGCGAGCTTTGCTGCCGTTCACTTCAGTGTGGCTTTCGGGGTGGTTTTTCTGCTTACCGGCGATGCGCTTGTTGGCGGAATAATGGCAACCATAGAGCCTGCTTTTAACACCTGTGCCTATTACTTTCATGAAAAAGTATGGCAAAGAAAGCATGCACCAAATTGGCAGTGTGCCCATTAATTAGATTCACATGTTGTCGTACTAGAGTGTGACTAAATGGATCTCCTGCATAGGCTGGAGAGCCGATGTGTCACTCTCTCCACTATCAACCAAACCAACCTGGTAACGCCTATGGCTTTGCTCTAATTGAACATCCAGTAAATAGTATCGAGACAAATTAAGGGCATTGCTATCCACAAAAATAGGGGCATCTAGTTGGAATATGGCGCTGGTCTTTGATGCTCTAACATCAATAGGAAGGCGGTAAGCCATACCATTAAACTTAATTTGAGCCGAGATTAGACCGGGCTTAAAGACCGTGTAGTTTAGGTGCACTAAAACCTCACTACCACCGACTGGGTGATTCACAAGTTCTGTTTCGACCGATTCAACACGAGCTGTTGGTAATAACTCTAAATATGGGGTGTGCCAGATACCTATTCGGTCTTCTTTCTCTACAAGAACAGGATTGATACTTGGGGAGACAGTCGCTAAATCATCATCTAATAACCAATCTTCTTCTTGCTCTAGAAAGAGAATCTCAAGCCTATTTCTTCCTAGTTGAAGGTAGGGAAAAATATCCTTTCTATTACTTTCAAAGAAATCATCGCAATCAAATACCGCTTCGCCATTAACTCTTACTTCCGCATGATGCCCAACTCCAGAGATCACTAAGTCAATTGCCGAGTGAGATAACATCGCCTCATCGACTTCAATATCATGCATCAAGTGCCACTCTTGCTGTGCAATCTCTTCTTCTGATAAACCATCGGGTAATACCGCACTCAAAGGAGCAGGAAAGGTAATGTCATCTTGAGGAATTGACAGGTCAGTGAGTGGTGAAAGCTGCCACAAGCCTGCTAAAGAGATATGCATGATAAAATTGCGCTAGATCAAGTTTGCTAGAGTATAAGGAATATCAAACGTGAAAGATACAGAGATAACAATGAGGTACAAAAAAGGCCCAACAAAAGTCAGGCCTTTTAATTAGAAACACTTAGATAGCGTTAAGCCATTACGCTAGAAGTTCTTTTGCAGTATTTACTACATTTTCAGTCGTAAAGCCGAACATCTTGAATAGCTCGCCTGCTGGTGCTGATTCGCCGAACGTTGTCATACCGATGATCTTGCCACCGAAACCAACGTACTTGTACCAGAAGTCAGCGATACCAGCTTCAACAGCGATACGTGCCGTTACGTCAGATGGAAGTACAGACTCACGGTACTCAGCGTCTTGCTTGTCGAACGCGTCAGTTGCAGGCATAGATACTACGCGTACTGCTTTACCTTCAGCGGTTAGTTGTGCTGCTGCTTCAACAGCAAGCTCAACTTCAGAACCCGTTGCAATGATGATTATCTCTGGCTTGCCAGCACAATCTTTCAGGATGTAACCACCGCGTGCGATGTTTGCTACTTGCTCAGCGTTACGATCTTGTTGTGCAAGGTTTTGGCGAGAGAAGATCAGAGATGTCGGGCCATCTTTACGCTCGATGGCCAGTTTCCAAGCCACTGCAGACTCAACTTGGTCACATGGGCGCCATGTGCTCATGTTTGGAGTCAGACGTAGAGAAGCGATCTGCTCAACCGGTTGGTGAGTCGGACCATCTTCGCCTAGGCCGATAGAGTCGTGCGTGTAAACTTGGATGTTCTGAACTTTCATCAGAGCAGCCATACGCATTGCGTTACGAGCGTATTCCATGAACATTAGGAACGTTGCGCCGTATGGTACGAAACCACCGTGCAGAGCGATACCGTTCATGATAGCCGTCATACCGAAT
>MPDB01000003.1 GCA_001874155.1 Vibrio sp. MedPE-SWchi
GTTGCTTACCGTGAAACTATCACTCAAGCAATTGAAGATAGCTACACGCACAAGAAGCAATCTGGTGGTTCTGGTCAATTCGGTAAGATCGATTACCGTGTTAAGCCTGGCGAACCTGGTTCTGGTTTCACGTTCTCTTCATCTGTTGTTGGTGGTAACGTTCCTAAGGAATTCTGGCCTGCAGTTGAGAAAGGTTTTGCATCAATGATGGAAAACGGTGTTCTTGCTGGTTTCCCAACGCTAGACGTTGAAGTTGAACTATTCGATGGTGGCTTCCACGCAGTCGATTCATCTGCAATTGCATTTGAAATCGCAGCGAAAGGCGCATTCCGTCAATCTATGCCTAAAGCAGGCGCACAACTTCTTGAGCCAATCATGAACGTTGATGTGTTCACTCCAGACGATCACGTTGGTGATGTTATCGGTGACCTTAACCGTCGTCGTGGCATGATCAAAGATCAACAAGCTGGCGTTACTGGTGTTCGTATTAAAGCTGACGTACCTCTTTCTGAGATGTTCGGCTACATCGGTCACCTACGTACAATTACTTCAGGCCGTGGTCAATTCTCTATGGAATTCCTACAGTACTCGCCTTGTCCAGCTAACGTAGCTGAAGAAGTAATCGCTAAAGTTAAAGAAGAAAACGCTAAGAAATAATCGTTTTTAATCTATAACTTAAAAGCCCCACTAGTGAAAACTAGCGGGGCTTTTTGTTTTTAATCGCGAATTGATAACACTGAAGGAATGTGAGGCATTAGCCTCTTTATCCTCTAGCGCTTTAAGTCGATATAAATCTGTTCTACCTTGGTTCTAGCCCACTCTGTTTTACGTAGAAATTTGAGGCTAGATTTGATGCTAGGGTCGCTCTTGAAACAGTTAATGTTAACCATACGACTTAGCTCTTCCCACCCATAGTGCTCGACAAGTTCAGTGAGTAGCTTTTGCAGGGTAATTCCGTGTAGCGGGTTATTTTCTTGTGTCATGTGTTCTCAGTGAATATCACAGTTAGGTATTACGCGTAGTATAGCAATTCAAAGCTATTTCGACCTTTTCCATTTTAAAGAATAATCACTTTCTCGGATGTCTAAGCCTTCTTTGCCTAACGGTGCGAACAGGTCTACTTGTTGCTTCATCCACTTTTCGAACAATACGATCTTTTCACGGCGGAAATACCCCGATGGAGCGCATAGGTAGTAGCTGTAACGAGGCTTGAGAGCGATATTGCTGATGCGTACAAGCTTCCCCTCATTTATGTAGCGCAAAGCCAAACTGTGTTTGACAAGCGCGACCCCTTGCACGGCTAACGCACCCTCTAAGACAAAATGCGAGCCGTCGTATTGAAGTGTGGAATTGCCCGCTTTGACACCCACACAGTCTAACCATAGCTGCCAATCCATATCTGGCCAGCGATCTTCAATAAGTTCTGCTTTATGCAAATCGTCAACGCTGTAGATCCCATGTTTTTCTTGATAGAGAGGGTGGCAGACTGGATAAATGACATCGTCCATTAACCAGCGGCTTTCAACGTTCTTATAGTCTCCTTCTCCATAGCGAATACAAATATCAACGCTGGAATCTTGAAAAGAGACCACTTGGTTTGTTGGCTCTATGAGCATGGCAAGCTCTGGGTGGGCTTCTTTGAATTGCCCAATACGCGGTACTAGCCAGTGCTGAGCAAAAGAGGGCAGGGTTGAAATGGAAAGCTGACTCGGGTTTGGATCTTGGTTGATCTGCCTGATGCCGTCTTGAAGATGAGCAAAGCCTTTTTTAGCTTGTTCATACAGGGTTTCGCCTTCATAAGTTAATACCACCTGGCGATGTTGCCGAATAAATAGATCAGTTCCCACCCACTCTTCCAACAAACGTATTTGCTGGCTGATTGCCGCTGCCGTTACATATAACTGGTTCGCGGCAGCTTTGAAGCTTCCTAGCTCAGCCGCAGTGTAAAAATAGTAGATGCCCAAGAAAGGCGGCATTCGTTCTTTCACATTAGTTTTCCTTAACTCAATGGCAAATCGTATCGTTTGTAGCTTTAACCATAATGGTTGATTATTAATCTTGTCAACTGAGTTAATCAAGGGAGAGAAAGAGATATGACGACTACAATCATTAGCAGCCCTAGTACGAATAAAGAGCCTTCGGTCAATTTGATTAAGGCATTCTTTCCTAAAATTAAACGCTGGTTGGCTAAATCACGCTCTAGAAAGCAGCTTGCAGCACTCTCTTCGCACATGCTTCGCGATATTGGTGTGAGTGAGAAAGATGCGCTCATGGAGAGCGAACGACCATTCTGGGATTGATAAGCCAATCAGCAAGATTACTTGCTAACCTTCCTGTCTAGCAGCACCTCAGCGTTTATCATTAGCGTTGAGGTTTTTTATTGTTGGGTGCTTGGTTTATAAGATCGTGAAGCCAAACTTATCGAGCAAGCAACAAAAAGGCATGCATCACGAATGCGCGTGAATGCATGCCTGTATTCAGATCTTGTTGGGTCTAGTCTTCCCAAACCACCAATTTGTCTTTAGGCCAGTTATGGCCAATTTCATGGTATTTCTGTTCAAGTATATGGCGTTTGATTTTTAAGGTTGGGGTTAGAACACCGTTCTCGATGCTCCAAGGCTCCTTAATCATCAGCACCCCTTTAATTTTCTCATGTGAGCCGAGCTGGCTATTCATTTTCTCAACGACACGTTTCGTGGTTTTTTCGTAGCGGTCACGGTCAAAATTAGGGAAGTCATGGGGCACAACCAAAAGAATCGGACCAGGTAAGCCTAATCCAATCAAACACATCATCTCTACACGACTGTATTCAAACAGCTTCTTCTCGATAGGGACAGGTGCAACGAACTTCCCTTTTGCGGTTTTGAAGGTGTCTTTCTTACGGCCTTGTATTGTTAAATAGCCTTCACTGTCAATGGCTCCAATATCACCGGTATGCAGCCATCCATCACTATCAAAGGACTCTTGTGTGGCAATATCGTTCTTATAATAGCCTGAAAACAACCCTTGGCCTCGAACCATGATCTCATCATCGGAAGCGATCTTAAGTTCAATCCCAGGGCCTGCATTACCCACACTGCCAATCTTATCTTCTCGGAATGGATAGTTTAACGTGCTATAGGCAAAGGATTCAGTCATCCCCCATGCTTCAGTAATATTCAAACCAACACTACGATACCATTCAAGCAGTGCTGGTGACACTGGCGCGGAGCCACATCCAAGCACTCGGGCTTGATCAAGCCCCAATCCATCGGCCAACTTCTTCTTAATGAGAGAGTTAACGAATGGAATCTTAAGCAATATATTCAGTTTCTTCTGTGGCAACTTGTCCTGAATGCGTTGTTGGAACAGCGTCCAAAGTCGAGGAACGGAAATGAACAGGGTTGGACGGTGCATTTTAACGTCTTCAATAAAGGTATCTAAAGACTCAGGGAAGGCGGTGAGGACACCTCCTGCAATTGAAGAGCCGTATATATAGACACGTTCAGTAATGTGCGCGAGTGGCAGATACGAGAACAGGCGATCGTCTGATTTAATACTGATCAGTTCAATCAACATCTGTACCGACCAACTGAATGCGCCATAGGTCAGCATTGCGCCTTTAGGCTGGCCTGATGTGCCCGATGTGTACACCAGAGACATCAACTTATCGTCATAGTGCTCAGGACGAAATGTCGAAGGCTCTGCCTCTTCAATAATATCGTCGAACAGGTATTGGCAGTTCGGTGCAGTGTCGTAAGGAAGCGCAATACTGATGACGGTATCTAGTTTGTCCAACACCTGCTGCGTTGCTGTGGCATCATCAAGCTTGCCTGCAATTAAGAACTTACTTTCACTGTGGGTTGCGCAGTACTCAATGGTGTCAGCGCCTGCTGTTGGGAAAATAGGGACACTAATAAAGTCACCCAGCGTCATTGCAAGATCGCAGATGAACCATTCCGCACAGTTTTTGGAAACCAGAGCGACTTTATCACCAGGGGCTGCGCCAAGCTTATTGAGCGCACTGACGAGCCGTAAGGCTTTATCGGCCACCTCTGCATAAGTGAACTCGACAAACTCTCTATTAATGATCTGCTTTAGGTAGACTTCATCGGGGCGCTCTTGAGCCCACTTCAAAATCAGCTCATTCGGAGGGGGAAGGGTACACGTTGGATTGGTTGTTTGATTAGGCTGAATCATTCTCTAACTCCATGTAAAACAAATGACATATTTATTATTATGTTGGCTTATTGTTAATCACATGTTAACACTAGCATGTTCACCCGGAGAGTGAAAAGCTAACGATGGTTTTTTAGTTAATTAGAGTGATCTATCTAATGGAACTGCCTGAAAACACCGGGAGAAATCCCCGTCTTCTTCTTAAAAATGCGTGAAAAGTAGGAAACATCGTTATACCCACATTGGTAAGCGATGACGGCAATTTTGTTTTTCTTGTCGTCTTGTAACAGCTTCTTGGCCAGTTCGATTCGTTTGGTCGTGAGGTAGTCTCGAAAGCTAATCCCAACCGATTTATGGAAAAGCTTAGAAAAATAACTGACGGAATAGTGGCAATAATCTGCAATATCTTCTTCGCGTATTGTCTTTGCTATATTGGCATCGATATATTTTAAGATCTCAACAATATCCTTACTTATCTTATGTTCCGTAAGATCTAACTCCATCTTATATATATCTAAAATAGATTGATGATCAGTAAATCTAAAATAAACATTCTTACTGAGTTGCTCGCACCAATGGCTAATATCAAAGCTTGATAATCGGTAATGGTCAAATACCACATCCAAATTAAGAATGTCTTCTTCAATATTGCCTTTATATATAATAATGAGTTGTTTATGAAGATTTTGACATAATTTTATCGCAGTAATCAAAAGTGAATGATTACTATTCTTATCATAAAAGAAGAAACAAAATTGAACGTTAGGATCGCTAATAATAGATACGTCATGACCATCTTCAATAACTTTAAAGTATTTTTCAATGGTGAAAAGCGTATCTCTATTGATATATGAGATCGATTGCCCAATCCAGTGGCCTGTATGCAGTACTTCCATAGCGTAAACCGATTTGCTCCCAACTCTTCAGATTTAGTTAAGATAAATCTAAATAACTAGTTTAAGGCTAGACGGTGATCGATGAACGTCAAGATCTCCTTCAGTTGGCTGATATTATTGATAGAAGTATATTTAAACTGATGGTGTTGATGTGATCTTGCTTCACAAATGGGCGCTTAGAATTCTTCGTCAAGTATCATTGTTGAGACTTTGATGTATTAGAGGTCGTTAGGCTATTCACGAGCGAGTGGTTTTTATGAAGTGCTTTATTAAGAGTGTGTTAGAGGAAATAACACAACTGACGTAATTTTAAGGTTATGGCCTCTACCATTTCATTAAGGCGATTTCATTCATTATTAGAATATTAACCCTATTTAAATTAGACATAAAAGTACCAAAATGAAACAAGAAAGTCCTAACTGTTGACTTTATTACTATCTAAATTGTTAGGTAGCAATTGAATAGAAATTGCTTTTTTGGAAGGAGACCAAATGATGAGCAACTTAATTAATAGTGTTAAGAACTTTATGCAGGATGAAGAAGGCCTAACGGTTGTAGAATATGTTGTGGGAGCGGGCTTATTGGTGGCTGGGCTTGCAGGTATATTTGGCGCATTCAGTAGTATTCTAGAAGATGAGCTTTCAAGCGTATTTAATCAACCGGCAGCAGCAGCAGATGGTGGTTAATTTTTTCATTATAGGCGAAAGTTAAAATCACGGTCTACGCTATATAATACTGACTAGTTTATTGCATTTGGTTGCGGATAAATGGTCAGTATTATCGTAAGGAGGCTTAGATGGAACGTTTTCTCAATTACTCGAAAGATTTTTTAAAAAATGAGGAAGGGCTAACGATTGTTGAATATGTAGTAGGTGCAGGAGCCATGATCATCGGACTTTCTGGTTTGTTCACAGTCGTTTATGGGATTTTAACCGACGAGTTTGATTCTATCTTTGACTAGTCAATAACGCTTCTAGGAATGGATATCATGGAGTATCTAATTTGGGCAGGCTTGCTTGCTGTTGCAACAACCGATGCGAGAGAGAATCGCATTCCAAATATGGCACTTCTATACCTGCTTTTTGTTACCTTAATCCATCATTCTTTCTCTGCTGATCCTTTGATGCTTGTGGGCACTTCCTTGCTTGCTGGTTTAATCATGTTTGTCATTTCACTCATCATGCATGTCGCAGGAGCGATGGCGCCTGGCGATGTGAAACTGTTGGGTGTTGTGGGTTTCATTGTTGGCTGGGGACAGCTATTGAGCACGACTTTCTGGATAGCAATATCGACGGTTTTAGTGGGTGGGTTGTACGGTGCAATCCGATTTGCAGAAGAGCCTGAAACTCTTCAACTCATGGTTAAAAAGTATACTATGATCTTTGCATACGGTAAGGGAGCTAAGCCTGCAGTAAGCGCACTATCAAAAGAGCGTTCAGACATGCTTAGAATGCCATTTGCCCCAGTAGTTGTTATTGGGTTAGCGATGCAAAATTATTTTTAGGTCATTATTTTAAATTTAAGGACTCATTCAATGGAGTGAGAATAAGGGGTCTCTGTGAATACGACACCAAGTGACGGTCTACATAGAGAAGAGCTAACGCCTCAGGCGGAAGCGCCAAAAGTACCCACTTCCTTTGAAGGTTTAGGAGTCCCTAGAGCGGTTGTCGAAAATTTGCTGATAAAGCATATCTCTGCCTTTCCTAAATCTGACATTCTCAATCTCACCAAACTCATGTGCATTAACAGTCATTTGATTGAAGACATGATTGCCAATCTACGCAAAAAATCCCTAGTCGAAGTATTCCAAGCAGCCAGTGAAGGGTTTATGTCACAAGAGGCGTCTGGAACGGTGCGCTATGGCTTGTCGGAAACGGGCATGCAAGAGGCAGACGCTGCGTTTGCGAAAGATGCTTATCTCGGCCCGACCCCGGTGTCACTACGTGATTATGACCAGATGGTAAAAGATCAAGATGTTCGCACCAGGGTCGTGACGAAAGCGGATGTCACTCATGCGCTTAGTGATGTGTACGGGGCTGAACGCATGATATCGGTGCTTGGCCCTGCAATAAACTCGGGTCGAGCCCTGCTGCTCTATGGCGATGCTGGGACAGGTAAAACCTTTGTTGCGACCCGAATACTTAATTCTCTCAATACCTCTGTTTATATTCCTTATTCGGTTTATGCCGCAGGGAACATCATTAAAGTCTTTTCCCCGCAACACCACCGTCGTGTTGATGGCCACCTTCAACAGCAGAGCTTACTGTTTAAAGAGCAATACGATCGCCGATGGGTATTGAGTGAACGTCCTAATATTCAGGTTGGCGGTGAGTTAACCATGGACATGCTTGAGGTTAACCACAGTGAACACAATCGGGTATGGATGGCGCCCCTACAGATGATGGCCAACAATGGCATCTTCATCATTGATGATCTGGGCCGCCAACCCATGCCCGTCGACACCTTACTTAACCGTTGGATCGTTCCAATGGAGTATTTCTTTGATCACTTATCTCTGCCAAATGGGCAACAGATAACGATTCCATTCATTCTAACGTTGGCATTCTCAAGTAATTTAGACCCTCAAGCTATTGCTGATCCGGCGTTTTTGCGTCGTCTGGGTTACAAGATTCAGTTTTACCCTTTGAAAGACAGTGAATATCAGGCGTTATGGGAAAAAATCGCACAGGGTAGGCAGCTCGCCATCGAGCCCTCTGTGTTTGAAAATTTGTTCAGTTTACATCGTCAACATAGCGTGGGTTTTTATCCCTGCTTGCCCAAGGATATGGTGGGTATTAGCCGAGATATCATAGCATTTGAAGACATAGAGCCCGTCATTACACCAGAAGTATTATCACGGGCATGGGAAGTCTACTTTACCGCAGACGGTAAAGGGGGAGGAGCTAGATGAGCAAGCAACAAGTCATATTGTTTTTCATGTTGTCCATAATTTTTGGCTTAGGCGCTGTCTTTTTCGCTAAGCAATGGATGGACAGTCAGGTGCAACCGACCATAGAAACCGAGGTGGTTGAGCGAGAGCCGGTCGTCATTGCCGCACAACCTATTCCAGCAGGAACCGTTATCGAAGAGCAGCATCTCACCTCTAAGCTGTTAGAAGTCGATTGGAGAGAAGATACACAGTATGTCGATGAAGCAATCGTTGTTGGTCTCATTGCCGAAAGTGACATATTTCAAGGAGAGCTCATCAACCCGCTCCGAGTGACTTCAGGTGCGGTGGGTTCAACCCTGGCGGCTTTGATTTCAGAAAATATGCGGGCGGTAACGATACGAGTTAATGATGTCATTGGTGTGGCGGGTTTTCTATTACCCGGTAATCGAGTCGATATCCTCAATACGGTTAAATACAGTGGTACATACACCAATACCACAACGGTTTTAAAAGACATCAAAGTGCTTGCTGTCGACCAAACAGCCAAAACTCAAGAAAACGCGCCCGTGGTGGTGCGAGCCGTCACATTAGAAGTCAGCCCGAAAGATGCTGAAAAATTACTGACAGCTGAAAGCAAAGGCAGCATTCAATTAACCTTAAGGAATCCTCATGAGCCCGAGGAGAAAGTCGTTAAACGACGCGTTGCTCCGAGTGTCACGATTATCAAAGGGACTGAGTCTTCTAATATTCGAGTGAAGGATTAAGGGGCAATTATGAGAATAATAATAATATTTTTCACGCTTATCCTAATGAGTTTGACGGCAGTGGTGACCGCGTCGACTCAAACAGGGAAAGTTGTCAAAGTACCTCATCATAAATCGACACACGTGAACCTCTCTGCGAAAGCGAAACGTGTTTCGTTGGGTGATCCCGAAGTGCTAGACATCGTCATGCTTAAGTCTGACGAACTGTTTTTGATCGGTAAAAAGTTAGGGTCAACCAACCTGATGGCATGGGACAGTCGTGGGCAATTGATTGAATCGATCAATATTGAGGTCACTCACGATCTAAACAGCTTAAAAGCGAAGCTGTATGAGTTCCTACCGGATGAAAAAGTCAAAGTGCACAGTGCACAAAACCGCTTGATATTGAGTGGCCAAATCAGCTCACAAGACAAAATGAATGTGGCGTTACGGGTAGCTGAGACTTACGCGGTAGGGCAAGAAGCCGATGAGGCGAAAGCGTCATTGAGTGAACAGGTAAAACAAACGGGTGTTATCAATCTCATGTCTATCGGTGGTGCTCAACAGGTCATGCTTGAAGTGACCGTGGCTGAGGTACAACGAAGCTTAGTGAGAAAATTTGATGCCAATTTCCATTTCTTTCAAACCAGTGGTTCGGAATTTGTATGGGGAGGCGCGTCTGTAGGCAGTGCGATATCAGGCACAACCCCGATATTTGACCTCCCTAGTACTGGGGATTATGGGTTGTTAGGGGCGTTTGCTGATGGGAACACTCTGTTTAGCTTTGCATTGGATGTCGCTAAGCAAACAGGCGCAGCAAAAGTACTTGCCGAACCGAACTTGACCGCATTAAGTGGTGCAAGAGCTGAATTTCTTGCCGGTGGTGAATTTCCAATACCTGTCCCCGATGATGACGGTATTACCATTGAATACAAAGAATACGGTGTCGGGCTGAAATTTATTCCAACGGTATTAAGCGACAAAAAAATCAACTTAAACCTTGCTGTTGATGTGAGTGAAATAGCGAATTCTAGTTCATTGACGTTGAGTCCTGGTGGCACAAACGGTACCTATGTCATTCCGCCGATAACACGCAGAAGTGCTTCATCGACTCTGGAATTGGCGGATGGGCAAACCATTGGGATCGCCGGGCTGCTCAGTGAAAACGTTCGAGATGTGGCAACCAAAATGCCAGGCTTTGGCGATATTCCTGTACTAGGACAATTATTCAACAGCCAGGAATATGTATCAGGTGAGACTGAACTCGTTATCTTGGTGACACCTCGACTGGCTAAGCCTATCGATAGAGACCGAATTTCTCTGCCAACCGATGCCTTCGTTGAACCAAACGATGTCAAATATTACCTGCTAGGACAAGGGGCATATATTGCATCACCTGAAGAGCAGCATGAGCAAACACCAGAGAATGCAGCAGAATTTATGGAACATTCACAAGGCGGGTCAGAAGGCTCATTTGGACATAGCCTTTAGGAGAGACGAATGAAAATACTAAATATAGTCGTGATGATTGTACTCGCGGGCATGTTTTCTGGTTGTGCCAATGAGCACAAACTAGGCCATCACATGGCCAGTGTAAAAGCCGAGCAAACGTACAATCCCAATGCGACAAAAGAGAATGCATCAGTCATTCCATCTGGTAGTGGTGAAAGAATGGAAGGGGCTTATCAAGTCTACACCGGCATACAAAGTGAGAGCTTGAAAGGTACAGAGAGTCAAGTATTACAAGGGTTTGCGCAATAACCCTTAAGGACTGCAAGATGGTTGTAACTAAACGAAATATGAGTAATAGGGGGAAACAGTCAGGGTTAGTGCTAGTAATGGTCACCGTCGCTATGGCTGCTTTGATTGGTGTTGCTGCCTTATCTATTGATGTAAACCATTCGCTGATGAACAAAACAAGGCTACAGAATGGTGTTGATGCCGCCGTTCTTGCTGCGGCATTGGTCATCGATAATGATGGCTCAACCACCGAAGCGACTGCCGTTGCCAACACCACGTTAACCAATGTAGCTGGAGCGACAGGTAACAGCGAGATGGATTTCTCTTCAGCCACTATAACGGTTGAATACTCCAATGATCCTGCCACCTTCCCTGATGCTGGCTATACCAGTACCCAAGACACCTATGTCCGAATATCCGTGTCCGGTTATGAACTTGAAGAGTTCTTTGTCCAAATGTTTGGTATGTCGAAAGAGATATCAGCCAGTGCAGTAGCTGGCCCGAGTCCACCTGAACCCTTGTTAATGAATATTGTACCTATTGCGGTTTGCGAGGGGGATGACACCGGCACCAACGGCTATGACACGGGTGAGATTTACGCATTGAAACTCGCCGATCAGAACCAGAGTGAAATGGGATCGGGGAATTTTCAATTACTTGATTTTGGATCCGGTGCAAATACGGTAAGGGAAGCGTTAGCAGGCGGTTTTGAAGAAACAATCAACATCAATGATCCCGTTACAACGAAGCCTGGTAATTCCGTTGGCCCCGTTGGGCAGGGGTTAAATACCCGCTTTGATCAATACAGTGGTGGGGGCGTCAGTTCTACCGACCATCCATCTGATGTTTATGTAAGACAGCCTGTATCTCCTGCGACCATGGATAATGATGGCGTGATTACGTATGACGATACCTCGGGAGATTCAGGTGCTGCTTGGGGGTATACAGACTACGAAGCCGCGCTTCCTGATTGTACTGGTGATAGTGATTGTCGAATCGATCAAGGGGGTCAAGTGGGTCGGAGAATACTGCCTATTCCAGTTGTGGACTGCAGCACCGCTAGTGGCGGGACGACCAGCTTTGACATTGAAGCGATTGGCTGCTTTTTCTTGCTTCAAGAAGCCCCGACAAGTAATGGTAGCAAGCAGCCTGTATTTGGTGAATTCATAGAAGATTGTACCGTGACTGGTGGGGTACCAGGTCAGGGGAATGATACTGACGGGCCATATAAGATTGTGCTCTACAAAGATCCACTAAGCACGGAGTCTTGATATGAATGCGTTTAAAAAACATCGCGGTATTGCCGCCGTAGAATTCTTGATCACCGTCCCTGTTTTACTGGTCATCATAGGGGCTGTGACCGAGTTCGGTAATGCGTTTATTGAATACAATACATTGAATAAAATGGCTCGAAATGGGGCGCGTTATGCTACGAGTGAAGTAACAGGGACTGCAACATACGATCAAATAGCCGATGAAACAGAGATCAAAAATATGGTGGTGTATGGCACGGCAGCCGTTGGTGATTCAAGCAGTGCGTTAATCAATGGCTTAACCACCAGTGACATTTCTATCGATCATTCAAATCAATATGTCACAGTAACGATAAATCATACCTATACTCCTATAACAAGCTTGTTTTCTTCAAGTTTTAACTTTGGTGTGCCGCTGAATACTTCAGCCATGATGAGGACGGCACCATGAGAAGAAATTCAGGCATAACTATTATCGAATTTACCCTCATTTCGACAGCGCTATTGGTTTTGATATTGGGTGTAATAGAAGTTGGACGTTACATGTATTCCCTCCAACTGATCAATGAAATGACCCGTGTAGCCGCTAGGCTTGGTGTGGTGTGTAATGTGAGCGATCAGGACGATATACCTGCGTTAGCAGTGCCTGACAATGCGCCCGGTGGCTTTACCGCGGCAAACCTGTCATTAGACTATTTAGACAGCACGGGGACACCTATCGTTGGTGATCCCATCACGGATGAGGATGTATTTTTAACCATTCGGTATGTTCGAGCGGAAGTGGTTGATTTTGACTACCAGTTCTCTGGCTTACTATCGTTTATGCAGGGTGTGATTGCCGTGCCAAGCTTTGAAACGATTTTACCAAGAGAGAACTTAGGAGAAATTAGAGGTTCGACGACAGACACAGACTGTTAGAGGAACAATCTATGGGAGAAGCTGTGAAGCTAACCAGGAACGATGGCGAACAGATCAGGCTTAAAACCAGTCTTAATGTCTGGGTTTTTTATTCCAGTGATCGATTTCAATTGCATATAAGTCAAGAGCTGGCGAAATGCCAAAGTATTAGTTTCGAGACCATATCCCTACATAGCCTCGTTGTAGCAAACCTTGCTCAATTTACCGCACCCGATCTTATTTTTGTTGAAACTGGGCCTAATTGGGCTCAGAAAATTGTCGAGCTACAACAGTATGAAGGCCCCGTTGCTGATGGCTACGAGGCCTCACTCATTGTTTTCGGTAATGAGAGCGACAACGGTGCATTAAAAATTGCCCTTCGTATTGGAGCGGCTGATTTCGTTTCGGATAAATCAGAAATCAGCTCTCTTATTCCAATGCTGAAAAATGTGGCCGAAGAGAAAATAGCCAATCGCGATCTCGGTGAAATGTATGCGTTTGTCAATTCAAAAGGAGGGGCTGGGGCTTCCACTCTGGCATTGAACTCTGCGATGACCGTTGCGAAAGAGTTTCCCGACAAAGTGCTACTGCTCGATCTTGATCTGCAATTTGGTGTCATTGAAGACTACCTCAACGTCTCTTCGCCTTACAGTCTCTCCGATGCCATTTCGAGTGTTTCTGACTTAGATGAAGTCTCTCTCGCAAGCCTAGTAACCAAGCACGCTTCGGGGCTTCATGTACTCGGTTTTAAGCATGAAAATACCCATGATAATTACGATAAAGCGAAGCACTTGAATAAATTGCTACCTATACTTAGAGAGTTTTACCCATATGTGATTGTCGATCTTTCAAGAGGGATTGATCGCCTGTTTGCTCCAGTCTTAGCGCCGGTCACTAAGGTATTTCTAGTGACGCAGCAAAACTTGGTATCGATAAAAAACACCACTCGAATTGCTAAGTTATTGGCACTGGATTTCGGAATCGGCAAGGAGCAACTAGAGGTCATCGTTAATCGCTATGAAAAACGTCAGTCGATCAAGCTAAAAGATATTGAAGGAACCATAGTGGGCGTCAAAGTGCATATGGTTCCAAACGATTTCAAAGTGGCGATTGAAAGTGCCAATTTAGGTCGACCATTTATAGAATCGAAAAGAAAGACAGCGCTAGCCAAATCCGTGATGGAGTTTACGTTGACCATGATGCCAGAGCCAGAGCAAAAGAAAGGTTGGTTTAAGAGTCTGTTTTCTTAAAGGAATAGGGAACTAGGATGTTTTTTAAAAGAAAAAATATTAACCCTGAATTACAAGAGAAGTTGGCGAATGCGGAGCACAATGTTGATGAACCTTTAGGTGAACAGGCTCTATCGAACTTGCAAGGCGAGTCGAATCAAGATGACGGCACAGGTAATATCGCCGAGCGTAAAGCCAAAGAGATCCAAGAAAGAGATAAAGCCGTCGATGACGCCAAAAAACAGCTAGAACAAGAATTAGAAACCAAGCATTACTATCATCAACGTCTGCTTGAAACATTGGATTTAGGGCTGTTAGCCAGCCTTGAAAAAGAGCGTGCAAAGAAAGATTTGCATGACGCTATTGTCCAGTTAATGGCCGATGACCAAACACACGCCTTAAGTGCTGAAGGCCGAAAGCGCGTTATTGTGCAAATTGAAGATGAGGTCTTTGGTCTTGGCCCTTTAGAGCCGCTTCTTAACGACTCTACCGTGTCGGATATTTTGGTCAATGGACCTAAAAGTGTCTTCGTCGAACGTCGAGGTAAACTTGAATCGACTCCCTACACCTTCCTCGATGACCGTCACCTTAGAAATATTATCGATAGAATCGTTAGCCAAGTCGGGCGTCGTATAGATGAAGCCTCACCAATGGTGGATGCGCGATTGGCTGATGGCTCACGTGTGAATGCCATTATTCCTCCGTTAGCACTTGATGGTCCCTCTGTGTCTATTCGTCGATTTGCGGTCGATAAACTCAACATGGAAAACTTACTCGGTTATAACTCTATATCTGAACCTATGGCCAAATTTGTAGAAGCGGCGGTTCATGGAGAGCTAAATATCCTTATTTCTGGCGGGACAGGCTCCGGAAAAACCACCACATTGAACATCTTCTCTGGGTTTATTCCTTGTGATGCACGCATTATCACTATCGAAGATTCCGCCGAACTTCAATTGCAACAGCCCCATGTGGTGAGGCTGGAAACCCGACCTGCAAACCTTGAAGGAAAAGGTGAAATTACCCAGCGAGATCTGGTGAAAAACTCACTGCGTATGAGGCCTGACCGAATCGTTCTTGGAGAGGTGAGGGGTAGCGAAGCCGTCGATATGCTGGCGGCCATGAATACTGGGCACGATGGCTCTCTTGCCACGATACACGCCAACACCCCAAGGGATGCATTGAGCCGGGTTGAGAACATGTTCTCAATGGCGGGTTGGAATATCTCGACCAAGAATTTGCGTTCTCAAATCGCTTCGGCTATCCACTTGGTTGTGCAAATGGAGCGCCAAGAAGACGGTGGGCGTCGAATGACCAGCATTACTGAAATCAACGGCATGGAGGGGGAAGTCATCACCATGTCGGAAATATTTAAGTTTCAACGACAAGGTATGGATGAAGAGGGAAAAGTGATTGGCTATTTCACCGCAACTGGTGTTGTACCCGCTTGCCATGACCAATTGTCGAAAAAAGGGCTGCACATGCCCTTCGAGATTTTTAACGAGACATACCAATAGGAGTGGCAAGTCATGGGACAAGATCCGACGCTCTTTTATGTTCTGCTCTTTTTTGCCGTGGTGTTTATTTCCCAGGCATTGATACTCCCTGCTGCTGGTAGCAGTGCGAAACACAAAGAGCTGTCACAAAGGTTAAAAGAGTCACAATCCAATCTAGATGAAGAAACCCGTTCACTGTTACACGAGCATTATCTCAAGAGCCTGACGCCAACCGACAGGAAACTGGTACAGATAAAGATCCTTTCAAGTCTGAAGAAGAACATTGAGTTATCTGGCTATGATTGGTCCCTGACTCAAACACTGACGGTGACCTTCTTAATTGCCACGATCTCGACAATGATTTTGCTGATTATCGGCCAGCCTTGGTTCGTAGAGATCGCCTCCTTTAGTGGTACTTGGGTACTCATGCACATGATGATCCAGCGTAAAATATCTCAAAGGCTCTCAACATTTGAAGAGCAGTTACCCGATGCGCTCGATATCATGCGTCGGATGCTGCAAGCGGGACAACCCGTCACACAAGCGTTTAACGAGGTGGGGAACGAAATGCCTGCGCCCATTGGCATTGAGTTTAAAAATACCTTTAACCTGTTGAACTATGGCTACGACATGCGCTTGGCGATCATGCAAATGGCCGATCGAACGCCGACGGTATCGATGTTGGCTTTTTCAAGTGCAGTGCTACTTCAAAAAGAAACGGGGGGGAACTTGTCTGAGAACTTGGAGAAGGTATCTCATGTACTAAGAGCCCGTTTTAAGCTGCAACGAAAAATCAAAACCATTTCAGCAGAAAGCCGATTATCAGCGTGGATACTGGTTTTATCCCCGTTCATCTTGTTTATTTTTATGTCGGTTATTAACCCAGTCTATGTGGCACCACTTTATGAAGATCCCCGAGGCATGACCCTTGTAAGTGGCGGTATTGTTAGCCTGTTTTTTGGTTCTATATGGATCAGAAACATCATTAATTTCGAGGTGTAGCATGGAACGCCTTCTAGAGTTACTCAATCAATTCGAAATCAATGAGCAGCTTTTCTTCTTGGGTTTCATTATGGTCTCGACGAGCCTGGCGGTTATGACTATCGCATTTGTCGTACTTGGTGTGAAATCACCATTAAAAAGAAAGCTTGAAGCGATCCGAAAGGGCGCTGACCCTCAAACGCTGAAGAAGAGTCGTAAGCTTGATAATACCTTAGAGTCTCTCGCTCCCATGATGACGCCCAAAAGCTCAAAAGAGCGAGAGAGTGTGCGTCATCAATTAATGCACGCGGGTTATCACGATGCCGATGCCTTAACGATTTTTTATGCGATAAAAATCTTCAGCTTTATCATTGGCCTAATGGCGGCGGGGGCTTTTTATTACTTCGCACCAGACATGAAAAACCTGAGATTGGCGTTAGTCGGGAGTATTGCCGCTGGGTTATTCCTACCGAATATCGTGCTCAATCGTATTGTGAAGAAACGACAGTCGAAGATTCGAGGAGGCGTGCCGGATGCACTCGATCTGCTGGTGGTTTGTACCGAATCGGGCCTAGGTTTTAACTCAGCGCTGAGAAGAGTCGCCGACGAACTTATTATTTCTCACCCAGAGTTTGCCGACGAACTCGATACCGTGTGTGCGAAAATAAAAGCGGGTGTTGAAATGTCCGATGCGTTTGAAGATCTCGTTGAGCGAACTGGCGTAGTAGAAATTACCGGCCTTGTTAAGATGCTTGCGCATTCATCTCGCATTGGGGGCAGCATTTCTCAAACGTTACGTGAATATACCGAAGATTTCAGGGACCGACGCAATCAGGAAGTCGAGGAGATTGCGGCGAAGATCCCGACCAAGATGATCTTCCCTTTGCTACTTTTTATCTGGCCATGCTTTTTTATCGTTGCTATCGGGCCATCAATGCTGAGTCTTACAGCAACGTTAGGAAATTAAGGAGTGTTTATGAAAGGATACAAGCGATGCGTTGTTATAACGTTATCACTCATGTTGACAGCGTGCGCTACCGAGCCAGAAAAGCCAGGTTTTGATTCTGCTTTGTATGATGGTCTTCCTGTGGACACGTTGACCTCCGATGCCCCGCCACTGAATGAAAAAGAAGCCATCATGCGAGGCGATATTGCCCTCAGCAAGAACAATATAGATTTGGCGCTTTACGAGTACATTCGCTCTCTCTCGTTTCCAGATGGGCAGTATCATGACAAATCACTCTACAATATTGGTCGTATACATGAATCGCGCGGCAATTTGCCCTTAGCTCAGAAAGCCTATTCAATTGCGCTGGAAGAGAACCCAAATAACGTGCAAGTGTTAGAGCATCTTGGTGGCATATACGCAAAGTCGGGGGATGTTGAGCAAGGGTACAGTTATTTTCTGCGGGCGTTGAATGCCGATCAAGTTCGACTTAACAGTAGCAACACACTCAACCCCGATGATCTTGTGAAATCAGGAGACGTGGAAGCATTGCAGGTTGATAATGATTCGCCCGTGACTGCCTACATGGGGCTCGGGGTACTGACCGATGTGAAAGCCAATCACACCCTCGCGCAGGCGTTTTACAAAAAGGCCTTGCTCATTGAGCCTCGCTCGGTGAAAGTGCAAATCAATACAGGGTATTCGTATTACATGTCAGGTGATTATAAAACTGCGTTGAAATACACCCTTTCTGCCTTAGAGCAAGAACCCAATAATGAGAAAGCGCAGAACAACCTGGCGCTTATCTATCTGAGCCGTGGCGAAATAAAACGCGCCATTAATGTGTTTATGAGACAAATGGACGCGGCGGAAGCACTCAACAATGTGGGCTACTTTTTGATTCTTCAAGGCAAGCCTGACAAGGCCATTCCTTACTTACAACAGGCCATCGATAAGAAGCCGTCGTATTACAAAGTGGCGAATGAGAACCTAGAGAGGGCATTGGCTGAAGTGAGAGCGAATACGGTGCAAGAGCCGATAGAGGCGAAAGCTGAATAGCGCTTGGAATATTATCAAAGAAAAAGGAGAGCCTAAGCTCTCCTTTTTAGTGCGATGGAAAATGAATAAACAACAAATCTGCAATCATCAAATGCAATAAGCAAAATCAATCAGAAAACTGCAAAATAAAATCGAAAAGTATAAATTAGAGAAGCCCTGTTGCTGCGCCAGCAAACATAAAGAAAGCCACCATCCAAACAATCGGCAACTTAAGTTGCTTCAGTAAGAAGAAGCCAATCAAGACGAGTGAAATATCAAGCCCACTGACGACGGCACTGGTAAAAACCGGTTGATACAGCGCGGCCACCAATAATCCAACAACCGATGCGTTCACCCCTGAGATAGCGCCGGCAATGCGAGGTTTATTCGCGAGTTGTTGCCAGTTTTTAAGCACCCCGAGTAGCAGTAAGAAACCCGGTATGAACACCCCGATAGTGGCGATGACCGCACCAAGAATAGGCGCACCTGGCAGCATTTCGTAACCAATGTACGTGGCAAAGGTGAACATAGGCCCAGGAACGGCTTGTGCGGCTGCATAACCGGTTAGAAAAGCATCTGGCGTTATCTGGTCGCCAACAATGTTTTGCAGCAAAGGCAGGACGACATGGCCGCCGCCAAAAACTAAACTACCCGCTTGAAAGAAATCACTAAACAGGCCGATACTCGGCGCTATGCTGCTTAAGAGTGGAAGCCCGAACAGAAAACCAGCGAAGAGCAGCAGTGGCCACAATGATGGTTTAAAGGACGTGTCGCTCTGTTGAGCAGACGTGTTCGCCAAAAAACTCATGCCAATGGCACCCGCAATGAGCAAAACGGCAATCTGTGTGGAAATACTGGGCAGTAGCAAGAGCGCTATGGCTGTCGCGACGCACAAACCGACGGTTAACGTCTGTTTGCAAAAATTCTTATACATTCCCCACGCGGCATCCGCAACCACAACCACGGCGAGCAGCTTTAGACCGTGAATCACACTTTGGAACACAGAGTTGTCCGTGAGTTGGCTGCTTAACGCCGCTAGCGCAAGCATGATAATAATGGATGGCAGAGTAAAGCCAAGAAAAGCCATGCAGGCTCCGCCTAGTCCACCGCGTTTATAGCCAATCGCAAAACCAACTTGGCTCGAGCCTGGGCCTGGAAGAAACTGACTGAGAGCAACGATTTGGCCGTACTCATGATCATCAAGCCATTTCTTTTTTTCGACAAAGGTGCTTCGGAAGTAGCCAATGTGTGCGGCTGGGCCACCAAAGCTAATCCAGCCTAAGGCAAAGAATATTTTAAAAATAGATAGCATCACTTTTCTCTACATATTCGTTCATTGATTGAATTCGCCGCTACTGTACGAAATGAACTAAAATGATTCAAATTGATAGATTTAATCTAATCTATGAATAAAATAGGATTAACTTTACGCATTGGATGGAACCGCACAGCATGAGCGAGATTAACTGGAAGAACATCGATTTAAATCTGCTCGTGACTTTTTCTCAGCTCTATCGATACCGAAGCGTCAGTGTCGCGGCAGAAAAGAGTCACATCAGTCAATCGGCGATGAGCCACAGTCTGTCTCGACTAAGACAGTTGTTAGATGATCCCTTGTTTGAGCGCAAGGGACACAGTATGGAAGCGACCGATCACGCGCATCAAATCGCCCCCATAGTGCACAGTTTACTTGATTCCATTTCAACTCAGCTTTTGTCTAAAGAACCCTTTAACCCTGAGATGTATTCCGGTGTTTGCCGTATCGGTTTAACCGACTACGCAGAGTTTATTTTTGCGCCTCTGCTGTACGATGCCATTCGCCAGCTTGCGCCCAAAGCACAAGTCAGTTTTATCAACGTAAACAGAAACAATTACGTGAACGTCGCCGAACAGGAAAAGCTCGATGCTGTGATTGGCAGCATTGCGCAGGTTGATGACGCGTTTGAAGCCAAAAAGATTTACACCGAGAGGCATGTTTGTCTGTTTGACCCGCAGCAAGTTACTGTGGCTGAACGGTTAACCGTAGAACAATTTGCAATTATTGATCATGCCTTAGTGAGTGCCGATGGGCGGCTTTCGACTCAAGTCGATAAACGTTTGAAAGAGCAGGGGATGACGCGCCAAGTCACGGTCGCGTCGAGGAACTTCTTAACCATTCGGAGTTTGTTAAACAGCCGACGTTTAATTGCCATTGTGCCTGAGCTGATGGCGAGAAGTGAGGCCTTTCGCGATCACCTTACGACAACTCTCCCTCCGATAGATGTGCCTGATTTTGATATTTCTGTGCTTTGGAAAAGCAGCAAGCAACAAGACGAAAAAAATCGTTGGTTACGAGCGCTTATTTATGAGGTCGTGAGCAAAGGCAGGGGATAAGAAAGCCTTAAACGGCTGTTGGGAGTAAGGCGTGTAGATAAGTGAAAGCCGTATAGATAGCTGCATCTAGTATAGGTAACGGGTTAGGGCTGCGTTAATAGCGAGAAGAAAGACGGTCAACTTTATCCAGCAATAGTCCAGTGCCTTTCCATATCAACACGGTAAAAAAGGCGCTGACATACCCGTCAATGGCATAGTGCCAAGCAAGGTGTACTGAACCGATCTGAATCATCACCACATTGGCCCACATAACACGCCCAAGCCACTTGTTTTTCCTGCTGGCCCCAAGCGCCATTAACACCGCAATAGAGACGTGCATGCTTGGCATGGCCGATATTCCCACGCCCACCCCGCCCTCACGATTAAGATACCTGAGCCATAAGCTGTCTTGTACATCGATAGCCCACACAGGCGGTAAGCCGACGCTGAGCAGCTCTCGACTCTGGATTCTCAGTGTATCGATCAGTGGTAGAAAATAGGTGTGGTCAGGGTTAAGAAGGTGCATGTAACAGGGGCCGGCGGACGAGAGTATCGTGGCCAGCATCCCCCCGACAATGAGCCAACTAGAGAGAAAACTCAGCAAGTATTGGTCACGCAGTCGCTTCGATTTTCTATCGATAATGAAAAACAGCAGAGCGCCCCACATCAAAAGAAACCATAAGTGGTAGAAAAAGTTGATCACAAACGTTGCGTAGTGGTGGGAAAAAACGGCATGCGTCAGCTCCCATGGGGAAACGCCAAAATGCAGCCATTTATCGAATTCATAAAAAGCCAGGTCATACTCGAAAGGGTGCAGGTCGGGAATGATGGTTTTCAAATACGTGTAACTGGAAAGCGTAAAGTTAAGCACTAAGATCAGCAGAACAAACGAGAGTGCCTTAGAGATGGGCTGAAAAAATGAAATGATTTTTTTTACGTACTTAACCAAAGGGTGCGAGGCGCGATGGTAGAGAAGGTAGCAATAGTAGTAGACGCTCCAAGTCAGAAAAGAGACGTAACACATGTTCGCTAGGCTACGTAAATAGGAAAATACATCGTATTTGATATCAAGGTTGTCATCGGTAAATTGAGAAAGCAGGTACAAGCTGACACAGGTGAACAACACGTAGCTGTAGATAATTCGGTCCTGTTTAACAGCCAGTTTGATGTCTGCCCATTGGCCTTTCCAGTTTATTCGAGGCGGCGATGCATCCATTTATCGTTTCGCTCCTTGTCTGCCTTTGAATGACCCTCTAGTTATCAGCATAGACCACTATCTGAAGATAGAGGCGAGTTTGGAACACGCTATGGTGGTTTGTAATTAGCGGTGTGGAAGATCCGAGAGAAGGCACTGGTAACCTAGCCATAACTGGGTTTTTAGCTGACTGGCTTGCTCGATTTGAGGGTAGATATCAACGCGTTGCTTAACCTTGTTGGTTACAAAGAAGATGCACAAAACGGAGAGGATAATAATGGTTAGGTGCTGAAAATAGGAGGTGTGAGTAATGAGCTTAGGCTCAGGTTTTAAACTGGCCCAAAACATGGCAATGCTGCACGCGGCCAAAAGTTGACTGATCGGCGAATCTAAAATCCCAGAGACTAGGCTGTAACTTAGTCCGATCATCAAGCTTAATCCCGATACACGTACGACCTTATTTCTTGTCTTGATAATAGCGTAAAAACCATAAACCAATAGGGCAACATAGGCGATTAGAGGGATAACCCCCCAACTGATTTGCGTCCATTGAGGCCAGTTTGGTGGCTGTGAAAAGCTCTCTTTCAAACACAAAAATGAGTCACCGCCTAAGCCCCAAAAACTGGTCAGGGAAAAGGCTTCCAACCAAATCACGATTTGCCCTGACGACTCTGTCTTTAATGTGTGCCAAGTAAACGCCTCACCATACAAAAACCACTCAGGTATAGGGGAGAGGAGCAGGAACTTAAACATTACACCGAAAATAATCGATTGAATGAGCAGCAGCACGATCTCTTTACGCCAGTTTGCCTCTAGCCCCGCCCAAATCAGAATCGCTGCAACACCAACGGTCGCTACGCCTTGGGCGTCGGTCGCCAATATGGTCGTGACGTTGAGTGCGCAGATGACTTGCATCGCGTAGTGGTAGTAGCGTTTTCGAGTACAAATGATGGTGAGATAAAAAATGGGTATCAAAAGCCAAATCTGGATCTGGTTAATGAACCTGGGGTTCAGAATGGTATGAACCGACTCTGGAAGTTGCATGTACGCTCGAAACCAGAATACCGACCCAATCGACAGAAACAAGAAGATGGAAATCCATGAAAAGTACTGATAAACCAACACTCGATGGTGTCGGACGATAGGCACCAAACTGGCGGCAACGATAGTGAGACCAACGATGTAGAAAAAGTTTTCTTGAGAATTCCAAACGTAAACGCGTTGCCAGTTTGCAATGGCTGCAAACGTCAGTAAGCTCATGACTAAGATGCCGCACAGCGGTGAGATGAGGGTAAAGCTGGACCAAAATTGGAGTCGGTGCGCTTTAAACAGGGTTAGCCCTAGACAGAAAATTACGATAATGGCACAGACAAAAAGGCGCTTAGAATCATACATCCACAGTGAATCACCGCGAGTCATTACGGTGTTAAAACTGAAGAATAGACAGCCGACGAATATCGCTGAAAGCAGTATCCTGTTCGGGAGTTGTACTTGATTCATACACGTTTATGTCGTTTATTTGTACTACAAAGTGTAGACCAAAATAGACGCTTAGTAGCCCGCGCTACAAGGGATTGAATCTAATTAATATTTTTATTACTAGTGATGTTTCTGTCTAACAGAAGAGCTAAAGAGTGAATTTTACCCACTCTTTTTTGCGCCATCGCCTTGCCATGATCAGCCCCCTAAACCATTCATCCAATGCGATCGCTATCCACGCTCCAAGCACACCATAACCCCAGTGAACGCCGAGTAGGTAACTCATCCCAACGCCAATTCCCCACATGCTTAGAATGCCCATTTGAACGGGGAACTTTATGTCCCCAGCGGCTTTAAGCGCAGAGATAAAAATGAGGTTAAAGACCCGTCCAGACTCTAGCAGGATAGAGCCAGCCAGTAAGCTTGCGGTAATCGCGACAATCTCAGGTTCCACCGTAAACAGATGAATCAAGTCGAAACGCACAAGGTAGAGTGCAATCATTAACGATGTTGAGGCGATAAACCCCACCACAAAGTATTCTTGAACCATCACTAGAATTTTATCCGACCAGCCTTTTCCCACGTAATAGCCGGTTTGAATCTGCGTGGCTTGACCCAGCGCCAAAGAAAATGCGAAGGCCACTCGGGCAATGTTCTGCGCATAAGTGAAAGCCGCAAGTGAAGAGGTGCCCATTTGAACCACGAAATACACGATCGCCATTTGCGCCATGTTATACGACAACACTTCGCCCGCATTCATACCGCCAATCTTGATGATCTTCGCGTAGATAGTTCTTGGGATTTGACGGTATTGGTTCAGTGGTAAGTCGATGTCTTTTTGCTTCAGAACCACCCAGAGCATAATGGTCGCGATCACTTGGCTGATGACGGTGGCAATGGCAACACCTTCCACCCCATAGACAGGCAGTCCAAAGGGTTGATAAAGGGCAAGATAATTACCAATGACATTGATAGCACCTGCAATAAGGTTAATGATCATCGGTGATCGCGAATAACCGTGGCTGCGTAATATGGTGGCCAACACAATGCCAATGGTGAGATTAAAGGTCATGGCTCCGCTGATCACCAGGTACTCATACCCATATTGCTCGACCTGGGCTTCTAGCCCGTAGAGCGGTAGGAAATACTCTGCGCCAAGAACGGCAATAACACTTAATGCAAGGCCAAGCACGACCGATAATGCAATACTTGCCACGCCCACATACGCGGCGTCTTGTTGGCGAGAAGAGCCGTTGTATTGGGCTATCAGTATGCCGGTGCCGCTGCTGATCATTGACGACACAATGATCAAGAAGAAAGAGATCTGCCCGATCACACCCACCGCCGACACCGCTTTGTCTGAATAACCACTGAGCATGAAAACATCACTGGTATTGAGTGCGGTCCGCAGCAATATTTCGATGAATATTGGCCAGGTTAAGGCCACAATACCCATGCGTTTGTTCATTGTAGAGTCGGTGTTTGGCATTTGAATCGCTCAAAGAAAGGGAACGCGCCATTTTAAATGAAGGGATAGCGGAGAGACACAACAAACGCTCAAATACGCTTATTTGTCTATTCTTAAGCGTAAAAAAGGCACATAGATCAACTCTAGGTGCCTGGCTATGAAATTAATTCCTCGTTCAGTCAGTCGATGACTCAGCGACGCGCATTGCTATTCGATACGTAAGCCTTCTTCATCGAATAAATGGCAATCTTCTTGTCGGCTACTCAATTCGACCGTTTGGAAGCGTGCCACTTCTTGATCACCAGGAAGGTGAACCTTGAAACCATCTATGCCACACGCCTGACCATACATGTAAGTGCTGTTACCCAACCGCTCAACGACTTCACTTTGGAAGGTGAGTTTCACCGGCAAATCATGGTTGAACTCCAGGTGCTCAGGTCGAATACCGAGCAACACCGTTGCCCCTGTTTCTAAGGATTGTTTCACCGCTGGCAATGTAAACAGCGTGCCGTCCACTCCAGCAAGAACGAGAGTGCTCTCATTGCTGGTTTCCACCTGAGTCGGGATGAAGTTCATCTTTGGTGAGCCGATGAAGCCAGCAACAAATTCGTTCTGTGGCTTATGGTACAGCTCGAGAGGTGAACCCACTTGTTCGATTCTACCGTCACGCAGCACAACGATTTTATCTGCTAATGTCATCGCTTCGATCTGGTCGTGGGTCACGTAGATCATGGTGTTTTGCAGATCTTGATGCAACTTAGCGATTTGAAGACGCATATCGACACGAAGTTCAGCATCGAGGTTAGACAGCGGCTCATCAAACAAGAACACTTTTGGATTACGAACAATGGCACGACCAATGGCAACACGCTGACGTTGACCACCTGATAGCTCTTTTGGCTTACGGTCTAATAGCTTATCAAGTTGCAGCGTCTTAGCGGCACCATGAACCTGCTTATCAATGATCTCTTTCGCAACGCCATTCATTTTGAGACCGAAGCCCATGTTCTCTTCAACCGTCATATGTGGGTAAAGTGCGTATGACTGAAACACCATAGCGACCCCACGTTCTGCTGGGTCTGCTTCATTGACCACTTCATCGCCAATTGAGATTTCTCCATCCGTGATCTCTTCTAACCCAGCGATTAGACGCAGTAGCGTTGATTTACCACAGCCAGATGGCCCAACAAAAACAACAAACTCTCCATTCTCGATCTCGAGATCGACGCCATGAATGGTTTGAACGTCACCAAAACGTTTGATGACCTGTTTTAAGCTGATATCAGCCATATGAACTCCTTGCCAATGTGGCTTGCTAAACGGATAGATTCCTATCGAGATAGTTACTCGAGTATGAATTCGTGAACTTTGTACATAAAAGATACGCTTTAAATATGGTTTTGTTACTAGCTAACGAAAAAATGTAGATCTGGATCATGCATTTTAACCAAAATTTAACTATTTTTGTGGAAACGTTTACAAAATGATTTGTTGGCTGTGTATTTATTCGTCATAGTTATTAATATTTACTCGTATGTTAGATAGAACATCATCTTTTGCATTTATTTGGTCTACATTTATTAAGCGTTAATGATTAAGTGAATGAACAGGATGTGACAAGGAGTCACACGAAATGGAGCAATCTGTGAAAACGATATACCCAGAAAATCGTCTTCCCTCTACCAGACGTAAATCGCGAGTCAGTGCAAAGCTATCGCCATGGCTATTTCTAGCCCCTGCTATAGTCATTTTTTCCATTTATGTGGTTTACCCAATTCTAGACAGTATTTGGTTAAGCTTCTTTGAATGGGACGGCTTGGGTGAAAAAGAGTGGGTGGGTCTTGGTAACTATATAGAGCTGTTTGAATCCGAAGCTTTCTATACATCACTAAAGAATAACTTTCTTTGGTTGGTCTTCTTTATGCTTGCCCCGCCAATTGGGCTCGCTATTGCACTGTTCCTCAATCAGCAAGTGAGAGGGATTCGAGTCGTTAAATCACTGTTCTTCTTCCCGTTTGTTATCTCACAAGTGGTTGTAGGTTTGGTGTTTGCCTGGTTCTACGATCCATCCTTTGGTCTTTTCAATATCATGTTGGGATCACTGGGTTTTGAGCCAGTCTCGATACTAGCAAATGAAGATTACGTCACCTTCGGCATCATCGTTGCGGGCTTATGGCCTCAAATTTCTTACTGCATGATCCTGTACTTAACGGGGTTGAACAACCTTGACCCTGAGCAGCTTGAAGCTGCGCGTTTAGATGGGGCAAAAAAATGGCGCATGCTTTGGTATGTCGTTCTGCCTCAATTGCGCCCTGCAACGTTCATTGCGGTGGTAGTGACGGTCATTGGTGCACTTCGTTCCTTCGATTTAGTAGCAACCATGACGGCGGGTGGCCCATGGGGCAGCTCAACCGTGTTGGCCTACCAAATGTATGAAGAGTCTATTTTTAACTACCGAATGGGTTACGGTGCTGCGGTTTCAGTTGTGCTGTTCTTAATCATGGATATCTATATCGCGTACTTCTTGTGGCGTATGTTAAGGAGTGAAAAATAATGTTTCCGCAACCGATTCAAAAATCAGGACGCTTTACCAACATCAGTTATCGCGTCGCGCTGCCTATTTCTATCGTGATGTGGCTACTGCCATTGATCGCCGTGATGATGACATCCATACGTGGTATGGAAGACATCAATACGGGTAACTATTGGGGATGGCCGACAGAGATTAAGTTGTTCGAAAACTACACTCAGGTTTTTACCTCAACATCGATGGGGCAATACCTGGTCAATAGCTTGATGATCACTTTACCCGCGGTTGCAGGGGCTGTGGCACTGTCGACGTTAGCGGGCTTTGCACTGGCGAAATACAACTTTAAAGCGAACATATGGATCTTCGCGATGTTCATCGCCGGTAACTTTGTTCCGTTCCAAATTCTAATGATTCCGGTGCGCGATCTGACGATCACCTTTGGCCTGTACGATACGCATCTGGCGCTCATTTTGTTCCACGTCGCGTTCCAAGCCGGGTTCTGTACCTTGTTCATGCGTAACTTCATTGTCGGCATCCCTGATGCCCTTATCGAAGCGGCGCGCGTAGAGGGCGTGTCAGAGTGGAAGATATTCTGGCATATCGTGCTTCCTTTAGTACGCCCGGCGCTGGCAGCACTTGCTGTGCTTGTCTTTACCTTCATTTGGAATGACTTCTTTTGGGCGCTGGTATTGGTGCAAAGCGATGAAGTTCGCCCAGTGACGGCCGGACTGAGTTCTCTGCAAGGGCAGTGGCTTGCATCATGGCAGTTAATGTCTGCGGGGGCTGTCGTTGCTGCGATTCCACCTGTCGTGCTGTTCTTTACCATGCAAAGGCACTTTATTGCAGGCTTAACGCTTGGTGCGACAAAAGGTTAAACATATTCACTTTCGTTGCTTGGCTTTAGGTCCCCACCTAGGGCTGAACAACGCTTTTAGTAAGGCAACTAGAAAAACAACAATTGGACTCATGAGCGAAAGCTCACTAATAAGGACCTGACTATGAAATACGTGAAACATCTTGCTGCAACGGCTGTACTCGGGGCGGCACTCTCTACGTCTGCTTGGGCGGGGACATTGGTCATCAACTCTGACCAAGCTGACCCCGCACCAAAAGCGGCTTGGGCGGAAATCGTCAAGCAGTTTGAGGCGGAGAACCCAGATATATCGGTGGAATATAACCTCTACGACAAAGAGGCATACAAAACCACGATTCGTAACTGGCTGGTGACTTCGCCACCCGATGTTGTTTTCTGGTACGCGGGTAACCGCATGAAGACCTTCGTTGATCGCGGCTTATTTGAAGATGTGAGCGATCTGTGGAGCGAGAACAACATGAAGCAAGACTTCTCGACAGCCGCGCCAGCCATGACGGTCAACGATAAGCAATACGGTGTGCCTTACACTTATTACCAATGGGGCATCTACTACCGCTCAGATATCTTTGCGAAATACGGTATCTCAGAGCCAAAAACGTGGGATGAACTCTTAGCGGCGTCGGCAACACTCAAAGAAAATGGGGTTGCTCCGTTTGCTATCGGTACCAAATACCTTTGGACTGCGGCGGGTTGGTTTGACTACATCAACCTACGTACCAATGGCCTAGACTTCCATATTGATCTTATGGACGGCAAGGTGCCATACAGCGATGAGCGCGTTAAGAAAACCTTTGCTAACTGGGCACAACTTGTTGAACCAGGCTACTTCCTTGAAAACCACGCCTCATACTCATGGCAAGAAGCCCAACCGTTCTTGTATAACGGTGAAGCGGCAATGTACCTCATTGGTAACTTCATTGCGCCTAACTTCCCTGACAGTGTGAAAAGCGACATGGGCTTCTTCCAGTTCCCAATCATCGATCCGGCAGTCCCTGTAGCGGAAGATGCACCGATGGATACTATCCATATTCCATCAAAAGCGAAGAACAAAGAAGACGCGCGTAAGTTCCTGAAATTTGTCGCTCGAGCGGATATTCAAGAGAAGATCAATGAGTCAATCCTTCAGATTCCAACCAACAATAAAGCCAAAGCAGCCGATGACCCGTTCCTAAATACGGGTGTGAAGATGCTAGCAGAGGCGCAAGGTACGGCTCAGTTCTACGACCGTGATACCGATCCTGCAATGGCGAAAGAAGGCATGAAAGGCTTCCAAGAGTTCATGGTTCACCCTGATCGTATTGAGAAGATCTTGAAGAAGCTGGATAAAGTCAGCAAGCGAACCTTTAAGTAACACATCGGTTCGAACCTTATCAGGCTGGGCGAGCCTAAATCGCCCAGTCTTATTTCCTACCATTCCTTTCCGCTAACTCTCATAGGATGCTTTGATGAGAACTTTTGCACAGATCATTGCTGCGCGTGAGTGGGAAAATCAACATGTCGTTCAGCACAATGTTGTTCCTGCCCATGCCCCTCTTCATGCGTTTCACAGTGAAGAGAGCGCGTTACATTTCTACCGTCTTGAAGACGAAAGCGCTTCGAGCAATCAAACCCGTTTAAACGGTCAGTGGCAGTTTAAACTGTTTGATAAGCCAGAAAATGTGCCCGCAGACAGTGTTGATAAGAGTTTTGATGACAGCACATGGAATGCCATCACGGTTCCAAGCAATTGGCAATTGCAGGGCTTTGATAAGCCCATCTACACCAATGTGAAATACCCATTTCCAGACACGCCGCCAACCGTGCCAAGTGAGAACCCAACTGGGGTTTATCGCACGGCTTTTCAGGTAACTGAGCAAGCGCTTAACGATAAGCGCACCAGCATCACCTTTGATGGCGTGAACAGTGCGTTTCATTTGTGGTGTAACGGGCAGTGGGTCGGTTACTCGCAAGATTCGCGTCTACCCGCTGAGTTCGATTTAACGCATTATCTAGTGGCGGGTGAAAACCAACTCACGGCGATGGTACTTCGATGGAGTGATGGTTCGTATCTGGAAGACCAAGATATGTGGTGGCTAAGCGGTATCTTTCGCGATGTCATATTAACCCGAAAACCCGCTATTCATATTCGAGATGTTGAGGTGAATACACACCTTGATGCCAGCTACCGCGATGCGACCTTAACGGTAACGACAACCCTTTCTCTGAAGAATCTCCCGTACCGAGTCAGAGTACGATTGTACGACGCGCAATCGCAGTTGGTGGCCGAGCAAGAGACACAACCTGGCATCCAGTTTGTGGATGAAAAAGGTCCTTGGTGTGATAAGACCCATCATGAGCTTAATATAGCCGAACCGAGTCGTTGGAGTTCGGAATCGCCGTATTTGTATCGCGTGGTTGTCAGTCTCATCAATGATGTGGGTGAGTTGGTGGATTGCGAGGCGTACTCTGTCGGGTTCCGAAATGTTGAAATCAGTGATGGCCAGCTGAAAGTGAATGGGCAGCCGCTTTTGATTCGCGGTGTTAATCGTCACGAGCATCACCCGGAGCTTGGTCATGTTATGACGCGTGAAGACATGATTCGCGACATCAAATTATTAAAGCAGCATAACTTTAACGCGGTGCGAACGGCGCATTATCCTAACCACCCGACGTGGTATCAGCTGTGTGACGAGTACGGCTTATACCTGGTCGATGAAGCGAATATTGAAACGCATGGGCAATTCCCGATGTGTCGTCTTTCCGATGACGCGGAGTGGCTCAACAGTTACATGAGAAGAATGACTCGCTTGGTTGAGCGAGACAAGAACCACCCAAGCATCATTATATGGTCGCTGGGAAATGAGTCTGGCATTGGGGCGAATCACCATGCGATGTATCAATGGGTTAAACAGCGTGACCCTTCTCGCCCTGTTCAATATGAAGGTGGCGGTGCTTTAACGGCTGCGACCGATATCATCTGCCCAATGTACGCCCGTGTCGATTGGGATCTTGGCGTGGTCGCGCATCAGCCAGAGGTGACCCCTCGCGTTGGTATTCGAAAATCCATTGCACTGCCTAATGAACAGCGTCCCTTGATCTTGTGCGAATACGCGCATGCGATGGGCAATAGCTTGGGCAGCTTTACCGATTACTGGCGCGCCTTTCGTGATAACCCGCGTTTACAGGGCGGCTTCATCTGGGACTGGGTTGATCAAGGGCTCACCAAACAGAGTGACTCTGGTGAGAATTACTGGGCCTACGGTGGCGATTTTGGTGATGAGATAAACGACCGCCAGTTCTGCATCAATGGTCTGATTTTTCCTGATAGAACCGTGCACCCAACGATTTTCGAGGTAAAAAAGGCGCAGCAGTTTTATCAATTCGAACTCGTCTCTCAAGCCCCATTAACACTTAAAATTACCAGTGAGCACCTGTTTGAATCAAACCAGATTGAGATACTGAAATGGACCATCACCGAAGATGGTCAGCCGATAGAAACCGGCGATATTGAGCTGCTGATTAAGCCGCAGCAATCGGTTGAGCTGATGGTTGAAAATACGCAAAAATTCGAGAAATCGGGCCGAGATTATCATCTGAACATTGAGGTTCAACTGGCCACAGACACATCATGGGCAGACGCTGGGCATAGCACCGCTATGGAACAGTTTGAACTGGAATCTGTACCAGAGCTGGTGCTTCCTGAGTCGCCTTCTTTGTGGCAAGCAAACGTCAATGACAGTCATGCCTCATTGATGGTCAGTGGCGATGATTTCCAGATTGATTTTGATAAATCTCTCGGCACGCTATCGAGCTGGAAAGTGTATGGGGTTGAAAAACTGAAACAGCCCCTGTTCGATAATTTCTACCGTGCACCGCTCGATAACGACATTGGCACCAGCGAGGCGGACAAGCTTGACCCGCACTCTTGGTTTGCTCGTTGGCAGGGGATTGGTTTGTCCAAGCTAGAGCGTGAGTCCATCGACTTTCAGTGGCAGGTCAATTCGATAGGGGTCGATGTGATGACTCGTACCGCTTATTTGCACGAAGGGCGAGTGTTGCTGACCTCAAAATGGCATTACCACATCAACAGTGAAGGGGAAGTCTCCATCGATGTTGATGTCGAGTTGGCCAAGGGGTTGCCGTCGCTACCAAGAATAGGCATGGAGCTCGTGCTCAATCCTATGACTGATGATCACGCTAGCTTCGTGCAGTGGACAGGGCGAGGCCCGCATGAGAACTACCCAGACCGCAAACAGTCTGCGCACTTAGGTCAGTATCATTCGAGTCTTCGTGGGTTGCACACCGACTATATTTTCCCAACAGACAACGGGCTGCGTTGTGATGTTTCACGAGCGACTATTGGTGATCTGACGGTGCTAGGTAAGGTGCATTTCTCTGCGAGTGAATACAGCCAGCATACGCTTGCGCAGGCAAAACATACTCATGAGCTCATTAAGGATGGTGCCATTTACGTTCGTATTGATGGGTTCCATATGGGCGTTGGCGGCGATGACTCGTGGACGCCGAGTGTTCATGACGCGTATCTACTGAACGCGCAGCGTTACCGCTATGAATTGAGTTTGAAGTTTGAAGTTTGAAGTTTGAAATTTAAGGTTTAAAGGAAGTATTCGACAATGACGCCATTTATTCAACTGCACAGCGAGTCAGTTTCCGTTGTGGTTAAGCTCACCCCAGCACCTGAAATTATCTATTGGGGAAAGGCGATAGCGCCCTTGAGCAGCGAACAATGTGATCAGCTACTCGGCAGCCAAACCAGAGCCGTCTCTCAGGCGCGTTTGGATCATGATGTTCCTTTAACGCTTTGCCCTGAACTGGGTCGGGGTAACTTTGGGGCTTCAGGGATTGAGGGACACCATGATGGCCTCAATAGTATGCCGCGATTTCATTACGTCTCTCATACCTTTGAACAAAGCAAAACAGGCTCTAGCGCTGAAATTGTGTGTGACGATCCCCAAGCGCAACTGACATTGATCATTACACTTTCACTTGATAGCGCATCAGGGGTGTTACAAAAAAAGCTGACGGTTGAAAACCAAGCTAAGGCGAATTACAGCCTAAATAAACTCATTCTCACGCTGCCTATTCCGCAACGAGCCACTGAACTTGAAAGCTATCATGGGCGATGGAGCCGAGAGTTTCAGGCTCAGCGTCAACGCATAACACACGGTGCATGGCAGGTAGAAAATCGTCGCGGCCGGACCTCACACGAATATTTTCCAGGCTGCTTACTTGGTATTGAAGGCTTTAAAGAACAAAGTGGTGAAGTGTGGGCGTTCCACCTTGGTTGGAGTGGCAACCATCAAGTGAGGGCCGATGTGAAAAGTGATGGTCGTCGTTTCATCCAAGCGGGTGAATTGTTGTTGCCTGGCGAAGTGATTCTTGGTCAGGGAGAGCGCTATACCACACCGGACTTATTTGCCAGCTACAGCTCAACCGGCATTAATGGTATTCGCCGCGCCAGTCACCAGTTTGTGCGTGAGCAAATCATTCCATTTGATCAAAGTAAATCTCGCCCTGTGCATCTTAATACGTGGGAGGGTATCTACTTCGATCACGATCCTGGCTACATCTGCGAAATGGCAAAAGAAGCCGCGAGCATTGGGGTTGAGCGATTTATTATCGATGACGGCTGGTTTAAAGGCCGCAATGATGACAAAACCTCACTCGGCGATTGGACGCTAGACACAGAGAAATACCCTGATGGGCTGACTCCCGTGATCGAACACGTCAATCAGCTGGGGATGTCTTTCGGGATCTGGGTTGAGCCTGAGATGGTCAATGAAGATTCTGATCTGTTTCGCAATCACCCGGACTGGATGCTTGCCGCCGATGGGTATTCGCAGCCGACTGGGCGATATCAATACGTGCTTAACTTGCAAATACCAGCCTGTTTTGACTACCTCTACCAGTGTCTCGATGCGCTACTCACCGAGCACAATATCGAATACGTTAAGTGGGACATGAACCGTGAACTCGTTCAACCCACACATAAAGGAAAAGCCTCGGTTCATGGGCAAACCAAAGAACTGTATCGATTGCTCGATAAACTGGTTAGCGCACACCCTGAGGTTGAGATTGAATCGTGTTCATCGGGTGGTGGACGAATTGATTATGAAATTTTGAAAAGAACCTGCCGCTTCTGGACGTCTGATTGCAACGATGCACTGGAAAGGCAAACCATCCAGAAGCACATGGGAATCTTTTTCCCACCAGAGGTGATGGGGGCTCACATTGGTCCTTACCATAGTCATACCACAAGGCGAACCCATGACATTAATTTACGCGGGCTAACAGCGTTAACTGGGCACATGGGGGTTGAGCTTGATCCCGTAAAAGAGAGCGACGAAGAGAAGCAGGCGTTCGCCAAGTACATTGCACTGCACAAGCAGTACCGCGATATCTTGCACCATGGTCAATCCTTCTACTTAGACAGTATTGACGCAACGCGCTTAGTGTATGGCGTGGCGAAGAACGATCAGCAATTGGTGGTGGTCAGCCAAATCTCGATGCCTGATTATGCATTGCCAGAGCCCGTGCTACTTATTGGCCTTGATGCGGATAAAACCTATCGAGTCGCCCTTGTTGATTACCCGCAAAGCAGCGCTCAGTTGATGAAAGAGAGTGGTGGATGGTGGGAATCTGGCGAGGTGTTAGCGAGTGGTGAGTGGTTAATGAACGTTGGAATTAGTCTGCCAATTTTAGACCCAGAAGCCGCGTTAATGCTTGAGATAGCCTTGGTTACGCAGGAATAGATACGGTTTGGATTGATCTGAAAACGTTACCAGTACATTGATTGAAGTTAGATGGGGTTATAACTAGCCCACTGGCTGACCTTGCATTATGAGTAGGTTTATAGATAACCATCAAGTGTAAACGTTTACATATTTTGGTGGCGATCACAGAAAGAACGCCATCGCACCTGTTAGACTTTATGCATACGGTGCTCAGGATTAACGGATTAACGGATTAACGGATTAACGGAGGCGACAGTGAAAGTATTGATCACAGGGGGTATGGGCTATATCGGCAGCCATACGTGTGTGCAAATGATCGAAACAGGATTACAGCCGATCATCATCGACAACTTATGCAATGCGAATGCTGAAGTGCTTAATCGAATAGAAGCATTAACTGGCGCTCGCCCTGATTTTTACTTGGGTGACATTCGTGATGAGGCGTTCCTAGATACCATTTTTCAGCAGCATGATATTCAATCTGTGATTCATTTTGCGGGTTTAAAAGCGGTGGGCCAGTCGGTGACTCAGCCCCTCGAATATTATGACAATAACGTCAATGGCTCTTTGACACTGGCTCGCAGCATGCGCAAAGCTGGCGTGAAAAGTTTAGTGTTTAGCTCGTCGGCCACCGTCTATGGCGATCCCGAAGTCGTGCCGATCACCGAGAATTCGCCGACAGGAGCAACAACCAACCCTTACGGTCGAAGTAAGTTCATGGTGGAGCAGTGCCTCAGCGATCTGTTCAATTCAGATAACGATTGGAGCGTAACCTTACTGCGCTACTTTAACCCAGTCGGTGCTCATCCATCGGGAACCATGGGGGAAGATCCACAAGGCATTCCGAATAACCTAATGCCGTATATTGCCCAAGTGGCTGTGGGTCGCAGGGAAAAGCTCGCTGTTTTCGGCGATGACTATTCAACCCCTGATGGCACTGGTGTACGTGACTATATCCATGTGATGGATCTGGCTGATGGACACATCGCGGCTTTGAATACCGTTGGAAAACAAGCAGGGTTACATACCTATAATCTGGGGACAGGCAAAGGCTCAAGTGTTCTCGACATGGTGGATGCGTTCGCCAAAGCCAGCTCGAAACCCGTGCCCTATGAAATTTGCCCCCGTCGTCCTGGTGATATTGCTGAGTGTTGGGCTAACACGGAAAAAGCTGCGTTGGAATTGGGCTGGAAAGCGACGAGAAACATCTTAGATATGACCGTCGATACCTGGAATTGGCAGTCAAAAAACCCGCAAGGCTATGTGTCCTAACAGAGTGTTTTAATCTTTGTTGAATACAGTGTGTGTAAACAGAAACGTATAAAAGTTGAGTATCAAAATGGCGAATGTTGAATTTAATCCAGTCGATCACCCACACCGACGCTATAACCCATTAACTGGGCAGTGGATCTTGGTCTCGCCACACCGTGCTAAAAGGCCTTGGAGTGGGCTAGACGAGCAGCCCTCAACAGAAGCCTTGCCTCAATACGACAAGGGATGTTTTTTATGCCCAACCAATGAGCGTATTTCTGGTGACACAAACCCGGATTATAAAGGGGCGTACGTATTCAATAATGACTTCGCCGCGTTAATGCCCGATTCTCCGGACGCGCCCGATAACCAAAGTCCACTGTTCAAAACGCAAGGGGCGCGAGGGTTGAGCCGCGTTATCTGCTTCTCTCCCGATCACAGTAAAACCTTGCCAGAGCTATCTCGCACTGAGATTGGTCATGTGATAGAGACTTGGAATGAGCAGATTGAAGAGCTAGGCAAAGACTACGTTTGGGTTCAAGCGTTCGAAAACAAAGGAGAGGCGATGGGGTGCTCGCAGCCTCATCCACATGGCCAAATCTGGGCCAACAGTTTTCTGCCCAATGAGATTGAACGCAAAGAAGCGCTGCTCAAGCAGTATTTCACCGAGCAAGGTAGCAACCTTTTGGTGGACTACGTTCACGCTGAAATGAAAGATGGTTCGCGAACCGTGGTTGAAACCGAGCACTGGATAGCGGTTGTTCCCTACTGGGCAGCTTGGCCATTTGAGACCATGCTCTTGCCTAAAGTCCATGTTCGTCGTATGAGCGAGTTAAGTGCCGAGCAGCGTGATGATTTGGCGCTCGCCATCAAAAAACTGACAAGTCGTTACGATAACCTGTTCCAGTGTTCATTCCCTTACTCGATGGGCTGGCACTACGCGCCCTTTTTTGAACAAGGAACGGATATTGACCACTGGCAGTTACACGCTCTTTTCTATCCGCCGTTACTTCGAAGTGCCTCGGTGCGCAAGTTTATGGTCGGGTATGAAATGTTGGCCGAGAGCCAACGCGATCTCACCGCAGAGCAAGCCGCGCAGAGGCTGCGTGAAGTTTCCGATATCCACTTTAAGGAAAAGCCGTAAAGATTACCGATTGATGATTTAAGAGCCCTAGCCTAATCGTAGTTTGTGGGGAATTGCCTTTAGTGCTAGACGCTCATTTTAACCAATTTTCGCATTTTTATTTTATTGAGAGAGAATCATGAACAGTCTAATTGAACAGGTTAAAGCATCATTTACTGATGTTCTCAACTATGCACCGACTCATATCGTGCAAGCGCCAGGCCGAGTCAATTTGATTGGCGAGCACACCGATTACAACGACGGATTTGTTTTACCTTGTGCCATCAATTATCAAACCGTCGTCGCAGCCGCGAAGCGCCATGATAATGTTGTTCGTGTTATCTCTGTGGATTACGGGAATCAACTCGATGAGTTTGACTTAACCGCTGAGATTGAATTTCAACAAGATAAAATGTGGTCTAACTACATTCGTGGTGTCGTGAAGTGTCTTCGCCTAAGAGGCTATGAGTTTAAAGGGGCGGATATCTCGGTGAGTGGCAATGTGCCTCAAGGCGCGGGCTTGAGCTCTTCTGCCGCTTTAGAGGTGGTTATTGGCCAAACGTTTAAAGAGCTGTATCAGCTTGATATTAGCCAAGCTGAGATAGCGCTCAACGGACAACAAGCGGAAAACGAGTTCGTTGGCTGTAATTGTGGAATCATGGATCAGATGGTTTCGGCGCAAGGGCGTGAAAATCACGCCATGTTGTTGGACTGCCGCAGCCTTGAAACCACGGCAGTGTCGATGCCGGAAGAGATGGTCGTCGTTATTATCAATTCCAATAAGCAGCGTGGCCTAGTCGACAGTGAATACAACACGCGCAGAGAGCAATGTGAGCAAGCGGCTCAACAGTTCAAGGTTAAAGCGTTACGTGATGTCACATTAGATCAGTTCCTAGCGAACAAAGATCGACTGGATGAAACCGTCGCGAAACGAGCCCGCCATATTATCACTGAAAATGCGCGAACACTTGAAGCAGCAAAAGCCCTTGAAAGCGGTGACATAAAACGCATGGGCGTCCTCATGCAGGAATCGCATGCATCGATGAGAGATGACTTTGAGATCACCGTGAAGGAAATCGATCTATTGGTTGATATCGTGAAGGAAGCGCTTGGGGAAGAAGGAGGCGTTCGCATGACGGGCGGCGGTTTTGGTGGATGTATCGTAGCGCTTGTTCCGCCAACGAAGGTGGATGATGTTCGACAAGCCGTAGCAAGTCAGTATCAAGCCGCAACCGGTTTAAAAGAGTCGGTCTATGTTTGCCAAGCGGTTCGTGGTGCTGGCCTAGTCAAGGAGGCGTAGCCTTATGGCAGAGTCACATGAAAGCACGCTTTTAAAGCAATCCAGTCTTGATTTGATAGAACAATCCATGACATCGACCCCTGCGTTTGATGGCAAGAGTGCGAGCGTTATCCATTTAAAGAATTCAAAGGGTATGACCGCGTCTTTCATGGATATTGGGGCGACGTGGTTGAGTGCTCAATTGCCCATTGGGGATGAGCATCGAGAGGTATTACTTCGCTGCGCTAATATGAAAACCTACATCGAACATAGTGCTTTTATCGGCTCTGTTGTTGGTCGCTTTGCGAACCGTATTCATAACGGTCAGTTCTCTATTGCTGGCGAGACATTTAACGTTGGCACCAATAATGGCAACCATGCCCTTCACGGAGGGTTCGATGGTTTTGATAAGCGACGTTGGTTGGTGGAGTCTCAATCCAATCGTCGAGTTGTGTTTGCTCTTGTATCGAACGATGGTGATCAAGGTTTTCCAGGCAATCTTTCAGCTAAAGTGTCGTATACGCTTACCGAAGATAACTCGGTTGAAATTGAATACGTTGCCGAAGTGGATAAAGCCTCGCCTGTTAATTTAACCAATCATGCTTATTTCAATTTGGCGGGTGAGTCTTCTCAAGCAAAGAGTCAAGATCACTACCTTCAGATTGCGGCACCAAGCTTTTTACCGACTGATGATGAGTCGATCCCAACCGGTGAAAACCGTTCGGTGACGAGCAGCAGTTTCGACTTCACCCAAATGAAGCGAGTTGGCAGTGAGTTTCTGAGCGATCGCGATCAAGAGATGGCCGGTGGTTACGATCATTCGTTTGTTTTTACTGACGAGTGTTGCGATGCGAACGTGGTTGTGGCGACCTTGGCTTCTCCAGAGAAAGACGTTGTAATGAAGCTAAAAACGACCAAGCCCGCCGTTCAATTCTATTCTGGAAACTTTCTTGCTGGCAGTGAAGGCCCCTCTAAGGAATATCAAAACTTTGATGGACTTGCCTTAGAAACGCAGTATTTTCCCGATGGGCCAAACCACCCAGAATGGGGCCGAAACGCTGGAATCCTCAAAGCAGGAGAGCACTACAATCACACCACTATTTACCAGTTTGAATTCTAGCGACCCTTTCAATGAGACCTTTTAGGTTGCAGTGTTCCAAATAGTATCAAGACTCCAATGCCCACCCCAGGCTTGGAGTCTTTTTATTGGTCTCGTCTCTCTATTTTCGATCTGGGAATTATTTTCGATTTAGGCGTTATTTGTGATCTAGGAATAAAGCGAGCTAAGAACTGACCGAGTTTCGACGAACAAGTGTCGGGGAGTACATCGTCGGCTCGCTTTCAACGGGTTCTTGTTTCGCTAACGATAATGCCAGTTGAGTGGCCTTTTCTGCCATCATTTGAATAGGGTATCGGACCGTCGTTAGGCTCGGCTGGGTGTAGCGTGCAATTAGGCCGTCATCGAAACCGATGATGGACATTTCGTCTGGAACCTTAATGCCATTTTCAATCGCAACCGAGAGCGCACCTGCTGCCATGTAATCGTTGTAGGCCACAACTGCAGTGATGTCGAGAGACTTGGTCAATAGATTGGTCATGGCACTTTCGCCTCCCTCACTGTTGGGATCGCCATTTTCAATATAGCTGCTTGGTAGGTCGATGCCATGATCCTTTAACGCAGCGAGGTAGCCTTGAACACGCTGGGTCGCATCTTCAATTCGGTGGCTTGAACCGATGCAGGCAATTTTAGTGTGACCGTGACGAATAAGGTATTCGGTAGCAAGGTAAGCGCCCTTGCGATTGTCGAGCGATATGCAGCGATCCGCAATTTCAGGGATGTGGCGATTGATGACAACGAAGCCTTTCACCTCTTTGGAGTAACCAATGATCTCTTCGTCAGACAGCGCTTTTGAATGCACCACTAGGGCTTCACATCGGTTGTTGATCAAGAGCTCAATGACGCGGCGTTCATCTTTTTTATTGTGGTAGCCATTCCCAATCAAGATGTGCTTTTTTTCCTTGTGAGCTTCGGTGTCGACCGCTTTGACTAAGGTGCCAAAAAAGGGGTCAGAAACATCGCCGACTAAGACACCTACGGTATTGGAGCTTTGGCTCACTAGAGCTTTCGCGGCCGCATTGGGACGATAACCAAGCTTGCTCATCGCAGCACTCACGGAGTCGATGGACTTTTTACTCGCTTTCGGTGATTTGTTAATAACGCGCGAAACGGTAGCGATAGAAACACCCGACTCTTTTGCTACATCCTTAATTGTGGCCATGCTTTACCTCATACATTACTTACAACCATTTAACACTGAGAGTGTAAATAAGGCAATCAGTGATTCACTGAAAGAAGATAAATGCGATCAGAAACCCTTTACTTAAAAGGGCTCTGAGAGGTGTAAACGTAAAGCATTTTATGGGGGCACTGTTGCGCTTTAATCTATTGTGAGGGTTTTCCTATTTATTACAGTCGGTTAGAACCGTTAGCTGACCTCAGATAGCAATGCGTCAATGGTTTTTTGGTGGTGTGGCTGAACACCTGCCAGGTTGCCGTATTTCGGTGACTCTCTATCGTTTTCCCTAGGAAAGTGCCAACCAACAGTATGTTTGATGAAGTGCTGAGCAAAGCTTTCAGAGATTTCTAGACACCCAGTTAACACGGTATCGACATAGGTTTGCATGATAGGGCTGAGTGAGCAGGGTGGTTCGGGTTTATCTTTTACGTAAACCCATACAACGTCATCGCTTGCTAAAGAAGGCGTATCAGTGCTTGTGACGGGCTGCTCGCCAATATCAGACAATTGAATGGTTTGTGGTGAGAGTTGAATACGGTGATAGCCTCGCTCACGGCGATCGAAATCGGCTAAGGCTTGCTCGTCTATTTTCAATAGCACACCGTTTACTTGGCCATTACCAAGATTGACCACCAGAGGGGAGAGCACGTAGCTGTCGTCGATTTTTCCCCAGTATCGCACTAACCCACTCACAATGGCTGGAATGGTTTCCCCTGTTTGGCCTGTGAGTTTTCTTGAGGCTGAGTTCATTAAGCTTCCATAGCCGAATATATACATAACCATTCCTACGTTATATGTTTAGGTTAAAGATATAGATACAGTAAATTACCACCGGTTGCAACTGACACTTTTGTGTCGTATTGACTTACTATTGATGTGTCATTCTGACTCTTTGAGTTGGCTAAGTTGATGAAAAATAACGTTTACAGGCTTGGCTCGATAAATGCAAAGAAAGCAGTGTTAGCAACATTTGTGATCATTTTACTTTGTGCCCAATTGGGTTTACCAAAGTGCCATAGGAGTTAACTTGCTCAATATTACCGATAAAAAAGTCGAAGAAGCCATTCCCGCTTATTTACGATTAGGTTTTCGCCCCTTTTTCTTACTTGGCAGCTGCTACGCGGTTATTGCGATAGCTCTTTGGGTTTGGATGTTTCAAACGGGCCAACCGAGTGCATTGGGTGTGCCGTCGTTATGGTGGCATGTGCACGAAATGCTGTTTGGTTTTGCCATGGCCATTGTGGTTGGGTTTGTCTTGACTGCGGTTCAAAACTGGACCGGTATCAATGGCACCAAACATCATCGGTTAGCGGTGCTGGTGCTTTTGTGGCTGTTACCTAGGGTGCTGTTTTGGACACCGGCACCACTCTGGCTAATGTCGAGTATCGAGGCGCTGTTTTTAGCGTTTGCCGCGTTTGAAGTGGCGACCCGAGTGGTTAAGGCCAAGGGGTGGCGTAATTTGTTTTTCGTTCCGCTCTTTATACTGGCGATCATTGCGAATTTCGCCAGTTACGCAACGATAAAAGGCATGCCACCGTTTACATCGGCCGCCGTGTGGCAAGCGATGCTGTGGTGGTTCGCCATCTTGTTGTCGGTGATGGGTGGACGTGTTATTCCCTTCTTTACGGCAAAGCGCTTTAATTTTGAGAAGGCACAACCATTACCATGGCTTGATTGGGTGGCAAACTTACCACTAGTTTGCTTATTCATTCTGAGCTTCTTCCCTGTGACATTTGCGCAGCTTGGTCAGCCGTTAATGGTGATTGGCGGTATTGGTCAGTTAGTGCGTTTCATTCGATGGAAGCCATGGCTAACACTCAGTGAACCACTGGTTTGGTCGTTACATGCTGCGTATTTGTGTTTGCCTCTGAGCCTATTGCTGCGTGGCTTTGTACAAAATCCATTTGCCAATCATAACCTTATTCATCTGTTTGCTATTGGCGCACTGGCTGGTTTGATACTTGCCATGATTGCACGGGTGACAATGGGCCATACAGGGCGCGCTATTTATGAGGGACCGAATATGAGTGTGGCGTTTATTGCGCTGGCGCTTGCAGGTGTCATACGAGGGATAGGCGTGACCTTCTTCCCAAGCTCTCTGATCATGATGGTGAACATCAGCGGCGGGCTTTGGATACTTGCCTTTTCTATGTACATTGGGTTATTCGGCTACATGCTAATAACGCCAAGAAAAGATGGTCATCCTGGATAGAGACTCGCTAGAGAACGGATTCAAAAAAGGCTTAACCGAGCAACCAACTCATCACGTATCGGGCAGTGCGGTTGGTGCGGTTAAGCCTTCTATTTTTCATTAACTTCAACGTCTATTTCTTCATCAACTTTTCTTGCTCGATCTACCTAATTTAGTGCTCTAAGGCCTTGCTCTTTGCGCTTAAGAAATAGCACTCACTTGTCGAGGCATCGCCTCACTCTGTTTTCGTACCTGCTCAGTCATGCAGCGCTCTATCCCTTGGTCAAAACGCTCAAACACCGCAGACATCACAACCGTTGCTTGGTCAAAATACTCCGTTGCCGACAGTGTGGGAGCGTCGCTCATCACGTCAGATTCCACCATCTGAATAAAGCTTGGCAGTGCCAGTTTGTTGGAGATCTCTTTGTCAGATAATTGGCCAAGCTCTTGAGTTAAATAAAGAAGGCGTATTCGTTCAACACTGCTGCAGTGATGAGCAGCTAGGCAACCAGTGCCAATGGCGCGTGTTTGCCCGATATACTCCGTCATGTTGAGAAGGTCTTTCCATAAATACTGTATGGAACGGTTCTTACCGTCTTTTAGCGAATAGAGCTGGTATCGAGCGGCGCAGTCGTCGATGAGGTAGAGTAGGTTTTGAATGAGCTTATTATGTTCGTAAAGATTGCTGTTGGTTGAGGCGTTATCAATGTTGGCTGCGATCTCGTTCCAATGCAGAGTCAGTTGCTTCCAGTTGGTGTTTTTTCTCAGCCACTCGCTGTTGTTGTTCAGTGCCAAAATTAGCGCCTGCGTATGAGAGTGAATAGAGTGAATACGGGGCAATAAGCTCTTGTCGCCGTTGATGTAGCCAGTGGTAAGCCCGCGGTGCTGTTGAGTAACGCTGAGCAGAATTCGCAGCTCTTTTAGTAAACCTAGCCCTTTGGTGAGTTTGTTTTTGCTTTGCGAAGACTGCATGGTTAGAACGACAATCATTGCAATGCCACACACAGTGACACCGAATAAAGATAAATATAAATCCATACTATGCTCTCCTTTTCCCTTCGTTTAAGCGGTTAACTGTTGTAAGTGGTTGGCGATGGCGGCGTTCTGTTTGGCCACATAACTATTTTGAGACGCGGTAGTTGCGACGTTTTCTAGGTTTTCTGAGATCTCTTTGGTTGCTATCGCCTGTTGATTAGACGCCGCGGCTATACCTGAAATTTGGTCGGTGACGGAGCGAATTTCGTCCAATGTTTCAGACAGAGAGTTCGAACTGTTGTCCACTTTCTGTTTGCACTGTTGAGTTTCACTGACGGCATAAGCCATTGCTTCAACGACGGCAACCATGCTTGTCGTTACGTCGTTAGCCTGCTTTTTTATGGAATCGGCCGATTCTTGGCTTCGCATTGCTAACGTTCTGACTTCTTCTGCGACCACGCCGAAGCCTCTGCCGTCTTCCCCTGCACGTGCCGCTTCAATCGCAGCATTAAGCGCCAGAAGGTTGCTTTGATCGGCTATCTCTCTGATCAGCTGAGACATGGTGTTGACGGAGTCCATTTTTTGCTCAAGTTGCTTTAACAACGATTCCGTGGATTGAATGGATTGATTTGCCCCCTCAATATGCTCGATGCAAGCAACCAGTTCTTGTTGCCCGTATCGACAACGTTCTAAGCCTAGTTCGGCCGCTTGCTGGGTTTTATCGATTCGACCGCTGACCTCTTCAATACTTTGAGAAAACTCGGTGGTGGCTGAGGCAGAAGAGGCCGTTGAGTCGCCTTGTACTTCACATTGTTCGGCCACAAGCAGGGCATTTTGTGCGAGCTCCTTGGAAGAGAACCCCATCTCATCACAAATGGATTGCAGGTGTTTTTCCTCACGCTGAGACAGGCGAACCAGGGTATTTATCTTGATTTGAACAGCGGAAAGAAAATGCAAGGGCAGGGATGCAATGTCGGCATCTCTTTGCTTTGAATGTAATTCGATGTACTGGGTCAGTCGTGAAACATCGAGACTGATACCACGAAGTAACACCAGATTCAGCGTGGCTAATGCGGCTAATAGGTAGACACTCATTACGTGCCCTTCTTCGCCGTACAGTACGCACCCTACGGCAAGCAGAAGCGTGAAGATCTGGATGATGATGAAACGGTTTAAGCCAACTGACGTTATTATTGTATTCATGAGCCTTACCTCTACGGATATGCTTTTACTTTAATAGGAAAGCAATATCCGATCCGCAATGGGGTTAGCTCGCGCTTATCATTTAACCTTTTGATTTATAGTTAGTATTCTATATTTCATTACAGGGTGAAACTTGAGTGTAGAGAATGGTGTGCTCTAAATTAACAGCAATTCAGCTGCTTTTGCACCTTGATAGGGCAGAATGGCCCTCTGCTTTCGCATAGAAAACAGAGGGGCGTTTATTTAGCTGACTTGAGGCAGGTGAACGATCTTCTGTTTTGCTTGATCCAATACGTAGCGTTCGATGGCATTGGTTTGTTCGTTATCGACGTAAAGACCGAGCTTCGTACGACGCCAAAGAATGTCTTCTAAGCTATGTGCAAACTCGCGTTCAATCATGTAGTCAATTTCTCGTTGGTAAACCCCATGCGCCTGCTCAGAGAAACAGATGCCAAGATCTGAACGATCAGTCACGCCTTCGAGTAACTGCCACGTGTAAGTACCGAATTGCGTCACATAGCGAAGTAACAGCGCTTCAGGAATTGTAGGGTGGCTAGCATGAATGGTTTTAGCCAGTTGCTCACGGCTGCAACTGAAGTTTCCACCAGGCAAAGCGTGTGATGCCGTCCATTGAGTCCCCATGTTATTTAGATAAGGTTGCAGCTTGTCCATCGCCGCCTCAGCGAGTTTGCGATAGGTGGTGAGCTTGCCGCCAAAAATCGATAGCAAAGGTGCTTGTTGGCCATTGGCATCAAGTTCAAGCGTGTAGTCACGAGTAATGGCTTGTGGTGAGTCTGACTCATCATCACACAGCGGTCGTACGCCACTGTATGTCCAAACAACGTCATCTCGACCGAGTTGGGTGACAAAGTGCTGATTAACCACATCAATCAAATAGTCGACTTCATCGTCTGAGGTTTTAACTTCTCGAGGATCGCCTTTGTATTCAACATCGGTTGTGCCAATGATTGAGAACTTATCGAGGTAAGGGATCATAAAGACAATGCGGTTGTCTTTGTTTTGAAGGATGTACGCCTTCGGCTCATCGTGAATACGTGGCACAACAATATGCGATCCTTTGATCAAACGAATATTGCGTGGTGATGCCTGATCTAATCCATCATCAAAGAACTGTTTTACCCAAGGACCAGCGGCATTGACGAGGGCTTTTGCCTTGCGCTCAAAACGAAGATCTGAGGTAAGATCATGGATGGTGACATGCCAAATCCCTTCTTTTCGCTCAGCCTTTTCAACTCGGCAGTAGTTGCGAATCTCTGCGTTGTTTTCTTGTGCTGCCATGACATTGAGCAACACGAGACGAGCATCATCAACCCAACAATCGGAATACTCAAAGCCCTTTTTAATGTCTGAATTAAAGAGCCCTGATTTTGCAAGATCAACCGATTTGCTTGCTGGCAGTGTGGTTCGTTTACCTAAATTGTCGTACAGAAACAGCCCACAACGGATCATCCATGCAGGGCGTAAAAAAGGTCGGTGAGGTAAACGGAAACGCATAGGCTGAGCGATGTGTGGTGCTTTCTTTAGCAAAACTTCTCGCTCTGCGAGCGCTTCAGAAACTAAACGAAACTCATAGTGCTCAAGGTAGCGAAGGCCCCCGTGAATGAGTTTTGAACTGGCCGACGACGTTGCTGAAGCAAAGTCGTTCGCTTCGTAAAGGCCAACGGATAAACCACGACCTGCTGCATCGGCTGCGATACCTGCGCCATTAATCCCTCCACCAATGACGATGACATCAAGAACGGGTGGTGTTGTTTGTTGAGTACTCATGGTTTATGCCTCTTTTGAGCGAACGAGCATTTGTGAACATGAAACAATCGTAACTCAGCTTTCGTTTGTGATCACTATTTATTTTCGTAAATGCGCGTTTTTATATAGCAGGCATAAAAAACCTCTAGCGGATGGCTAGAGGTTGTTGGGCGTATTGACTAAAAGTATCGTAGACTGGGCTAGTACTGCTGAGTAATCTCAAGCGGAATTGCGTGTTCTTTTAGAATCTCAGAGATCTCTTTTGGCGGCTCTTGATCGGTGACTAACAGATGCAGTTGGGAAAGATTGCCCAGCTTCACCATCGCGTTACGGCCGAATTTACTGTGGTCAACCGCGAGATAGACACTACGACTGTTCTCTATGATGGCTTGTTTAACGCGCACTTCGTGGTAATCAAAGTCGAGCAGTGAACCATCGTAGTCGATGCCACTGACACCGAGTATGCCAAAGTCCAAGCGAAACTGTTTTACAAAGTCGAGCGTTGCTTCTCCGACAATTCCTCCGTCTCGGTTACGAACTTCGCCACCGGCAAGGATGACGTTAAACTCAGGATTAGGCAGTAATATCGTGGCGACATTGAGGTTATTTGTCACCACTCTTAGTTGTTTATGGTTTTTACTGAGCGCTCGAGCAATCGCTTCTGGGGTCGTACCGATGTCGATAAACAGCGTTGCACCGTCAGGAATGTGTTTAACCAATTCTTCTGCAATGACATCCTTTTCATTGAAGTTCATGCTCTTACGGGTGTTGTAAGAGGTATTTTCAGAGCTCAATGGAATGGTTGCCCCGCCATGATATCGGCGAATTTTATTTTCGTTCGCCAGCTCGTTGAGGTCACGCCTGATGGTTTGAGGGCTGACATCAAATTGCTCGACAAGCTCTTCGGTGCTGACATAACCCTGCTTTTTGACCAGCTCAATGATCTGCTGGTGTCTTGGTATTTGCTTCATTAGAGGTTCCTTTCCTCGAACCTAGACCGTGTGGTGTGGTCTTTGAGAGTGTGCTTGGCTTTATTGTGCGCTAGAGAAGCGGAACTTTGAAGAGGAGAGGCGCGTTTATTTGGCGTGAAATGTAAAAAGAGCGCGTGAAAGCGCTCTTTTTATGAGTGAATGTAATTAATCTTCGGAATCGCGCAATTCTGCCCATGTTTGTGCACACTTAATCGCACGTCGCCAGCCTTTGTAGCGTCGATTACGTTTTTCTTCATCGTGATGCGGTTGGAAGTTCTTATCGAGGACGGCTTTGTTCTTTAGCTCTTCAACGCTTCCCCAGTAACCCACCGCAAGCCCTGCAAGGTATGCTGCCCCCAGAGCGGTGACCTCAGTGACTTCAGGTCGATGAACCTCGGTATCGAGCACATCTGATTGGAACTGCATTAAGAAGTTGTTGGCGACCGCCCCTCCATCCACTCTGAGTGAAGAGAGCTTGATCCCGGAGTCTGCCTGCATCGCGTCGAGTACATCGCGAGTTTGATAGGCAACACTTTCTAAGGTCGCACGAATGATGTGGTTTGAGTTAACACCACGAGTTAAACCCACGATGGTTCCACGAGCATACGCATCCCAATAGGGTGCGCCCAACCCAGTGAATGCGGGAACCACATACACACCGTTGGAGGAGTCGACCTTAGTGGCAAAGTATTCAGAGTCTTTTGCGTCGGCCAGCAGCTTCATTTCGTCTCGTAGCCATTGGATAGAAGCGCCACCCATAAATACTGCACCTTCTAAGGCGTAGGCTGGGCCACCATTTGGTCCAACAGCGAGCGTTGTCAGTAAACCATTTTGCGAGTTTACTTTCTCTTCGCCCGTGTTCATCAGTAGGAAGCAGCCTGTCCCGTACGTATTCTTGGCTTGCCCTGCTTCGACACACATTTGACCATAAAGCGCCGCTTGTTGATCGCCTGCAATACCGGAAATAGGAATACGAGTACCGCCTTTACCGCCAATGTTAGTCTCGCCATAGATCTCAGATGAACGGCGAACATCAGGCATCATTGAGATAGGAACGCCCATCTCTTTGAGAAGTTTCTCATCCCATTTTAAGTCGTTGATGTTATACAGCATCGTACGAGAGGCGTTGGTGTAATCTGTGACGTGAACACGACCTTGTGTCATTTTCCAAACCAGCCAACTATCGACGGTACCAAACAGCAGTTTCCCGGCCTCTGCATCTTCACGTGCACCCTCGACATTATCGAGAATCCACTTGATTTTTGTGCCTGAAAAGTACGGGTCGAGGATAAGCCCTGTTGTGTCCCGGATGTATTGTTCCAAACCGCGTTGTTTGAGTTCTTCACAGATATGTGCCGTTCGTCGGCACTGCCATACAATGGCATTGTAGACAGGCTTGCCCGTTTCTTTGTTCCAAACAATGGTGGTTTCGCGTTGATTGGTGATGCCGATGGCGGCAATCTGATCGCTGCGAATGGTGGACTTTCCGAGAACTTCAACCAGTGTAGAGCTTTGAGTTGCCCAGATTTCAAGTGGATCATGCTCAACCCATCCAGCCTTCGGATAGATTTGGGTAAACTCACGTTGTGAGGTACTCACTATGTTAGCGTCATGATCGAGAATGACCGCGCGAGAGCTGGTTGTCCCTTGGTCTAACGCAACAATGTACTTCTGCTCAGTCATGTAGGGTGTCCTTGTCTTTCTATTATAGATATTTTAGTCGATGTTTTAGGGTGATGATCAGTCGCGCTGTGTATTGCTCGAAGGTTTCATGTTTTGGTTAAGTTGATATTCGTCGATTAGACGGCGAATAAAGCCAGCTGTGTCTTTCTTGAGACGGAAACAATCATCGAGTCCATATTGTGCATGTTTGCATTAAAACGAAAACAAACGAACATTAAAAATGAGTGTTGGAGCGTACTTTTGTTTGTATTGTGCGAACTTTTTGTTTGATTAGTGTTCGTAAATGTTAATTTTTGAGGCCCGCATTTAAAGGTCAAAGTTTAAAGACCTGAGTTAAAAAAAAAGCTTAAAGACCAATGGAGAAAGGGGACGAACGTGTTAACGGTGAAGGTAACTGTCAATGAAGGTTAGGACATGGAAGTGAGAAAAAGCAGCCAACACTGGCTGCTTTTAAGGATTAAAGCGAATTCTAGTTGTTGCTGTGAAGCTCAGAGTTAAGCTCAACCGCTGATTTGTTTGCTAGACATTCAATTTGACCCGTCACTGAGTTGCGACGGAACAACAAGTCAGATACACCCGCAAGGTCGCGAGCTTTGATGATCTCAACTTCGTTACCTTCTTTATCTAGCATGCGAACCTTAGTACCCGCCGTTACGTAAAGGCCAGATTCAACCGTGCAGCGATCGCCCATTGGGAAACCAAGACCCGCGTTAGCGCCAAGTAGACAGTTCTCACCGATAGAGATAACCATAGTACCGCCGCCTGATAATGTACCCATGATTGATGCACCACCGCCAATGTCTGAACCGTTACCAACAACAACACCTGCAGAGATACGACCTTCAACCATGCTTACGCCCGTTGTGCCCGCATTGAAGTTAATGAAACCTTCGTGCATTACTGTTGTGCCTTCACCCACATGTGCGCCAAGACGAACACGAGAAGTGTCAGCAATACGAATACCAGCTGGCACGACGTAGTCGACCATTTTCGGGAATTTATCAACGCAATCTACGCTTAGTGAACGACCTGCAAGACGAGCTTCGATTTGACGCTCAGCGAGCTCTGGAAGATCGATTGGACCTTCGTTTGTCCATGCGATGTTATGCAGAAGACCGAAGATACCATCCAGAACCGTACCGTGAGGTTGTACTAGACGGTTAGAAATAAGTTGCAGCTTTAGGAAACCTTCAGCAACCGACTGAGGCTTCTCATCGGTTGCAAGAACAACAAGAACAAGTGGTTGTTCAGAAGAGACCGCTTTTTCAGCAAAAGAAGCATTGGCAATGTCGCCGCTAGCTGCGAACGCTGTTGCAAGCTCTACACATTGCTGAGAAGAAACTTCAACGGCTTGATTGCCTTGCTCGTAGTCTGAAACCTCAGTAATTGCATTAACCAATGCATCACTTGGGTTAAGTACAGGGCTTGGGAAAAACGCTTCAATAATTTTTCCATCACGATTTTTTGTTGCTGTACCGAAGGCAAGTGCAAAGTTAGCCATAGTATTCTCCATGCGTTTTTGATTGAACTAAGGCATCTGCCTCAGCTCTAAATTTGATGTAGTCCATCATAGTGAGAGGTCTACGGAGTTTAAAGCCCTAAATGGGAGAAAGTCTGTAAACCGATATGTCTTGTCTTATTAGAGATATGTTCGTCCAATAAGAAATATACCCGAAGTATTTGAAGGTGCAGGTTTGTTAACTGCGTTTACTCGCTCAAATCACTTTGGGGATAGGTGTGGGTTATGTTTGTTTGCAGATAAAAGAAAACCCGAAGCAGTGCTTCGGGTTTTGATTAAGACTTTACTTATAACTGATTGGCGTGCGCTTTGCGCTATAGCTTTAAGCTTTATATGTTCTCTTTATAGAGTGTCCAACCATTCACCCGTTTGAGCGCGGGTGTTTTCTCTACCTAGATAGAGAGACTAAGCCAACTACTTGCTTAAGTCGTCTGCGTGCTCAGATAGGAATGCTGCAACACCTTTTGGAGATGCGTCCATACCTGATTTGCCTTCTTCCCATTGTGCAGGACAAACTTCACCGTTTTTCTCGTGGAAGTTTAGTGCATCAACCATGCGTAGCATTTCGTCGATGTTACGACCTAGTGGAAGATCGTTAACTACTTGGTGACGTACAAGACCGTCTGTATCGATTAGGAAAGAACCACGGAAAGCAACGCCTGCTTCTGGGTGCTCAACATCGTATGCTTTACAGATTTCGTGCTTAACGTCAGCAACTAGTGGGTATTTAACTTGACCGATACCGCCATCTTCGATAGCAGTGTTACGCCATGCGTTGTGAGAGAATTGAGAATCGATTGAAACACCGATTACTTCAACGCCTTTCGCTTGGAAATCAGCAAGACGGTTATCAAAAGCGATTAGCTCTGAAGGACAAACGAATGTGAAGTCTAGTGGGTAGAAGAATACAACTGCTTTTTTACCTTTCGTAAACTCAGCAAAGTTGAAGTTATCTACGATTTCACCGTTACCTAGAACTGCTGCAGCTGTAAAGTCAGGGGCTTGACGACCTACTAGTACCATTTTGGAATCTCCTAAAAAATTGATGTCCAAACATCTTTGTTTGGGCTTTCGTTTCTACGGGACAAACTATAGTACAAAAGTTACTATAGAAAAAAGCGAATTAAATAGATTGAGTTCATCGAAAAAAGCGATGAACAAAAACCGATTTGTCTTCTCAATACCAACCTAAAAACTATTGATTACACTGTGATTACATTATGAATAAATGGCCGAGCTTAAAGCAGCTACATTACCTAGTAACCTTGCATGAAACGCGTCATTTTAGTGAAGCGGCGGAAAAGTGCTTTGTTAGCCAATCAACGTTAAGTAAAGGAATTCAGAACCTTGAAGAATTGATTGGCTGTCCTTTATACGAAAAGAAAGATAAGAAAAGCCCGCTTGTTTTTACTCAGGCCGGTGAACTCGTTGTCAAACACGGGCGTGAGTTATTAGCGAAAGGGCAAGATCTCGTTGAGCTCGGGCACTTATGTCAGGGTGACAAAATGCAGGGGCAACTAAAAGTGGGGTGCATTCCTACTATCGCTCCCTTCCTTTTATGCGATTTGGTTCAAGAGGCCAATCGTCGCTTTCCCCATTTGAACCTATTGCTAAGAGAAGACACCACGACAAACCTGCTGGCTGCACTTCGTCACGGTGAGCTGGATGTCCTGATTCTCGCGTTGCCGGTAGATATAGACGGTATGCACAGCAAAATTGTTGGGCAAGACCCATTTAGAATGGTGATCAGCCGAAATCAGGCCGATGCGATTCGTGTACCGATTAAATACGATGATCTACCTGACGAATCGGTTTTCTTGCTAGAGAAAGAGCACTGCCTGACAGAACACGCCGTCTCGGCTTGTAAGTTAACCGATAAAGAGAAGATTAACCCATTTAGTGCCACGAGCTTACACACCTTAGTTCAAATGGTGGCGAATGGACTAGGGACAACCTTTATACCGCAAATGGCGATTGAGCATGGCCTGCTTGAGAACCAAAATTTGGTGGTGATCGACCCACCTGGAAAGCAAGCTTATCGGAATATTGGCCTTGTTTGGCGACCAAGTACCTCCCGCACCTCCACATTCAACCAATTAGCTGATGTTGTTTCCGAGCTACTATAGAGCTTGGTCGTAGTCGCTATAATCACGTAATCCTGTTAAAAAGCATGCTGATTTTGGCGTGCTTTTTAGCATTTTATTCTTTCGGTTAACTTTAACTTGTAAAATTTTACAGCTTTTAATTTCTGAACCTTTCATAACATTGTAAAACTTCACAATGTAAATTTTACATACCTGCCATTCTCATGCGTTTAATTATTCGTCGTTACTTCACCTATCAGCTTATATAGCAAGGCTTGGATCCCTATTAATTTATTTCATACGACCGTTTGAAACGCTTTTCGCTTGTAAAATCTATGTAATTTAATTACGTAATAACTTACGAGTTGGTGGGTAAAATCAATCACTTGTTTCAAACGGAATAAAACTTTGAATTTAACTTTTTATTAACTTTAGAGCTGTTGCTCTATGATTGTTTGGTGTAAGTTAAATGCAGGCCTTGAAAGGGAATGTAAGACTTATGTCTAGGTTTTAGAGTCTTGAAAAACGATCCCCACTAGGTAAAGGTATAGACAAGAACACACGGAAACTGAGTCAACCACAACAATGTACGAGCTTTTAAATTGTGGTTTTATAGTTACAAAAGAAGGTTTCTAGCGGTTAAGTAACGTGTGACGAATAACAAGAGTTCTAAGGAAGAGAATTATGCTTGCTCCAGTTTCAGAAAAAACAATAAAACAGAATACAACTGCTGGAACCCCAGAAGGCCTGCTTGATGTTGTTGGTACTGTGTCGCCAGAACATCAAGCTATTTTCCCTGTTGAAGCCCAAACCTTTTTGTCCCAGTTGTGTGGGAAGTTCGCCAATAGAGTGGATAGTTTGCTCGATGCTCGCCAACAGCGTCAGCAACAAATCGACCAAGGTGAACTTCCTGACTTTCTTGAAGAGTCGCAAGATATCCGAGAAGGCAGCTGGAAGATTTTAGGTATTCCAAGTGATCTACAAGATCGTCGTGTCGAGATTACGGGTCCAACCGATCGTAAGATGGTGATCAACGCTCTGAACGCGAATGTGAAAGTGTTCATGGCCGATTTTGAAGATTCAATGTCACCTGCATGGGGCAAGGTTCTTGATGGACAGATTAACCTACGCGATGCCGTGAATGGCACCATCAGTTACACCAACCCAAGCAACAACAAGCATTATCAACTGACCGATGACCCAGCCGTGCTGATTTGTCGAGTACGTGGCCTTCATTTAAAAGAGAAACACGTGACCTTTAATCAAGAGATTATTCCTGGTGCGTTGTTCGACTTTGCTCTGTACTTCTTTAACAACTACAAAGCCTTACTGGCAAAAGGCAGTGGCCCATACTTTTACATTCCAAAGCTTCAATCACACCATGAAGCAAAATGGTGGAGCGACGTTTTCCACTTTACAGAAGAGTATTTCGGCCTAGACACCGGCACGATCAAAGCCACGGTGTTGATCGAAACGCTGCCTGCTGTGTTTGAGATGAATGAAATTCTGTTTGCAATGAAAGAGCATATTGTTGGCCTCAACTGTGGTCGTTGGGATTACATCTTCAGCTACATTAAAACACTGAGAAATTACCCAGATCGTATCTTGCCTGATCGACAAGTTGTGACCATGGAAAAGTCATTCCTTAATGCTTACTCAAGACTGCTGGTGAGAACCTGTCATCAGCGAGGCGCTTTTGCAATGGGAGGTATGGCCGCCTTCATCCCTGCAAAAGATCCGGTCGCGAACCAACAAGTACTCGACAAGATCCAACACGATAAATCGCTGGAAGCGAATAATGGACACGATGGTACTTGGGTTGCGCACCCGGGCCTTGCTGACACAGCGCTTGAAGTGTTTGATGCGACGTTTGGAGAGCGCAGTAATCAGCTCGATATTTCTCGCAAAGACGACGCACCTATTACTGCGAAAGAGTTGCTAGAGCCGTGCTCAGGTGAACGAACGGAACAAGGCATGCGCCATAACATCCGTGTTGCGTTGCAATACATTGAGGCTTGGATTTCGGGCAATGGTTGTGTCCCTATCTACGGAATGATGGAAGACGCGGCAACGGCGGAAATCTCTAGAGCATCAATATGGCAATGGATTAAACACGGCAAAGCGCTCGATAACGGCGAAACCGTCACTAAAGCTCTGTTTGAGCAATACCTGACTGAAGAGATAGAGGTAGTGAAACAAGAGCTTGGTGAAGCGCGATACCAAGGTGGGCGCTTTGATGAAGCGGCAAAACTCATGGCGACCTTAACCACCAGTGACGAATTGACCGATTTTTTAACCATTCCTGGTTATGACTATTTGGACTAATAACGAATCAATAAACAGCAATTTTTATAAAAACAATTTACACAAAAACCAATAACGTGAAATCAACCTTCAGACGCAGAGAGATCTTAGAGTTGTACATAAGTAACGCTGCTATGAAATGGAAGACCAATGCGCACTTCGTTTACCAGAGAGTAAACACTTACTTGCTAAGTAAATAGCGCACTACTAAAGAGGGAAATACCATGACATTAACTCGACGCCAACAAATCGAAGCTTTAGAAAAAGACTGGGCAACTAATCCACGCTGGAAGAACGTAAAGCGTACCTACACTGCAGAAGAAGTGGTTGATCTTCGTGGTTCGGTTGTCCCTGCCAATACCCTCGCTCAACGTGGTGCAGACAAACTGTGGTCATTGGTCAATGGTGACGCTAAGAAAGGTTACGTGAACTGTTTAGGTGCGCTGACTGGCGGGCAAGCGGTTCAACAAGCAAAAGCGGGCATTGAAGCGATTTACCTTTCAGGTTGGCAGGTTGCGGCGGACAACAACACCGCTTCAACCATGTACCCAGACCAATCTCTGTACCCTGTAGATTCAGTACCTTCTGTTGTGAAACGCATCAACAACTCGTTCCGCCGTGCGGACCAAATTCAATGGTCTGCGGGCATTACGCCACAAGATGAAGCCGGTCTTGATTACTTCTTGCCGATTGTTGCGGATGCGGAAGCGGGATTTGGCGGTGTATTGAACGCGTACGAACTCATGAAAAACATGATTGAATCTGGCGCGGCGGGTGTTCACTTTGAAGACCAACTGGCATCAGTGAAAAAATGTGGTCACATGGGCGGTAAAGTATTAGTCCCGACTCAAGAAGCGGTGCAAAAACTGACGGCGGCTCGCCTGGCAGCGGATGTCGCGGGCACAACCACACTGGTTATTGCTCGTACTGATGCGAACGCAGCTGACCTACTGACTTCAGATTGTGACCCATACGATAGTGACTTCATTCAAGGTGAGCGCACTGCGGAAGGTTTCTACAAGGTGGATGCGGGTATCGATCAGGCTATCTCCCGTGGCCTAGCGTACGCACCTTATGCCGATTTAATCTGGTGTGAAACGGCGACACCATGTCTTGAAGAAGCGCGCAAATTTGCTAAAGCGATTCATGCGAAATACCCAGACCAGCTACTTGCGTATAACTGTTCTCCATCGTTTAACTGGGAGAAAAACCTCGATTCAGAAACGATTGCTAAGTTCCAACAAGAGCTGTCAGACATGGGCTACAAGTACCAATTCATCACGTTAGCGGGCATTCATAACATGTGGTACAACATGTTCGAATTAGCGCACTCTTACGCACAGGGCGAAGGTATGCGTCACTATGTTGAGAAGGTACAACGTCCGGAGTTTGAAGCGGCTGATAAAGGCTACACATTCGTTGCTCACCAACAAGAGGTAGGTACTGGCTACTTTGACCGTATGACCAATACGATTCAAGGTGGTAACTCTTCAGTGACAGCGTTAACGGGGTCTACGGAAGAAGAGCAGTTCAAGTAGCGTTAACAGAATCCACTACTAAAACGTCATTATAATAACGAAGCAACAAGGTTTGAGCAGCCTAATTCTAGGCTGCTCTTTTTTTTGCTACAACTTAAAGAAGCTCAATAGATCTTTTTGTTTCACCGCCAAGGAAGAGAGTTCTTCACTGGCTTTTTTACTCTCCTGAATCGCTGAAACATTGTGGTTCACGATGTCGAAAGTTTGCGATACGTTTTGCGAAATATCTTGAGTCACACCAGATTGCTCTTCAGAGGCGGTCGCCACTTGTGTGTTCATATCTGAGATTAAGCTAACGGATGCCGTGATCGACGAAAAGGCCGAGCGAAGCTGTTCGCTGTAATTCCGCGAATTCTCTGCCAAGGCCAGATTTGACTGCATGAATTCATTGGCATCTTTGGCTTGAGCTTGCAGCCTTGAAATGATCTCTTGAATATCGATCGTTGATTGCTGAGTTTTTGCCGCGAGTGAGCGAACTTCATCGGCAACCACAGCAAAGCCACGGCCTTGTTCTCCGGCTCGAGCTGCTTCGATTGCCGCATTAAGTGCCAGTAAATTGGTTTGCTCTGAAATAGAGTTGATCACCTCTATCACCGTACCAATCTCAACCGAGTACTCTTGCAGTTGGTTAACGATTTTTGAAGTCTCCTCAATAGAGCTGTCTACTTTGCGCGATATTTCATCAGAAGAATCAAGTGAGCGTCCTCCTTCCCCTACATTTGACGTCGCATCATTAGCGGCATTCTCCGCATTGGCCGCATTTTGGCTGACCTCACTTGCTGTGCTGGAAAGCTCATTGATCGCAGTGGCGACTTGCTCCATTTGACTGAGTTCTTTCTGGGCATTGGACTCTGTTTCCGTCATGACTGCACTGAGTTCAACTGAGGCTGATGAAACATTGTCTGATATTTGATGGAAGCCATCGATAATTCGACGAAGCTCTAAGCGCATTTGTAAGATATTGGCGTAGATTCCGGTTTCATTCCCAGTCACGTTGATCTCTTTTGAAAGGTCGCCTGAAGAGACTTCCTCTACGATGGATTGGATATCACTCGGTTCTCCGCCGACCACTTTCAATACGCTGCGGTAGATGGCCACCGCAATACCAAGTGCGATGACGACCACGATGATAGACATTACAATCAGAATAATCTGTGCATTGGCAAAGCGATCAACCATGTCAGGACCAACAATGTCTTGATTGTCTTTGGTGGACAGTTTTATCTCTTCGATGGTCTTGGCGGCCGATGCCCCCATCACATCCAATGTGCCTGATATTACGCTGTTCCTTTCATTGATGGTCGAGACGACTTCAGCGAAGGTGGCTTGATAGATGTTAAAGGCGTCGTAGAACTGCGATAGATAAGTCTTTTGCTGGCTTGACGACAGCTTGGCTTTTATTTGTTCAGCAAAGTCAGCCGATTCTTTAAACTCTTGTTGGGCTCGCTGTGCATCTTCTGCGCTATTGCTGGTCAGAAATTTGGATGCGTATAAACGAGATAGTAAAACGTGTTGCTGCAGGTGACCTGTTTTGACGGCCACATCAATGTCTTCCTCTACCGAGGATTGCTCCATTAAGTTAGTCACTGCTTTTCTCATGTTGAGGCCAGCAGGATCGAGCTTTTGAAGGACGAGGTTATTACGTTGATCAACCAGTTGAACGACCTTCTTGAAGCCTTGATTGTATTGAGTCAGTTGATCTTTGATGATAAGAAACTCACTCTTATTGGTGTCATCGATATGAGAATTTAATACGTCTTCAATTAACTGGATAGAAGTGACAATTCTAGAATCCAGCTCTGTTACGTAAGATTGGTTAGGGTTTTTAATGTATTTCAAAGCGGCTAATCGCGCTTCTAGTATGTTGGCTTGAACTCGACCTGTAGAAACGCTCGTAAGAGCAAGAGCTCGATAGGTGTTAAACCCTTCGCTAGATTGATAGAAACGCAGCGAAGCGACGACAGAAATAACCAGTATCAAGGCAAGAATAACGCCAAAACCCAGAGAGAGTAGCTTTTTCAGACTCATAAGAAATAACCCCTACTTGGGCTCTTTTTGATTGGCCCATAGTGTACCTATATCTATTAACTAATAGATTCCTCAATAAACTATAGTTGCTTATTGAGTTCTTGCTTGATACGGGAAAATCGAATTCGAACAGCGAAGGGAGAAAGAAAAGAGTCAGGTTCTACGGGAGATAGAGCCTGACGATATTGGTGTGATTGTTGAGCTGCTAGAGCGTAACTTGGGAGAGGAAGCGTGTGAAAGCTTGCCAAGAATCGTTGTCTGCCTGCTCTCTATAGCGTTCTGAACCAAAGACGGTGAAGGCATGTGGCGCACCGCCGTAGCTTATCATTTCATGAGAGACACCAGAGCTCTCCAGTTGCACCGCGAGGTCGGCGAATTGCTGCATCGAAATAGCCTTGTCCGCACTGCCATGTAATATGAGAAGAGGCGCGGAAGTGTTTTGGTATGACTGCCCCTCAGGCGTCGCTAAACCCCCATGAAATGTGACAAATCCTTTTGCATCCAGTCCTGCTCTCGCGGATTCCAACACGGCAGCGCCACCGAAGCAGTACCCCATCACGACGGTATTATCTCTATTTCCGCCAAGTTTAATTGCATGGTCTAGACTGGCTTGCATTAAGCTGCGTAGTTTGGCCCTATCTTTATAGAGCTCACCCGTATGCTGCTTTTTATCTTCTACTTTGGTTGGCCTAACCCCTTTCCCAAAAAGGTCGGCGGCGAAAACGTTATAGCCAAGGTCATTGAGCATTTTAGCCCGTTTCATTTCGTATTCGGTTAATCCATCCCAATCATGGACAAGGAGTACAAGGGGAGCATTATCGGACACCTTTGACCAATAACCTTCATACGATAGGTTGTCGACTTCATAAGTCGAAGACTGACCTGCCGACACGGTTGAAACGATGAATATTAGATGAATAACAAGTAGACGCAGCATAATTCCCTCCTAGGTTGCTTCTGCAAGTGTAGTAGGGAATTGGCTATTTTCATCAATGACAGGGCATTGAGTGCTTTTTGGGGTTAGTTGTCGATCTCTTCAGGTTCGATCTCCTCTTGAAGCTCAAGAAGGTTAATGGCAATAGAGACAAAATCACTGTCGGTAATAATGCCCACGAGCTCGCCATTCTCAACAATAGGTAAGCTCCCAACTTTGTGCTTTTGCATGTACTTCGCGCTTTCTTTCAGTCCCGCGCAAGGTGAGACCGTCATAATGCTGGTATGCATGACATCGTTAAGGGGAGTGGATAGGGTATAAGACTGATCGCTCGGCACTTTCTGCAAACTAGATTCTTGCGCAGCGAGGACATCACGTTGTGTGATGATGCCAAGTAGATTTCTTTCCGCATCAACGACCGGAATGTGGCGAATATCAAGCGCCTCCATCATGTTTTTCGCATCAGCCAGCGTATGAGAGCGTAACAAGGTATGAGGGTTACGTGTCATCATGTCTTCGACTTTAATCATCTTCGCCTCCAACTATTTATCAGTACCTTATGACTATAGTTTCTTTTGATTCGATGAATTGAGATCCAGTTCTTTTTACCGCTTATTTTGCTAAAAATCGGCACTTACTTTGACCTATATTATTATTGCTGCATAAAGCTAAAGAGATTCGATCGAAGCGCGACAATACTTGCTATTAAATCTAAGGAATCTATACTGTTCGGCTGCGTAAAACCCATCGCTAAAGACTCGTAAATGAGAGTAGATTTTCACTAAATTAAGACGATTAACATGCAAGTTTCTGATTTTCACTTTGAACTCCCTGACGAACTCATTGCTCGCTACCCAAAAGCTGAGCGTACAGCAAGCCGACTGCTCCATTTAGATGGAAACAATGGCGCATTAAATGATCGCTCGTTTAAGGATGTGCTTGATCTGGTTGAGCCTGGAGATTTGATGGTATTTAACAATACCCGAGTGATTCCTGCGCGTTTGTTTGGTCGTAAAGAGTCTGGTGGAAAGTTAGAGGTGCTGGTTGAGCGCATGCTTGATGAGAAAAGCATCCTTGCCCATGTGCGTTGTTCGAAATCGCCAAAACCTGGTACACAACTGTTTTTGGGTGAAAACGATGAATACAAAGCGGAAATGGTGGCTCGTCACGATGCGCTGTTTGAAATTCAGTTTAACGACGAAAAGTCGGTGCTTGAGATATTAAACGATGTTGGCCACATGCCATTACCGCCGTATATTGATCGCCCTGATGAAGACGCGGATAAAGAACGCTACCAAACGGTGTATAACCAAAAGCCGGGCGCTGTCGCAGCGCCAACCGCAGGCCTTCACTTTGATGATGAGCTGCTTGCGCAAATCAAAGACAAAGGCATCGATTTTGCGTACGTGACGCTGCACGTTGGAGCCGGCACGTTCCAACCAGTAAAAGTCGACAATATTAACGATCACCACATGCACGCTGAGTACGTGGAAGTCCCGCAAGAGGTGGTTGACGCGATTGCTGCAACCAAAGCTCGTGGTGGGCGAATTATTGCGGTGGGAACCACTTCGGTTCGTTCACTAGAAAGTGCCGCGCAAGATGCTGTACAGAAAGGTACAGACCTCGTTCCTTTCTTCGGTGATACTGAAATCTTTATCTTCCCAGGCTACGAGTACCAACTCGTCGATTGCTTGGTGACTAATTTCCACCTGCCAGAGTCCACACTGATCATGTTAGTGAGTGCTTTTGCAGGGTATGACAACACCATGGCGGCGTACACACACGCTGTTGAGGGTGAGTATCGCTTCTTTAGTTATGGCGATGCGATGTTCATAAACAAAAAGACAGATTAGTGTCGTTTACGCGCTTATCACTGCGTCAAAAGTACTCATTTACGTTCGTAAACTCCGTGCTTTTTTCTTGTGCTAAACACGTAAGACTTAACTAATATCCTTTTTGAAAAATTATAGATTAACGAGTGCTAGCAGTAGGCTAGAGAAAGAGCCAAGCTCTTACTTCGCAAGGAATTCGCGACCGCTCTCGTAGGGTGAAAGCCCGTCAATGAAAGTCAGACTGTTTTTCTGGCAAAGTGGAGTTCTCGTGAGATTAAAATACGAACTGAAAAAAACGAACGGTAACGCTCGTCGTGGCCAACTGCAATTTGAACGCGGTACGGTTGAAACCCCTGCATTCATGCCGGTTGGTACCTACGGTACGGTGAAAGGCATGACACCTGAAGAGGTAAAAGGCACGGGTGCTGAAATTCTTCTCGGCAACACCTTCCACCTTTGGCTACGCCCTGGTCAAGAGATCATGAAGTTGCACGGTGACTTGCATGACTTCATGAACTGGAAAGGCCCTATCCTGACCGATTCAGGTGGCTTCCAGGTATTCAGCCTTGGTAAAACGCGTAAAATCACGGAAGAAGGTGTTCACTTCCGTAGCCCAGTTAACGGCGACAAGGTCTTCATGGATGCAGAGAAATCAATGCAAATCCAATACGACCTTGGTTCTGATGTCGTGATGATTTTTGATGAATGTACGCCATACCCAGCAACACACGACGAAGCGCGTATCTCTATGGAGCGCTCTATTCGCTGGGCTGACCGTAGCCGCAACGAGTTTGATCGCCAAGAGAACCAAAACTCTCTGTTTGGTATCGTTCAAGGTGGTGTTTACGAAGATCTGCGTGACGTTTCAGTAAAAGCACTGACTGACATCGGTTTTGATGGTTATGCGGTTGGTGGTTTGGCGGTTGGTGAACCGAAAGAAGACATGCACCGCGTTCTTGAGCATACGTGCCCGCAACTACCGGAAGATAAGCCTCGCTACCTGATGGGAGTAGGTAAACCGGAAGACCTAGTGGAAGGCGTTCGCCGCGGCATTGACATGTTCGATTGTGTAATGCCTACGCGAAATGCACGTAACGGCCACCTATTTGTGACCGGAGGTGTGATCAAGATCCGTAATGCGAAACATAAATTGGATACAACACCACTAGATCCACAGTGTGACTGTTACACTTGCCAGAATTATTCTAAGTCATATTTACATCACCTAGACCGTTGTAACGAAATTCTAGGTGCGCGATTAAATACGATTCATAACTTGCGTTATTACCAACGTTTAATGGAAAGCATTCGCTTGGCAATTGATGAAGATCGATTTGATAGCTTTGTTGAAGAGTTTTACGCTCGTCGTGATCGCTCTGCGCCGCCACTCGGTAACGAATAATTACAAAACCCCTGTGTTTTCTGCCTCAATGTGCTTGGATTTCTAACGCGCGTTACTTGAAAATGTAGGGGTGATACCCAATTACATTGAATTAACACAAAAAATATATAGAGGACGTCTTAATGTTTATTTCTCAAGCTCACGCAGCAGCAGAAGGTGCACCAGCAGGTGGTGGTTTCGAAATGATTATCATGCTAGGTATGTTTGCGGTAATTTTCTACTTCATGATCTACCGCCCACAAGCTAAGCGTGTGAAAGAGCATAAGAATCTTATGGCTGCAATGGGTAAAGGTGATGAGGTTATCACTAGCGGCGGCCTAGTAGGTAAAATCACTAAAATCGCTGAAGACAACGACTACATCTCAATTGAGCTAAACGCAAACAATGAAGTTGTAATCAAGAAAGATTTCGTTACTGCTGTGTTACCTAAGGGTACACTGAAGTCTCTATAAAACAGCTAAAGGAATCTTGCTGTGCTAAACCGTTACCCGTTATGGAAGTATTTGATGGTGATCTTCGCCATCGCTACTGCTGCATTATATGCACTTCCAAACCTATACGGTGAAGATCCAGCTATTCAAGTTACAGGGGCGCGCGGCGCCTCTGTTGATCTGTCAACGCTGGATTCTGTCACCGCTGCCCTTGAGAAACAGGGTCTCTCCCATAAGTCTATTGCTCTAGAGAATGGACAAATTCTTGTTCGCTTCAATGATACTGATACACAGCTTACCGCTCGTGACATTATCAATGAGGCGCTTGGTAAAGATAAAATTGTTGCCCTTAACCTAGCGGCTGCAACCCCAAATTGGCTTGAGTCAATTGGCGCTGCACCAATGAAGCTTGGTCTTGATTTGCGTGGCGGTGTTCACTTCTTGATGGAAGTGGATATGGACGCAGCAATGAAGACACTTGTGGGTCAACAAGAAGAAGCGTTCCGCAGTGAACTGCGTGAAGAGCGTATTCGTTACCGTTCCATTCGCCCATCTGGCAGCGATTCAGTTGAAGTGCTTTTACGCGACGCTGAACAATTAGAGAGCGCTAAACGACTGCTTGCTGACAAGCACCGTGATATGACGTTCTCTGATTCAGACAGCAACGGTCGTTTTGCATTAGTGGCTACGTTTACGGAAGCTCGTCTTACCGAGATTCGTAACTACGCCGTTGAGCAAAACATTACTATCTTGCGCAATCGTGTCAACGAGCTGGGTGTCGCTGAGCCATTGGTTCAACGTCAAGGCTCTAGCCGTATCGTTGTTGAACTTCCTGGCGTACAAGACACTGCACGTGCAAAAGAAATTCTAGGGGCTACGGCAACACTAGAGTTCCGTGAAGTTGATGACCAAGCTGATCTATCTGCCGCGGCAAGTGGCCGTGCTCCAGCGGGTAGCGAAATCAAGACCAACCGTGATGGCCGCCCAGTGGTGGTTAAAAAGCGCGTGATTCTTGGTGGTGCCCACATCACGGATGCGAGTTCAAGTGTTGATGAATATGGTCGCCCACAGGTAAACATCTCACTGGATAGTGAAGGTGGCAGCAAGATGTCGACGTTCTCTCGTCAAAATGTCGGTAAGCTAATGGCAACCGTATTTGCAGAGTACAAAGACAGCGGTCGTAAGACACCTGAAGGCAGCGTGATTCTCTCTAAGCATGAAGAAGTCATTAACCAAGCAACGATTCAAACTGCGCTTGGCCGTAACTTCCGCATCACAGGTATCGACTCTGTTGCAGAAGCGCACAACCTAGCACTTCTCCTTCGTGCTGGTGCCCTGATCGCGCCTATCTCAATTGTTGAAGAACGTACTATCGGTCCATCGATGGGACAACAGAACATTGATATGGGTATCCAAGCGATGATTTGGGGTATGGTCGCGGTTATGCTGTTTACGCTGATTTACTACCGTAAGTTTGGTTTTATTGCCAACATGGCATTGATGGCTAACCTAGTGCTTATCATTGGTGTGATGTCGATGATCCCAGGGGCGACGATGACGCTACCAGGCATCGCCGGTATTGTATTAACCGTTGGTATGGCGGTGGATGCAAACGTACTGATATTTGAGCGTATTCGTGAAGAGCTTCGTGATGGGAAAAGTCCTCAGCAAGCGATTCACCAGGGTTACTCAAATGCATTCAGCACCATTGCCGATGCGAACATCACAACCTTAATCACGGCGATTATCTTGTTCGCTGTGGGTACGGGTGCGATCAAAGGTTTCGCAGTAACGCTATCCATTGGTATTTTGACTTCTATGTTTACCGCGATTGTAGGCACACGTTGTGTGGTTAACCTGCTCTACGGTGGTAAGCGTGTTGATAAATTGTCGATCTAAGGCTGGGAATTAATATGTTTCAAATTCTAAAAGCAGAGAAAACGATCGACTTTATGCGTTGGTCAAAAGCGGCCTTTGTGTTCTCGTTGTTCATGATTGGCGCTGCTATATTCACGCTTTCTACTAAATGGTTGAACTGGGGTTTAGACTTCACTGGCGGTACGCTGATTGAAGTTGGCTTTGAACAGCCAGCAAACCTTGAAGACATTCGTAGTGCGTTAGAAGCCGAAGGCTTTGGTGATGCAACGGTTCAGAACTTTGGTTCCGCTCGTGAAGTAATGGTTCGTCTACGTCCTCGTGATGGCGTTGCAAACGAAACGCTTGGTAACCAAATTCTTGATGCGATCAAAGATGGCACTGGTGAAAGTGTTGAGATGCGTCGTATCGAGTTTGTTGGTCCGAACGTGGGTGATGAATTAACGGAAGCGGGTGGTCTGGCGATCATAGCTTCTTTGATCTGTATCTTGATCTACGTATCGATTCGCTTTGAGTGGCGTCTAGCTGCAGGTGCGGTACTAGCACTCGCGCACGATGTTATCATCACGTTAGGTATCTTCTCGCTGCTTCAAATCGAGGTGGATTTAACCATCGTCGCTGCCTTGCTGACGGTAGTCGGGTACTCACTCAACGATACCATTGTTGTGTTTGACCGTATTCGTGAAAACTTCCGTAAGATGCGTAAAGGCGAGCCACCTGAGGTGATGAATAACTCTATTACTCAAACACTGAGTCGTACGTTAATCACCTCTGGTACAACGCTATTCGTGGTTATCGCCCTCTTTACCCAAGGCGGCGCTATGATCCACGGCTTCGCGCTTGCATTGCTCTTAGGTATCACGGTTGGTACGTACTCTTCAATCTACGTTGCATCAGCACTAGCATTAAGACTGGGTATTGAACGAGAGCATCTAATGCCAACTCAAGTTGAGAAAGAAGGCGAAGAGTTTGACGAAATGCCATAGGGCATTTGGTTGACATCGCATAGGGTTACACAGCTTAGAGATTCGTTGTGACAAACTCGAAAAGCCGCTAGGAAACTGGCGGCTTTTTTTATTTCAGTTCTCTTCAAGTCACATCCTTTTAGTGTCATTTATGCATATACTGAAATGGTTTGCTGTGAATAGCCTAGGGCGTTGTTCGCCTTGTATCAGGGAGAGATGAAGTGAGAAAAGGGCAAAGAGTATCAGCGGTCTTAATGATGAGTGTGCTTTCTTTTACGAGTATGGCAACGCCGTGGGAGGAAAAACGGTTACCATCAACGCTTCCGACCGAATCGATTGGCAGTTACGCCAATGGTTGCTTGGCAGGGGCTAAAGCTTTACCATTGGAAGGGGAAGGCTACCAAGTGATTCGTAGCCAACGCGAACGGTATTATGCGCACCCAGAAACCGTCAGCTTCATTCAATCATTAGCGAAAAAGACATATCAAGATCTTGGCTCTATTCTACTCATTGGTGATCTGTCGCTGCCACAGGGTGGGCGCTTCTCTTCTGGGCATTCCAGCCATCAGACCGGGCTTGATATTGATATCTGGTTGAGACTAACCAAACAGCCATTAAGCGAGCAAGAGCTGGCTAAACCCAAGGCAATGAGCGTCGTTCATGTTAATCAATTTGAATTAAACAGAAAGCGTTGGAGTGAAGAGCATTTTCAATTAGTGAAACTTGCGGCACAGCAAAATCAGGTCGCTCGGATATTTGTTCACCCCGTGATTAAACATCAGCTGTGTGAATCAGAGCTGGTAGATAGTCGGCAGTGGTTACGTAAGGTTCGGCCCTGGTGGGGACATCACTCTCATATCCATGTGCGCTTGAATTGTCCGCAAGGGGATACGTCGTGTCAGGCTCAAGCCGCGCCACCAGAAGGGGATGGTTGTGGTGATGAGCTGCTCAGTTGGTGGCCAAAGCCGGAAGACAAGGGTGAAGTTGCCAAGCCAGCCAAAAAGAAAAAGCCAAAGATCCCACCGCATCAATGTTTGGCTATGCTGAACGAGTAAGATTGAACGAATAAGGTTCAGTGAATCAATACCAACAGACACAAAAAAGGAGCACATGTTGTGCTCCTTTTCTATTTTCTTAACTCAGACTACTGACGTTTACGCCATACCTTGAATGATCACGAACTTTTCAAGTAGCTCGTCATCGGTCTCAATGTTGTTCGGATCAGTAATAATACACTTCGTGATAGGGCACACCGATTGGCACGTTGGCTTGTCGTAGTGGCCTTTACACTCTGTACACAGCAAAGGATCAATCTCAAAGATAGAGTCACCCATGGTGATTGCCCCATTCGGACATTCAGGGTCACACATATCACAGTTGATGCATTTGTCGGTGATCAGTAGCGCCATGTTATTTACCTGTTGGGTTACGGGTATCCTGACCAGAGTTAAGGTTACGCATCAGCAGCCCGAATGAGAGATCCAACTCTTCAGGGACTGGGATGAAGACGAAGTGACCGTTGCCTTTTGCGTCGTCGATAACTTGTGACTTACGGTTTTCCATCGCTTCAAGGGTGAAGACTACGTTACCGCTTGGTGTCATTAGCTCTAAGCTATCGCCGACAAGGAATTTATTCTTCACTTCAACTTCCGCCAAATCACCGCGACGCTGACCAGTAAACTCACCAACAAATTGCTGCGCGTCAGACACTGAGTAACCGTAATCATAGTTCTGGTAAGTGTCGTGAGTGTGACGACGAAGGAAACCTTCAGTGTAGCCTCGGTGCGCTAGGCTCTCTAGTGTACCCATAAGGCTTTCATCAAATGGCTTGCCTGCAACCGCATCATCAATCGCTTTACGGTAAACCTGAGCGGTACGAGCACAGTAGTAGAATGACTTAGTACGGCCTTCAATTTTCAGCGAGTGCACACCCATCTTAGTGAGGCGATCAACGTGCTGGATTGCGCGAAGGTCTTTAGAGTTCATGATGTAGGTACCATGCTCATCTTCGTAGGCTGCCATTTTCTCTTCTGGACGGTGCGCCTCAGAAAGTAGCACAACTTCATCAGTTGGCTTGCCAAGACCTAGCGTGTTATCAGGGCGTTCGTCTTGAACTTCGATTGCTTGACCTTCAGTACCTTGAGATTCAGTCGCTGGGTCAAACTTCTCTACAATATCGCCAGTGTCGTTTTCTTTCCCTTCTTCAACTTTGTACTCCCAACGACAAGCATTGGTGCATGTGCCTTGGTTTGGATCGCGTTTGTTGATGTAACCAGACAGTAGACAACGACCAGAGTACGCCATGCAAAGCGCGCCATGAACGAAGATTTCGAGTTCTGTCTCAGGACAGTGCTCACGAATCTCTTCAATTTCCTCTAGAGAAAGCTCACGAGACAAAATGACGCGTTCAACACCTTGCGTAGACCAGAACTTCACTGTTGCCCAGTTCACTGCATTTGCTTGAACTGACAGGTGAATAGCCATATCTGGGAAAGCTTCACGAACCATCATGATAAGGCCCGGATCAGACATGATCAGCGCGTCAGGCCCCATTTCTACGATCGGTTTTAGATCGCGGATAAAGGTCTTAAGCTTTGAGTTATGCGGTTGAATATTACACACCACATAAAGCTTTTTGCCTTGAGCGTGTGCTTCATCGATACCAATTTTCAGGTTTTCAAGATTGAATTCGTTGTTACGTACACGAAGACTGTAACGTGGTTGCCCTGCGTATACGGCATCGGCGCCATAAGCGAATGCGTAACGCATATTTTTAAGGCTGCCTGCTGGTGACAATAGCTCAGGTACGAATGGTGTGTTAGTCGTCATTGCTGGTTTCTCTAGTCTGATCTCAAGTCAGGTTACTTCCACCTAGTGGAAGTAAAGGGGCGCGTATTTTACGTCAAAATGTGACTTAAAACAAATGCACAATATTCCTAGGGGAATTGCGATTAAAGAAGGGAAGAGCAGGGAAAGTGAATTGAAGAGAAAACAAAAAACGCTCTTCTCGCGATGATAGGTAACACGTAGAAGAGCGTTTGATCGATAAAGTGATTATCGAATACTTAGATAATCACTAGGCATCAGGGTGAGGAAGACCACCAAGTGCTTCGTATAGGTTTGGCAAGAATGCGCTTAGCTCGCCACACATGAGTGAGAAGTCAGCATCAAAACGTGCCGCTTGGTCTTCACGTGGAATGTCTTCATTTTGATCTTTAAGGTCATCAGAGAACTTCAAACGCTTGACGCTGGCATCTTCAGCCAATACAAACTCAATGCGATCCTGCCAGTTAAGTGCAAGTTTGGTCACGACTTTGTCTGCTTCAATGTGATTCTGGATTTCTTCGGCGCTGAGTTCTTGTTTCTTACAGCGAATGATACCGCCGTCTTCTTGAACTGATTTTAGCTCGGCTTCATCAAGTAATGTGATTCCTTGCGGAGTTGCGCCGGTTTTAACCCATTCGGTCAGCGTCGTATCAACCGCTTGTTCTGGAATGGCTGGAACAACCGGCAGGCTACCCATTGTTTTACGCAATAGTGCGAGTACGTCTTCCGCTTTTTTGTAGCTGCTAGCGTCAACCAGAATTAGCCCTTCTTTTGGCAGTACCAGAACGAACGTATGGTTGCTGCGGCTGAATGCACGTGGAAGAAGATCGATAATGATTTCATCTTTTAGCGTCTCTTTTTCTGTCTTTTTAAGAGGACGACCTTCAGCGGCTTCCATGGTTTCTATCTTAGCGTTGAGTGATTCTTTTATCACTGACGCTGGGAGCATTTTTTCTTCTCGCTTGGCACAGATGAGAATGCGGTTTTCAGAAACGTGCGTCATCATATCGCCATGACGACCCATCGCCGTTACCCAGCCAAACTTTTGTTTATCTTGGCTGCCACATGGCGTGAAACGAAACTCTTCAAGTTGCTTTTCTAGCTGGTCTGCATTGAATTCGATATCGCGATTGAAGCGATAAACCAGACAGTTTTTAAACCACATATTTTTTCTCTAGGCTGGAATCAAGGCGCTCATCATAGGCAATTTTTTATGTGTTGTCTTAATTGTATGTAAAATTCTTCGAGCAATTAACATGACGCAAACGTTTCGCTGAAAAAGGCTTTGAACCTTGAAAAGGATGAAATTTGTTATGACGTTGAGCCGAAAGTTATATTAAACTTTCTTTGCAAAGGTCACAAAAGTGTCATAATTACTGGTAATAATGCTCATAGTTGCAAAGGGTTAGTCAATTGTGCCCAAGCGTTAATTTCATACACAGGGTTATAAAATTATGTCCAGAAGGATTTTAGTGGTTGAGGATGAAGCACCCATCCGCGAAATGTTGTGTTTTGTTCTTGAGCAAAAAGGTTACCAAGCTGTTGAAGCGGAAGATTATGACACCGCAGTGGATAAGCTGGGCGAACCCTATCCCGATCTTGTACTGTTAGATTGGATGCTTCCTGGTGGAAGTGGCATCAACTTTATTAAGCACATGAAGCGCGAAGAACTAACACGAAATATCCCTGTTGTGATGCTAACAGCTCGCGGCGAAGAAGAAGATAAGGTTCGTGGCCTTGAAGTTGGCGCAGATGATTACATCACCAAGCCTTTTTCTCCAAAAGAGTTAGTGGCTCGCTTAAAAGCGGTGATTCGCCGAGTGACACCGACGGCACTTGAGGATGTGATTGATGTACAAGGTTTAAAATTAGACCCAGTATCGCACCGAGTTATGGCCGATGATGCTCCGCTAGATATGGGACCAACCGAGTTCAAAATGCTGCACTTCTTTATGACGCACCAAGAGCGTGTATACAGCCGTGAACAACTGCTTAATAACGTTTGGGGAACTAACGTGTACGTTGAAGATCGTACTGTTGACGTTCACATTCGTCGTCTACGTAAGGCGCTAGAAAACGCAGGGCATGACAAGTTAATCCAGACGGTTCGTGGAGCGGGTTACCGCTTTTCAACAAAAGCGTAGTTGAGCTATACCAAGTTTGTATATAACAAATACAGACAGTTCGAGCATGAATACTGGCGAAAAAAGATAAGGTAAAAGGACGTTTGTCCGAGGAATGACATTGGTTGAAAAGTTAACCTGGAAAAAGCTGGCTTGGGAGCTGGCTTTTTTTTACACCCCTTGGGTTATTGTTGGGTGGATATTTGGATACATGCCGTGGTTGCTTCTTGCTGCCACGGTTTTGCAGTTGTTATGGCACCTACATAATCAGATGAGGTTGTCAGCTTGGTTGTGGGATGAAAAACGGTTGACGCCGCCATCGGGCAGTGGCAATTGGGAATCATTGTTCAATGGTATTTATCGTCTGCAGCAAAGACAAAGGAAGAAGCGAAAAGAGCTGACCAATCTCATTCGTCGATTCCGAAATGGTGCAGAATCTTTGCCTGATGCTGTGGTCGTGTTCCGCGGAGAAGGCAACATTGTATGGTGTAACAAGTTGGCTCAACACCTTCTTGGCTTCAAATGGCCCGATGATTCTGGGCAGCCCGTCTCTAATTTGATCCGCACTCCAGACTTTATTAAGTACCTTAATAAACAAGACTTCTCTGAGCCATTAGAGATGAGATCACCTCTAAACGTTGAGAGAATGCTAGAGCTACGAATCGTGCCATACACGGAAGGTGAACACCTGATGGTGGTGCGTGACGTGACTCAAGTTAAGCAACTCGAAGGCATGCGCCGCAATTTCTTCGCCAATGTGTCTCATGAGCTTAGAACACCGATGACGGTACTCCGTGGCTACCTCGAAATGACGGAAGATCCCGATATGCTGGTTGGGCCTATGTGGGGTAAAGCACATGGCGTTATGACCGAGCAGCTGAATCGAATGAACAGCTTGGTCAGCCAGTTACTCACTCTTTCTAAGATTGAAGCTGCGCCAATGGATGACTTCGACGATGTGGTCAATGTCCCTGCGATGCTTGAAGTATTAGAAAAAGAAGCGCAAAGCTTGAGTGGCGATGACGGACACCAGTTGGAGTTCCACGTTGATACTCGCCTTCGTGTTTTGGCTGATGAGGATCAACTCAGAAGTGCCATCTCGAATTTGGTGTATAACGCAGTTAAATACACGGAGCCTGGTGCTCAGATAAAGGTTCGTTGGTTTAAAACCGTTCAAGGTGCTTGCTTAGAAGTCGAAGACAGCGGTGATGGTATTGAGCCTCAGCACTTACATCGTTTGACCGAACGTTTTTATCGCGTCGACAAAGCGCGCTCTCGTGACACGGGGGGAAGTGGTTTAGGGTTGGCGATAGTGAAACACGCGCTGACACACCATGATGCGCATTTAGAGATCCAGAGTGTTGTCGGCACGGGCAGTAAGTTCTCTTTTGTTCTGCCAAGTCGATTGATTGTGGAGTAGTAATGAGACTCAGTCTATGTGCTCTATTCTGTTTTTTCGCCCCCTTATCTTCGTTAGCAAGCGAGTGGCAAGGTGGCGCGATCTACAGCAAGGAAGTGGTTCAAAACAAAGTCGCATCGCAAGACTTTGGTCACCAAGATCTTAAACCCTACGTTAAGGTGCCCAGTATCTCTGGCACGATTTTGTCTGTCGGCTCTGATACGCTAGCTGGAATGACAACGCTTTGGGTTGAAGAGTTTGAGCAGCAATACCCAAGTATTGATGCCCAAGTGCAAGCCTCTGGCTCGTCAACGGCACCTCCTGCATTAACAGAGGGCACTGCTCAATTTGGCCCTATGAGCCGTCCAATGCGCAACCGAGAGATGGAAGCGTTTGAGCGTGAGCATGGGTATAAGCCGACAGAGCTTAGGGTAGCAATCGATGCCATTGGCGTGTTTGTTCACCGTGATAATCCGATAACCGGTCTGAACTTCTCTCAGTTAGACAGCATTTTTTCGGCCACAATGCGTTGTGGTGCAACAGAAGAGGTGTCTAACTGGTCTCAGCTCGGATTGAGTTTTGATTGGGCAAAGCGTCGAATGCAGTTGTTTGGTCGCAACTCGGTTTCTGGTACTTACGGGTATTTTAAGCAGAATGCATTGTGCAGTGGTGACTTTAAAAACAACGTTAATGAGCAGCCTGGCTCAGCGTCCGTGGTTCAGTCGGTAGCATCGTCTATCAATACGATTGGTTATTCTGGCGTGGGTTATCAAATTTCTGGGGCGAAGCTGATTCCTTTAGCGAAAGAGGGAGACGCGTTTGTTTACCCTAGCCGCGCTAACATCTTGTCGGGTGAATACCCCTTATCACGCTATCTCTACATTTACTTAAATAAGCACCCTAATTACCCGTTAACGCCAATTGAGCAGGAATTTGTGCGCTTCATTTATTCAAAGCAAGGGCAAGAGTTGGTGGCCAAAGATGGGTATATTCCAATTAGTGCGGAAATAGCGAGAGAAGAACTGTTGAGCCTAGGTATTGAATAACGCATCGATGACACAATACGTAAGCTCGTTGTTTTTTGTTGGGTTAATTGTGCTTCTTTAGAAGTTGAGTCTCCATTCAGCGTTGTTCCAAAGCTCTTGTTCATTGTAAAGGTCGGCGCTCAGTAATTTATTCTCTTCCTGCCACTGTTCGTTTGAGCAATGTAATGTCCAAACTTCGTCTGAAATTGAGAGTGTTAGATCTGAGCTTGGCGTTTCACTGCGTTGCCCGTTAACGATAATCGCTAAACGCAGAATCTTAATGAGACTCAAAATATGTTTTCGCTTAAACAGTGTGAGACTTTCCATCTCATTGAGCTTTAAAGCCTTTCGTTGAAAGCGAACCAATGTGGCGAGCACTTGTTGCTGCTCTTGATTAAAGCCAGGCATATTTGTGTGCTTAAGAATATACGCTGAGTGACGGTGGAAGCCCTGTAGGCTAATGCTCAGTCCGACCTCATGCAACAAAGCACTCCACTCGAGTAGTGAGAATAATGGGCTGCTTTTTTTTATCCCTAGCTCTTTATGCACCTGCAAGAAAAATGACTGCGCTTGCTGCTTTACATTGTTCGCGTGTACAAGATCGACAAGATGCTTTTTGGCTAAATTTTCTGTTGTGCGCATGCGAATATCAAGGCGTTTGAATTGATCTTCCATTTCATAGAGAAGCCCTTCGCGCAGCGCTCCTTCTGAATAATGAATTTCATCAATATCGAGTGCTTTGATAATCCCATGCAAAACAGCAACCCCGCCCACAAAGACAGGCTGCCTTTCTGGCGCGAGCCCCTTGAGTTCAATGTCATCAATTGATGTCCACTGACACAGCGTCTCTATAAGCTGTTCAATGCGTTTTGCTGTGATGATGCCATCTTCATACCCAAGCCCAATCAAGACTTCGCGGATGGCTTTTATGGTGCCAGAAGAGCCTATGGCAACATCCCAGCCCTTTTTCTTATATTTAGGGCTAATATCCTGCAAATGTTGCCCCGTCGCAATCGACGCTTTCATGAAGCTTTTTAACGACAGTTTATTCTTGGAAAAGTAGCGCTTGGTGTAGCTCACACAGCCTAGTTGTTTACTATTTACCAGCGATGGTTCAAAACCATGACCGATGATGATTTCTGTACTCCCACCGCCGATGTCAATCACCAGCTTAGAGTTTGACTCGGGTTGTGTGTGTGAGACGCCAGTATAGATTAAACGGGCTTCTTCTGTACCAGGAATGATTTCTATTGGGAAAGGCAGCACAGATTGAGCTCTCACCAAAAATTCGTGAGCATTGCGGGCTTGACGTAAAGTGTGTGTGGCAGCGATGCGAACATTACCGACGTCGAAACCTTGGAGGCGCTCGGCAAACATGGCGAGACACTCTAGACCCCGAATCATGGACGCCTCATCAAGGCGCATGTCTTGATCGAGCCCGGCCGCAAGCCGAACTCGCTGTTTGTGTCGGCTCACCAATTGTAAATCTTGATCCACAACCTTGGCCACCACCATGTGGAAGCTGTTAGAGCCAAGGTCGATAGCAGCTACGTTCTTTGTTTCTTTAACATCCGTCATTTTTAGCAATGTTTTTGTTCTCAGACCTAATTTTCTTCTCTGTCTGTTTAAGATAGTTGTATATAGCGACCTGTGAACGTATTTTTTTACGATTTCCACGAGGCACGTATGCATTACTCATCTCTTTATCAATCAGACGCGCTTTTACGGTATCCGTAAAATGGATGTTGATAATATCAATAATACGCTTCTTAAGTCGCTCTGATTTTATAGGGGCTGTGACCTCGATTCGGTGATCAATATTTCGTGTCATCCAGTCAGCAGAAGAGATGTAGACTAATGGGTCGCCGTCGTTATGCGTAATAATGACTCGAGGGTGCTCTAGAAAACGGTCTACGATACTGATGATCGTGATGTTTTCACTGACGCCTTTCAAACCCGGTATCAGCGAACACATACCACGTACGATCATGCGGATTGTAACGCCAGCAGAACTTGCCGCATAGAGCTTAGTGATCAAGCCTTTATCAACCAGGTTGTTGATTTTTAGAGTGATCTCGGCGTGTTTCCCTGCAAGAGCGTTTTCGGTTTCCTGATCAATCAGTTGGTATAAACCTTCACGAGAGTTTCGAGGTGAAACAATCAATTGATTGAATGTCACTGGGCGATATGGATTTTCGATATAGCCAAAGACATGGCGAACTTCGTTGGTGATCTCTGGGTCAGCGGTGAGCAGCGAGAAATCGGTGTAGATACGAGCCGTTTTTTCATGGAAGTTGCCAGTGCCGATGTGGGCATATCGAACAATCTCTTCACTTTCTCGTCGACTGATCAGAAGTAGCTTAGAGTGTATTTTTAAGCCTGGAGCGCCAAAGATGACTTGCACACCGGCTTCAGTGAGAACCTTTGACCAACTGATGTTTGCTTCTTCATCGAATCGTGCCTGAAGTTCGACAACCACAGTGACGTTTTTTCCATTGTGCACGGCATCAATCAATGAGTTCATTAATCGAGAGTCTTTCGCGACTCGATAGACGTTAATCTTGATGCTGAGCACTTTAGGATCAAATGAAGCTTGTCGAACGAGTTCTGAGATATGGTCAAAGGTATGATACGGGTAGTGAAGCAGTATGTCTTTCGACTTTATCGCGTCAAAATGGTTATTGAACGGTTCGAAATCGGCACATTCCATTGGAGGTAATGGCTTGTTTTCTAGATAGTCTCGGCCCACATTGGGGAAGCCGATAAAATCTTTAAAGTTCTGGTAGCGACCACCAACGATCAAGTTGTCGTAGTTGGATATTTGAAGCTTATCGCACAAGAAGTCGAGCATCTCTTGAGGCATATCCTGCTCATAAACGAACCGAACAGGCATTGCGGTTAATCGTTGACTTACCCCTTCTGACATCTGTTCTAACAGGCTATGTTCTACCTCATTACTCAGGTCATACTCAGCGTCTCGTGTCATTTTCATTGCAAACCCACTCAGTTGAGCAGGTTTGAAGAAGCCACTAAAGAGCTCTTCTAGGCAGTAACGGATGATGTTATCGAGCAGTATGATCGTTTTGCGGCGCTTACCTTTTGCTTCAGGCACCATGACAAAGCGAGGAAGGTGATCGGTTGGGATTTCGACAATGGCATATTGAATGTTGTCGTCGCTTTTGAGCTCTACTGCGATGTAAGCGCACTCATCTTTTAGAAAACCTAATAAGTCGATTTCATCGGTGAGAATAAGTGGGGTGACATGAGGCAATACTTTTTGCTTAAAGTATTGGACCACCCATTTTTGCTGGGTTTCATTGAGCTGGGTTTCATTGACGAGAAAAATACGTCGTCTTGCCATCTCTAAGATTAAATCATTATAAAGTTCGTCAAAGCTTTCGTTTAGCTTCGCTGCTTTTGATTGCATCTTGGTCAACAAATGCTTGTATTTGTTTTTGTGGCCACGTTCTTGATTGATCAAGATTCGGCGCTTGACGTCAGAGAATCTAACTTTATAGAATTCATCTAAGTTATTGGAAAATATACCTAAAAATCGAACCCTTTCAATAAGGGGAACAGTTGGGTCGGCCGCTTCTTGTAACACTCGTTCATTGAACGATAACCAGCTTAATTCTTTTTCGATGTATAGTTTTTCCGTGATCATATCTTACCTTTTATTTGAAACCTAGCTAGCCAATGGTTGGATCTCATAAAGCTTGGTAATGAACCATAGTGATCTTTTGTGAAGGATTTATTTCAACTATTGGCATATTTATCGATTATTAGTCGGAATTTTAAGAACATGAACAAATAAGTTGGCATATAATACTTGGTGACTGTATTTTAACTGCAATATTTGCGTTTCAGTCAATGTTTTCAGTTATTTATTGTCGTTTGTAATATAATTGTCATCTAATCGAAATAATATCAATCCTCATTAATTAGACTGAGATAGCTATGCCCAGCGCCGATTTTTCATTAAAAGAACCTGATAGGAAGCGATTCGTAAAAGATCGAATTGTTCGCTTGTTAGTTTCTTGCGGTGGTGTCAGTGTTTTGGCGGCATTGGTTCTAATCTTTGTTTACCTTGCCATGGTGGTATTACCGCTATTTTCTGATGCTGATGTCGACATCACTCAGACGCCAACCGTTATCAATACGCCGGACCCTGTCTCTATCGGGGTGGATGAGTATGGTAACCATGCCTATGTGTTGTCAAAATTGGGTCGGTTAGATTTTTGGACCTTAGATAACGCAGACACGGCGCACGCCTCTTTTTCAGTTGCTAACGATATTGTCCTATTTGCCGACAGTAAAAATGCGGCCGGTTGGCAAGCGACTGTTGATAGCGCTGGGCAGCTTTCCGTTTTTAGACCTGAATTTTCTAGTAGCCGAAGTCGAAAGTGGGGCGTCTTTACCCCCAATGTTGAAGTTTATGATAGCGCGCCTGATCTCAATCTCGATAACGGATCGCAACAGCTTAAGCAGTTTGATTTTGCGCTCGAGGAAAATAACCTAACGCTCGCTGGCCTGTATGAGAATGGACAGGTCATCGTTCGATGGAGCGATGATGGTCAGGTTTACGAGTTTCGTTTCCATTCTTTAATGCCAGATATGGAACAACTGGTTCTAGCACCGAATGGCCACATGCTCTACATGCGATCGGGCTCTGAACTGTATATCGCTCAAAAACAAGGTCAACAGTTTGTTGTGAGAGAGGCGGTGGATCTGACTCTGAACGGAACTAGAGCGCCGATATCAACCGTGAATTTATTGTCTGGCGCATACTCCCTCTTGATCACCCACCAAGGTGGTTTGGTTTCTCAATGGTTTGATGTGCTTAAAGAAGGCGAACGCAAACTGACGCCTATCCGAGAATTCGACTTAGCGTTAGAGTTGGAGTTTTTGTTACCGGATACCCACCGTAAGGGCTTTTACAGCTTTTACACCAATGGCACTCTGCAAAGCCATTATACAACGAGTGAAAAACTGGTTATCTTTGAACGAGCTTATGACAAAGTGCCGCTGTTAGCCGCTATGTCTAACAATGAACAGTATCTGTTGGCGTTGGATGGCACCAGTTTGAAGGTTGGGAATGTCAATAATGATCACCCCGAGGTGTCGTTTTCATCGCTTTGGAAGAAAGTGTGGTACGAAAGCTACCCTGAGCCAGAGTTTACTTGGCAGACCACATCCGCGAATAATGATTTTGAAGCAAAATTCAGTTTAGTCCCTATCGCATTTGGCACCTTGAAGGCTGCCGCATTTGCGATGCTGTTTGCCGTTCCAATATCGGTATTGGGGGCTATCTATACCGCCTACTTCATGTCTGAAAAAATGCGCCGTGTGGTTAAGCCTTCTATTGAGCTAATGGAAGCGTTTCCTACCGTGATCATCGGTTTCTTAGCGGGTCTTTGGTTTGCACCGATTGTCGAAACTTATCTATCGGCGGTCGTCGCATTATTATTGCTGTTACCGATTTCAACGTTGATTGTTGGCGCTATTTGGCACGTGTTACCGGCTCGGTTTGTTTCTCTATTTCCCAATGGCTGGCATGGGTTGATATTAATGCCAGTGATCGTTGGTCTCGTCGTGCTTATATTGTCACAAAGTGCGGCTATAGAAGTCTGGCTGTTCAATGGTGATGTACGTATTTACTTAGCGGAACATGGCATTAACTTTGATCAGCGAAATGCGATGGTGGTTGGCTTCGCTATGGGATTTGCGGTTATCCCAACCATCTTTACCATCGCCGAAGATGCCATATTCTCAGTACCCAAACACCTCTCTGACGGCTCGCTCGCGCTAGGTGCGACACCTTGGCAAACGCTGATTTATGTAGTGCTTCTTACGGCAAGCCCAGGGATTTTCTCGGCGATTATGATGGGCTTAGGCAGAGCGGTTGGCGAAACAATGATTGTGCTAATGGCGACCGGAAATACGCCTATCTTGGATTGGAACATTCTTGAAGGAATGCGCACTCTGTCAGCGACGATAGCCGTTGAAATGCCAGAATCAGAGGTGGCAAGTACCCACTATCGTCTATTGTTCTTGGCGGCTTTATTATTGCTCATTTTTACGTTTGCCGTGAACTCTATTGCTGAATGGGTGAGACAACGATTAAGGGATCGATACCGTGCGTTATAGTCTGTTGGAAATGAAGATAAGACTCACCGTATTGTCGAGCGAGGGACGACGTTCATGTTGAAGTGGGTGAAGTCAGGTGCGCCTTGGATATGGTTAACGGGCGGCGCAGTCAGTATCAGTTTGTTATCCGTCATGGGGCTAATGCTGCTGATTGGCTGGAAAGGCTTATCTTATTTTTGGCCTGCCCCTTTGTATCAATGGGAAACTCTCGATGGTGAAAGATTAGTTGGGCAGCTCTACGCTCAAGAGTATGTCCCTGCAGGCCGTCTGAAAGCGATGAATCTTCCGTTGCCCAGTGACCAAAACGCTGATGAGTTGATTGCACGCTATAGCATTAAAGTGGCAAACAGAGAGCTGTATCCTGCTGACTTTGTTTCTATTTTAGATATTGATATTAAAGCGCTGAGTATGCCAGAAGGTTGGGCGGTGATAGAGCGAACCCGAAATGGTAACTTCTACGGTAAACCTGTTGGCTATAAAAACGCGCTAGGTGTCGTTTCAGAAGATCTCTCAAGCACGTTTGCGATTGGTTTCTCTCAGGTAGAGAAGCTTAGAGTGCAGATTAATCTTGTCATTGAAACCGAATTTAAAGCCGCGAGCCGAGCTTTGGAGTCAATGCGACTTGAAAAGCGAAAGCGCGAGCTGAATGGCAATTTGAATGGTACGTTTTTAGAAGATTATGAGCGTCGCAAACAACAACTCAACCAGCAGCTGGTCGTTGCTGACGAACATTTGAGTCACCTTCGCGAGCAATTGAATCAAGACAAATTGATCGTTGAAGACATGTCAGGGCAACACACGGAAGTCCCGCTAAGCCAAATATTGGATATGTGGTACCCGAATGAAATGACGTGGCCAGAAAAAATCTCACACTGGGGCAAACAGGCTTGGAAATTTCTTTCTGAGAACCCGAGAGAATCTAACTCTGAGGGTGGGGTATTTCCTGCGATCTTTGGCACCGTTTTAATGGTGATCATCATGTCGATTGTGGTGATGCCTTTGGGGGTTGTAGCAGCTGTTTACCTCCATGAATACGCCACGAATAACGCGTTTACACGAGTGATTCGTGTGGCAGTGATCAATCTTGCGGGCGTCCCTTCGATTGTGTACGGCGTATTTGGTTTAGGCTTTTTTGTTTATACACTGGGTGGCTCTATGGACTCATTGTTCTACGCTGAGCGCTTACCTGCACCAACCTTTGGTACACCAGGGTTATTATGGTCTGCCTTGACCTTAGCGGTATTAACCTTACCGGTTGTTATTGTGTCGACAGAAGAAGGGTTAACTCGCATTCCAAGCTCTGTTCGACATGGTTCGTTAGCTCTTGGGGCAACCCAGTTTGAAACCTTGTGGCGCATTGTCTTACCTATGGCAAGCCCTGCTATTATTACTGGGCTTATCTTAGCCGTTGCCAGAGCAGCGGGAGAGGTAGCGCCTCTGATGTTGGTGGGGGTTGTGAAACTGGCTTCGAGCCTTCCTGTTGATGGCGAATTTCCGTATTTGCATCTAGACAGAAAATTCATGCATTTAGGCTTTCATATTTATGATGTCGGTTTTCAAACCACTAATATTGAAGCGGCGAGACCCCTTGTCTACGCAACGTCATTCTTGCTCATCACCGTTATCATTAGCCTTAACTTAACCGCAATCAGTATTCGTAATAATCTGCGTGAAAAGTACCGTACTTTAGGACAGGATTAATCATGTTTTCAGTTGATCAAGCATTAGGATATCAAGCCCCTCTAGACGTGACGAAGTTGACGGAAGAGCAGACCGCGATATCGATTGAAGGTCTCAATCTGTTTTACAAAGAGACCCAAGCCTTGAGTGATATCTCGATGCGCATTCCCAAAGGCCAGGTGACTGCATTTATCGGCCCATCAGGTTGCGGCAAGTCGACACTGCTACGCTGTATTAACCGAATGAATGACTTGGTGGAAGGGTGTAAGGTTGAAGGTAAAGTAAAGTTACACAGCAAGAATGTGTATCACCCAGAAGTGGACGTGGCCACATTGCGCCGCCGAGTCGGTATGGTTTTTCAGCGTCCTAATCCATTTCCTAAGTCCATCTATGAGAATGTTGTCTATGGGCTTCGTCTGCAAGGCATTCGGAATAGCCGGACGCTAGACGATGCGGTCGAGCACTCTTTGAGATCCGCCGCTTTGTGGGATGAGGTGAAGCATCGTCTTCATGAAAATGCCTTTGGCCTATCAGGTGGTCAACAACAACGTCTTGTGATTGCTCGTGCTATTGCGATTGAACCAGAAGTGTTGTTGCTGGATGAGCCGACATCGGCCCTAGATCCCATTTCGACGTTAACGATTGAAGAGCTTATCAACGATTTAAAAGATAAATATACGGTTGTTATTGTTACACATAACATGCAACAAGCCGCGCGAGTTAGTGATCACACCGCATTTATTCATATGGGGAAACTGATAGAGTATTCAGACACCGACTCTATCTTCACGTCACCAAGAAAAACGCAAACAGAAGATTACATTACCGGTCGATACGGTTAATCATCATTTCCCATTAGGAGATACAACTAAGAATGAACTTTGGTCGTCATATTTCAGGTCAATTTAATGTCGAGTTAGAATCGATTCGAACCCATGTGCTGACAATGGGAGGATTGGTCGAACAACAGCTCTCGTTTGCCATGCAGGCTTTGCATAAAGACGATATCGACTTGGCGAAGAAAGTGGTAAAAGACGATCATAAAGTGAATTCGATGGAAGTGTCGATTGATGAGGCGTGCACGCGAATCATTGCTAAGCGTCAACCGACCGCTAAAGATCTTCGTTTAATCATGGCCATTATCAAAACCATTACCGATTTAGAACGGATTGGGGATGTGGCAACCAGTATTGCCAAAGTCGCCATCGAAACACCATCATCAAAAGAGCAGTCATTTTTTGTCTCGCTTGAACCTTTGAGTCGTCAAGCGATTGGCATGCTGCATCAAGTGCTCGATGCGTTCGCGCGAATGGATGTGAATTCCGCGGCTGAGGTGTATAAGCTCGATGACAAAATTGATGAAGAATACGAAGCGGTGATTCGACAGCTTGTTACGTACATGATGGATGACCCTAAAAACATTCCCAACATTTTGCAGGTCATGTGGGCGGCGAGAGCGATTGAGCGCGTCGGTGATCGTTGCCAGAATATCTGTGAGTACATTATTTACTTTGTTAAAGGCAAAGATGTTCGTCACTTAGGCGAGCAGAGTATTGATGACGCATTGCGTTAAAACTTTATTGCTTTAGAACTTATAAATCGTTAAACGCTTAGATAGCGTTAAGCCCTAAGTGAAGGGCCTAACGCACCTTTATTCATCACCCTTGGCGTTAAAAGTGGAAGTTAGCGCCAAAGCTAAAGGAAGGCTGAGCACCTAGAGTGAAATAGGTATTACCCATGCCATAGAGGTTAATGTCCATACCCGCTCGTAATCCAATCATCTCATTGACTTGATACACATAAGCGCCACCAAGGCTTAACCCACCTTTCGAGCGCTCTTTTTGACCCCAAAAATCACGCTGACCTTCATATTCTGCGTAGCCAATCTCAGCTTGGAAACCAAAACGACTATTTTGACCAAACATTTTTTGCGCACCGACTCGGTAGGCCGTCGTCGTATGTTCATAGACAGAGTTGCTTTCCGACATTTCATGATAGCTGCCATATACCGCGTCCATGCCCCAAACGTTAGTAACGCCGAGCTGCAACCCAGCGCCCTCCAATAGCCCGACTTTGTATTCTGGGGATATGTGCACCCCGATAGCAAAAGCGCTACTTGGTACAAACAATAAAGCAGTTAATAGACATTTGTTCATTTTAAGTGTTTCGCATCTAAGTGGATTTTAACGTCGTTTTAAAACTGAAAGACAACGCCAGTCGAGAACGTCGCAGAGAAGGTATTTGATAAAAACGTATCGTCGCTATCAATGAAGTTAAAATCGGCACCCGCTCTAAAACCAACATGGTCATTAATGAACATTACCCATGACGCTGAAATACTGGCACCTTGGCCTTCTTTGTAACGGCGATCTTCCCACAGAATCTGACGGCTACCTTCGTAGTCGACGATACCAGCCTCAAGTTGTAGGGCCATCTTCGGGCTTTGAACGAACTGATATTGACCACCAATACGGTACGTTTTAAGGCGATCTTTGTCTGATTGCCAAAACTCGGCCGAGGTGTGGCTGTAAGATAAGTAGAGCGCGTCTAAGCCTAACGTGTCCGCTAAACCAATTTGGATGCCGCCTCCTGAAATGCCAGATCCTGCATAAGGCCCAATTCGCATATCCGGAGAAATGTGAACTGTGTTCGCCGCGACACTGCTTGAACATAAAAGAGCTAAAGAAATAAGAAGTTTTTTCATGGGAATGATCTCGGTATTAGATACAGGGGTTACTAACGCTAGCAACAAATGTAATTAGAATTTGTAGCCAACAGTCAGTGATATTTGGTCAACAAAGTTGTCGTCACCTGCATCATCAAGATTGATGAAATCAAAGCGAAGATCTGAGTAGAAGTGATTACCTACGTAAAGACGCGCTCCCATCCCTAAGAAAACATTTGAATCTTTCCATTCACCGGCATTTTGACCTAGAAAACTAAAATCTTCTTTGTGGCTTGCGTAACCGATGACACCGTATGGTTTAATCATGAATTCATTGAGATCAAATGCATAACCGATATCCGCATCCAACTTGAATGTGCGAGCATCAAAATCGGAAATAAAGTAATCACCGCTGCCTTTGCTGTATGACACATTCATACCGACGATGTTGTTAAAGTCGTAGCCGTATTCAAGTTTTAAGCCATTTGAAGAGTACTCATTGCCGCGCAAATCGACTTCTTCTACATTCGTTTTGTTGAACCCCAAACCGATGCGATGGCCTTCGAGTGAACTTGCTAAAACGGGTGTGGAGATAAGGGACAGTGCTAATAGTGTGTTCAATGCGGTTTTCATAACGGTATTCTCAATTAGTTTAAAAGCTCTGAATCCGTGAGCATTTTCCATTCTATGGGCGTATATTATTTTTATTGAACACTGTTTTCTAATCGTTTATTCGTTAAGTAGTAATAAGCAAAACTTATTACGGCATAAAGAAATGGGGGAGGAAAACAGTCGTGTCAAAGTCGAAATGCATGGGGATCGCAATGAGAGGAAAGTGCTGTCCTTAGCACCTTCAAAGAACTAGAACTTGTAGCCGACGGTGAAAGAAAACTGGTCGTAATCCAACTCTATAACTTCGTTATCGAAATAGGTGAAATCAAAACGTAGGTCGGTGTAGATGTTGTGACCAAATTCAGCACGTACACCAGTGCCAATAAATATATTGGTGTCGTTCCAGGTGTCTGAAGCACTCGCTTGGCCGTAAGAGATCGTTTGTTTTTCAGAGTAATGGACCAAGCCAATAGCACCGTAAGGTTTGATGCTAAAACCGTCCAATAAAAACTTATAGCCTATATCCGTATCGAACTTAATTGAGGTACCTTCCAGCTTTGTATTAAGACCGTAGGCGCCATCGGAATCTTTATTTGTACCATATGAAGCATTGATACCGACAATTCGGTTGAACTCGTAGCCATACTCTAGCTTAATGCCATTTCCCCAATCTGCAGTGCCGTCAACACTTGGGTGACTAATGTCAGTAGAAGTGTAGCCAAGACCAATTCGGTGTTGGCTTTCAAACGTGTTTGCTATAGCGGACGTTGATAGAAGGGCTGTTGCGATGGTGGTCGTTAATGCTAATTTCATAATAATACTCTCAGTAAGGTATAGAAAACTCTTTTCCGTGAGCCTTTAAGTCCTGATGGGAGATATATTAGTTTTATGAATGATTAAGCTCTAATTATTGATTGTTATTTGTGTAATAACTATTTCTTATTATAGACAGGTTCATTTTCGAGTATCTTATTATCTATAGTCTCTTTTAGGAGAGTATGTAGCCACTTGATGAGTGGACTTTTTCTATTACGTTTATGGTAGTGAGTGTAAATATTGGAAAAGTGGTCATCTATATCCACTCTTGGTGTTATTGACCTTAGGCTTGGGTAGTCTTGAATGGGGAATAGGTTAGAAATGGGCATGAACATATCTGAATGCTTAGTGACATCGATCACTGCCATGATTAATTCAGAGCGAAACCCAATTTTAGCTTTTATTCCTCTTGCTTCCATCATTTCTGCGGCTAGCGTCCATTGATCATTCCAACCACGGCTTATGACTGATGCAATTTCAAAGTCAGAAAAATCTTCAACGTCGGCAATTTTTTTCTTTATTGGATGATCTTTTCTTACAATTACTCTAGGTTCGAGTGCGTGAAGCTTCTCTGAGTAGATTTCTTTCGAATCGTTTATATCGTAATGAATTCCAAGTAACACTTCGCCATTTTTGATTCTGTCGTAAGTGGTTTCTGACCACCCTATTAACTCTATTTCTGCATTTGGTGCCAAGCGCTTTATATTGAGGAAAATAGAGCCAGAGAGAGCAGCAAGAATGATCGGTGGCACTGCTATTGTCAGTTTCTGTTCTATTTTGGCTGGATCGAATTCATTGATTTGATTAATTGAGTTCGCTAATCCATCGAGGTGAGGGGTGATGGCGTCGACGAGTTCCTCCGAAAAAGCGGTAGGCTGCAGTCCACCATGTACCTTCACAAACAACTCATCATCAAAGTGAATACGTAACTTTTGCAGGGCTTGGCTGATTGCAGGTTGAGACACATGCAAGCGAAGCGAGGCTTTTCTCATGTTGAGTTCTTGAGAAAGTATCAAGAAAGTGCGGAGTAAGTTCAGATCGAGCTGATGGTAGAAGTCCTTGGCCATACTTTTGTCTTTATCCTTCTTTAGAACACGGTTTCAAACATGGGCTACAGAGCGAGCTTGCTTAGTTTACTAGTCACTTAGGTTACTAGTTACTTACTTAGCTACGTAGTCACTTAGTTTACTAGTTGCTTAGTCTATCACGTACGGCACTTATTGCTTTAGGGTTCGTGACTGGGACAATAAAGTCGTCACTGTTTCCCATCTTAGCCTGTTCGGCGACAAAAACCATTTTGCTGCTGCGATGGCTTTTTCCTGATAAGTGAACTTCGTTGATATTCGTTTGTTCTACGATGCGTTGAACATTATCTGCATTGAGGCCCGCACCTGCCATGATACTGACACGTCCGTTGGCAATATCCACCATATCAGAGAGTACTGGTATTCCTTCCAAAGCCGTCGAGGCTGAACCTGACGTTAATACACGTTCACAACCTAACTCACACACTTGTTCGATAGCGTTTCGGTAATCTTTGCATTGGTCAATTGCACGGTGGAAGGTTATCCCTAGTTTTAGTGCGTGTGCCTTGTCTGCGAGCTGTTTTGCAACATTCATGTCAATGTCACCGTTCGCGTTCAAGGCGCCAAATACCACACCATCTAAGCCGGCTTGGCTTGCTGCGTCGATGTCGATCAGCATCGATTCCACATCGTCACTGTCGTAGAGAAAGTCGCCCTGTCGTGGTCGAATCATGGCATAGACAGGTATTGTGGCAATGAGCGCGGCTTTTTTCATGAAGCCAAAGCTGGGCGTTAGGCCACCGAGTGCCAAAGAGGAGCATAATTCAATGCGCGTTGCTCCCCCAGAAATTGCGTTATGGAGAGATTCGATATTATCGATACAGACTTCAATGTGAGTGGTCATCGTGGTGCTCGGTGAGTGGACAGTGTTGAGATTTTAACGGAATAATGGAGTGGAAATCAGGGTAAAGTTCAACGATTCGGATTTCCGCTTTGATGTCGTGAAACAGCGGAGGTGGCTGCTTTTCATCTTTGAGATAGACGGATAATAAAAACCCAGAGTAGTGACTCTGGGTTTTGTAAACGGTTGAGAAGATTAAGCGGCGTCTTCTTCTGGCGCGTCTTCGACAGCTTCAATCTTCTTTGCTTTCTTTGGCGCTGGCTTGCGTTTGGCACCAAGCGCAAAGAGTACTTCTTCTTTGTTTTTCGCTAGGAATAGAGCAAGCTCTTCTTGCTTAGCCTCATCTTCTAACACATCACTTTTGCCTAGCAGTTCAAACATCTCATCTGCCATATCCAGCATTTTGTCATAAGCGTCAGCTTCGGCTTTAGAGGTAAAAGTCATTTTCTCTTCTCCGTTGCGTTCCACCACGTACTTGACGATTACAGCCATGGTTAATCCTCTAATTTAATTGAATCTATTACTGGCTTTTTATACAGCTTTATCCTTTTCAAGTCTACTGATGAGGGCAATTCTGGGAGCTGTGTGGTGGCTATTTGCTCATTTGATGACAAAACTCAATAAACCGCTTGAGCAGCGGGCTTTGATATTTCTCTTTGTGGACCAGTAGCCAAAAGCGTCTTTTCATATCGAGTGAGACGTTAAGTTCTTTGACTCTGCCATCTTTAATCGCAGGCTCAGCGGCTAAGCGCGATAAACAAGCGAGGCCGAGCCCTGCAGAGACACTATTGATTAACGCCTCGGTTGTATTGAGCTCAAAGGCTTCGTGCCAGGTTTCAATGCGTGGTGCGATGACTCGCAAGAAAAACTCGCGCGAGCCAGACCCCGCTTCTCTAAGGATCCATTCACTGTTTTCTAGCTGAGAAAGAGGAACCGTCTCGAGTTCGGCGCCCGGGAATTGAGGGGTGCAGATAATGCACATCTCATCTTCGCCAAATTGCGTTGAGATGAGCTCTGGGTGAAGAGTTTTACCTTCAATGAGCGCGAGGTCCAGTTCGTAATCAACGATTTTCTGACAGATCAAGCTGGAGTTCGATATGAACAGGCTTTGCGAACGATGCTGAGTTTCACGGCGAAAACCACTCAGTAGTGTTGGTGCGACGTGGTTGCCTATGGTGTCGCTGGCGCCGATTCTTAGTTTTCCAGATAGGGTTTGATTCTGATTGAATAGTTCATCGATATCATTCGCTCGGTGCAGTATTTCATCAGCCAAGGGAAGCAGCTTTATTCCTTCTTGATTGATAATGAGCCGGTTGTTCACACGGTCAAAGAGTGAGTGACCAATATTCTTTTCAAGTTCAGACAGCGCCATGCTCACGGCCGCTTTTGAGAGAAACAGTGCCTCAGAGGCGGAAGTCAGTGTTCTATGTTGAGTAATGGTGGTGAACACTCGGATCTGTTTCAGTGAAATATTGGTAGGCATAGGGCTGATTCGTTTAGTTATCTTGAAAGCTATCTAGAAATGATTAATGAAAGTGGAACAAAGTGCAAGGCAGTACGCGGAAGAAAGAGATTATCTTAGCCCTTGCTCTCGCAGTTTTTTGTACAGCGTATTGCGACTGATATTGAGTTGTTTGGCTGTCGCTGATACGTTGCGACCCAGCTGTTCATAGACTTGCAACCACTGCGTATCATTGGCGTTATGATGAGTGTTTATCGTGTCGATATGGGTTGGGAAAGCAACAACAGCGGGTTGTTGAGTTGAACTAGAGAGGTCAGATGGAATGGCGGAACCTAATGTTGTGTCTTGTTGACCCACCTCGAAAAGGAAATCATCCGGTAAGTGATCGGCCTGTATGATGTCATTGTCTGCCATCGCGATCGCTATTTGAATCACACTCACCATTTGGCGAATATTTCCAGGCCAAGAGTGCGACAAAAACATATTGAGTACGTCTTGATCCAGCCTTGGATTTTCGTTTTCGAACGCAAACTTTTTCAATAAATGATGAATGAGTGTCACTTTGTCTGTGCGCTCTCTTAATGCTGGCAGCGTGATGTTTAACCCGGTTACTCGATAGTAAAGATCTTGGCGGAATGTACCTTGTTCAACTAAGTTTTTTAAGTGACAGTGCGTGGCTGACACCAGCTTAAAGTTGACGGGATAAGAGGTGGTTGAGCCCAGCGGCGTAACTTGTCTTTCTTGCAAGACTCTAAGAAGCCGCGCCTGAACATTCATTGGCATATCACCGAGTTCATCTAAGAATAACGTGCCTTTGTCCGCTTTTCTTATCAGCCCGATATAACCTTTCTGGTTCGCCCCGGTAAAGGCGCCTTTCTCATAGCCAAACAGTTCAGACTCCACCAAATCCGCAGGGATTGCAGCACAGTTGACTGCAATCATCGGCGCGTGCTTTCTTTCGCTGGCGAGGTGTAACGCATTCACAAATACCTCTTTACCAACGCCTGTTTCACCATGAATTAAGATGGGGATGTCAGTGTTTAGAATACGACGGGCTTGGCTGATCGCTTTCGCTAGGCGAGGATCGCCCATATTGAGTTTGTCGAGATCGGTTGGTGTTTTCGCGGTTTCTACGATGGGCTTGTTTTGAGTATGACGATAATCAATCTTGCGTCCACTGGTGACTTTCGGTGGCGTCACGATGGCAAAATAATTGAAGTTCGAGTGTGTGCTCATCAACATTGGGTTGTAGTGCGGGTGCGATAACACCTGCTGCATGTTGACATCGAAAATCTGTTCAATCCGTTGCAGCGCTATCCCCTGACCAAGGGTGATCTCCGCCCGACGGTTGGCTGAAATGATCACGCCATCTTCGTTAAACACCAATAGAGATGACCACTGGCTGTCAATGTTCTCAGGAGAGGTGTTGAACCAGAGAAGGTAATGATCATCCTGAAACTGAGAAGCAATCAGTTGGTTTTCTATGGCTTGAGACATGAGCTTGACCATGCCAAGCGTGTGAGACGTCGGTATATAGGCATCACTCGAAATCGACAAAACCCCCGCCATTTTTTGTTCATGATCGAACAATGGTGCCGCTGAGCCTGTCATAAATCGATTCGAGGTTAGGAAATGTTCGTCTCGAAAAACTTGAACAATCGATCCGGTTTCAATGGCTGTGCCTATGGCGTTGGTGCCTATTAAGCTCTCTCGCCAATGCACCCCGTTTTGAAACACTTCCGGTTGGTGCTGAGAGAAAAAACGCTGCTCTCCCCAGTTGTTTAGTACCAACCCATTGGTGTCCGTTAGGGTGATGAGACAATTACTGTTCGCTAACAGACTGTCATAGAAAGGCAGCACTTTATTGTTGGTCGTGGTGATAAGGCCCGCGTGTTCATCGAGGGAATGCTTGAACGTTTGCCCTGTTTCGAGTTCGATGCTCGGCGTGCTGCCATGAGATAGGCCCGACTGACGACAGCGTTGCCATGACTGTTCAATAATCGATTGGTGTTTGTCGTCCATCTTAGCTTCAATCTCATCACTTAGGGTAAGGGCTGGAAGTGAAGTATTTGTTCTAATTGTTCGTATTGGAACAAAAACGTTCACGAAGTGTTCAGTCAACATATCACCTTGTAATCGATAGTGAACACATTTTGTTAACAAATGTTACTCAGGTCTCACATGTGATTTATCAATCAAAAAGGTCGTTTAATCAGAGGTTTTTGATGATTCCTATATAAATAAAGGGGTGAGAGCTTACGATGTAAATAAAATGTTAATCAATACTTGTTTTGGCACGACTCTGGCAATAACGAACAATATCGAAAGTAATTTTGTTCAGAGCTTAAGGAGTGTTAAGTGTCATTAAGATTGGATCAAGTGAACAAATTGGTGGATGGCGAGGCGCATATTTCGGATGTAAGCCTGACCTTTGAGCCTGGCTCATTCAACGTGTTGCTCGGGCGAACATTAGCGGGTAAAACCTCTTTAATGAGATTAATCGCCGGGCTCGACCGCCCAACATCAGGCAGTATTTGGGTCAATGGAATCGATGTTACGGGCGTGTCGGTACGCGAACGGAATATCTCAATGGTTTATCAGCAGTTCATTAATTATCCAAATTTGACCGTATTTGAGAACGTCGCCTCACCATTACGACTGGCGAATATGGCCGAGAATGAAATCAAGCAACGTGTGCATGAAACCGCCGCGATGTTGCAAATAACAGAGCACCTTAACAAGCACCCTTTAGAGCTCTCGGGTGGTCAGCAACAAAGAACCGCGATGGCGCGAGCATTGGTCAAAGACGCTGAGATCATTCTTTTTGATGAACCTTTGGTCAATCTCGATTACAAGCTTAGAGAGGAGTTACGACAAGAGATGCGCGAGCTGTTTCAGTCCCGAAACACTATTGCCATCTATGCAACAACAGAGCCCAATGAGGCTTTAGCATTAAGCGGAACCACCACTATTCTCCATGAAGGTCGTGTGATTCAGTCAGGTGTGACGCCAACGGTTTATCACAAGCCGGACAATGTAGACTCGGCAGTTTTGTTCAGCGAGCCGCCAATCAACCTGATTCATGGCGAGATCACTGACAACGAAGTAACGTTCGACAAAACATCGCATTTCCCACTCAATCAATCCCTGAGCAAATTGGATAAAGGCATGCATCTATTTGGCATTCGTCCAAGTCACCTCAGTTTACTGCCTAAGAACGATGATGATGTGGAGCTGACCGTTCAAGTCGAAGTCGCTGAAATCAGTGGCTCGGAAACCTTTCTGCACGTGAGAAATTCTTTACTCGATCTCGTGTTACACCTGCCTGGTGTTCACAGCTATGACGTGGATGAAACCATCAAGATTTACATCCCGATTCATAAGTTTTACGTGTTTGGCATGGATGAGCAGCTTATTCATGCCCCAATTAACGACGTGAGAGGGTAATCGACATGGTTCAAATTACGTTAAATTCATTAGCGCATACCTATGATAAAAAGCCGACGGCTTCATCGGCTTACGCCATTAAAGAGATGAACCACGTATGGAAACAGGGCGGCGCTTATGCCTTGCTGGGGCCATCAGGGTGTGGCAAGTCGACATTGCTCAACATTATCTCAGGGTTAATGAGCCCATCTCAGGGTGAGGTGGTGTTCGATGAGCTCGTGGTGAATGATCTGCGCCCACAAGATCGCAATATTGCCCAAGTGTTCCAGTTCCCAGTGATCTACGACACCATGACGGTGTATGACAACCTCGCTTTCCCTTTGCTAAATATGAAGATCCACAAGACCAAGATTCATTCTAAAGTGACTGAAATTGCGGAGATTCTTGAATTAACGGAGGTGCTCAGTAAGAAAGCGCAGCACCTTACCGCAGATGAAAAGCAAAAGGTGTCAATGGGTCGCGGTCTCGTTCGTGATGATGTCTCGGCCATCCTCTTTGATGAGCCATTAACCGTTATCGATCCGCAGCTGAAATGGAAGTTGCGCCGGAAGCTAAAACAGATCCATCAGCAATTCAATATCACCATGATCTACGTTACCCATGACCAGCTCGAGGCGTCGACCTTTGCTGACGAAATTGCGGTGATGTACAACGGCCAGATCGTTCAATTTGGCACCCCACGGGAATTGTTCGAACGTCCGAATCATACCTTTGTGGGTTACTTCATTGGTAGCCCTGGCATGAACTTGATGGAAGTCTCCCCGACAGAGAATGGGGTGCGTTTTGATGACGTTGAAATCCCACTCTCTGAGTCGTACCGACACGCCATTGCCCAAGCGAATAGCAGCAATATCAAAATCGGTATTCGTCCTGAGTTTGTGCATATCTGGGAAAAGGCCAACGACACGGCATTGAAGTGCAAAGTTATGCACGTTGAAGACCTCGGCACGTACAAGATCGTCACACTCAAACTGGGTAATCAAGATATTAAAGCACGTCTACAAGAAGACCAATTGGTCCCGAAAGATGAGGCATTTATCAGCATACCAGAGCAATGGACGATGCTGTATGTCGATGAATTTCTTGTCAATGTGGGGGATGCATGATGAACAAAGTAACCAATAACAAAGCGTGGTTTTTAGTCTTACCTGTCTTCTTGCTGGTGGCCTTCAGTGCGATTGTTCCGTTAATGACGGTCGTGAACTACTCACTGCAAGATATCTTTGATGCCAACTCTGCCTACTTTGTCGGGACTGAATGGTATCGCGATACCCTTAATGATGAACGCTTACATTCGGCTCTACTGAGGCAGTTTGGCTTTACGTTCACCATCTTATTAATTGAAGTACCGCTGGGGATCATGGTGGCCCTCACCATGCCAACCAAGGGCAAGTGGTCGGTGTTTTGTCTGATCGTGCTTGCGGTTCCTCTGCTCATTCCACTTAACGTTGTTGGCACGATCTGGCAGATCTTTGGTCGTGCCGATATCGGCTTATTTGGCTGGGCCGTCAATGCGCTTGGGATTGATTACAACTACGCAGGTGACCCTGTCGATGCATGGTTAACCGTGATCTTAATGGATGTGTGGCACTGGACCTCGTTAATAGCACTGCTGTCTTATTCCGGTCTTCGAGCGATTCCCGATGCCTACTACCAAGCAGCCAATATCGATCGCGCTTCTACTTGGTCAATCATTCGCTACATACAGTTGCCGAAATTGAAAAGTGTCCTGCTTATCGGGGTTCTGATTCGATTCATGGACAGCTTCATGATCTATACCGAACCCTTTGTGTTAACAGGCGGTGGTCCGGGTAACTCAACCACTTTCTTGAGCCAAACACTCACCAAGATGGCGATCGGTCAGTTTGATATCGGTCCTGCGGCGGCGTTCTCCATCATCTATTTCCTCATCATTCTTTTGGTGAGCTGGGTGTTCTATACCGCAATGACGCACGGCGAAAGTAAATAAGGAAATGACAATGTCGATGACGAAATCAAAATACACGCGTTACACGCAAATTGTAGGGTTAGCGTTCTACATCATTTGCTTGATGTTGCCGATCTACTGGCTATTGAACATGTCGTTCAAGGAAAACCAAGAGATCCTTGGAGGATTGAGCTTCTTCCCAGAAACTTGGACGTTCAAGAACTACACCACCATTTTCTCTGATTCCAGCTGGTACATGGGGTATCTCAACTCCATCACCTACGTTGTGATGAACATGGTGATCACACTGACGGTTTCATTGCCTGCGGCTTATGCGTTTTCTCGCTACAAGTTCGTGGGTGACAAACACCTCTTCTTTTGGTTGTTGACGAACCGAATGGCGCCGCCAGCCGTATTCTTGCTGCCGTTCTTCCAGCTCTATTCGTCTGTTGGGCTGTTTGATACTCATATTGCCGTTGCGCTTGCGCACTGTCTGTTTAACGTCCCGTTGGCGGTGTGGATCTTGGAGGGCTTCATGTCGGGTGTACCAAGAGAAATCGATGAAACGGCGTACATCGATGGCTACAGCTTTCCAAAGTTCTTCCTAAAGATCTTCCTGCCTATGATTCGCTCGGGCATTGGGGTCTCCGCCTTTTTCTGCTTCATGTTCAGTTGGGTAGAGCTGTTACTGGCACGCACATTAACGTCGATTGACGCCAAACCGATTTCTGCGGTGATGACCCGGACGGTGAGCGCCTCGGGTATCGATTGGGGCGTGTTAGCGGCAGCAGGCGTATTAACTATTTTACCTGGCATCTTGGTTGTTTGGTTTGTCAGAAACCACGTGGCGAAAGGCTTCGCATTGGGTCGAGTATAAGGAGTAACGATAATGGCTTGGATGGCATGGACAACACCTTCGGCACTGTTTTTTCTAGGAATTGCATCGATTTTATTAACGATGACGATTCTTGAGATCAAATCGCCGTGTATTGAACGAAAAGGGTTTTTACCGATCACGACCACACGTGGTGATCGATTGTTTATTGGGTTATTGAGCTCTGCATTTATCCACTTGGGATTTGTTGGATTTTCGGAGCTCTCTATCTGGGTGCCTTTTACCATTTGTGTAATTTGGCTGTGTACGGTTTTGAAATGGGGATAAACACAACGAACTGATGGTGTGTTTTCTAAGGCTGTTTGGGCGATGAATCAATCCTTGGCAGCCAGTCAGTCTCACACAAACGCAACGAATAACGTAGAAACATGAATACTCATAATTGGAGTTAAATAATAATGAAAATGGATATTAAAAAGTCTTACCTCTCTCGCTGCATGGCGCTTTCCATCGCTTTTGCTGCGCTTTCGCCAAATGCCTACGCCGATATTGCGGCGGCTAAAAAGTGGATGAGTGATGAATTTACACCATCCACACTGACGGTCAGCGAACAGCAAAAAGAGATGCAGTGGTTTATTGATGCTGCCAAACCGTTCAAAGGTATGGAGATCAATGTTGCTTCAGAAACGATCACGACGCATGAATACGAAGCCAAAGTATTGGCCAAGGCATTCTATGAGATCACCGGTATCAAGGTGAACCACGACCTCATTCAAGAGGGCGATGTCGTCGAAAAGCTGCAAACACAAATGCAGACGGGCCGAAATATCTACGATGGTTATATCAACGACTCTGATTTGATTGGTACTCACGTGCGTTACGGTAAGGTTGTGCCTATTTCTGACTTCATCGAAGGCGAAGGGAAAAGTGTGACTAACCCTTATCTCGATCTGCCAGACTTCATTGGCCTCGATTTCACCACAGGCCCTGATGGCAAGATTTATCAACTGCCGGATCAGCAGTTTGCTAACCTCTACTGGTTCCGTGCTGACTGGTTTGAGCGCGATGACCTAAAAGCTAAGTTCAAAGAGATCTATGGCTACGAATTAGGTGTGCCATTGAACTGGTCTGCGTATGAAGACATTGCGGAATTCTTCACTGACAAAGTGAAAATGATTGACGGCGAGCGTGTATACGGCCACATGGATTACGGTAAAAAAGATCCATCGTTAGGTTGGCGATTTACTGACTCATGGTTCTCCATGGCTGGTGCGGGTGACAAAGGTATTCCAAATGGCCTTCCTGTCGATGAATGGGGTATTCGCATAGAAGGATGTAGCCCAGTCGGTTCAGATGTCGCTCGTGGCGGCGCAACCAATGGCCCAGCGGCGGTTTATGCAACGACTAAATACGTGGATTGGCTCAAGCAATACGCGCCACCTGAAGCGCAAGGCATGACCTTCGGCGAAGCAGGTCCTGTTCCGGCACAAGGTTCAATCGCTCAGCAGATCTTCTGGTACACCGCATTTACTGCTGATATGACCAAGCCTGGTTTGCCAGTGGTAAATGAAGATGGCTCGCCAAAATGGCGCATGGCACCTTCACCACGTGGACCATACTGGGAAGACGGTATGAAGCTGGGTTATCAAGATGCAGGCTCATGGACATTCCTAAACAGTACGCCGCTGGATAGACGCCAAGCTGCTTGGTTGTACGCACAGTTTGTGGTTTCAAAATCAGTGAGCTTGAAGAAAACACTGGTTGGCCTAACACCAATTCGTGAATCTGACATCAACTCGCAAGCGATGACGGACGCCGCGCCAAACTTGGGTGGCTTGGTTGAGTTTTACCGCAGTGATGCTCGTAAGCAGTGGACACCAACAGGCACGAACGTTCCTGACTATCCGAAGCTGGCTCAATTGTGGTGGCAATACGTGTCTGAAGCGGCGAGTGGTGAGAAAACGCCGCAGCAAGCGCTTGACGGTTTAGCCCAAGCACAAGACAAAGTGATGCAGCGTCTTGAGCGGAGTGGCGTTCAAGGGGAGTGTGGTCCGAAACTGAATCCGAAGAAAGATCCTGACTACTGGTTGTCTCAACCGGGATCACCAAAGATGAAGTTAGACAACGAGAAGCCGCAGGGTAAAACCATTGCTTATAAAGATCTGATTGCCCAAAACTAGGTTCAATCAATCCTTTGTCATTCGAACGGGGATAACCGTTTAGAGTGAACTCGTTAACCCATGCCCACATGACGAATACGTTTGTTGTGTGGGCATTTTAACGTTGATTTACTCGATGCGGACGCCCTCAATTTTATGTCAATCATAGGTTTATAACGTTCTCGATTGTTAAGGCTTATGCTAATCTGAGCCTATCAGCGGCAAGAATAGTATGAGCGTATTTTGTTTACCGTCTATCACTCCAATCAAATCGATATTCTTAAGTCTCTCTTGGTAGAGCTTGTTCGTCATAATCCACTCGAAAACCCCTTTGAAAAAGAGCAGATTCTGGTTCAAAGCCCAGGTATGTCTCAGTGGTTAAAGATGGAGCTTGCAAAAGAGTTTGGTATTGCCGCGAACTTAGAATTCCCATTGCCCGCCACCTTCATATGGGATCTCTTTACCCAGATTCTTCCCGATGTGCCTAAGCGAAGTGCTTTCAACAAAGAGGCGATGACCTGGAAGTTGATGCACCTGTTGCCATCGCAGCTTACGCAAGACGAATTTCAACCGCTTGCCCGCTATTTGGAGGACGATGACGACCACTCTAAGCTTTATCAATTGGTTGAAAAAATTGCCGATATCTTCGATGGTTACCTCGTTTATCGACCGGAATGGATTGCGCAGTGGGAAGCCGGTCAAAGCGTGGATGAGTTAGAAGAGGAACATCCTTGGCAACCGATATTGTGGCAGGCGCTCTACGATTACACCGTGACGTTGGGGCAATCGCCTTATCATAGGGCGAACCTTTACGAGGAGTTCATCGATACCCTTGCTCATTACCAAGGTTCGTTTGATAACCTACCCAAGCGGTTGTTTGTGTTTGGTATTTCCTCACTGCCACCACGGTATATGGACGCTCTGAAAGCCATTGGAGAGCACATTGATGTTCACCTGATGTTTACTAACCCATGTCGCTACTATTGGGGCGATGTGCGTGATCAAAAGTATCTCTCACGATTGGCTGCGAAGAGTCGCCAACACGTTGAGTGGCAGATTGACCATTCCGAGCTGGGCGGTCAAACCGAGCAATTAAAAGGCAGTGTCGAAGAGAATATTATCGATGAATTGCACACCGATGTGGTGGGCAATAACCTGTTGGCATCACTCGGTAAACTTGGCCGAGACAATCTATTTTTGCTCTCTCAACTAGAGTCGCATGAGATAGAAGCCTTTGTTGATATTCCTCGTGACTCGTTACTGCATCATCTTCAAGCAGACATTTTAAACCTTGAAGAACACCAAGATGATGAACAGCTCGATTCGAGTGAGCACAAGCAAGTGGTGATCGGTGGCGATCGCTCTGTTACCCTCCACGCGTGCCACAGTGCGATGCGCGAAGTCGAAGTGCTCTACGATCAATTGCTCGGTATGTTTGAACACAATGCCGATTTAAAGCCGCGCGATATTATTGTGATGGTGCCTGATATCAATGCCTATAGCCCTGCCATTCAGGCGGTATTTGGTAACGCACCGGGCGATCGATACATTCCTTTCTCTATTTCCGATAGAACCGCCACGCAAGAGAGCCCGCTATTAGCCGCGTTTATGCAGTTGGTGGATTTGCCCAATACGCGTTGTTTGGCGTCAGAGCTACTGGAACTGCTCGAAACACCGGCGATGATGGCCCAGTTTGGTTTGAATGAAGCGGAGTTTTCTCAGGCCAAGCGCTGGATTGAAGAAACCGGCATCCGTTGGGGGCTTGATGGATTAACAGGGCAAGAGTTCGAGCTACCGGAAACATCACAAAATACCTGGCAGTTTGGAATACAGCGAATGTTGCTGGGGTACGCCATGCCTGCCAGTGCCGGTTTGTTTGAAATGGGGGATTCTCAACTATCCCCTTATAACGAAGTGCAAGGCATGCAAGCGGAGTTAGCCGGAAAGTTGGCTCACTTTATCGATCTTATCAGTCATTACCGCCATAAGCTGGCGCTAACCCAATCGATTGAAGAGTGGCGAACGACGCTAAACCAACTGCTGGATGACTTCTTCAAGGTGGAACTTGAAGGTGAGGTTGCACTGAAATCCATCCGTGACACCTTAGCTTCGCTTAAAGATCAGTTAGCTGAAGCGGGCTATCAACAGACCATTGCGCCGAGTGTGGTGAGCTTGTACCTCAACAACAAGCTGTCAGGCACTCGAATTAGCCAACGATTCCTGGCCGGGCAAGTGAACTTCTGTACCCTGATGCCGATGCGATCGATCCCATTTGATGTGGTCTGTTTGTTGGGGATGAACGATGGTGTTTACCCGCCGAACGACATGACAGAAGGGTTCGATTACCTACAAAAAAGCTTCAGAGCGGGCGACCGATCTCGACGTGAAGACAGTCGCTATATGTTCCTTGAGGCGATACTCTCAGCCAATCTCAAGCTTTATGTCAGCTATGTGGGGCGTTCCATTCAAGATAACACCGAGAAAGTTCCATCCGTGTTGGTGACGGAACTGATGGAATACTGTCAACAAAACTACTGCTTGAGTGGTGACGAGTTGCTACCGAGCGATGACTCTGGAGACAAGCTCGTCTCTTCACTGCTCACCCAACACGCACTGGTGCCTTTTAGCCCAAGCGAGTTCGCCAGTGAGCATGGCAGCTACGCTAAAGAGTGGATGCCTGCCGTGAATAGACTCGGCGAGAAAAGCGGAGAGTTTGAGAGTCAACTCAGTGACTATTTACAAGGGGCGGTGTATCCAGTAACGCTTGATCTGGTGGAATTGCAGCGATTTTGGCGCTTACCCGTGCAATATTTCTTCAATCGCCGCTTGAAGGTGGTTTTTGAGCCGCCGTTACCCGTGATGGAAAATGATGAACCCTTTGTGCTCAATGGGTTAGAAAGCTATCAAATGCGTGACGAGCTGCTAGACCATTTATTGTCAGCGCGTTTGGCGGGTGAGAATAGTAGCCAACACATCGTACAGCGCTTCATTGCCGAGCAAAGAGCTCAAGGCAAACTGCCAGTTGGTGCGTTTGGTGACATTGAGTTTGAAACCAACCGTGCACAAGCAGAAGAGTTGGTGGAAACGCTCGCCTTTATCTGTGCCGCTCCGATTGACGATATTGACGTCAGCATGACTGTCGAGGTATTGGGCGAGGGTAAAAATGTTTATTTAGAGGGCTGGCTAACTCAGCATTATCAATCGGGCTTGGTGAGATATCGAAGCGGAAAGATTCGCTCGCAAGATTACTTGTCTGCGTGGATTGATCATCTTTTATTTGCCATAGGTGGACATGCAAAGCCAACCCATATTGTGGGTTATGATCGAAAAGAAGGGGTGGTGCACGAAGTTTACCCGCCGATTGCTGATCGTCATTACGCGTTAGATTTATTGAATGAGCTGATTCGTCTCTACTATCAGGGGATGACTGAGCCACTTTGTTATTTCCCGAAGACGGCTTTGGCGTGTATTGAGGCTGGCTTTAGTCGAGGGAAGTGGGTCGATGATGAAGATAAATCCAACAAGAAAATGTCGGGTACATTTAATGACAGCTATATGATGTCTGGTGAAGGCGCAAACACTTATATCTCTCGCATCTGGCCACAGTGGAGTGATGAGCTAGCTGCTCAAGTCAGAACGCTCGCGGTGTTAACGATTCAGGCACCAAGACTGGCTGTCTTGAGCGCAGAAGATTTCGCTGCAGGTAAATCACAGTAGACGGTTTTTCAGTAAGTAAGGCGCACTAAATGGCGCTGCGATGAGATGAGATAGAGGTTTAAGTGGGGGAAGTAAAATGGCCGCCAGTAAATCATTATAGTGTAGGGCGTTCGCTGTACGGCCATAGGTCAGAGGGACCATAGTTCATTCTGTTGGTTCCAAACGCTGTTTTCACCCAGTCGTTTAGCCAGTGAGCGCATACTATCGGTTGGGCAGAGTATCTACCGTGAGTGAGATCTCACTGCTAGCGTCGCACGGGTTACAACGCATTAGTTTGTAAGAATTTTAATAACTGGATCACGTTATATCGTCACTTAAAATGGACCACGCTGAAGAGACTCAAAAGCGTGAAGCGATAAATGGCATGATCAACGTGTATGACGTCACACAAATTGTTTTAAAAAGGGTTAGGGCACGATGACAACGCCACTCGATACAATGACATTTCCACTGCATGGTGCTCGATTAATTGAAGCCTCCGCGGGAACGGGTAAGACATTCACCATTGCGGGTCTTTACCTGCGTCTATTGCTTGGTCATGGTGACGCGCAAACACGCCATCCAACCCCGTTGACCGTTGATCAAATCCTTGTTGTGACGTTTACCGAAGCGGCGACGGCAGAGCTAAGAGATCGTATTCGCGCCAGAATTCACGATGCTAGAATCGCTTTCTCTCGAAGCAGTAGCGATGATCCTGTCATTGCGCCTTTGCTTGTTGCTATTAGCGATCACAAACAAGCCGCGAAGATCCTCTTGCAAGCAGAGCGACAAATGGATGAAGCCGCGGTGTACACCATCCACGGTTTCTGTCAGCGAATGTTAACCCAAAATGCCTTTGAATCGGGCAGCCGATTCAATAATGAATTTGTGACTGATGAAAGCCATCTTAAAGCACAAGTCATTGCTGATTACTGGCGTCGAAATTTTTACCCACTGTCGATGAACCTTGCGGGCGAAGTTAGACGCTTGTGGGGAGCACCATCAGAGCTGTTGGCCGATATTGGAGGCTACTTAACAGGCGCACCTTTGACGCTTTCTGTAGAAGCGATGAGCGGTGACATCTCTCAGCTACACCAAGAAAACTTAGCGAAGATTGACGCACTTAAGCAGCTTTGGTTAGAGCACCATAAAGACTTCCATGACCTGATCGCTAGTTCAGACATTAACAAGCGCAGCTACACCAAGAAATCGTTGCCAGTGTGGCTGGATAGCGTAACGAACTGGGCTAAACAACCGTCAAACAGTTATGAACTACCAGACAAACTGGAACGATTCTCTCAAACCGCATTGATAGAAAAAACGCCCAAGGGCAGTGCGCCGATGCACGATGTCTTTGCCGATATCGACGCCTTTATGGCCACACCTTTCAGCTTAAAAGCACCGCTTATGGCGCATGCGATACAGCAATGTCGAGAGCAACTCGCCAGTGCGAAAAAGCGTAAACAGTGGCTATCATTTGATGATCTCCTGACTCAGCTTTCCGCGGCGATTGATGCTGACGATGAGGCTTTGCTAACGGAGCGAATACGCTCACTTTATCCCATCGCTATGATTGATGAATTCCAAGATACCGATCCGCTTCAGTACAATATTTTTAGCCGTCTCTATTTGGCTAACCCTGAGTGCGGCTTGTTTATGATTGGTGACCCAAAGCAGGCGATCTATGGCTTTCGCGGGGCCGACATTTTTACCTACATTAAGGCGCGTAATCAAGTCAGTGCTCACTACACGCTCGGCACTAACTGGCGATCAAGCGCCAATATGGTGTTGTCGGTGAACCAGTTGTTCCAATCCTCATCGAGCCCCTTTATTTATGATGACGATATCCCATTTCATCCGGTTAACTGCAGCCCTGTAGCAGATGCCAAACATTGGCGGTTAAACGGCGAAGAGCAGCCAGCTGCAACGTATTGGTTGCAAGAAGCGGAAGATAAACCACGCTCGAAAGGTGAGTACCTTGATGAAATGGCACTTGCGACAGCGGGACAAATCGAAACTATTTTAACCGCTTCGCAAAATAGCGCTGCGGAATTTGTGAGTGGTTCAAAGTCGAAATCGGTGAACGCTGGCGATATCGCCGTGCTGGTGCGAACGGGAAATGAAGGTCGAATGATCAAGCAAGCCCTGTCGGATAAAGGGATCTCTAGTGTTTACCTTTCGAACCGAGACAGTGTTTTTTCAAGCGGCGTTGCTCAAGATATTCAGCGCTTATTGCAAGCCACGTTGACCCCTGAAAACGATCGAGCGCTTCGTGCTTGCTTGGCGTCTGAGCTGTTTGCACTCAACGCCAGTCAGTTGGATGCGCTCAATAATGATGAAGTCATTTGGGACAACGCGGTTAACGAATTTAAAGAGTACCGAAAGCTGTGGCTACAACGAGGTGTTCTGCCGATGCTGCGCTCTGTGATGAGTAAGCGTCACATTGCTGAACGATTGCTGGAAGAAGAGAATGGCGAACGTGCATTAACCGATTTGATGCATCTTGGTGAGTTGCTACAACAAGCAAGACAAGAGTTAGACAGTGATCACGGCCTGTTGCGTTGGCTTGCTGAAACCATCAGTGACGCAGAGCAGGGGTTGGGCGGCAATGATGAACAGATTCAGCGTTTAGAATCGGAACGAAACTTGGTTCAAATCGTGACGATCCATAAGTCCAAGGGGCTTGAATACGATCTGGTCTTTTTACCTTTTGTCATGAGCTATCGCGAAGCGAGTGAGGGGAAATATTATGATGAGCAGAGTGATCAAACCATTTTAGACATCACTAACAGCGGTGCATCGCTGGAGCAAGCGGATAAAGAGCGTTTGGCGGAAGATTTACGACTCATCTATGTGGCACTGACAAGGGCGGTTTACGGTTGTTACATTGGTGCTTCGCCGCTACGAAACGGCCGCTCGACGAAAGAACCTACCGGCGTTGATAAAAGTGCCCTGGGTTATCTCTTACAAAATGGTGAGTCGGGTACGATTGCTGATTTAACCAACGCCATCAACTCGCAAACCAAAGCCTTACCGACCGTTGTGATGACCGAGCCACCGTCTGGCTTAGAAAACCATTATCAGCCGATAGAAAAAGAGCCGAACGACATCGCCCCCCAAGAACTGACGAAAGAGATTGATAGGAGCTGGCGAGTAACCAGTTACTCTGGGCTCGTTAAGCAGGGCGGTCATCAATCGCATTACGACGCCAGTATCGAAATTCAAGGGTTTGATATCGACTCTGTTGATGAACAAACGGAAGACGATTTGATCGAGCCTGAGCGTTCAATCTTTACGTTTCCTCGCGGTGCTCGCCCAGGTACGTTTCTACATACACTGTTTGAAGAGGTTGAGTTTACGTTTCCTGCTGAAGAAGAGAGCAATCAAGCCATCATTAGCGAGCTAATGGAGAAAGAGCAGCTAGAAGAGCATTGGCTGCCTATTTTACAGCAGCTTGTCGATACCGTATTAAGTACACCACTTGATGGTGACTCGTTATGTTTGAACCAAAAGCAGCCATCGCAACGCTTGGTTGAGATGGAATTTTTATTGCCGATTGAGGTTCTCACCGCGAATGGGTTAACGCAGGCGATCAGTCGCCACGATGAACTCTCCGCTAAGGCTGGGGCATTAGGGTTTCAAACCGTGAAAGGAATGCTAAAAGGCTTTATCGATTTGATTTTTGAGCACCAAGGGAAGTATTACGTCCTAGACTGGAAGTCGAACCATTTGGGCGATGATGTGACTTGCTATCATGGTGAAGCGCTTAAGGCGGCGATGGCTGATCATCGATACGACTTACAGTACCAGATATACGCACTCGCCTTGCATCGATTCTTACGCAGCCGAATGGGCCACTATGATTACAACCAGCACTTTGGTGGTGTGTATTACCTATTTCTGCGTGGCATGGACGGGCAATCTGAGCATGGCATCTTTTCTCAGAAACCAAGCTTAGCGTTACTCGAAGAGATGGATAAACTCATTGATGGTGACTCATCCAATGTTGGCATTAGTACTGACCAAATGGAGCTCGATTTTTAATGGCGACGACACTTATTGATACTTTACAAACCCTCGCGCTAAAAGGTGCGATTCGCCAGATCGACTATCAATTTGCTCGATTCGTTGCCTCACAAGAGAGCGAAGCTGGGCAAGAGGTGGGTTTTCTTGCTGGATTAGTCAGTTATGAGTTGAGCAAAGGCAATATCTGTTTGGTTATTTCAGAGCCTTCTTCGCCAACGGTAGAAAACCTGAATACTCAGTCTCGTTCTCTTGAAGGTGATAGCCCGGAAGAGCCTTCTATTGCGCCTCACCAGTGGGCGATTCAGCTTGGGTTGTATGGGGAAGCCGCTTTAACACTCACTCAGCAGTTAGCAAAATTAAATTGGCTGGCAGTGATCAAAAACTCAAATATGATTGGTGTTCAAGGTGAATCGATACCGATGATGTTTGATGGACACCGTTTGTATCTACACCGTTATTGGCAGTACGAAATGGGGTTGTCGAAACGGTTAGTGAGCTTTGGGTCACCGATGATCTTAAAGCCTAGTGAGATCCAAACGCTGTCCAATCTGCTCGATGTATTGTTCCAACGCAGTTATCACTATCTATTTAATGCACTGCAGAAAGGCAGTGATAACGACGGCACTGCCGCCTCCCTAAGCCAAGTACAGAGGCAGCAAATTGTTTGCGATCACCTAGATGTTGTTGAAGATGGTGGATTGGATTGGAGCGCGATTGATGAAGTCCTTATGGCTGCATCCAGAAGTGTAGACTTAACCGCGCTCGATTCATTAGTACCGCTCGCGGTTTGTGTGAATTGGCAAAAAGTCGCGGCGGCTGTCGCGTTAACGCGTCGATTTGCCGTCATCTCTGGTGGGCCAGGAACGGGCAAAACAACCACGGTAACCAAATTGTTAGCCGCTTTGATTACCCAAGCTGAACAGGTTGAGATAGTGCCTACGATTCGATTGGTTGCGCCTACAGGAAAAGCCGCAGCGCGTTTGACTGAGTCGATAGGCAAAGCCATTTCGGAGCTTTCAGTTTCCCCTGATCTAAAAGCTAAAATCCCTACTCAAGCGAGTACGATACACCGCTTGTTAGGAGCGATACCGAATAGTGCTGAATTCCGCCATAACCGATCGAATCCTCTTCATCTAGACATTCTTGTGATCGATGAGGCATCCATGGTTGATTTGCCGATGATGTATAAGGTTGTCGATGCATTGCCAGATAATGCTCGATTGCTTTTGTTGGGTGACAAAGACCAATTGGCCTCAGTCGAAGCCGGCTCTGTACTGGGTGATATCTGTTCATTTCAGCAATTTGGTTACAGCTCAGAGCAGACACAATTATTGCAAAGTTTGACCTCTTTTGATGCTTTAGGCGCAGAGAATCAAGCCACAAATACAAGCCAACAGCGAGTCGCAATAAATCGTGAAACATACACGGGTCAAGGTTTGGGGGATAGCCTATGTATGCTGCAAAAGAGTTTCCGGTTTGACGCTCGTTCAGGCATTGGACAATTGGCGAAGGCGATTAACTCGGGTCAAGCAAGTCGAGTTGATAAGGTGCTGGCGTTAGAGTTTGACGATATAGAGATGCGCACTCTAAACAGTGAGCATTACAATCATATGCTCATAACCTTGGTCGAAGAGTATGGCAAGTATTTGCAGCAGATTCATGTGTCTAGAAGCGATGTCACACAATCGCAGCAGGAGCAAATGAGCCGAGCGCAAGTGGCGTTGCAGCAATTCTCGCTCTGTCGGCTGCTTTGTGCGGTTAGGGAAGGGGATTTCGGGGTATCGGGTCTTAATTATCGAATCGAACGAGCATTGACAACGAAACGCTTAATTCGCCCCAATGACGAGCTATGGTATCCAGGGCGCCCAGTGATGGTGACTCAAAATGACCATGGACTAGAGCTGTATAACGGCGACATTGGTATCTGCATGATTGACTACGCCGATGAAAACAGACGCTTAAAGGTCTTCTTTGAACTGCCAGACGGAAGCGTCAAGTCGGTGTTGCCAAGTCGAGTCCCTAGCCATGAGACCGCTTATGCAATGACGATCCATAAATCTCAGGGCAGTGAGTTTTCTTTAACCATGATGATCTTACCGCCAGACTATAGCCCAGTGTTGACGCGCGAATTGATTTACACCGGAATTACGCGAGCAAAAAATCGCTTAGCCTTGTACAGCAATTTGAATGTTTTAAAACGAGGGATTCGAGTGAAAACGGAACGAGCAAGCGGATTAGTAGAGCGTTTGCAGCAGTTAAGTCGTTAATTTGGACTGGAATCAATTATGAAGCTAGAGAGGGAGTGATAAGCAACCATCCCTGGTTACTTGATTGTTTGTTGTATCAAACAGACTTTTTATAGCGAGTTTATTGCATAGTGAAACACGGCAGCAATGGGTGTTTGCACTAAACGGCGCTAGTAAAAGAGATACTGTTTATTTTGTAGCGTTCCTGATAATTCAAAATGAAGGCTTTTAAGCCTTCATTGACAGGAAAAACGCAGTGTACATCTAAGCCTTCTAAAAAGTGGTTATCAGCCATATCCCAAAAACTTTGGATAGAGTTACATATGACGGTCTTCATCGACAATTTGCTCTTAGTTACTTGTTTTAGTATTAAGGCATTCCATGCGGGCCCAACTGAGTTAGGCAAAGAGTCCAATGACCCCGAAAGGGAGCTCCTCATTTGAGGAGTTCGAATTTTAACCACATTTTCAAATTAAATAAAGCATGTCTTTGTCAGGATTTCTATGAAATCGATTACTTATTGTTCTAATAATGAGAAAGTGCTTTATTTATCATCAAACTCTAAGAGCGAGTATTTTAGAGCGACGTTGATAGTTATATAGGCTTTGTTTTGCCATTGGCAAAGATTCAACGCCGGCCTCGTAAAAGCCTTGTTCTCTAAACCAGTGCAGACTGTGGGTTGTGAGGACAAAAATAGTATTGATACCCTGAGACTTCGATTGCAGCTTCATGTGCTCAAGGAGCAGTAAGCCACGATTGCCATCTCGGTATTCAGGGTCGATAGCCACACAAGCCATCTCAGCCATGTTTTCATCTTTGTATGGGTAAAGTGCCGCGCAGCCGATAATCAGGCCGTCTTTTTCGATAATGGTAAATTGATGGATCTCTTGTTCGAGCTGCTCTCTAGAGCGCCTAACAAGAACGCCTTGCTCTTCATGAGGGCGGATAAGATCTAAGATCCCACCAATATCATCGATCTGTGCATTGCGAACCTGCTCAGCACTGGCCATCACGACTTGGGTACCGATACCGTCGAGCGAGAAAAGCTCCTGTATCAGCGCGCCATCATCTTTATAACTGATCAAATGACTGCGAGGCACGCCGGCGCGACAAGCCGCGGTAGCGGCCCGTAAAAAACGTGTCGTGCCTGAGGAATCATCCAGAGTGACCTTGTGGCTGTTGGCGGTTACTTCATTGTCTGAAGATGTTGTCTTCGCGCCTTTCTCAAGCAACTTATCGACATCTTTAGGGAAAAGCTCGGCAATCGCATTACCGTTTTCATCAATGACGCCTTGCTCTGAGCAGAACCCGATGAGTTTGTCTGCGCCAAGTTTTATTGCCACTTGCGTAGCGACTTCTTCCGAAAGAAGGTTGAAGGAATCACCAGTTACCGAGCTCGCTATTGGCCCTAAAAGTACGATGGAGTTTTGTGCAAGCGCGCGATTGATGCCTTCTTTGTCGATGCGTCGAATCCTTCCACTGTGGCAGTAATCGACCCCATCATCTATACCTAATGGTTGAGAGACAATAAAATTGCCACTCACGACATTCAATTGAGTACCGGCCATTGGAGTATTGTTGAGGCTCATTGATAGACGTGCCGTTATAGCCAGTTGCAGTTGCCCTGCCGCTTGCATGACAAAGTTTAGGGTTTTCTCGTCGGTGACACGGACGCCTTTGTGATAGGGTGTTTCGATATCATTTGATTGAAGGATTTGGTTGATTTGTGGACGAGCGCCATGAACTAACACAATCCTAACACCCAAACTATGAAGTAATGATAAATCATTAATAATGTTGGTGAAATTTTTGTCAGCGACCGCTTCACCACCGAGCATGATGACCATGGTTTTCCCACGGTGGGCATTGACATAAGGCGCTGATTGGCGGAACCCTTTCACTAAGGCTGTGCTACGAATCTTCAAAGTAGTCATCCGTTGAATTTATATGTGAATATAGTGCCTTTTTATTCATTTGTGAGCAAGGGTTTTATTGTGCAAAAGGCGATTTAAAGAAGCACCCAATAAGATGAAAAGTAGTACTAGAATAAACACGCTCTTTGTTGTCTGTAGCAGCGACTTAACTCACTACCGTTAAGTATGGTTTTACATGAAATGAGCAGTGAATAATGGCGAATACCAAAAAGGCACAGCAAGCCTTATATAAACGAGCAGCACCGAAAAAAAATGCCAAAAAAGCCCAGCGTAAAAAATGGCGGGAAATATTGGTGTTTCTGTCGATAGCGGTGGTTTCGATCGCGGCTGTTATTAGTTACAGCTTTCTGTATGAAAAAATTCGCTTTTCGCTGGTGGATCAAAAATCGATACACGGCGTATGGATTGAACAAAACGTTGCTGATTACGCAACGAATGAGATAACGATAGACTCAGACGGGATTAATATTTCAGGTGGCGTAGTGGCAACACGGTATCATTTTGATGGGGACATTTTAGAATATCAGACTGGTGGTACTCTGCATCGATTCCGAATGCTGAATGAAGGGAATACGGAAATGATGCAAATCTCAGAGGCGCATTACAATCCAATTTACCGATTAGTTGAGAAGCACGAGGAACAATTGCGTTAATCGGTTTCGATAAGGTAACGTCAGAGGTAATATTGCCGTCAATTTAGCACCATTTTACGATTAGGTAATTGAGTTCTTATCAAGAGTTTGTCATCCTCTTGGTACTGAATTTAAGGAACTTTCCCAGTGCTCAAAAAAACGCTCCCCCTAATCGCTGCCGCTTTTCTTTTTGGCTGTGCGCAACCGACCGAACGTGCTCAGCAATATCTTGATAGTGAGTTTCCATCGACACTTAATCAAATTGCCGTCGTTGAATCCAATGTTCCACGAGATTTCACTAAATTCTCCAAGCAAGCTGAACAGGTTGTCCAGAATTCCCCATCGATGGCTCAGACATTCGAGCCGCTCTACGAGAAACTGAATGAATGGGCGTTACAAAGTGGTGATCCAACCGAGCTGGCCAACTTTGATATAGAGTTCGCTCAGTTAGGTGGTGGTGATGACCAGGGAAATGTTCTTTTTACGGGCTATTTTTCTCCCGTGATGGAGCTTCGCCACGAGGCCGACGAAACGTATAAGTACCCAGTCTATGGATTGCCAGAATGTGAGAGCGAGTGTCCCACTAGAGCTCAGATTTATGACGGTGCGTTGGAAGGTTTAGGACTTGAACTGGGTTACGCGGCAAACCGTATCGATCCTTTCATCATGGAAGTGCAAGGCAGTGGTTTTGTTCATTTTGAGGATGACGATACATTAGAGTATTTCGCGTATGCAGGTAAAAATAACCGTGCCTATGTCAGTATTGGCCGCGTCTTGATTGAACAAGGTGAGGTTGCGCGTGAGAAAATGTCACTTAAGGCCATCAAAGATTGGGTTCTTGCCAATGATGAGCAAGTGGTTCAGGAACTTCTTGAGCAAAACCCTTCCTTTGTTTTCTTTGCGCCAAAAGACGCCGCGCCAGTAACGGGTACCGCGGGAATTCCTCTTCTCCCAATGGCTTCAGTCGCTGGCGATCGCACAATTCTACCAATGGGGACACCAATACTGGCGGAAGTTCCACTGCTTAATGCCGACGGAACTTGGAGCGGTGCGCATCAATTAAGGTTGTTGATTGTTTTAGATACTGGCGGAGCCGTGAAAGAGAATCATCTGGATCTTTATCATGGCATGGGTCCAAGAGCGGGAACGGAAGCGGGTCATTACAAACACTTTGGTCGCGTCTGGAAGCTTGGATTGGAAGATTCAGTGACTCAAGCACCTTGGCTAATGCCAGAGGAAAAAACGGAGTAGCGGCGGCGCTCAAAACCGCTAGACTTTTTTTTAAAGAGTGCGTATAAATCGCACTCTTTCTTTTTGTAACCTCATCACTGTGGATGTTTGATATGCGTGAACTCGACACACCAGCCTCTGAAAATTACGACCAACGCTTTGGTGGTACTCGTCGTTTGTATGGCAGCAGTGAGGTTGAGATCCTTCGAGCAGCGCATGTGTGTGTGATTGGTATCGGTGGTGTAGGATCGTGGGCGGTTGAAGCTCTTGCTCGTACCGGTGTTGGTGAGCTGACATTGATCGACATGGATGATGTATGCGTGACCAATATTAATCGTCAAATTCACGCAATGAGTGGAACGGTTGGACAGAGCAAGATTGAAGTGATGGCGGAAAGGGTTCGGTTGATAAACCCTGAGTGTAAGGTCAACCTTATTGATGACTTTATTGGCCCAGATAATCAGCAAGAATACCTGAGCCAAGAGTTTGATTACGTTCTTGATGCTATTGATAGCTTGAAAGCAAAGGCCTCATTGCTTGCATATTGTCGTAGTAACAAGATAAAAGCGATCACCATTGGTGGCGCTGGCGGTCAAACCGATCCGACACAAATCAAAGTGGCAGACTTGACCAAGACGATTCAAGATCCACTCGCGAAGAAGTTGAAAGATACATTGCGTCGTTTGCACAACTTCCCTAAAAACCCGCAGCGCAAATTTGGAATAGAGTGTGTGTTTTCGACGGAGCAGTTGAAATACCCTCAGGCTGATGGCTCTGTGTGTGCGGCTAAATCGACAGCAGATGGCCCTAAGCGTATGGATTGTGCAACAGGATTTGGTGCTGCGACCGTGGTCACGGCGACGTTCGGTTTTGTTGCGGTATCGAAAATCGTGGAAAAGATCATTGCCAAGCACAGCAAGTAGTTACCTTGACTTGTCACGCCCAAGATGAAGACGATAAAGATACAGACGATAAAGAAAAAACGACAAAGCAAAGAACGAAAAGAGATTGATATGACTGACTTTCCCCGTACACCATTTGGTCACGATATTACCGTTGAGGAGATTGTCTCAACCATGCAAGCCTATAAAGGCTGGGAAGACAAATATCGTCAGGTGATAAAATGGGGCAAGCTGTTACCTAACATGCCTGACGATCTGAAAAATGATCAAGTAACGGTTTTAGGCTGTGAAAGCAAAGTTTGGCTTGTTAGCGCTCAGTATGAAGGCGTGTGGACTTTTTGTGCGGACTCAGATGCACGTATTGTTCGAGGTTTGATCGCACTCGTATTGGCGGCTTTCGATGGCAAAAGCACGCAACAGATTCAAGAGTTTGATGTCGATGCGTACTTTGAATCGCTCGGATTGATCTCTCACCTCAGTGCCTCACGCGGTAATGGTTTGAAGGCGATTGTTGAGCAGATAAAGTCAGTAGAATAAGAATACCCCAAGCTACATTCGTTGGTCTTCTCGACTGAAAAGGTTCGCATGAGCGAACCTTTTTATTTTTAAGCTCTAGCCTGCATTTTAACGCTATAGGATATCAACCGCTTTTTCGATAGCGGAAATTAGCCGAATGACATCTTCCTGGCTGTTGTATATACCAAATGAGACTCGAACACTTCCCTCTATTCCCAGTGCGTCCATTAACGGGTGAGCACAGTGATGCCCCGATCTTACCGCCACACCTTGTTGATCGAGTAAGGTTGCAATGTCTTGGTGATGGACACCTTCAATGATAAAGGTAAGGACACTTGCTCCCGCTTGATAGCCAAGCACCTGAACATCTTCCATTTCATTTAAAGCTTGATAAGCCTGTTGCTGCAATTGAGCGATGTGAGTTTCAATCTCGTTAAGAGAATGGCTCTGGTACCAGTCAATTGCCTGACTTAATGCGATTGCACCCGCCACGTTGGGGGTTCCTGCTTCGAATTTACCGGGGAGATCAGAGAAGGTTGTTTTCTCAAATGAAACTCGCTCCACCATTTTTCCGCCACCATGCCAAGGAGGCATTGACTCAAGCAGTGCTAGCTTTCCATAGAGTACGCCTATACCCGCTGGAGCGTATAACTTGTGACCCGAAAAAACGTAAAAGTCAGCGCCAAGTTGAGTCATATCGAGGGGTTCATGCACAATGCCTTGCGCGCCATCAACAACGACAACGGCACCGACCTGATGTGCCTTTTCAATGACGGATTCGATCGGTTGCCTTGTACCTGTGACATTGGTGATGTGTGCCAATGCGACTATTTTGGTCCGTTCGGAAAGAAGAGTGTCATAGGCTTTTTCGTCAAATTGGCAGTTTGTTGTCATTGGCACTTTAACGACGGTAGCACCAGTCTGCTTAGCGACAATCTGCCAAGGAACAATGTTGGCGTGGTGTTCCATTTCACTAATGAGTATCTCATCGCCCGCTTGCAGAGTTGAGCGTGCATAGGTTTGCGCAATAAGGTTTAACGCCTCAGTCGCACCACGAGTCCAGATAATTTCTTTCGTGCTGTTTGCGCCAATGAACTCGGCAACTGTATTTCTCGCGTGTTCAAATTGATTGGTAGCATGCGCGGTTAAACTATGACTTCCACGATGAACATTCGCATTTTGGGTGCTGTAATACTGACTAATGGTATCAATGACCACTTGCGGCTTTTGCGTGGTCGCAGCGCTGTCTAGGTAAACCAAAGATTCACCGTTAACGTGTTGAGCCAGCGCCGGAAACTGCTGCCGAACGTCATGAATATCAAGCATGTTCATTTCCTAGTTTGAAGTAATGCAGCGTTGGCAGTGGGACGAGAGGCTCTGCGATGCTCCAAGCGAATGCTTTTCCTGATAAATGGATAATTATTTCAATAGCAAACTCGAGAGCCGTTCCTGGGCCCTGACTGGTAATCAGGTTGTGATTGACGTCAATGGTTACGCGTTTTTGACGTAAATAGGGTTCTTCAATAGTATCTTGAAAGCTCGGGTGACAGGTCATCAGGGCCGTCGGGTAAAGCTCATGATGCTGAAGGACAATGGCCGGCGCCGCACAAATAGCCGCGATAAGCTTATCATCGTATTTATGTTGCTTGACGATTTCCATTAAAATGGGACTGTCACGAAAAACCTCAGCTCCAGCAACGCCGCCTGAAAGAATCACAGCGTCAAACTCGTCATCTGCAATGTCGACCAAACGACAATCGGCGGTGAGGGTGACACCGCGTGAGGCCTTCATGGAGAGTTCGCCGTCATAATCGGCGCTGGCGACGACCACGTCATAGCCTGCTCGAACCATAATATCAATGATGGTAACGGCTTCCATTTCTTCTGTGCCCGGTGCGATTGGGACGAGTATTTTCTTAGTCATGTGGATTCCAGCTTAATTCGATCTGTTTTATTGCCTGGTAAAGCGCTTCATTCTCGGGCGTTTTAATGTGGTGTTGCTTTGCCATTTCGATGACATAACCTGTTATAAAATCAATCTCTGAACGTCTGCGGTTGGCAATATCTTGGTGCATCGAAGAGTAGTTTTTTGCTGTGGCTATGATTACCTTCTTAACGGTTAAGCCAAGTTCATGAGATGAAAAGTTAATCCCTTCCGCCGCCATAATCGCACAGACTTCTTTGATAATAGCACTGAGTTTTGCTTGATACTGCTCTTTGGCAAGATCGCCATTTCTGCATTGTTCAAGCGCGGTTAATGGGTTTATCGCGCAGTTTATTGCAAGCTTTTGCCACAGCGCTTGTTGAATATGTTCGTTCCAGGTAACACGAGGTAGTGAATGATTGAGAACGTCGACCATAAACTCACACTTTTTACCAAGGGTATTATAGGCGCCAATTTGAGTCTCGCCTTTCCCGGTATGACTCAGTTTAGTATCACTTATTTTTAAAGCGCCATGTGTCGTGGTGGCGATTAAAACGGGGAAATTACGGAGTACTTGGCTCAATGAGTCTACTGCGCCCATTCCATTGTGCATAAAAAGAATAATGCAGTCAGGGCTAAGAGAGTAAAGCAGCGGGGAGAGCGCTTGCTCGACTTGCCATGCCTTTACGGTAACCAGTATTAGATCGGCGTGTTCAAGGGCTGATTTTTTTTGGTTTGGAAAGCGTTGCGCCGGAAAGTTATCAAGCTGAATAGACAGCGAGGCATCGTTACTTCTTCCCCACAAAGAGACATTATGCCCAGAGGTGCTGAGATGAGATGCCCAAAGTGTGCCAATTGCACCGGGACCAAGTACAACAATATTCACGTTCTAGCCTCTATTACATAGCGTGATGCAAGGATAATAGCCTAGATTAGGAAAGCAATAGTAATTAAGTAACAGGCATAAAAAATGGCGCTAATAAGCGCCATTTCTGTCATCTAGATTTGAGCAACTATTAGAAGTTGTACTTAACTGTGTAGATGATAGCGTTGTCAGTCTTAGCCTGACCTAGTTTGTTGTGTGCGTAACGGTATTGAACGCCAGTACTTACTTCAGAAGTCACGTGCCACCATGCTGCTAGAGCACCGTTGTAAGATAGGTCATCAGTTTCACCGTTTGAAGCAACGTAATCGTCTGCGCGTGCAAACTCAGTTTCGTGCCAGTTAGAGATGCTGAATTTGTGTTCACCTAGGTTAAAGTTGTAACCACCAACCCAACCAGCCATACCGCCGTTGAAGTCTGAAAAACCAACAGTGTTTGTGTAGTGAAGACCAACGAATGGGTTGAAGAACCAAGCATCGCCTGAGAAGTTGTAAGAAACACCAGCAACTGTATTACGAGCGTGGAAACCTTGGTTTTCAGTAGAGTAAGTTTGTGCGTAAACACGAAGTTCTTCTAGGCCAGTTTTTACAGCGATAGAACCTTTTGTAGACATAGCCATAGCTTGACCTGAAGTCTTGTTACCGTCGCCATCTACATTATCTTGCATTTCAAAGTCAGCAAAACCGTATAGTTCACCCCAAGTGAAACCTGCACCGCCTTCAAGCTCTAGGAACATGAAATCGTTTTTGAAGCCACCGTTACGCTCTTCTGTACCTTTAGACCAGTCTAGGTAGTTAACACTTACGTCACCCCAACCGTATAGGTATTCTGCTTGTGCTGGAACAGCTGTTGCTGCTGCGATTACTGTAAGAGCTAAAAGTGATTTGCGCATGAAAAGTACTCTCTATGTTTGTTAAATCGAAGGTACATACATAGATGTAGAAAAATTCCACTACTGAAGTATGTCCGAATGCAGCGCATAATAGCGACTTAATTCAAAAATAAAAGAGAGACAAACGTTTGCGTTGCAAATAATTGGTGATCAAAGTCACACTTTTGGGATTGCAAAGTGAACTTAAGTATTTTTGCATTTTTTTGCATTGTTAGTGTGATTTGGATCGATAAAAAACCGATTGCGCATCGGTTTATTGTTCATCGATTAACCAACTCATTCGGTTAACATTAAGAATAATGAAAGGTAAATGGTGTGTTACTTGGTTTTTGTGAACTTGATCGCCTCAATATTTGAGGGAATAAAAAAGGGCAGCTCAAAGAGTGCCCAATTGATAGGTTTCGAATTGAATCAGTGGTCTGTTTTCGCTTTCTCGAGTAGTCGATTGAAATAGTGCCTCAGTGAGTAAAGCATAATAAGGCTCGGTATTACCATTACAGCGGTTACAATGAAGAATGTTGACCAGTCATTTAGGAAATCAGCTAACTCACCACTGAAGGACGCTAAAGTTGTTCGGCCGAAGTTACCTAATGATGCGAGCAGCGCATATTGAGTGGCTGAAAAGGCTTCACCAGTAAGAATGGTCAAGAAAGAGACAAAGGCAACGGTTGAAAACGCCGTGGTAAAGTTATCGACCAAAATGGTCGCTAAGAATAAATGCTCATTCGGCCCCACTTTTGCTATCCAAGCAAACATTAAGTTGCTTGCCGCCATGGCAATGCCGCCAATCATTAATCCCCGTACAATGCCAAACTTAACGTTAAACATGCTGCCCACTAGGGTAAATACGATGGTTGCACCCCAACCAATCAATTTTGAGTAGTGGCCTATTTGCTCGTTACTAAAGCCGATTTCCTTATAAAAGGTAATCGACATACGACCTAAGAAGGCTTCCCCTATCTTAAATAGGAAAACAAACAGTAATAAAGTAATCGCGACTTGAACACCATTACGTTTGAAGAAATCTAAAAAGGGTTCAGCAACGGTTACGCTGAACCAAGCGGCTGCTTTCGAACCCACAACCTTATTGTGTCGTTCTTCAGCTTGCCTTTGCAGGGCTTCACGTTGCGTTTTTGGCTCGCCAACGATCAAAGTGAATATCATTAATAGTGCTACAAAGCCGGCCATACCGTAGTAGACGCCATTCCAGCCCATACTGTCCGCATTGATGAATGCGACATAGCCAGGCAGTGAGTAACCTGTCCACCATCCAATGACGGCCATAGCCGATGCTTGAGGCAGCTTGCTCGATTCTGATTTAGGGAAAGTATCGATACGAAATGCGTCTATCGCAATATCTTGTGTGGCTGAAGCGGTCGCAATACCCAACGCTAACATAGACGTAAACATGAGATCATCGGCAGGATTTACGCCGGCGATAAACAGAGTCAATACTAGAACAATGGATTGGCAAAAGAAGATCCAACTTCGTCGTTGTCCTAAAATTGCATGTAAGACAGGAAGTTTGACACGATCAACCAATGGAGCCCAAAGGAAGTTAATTGCGTAGACGGCAAAAACGCTACCAAAATAGCCGATAGCCGCACGAGTAAGACCAGCATCTTTCAGCCAACCCGACATGTTTGAGCCAATCAATACCCAAGGGAAACCACTTGAGCAACCCAACATGAAGACCCACATCAGTCGTTTGTCTAAATAACTGCGCACGGTTTCAATCCAAGTGGGAGATTGGGTATTCAATGACATAAACATATCCTTGCAAAAGGGCCCTAGTATCTAGGGCCCTGAAGACTATTTGAGAAGAGTAATATTGGTAATGATGATTGGGTCAGAAGGGACGTTTTGCATGCCACCTTTGGAGATGGTTGATACACCGGCCATTGATTGGATAACTTCAAACCCTTGGGTGACTTCACCGAAGACTGCGTAACCCGCATCACGAGTGCTCATGTTTAAATGCGGGTTGTCTTTCAGGTTAATGAAGAATTGGCGCGTTGCTGAATCAGGGTTTGGCGTGCGCGCCATTGCAATTGTCGCCACCTTATTCTCTAACCCATTAGAGGCTTCGTTACGGATTGCTGGCAGGGTATTTAAGCGATTCATCTGCTGATCAAACCCACCACCTTGTGCCATAAAGTTTGGAATGACGCGGTGGAAAATACTGCCTACATAACTGCCGTCTTCTACATACTTGAGAAAGTTTTCGACTGAAATGGGCGCCTGTTCTTGGTTCAGTTCAATCGTAAAGGGGCCGAGGTTTGTTTCAACCAAAACCTTAGGTGAAGCAAACACACTGCAACTAAAGATGACCAGTGATGCAATTAGTGCACGTAACATTAGAAACGCTCCTGCATGTAGTTCTTCAGCTCACTGTCATTCGAAATTTCTTTAAGAACGAGATTCACAATATCGTTTAAAACCATCTCAATCTCTTCATTCGAGGCACTGAGTAGACCTGACTTAGAGGCGTTGCCTTTGTAGGTTTTAACCAACTTACCTTTTGGTGTTTCTGCTGTGACTTCGATAGTCACTCGACCATCAATTTCATTTTCCATGACGGTATGTTTAATCGTAACGAGTGCTTCTTGGATTTCGACTTCAACACTGTTTTCGCTATTGACGGTATTTTGGAAACCTTGAGAAGCGAACTGGTCGGCAAATACATTTTCTAATGCAATGCGAACATTTTGTTTGGCGTGAATCGGTTCGATGTTAGAACGTCCGCTATCAACGAGTGCAACATATTGCGCTGAACGAATATCTTTGCTCGTTAGGGTATAAGTAGACCCTTGTACAAGATCGCTGCTACTAAGTGCGGCTTTAGGCATAAAGTTAATCTGTTCTTGCTGTGGGGCAGAACACGCTGCAAGTAGGGCCACTGAAGCTGCTAGAACCAGTTTTCTCATTATGTATTCCTTTATATATTCTCAATTCGAGTTGAAATAACTTTTAGTGATAATAGTGAACTATTTAGTCGCTTGTAAAATAACAAATTTCTTATTGGAAGCGATAACCTTTACTTGGTTCTTACTAAACAATCTTGTTAATTTACCATCGTAGCCGAGGTGTCGGTTTCCGATAACTATTAATTGACCACCTTTAGCTAGAACTTGCTTTGCATCACAGAACATCTGCCAAGCGATATGATCTGTAATGGCTTGTTGCTGATGAAAAGGGGGATTGCATAGGATTAATGAGGCTTGCTGCTCTGCAAAGTCATCTAAGCAATTGTTCGCTATACATTCAATATGGCCATCATCATCCAAGTTGTTTTTTAAGTTTCGTCGGGCTGATTCTACAGCCATGTAACTTTCGTCAACACAGGTGATTTTTGCATTCGGGTTCAAGCGAGCTGCTTTTACTGACAGCACACCGTTGCCACAACCCAGATCGATGATGTGTTGGTAATTAGGATCACTCGGTATATGTTGGAGCATCAAACGAGCACCAAGATCTAATGATTCTCCGGAATAAACATTGGCCATGTTATCTAAGGTGATGCTCTCTTGCTCTACCTCCCAACGGGTTATTGGGTCGACAGCGTGAATAGGTTGGCAGTCTGGTGATGAAAAAATCAGCCTATGCTTTTTCCACGCTAATGATGTCGTTGTACTGCCAAGGTATTTCTCAAAGATCTTGAGTGTCGAGCTATGGATTTCCTTGGCTTTGTTTACGGCAATGACCTGAACGTTTGATGCTAAAGATGCACGTAATTGGGCGAGCTGCCAGGTGAGATACCGATTACTCTTCGGCAATTGAATAAGAACGAGATCAACATTCTCTGGTATTTCGTCATGACTCTTCAATAATGAGATTTCGGGACAGCCGTTGCGCTCAAGGTTTGTCAGTATTCCTTTATGAGAAATAAAGGAATCACTCATTGTGGTGACGCGATGATGTTGACTGAACCAACAAGATAGGGCTCCAAAGTGATCGTTCAAGATCAGAATGTGTTTGCCATTTGGTAGCGACATTTCTTCAACATGGTTGATGAGATATTCGTCTCCGGCATCCCATGCTTGGAGTGTTTCCCCGTTTCTTTCAGGAAAGCGGAGCAGTTCAAAGGAGCGTTCGTGCAGTATCAGTTCAGTTTTCATAGTCATTTTGTTTTTGAGAACATTCGCCTGTTATTGTCGCAAATGGCTCACGAACAAGAAACTAAAACCTTTTACCCAAAGCGAGCGAGCGTTAACATTAGCGGCAAAACCGCAGTTAGTTGCGTTCTTTTCTAATGGAAATTATCACTCAAATACATGCAGATCGAGTCATGTTGATGTAAGGAATTGTTATGCTTAAAGAAATATTAGAAACGAAAATACAAGATACGTTCTCTCCAACCTACATGGATGTCGTCAATGAAAGTTACATGCACAACGTACCTAAAGGTTCAGAAAGCCACTTTAAAGTCACGATTGTGAGCGAAGAGTTTGAAAGTAAGCGTTTGATTGCAAGGCATAGAGCGGTAAATACTCTTTTTGCTGAGGAATTGGCAACCAAGATCCATGCCTTGGCTATCCATACTTACACCCCTGCAGAGTGGCAACAGGAACACCAGACTTCTCCTGACAGCCCTATGTGCATGGGTGGCAATAAAAAATAGCAGAAAAATAACGCAATAAACCGATAGAGGGCTAGAATTACCTTCGAGCTTAACACTGTGACAACAAATTATAGATTGGGTTTAATTGGGTTTAATTGTGTTTATTTGTTAATAAACATGAACGCTTGGAATACCTCAAAGGGGGTATCTGGATGAATGTTGAGCGTTATTTCTTCGATTAAGCGACGAAGATCCCTTTGTGTATCAAAACCTCTGAAATAAAATCAGTAATCAAGTTATTGGTCATAGAATCAAGTTTCGAAAAAATGTTACACTAATGTACTTAGTAAACCTCAGTACAGTTCTGTGATGAGTATATTAATAGGATGTTGCGATTCTGGTCTTTGGAATGTAGCCAGAACCGGACACATATGTCGTGTCTAAAAGTTACGCAATTAAAAGAATCTTTTTCCCGATAAAGTAGTGCAAGTGCGTATGATTACAATAAAAAAGGGTTTGGACCTGCCGATCGCAGGAGCTCCATCCCAGGTGATTAATGATGGTAAAACCATCAGTAAAGTCGCCTTGCTTGGCGAAGAGTATGTTGGTATGCGTCCTACGATGCATGTTCGTGTAGGCGATGAAGTAAAGAAAGCTCAAGTTCTTTTTGAAGACAAAAAGAACCCAGGCGTGAAGTTTACTTCTCCAGCAAGCGGTAAAGTTGTCGAAGTTAATCGTGGTGCAAAGCGTGTCCTTCAATCTGTTGTGATTGAAGTGTCAGGTGATGAGCAGGTTACCTTTGATAAGTTTGAAGCCAATCAACTAGCAGGTTTAGGTCGCGATGCGATCGTAACTCAGCTTGTTGATTCTGGACTTTGGACAGCTTTACGTACTCGACCGTTTAGCAAGGTTCCAGCTATCAAGTCTAATACACAGGCTATTTTTGTGACTGCAATGGATACCAATCCACTCGCGGCACAGCCTGAAGTTATTATCAATGAACAGTCAGATGCGTTCATTGCAGGCCTTGATATCCTTTCAAATCTGACAGATGGCAGTGTCTATGTGTGTAAAGCAGGAACAAGTCTTCCTCACTCTTCACAATCAAACGTCACTGAGCATGTTTTTGATGGACCACACCCTTCAGGGTTAGTTGGTACTCACATGCATCATCTTTTCCCAGTGAACTCTGAAAATGTTGCGTGGAGTATTAATTACCAAGACGTTATCGCGATTGGTAAACTGTTCCTAACAGGTGAGCTATACACAGATCGTGTCATTTCTCTCGCTGGCCCAGTTGTGAATAACCCACGTCTTATTCGCACCACTCTTGGTGCAAGTGTTCAAGATTTAGCGGATAGCGAGTTGATCCCAGGTGAAGTTCGAGTGATTTCTGGCTCTGTTCTTACTGGTACTCACGCGACTGGTCCTCATGCATACCTTGGGCGTTACCACGTTCAGGTTTCTGCACTTCGAGAAGGTCGTGAGAAGGATTTATTTGGCTGGGCAATGCCTGGTAAGAATAAGTTCTCTGTAACTCGTACTTTCTTAGGTCACTTATTCAAAGGTCAGTTGTTCAATATGACAACAACGACTAATGGTAGTGATCGTGCAATGGTTCCAATCGGTAATTACGAAAAAGTATTGCCTTTAGATATGGAACCAACATTGCTACTTCGTGACCTGTGTGCAGGTGATATCGATAGCGCTCAACGCCTTGGTGCACTTGAGCTTGACGAAGAAGATTTAGCACTGTGTACCTTTGTATGTCCAGGCAAATATGAGTACGGTCAATTGCTCCGTGAGTGCCTAGATAAGATTGAGAAGGAAGGCTAATCCCATGCTTAAGAAGTTTCTTGAAGACATCGAGCATCATTTTGAGCCTGGAGGCAAACACGAAAAGTGGTTTGCACTGTATGAAGCAGCGGCAACGCTATTCTACACCCCAGGTTTAGTAACAAAGCGTAGCTCGCATGTTCGTGATAGCGTTGATTTAAAACGTATCATGATCATGGTTTGGTTCGCAGTATTCCCTGCAATGTTCTGGGGTATGTATAACGCGGGTGGTCAAGCGATCGCTGCTCTTAACCACATGTATTCCGGTGCAGAACTTGCGGCAGTAATCAGTGGTAACTGGCATTACTGGCTAACCGAAATGGTTGGTGGCACCCTAGGTGCAGAAGCCGGTTGGGGCAGTAAGATGCTACTCGGAGCAACCTACTTCCTACCTATCTATGCCACGGTATTTATCGTTGGTGGTTTCTGGGAAGTACTGTTCTGTATGGTGCGTAAGCACGAAGTTAATGAAGGTTTCTTCGTAACTTCTATCTTGTTTGCACTCATCGTGCCACCAACTCTACCTCTATGGCAAGCAGCACTAGGTATTACCTTTGGTGTTGTTGTAGCGAAAGAGATATTCGGTGGTACTGGTCGTAACTTCCTAAACCCAGCGTTAGCGGGTCGTGCATTCTTGTTCTTTGCATACCCTGCTCAAATCTCTGGTGACCTAGTTTGGACTGCTGCCGATGGTTTCTCTGGTGCAACAGCTCTAAGCCAATGGGCGCAAGGCGGTGAAGGTTCACTAGTGAACACTATCACTGGCGAAGCGATTACTTGGATGGATGCGTTCATCGGTAATATCCCTGGCTCTATTGGTGAAGTATCGACGCTTGCATTGATGATTGGTGCGGCGATGATTGTTTACATGGGCATTGCGTCATGGAGAATCATTGCTGGTGTAATGATTGGTATGGTTGCGGTTTCTACGTTATTTAACGTTATCGGCTCTGATACCAATGTTCTGTTTAGCATGCCTTGGCACTGGCACCTAGTATTGGGTGGCTTCGCGTTTGGTATGTTCTTCATGGCAACAGACCCTGTATCTGCTTCATTTACCGATAGTGGTAAATTGGCATACGGTATTTTGATTGGTGCTATGTGTGTGATGATTAGGGTTGTAAACCCAGCTTACCCTGAAGGGATGATGCTGGCGATTCTATTTGCAAACCTATTTGCACCATTGTTCGACCATGTTGTTATTGAAAAGAACATTAAGCGGAGGCTAGCGCGTTATGGCAAGTAATAACGATAGCATTAAAAAAACGCTGTTTGTTGTTATCGCATTGAGCTTAGTGTGTTCGATCGTTGTATCAACAGCGGCTGTGGGCCTACGTGATAAGCAACAAGCCAATGCAGTTCTAGATAAACAAAGCAAGATTGTAGATGTTGCTGGTATTCAAGCTGAAGGTACGATCCCTGAGCTATTTGCTGAGTACATCGAACCTCGTTTGGTCGATTTTGATACTGGTGAGTTTGTTGACGGTGATGCGGCAACTTACGATCAGCGTAAAGCGTCAAAAGTACCATCAGAATCTATCCGTCTGACATCAGAACAGGATAAAGCGAAGATCATTCGTCGTGCTAATGTAGGTACTATCTACCTTGTTAAGCAAGATGGAGAGATTACGAGCTTTATTCTACCTGTTCATGGTAATGGCCTGTGGTCGATGATGTATGCTTTTGTAGCCGTACAAACTGACGGTAACACCGTGAACGGTATTACTTACTACGAGCAAGGTGAAACTCCTGGACTGGGTGGTGAAGTTGAAAACCCAAGTTGGCGTAATCAGTTTGTTGGTAAGAAGCTGTTTGATGAGAACTATAAGCCAGCTATTAAAGTGGTGAAAGGTGGTGCTCCTGCTGGTTCAGAGCACGGTGTAGACGGCCTCTCTGGTGCTACTCTGACAAGTAACGGCGTTCAAAACACATTTGACTTTTGGTTAGGTGACATGGGCTTTGGTCCTTTCCTAGCGAAGGTTCGTGACGGAGGTCTGAACTAATGTCTGATGCTAAAGAAATGAAAAAGAGCCTGTTAGCACCGGTGTTGGATAACAACCCGATTGCACTTCAAGTTCTAGGTGTGTGTTCTGCACTCGCCGTAACCACGAAACTGGAAACAGCATTTGTAATGTCTATTGCGGTAATCTTTGTTACTGCGTTGTCTAACTTGTTCGTTTCACTTATTCGTAACCATATGCCAAACAGTGTACGTATTATCGTACAAATGGCGATCATCGCCTCTTTGGTAATCGTTGTTGACCAAATATTGAAAGCGTATCTTTATGATATCTCGAAACAGCTTTCAGTATTTGTAAGTTTGATCATTACGAACTGTATCGTAATGGGTCGAGCGGAAGCGTTTGCAATGAAGTCTGCACCACTACCGTCATTCATCGATGGTATTGGTAATGGTCTTGGCTATGGTTTTGTACTGATGACAGTTGCATTTTTCCGTGAACTACTAGGTTCTGGCAAACTGTTTGGTTTTGAAGTACTTCCGCTGGTATCTAACGGTGGCTGGTATCAACCAAACGGTCTGATGCTTCTAGCACCATCAGCATTCTTCTTAATTGGTTTTATGATTTGGGCTATCCGAATCCTTAAACCAGAACAAGTAGAAGCGAAGGAGTAAGGTCGAAATGGAACATTATATTAGTCTACTTGTTAAATCGATCTTCATCGAAAACATGGCGTTATCATTCTTCTTGGGAATGTGTACTTTCTTGGCTGTATCTAAGAAAGTAAAAACGTCGTTTGGCCTTGGTGTTGCGGTCGTTGTGGTATTGACCATTGCTGTGCCAGTGAACAACCTTGTTTATACCTACGTGTTGAAAGAGAATGCTTTAGTTTCAGGTGTTGACCTAAGCTTTTTGAACTTCATTACGTTTATCGGTGTAATCGCGGCTCTGGTTCAAATCTTAGAGATGATCCTCGATCGATTTTTCCCACCGTTGTACAACGCTCTGGGTATTTTCCTACCATTAATTACAGTTAACTGTGCAATTTTTGGTGGCGTATCGTTTATGGTTCAACGTGACTACAACTTTGCTGAGTCTGTCGTTTACGGGTTTGGTTCAGGTATTGGTTGGATGCTAGCTATCGTTGCATTAGCGGGTATCCGTGAGAAGATGAAGTACTCAGATGTCCCTCCAGGTCTACGTGGTTTAGGTATTACCTTTATCTCAGTAGGTCTTATGGCACTAGGCTTTATGTCTTTCTCTGGTGTTCAACTGTAAGTCGGGTAAACGACACAATTTTAAAGGAATAGTCAATGCAAGTTATTATCCTTGGTGTAGTGATGTTTACCCTGATTGTATTAGCTTTGGTTCTAATTATTTTATTTGCCAAATCGAAGCTAGTACCAACAGGTGACGTTACTATTTCCGTTAATGGTGATCCTGAGAAGAGCTTTGTTACTTCTCCAGGTGACAAATTATTAAGCGCAATGGCAGGCTCGGGGATCTTTGTATCTTCTGCTTGTGGCGGCGGTGGCTCATGTGGCCAGTGTCGCGTAAAAGTGAAAGCTGGTGGTGGTGATATTCTACCAACAGAACTTGATCACATCTCTAAAGGCGAAGCCCGTGAAGGCGAGCGTTTAGCGTGTCAAGTTGCAGTGAAAACTGACATGGATATTGAGCTTCCTGAAGAGATCTTTGGTGTTAAAAAGTGGGAATGTGAAGTTCTTACTAACGACAACGAAGCGACTTTCATCAAAGAGCTGGTACTTAAGATTCCTGATGGAGAAGAAGTACCGTTCCGCGCTGGTGGTTACATTCAGATTGAAGCTGAACCGCATCACATTAAATACGCTGATTTCGATATTCCTGAAGAGTATCGTGGTGATTGGGACAAGTTTAACCTGTTCCGTTACGAGTCTATCGTAAAAGAGCCGTCAATTCGTGCATACTCTATGGCGTCATACCCAGAAGAGGAAGGCTTGATCAAGCTAAACGTACGTGTTGCTACGCCTCCGCCAAATAATCCAGACGTACCACCTGGTGTGATGTCATCATACATTTGGTCTCTTAAGCCTGGTGATAAGTGTACAATCTCGGGTCCATTTGGTGAGTTCTTCGCTAAAGAGACTGATAACGAGATGGTCTTCATCGGTGGTGGTGCAGGTATGGCGCCAATGCGTTCACATATCTTTGACCAACTTTTACGTTTGAACTCTAAGCGTAAGATGTCTTACTGGTATGGTGCTCGTTCTAAGCGTGAAATGTTCTACATTGAAGATTTCGATAAGCTACAAGCTGAGAACGATAACTTTATCTGGCACTGTGCACTGTCTGATCCATTACCAGAAGATAACTGGGATGGTTATACAGGCTTCATTCACAATGTAATTTACGAGAATTACTTGAAAGATCATGAAGCGCCAGAAGACTGTGAGTACTACATGTGTGGTCCACCTATGATGAACGCGGCTGTTATTGGCATGCTGAAAGATCTAGGTGTTGAGGATGAAAACATCCTACTTGATGACTTTGGTGGTTAATCCCTCTTAAGCTGTTAAGCAATGGCTGACTCTATTGAGTCAGCCATTATTTTTTCGTAAGAAGATTCAATGAATTTGAGTTTCTAGTGAAAAGCACATGAAGTTCGTCTGCTTTTTTCTATTTACTTTCGTCATCCCTCTCAATTAAAACAGGAGTAAACAGGTGAAATTCTGGCTTGTTGCATTAGCTTCTATATTTGCACTTACTGGTTGTGATAAACCGTTAGAGCAAATACACATCACTGGCCCAACGATGGGCACTACTTACAATATCAAGTACATAAATTCTGATTCACTTTTAGACTCGGGTGAGATTCAAACCGAGGTTGATCGCTTGCTTGAGCAAGTTAACGATCAAATGTCGACGTATCGTAAAGACTCAGAGTTAAGTCGTTTTAATCAATACACGGGTAACGAAGCGTTTGACGTGTCCGTTGAAACGGCGTTAGTCGTTAAGGAAGCGATACGCCTTAATGAACTAACATTAGGGGCTTTAGATGTGACAGTTGGGCCGTTGGTCAATTTATGGGGCTTTGGGCCTGAGGCTCGACCTGATACGATTCCTTCGGATGAAGAGCTAGAGGCGCGAAAAGCGATGATAGGTATCCATCACCTATCTGCAACAGAAACATCGATTAGCAAGACACTGCCTTCGCTGTATGTTGATCTCTCAACGATAGCCAAAGGCTGGGGTGTTGATGTTGTGGCTGAGTACATGAATTCCATCGGAGCTGAAGACTATATGGTCGAAATTGGTGGAGAGATGCGTCTTAAGGGACACAATAGGGAAGGGGTTCGCTGGCGCATCGCGATAGAAAAGCCAACGGTTGAGGAGCGAACTATCCAACTCGTTATTGAGCCTGGTGATATGGCTATCGCCACTTCTGGTGATTACCGAAACTATTATGAGCGTGACGGGATTCGTTACTCTCACATCATTAATCCGAAAACGGGTAAGCCTATGGACAACAAGGTTGTCTCGGTTACAGTGATTGATCCGTCGTCAATGACCGCTGATGGGCTGGCTACTGGTCTTATGGTATTGGGTGAGACTGTCGGGATGGAAGTCGCAGAAGAGCACGATATTCCAACGTATATGATAGTGAAAACCCCAACGGGATTTGAAGAGTTTACTTCGTCTGCATTTGAGTCATACTTAAAGCGCAACTAGTACTCAGTTAACTTAATTTAGAACGTGCAGGCCGCAAGAGCCTGGCATGAAATAAAATCAAATATAGTGAGCAATAGACAATGACCACATTCTTAGTAACCTTTGGTGTATTCCTAGCTGTTATTGCAGCGATGGCGGTTGGCTTTATATTTCAACGTAAAGTTGTAAAAGGCAGCTGTGGTGGTTTAGACGCGATGGGTATTGATAAAGTTTGCAGTTGCCCAGAACCGTGTGACGCGAGAAAAAAACGAGAAGAGCGTGCCGCTGTTCGAGCTGAAAAACTCGCGGCATGGGAAAAGAACCGTATCGCCTAATTCAAAAATTAGACATAGCGACAACTTCCATCGCCTTTAGCGTAAGTCGAAGCTATCTTTTAGAAAAGCCCACTACTGAGTGGGCTTTGTTATTTTTAGCTATTGGAAATGATTTGGTTTCGACCATTTTCTTTTGCTTGATAGAGTCGATCGTCGGCAAGTTTGATTTGCTCTTCTAAGCTGGCCTCAATACTAGATACACCAATGCTCACCGTGATGATGATCTTATGCTCCAAATGCGGAATGACGGTCGTTTCAATTCGCTTCCTCATGTGTTCCAGTCGAGTAACGAAATCTTCAACGGGGGAGTTAGATTGAATGCAGAACTCTTCTCCACCAAATCGAACCACGGTGTCGTCGGCAAAGTAGAGTTTCAGAATACGAGCCAAGGTTATTAGGGCGGCATCGCCTCCGTCGTGACCAAAGTTGTCGTTAACTTTCTTAAAAAAATCGATATCCAACATCGCGATATTTTGAAGTTCAGACTTATTGTCAAAATGCTGGAACATATAACGACGGTTCCAAAGCCCTGTTAGTGCATCTTGATTGGCGAGGCGATACAGTTTTCCAGTGGCTTCTTTCATGTCGAGTATTTGATGAACTCGGCAAAAGAACTCTTCTTGATTGAATGGTTTGTGTAAAAAGTCGTTAGCACCCGCTTTTAGATAGCGTGCTGTCATGGTTCGGTCATCACTGCCTGACAATCCTAAAATGGCGAGGTCGTTCTTATCGTACTGAGTCCGAATGTCTCGAATCATTGATATACCGTCTTTTATTGGCATGTCGTGATCCGTAATGATGAAGGTGACATCCGGGTTCTGCTCTAATATATCAATGGCTTGTTGTCCGTCCTCAGCCTGGATGACATTGATGTACTGTCCCTCCAAAAGTTGGCTGATATGCCTACGGACAACTTTCGAATCATCAACCACTAATGCCTTATGGTCGCGATTATGGGTGAGTCGATTAACAAGCGGCAATAGGTAAGAAACGGACGACATGCTGTCCTTCAGGATGTAATCGAGAACGCCTTTAGCGATGACGCGTTCACGAATTTCCTCTTGAAACATGGCGGTAAGAACAATGACTTTATGCTGATAGTCTAAAACCAGATCAATGATCTCCCCGTCTTGTCCATCGGGTAGGCAGTAGTCTAGAACGGCACACAAAAAATCATGCTTCTGATTCAAGATAGTTCGAGCACATTCAATCGATTCTGCTGTATAGACGTCATATCCAGCATCACTGAGCAGTGAATGTAGGTAGTTTCGGAAGGCGCGACTGTCTTCAACAATAAGTATTTTGCTACTCAATGAATGCTCCATTGTTAATCCCTACATTAATAATAAACAACTATTGATACTTCGCTAACTATTTTCGCCTTATATCTAGAATGCCTAGGAAAGATAGCTTAAACTGTTTTTATATACAGTTGTTTTTGAGGGTGACAAATGAAAAAAATTATCCATATCGACATGGATTGTTTTTACGCTGCGGTAGAGATGCGGGACAACCCACATTACCGTGGTCGCCCGTTAGCAGTCGGAGGCAATGAGAAACAGCGAGGCGTGCTCAGTACCTGTAATTATGAGGCTAGAAAATTTGGTCTTCACAGCGCTATGCCAACAGCGAGAGCACTGAAGCTGTGTCCTGAGTTGCTGGTTGTGCCTGGCCGCATGCAGGTATACAAAGATGTATCTGCGCATATTCGTGAGATTTTTTCACGCTATACCTCTCTTATAGAGCCCTTGTCGCTGGATGAGGCGTATCTAGACGTCACTGATTGCAAAAAATGCAAAGGCTCCGCCACGCTCATCGCAGAAGCTATACGCAAGGATATTTGGGACGAGCTAGAGCTGACGGCGTCGGCAGGTGTCGCGCCAATCAAGTTTCTGGCTAAAGTCGCCTCTGATTTGAATAAACCCAATGGACAGTGTGTGATACCACCAAACGAGGTGCAGGAGGTTATTGATGGACTTCCACTCGGTAAGTTGCCAGGGGTAGGCAAGGTGACTTTAGAAAAGCTCAACAAAGCAGGGCTCTATTACTGTCGGGATGTAAGAGCCAGTGACCACCGAGAGTTGTTGAGGCAGTTTGGTCGTTTGGGTGATTCGCTGTGGAAACGGAGTCAGGGAATCGACAATCGAGATATAGTAGTAGAGCGAGAGCGCAAGAGTGTGGGGGTTGAACGTACCTTTAGCGAGAATATCCACTCTTATGAGGAGTGCTGGCAAGTGATAGAGAAGCGACTCTATCCTGAATTAGAAACCAGGCTTGAAAAAGCAATGCCAAGTAAGGCTATTATCAAACAAGGTATGAAGTTAAAGTTTGCAGACTTTCAACAGACGACCATTGAACATGTTCACCCTCAGTTAGAGCTTGAAGATTTTAAAGGCTTGCTAAGGGATATCTTAAAGCGCCAACATGGACGAGAAATTAGGTTGCTGGGCCTAAGTGTGATACTTAAACCCGACGAACAGACTAAACAACTGAGCTTTTTCTAATCGCGTTAACCTTCTCAAGCACTAAGCTAAATGGGTGTCGTTCTAATTGACCAAACCCTTCCATCTTCTTCGCCTTCAACTTCGTCGAGAGTGGCGTGGTTATCCCACACAGCATACGCGTTAATGCTTCGTTACTGATGGATTGCTTACCGGCTGAAACAAACTCTTCCACCCACTTATCTAACAAACTTGAATCAATCTGGTTTGTTGTCTCCTGTGGGAGGGTCGCAACTTGCCCTGAACATACTGAGCAGTGACCGCATGATGTCGGCGCGTTTAAATCTGAAAAGTAATTTGCCAGTCTCGCACTCAAGCATCGGGTCGACTCGAAGAAATCGATCATCTCGGATAATCGAGAGGTCTCGGCGTTCTCTTTGTTCTTAAATAACTGGTAGAGGGTCTCGGTTAATTGTTCCTTTGAGCGAGAAGTCTCGATCACTTGATAAACATCTGTGATTTGTTTGCTTTCGAGTTCAATCCAACCTTGCTCATTAAAATAATCAATGGCGCTGACGACGCGTTGTCGATCGGCATGAAAGCCTTGCCATAGAGCGTCGAAGTCGACTTGGCACCAGGTTCGTGCTTTGGGAGAACACGCAAAGATAGACTCAACAAATTGATGTCGTTCGCCCTCAAATTTAACCAAGATTTGAGAAGGGGTTGAGACAAACTTGAAACGGTAATCAGCAAAGTAGCTGTACTTAGGAGAAATGATGCCTTCAAGCTCAAGGTAAACCAATAGAGTTTTTAAAGGGAGTTGACGAATATTCGACTCTTTGGATAAGCGCGTGATCTGCATTTCCCATGAAGGTGAGAGCTGATAGACCTCATTAACCACATGTTCAATCGAATCTTTATCCGGTGTATCGCCATACACAAAGTTCTGAAGAGTATTAAGGCCATCTTTATTGCCTAACAAGATGCAGTCTGATGGTGCCCCATCTCTTCCAGCTCGCCCAATCTCTTGCGCATAGTTTTCGATAGACTTGGGAAGATCGAAGTGGATGACACGACGAATATCAGATTTATCAACGCCCATACCAAACGCGATGGTAGCGACAATGCAGTTCACTTCTCCAGACATGAATTGGTGTTGAATATACGCTCGATTCTCGCTTTCTAGCCCCGCGTGATAGGCCAACGCTGAAATACCCGTTTGTTGTAACTGCTGGGCAAGATACTCAGCTGAATGTTGTAGGGTCACGTAGACAATAGTGGGAGATAGCGGCGAAGATTGAATAATTTGATTCAATTGGGTTAGCTTATCACCATGCTCGCAAGGGACGATGCGTAAATTAAGATTTGGGCGATAAAATCCAGTCACTATGGTGTTCGACTCAGAAATATTGAATTTGCTCTGCATGTCTGAAACGACATCCGTAGTCGCGGTGGCAGTTAAGAGAAGCGTTTGAGGGATATTTAATAGCTGCAGGTAATGGGGAATCTTCAGATAATCGGGTCTAAAATTGTGCCCCCATTCTGAGATGCAGTGCGCTTCGTCTACCACCAACAAAGAGATAGGTACTTGCGAGATAAACTGACGAAAACGTTCATTCTTTAATCTCTCTACTGAGATCATAAGAATCTTGAGCTCGCCACTTCTCGCATCCGCCATAACCTGTTGCGTTGCTTCCCTATCTTGACTGGAATCTATTGATGCAGCGGCAATCCCTTTATCATGCAAGAAATTCAACTGATCTTTCATTAAGGCAAGCAGTGGAGAGATCACTAAAGTCAGATGAGGGAGATGCAGCGCTGGCAGCTGGTAACATAATGATTTTCCCGCACCGGTTGGGAAGATAGCGGCACAGGACTGACCCGAAAGAACGGCGTCTACCACCTCTTGCTGGCCACCTCTAAGTGAATCAAATCCAAATACTTGCTTCAATGATTGTTCAATCATGTCTTTTCCCAACTCCTTTAAAAGCTTGCGAATGATTCTACCTGAATCTATCCTGTTGCTCCTTGTTAAATTGATTGTTTCGGTATGAATAAACTCGAGCTTAAACAAATTATCGTCACCGCGTTGAAAGAGAAGTGGGCGGTGGCAAAGTCCTCGACCCAAAGAGCCATTGATGCAGCTACAGACGAAGAAACGGTACCCGAGCATAAATATGACACCTTAGCGTTGGAGGCGTCGTATTTGGCGCATGGACAGGCAATGCGTGTGCAGGAGTGTGAACAGGAGATTCATCAATACGAATCACTGACAATACCCGACGAACCTAAGAGTAAAATAGGGATTGGGGCATACGTAGTATTGGTGTGTGATGACGACAATGAAAAGCACCTGTTTATGGGGCCTTGTTCGGGTGGTTTGAATATTCAATATCAGGATCAACCTGTTTCCATCATCACGCCTTTAGCGCCTCTAGGTAAAGCGATGATAGGGAAAGAGGTCGGAGACGAGGTGGAACTAAACGTTTCGGGCTCAGTCTATTACTATGAAATTATGGATATTAAGTAGCCCTGCTTGATGGGGGCTTCTAAGCATTAAATGGAAAAGTTAGCATGAAAAAATACGTACTGTTTCTGAGCCTTACGGTGAGCCATATGGCGGCTGCCGGACAATGTCAGGTGAATCTGAAAAATGAGATTCACCTAAACACCAATCAGCTTGAGGTTGTACAAGTCAGTGGTGACAGTGCTGTCGTTGATAGCGACAACGACTTATACATCAGTGGCGAAAAGGTGGAACTCAATGCGGAACAAAAAAACGCCCTTAAACAGTACCGAGAAGACATTAATCAGTATCTCCCTCAAGCGAAAAAGATTGCCAGTGACAGTCTTGCGTTAGCTAACGATATTGTTGATGACATTGCTGAAAGTTTAGAGGCGCCAGAAGCGTTTGAAGACGTGAAAGCATCGATGAAAGCCTTCCTGGCCGACCTTGAAGCACGTTATTACAAAGAGGGTGATTTGGTTGTTCCTGCAGATAGCTTCGATTCAATGACACAATCATGGAGTGAAGATTTTGAAAAAGCGAAAGAACTCTTTAATAAGGAGTTCATCGCAAGCGCGTTTGACGCAATGAGCGAGAAAATGCAAAAAGAGGGCGGTCTTAACCTAACTGAGTTAGCCGATAGTCTGGCAGAACTGAAAGCAAAAGTTGAGCAACGGCTTGAAGAGCACGACTTAAATGTCGAAAAGCAGACCGAAGAATTTTGTGAATCACTCGATGGCATGGCTGAGCAAGAAGAGCAATTGCATCAGAAAATTCCAGCGCTTAAAGACTATCAACTCTTTACGATATAATGTCTCGCTGTGATCATCAGGCAATAGGCTGAGTCATAGATGGATAAAAATCGCCGATAAGAAATGTCATTATCGGCGATTTTTTTGCTTAAGCTCGGCTAAAGCTTGACGTTAATATGTCAGATTACTCCGCATTCATTTGGGTTAGCTTATCACCCACAGGCCCTGAGAAATTGAACCCATCGTGCTCATCCCAATTGATAGACCAGGTCATCACTCCTGCATAATTTGGGTAGGTAAAGCTTGGCACAACCGAACCACACTTTGTTCCCTTAGTTAAGCAGTCTAGAGCGTCGAGAATGTTCTGAGTTGGCGCTTGACCAGAGTTTGCTGAGCTAGGGCCCGAAGGTAAGCCGATTGCAACCTGATCATCCCTAAGTGGCATAAACATCGACCCATCAGCAAGCTCAAACCCTTCAATCAACATTTTTGACTGAGCGACCATCATGTCGATGGATCCTTCAGGTGCAGCCCCTGTCATATAAGGGTTTGGTAACCCACCATTGTTATAAAGCTGAACATGAAGCAGATCCAACGTATCACGCACGACATCAATCACTGGAATGTATGCGCCCCAAATACCGCTGTAGGCAATCATACCGCCTTGAACGTAAGGGTGCTCAGGAGCCATGGTGAGGTACATGTCGCCGCCAATATTCGCTTCAATTTGGAGAAGTGCTCTGCCTAAACGAGCTTGTATCTCTGACCCGTGCAGGAGGTTCGAACCACTCTCTAAATCCACGTCCAGACCATCAAATCCCCACTCATTGATCAATGCCGTTAGGCTTGAAACAAAGGCAGCTTCATCTTGATCGGTATTGAGGGTAATGGTTCCTTCAGCACCGCCAAGAGAAAGAACGAACACTTTGCCTTGCGCTTGTAGGTTCGCCATGTCTTGCTTGAATTGAGCGGGGTCTAGCGCAGCGCAGCTACTGTGTATATCGCCTGAGTAGAGGTTGAAGTGAACCGTACCATTGCTGTTTCGGTCATTTTCTGCAAACGCGATATCAATAATATCCCAAGCGTCAGACATCTCCGCTAATCGCATCGGACAGCCTGCACCGTTCACAAAGTTGTGCCAGTAACCAACGAGTTTATGTGTCTTAGCCGTTTGTTCGACAACTTTAACGGAAGCGGCATCGGAAAGAACACTTGTGCCACTTGTATCAATCGCTTGTGCTGAAATCGTAAAGCTTCCAAGAGCGGTTGGTGTCCAGCTGTAGTTGTAAGGTGCACTGGTGTCGCTACCGACGACAGCGCCATTGACTAGGAAGTCTACTTTGCTGACTGAGCCTGTTAACGACGTAGCGTCTGCGGAGAGTTGTGTCGACTTTCCTAGTCCAATGGTTTTGCCTGCGCTTGGCTCAGTAAGAGTGACGACTAAATCTTGATCACTGACTAAGACGGACACGTTGGCTTCGCTGACATTATTGTCATCATCGGTCGCTTGAGCTTTAATCGAATTGCTCCCGACAAGGCTTGCTGACCACTGGACGGTATAAGGCGGTTGAGTGATGACGGCCAAGCTGGTGTCGTTAGCAAACACTTCGACTTGGGTTACCGTGCCATCAGGGTCTGCCGCATCAATGTTAATGTCGACGAGAGTGCCTGCCAGTACCACTTGGTTATCTTGAGGTGATGTGATTGAGACGGTTGGTGGGGTGCTGCATGTTCCTAACCCTGTCCACGCTTCTTGCCAATATTCCCCTTTACCCGGTTCATAAGCCCAGGCTGAACTTGAAGAACACCAGCCTGCGACATCACATTGATACTTCTGATTCAGATTATGAACGAGTTCGCCTGCTTGGTAACTGGTGCCCGCCACATACGGTTTAGCATCGGCGCACCCACCAGAGCTTGCTGAAGACACAACCAGTGAGACTTCTTGGCTAGACGTCGCTTGGCCGTCGTTATCCGTTGCTTTGGCTTTGAATTGATGTGTACCTGCACTTGAAGACCAAGTGTATTGGTAAGGTTCACTGGTATCTGTTCCTACCATTTCATTGTTTATGTAGAAGTCGACTTTTTCAACGGTGCCGTCTGTATCCGTCGCTGTGGCTGACAGTATAAGGTCATCACCGGCTGTAATTTGTTCCCCACCTGTAGGGCTAGTGAGCTCAATGGCTGGAGGTAAAAGATCGCCTGATGGTGTCACGGATATTGAAGCGAGGCTTGCTTGGCTTGCGCCTTGGTTATCGGTGGCAACGGCTTTAATTTGAGTGGTGTTGAGCGTCGCTGTCCAAATCATTTCATACGGTGGTTGGGCATCAGAACCAAGGCTGATATCGTTTGCGAAAAACTCAACATTCTCTATCGTGCCATCTTCATCATTGGCGGTTGCTTGAAGGGTGATCACCGAGTCTTGTGGGATCACGGCATTGTTCATAGGGGAAGTGAGCGAAACTTGCGGTGGAATATTCCCGCCACCAGAATCACATGTCCCCAGTAATTCCCATGCATCCCAGGGGCCAGAGGCGGTTATTGGATCATTCCCTTGTGTCCAATAGCGAGCGGAATAGGCATTGTTGGACTGCTGAACTTTGTCGCCCGAGGTATACACGGTCGAGCTATCCCAAATGAGGGCAGTGCTACAATCATAGGCAAAAGCGGGAACACTGACCATGCACCCGGTAAGCATGATTCCTTTCAAACATTGCGAGAGCATCGTTATCTCCTTGTCTCAGTATTAATACTCACAATAAGTACTAGTCGACCTAGAGTGACCTTTCTTATAACACTCTGATTCTTTGAAAAAACTTCGGCTCACTTCACTAATTGATTGTCGACCAAAGATTGGGGTACATATTTCTTAGGCGAGTCTCATATAGTTCCCTTAGATTACCCTGTGCGGGATTTAATCTGGGTGTAATGGCATTTTTACAGTTTAGGTCGCTGAATTATTTTATTTATACGGTCAATAATCATTCACGTAATTTGTTTTATAGATGAATAAATAATAATGTACTAGCATACTAGTTTGATGCGTTATTGGTGCAAGGTTCTATGTCTGAACAATCATCTTCACAAAGAGAGCACTTTAGTTCTCGAATCGGTTTTATTCTCGCTGCTGCAGGTGCAGCCGTTGGGCTCGGTAATATTTGGGGCTTTCCAACTCAAGTCGCCAGTAATGGTGGCGGTGCTTTTTTGCTTGTCTATTTGCTGATGATCTTGGTCGTCGCGTTCCCTATGCTTGTGGTCGAGCTTGCGATTGGTCGAGCAGGGCAGGCGAACCCAGTTGATAGTATGCGTTCATTGACGAGCAACCCTATCGGAAAAACAGTCGGCGCAGGTATTGGTTGGTTAGGGTTAGCGGTTCCAAGTGCCGTATTGGCTTTCTATAGTGTGGTTGGTGGCTGGTTAATCTGTTTCCTTATTGGCGCTGTAACCGATTTACTTGGTATGGAAGCCGCTTCTGCATGGTTTAAAGGCTTCAGCGTCGAGCGTAATTTGTTTGGAACGATTGTTTTTTATATCTTCACAATCTTGATTGTCCAAGGCGGTGTTAAAGATGGAATAGAAAAGTGGTCTCGACGCCTCATGCCTGCATTGTTGGTGCTGTTTTTACTTTTGTTTGGCTACATTATGATGCAATCAGGGGCTGTAGAAGGTTTAAAGCACTACTTAGTGCCTGACTTTGAAAAGCTATTAGATAGAAAGCTCATTTTAGCGGCAATGGGGCAAGGCTTCTTTTCTCTGACCATCGGTGGGTGCTCGATGCTTATCTACGGTTCATACCTAAGTAAAAAAGAGAATTTGCCAAAAATGGCTATGAATGTGACCTTGGTGGATACTGGCGTTGCGTTTATTGCGGGATTAGTGGTGATGCCTGCCATGTTTGTTGCGATGCAAAAGGGTGTTCAAATATATTCAGACGAAGGCGCATTGCTCAATTCTGATACCTTGGTCTTTACTGTATTACCGCTAATGTTTGATAGCTTGGGTTTACTTGGCCAACTCTTTGCCGTGGTATTTTTCTTGTTACTGACTATCGCGGCTCTCACATCCTCAATTTCGATGCTGGAGTGCCCTGTTGCTCTGGTGGGAGAAAGATTCAATACATCGAGAAAATCGACAAGTTGGGTTCTTGGTGGATTCATTGCATTAGCAAGCGTGATTATTGTTTTCAACTTTGGCACGCTGTTTGGCCTCGTTGCCATGATTGCTACTCAATATCTCCAGCCGTTTGCTGCACTGCTATTCTGCTTGTTTGGCGGCTGGGTGTGGAGTCGACAAGGTAAAATTAAAGAGTTAGAGCAAGGTTGTCCTGAGTTCACCTTGGGCTGGTTTGGTAAGCTATGGCCAGCGTACATAAAATTCGTTTGCCCAACCTTAGTTGCCGCCGTTATATGGGCTTCGTTCGGGTAAATCTGACCATTCTAATTGTGCAATAAAAAGCCGAGTCATCAGACTCGGCTTTTTGCTGTTCATCAAAGAGAACTTACATTACGCTTTTTCTGGGATCGCTTCGAGTAGAGCGACCATTTGCTGCCAGTAGAGCGCAACCGTATCAATTTTCACTTTCTCGTCTGGAGAATGAGGAAACTTGATCGTCGGGCCGAAAGAGACCATGTCCATATTTGGGTACGGTTCTTTAAACAGTCCACATTCAAGACCAGCATGGATCACCATGATGTTTGGTTTATGCCCGTAGATGCCTTCATACATATCGCGGAAAATCGCCATAATTTCCGAATCAGCATCTGGTTTCCAGCCAGGGTAAGCCCCTGAAAATGCCATCTTCGCCCCAGCGAGTTCAGCAACCGATGTCAGCATACCTTCAACTTGGCTACGACCAGAGTCGATTAAAGAACGAATCAAACAAAGTACCGTGATCGTCTTCTCTTCTGTTGTGATCACGCCTACGTTCAGTGAGGTCTCTACGACGCCTTCAATGTCATCACTCATGCGAATGACACCATTTGGGCATGCATTAAGCGCAGCGATGAAGCGTGCTTGATCGGCTTGCGACATGACGCCTTGCTCTGCTGTCACGGATTCGTTGAAAGTAACAATGCTATCTTCAATTTTACCCAGCTCAGTGGACAGAAGCTCCGTGTAGTGATTATAGAGGCTTACTAGTTTTTCTTGATTCTCAGCGGGTAGTGCCATGGTAACGAAACCTTCTCGAGGTATCGCGTTACGTAGGCTTCCACCCTTAATCTCGATCAGGCGCAGATCCAACTCTCTGGCGTGACCAGATAAGAATCGAGCCAGGAGTTTATTGGCGTTGGCGCGGCCTGTGTGAATATCACAACCAGAATGGCCGCCTTTTAGGCCCTTTAGAATCAGTTTACGAGTAACAAAATCAGCAGGGATTTCTTCACGAGTAATATCAAATGTCATAGCGCCATCAATACCACCGGCGCACCCCATGTAGACCTCACCTTCTTGCTCTGAATCGGTGTTGAGAAGTATCTCACCCTCCAACCAACCGGCTTCTAAACCAAAAGCGCCTGTCATCCCCGCTTCTTCATCGACGGTTAGCAATACTTCTAACGGACCATGTTTGAGATCCTTTGAAGCCAAAACAGCAAGGCATGAAGCCATTCCCATGCCGTTATCCGCGCCTAAGGTTGTGCCTTTCGCCGTTACCCATTCACCATCAATGTATGGCTGAATAGGATCGGTTGTGAAATCGTGTTCTGTGTCTTCATTCTTCTGCGGTACCATATCGATATGCGCTTGCAGAACAACGCCTTTTCGGTTTTCCATACCAGCAGTTGCAGGCTTTTTAATGAATACGTTGCCTGTTGGATCTCGACGAACATCCAAGTTTTCTGCTTTTGCCCATTCAATGATGTATTGAGCGAGTGCTTCTTCATGCTTTGATGGGTGTGGAATGGAGCAGATTTTATCAAAAAACTGCCAGATAGAAGGTGGTGATAAACGACTAATCTCAGAGTGAAAATCAGACACAGTTGACTCCTTTATATGAATAATGCGAGATCTATATTGGGTAAATTTCCATGATTTGGTTTATTTAACTATTGAGCATTCATGGGTATCTCGAGCGCTCAGCATACCATTACCTTATGTCTGCGAGTAGTTATAGACACGACAATTTAACAATACCAATCGACAGTTATAGGTTTGGATAGGAATAATTAAAACTGGATGCGTGAGGGTGGCATAGTGCTTGTTGTGAAAGACAGACATTTAGTGTGGTTTCTGTAATTAAATTACCAAATATACGTAATTGCATTGTTAATTGTGATTTCAATCACCTTTTTGTTGTAATTAAATTTCTTGGTGGTATATTAGTACCCAGCTTCAGAGTGAAGAGAAAATGCTCAAAGGATGAGTCCGATAATCGCCTCCAAGGAACCGAGAATCAAACTGTATTTTAATTGATTTAAAGGTGATATTTATGAAAGGTTTACCATCTACAATGTTCTGGACTAACAGCAATGTTTACACTAGCGACTTTGTATACCCAATTAGCTTTGGTTATTAAGAGCTCAGTCTGTTAATCACTAGAGTTATCCTCGCTAGCTATCCCCAATAGCTGAGCGACTAACTGCGAAAGCATGTTATTTGAACATTATGTTCACCCCTATATTGGAATTTTTTTACGGCTATTTAGCTGACATGATTCAACCGCCACTCCCTTTGAGTGGCGTTTTTTTATCTGTTACTTTCCAAAACCCCTCCTTGTCTTCTATCTTTCCTCCTTACATCTTTAGGTTATTTTCCCTCAGAATGATCCAACGCTAATAGACATGCTGTCCTTTATTCCGCTCGCTCTTAAATTATGACCCCAGTCTGATATTCGGTGAAACACCGCGATAATACGGTAATTTTCATAAATATAAATTGAAATGATAACCATTATCATATAGATCTATATGTTCAATATATAGTGCTAAACTAATTATTAAACACAAGATATAGATTATGGATGTTATTAAAAGAGATGGAAGAGTAGAGAAAGCTTGTCTAGATAAGGTCACAAGACGAGCAGAGGCATTAGGGGACGGTTTGAAGACTGACCCAATCTTAGTCGCGCAAAAAGTCGTATCTGGATTATACGATGGAATACAAGTGACCGAGATTGACGTCTTCTTGTCAGAGACATCAGCGAGTCTTGCCGCTGAACATCCTGATTATTCAACTTTAGCGGCTCGCGTGCTGGTGAGCTCTTTGCAAAAGGAGACGCTTGGATTTCTTGGAGCGACTGAGCAGCTAGCGAGTATTGGATTGCTGTCTGAGCGTTATGTCGATCAAGTGAGACGACAAAGTGATGCGCTGGTTGCGTTGATTGATTACGGGCGAGACTATCAATTTGACTATTTTGGGTTTAAGACGCTCGAGCGATCTTACCTACTAAAAATTGATGGCGTAGTGGTTGAAAGGCCACAAGATATGTACATGCGAGTCGCAATCGCGATTGCAGGTGAAGATCTGGATGAGGTCAAAGAGCTTTACGATATGTTAAGCCTGGGCTTTTATACTCATGCGACACCGACGCTATTTAACGCTGGCCTTAAGATGCAGCAACTCTCGTCGTGCTTCTTGCTAGGCATGCAAGACGACTCTATCGCTGGTATCTATGACACCTTAAAAGATTGTGCCCTGATATCGAAATCTGCAGGGGGGATTGGGCTGCATATTCATAATATACGGGCAACGGGCGCACCCATCCTAGGCACCAATGGCATCTCAAATGGCATTATTCCAATGCTAAAGGTATTCAATGAAACCGCTCGCTATGTCGATCAAGGTGGAGGCAAACGTAAAGGCTCATTTGCCATTTATTTAGAACCCTGGCATGCCGATATCGAATCGTTTTTGGATCTGCGTAAAAATCACGGCAAAGAAGAGTTTAGAGCGCGGGATCTTTTCTTGTCCTTGTGGGTGCCCGATCTCTTCATGCAAAGGGTTGAAGAAGATGGTGATTGGACCCTGTTTAGTGAACATAGCGCGAGTGGCTTATCGGATGTTTATGGCAATGAATTTGTCGAACTCTATCAAAGATATGAAGCGCAAGGTCTCGGCATCAAAACGATCAAAGCGCGTCATCTAATGACTCAAATCATTGAGTCCCAAGCTGAGACAGGCACGCCTTACATGTTGTACAAAGACGCATGTAATCAAAAGTCCAACCAGAAGAATTTAGGGACGATCAAGTCGAGCAACCTGTGTGCCGAAATCATGGAGGTGTCGACCGCTGAGGAAACCGCCGCGTGTAATTTGGCTTCGGTGGCATTGCCCAAATGCGTCATTAATGGTGAGTTCGACTTCTCGCTGCTGCACCGCGTTACCAAAGTCGCGATTAAGAATCTCGATCGCGTCATCGATGTTAATTATCATCCGACCGATAAAATAGCAATATCCAACCATGCTCATCGCCCTGTTGGGCTCGGTATCCAAGGCTTAGCCGATGTTTTCTTCCAATTGCGTTTAGCCTACGACAGTGAAGAAGCAAAAGCGCTAAATCGTGACATTGCAGAAACGATGTATCACGCATCGCTAGAGGCATCGAGTCAACGAGCGGCGCAACTAGGGTGCTACAGCAGTTATGACGGCTCGCCAGCCAGTCAGGGGTTATTGCAATTTGATTTATGGGGTGAAACGCCCTCTACCCGATGGGATTGGAGCGCATTAAAAAAACAGATCGCGCATCAAGGTTTAAGAAACTCGTTGTTAATCGCACAAATGCCCACGGCATCCACCGCTCAGATACTGGGAAATACCGAGGCGTTTGAAGCGCAAACCAATAACATTTATAAACGACAAACCCTATCGGGTGAGTTCATCATTCTTAACAAATACCTCGTCAAAGAGCTCGAATCTCAAGCGTTATGGACGCCTCAAATTCGTGACGCCATCATTGCCGGTAACGGATCCATTCAGGACATTCCATCCATCCCAGATGACGTGAAATCGGTATATCGAAGCGTCTGGGAGATCTCTCAAAAGGTGATCTTGGAAATGTCCGCAGATCGTGGACCTTACGTTTGCCAATCACAAAGCCTCAACTTGTGGCTAGCCTCTCCAACATTTGCCCAGATTAACGCGATGCACTTCTACGCATGGAAGAAAGGGCTCAAAACGGGAATGTACTACCTGCGCACCAAGCCATCGACGAACGCCGTCAAAATGACGGTCAGCAATACCGATGAAGATTGCTTGAATTGTGGCGCATAACCCCTCTGACTTTGATTCAACATTACGGACAATACCATGATAGTAAAAAATAAATTTAGCCTGTTCCCCATTCAATACGAAGAGATTTGGCAGGCCTACAAAACGCACGAAGCCGCCTTTTGGACGACCGAGGAGCTCGATTTTGCACAAGACATTCCCGATCTCAAAAAACTGACCTCAGGAGAGGAGCATTTCATTCGACATGTGCTCGCTTTTTTCGCCCAAAGTGAAGGCATGATTAACGAAAATCTGCTGACTCGTTTTTATGGCGAAATAGAAATTGCAGAAGCACGCTGCTTTCTGGCGTTGCAAGCGTTCAACGAGGTGATTCACGCAGAAACATACGCGCTGCAGCTCGAAACCTATATTCCAAACGTGGAAGAGCGAGAGAGATTATTCAATGCGATTGAGAATGTACCGACGGTAAATCGTAAAGCTGAATGGGTGATGAAGTGGATCTCTTCAGATAAACCATTAGCGATGCGACTGATAGCCTTTGGCTTGGTTGAAGGGCTGTTTTTTGCCGGGAGTTTCTGCGCCATCTACTACTTTAGAAAACGAGGGTTATTAGCGGGACTCGCGGCCAGTAATGATCTTATTGCGAGAGATGAGGGGCTGCATTTTAGTTTCTCGGCCTTGTTGTTTAAAACCATTGGTATCGGTCAGGTGACTCAATCGGAGTTTGAAGAGATTTGCCGTGAAGCCGTTTCGATTGAGAAGGAATTTGTCACAGAAGCACTGCCCGTCAATCTGATCGGTATGAACGCCGACTTAATGTGTCAGTACATTGAACACACGGCAGATGTGATTGCCGAACTGTTCAATTTTACGCCAATTTTCAATGCGGAAAACCCTTTCGACTACATGCGACTTCTCGATATGGAAGGGAAAACCAATTTCTTTGAAAAGAGAGTGACGGAATATAAACGACCTCAAGATAGGAAGCTGGCGTTTGACGCGGATTTTTGATTAATCAAAGGACATGATGTAAAGGGGATGACATGAACATTGAAATGTTTAGCAAAGAAAAATGCAGCCAGTGCATGGAAGCGGTTCATCGGTTAAGCCAGCAAGGTTACACCGTTAATGTACTCAAACTAGGAAATGATTTCACGCGGGAAACGTTGTTATCACTTTTCCCAAATGCGAGAACATACCCTCAATTTCGTCTAAATGGCCAGATAATCGGTAATTTTGAAGCACTACAGAAGAGGCTGTCATTTGAATTAGAAGTCGAGTTCTAAAGATAATAGTGAACACTTCCTAACCCATAACGCCCTGATAATTGAATCTTAATAGTACGAAAAGCGAGGAGAAGCTTTAGGTTTTAACAGGCTCATAAGCTTTAACCTCGCAGTGTCTATGGTTGATATGATAATGGTTATCATTATCATGTGGGCATCTTCTTCAAGAAAAGGCAGTCATCATGGTATCGAAACAACCTGATGTAATGGGTTTCTCTCCAAAAGACGCGACTTGGTTAGGTATTACTCTCTCGCCCTCGGCTTCAAAACGAATTTCACAACTCTCGGGCGATGGGCAATCCATTCTATTAACGGTTAAGTCTTCAGGGTGCACAGGCTACGCTTATGTCTTGAAGCAAATTTCTGAGCCTGACGAAGACACCTTAAAGTTCGAATCAAACGGCAGCACTATTTATGTGTCGCTGAGCGCGATGCCGTTTGTTGATGGCACTGAGGTTGATTATGTGCGTGAGGGGCTAAATCAAAATTTCGTATATCGAAACCCGAACGTGAAATCAGAATGTGGTTGTGGCGAAAGCTTTGGGATTTAGAGTATGACAGAGGCAGAGATTCAGCCAGAAGTGCAACAAGCAATGAATAAGAGCAGCTATAAAGAGGGCTTTTATACTCATTTAACCAACGACACTTTAGAGAAGGGAATCAATGAAGAGGTAGTGCGAGCCATATCCGCCAAACGAAATGAGCCCGATTGGATGCTTGAGTTTCGTTTATCCGCGTATCAAGAGTGGTTGAAAATGGAAGAACCACATTGGCTTAAAGCGCAATACAAAGGGCTTGATTATCAGAACTACAGTTACTATTCCGCGCCTTCGTGCGGAGAGTGTGGATCGGATGACAAGCAACAAGATGGGTCGAACGAATTCCTGACCAAAGAAGTCGAGGAAGCTTTTGAACAATTGGGCGTACCGGTTCGAGAGGGGAAAGAAGTGGCGGTCGACGCTATTTTCGATTCGGTTTCTGTGACCACAACGTATCGAGATGAACTTCGCCAATTGGGCATTGTATTTTGTTCGTTCAGTGAAGCCATTCACGATTATCCAGAATTGGTCAAAACCTACCTAGGGAGTGTCGTTCCAGCCAAGGATAACTTTTTCGCAGCGCTTAATGCGGCGGTTGCGTCAGATGGATCATTTATTTATATCCCACCAGGTGTGCGTTGCCCGCGTGAGCTCTCTACTTATTTTCGAATTAATCAGGCTCAAACGGGGCAGTTTGAACGCACCATCTTAATCGCTGATGAAAATTCGTACGTCAGTTATATAGAAGGGTGTTCAGCGCCGGTGAGGGACACTTATCAACTGCATGCCGCTGTGGTTGAAGTGATCATCTTGAAGAACGCAGAAGTGAAGTATTCAACCGTGCAGAACTGGTTTTCTGGCTCTGAAGAAAGCCAAGGTGGAATTCTTAACTTTGTAACGAAAAGAGCATTGTGCGCCGGAGAACACAGCAAGATGTCTTGGACGCAATCGGAGACAGGGTCTGCGATTACGTGGAAATATCCGAGTGTCATTTTGCAAGGTGATCACTCCATTGGCGAGTTCTTCTCTGTTGCCTTAACCAATGGCAACCAACAGGCCGATACGGGCACAAAAATGATCCACATTGGGCGGAATACGAAGTCCACCATCATCTCGAAAGGCATCTCTGCGGGCAAGAGTGAGAATAGCTACCGAGGCTTGGTGAAGGTGTTGCCAAGTGCGGAGGGTGCTCGAAACTTTACTCAGTGTGATTCCATGCTCATTGGTGCAGAGTGTGGCGCGCACACCTTCCCATACGTTGAAGTGAAAAACAGCAGCGCTCAAATAGAGCATGAGGCAACGACGTCTCGGATTGGAGAGGATCAACTTTTCTACTGCGTTCAACGCGGCATCAGTGAAGATGATGCGATCTCAATGATCGTCAACGGCTTCTGTAAGGATGTCTTCTCCGAACTGCCTTTAGAGTTCGCCATCGAAGCACAAAAACTTCTCTCTATCAGCTTAGAGCACAGTGTAGGTTAATCAATATGTTAGACATTCGAAATCTTCAAGCGAGCGTTGAAGGCTCGCCCATTCTCAATGGCATCAATTTATCCATTAAAGCCGGCGAAGTTCACGCCATTATGGGCCCTAATGGCTCAGGGAAAAGTACATTATCGGCGACACTCGCTGGGAAAGAAGAGTATGAAATTACCCAGGGTGAGATACTTTTCAAAGGGAAAGAGCTGTCTGAACTTGATCCTGATGAACGAGCGGGTGAGGGAGTGTTTCTCGCGTTTCAATACCCTGTTGAAATCCCAGGTGTCAGCAACAAGCTTTTTCTAAAAACGGCGCTCAATGGTGTGCGTGATTACAAAGGACTTCCCGCACTTGACCACTTTGACTTTGAAGATCGGTTGGAAGAGAAAGCTCGCTTATTGAAAATGCCCTCTGAACTGCTTAATCGTTCGGTCAACGAGGGGTTTTCTGGTGGCGAAAAGAAGCGAAATGACATTCTTCAAATGGCGGTATTAGAGCCCAAGCTTTGTATTTTAGATGAAACCGATTCAGGATTAGATATCGATGCACTTAAAGCGGTGTCGGATGGGGTGAATGCCTTACGTGACGGAGAGCGAGCCTTTATTGTAGTGACGCACTACCAGCGCATTCTAGACTACATTAAGCCAGACTACGTCCATGTTCTGTATGACGGGAAAATTGTGAAGTCGGGTGATCACACCTTAGCGACGGAATTGGAGGAGAAAGGCTATGGTTGGATTATCGGAAAAGAGTAGAGACATGGCGCTGACACGTCTAACGGCTTTACAGGGAGAGCACGCGTGGCAAAAAAAGAGTTGGCAACAATTGGTGAACTTAGGGTTGCCGAATGTTCATCATGAAGATTGGCGCTATACCCCCCTTGAGCACTTTCTAGGGCTCAGTTACCAAGCGCCTTCACTGAGCTTGATTGATAGCTGCTCGATTGAAAGTCTTAGCATGGCGTTTGATTGCTACCGACTCGTGTTTCTCGATGGAGAATATCAAGAAGGTTTGTCTGATGCGATCCCTAGCGCTACGACGACGCCATTGTCTTCACTCTCAAGTCAGCAGCAAAAAATCTTAAATCAATCGGTTAACGCAGAAGCCTTTTCACTGATGACTGACGCAATGGCATCATCGGGCGTTGTTATTGAGGTGGCGAGCAAGGTTGAATTAGAGAAACCGATTTATCTTTTCCACCTTAATTCAGGAAACAGTGCTGAGGTGTATAGCTACCGACATCACGTCGATCTCGCTCCTTCAGCATCTTGTCATGTCTATGAACACCATATTTCTCTCAAGCAAGGCGGAGGCGTTAGCTGTTCGCGTGTCACGATGAATGTGGCAGACAATGCGAAACTCACTCATCTTAAGCTCGTTGAAGAGAGCCAAGAACAGCAGCATTTTGGGCATAATGATGTATTGGTTGGGCGCGATGGTCAGGTGGTCAGTCATACCTTTCTTCTTGAGGGGCAATTGGTCAGGAACCATACCAGCGCGCGATTGGAAGAGACGGGCGCAAACATCAATATCAATAGTTTAACCCTACCTAAACAAGACCAAGTCTTTGATACGCGTACCTATTTGAAGCATCAAGCGGCGCACTGTGATAGCCATCAAACCCATAAAGTCATAGCGAAAGACAATGGTGTTGGTGTGTTTAACGGCATGATTTTCGTAGATAAACATGCGATAAAAACCAATGGGCAGATGGATAATCACAACTTGCTGCTTAGTGGGCAAGCGCAGGTAAACAGTAAGCCACAGTTAGAAATTTATGCGGATGATGTGAAATGCAGTCATGGCGCGACGACTGGCCAAATTGATAACAATCAGTTGTTTTATTTGCAGGCAAGAGGGATTCCATTAGCGCAAGCAGAGAAAATGATCACGTTTGCATTTGCTGGGGAATTAACGGACGCCATAGACGATAGCGATGTCCGCCACCATATTATTCGTCGGATCGAACAGAAGTTGGACCTACGATGAACCGCCGTCATTTTTCTGCCGTGGCCACACCTGAGGCAGAGGGTAATTGTCCGCTTACACCAGAAGGGGGCAGCGCTCAGTTGCCAAAAACATCACCTTGGCGACACTTATTCCCGACGCTGAATCAGACCATCAACCAGAAACCTTTGGTTTATTTGGACTCAGCAGCGAGTGCGCAAACGCCTGATGTTGTTATCAATCGAATGACCAAATTTTATCAAGGTGAATACGCAACGGTGCATCGAGGTGTGCATCAACTTAGCGCTATCGCAACCGAGAACATGGAGAAGGTGAGGGATCAAGTTCAGCATTTTCTCAACGCAGATCTTAGGGATGAAATTGTCTTTACTAAAGGAACAACCGAGGCAATCAACCTTGTAGCAAACGCATTCTTAAAGCCACTGTTGATGCGAAATAAGGGTAACTCTCCCAAAGAAATCATCGTTACTGAAATGGAGCATCATGCGAACCTTGTTCCATGGCAGCTTTTGGCTAGAGAGTACGGCTTGGTCATCAAAATTTGGCCTATCTCAACGCTCGGCGAATTGCACATTGAGCAGCTTCTTCCCTTAATTTCAGAGCATACGGCGATGTTGGCGGTGACCCATGTCTCGAATGTTCTTGGGAGTGTGAATCCGGTAGCCAAAATTACGCAGTTGGCACACAAGTACGATATCCCCGTGCTGGTCGATGGCGCGCAAGCGGTGATGCATCACCCTGTCGATGTTCAAAGTATAGGGTGTGATTTCTATGTTTTTTCTGCGCACAAGCTCTACGGACCTACAGGGACTGGGGTTCTCTATGCAAAAAAAACGCGTTTAGAAAACATGGTGCCTTGGGAAGGTGGGGGCGCGATGATCGAAAGCGTAGCCTTGCCTGTAGGAACGACGTTCAATACCGCACCGTGGGTATTTGAAGCAGGGACGCCAAATATTGCGGGCATTTTAGGACTTGGGGCGTCGATAGATTTTCTTGAATCACAAGGGCTAGTTTCAATTCTAGAGTATGAACAGAAGCTAATGAGTTATGCGCTAGAGCAGTTAGGTACGGTGGAAGGCGTGAGCATTTATGGTAATCCAGCGGTTCGATCTGGCGTAATTAGTTTCAACCTTGGTGAACATCATGCCTACGACGTGGGGAGCTTTCTGGACAACTACGGCATTGCGATTCGAACGGGTCATCATTGCGCTATGCCACTTTTATCAGCTCTCAATCAAGCCTCGATCTGCCGGGCTTCAATTGGGTGCTATACCGATCGAAAAGATATCGATGCATTGGTCGCTGGGCTTAAACGAATAAATGCACTACTAGGATAAACAATGACACCAGATAAATTGGTTAGAAACTTTGCTCGTTGCAATGATTGGGAGCAGCGGTATCTCTATCTTATAGAGTTGGGTGAATCCATGCCTAGGCTTGATAAAGCAAAGCAAACAGAGCACTACGCAATGAAAGGCTGTCAAAGTCAGGTTTGGATAGATCAGAGCTATTCTGAAGAAACACGCACATATCAATTTGAAGGTCACAGTGACGCCGCTATTGTAAAGGGTTTAGTTGCGCTGGCTATTATTGCGTTTAACAATCAGTCTGCTAGGCAAATTGTCGATTTCAATATTACCGGTTGGTTTGAGCAGCTTGAGTTGACTCAGCACCTGACCCCCACTCGAAGCCAAGGTCTCTTATCAATAGTGACTGCGATTAAAGAGAAAGCGAACCAACGTCTGCTGTCCGAGGCACACTTAGAGTCACACCACTGCATTAAGTAGCTTCATTACCATTTTTAACTGCAAAGTTGGGCTTTCACCGGAAAGCTCGACGCTATTTCCTATTTGATTTGTTGAATAATCAACCACTAACGGCTAGTTTTAACGGTGAGTGAGAAATTCCCCTTCTTATTCCTCAAAGTTCATATCTAATCTATATTTATAGGACGCTAACCGTGTGAAAGTTTAGAACATGGTGCAAAAAATCACCGTCGTAGGGAAGAGGGTGTTTTTTGCGTTAACTATTGAATATTAGACGTTTATGTATGGCGGCATCGATGGCGGTTACTTGAGGAAAGAGTGTTCGATTAACAAAAATTCATTAGAGTGATAATTCTATCTGGAATTTGTTATTTGATAACTCTATAATTCACGCCAATCGATTACGCAACCGTTTACTTTTACCCTTATAGGATCCGATCATGCTCGAAAGGCTATTTAAACTCAGTGAACACGGCACGAACGTGAAGACTGAGGTCATTGCTGGTGTTACAACCTTCCTAACAATGGCTTACATCATTTTTGTTAACCCTGCGATGCTAGCTGATGCCGGAATGGATCATGGCGCCGTGTTTGTAGCAACGTGTCTTGCTGCGGCGATTGGTTGTTTTATCATGGGCTTTGTTGCGAACTACCCAATTGCTCAAGCACCAGGTATGGGACTTAACGCCTTCTTTACGTATGCGGTTGTATTGGGAATGGGCTATACGTGGCAAGTAGCGCTGGCTGCGGTATTTGTTTCTGGTGTTCTTTTCATTCTATTGAGCATTTTCAAGATTCGTGAGTGGATCATCAATTCCATTCCTATGTCGCTTCGAACGGGTATTTCTGCAGGTATCGGTCTTTTCCTAGCATTCATTGGCCTTAAGAATGCGGGCATTGTTGTTGATAACCCTGCAACACTTGTTTCTATGGGTGATATCACATCACTTCAAGCTGTTCTTGCTGCGGTTGGTTTCTTTCTAACGATTGCCTTAGTTCATCGCGGACTGAAAGGCGCTGTCATGGTCGCTATTCTCGCGGTAACAGCGCTAGGTTTGGTTTTCGGTGACGTTCAGTGGGGCGGCATTATGTCTGCGCCACCAAGCATTGCACCAACCTTTATGCAGTTAGATTTCTCTGCCGTATTTGAAATCGGTATGATTTCGGTTGTGTTTGCCTTCTTATTCGTCGACTTGTTTGACACTGCAGGTACGTTGGTTGGCGTTGCTCAAAAAGCGGATCTGATTGATAAAAACGGCAAGATTCCTCGCCTAAACCGTGCACTGCTTGCTGACTCTACTGCGACATCTGCGGGTGCGTTACTGGGTACTTCAAATACAACCTCATACATCGAAAGTGTGGCGGGTGTTGCTGCCGGTGGCCGTACAGGATTAACTGCGGTTGTTGTTGGCATTTTGTTCCTTCTTGCATTATTCTTCTCGCCGCTTGCTGGTATGATCCCAGCTTATGCGACGGCAGGTGCGCTATTTTATGTTGCGATACTCATGCTTTCTGGCCTGGTAAGCATCGATTGGCGTGACCTAACTGAAGCGGCACCAGTAGTAGTAACTTGTTTACTAATGCCTCTGACTTTCTCTATTGCAGAAGGTATTGCACTTGGCTTCATTAGTTACGCTGCAATTAAAGCGATGAGTGGTAAAGCTCGTGATGTTTCTCTTAGTGTTTGGGTTATGTCGGCTATCTTTATCATCAAGTACGCACTAGCGTAAATCAGTTTATATTTTTCAAATTATTAGGTTTATACAATGAGCAATAAATTCGTTATCACTTGGGACAACATGCAAACTTACTGCCGTCAATTAGCTGAAAAGCAAATGCCTGCAGAACAATGGAAAGGTATCCTAGGTGTTAGTCGTGGCGGCTTGGTTCCTGCTGCTATCTTGGCTCGTGAACTTGGTATTCGTTACGTAGATACGATTTGTATCTCAAGCTACGATCACGATCACCAACGTGACATGACGGTTGTGAAAGCACCTGAAGGTGACGGTGAAGGCTTCCTTATCGTAGAAGACCTAGTCGACAGTGGCGACACTGCTCGTAAGCTTCGTGAAATGTACCCGAAAGCTAAGTTAATCGCAGTATGCGCTAAACCTTCTGGTGTTGAATTGCTTGATGACTACGTTGTTGATATTGCTCAAGATACATGGATTGAACAGCCATGGGATATGACGATTCAATACGCTGAGCCAGTTAACCGCAAGCAAAAATAATTGCTTCTGAGCGAAATTAGTGAAAAATGACCCTCTTATGGGTCATTTTTTTTAGCTAGTATTTCTACTATCTAATGCTGCATATCAGGATTCTACATGTCAGATCAAAGCGATAAGAACTTATCTGAAACTCTTTTTGTTAAACATAAGCAAGCAAAAGAAACCTCTGCCCTTACGCAATACATGCCGAGCAATCAGTCATTCATAGATGAGAAGACAAACACCGGCTCTTGGTATCGTAATCTGCGCAAAATGCAGTGGGCATGGCAAGGCATCAATCCTATCGAGCAAGAAGCCGTACTCTCAAGAATCGCGTCATGTGAACATTCACGAACCCACGATAATTGGCTAGATACTGTTATAGGCTTTCGCAGCGGTAACTGGGCCTATGAATGGGGGAAGCTTGGCGCTGAGCATCAAAAATTAGGCAAAGAGCTTCAAGGTGATGAAGGGGCAGATGAGCTCTTCAAGGCTGCACTTTGTTTTAGCATTGCAGGCTACCCTCACCTAAAGAATGACAACCTTGCATTGCAAGCTCAAGTGCTCGCCAATGCCGCGTATTCTGAAGCTGCGGAGAAAAGTAAGTTTGTCGTAAAGCAACTCAAGATCCCGTATGGAAAGAGAAATATAACGGCCAATCTGCATGCGACCAATACTCTACAGCCTCAGCCGGTCATCATAGTGAGTGCTGGACTTGATTCTTTGCAAACGGATATGTGGCGATTGTTTCGAGATCATTTAGCGCCAAAAAACATTGCCATGCTGACGGTGGATATGCCTTCTGTCGGCCACAGTAGTCACTGGCCACTGAGTGAAGACACGTCTTGCCTCCACCAAGCAGTTCTTAATGAATTGCCAAATATTCCTTGGGTTGATCACTATAAAGTTGGCTTGATAGGCTTTCGTTTTGGTGGCAACTCTATGGTTCGTCTGTCTTTCTTAGAGCAAGATAAGATAAAGGCGTGTGTATCATTGGGTGCCCCAATTCATGACTTACTGGTTTCACCTAAAAAACTGAAAGGTATGTCTAAGATGTACCTTGATCTATTGGCCTCTCGCATTGGTAAATCAGTCGTCGACATTAAAAGTCTGTCTGGGCAGTTGATGGCGTGGTCATTGAAGGTACAAGGCGTTGTTTCTAGCCGTAAGACTAAAGTGCCTATCTTGGCGATGAGCTTAGATGGTGATCCAGTATCTCCACACTCCGATAATCAATTGGTAGCACTATATAGCCAATATGGGAAGGCGCGAAAAATAAATAACAAAACAATTTCAGAAGGGTATGAGCAATCCCTCGCTTTAGCAATGAAATGGATGGAAGAAGAATTATATAGATGACATTTCTCCTAATTTAGTTAAGCATGATATATAGGTGGTTGAAAAACAACCATTTAAAAGCAAAGGATAGAGATTACATTGTTCTAGGTAATATCTAATTATAAAAATTATCATTGCTAATTATCAATGGAGTGAAACATATGGCTGAAGTGACAAAGCTGCCAACACATTATCGCTTACTAAGTACATTAAAAGCTGTCGGGCCTTATCTGCGTGAAAAACAGTGTAGCGAAGGACGTTATCTCTTCGATTGTTTATCAGCGTGCGTTAACGACAAAAAATCACCAGAAGAGAGAGAGTTTTGGGGCTGGTGGCTTGAACTCGAGCAACACGAGCAAGGGTTTAAGGCGAACTATTTTGTTGGGCGCTATAACTTAGAAGGGAATTGGGACGCTGTTTCTGTGCCTAAGAAAGCCGTTTCTGAGGTAAATCGGACACAAGACGATTTTCATAACAAGCTAACCAAGACCCTGGAAGAGAAGTTTCAAATGACGGTAGAGCTACATAAAGAGTCCGTTGAATTCGTTTAAAGACACGCAAATTTCTCCGCTTTATACAAAAAGGTGCTTTTAGCGCCTTTTTTTCTTGTGCAAATCGACGTTGATTGTTAAAACATCAGCTCTTATACGTTTTTCTTATCTAAAAGTATCATGACAACGAACCAACATAGCGGAACCTCAGTTCAACCAAAAACAGTGGTTGTGAAACTAGGCACTAGTGTACTTACCGGTGGAACCAATGCTCTAGACAGAGCACATATGGTTGAATTGGTGCGTCAGTGTGCAGAGTTAAAAAAACTCGGCCATTCAATTGTAATGGTTTCTTCTGGTGCAATAGCAGCAGGGCGAGAGCACTTAGGTTACCCCGAACTCCCCAACGCAATGTCGAGTAAGCAGCTGTTAGCCGCAGTAGGACAAAGTCAGCTTATTCAAGTGTGGGAGTCGTTGTTTGCGATCTACGGAATGAAGATTGGTCAAATGCTGCTAACTAGAGCTGATTTGGATGACCGTGAGCGATTTTTAAATGCGCGTGACACCATTAATGCTCTGGTTGATAACGACATTATTCCTGTTGTGAACGAAAATGATGCCGTTGCCACAAGCGAGATTAAAGTGGGAGATAATGACAATCTCTCTGCTTTAGTCGGCATTCTCTGCGGTGCTGACAAGTTGTTATTGCTCACCGACCAAAAAGGCTTGTTTACCGCTGACCCGCGTAAAGATCCTAATGCCGAACTGATTAAAGAAGTTCGTACCATTGACGCAACTTTACGGAAAATTGCGGGCGGTAGTGGAACAACGTTAGGGACAGGCGGTATGGCGACAAAACTTGAAGCCGCTGATATCGCGAGACGAGCTGGCATAGAAGTGATCATAGCGGCAGGAAGTGCCGAAAATGTTATCTTTGATTCCATCAGTGATGTACCGCAGGGCACGAAATTCTTGCCTTTAGCGGAGTCTTTGGAAAATAGAAAACGCTGGATACTCGCAGGCCCCGCGGCAGCGGGAGATATTGTTATTGACGATGGTGCCATACGCGCTGTCGTGACGAAAGGAAGCAGCTTACTTGCAAAAGGCGTTGTACAGGTCAGTGGCGAGTTTGCACGAGGCGAAGTCGCTCGTGTAGTGAATCGTCAAGGGGATTTGATAGCACGTGGTATCACCAGTTATTCGAGCTCAGATCTGTCAAATATTTCAGGTAAGCACAGCAAAGATATTATTTCTATTCTTGGCTATGACTACGGCTCAGAAGTTATCCATCGTGATGACCTTGTCGTCATTCAAGAGTAAAAGAGGAATTTGTAATGGATCTAAACAACATGGGACAAGCGGCGAAAGAAGCGGCTTTCCACTTAGCAACAGCATCAACATCTCAAAAGAACCAGGCATTAGCGATTATTGCCGATGAACTCGAAGCCAATGCAGGAACGATCTTAGCAGCCAATGAAAAAGACATTCAATTAGGGCGCGATGCAGGTCTTACTGAAGCATTGCTAGATCGACTGCTATTAAATAAAGAACGCTTGGCTGGCATCGCTAATGATGTTCGTAATGTTATTGGCTTGAATGACCCGGTTGGCAGTGAGATTGATAGCAAAGTTCTTGAGAATGGTATGTCATTGTCACGTCGTCGTGTTCCACTTGGCGTGGTCGGAGTGATTTATGAAGCGCGCCCGAATGTAACCATCGATATCGCAGCGCTGTGTTTGAAAACAGGTAACGCGAGTATTTTACGTGGCGGTAAAGAAACATTCTTCTCGAACATGGAATTGGTCAAGGTAATTCAATCTGCACTTGAGAAGGCTTCACTTCCAGCGGCCTCTGTACAATACATTGAAAAACCAGACCGTGAGTTAGTCTCTCAGCTGCTGAAGTTGGATGATTACGTTGACATGATCATTCCTCGTGGCGGTGCGGGCTTGCACAAAATGTGTAAAGAGAACAGCACGATCCCAGTGATTATTGGTGGTTTTGGTATCAGCCATATCTTTGTTGATGAGAGTGCCGATCTCGAAAAATCTTTAAATGTGGTAGAGAACTCAAAAGTGCAACGCCCATCGGCTTGTAACTCTTTAGATACATTGCTGGTGCATAGAGCCGTGGCTAAGGCATTTTTAGAGAAAGCCGCACAGCGCATGAGTGAGCGTGTTACTTTTGTTGCAGAGGCGGAAGCGAAAGCGCTTTTGGGCTTGGCAGAGAATGTGCGTGATGCGGAACAAGGCGATTTTGATACTGAGTGGTTAAGCTATACGCTTGGTGTAAAAGTAGTGGCAGATGTGGAAGAGGCGGTTGATCACATGCGTGTTCATAACGCGAGTCACTCTGATGCAATCATGACCAACAGCTTGAAAAATTCAGAAATCTTCATCAATTCAGTTGGGTCTGCTGCTGTGTATGTAAACGCCTCAACGCGATTTACTGATGGCGCTCAATTTGGGCTAGGTGCCGAGGTTGCTGTTTCCACTCAAAAACTGCATGCTCGCGGACCTATGGGACTCGAAGAGTTAACCAGTTACAAGTGGGTTGGTAAAGCGGATTATTTGGCTCGCCCATAAGTTGAATTACGATTAGTAACATAGGTGCTTCGGCTGTTATAGCTTGAAGTATCGCAGAATTCTTTCATTTTAAAGGGGCCTTGTTGCCCCTTTTTCTTTTCTTCAATAGAGTTATTCCGTTACACTGGAGCTTCATTACTTGGAGGTAATATGCATTGTCCTTTCTGTTCCGAGAACGACACTAAAGTTATTGATTCTCGATTAGTTGCTGATGGCCATCAGGTTCGACGCCGCCGCCAATGCCTAGCTTGCAGCGAACGATTTACTACCTTTGAAACGGCTGAATTAGTGATGCCAAAGGTGATTAAAACCAACGGTAATCGCGAACCCTTTAATGAAGACAAAATGGTCGGTGGTGTTCAACGAGCACTAGAGAAACGCCCAGTAAGTGCCGATTCTATTGAGCTGGCTATTAGCATGATTAAATCTCAACTTCGAGCAACGGGCGAACGAGAAGTGCCAAGTGAAATGATTGGCAATTTAGTTATGGGGCAACTCAAAGAACTCGATAAGGTCGCCTACATTCGATTTGCATCGGTTTACCGTAGTTTTGAAGATATCCGTGAATTTGGCGAAGAGATCGCCCGACTGGAAGATTAAGTAATTTAATGATGCCTCAATTTTCCGAACTTGATTTTCAAATGATGTCTCGCGCTATTTTATTAGCGAAGAAAGGCATTTATACAACGGCCCCTAACCCTAATGTTGGCTGTGTTATTGCTCGAAACGGCGACATTGTTGGTGAAGGCTACCATCATCGAGCTGGCGAACCACACGCAGAAGTGCATGCAATGCGAGCCGCTGGTGAGCAATCTGTTGGTGCTACCGCTTATGTGACGTTAGAGCCGTGCTCTCATTATGGCCGCACGCCACCCTGCGCTGAAGGCTTGATTAAGGCGAAAGTTTCGCGTGTCGTATGTGCAATGCAGGACCCAAACCCTAAAGTCGCTGGGCGTGGCATTGACATGCTTCGTGCTGCTGGAATTCAGGTGGATGTAGGATTACTTGAGGCCGATGCTAACGCACTTAACCCCGCTTTCATCAAACGTATGAAGACGGGCTTGCCTTACGTACAGCTGAAAATGGCAGCAAGCTTAGACGGCCAAACTGCGCTGAGCAATGGTGTTAGTCAATGGATAACCTCACCTCAATCGAGACAAAACGTACAAGAATATCGCGCTCGGTCATGTGCGATATTATCGACAAGTAAAACCGTTATCGATGATAATGCGTCACTGAATGTTCGCTGGAACGATTTACCGAGCAGCATTCAGAGTACTTATCGTCAATCCGATGTTCGTCAGCCGGTTCGTGTCATATTGGATCGCAATAAAGATCTCTCTCCAAACCTTAAGATTTTTGAATCCCCTGGTAACATTATTCGAGTGGGCGAAGGTGGCGATATTACGCCTAAGCTAAATCAACACCGAATTGATTTAGCGACTACCTTTCAAGAACTGGCTCGCACACATAATATTAATCATCTATGGGTTGAAGCCGGTGCTACTTTAGCGCGCTCGCTTATTCAAGAAGAGCTGGTGGATGAGTTAGTCTTGTACTTAGCACCGAAACTTATGGGTAGCGATGGACGCGGTCTCTTTGGTGCTCTTGGGTTGGAAACAATGAGCGAGACTCATGATTTAACCATTCAAGATCTTCGCCAAGTTGGCCCTGATATTCGAATCGTTGCCACATTAACTAAAAAAGATAGATAGCATGTTTACAGGAATAGTAGAAACCGTTGGTACTTTAGAGGCCATTACCCCAAAAGGCGAAGACATCAGCGTTACCGTAAACGTCGGCAAACTGGATATGTCAGACGTTAAGCTTGGTGATAGCATTGCTACAAATGGCGTTTGCTTAACAGTAGTCGCGCATAACGCAACCAGCTATACGGCTGATCTTTCGGTTGAAACGCTGAATAAGACCGGGTTTGTCGATTACCAAGCGGGCGATCGAGTGAATCTTGAAAAAGCGATGCTACCGATTACTCGCTTTGGTGGCCATATTGTCTCAGGCCATGTCGATGGTGTCGGAGAGATCGTAGAGCGACACCAAGTAGGGCGCGCAATTGAGTTTTGGGTCGCAATGCCAGCTGAGCTGTCTAAATATGTTGCGGAAAAAGGGTCGATCACGGTTGATGGCATTAGTTTAACCGTTAATGATCTACGTAAAAATGCCTTCAAGCTCACCATTGTTCCTCATACCGGTGAAGAGACAACCATTAATGATTTTCACGTTGGCCGTAAAGTTAACTTAGAAGTTGATGTATTAGCTCGATATATGGAAAGGCTATTACAAGGGCAGAAAGAACAGAATGAACCAAGCTCTCGCTTAAGCATGGAGTTTTTACAGCAAAACGGTTTTGCATAATAGCGAGAGACTAAAGCCGCGTGAATGGGACCTTATAGCAGCCCATACCTACTGAAATGAAGCACCGTGCTGTTTTATCGATAGGCCATAAAATTAAAAATAGGAATTAAGTATGTCAATCAGCAAGCCAGAAGAGATTATTGAAGATATTCGCCTTGGGAAAATGGTCATTCTAATGGATGACGAAGATCGTGAAAACGAAGGCGATCTGATCATGGCAGCGGAACATATTACCCCTGAAGCAATCAACTTTATGGCCACCTATGGCCGAGGCCTTATTTGTCTTACTATGACAAAAGAGCGCTGTGAACGACTGGGTCTTCCGCCTATGGTGCAAGACAATAATGCTCAGTACACAACAAACTTCACGGTCTCCATTGAAGCCGCAGAAGGTGTGACGACGGGTATTTCCGCATCCGATAGGGCGATCACGGTACAAGCTGCAGTAGCGAAAGATGCAAAAGCGGCTGACCTTGTTCAACCTGGGCATATTTTCCCGCTTACCGCTCAAGAAGGTGGCGTACTGACTCGTGCAGGTCACACTGAGGCTGGTTGTGATTTAGGGCGTTTAGCGGGGCTAGAACCCGCTTCGGTTATCGTCGAGATTCTAAATGATGACGGCACTATGGCGCGTCGTCCTGATTTAGAAGTCTTTGCTGAAAAGCACGATATTAAATTGGGCACCATTGCTGACCTTATTGAGTATCGCAATAACACAGAAACCACGATTGAACGCGTGGCGCAGTGCCATTTACCGACCGAATTTGGTGATTTTGAGCTGGTGACATTCAGAGATACGATCGATAACCAGATTCACTATGCCATGGTGAAAGGAGATGTGGCACAGGCAGCTCCTCTGGTTCGTGTTCATCTGCATGATACTTTTACCGACCTGCTCCATTCTGATCGCGGTACAGAGCGCAGCTGGACATTGGACAGCGCAATGAAGCGCATTGGCAATGAAGGCGGTGTACTGGTTATCTTAGGTAATGAAGAGAGTTCTGATGCTCTGATTCACAAGGTAAAAACGTTTGAAGCACAAGATAAAGGCGAAGCGCCAACAATGGCGAAAAAGCAGGGAACGTCCCGCCGTGTTGGGGTCGGCTCTCAAATTCTGGCTGATTTAGGCGTGACGGAAATGCGTTTATTGTCTTCTAGCTCAAAACGTTACCATGCTCTTGGTGGTTTTGGCCTAAATGTGATTGAATACGTATGTGAATAAGAGAAAGGGTAAGTCAAAGTACTTACCTTATTTTTTCACCATAAAGGGAAGCGTTTGCTTCCTTTTTTATCGATAAAAGTGATTTTTCATCACTATCAGACATTTAAAATTGACAGGCCGAAGGTTGGTATAAACTTTAATATCTATTAGATATTGCTCACAGTTTTATGCTAGAATCCGGCGATTCTCACTTGATGAACATAGTTAAAGGAAGGCTTATGAAAGTGATCGAGGGTGGCTTCCCAGCGCCAAATGCAAAAATTGCTATCGTTATTGCTCGTTTCAACAGTTTTATTAACGAAAGCCTGCTTTCTGGTGCAATCGATACTTTGAAGCGTCACGGACAAGTTAGCGAAGACAATATTACTGTTGTTCGTTGTCCTGGTGCCGTTGAACTCCCATTGGTTGCTCAACGCGTAGCGAAGACAGGTCAATTTGATGCGATTGTATCTTTAGGCACAGTTATTCGTGGCGGTACGCCTCATTTCGACTATGTTTGTAGTGAATGTAATAAAGGTTTGGCACAAGTGTCTATGGAATATTCTCTTCCAGTTGCATTTGGTGTTCTTACTGTTGATACGATCGATCAAGCTATTGAACGCGCAGGAACCAAGGCTGGTAACAAAGGTGCAGAAGCCGCACTAAGCGCACTTGAGATGATCAACGTTCTTTCTGAAATCGATTCCTAATGGGGGCCAGTGTGAAACCAGCCGCACGTCGTAATGCACGTCAATTTGCTCTACAAGCAATTTATTCTTGGCAAATTAGTAAAGAAAATGTTGCCGTAGTTGAAGAACAATTTATATCTGGTGGCAAGTATGATGAAGAAGAACATCATGCAGCTGAGCCTGCTCTAGTCGCGCCGGAAACCGACGTAGCATATTTCCGCGATCTATTGACTGGTGTTGCGCTAAGCCACATGGAATTAGATAGCAAGCTTCGCCCATTTGTCTCTCGTCCAATGCAGGACCTAGATTTAATGGAACTCGCTTTGCTTCGTCTTGCTATGTACGAGATGACGCGCCGTGAAGATGTTCCTTATAAAGTTGTGATCAATGAAGCGATTGAACTTGCAAAAGTTTTCGCTGCAGAAGAGAGCCACAAATTTGTGAACGGGGTGCTAGATAAAGCCGCACCGCATGTACGCAAAAAGAAATAACGAATTATCGTGAAAAGAGGTCAGCTAAATTGCTGGCCTTTTTTATATCCAGTTCATCTTGAGTGAGTAAACTGGAACCCTAATTACAACCTTTTGAGAGTTATCTATGTCAGGTGAATTTAACCTCATTGACAAGTACTTTGTTGGTCGCCAATCTCAACGAAAAGATGTCTTATTGGCTGCGGGTGATGATTGTGCATTAGTAAAAAGCCCAAACAATGTCTCTATTGCGATCAGTACTGATACTCTTGTCGCTGGAACACATTTCCTACCCGAAGCTAACCCTGCTTGGGTAGCTCATAAAGCCCTTGCTTCTAATATTAGTGATCTATCTGCAATGGGGGCAACGCCGGCATGGGTCTCTTTTGCCTTAACAATGCCTGAGCCAGATGAAGCTTGGCTAGCGCCTTTTTGTGATTCGTTTTTTGAATTGGCTGACTACTTTGGTATTCAACTGATAGGTGGTGATACAACAAAAGGGCCACTGAGCATTACTCTTACCGTGCAGGGTTTTGTTCCAGAAGAGAAGGCTTTAAGGCGCAGCGGTGCGCGTATTGGTGATTGGGTCTATGTGACGGGGGACCTTGGTGATAGTAAAGCCGGGCTGAGCGTGATTCTTGATTCTGAAGCAAAGCACAAAGACCATGCTGACGTCTTAGAGAAGAGGCATTTCATCTCATCTCCTCGCGTACTTGTCGGGCAAGCCCTACTTAACTTGGCCTCTTCTGCAATTGATATTTCAGATGGACTAATTTCAGATCTACAGCATATATTAAATAAATCGAATGTTGGCGCGTCTATTGATGTCAGTTTACTTCCTATTTCGAGTGAATTGCTCGGCTTTACAAAAGAGGAAGCGATTGCTCAGCAGCATGCATTAACTAGTGGCGAAGAGTACGAGTTATGCTTTACTGTGCCAGAAGAAAATAAAGGGTCAATTGAGAGCGCATTGAGTCACACCGGTACAAAGATAACCTGCATTGGACAAATACGCCCGAGTGGTATATTTGAACTCCACAATAAAGGTATTATGCTGGACTGGAATTTAAATGGATATGACCACTTTAAGGTAAAACAATGAGCAACCCATTATCTTTAATTTCGCTTAAAAATCCTTGGCACCTATTGGCGACAGGGTTCGGTAGTGGCCTCTCACCAGTTGTTCCGGGAACGATGGGTACCTTGGCATCAATACCGTTTTATTTGCTGTTAGTACAACTTCCAATGTGGCTGTTCATCGCGGTGATCATCGCATCCTATTTCATTGGGGTTAAGATTTGCCAGATCACATCCGATGACATGAAGGTCCACGATCACGGCTCGATTGTTTGGGATGAGTTTGTTGGTTTTTGGATAACCATGCTCGTTGTTCCAATGCTTGGCATTGCCATTTTTGATTGGAAATGGATCGCTGCGGGTTTTGTCTTGTTTCGCTTTTTTGACATGGTAAAGCCTTGGCCAATCGGCTGGCTTGATAAACGAGTTGAAGGTGGGGTGGGCATCATGATTGATGATGTCGTTGCGGGTGTAATGGCTGCAATATCACTTTACTTTGTTGGCAGTTATGCTGGATGGTAGCCTTAGCCCAATGATAGTTTGCTGTTGAAATAAAAAAGGTTCCCAATGGGAACCTTTTTTGTCGCAATTAATGAGGTGCTATTTTAATTTTTCTAAGTCAGACTCTATTTCAGCTATCTTGCTCGAAACGACTTTCTCAAGGTGGCGTAAATCCATTAGGATTTTAGATTTGACGTCAATTTCTGCGAGTTTCTCTGGCTTCGTGATCTTGTTGAGCTCATCGATAACCAAGGTTAGATTGCGGTTTATTTCGGTCACTTCTTTGTATTGATGACTGCCACTATCGACTAAGACGTTTTTGACCTGACGTGGGTATTTGAACTTTACACTTTTAGCGAATAACTCGCCTTTCTGCTTATGAAAATAGATCTTTAACACATCCTTGTGCGCTTCTTGTCGTAACGAGTAACGCTCAATTTGCTTAGGATCTTGAATTCCTAAGCCTGTGAGGTTTGGAAACATAGGCTACCTCTAGTTAGTGTTGTTAAATTGATTAAACCTTAACTAATGTAGCAGCCTATAACCGTGGTAGATAGCTGACAATAAAACAAGCTGCGCAACTTGTGGGCAAGATCGCGCTTAATTTGGCGCGGCTTCTGCGATATTTTCGACTAGCCTTTCACGCAACTGTTCTTGGGTTTCTTCATCGAGTCTTCCTCCTTGTCCGTTAGTCAGAATGAAGAGATCTTCTGCTCGTTCACCAATGGTCGTAATTTTTGCGGCATGCAGGCTAATATGCAGATCCGCAAAGGTCGCACCGACCTTGGCGAGTAACCCTGGCGTATCAAGAGCGACAAATTCCATCAATGTGCGTTTGTTGCTTTTCGTCGGTAGGAACTCGACTTTGGTTTTTACGGTAAAGTGTTGAAGGTTTCTAGGCGTTCGACGCGTTTTAATCTTGGTTGGCCGGCCATCTTCAATAACGTGTGCGAGATGTTTAACCACGGCTTTGTGGCGCGTCACATCAATGGCTTCACCATTTTGATCGAGCACCATAAACGTATCGAGTACAAAGCCATCTTTGCTGGTCATTACTTGCGCATCGTGGACGTTCAGGTTACGTCTGTCTAGCTCTGCCACGACGGTCGCAAATAGGGCATTTTGGTCTCGTGCGTAGACAAAAACTTCCGTGCCACCACGGGTCGCTTTCTCACTGATCAGTATGAGTGGCTTGGAATCATCTGTTTGATTAAGAAGGTGTGTACAGTGCCAAGCAATCTGTTTATGAGTGTGTCGCAAGAAGTAGTCGGCTTTAAATCTTTGCCAAAGAACTTCAATCTCTCGAGCCGTGAACCCTTCCTTGCGTAATAGTGCGGAAGATAACTGCTGGTTATGCCTGATGCGATCACGCACATCAACTGGGTTCTCTAGCCCTCTGCGTAGAGCGCGCTGAGTTGAGTAAAATAGCTCAGCCAGAAGAGTACGTTTCCAGCTGTTCCAGAGGTCGGGGTTGGTTGCGCAGATGTCGGCTACGGTTAAACAAACGAGATATTCAAGACGTTCTTCATCGCGAACTTGTTTGGCAAATTCGGTAATGACCTCAGGATCGTAGATATCACGTCTCTGAGCGGTGACTGACATCAATAGGTGGTTCTGCACTAGCCATGAGATAAGCTTCGCTTCAGGTTTTGATAGGCCGTGTTCTATGCCAAATTCGTAGGCTTCTGCTGCGCCAACCTCTGAGTGATCACCATTTCGCCCCTTTCCAATGTCGTGGAAAATGGCGGCTAGGATCAATAGCTCTTTCTTGTGAACTCTCGGGTATACCTCGCAGCAGATTGGGTGCTTATCTCGATTGGCTTCTTGACCGAATCGATTGATATGCTTTAGCAATCGAATACTGTGCTCATCGACGGTGTAGACGTGAAATAAGTCGAACTGCATCTGGCCAACGATCTGGCTCCATTGTGGCAAGTAGCTAGCAAGCACCCCTAACTTGTGCATGAGGCTAAACGCTTTATGTAAGCAGTTCGGGTGGCGAACGAGATCCATGAATTTTTCTCGAGCGGCCGGAATAACGTGAAGGAACTTATTCAATCGTCGGCGAGCAGTTCGAAGTTGGCGCATGGTAGCTGGCGCAACGCCTTCTATGGTGGAGTCGTTCGCAATATGAATAAACATATCAAGAATGGTTTCAGGCCGAGCTTGGAATAGGGCCGGTTTTCTTGCTTCTATTAGCCTTCCTCGGCGCTGGAAATCATCGCTGAGTATTTCTGCTTCATACTCGATACCGTTATCGAGTATGGCTTGATCAAACAACTTGAGCAGCATTTTGTTCAATTCTGAAACGCGACGCAGGGTTCGATAGAACTCCTTCATCATCATTTCAACGCCTCGATTACCCTCACCAGAGAAGCCAAGGCTTTCTGCTACCTGAGCTTGATGACCGAACGTTAAACGATTGTCATAACGTCTTAGCTCCACGTGCAGAGCGAAACGTACACGCCATAGGAAATCTTGGCATTCAACAAGCTCCCGATATTCTGCGTCGGTCAGGAAGCCGTATTTGCTCATTTCAAGGAGAGAGGTGGCGCCAAAGTGTCTTCTCGCCACCCAGCTGAGCGTATGAATATCTCTCAACCCGCCTGGGGTCGACTTAATATCGGGCTCTAAATTGTAGGCGGTATCGTGATAACGGGCATGACGCTCTTTTTGTTCTCTGATTTTGGCTTTGTAGAAGTCATCGCTTGGCCAAAATGAAGGAGAATTGATTTGCCCACTAAGCTTAGTAAATGTGTCTTCACAGCCGCATAGCAATCGAGCTTCTTGCAGGTTGGTCGCAACCGTTAGATCCTCTTTTCCGATCGCGATGCATTCGTCAATGGTACGAACCGCATGGCCGACTTCGAGTCTCAGATCCCACAATAAAGTGATAAACATACTCACTTTGGCACCAAGCGCTTCTGGCAGAGTCTTCTTAGAAACAATTAGAATATCAATATCTGACAGAGGGTGGAGTTCTCCACGGCCATATCCTCCAACAGCAACGAGGCTAATGTTTGGAAGGCTATCAAAACCGTACTCTATCCAAAGCCTATTCAGCAGGAGATCCATGTATTCAGAGCGCCCTATGACAAGGTCATTAATAGGGTGGTGCGTGAGAAACTCGTTTTTTTGATAGTCAGAAAACAGTTCAAGTTGCTCTTTGAGCGATGAAATCGAAAGCTGTTCCGTTGAAAACGTTAGTGGCGATTGATACGGCATATGCAGCAGTCCATGCAGTTTTTATATGGGTATGATTAGTAATCTATCAGATAGAGGCGAATAAAAAAATATCCCTGCGAGGCAGGGATATTAAGAGTCTGTAGATTGGTGAGTTAGGCGTTTTTCAAATGCCTTGGTATTTGCTCTTCATTTCGAAGGGTTAATACCTCACAGCCATTGGCTGTCACGAGTAAAGTATGCTCCCATTGAGCCGAGTTTTTGCTGTCACCCGTGTAAACGGTCCAGTCATCTTCAGCATCAACGGTACAGCCAAATTTACCTGCATTGATCATCGGTTCGATGGTAAAGCACATGCCTTCTTTTAACACTCGGCGGTCTGTATTCTTGTAGTGAACAACTTGAGGTTCTTCGTGAAACTCATCACCGATGCCGTGACCACAAAAGTCTCTAACAATAGAAAACTTGTTACGTGGATTCTTCTTATTGTTTTCTTTAATGTATTTTTCGATAGCTGTACCGATATCACCCACTGTTGCACCTGGTTTTACTTTACGCATGCCGACGTAAAGGGCTTCTTGCGCAACCATGCATAAACGCTTGTCGGCTGGAGAGGCTTCTCCGACTAAAAACATTTTAGACGTATCGCCATGATAGCCTTGTGGACGAGTGCTTAAATCAGCGCCATCTTCGTCAGGAATAATAACAGTGATGTCGACATTCAGAATATCGCCATTTTTTAAGACCGCTGGCTTAAGTTGCCCATTGCTGCCTTTCTCGTCCTGAGATGCTGGAATACCGTGACATACGATGTGGTTGATTGAGGTACAGATAGATTTTGGAAAACCGTGATAATCCAAAGGTGCTGAGTAAGCTCCTTTATCAGTCGCATAGTCATGACAAATGGTGTTCAATTCATCTGTTGTCACACCCTCTTTGATATGAGGTTCTATCATCTCCAGAATTTCGGCTGCCAGTTTGCCAGCAATACGCATTCTTTCAATTTCTTGTTGGGTTTTGATTTTTATAGACATTCGCGCTAATTCTCGACCAGTTTATAGGAGCTCTCGACAATAATGATTCGCATTCTATCAGGAAGTGATAGGAATGTGTATTTGTCTCAATAAAGCGTTTCTTGAAAGTATTTAATTACGAACAGTATACATCATGCAGTTTGGACTACTGAATTGGGATTTTTTACTAGCCACATGGCACGAAAATATGGTATAAAGCGCGCCGGAATGACGGTCAATTGTCTCTGCTCTTTTAGCTCAGTTTAAAGGTTCTAGCGATTTTGATTGTTGTATTCCACACACTTTTAATTTAAATCACACACATTCCGTCACATGTTCCGGGGTGCCTCAACAGTAAAACCACTTGCCTTAAGCAACTGGATGTTAGGGGTCGGATTCATGGGGAGTGTGGAGGCCTAACCCCATAGAGGATTTTAAAATGGCAACTGTATCAATGCGCGATATGCTTAAAGCTGGTGTTCACTTCGGTCACCAAACTCGTTACT
>MPDB01000004.1 GCA_001874155.1 Vibrio sp. MedPE-SWchi
AATGCGCGATATGCTTAAAGCTGGTGTTCACTTCGGTCACCAAACTCGTTACTGGAACCCAAAAATGAAGCCATTCATCTTTGGTGCTCGTAACAAAGTTCATATCATCAACCTAGAAAAAACTGTACCAATGTTCAACGACGCTCTAGCTGAACTAGCTAAAGTTGGCGAGAAGAAAGGTAAAGTTCTTTTTGTTGGTACTAAGCGCGCTGCATCTGAAGCTGTTAAAGAAGCTGCTGTTGCAAGTAACCAGTTTTACGTTAACAACCGCTGGTTAGGCGGCATGCTAACAAACTACAAAACTGTTCGTCAGTCAATCAAACGTCTTAAAGAGCTAGAAGCTCAAGCTCAAGACGGTACATTTGATAAACTAACTAAGAAAGAAGCTCTAATGCGTACTCGTGAAATGGAGAAGCTAGAGAAGTCACTTGGTGGTATCAAAGATATGGGCGGCCTACCTGACGCTCTATTCGTAATCGATGCTGATCACGAGCACATTGCAGTTAAAGAAGCTAACAACCTAGGTATCCCAGTTTACGCTGTAAATCCGTGCAGTACAACTTTACCTAAACGCTGTTGCACAAACAGTTGTTGAAGGTCGTAACAAAGATGTTGCTGCTCTAGCGGGCGAGAAAGACGGTTTCGTAGAAGCTGAATAATAGCGGCTCTGAGCCATGCTAAATGGGTGCGTCTTATTAAGTATGCATCGATTAAGTATTAGTTAGCATCAGGGGCCCAATATAGGCCCCTGATTTTTACCTTATTTCGAATTAACTGAGGAATAGAGAATGGCAACTGTAACTGCTGCTCTAGTAAAAGAACTTCGTGAACGCACAGCTGCGGGCATGATGGAATGTAAAAAAGCACTTGTTGCTGCTGAAGGCGACATTGAGCTAGCGATTGAAAACATGCGTAAATCTGGCGCAGCGAAAGCAGCTAAAAAAGCTGGTAACGTTGCAGCTGAAGGCGCAATCATCATCAAAGAAGAGGGCGGTGTTGCAGCTCTTCTTGAAGTTAACTGTCAAACAGACTTCGTAGCAAAAGACGCTGGCTTCCTAGCGTTTGCTGAAGAAGTTGCTGTTGCTGCTCTAGCTGAGCGCCTAGACATCGCTGCACTTCAAGCTAAGTTTGAAGACGCACGTATTGCTCTAGTAACTAAGATTGGCGAAAACATCAGCATCCGTCGCGTAGAATACGTTGAAGGTGTTGCACTAGCTTCTTACCGTCACGGTGAGAAAATTGGTGTTGTTGTTGCTGGTGAAGGCGAAGCTGAAACACTTAAGCACGTTGCTATGCACGTTGCTGCTTCTAAGCCAGACTACTTGAACCCAACTGACGTACCTGCTGACGTTGTTGAGAAAGAAAAAGCTGTTCAAGTTGAAATCGCTATGAACGAAGGCAAGCCAGCTGAGATCGCAGAGAAAATGGTTGTTGGCCGTATGAAGAAATTCACGGGCGAAATCTCTCTAACTGGTCAAGCTTTCATCATGGAACCTAAGAAAACTGTTGGTGACATGCTGAAAGAGAAAGGCGCTACTGTATCTAACTTCGTTCGTCTAGAAGTTGGTGAAGGTATCGAGAAAGCAGAAGAAATGAGCTTTGCTGACGAAGTAGCAGCGGTTCAAAAAGGTTAATCCCTTTGCTTGCTTAATTATTAGACCGTAGCCTAGGCTGCGGTCTTTTTACGACAAGCAAATGAAGAATTATAGTGATCAATAAATATTAGCCTTGAAGCACTTGTTAATGTTTATTCATGACTGTTAATCAACACTATCACTTTTTCGGAAGGTAAACTCCATGACGACGAACCCTAAACCAGCGTATCAACGTATCCTGTTAAAACTGAGTGGCGAAGCGCTACAAGGCGAAGAAGGTTTTGGTATTGACCCTACAATCCTTGATCGTATGGCTCAAGAAGTAAAAGAATTGGTTGAACTTGGTGTTCAAGTTGGTGTAGTAATTGGCGGTGGTAACCTATTCCGTGGTGCTGGCCTTGCTGAAGCAGGTATGAACCGTGTTGTTGGTGACCATATGGGTATGTTGGCAACCGTAATGAATGGCCTCGCTATGCGTGATGCTTTACACCGTGCTTATGTAAATGCACGTGTGATGTCAGCGATTCCACTAAAAGGCGTGTGTGACGATTACAACTGGGCAGATGCAATCAGCCAACTTCGTCACGGACGTGTTGTTATCTTCTCTGCAGGTACTGGTAATCCATTCTTCACTACCGATTCTGCTGCGTGTTTACGTGGTATCGAAATCGAAGCTGACGTGGTACTAAAAGCAACAAAAGTTGACGGTGTCTTTACTGCAGACCCAGTCGCTAACCCTGATGCAGAATTATATGATACTCTTTCTTACAACACGATTCTTGAGAAAGAGCTTAAAGTGATGGATTTGGCGGCATTTACGCTAGCGCGTGATCATAAAATGCCAATCCGTGTATTTAACATGAATAAGCCAGGCGCATTACGTCGCGTGGTTATGGGCGAAACTGAAGGTACATTGATCAGCGATTCTGAATAATGCCAATGCCATCATTGCTAATTGTCCAGTGATGGCTAACCTTAGGCTTAGACCCAACTTGGCTTCCTTATACTAAGAACACAAATCAAGGTGAAATTGTGATCAACGAGATTAAAACAGACGCGCAAGAGCGCATGGAAAAAAGCGTAGAAGCGCTGAAAAATAACCTAATTAAAATCCGTACTGGCCGTGCGCACCCAAGCTTGCTTGCTGGCCTTTCTGTTGAGTACTACGGTGCACCAACGCCTTTAAATCAAGTCGCTAACGTTGTCGCTGAAGATGCTCGTACTCTAGCTATCACAGTTTTCGATCGTGAGCTGGCTCCTAAAGTCGAAAAAGCAATCCTTGCTTCTGATTTGGGCTTGAACCCAATGTCTGCGGGTACGGTTATTCGTGTTCCACTTCCACCGCTAACGGAAGAGCGTCGTAAAGACCTTGTTAAAATTGTACGCGGTGAAGCTGAAGGCGGTCGTGTTGCGATCCGTAATATCCGTCGTGATGCAAACGGTGATCTAAAAGGTCTTCTTAAAGATAAAGAGATCTCTGAAGATGATGATCGTAAAGCGCAAGATGAGATTCAAAAGCTAACTGACGCTGCGATCAAAAAAGTAGACGAGACGCTAGCTGCGAAAGAAAAAGAGCTAATGGAAGTTTAAGACTGTTGTCTTTTCTATCTGAAGCGCTATGTAAATGGCATAGCGCTTTTTTTATTTCTAATCAATAACCCGCCGAACAACCTTCTATGTCAAATACACAGTTATCTATCGAAGCGTTACCAAAACATATTGCCGTTATTATGGATGGCAATGGACGCTGGGCTGAAGCTCAGGGTAAACCACGTGTTTTTGGGCATAAGAATGGAGTCGCTGCGGTAAGAAAAACCATCAGTAGTGCAGCCAGGCTTGGAATAGAAGCGGTAACTTTATTCGCTTTTAGCAGTGAGAATTGGCGCCGGCCAGAAGAAGAGGTCGGTGTGTTAATGGAACTGTTTATTACGGTTCTATCGACGGAGATAAGTAAGCTACACAAAAATAACCTTCGCTTAAGAGTGATTGGTGATAAAACACGTTTTAGCGAACGGTTACAGAAAAAAATTGCCCAAGCTGAGAGTAAAACAGCAGCCAACACGGGAATGGTAGTGAACATCGCTGCCAACTACGGAGGCCAATGGGATCTTACTCAAGCAATGAAGAAAATTGCTTGCGAGGTCGAAGAAGGAAAGCTTGATGCGGCATTGGTGAATGAAGAACTTATTGCTTCTCACTTGTCGATGTCTGATATTCCTGATGTAGACCTTTTAATTCGCACCGGAGGGGAGTGCCGAATTAGTAACTTTATGCTGTGGCAACTTGCCTACGCAGAGCTTTATTTTACTCCGGTTTACTGGCCTGAGTTTAGTGAAGATAGCTTAATAGAAGCTGTGACTTGGTTTGTGAACCGTGAGCGACGTTTTGGTTGTACGGGAAATCAAATTAAAGCACTGATGGAAAATCAATAAAGGATTCATTAGTTTGAAGCAACGAATTATAACCGCACTTATATTAGCTCCACTTGTTATTCTAGGGATTTTCGAGCTACCGTTAGCACTGTTTATTCTCGCTATGGCGGTTGTTACAGGGATTGGCTTTTGGGAGTGGACTCAATTTGTTGAACACAAATCTAGGGTGAGTGCTCTTGTCCCTTCTATCATCGTTACTCTTATCAGTTTTTTGCTTGTTGCAACCGACGCAACTAGCCTCAATAGCATTCAATCTACCCACTATATTATTTTAGGCATTGGCGCAGCGTGGTGGCTGTATTCAAGTGCACTGGCCATCACTTACCCTCGTTCTAGTCAAACATGGCAAGGCTCTAACGTACTTAGGCATGCATTTGGCGTGCTCACCTTACTCCCATTTCTTTGGAGCGCAATACTACTGAGAGCTCAGGGAATAGAGACCGATGCGTATTATGGGGCCAAGCTCGTTTTATTTGTTTGCCTTATCGTATGGGCTGCAGATAGTGGGGCATATTTTGCTGGTCGCAGTTTTGGAAAGCGCAAGATGGCACCCTCAGTCAGCCCAAATAAGACCATAGAAGGGCTTATAGGCGGTATTATCACGGCAATTATTGTCGCTTGGTTTGCTGCAGGGTGGTTTGAATTGGAGTTCTCAAGCCCAACGGTAATGATTGTGATTACATTCATTACCGTCATAATCTCTGTATTAGGTGATTTGGTAGAAAGCATGTTTAAGCGTGTGTCTGGAATTAAGGATAGCAGCAACATTATTCCGGGCCACGGTGGGGTTCTAGATCGTATCGATAGCCTTACGGCTGCATTCCCTGTATTCGCACTTCTATACTTTGTATTGCAATAGAGTCAATTTCAATAATTGAGTAAGTCGTGAGCTTCACTCGTCAACACAATGGTTAGATCTATGCGTAAGCTAACAATATTGGGTGCCACCGGATCAATCGGAGCGAGCACACTAAAGGTCGTAGAGCAGAATCCAGACAAATTTTCCGTCGTGGCTCTGGCTGCAAGCCGCAATGTAGAGAAAATGGTGCGTCTATGTCACCAGTGGCAACCTAAATACGCCGTCATGGCTGATCTAGATGCTGCGCAGCTGCTTAAAGCAAAACTTAGAACATCACACCCTCATATTGAAGTAATGGCGGGTCAAGAAGCTATTTGTCACGTTTCTGAGTTTGAAGAAGTCGACACGGTGATGGCTGCTATCGTTGGTGCTGCAGGATTATTACCGACGATGTCTGCGATCAAAGCCGGTAAGCGTGTGTTGCTCGCGAACAAGGAAGCGTTGGTGATGTCTGGTCAATTATTTGTTGATGCAGTCAAAGAGCACGGCGCAGAGTTACTGCCGGTAGACAGTGAGCATAACGCTATCTTTCAGTGTTTACCGAGTGAGATTCAAACAAACCTAGGCCATTGCCACTTAGAGCAGCACGGCATTCAAAATATATTGCTCACAGGATCTGGCGGGCCATTTCGATACTCCGACGTGACTTCTTTGTCATCTGTCACACCTGAGCAGGCTATCGCACACCCAAACTGGTCTATGGGTCCTAAAATATCGGTTGATTCTGCGACGATGATGAATAAAGGGCTTGAGTACATAGAGGCAAAATGGCTATTCAATGCCACGAAACCTCAGTTAAAAGTGATTATTCATCCTCAATCCGTGATCCACTCTATGGTGCAATATCGAGATGGATCTGTACTGGCTCAGATGGGAGAGCCTGACATGGCAACGCCTATAGCTTCAGCGCTGGCGTACCCTGAACGAGTGCACTCTGGCGTGTCCCCCCTTAACTTTACTCAGTTAGGTGAGCTGACCTTTTTAGAACCAGATTACTCTCGATACCCGTGTTTGAAGCTAGCAATTGACGCGTGTTTTGAGGGGCAGCACTTAACTACGGCACTCAATGCGGCAAATGAAATTAATGTTGATGCATTTTTGCAAAGTAAACTTGGGTTTACTGATATAGCTCGAATTAATGAGATGGTGATGTCTAAAGTCTGTGCAGCCGACTCTTATAGTGTACCGTTGGACTTGGAAAGCTTGATAGAGGTCGATAAAATGGCGCGTGAAATGACACATCAGATATTGCGAGAGCAAAACGTATGACAGGAATAATATGGAATTTTGCTTCATTTGTGGTCGCTCTGGGCATTCTCGTTGCGGTTCATGAATTTGGACACTTTTGGGTTGCTCGTCGTTGTGGAATTAAAGTAGAAAAATTCTCGATTGGCTTTGGCAAGGCGTTGTGGAAAAAACAAGGCAAGGATGGCACTGAGTACAGCCTATCGATGATCCCACTGGGTGGTTACGTCAAGATGGTCGACTCGCGAGTTGATGACATTCCGCCGGAACAGTACAACATTGCCTTTGATAAGAAGCCATTATTACAAAGAATAGCGGTTGTTGCTGCGGGACCAATATTTAACTTTCTGTTCGCTATTTTTGCTTATTGGGCGGTCTTTCTTATTGGTGTTCCAGCCGTTAAGCCCGTTGTCGGAGAAGTGACGTCTTACTCGATTGCAGCGAATGCTGGTTTAGAGTCAGGAATGGAGATCAAGTCTGTTGCTGGCGTCAAAACGGCAGATTGGGAATCCGTTAATATGGGGATCATTTCTCATATTGGCGATGAAGAGCTAGTACTCACAGTTTCCACAGAAAGTGGAGTAGGATTGACTGAAATTAAGTCACTTGATTTAAGTGAATGGAACTTTAATCCTGAAACGCAGTCTGCAATGAGGACGTTAGGATTTAGCCCTTACACTCCTGAAATATTGATGACGCTTGTCAACGTATCGGATGGCAGTGCAGGGGAAAGAGCAGGGCTTCTTGTCGGAGATACGGTGACCGCTGCTGATGGCGTTGCTTTGGAAAGTTGGCAACAACTTGTCAGCGTCATTCAAGCTCACCCTGAACTCCCGGTCGAGCTTATGGTGTATAGAAATGAGCGCTCTGTAGAGGTTACATTGACGCCTGATTCGCGCCAGAATGGGCAAGGAAAAACGATTGGTTTTGCGGGAATAGCACCAGAAGTCTCAGAATGGCCTGAAAATTATCGATTTGATCTTCAATATGGTGTATTTGAATCTATTGGTAAGTCGATAGAAAAAACGGGCCAAGTTATTGGCCTGACTGCAACCATGCTGAAGAAACTGGTCGTAGGCGATGTAGGCTTAAATAATTTGAGTGGCCCTATCTCAATAGCAAAAGGGGCGGGTACGACAGCCGACTACGGCTTAGTCTACTTTTTAGGTTTTTTAGCGTTAATCAGTATTAATTTAGGCATTATTAACTTAGTGCCATTGCCAATGCTTGATGGTGGTCATTTACTCTTTTTCGCCGTTGAAGCAGTTATTCGTCGCCCTGTCCCTGAAAAGGTACAAGAAATGGGGTATCGAGTTGGTGGAGCAATCATATTGTCAGTGATGGCAATCGCAATTTTTAATGACTTTTCTCGCCTGTAAGTTGAGCTCAGGTAGTAGTGCAGTGAAGGAATAACTTAAACAAATATGGCGATTAAAAAAATCCTGTTTGCAACCTTGTTAGCGACAAGTGTTTCAGCAAATAGCGCAGAGAACTTTGTTGTTCAAGATATTAAAGTTGAAGGTTTGCAGCGTGTAGCATTAGGTGCTGCGTTACTGCAAATGCCTGTTCGAATCGGTGACAGCATTGACAGTCAAAATGTTGCAGAGATTATAAAGTCACTTTATGCGTCCGGTAACTTCGAAGATGTTCAGGTTCTTCGAGATGAAGATGTACTGGTGATACAAGTTAAAGAGCGCCCAACGATTGCGAGCATCTCTTTTTCTGGTAATAAAGCGATTAAAGAAGAACAGCTCCAACAGAACCTAGATGCCTCAGGTATCAGACAAGGTGAAGCGTTAGACCGCACATCACTATCTAACATCGAAAAGGGCTTAGAGGACTTTTACTATAGCGTGGGTAAATATAATGCAACGGTTCAAGCTGTTGTTACCCCACTGCCTCGTAACCGTTCAGACCTTAAGTTCGTCTTTACCGAAGGGGTTTCTGCGAAAATAAAGCAGATCAACTTCATTGGAAATGAAGCCTTTAATGATAAAGAACTCGTCGGTCGTTTCAATCTGAATGTTGATGTGGCTTGGTGGAATTTCTTATCCGATGATAAATATCAGAAGCAGGTCTTAGCGGGCGACCTTGAAGCCCTTCGCTCGTTCTACTTAGACCGAGGTTATCTAAAATTTCAGGTTGATTCGACTCAAGTTGCAATCTCACCAGATAAAAAAGGCGTTTATATTACCCTCGGCCTTGATGAGGGCGATATTTATTCAATAAAAGACGTTAACTTCCGTGGTGAGCTAATTGGTAAAGAAACCGAGTTCAGAGACATGGTGCCATTTGAAGATGGCTCAACCTATAACGGTTCGTCTGTTACCCAGTTAGAAGAAGACATTAAGCGAGTTTTAGGTGAAGCGGGTTACGCTTACCCACAGGTTCGTACTATCCCTGAATTCAATGATGAAACGAATGAAGTTTCGCTAGTTATTAATGTAGAAGCGGGCAACCGAATCTATGTTCGCGACATTCGCTTTGTGGGCAACAACTCTACTCGCGATGAGGTGATGCGTCGTGAAATGCGCCAAATGGAAGGCAGCTGGTTAAACTCTAAATCGATCGAAACGGGAAAAACACGTCTTAACCGTTTAGGCTTTTTTGAAACCGTTGACGTACAAACTGTCCGTGTTCCAGGTAGCGAAGACCAAGTCGACCTTGTTTACAACGTGAAAGAAGCGAATTCAGGCAGTATCAACTTTGGTGTTGGTTACGGCACAGAGTCTGGCGTCAGTTTCCAAGTTGGTCTGCAACAGGATAATTTCGTTGGCTCAGGTAATCGTGTTGGCATAAATGCCATGATGAATGATTACCAGAAAAATATTAGCTTAGACTATCGTGATCCATACTGGACACTAGACGGTGTCAGTCTCGGCGGTAAAATATTCTACAACGAGTTTGAGGCTTCTGAAGCGGGTATTGTTGACTATACCAACGAAAGCTATGGCGCGAGTATGACGCTGGGTAGCTGGGCAAATGAACTAGATTTCTTTGAGCTTGGTGCAGGTTATACCCACAATAAGATTGGTAACTTATCACCGTATTTGCAGGTTGAACAATTCCTAGCTTCTCAAGCAAGTAATATTGATAGTGATGGGTCGTTAAATACCAATGACTTTGATATCAATATTTCATGGACGCGTAACAACCTAAACCGTGGTTATTTCCCGACTGCGGGTAACCATCAGCGTGCATTTTACAAGATGACCGTACCTGGCTCTGACGTACAGTACTTTAAAGTTCAGTACGATGTCAGACAGTACTTCCCATTAACTCAAAAGCATGACTTTGCTTTATTGATGCGAGGTCGCTTAGGATACGGTAACGGTTATGGACAAACCGATGGACAAGATAATTTGTTCCCGTTTTATGAGAACTACTATGCGGGTGGTTTCACCACGCTACGTGGTTTTGGGTCTAATTCAGCCGGTCCTAAAGCGGTATACCGTGATTACTCAGGCTCAAATAATGGTTCAGATACCGCAACGGATGACTCTGTTGGTGGTAACGCTATTGCACTGGCGAGTTTAGAGTTGATTGTCCCAACTCCATTTGCATCTGATGATGTTCGTAGTCAAATTCGAACCAGCTTCTTTGTCGATGCGGCAAGTGTTTGGGATACCGAGTTTGATTATCGAGATAACGGCGCAGAGTACGGTAGCCAGTATTACTACGACTACTCTGACCCAACGAATTACCGTGCGTCTTATGGCGTCGCGTTACAATGGATGTCACCGATGGGCCCTCTGGTCTTCTCGTTAGCATCACCACTTAAGAGCTATGAAGGTGATGATAAAGAAACATTCACATTCACTATTGGCAGAACCTTCTAATAAAGGAAACTATTTTGAAAAATATCATGAAAGCGGCTGGTGTTAGCCTTGTAGTCTTAAGTTCTTCTATGTTTGCACACGCAGCAGAAGCAGCTCAAAAAGTGGGTTACGTGAATTCAGCTCAGGTTTTCCAAGCACTTCCACAAAGAGAAGTTGTTCTACAAAAAATGCAGGAAGAGTTCAAGGATCGTGCTGCAGAGCTTCAAGCTATTCAGGCGCAAGCTCAAACTAAGATGGAAACACTAAACCGAGATGGTGCGCTACTGAGTGAAGCAGAAGTTGAGAAATTGCGTGTTGAAATTAGCCAATTAGAAAGTAACTTTAAGATCAAAGGCCAATCTTTAGAGAAGGCCTCTGCTCGTCGCGAAGCAGAAGAGAAGCAGAAGCTATTCAAGATGATTCAAGACGCAGTAACAAAAGTTGCTGAGAAAGAAGGCTTTGACCTTATCGTTGAAGCACAAGCGCTGCAATACGCAAAACCTGAACTCAACATTTCAGAGAAAGTGATCGAATCACTAAAATAATATGCAGAAAATAACTTTAGCCGAATTGGCCGCTATTACCGGGGGAGTGCTACACGGAGACACGAATGAAGTGGTTTCTTCGGTGGCACCTATGGATAAAGCTCAAAAGGGGCATGTAACCTTTTTGTCTAACGTCAAATATGCCAAGCACTTAGCCGAGTGTGACGCGAGTGTCGTTATGTTAAAGGAAGCTCAGCGAGAGCACTTCGACGGTAATGTACTGGTTGTTGACGACCCTTATGTTGCTTTTGCTAAGGTTGCTCAAGCGCTAGATACAACACCGAAATCGGCTACTTCTATCGCTGAATCAGCGGTTATTGCATCAGATGCAGTGTTGGGAAGCAACGTCTCAATTGGCGCTAATGCAACGATTGAGTCTGGAGTAACTCTGGGTGATAACACTGTTATTGGTGCAGGATGTTTTATCGGTAAAAATGCATCAATCGGAAACAATAGCCAGTTATGGGCTAATGTTGCCATTTACCATGCGGTTCGCATTGGTGATGACTGCTTGATTCAAGCCAACACAGTTATTGGTTCGGATGGCTTTGGTTATGCCAATGAGAAAGGGGAGTGGATTAAGATTCCTCAGCTAGGCACGGTTGTTATCGGCAATCGCGTTGAAATTGGCTCATGCACAACGATTGATCGCGGCGCTTTGGAAGATACTGTTATCGAAGACAATGTCATTATCGATAATCAAATCCAGATCGCTCATAACGTGCACATCGGATATGGTACCGCTATGGCTGGTGGTACTATAGTCGCAGGCAGTACGTCGATCGGTAAATATTGTATTATCGGTGGCGGTACTGTAGTCAATGGCCACATCGAAATTGTTGATGGCGTGACGATTACAGGCATGGGTATGGTGATGCGAGGGATTTCTGAGAAAGGAATGTACTCTTCTGGTATCCCACTGCAACCGAATAAAGAGTGGCGCAAGACGGCGACTCGAGTCCATCGGATTGACGATATGAATAAGCGCTTGAAAGCGGTCGAGAAACAATTAACGCCGAAAGCGGAATCCTAATTCCAACTTTCTTGCAAAAGGCTCGCGAAAAGCGAGTCTTTTTCGTCTATCATATTGAACAATATCAAATGGACAATAATTTTTAAGCTTTACGAATAGGAATATGACTTTGACTAGTGAAAACAAAACGATGAACATTACTGAAATTCAGGAGTTACTTCCTCATCGCTACCCTTTTTTATTGATTGATCGTGTTACTGATTATCAAGAAGAAAAGTACCTAACTGCGATTAAAAACGTATCAGTAAACGAACCACAGTTCACCGGTCACTTCCCTCAGTTGCCTGTTTTTCCTGGTGTTTTAATTTTAGAGGCGATGGCGCAGGCTACCGGTCTATTAGGTTTTAAATCGTTTGGCGCACCAGCAGATAACGAACTTTACTACTTCGCGAGTGTAGACAAAGCGAAATTCCGTAAGCCTGTTGTACCGGGTGATCAACTGGTCATCGAAGTCGAATTTATTAAAGAACGCCGTGGAATTGCTGCCTTTAATGGTGTTGCAAAAGTAGACGGTGATGTTGTATGTACAGCCGAGCTAAAATGTGCTCGCCGAGAGTTCTAATATGATTCACGAATCTGCACAAATCCACCCATCAGCAGTGATTGAGGGTGATGTTACAATTGAAGCGAATGTAACGGTTGGTCCATTTACCTACATCTCCGGCAAGGTGGTGATTGGTGAAAATACCGAGGTTATGTCGCACATTGTAATCAAAGGTAATACCACGATTGGTAAAGACAATCGCATCTTCCCGTATGCAATCATTGGTGAAGAGAACCAAGATAAAAAATATGGCGGCGAAGAGACGACAGTCGTTGTCGGTGACCGCAATGTGATTCGTGAAAGTGTTCAGATTCACCGTGGTACTACCCAAGACAAAGCGACGACGGTCATTGGCGATGACAATTTACTGTGTGTTAACGCTCATATCGCTCACGATGTTATTGTCGGTAATCATACTCACATCGGCAACAATGCGATTCTTGGCGGCCATGTGACCGTTGGTGATTACGCAGGTGTGATGGCGTTATCTGCTATTCACCCGTTCTGCTCCATTGGTGCGTATGCCTATGTTGGTGGGTGTTCAGCCGTTGTTCAAGATGTATTACCGTACGTCTTGGCGCAAGGAAATCATGCAACGCCGTTTGGTTTGAATCTGGTTGGCTTAAAACGTAATGGTTTCGAGAGAACAGAGATCAGGGCATTACAGAAAGCGTATAAAGAGATTTATCGCACTGGCAAAACACTTGAAGAGGCTAAACCTGTATTAGCGGAAATGGCGGATGAGTTTGCTTCAGTCAGACCAATGATCGAGATGCTAGAGAATTCAGAGCGCGGCATCATTCGTTAGACATTGCCCAAGAATGAGACCAAAAGATCGCTGCTCCTAGGCGGTCTTTTTTGTTTTTAGTAAAAGGAAATTAGGTGCACCATGCCACAAGATAATGCTACTCACTCTAACAAGCCAATAAGAATTGGCATCGTTGCTGGCGAACTATCTGGCGATACCTTAGGCGAAGGCTTTATTCGCTCTATCAAGCAGCAATATCCAGATGCGGAATTCGTTGGAATTGGTGGGCCTAAAATGATTGAACAAGGCTGTGAGTCTCTGTTTGATATGGAGGAACTCGCCGTCATGGGGCTAGTCGAAGTTCTTGGCCGTCTTCGTCGCTTGTTAAGTGTGAAAAAACAGTTGGTGGACTATTTTAGGCAAAATCCAGTGGATGTGTTTATCGGTATTGATGCCCCCGATTTTAATCTAAGACTTGAAAAAACTCTCAAAAACAACGGTATTAAAACCGTTCACTATGTCAGCCCGTCGGTATGGGCTTGGCGTCCAAAGCGTATATTCAAAATTGACGCTGCGACCGATCTTGTTCTGGCATTTTTGCCTTTCGAAAAAGCGTTTTATGATAAATATAATGTCGCTTGCGAGTTCATTGGGCATACATTAGCCGATGCTATCCCATTGGTCTCTGACCAGTCGAAAGCACGCGATTTACTGGAACTAGAACAAGACAGAAAATGGCTCGCTGTCCTTCCTGGGAGTCGTGGTGGAGAGGTGGCATTGATTGCTAAGCCATTTATACAAACATGCCAGCGAATTCATAAAAAATATCCTGATATGGGCCTTGTTGTTGCCGCAGTAAATAAAAAGCGTCGTGAACAATTTGAAGCTATCTGGAAAGAGGCAGCTCCAGAGCTTGATTTTGTCATCATTGAAGATACAGCGCGCAATGTTATGACGGCGTCAGATGCGGTGTTGTTAGCATCTGGCACTGTAGCGCTAGAGTGTATGCTAGTGAAACGTCCTATGGTGGTTGGCTATCAAGTGAATAAACTGACGGGTTGGATTGCACAAAAACTCTCAATAACTGAGTTTGTCTCACTGCCGAATGTTTTGGCTGGCAAAGAACTCGTTCAAGAATTCATCCAAGAAGAGTGTCATCCTGATTTTCTTTTCCCTGCGATGGAAAAAATACTCGATGGAGACAACTCAGAGCTGATGCAAAAGTTCACAGAGATGCATCAGTGGATACAAAAAGACGCCGACCAACAAGCCGCTCAAGCGGTGTTAACCCTAATTGAGAAATAACTATGGCGAGTAAAGTCGTAAAAAAAGAGCTGCCACCGTTTGAAATGCCACAAGGTTATCAGTATATAGCGGGTGTTGATGAGGTAGGGCGTGGGCCATTGGTAGGGGATGTGGTCACTGCGGCAGTCATCCTAGATCCCAACAACCCTATTGAAGGTCTTAATGACTCAAAGAAGCTTTCAGAGAAAAAACGCTTAGCGCTATTACCCGAGATTAAAGAGAAGGCACTCGCATGGTCGGTAGGACGCTGCTCTCCCGCAGAAATTGATGAGCTTAATATTCTGCAAGCAACAATGGTGGCAATGCAAAGGGCCGTAGAAGGCCTATCTATTCAACCTGACCTGACATTGATTGACGGCAATAGAGTACCGACACTCAATATGGATGCTCAGGCCGTCGTGAAAGGGGATTTACGAGTCGCCGAAATAAGCGCAGCCTCGATCATAGCTAAGGTTGTTCGAGACCAAGAGATGGAAGAGTTGGATAAACGTCATCCACAGTTTGGTTTTGCCAAGCATAAGGGGTATCCAACGAAGGCGCATTTTGCGGCCATCGAGGAGTTCGGTGTTATCGATGAATACCGTAAAAGTTTTAAACCAGTGAAGAAGGTTCTAGGCATAGAGTAGCCTCTGTGTGAAATCAGCAGACTTGCTCTTTATTCCCTGAGCTAATGACGTAGAATAACGTCAGCATTCAAATATGAAAATTACGGTATAGGTATTAACCTAGCCGGTTAGGAAAGCATTCATGTCAGATCCAAAGTTTATCCACCTTCGTGTTCACAGTGACTTCTCCATGGTCGATGGCCTTTCGAAAGTGCCACCCTTGGTCAAGAAGGTCGCTGAAATGGGCATGCCTGCGGTGGCTTTGACTGATTTTACAAATTTATGTGGTTTGGTGAAGTTTTACGGCACGGCGCATAACTGTGGAATCAAGCCGATTATCGGCGCTGACTTTGCGGTTCAGTCGAAAGAGTTTGGGGATGAGTTATCACGATTAACTATCTTGGCTTTCAATAATACCGGCTACAACAACCTAACGATATTAATCTCAAAAGCCTATTTACGTGGGCATGTGCAGCATCAGCCTGTAATGGATAAAGAGTGGCTGATTGAACACGGTGAAGGTCTCATTATCCTTTCGGGTGCTAAGCACGGTGAAATCGGTAAGGCTCTTTTAAAGGGCAATAATGAATTGGTAGAAGAGTGCGTTGCCTTCTATAAGACGCACTTTGAAGATCGGTTTTTTCTTGAGCTGATTCGAACGGGCAGAGTGGATGAAGAGACATATCTTCATTTTGCCGTTGAACTTGCCGAGCAACGAGACTTACCTGTCGTTGCGACCAATGAAGTCGTATTTCTAAGTGAAGATTTTTACGAAGCCCATGAAATTCGAGTCGCTATCCATGATGGTTTCACCCTAGAAGATCCACGTCGCCCTAAAAACTACAGCGCCCAACAATACCTGCGTACTGAGGCGGAAATGTGTGAGCTGTTTGCTGACATTCCTGAAGCGCTACAAAACAGTGTTGAGATTGCGAAGCGTTGTAATGTTACCGTCAGATTAGGAGAGTACTTCCTACCTAACTTCCCGACTGAAGGGCTAAAAATAGAAGACTTCCTGATCAAAAAATCTCAGGAAGGGTTAGAGCGTCGACTCGCATTTCTGTTCCCTGATGAAGAAGAGAGAGCTCAAAAGCGCCCAGAATACGATGAACGATTACAAATCGAGCTTGAAGTTGTCAATAACATGGGCTTCCCAGGCTACTTCCTTATCGTCATGGAGTTCATTCAATGGTCGAAAGATAACGATGTTCCAGTAGGGCCAGGACGAGGGTCTGGCGCCGGTTCTTTAGTCGCTTACGCACTCGATATAACGGATCTTGATCCGCTTGAATACGATCTCCTTTTTGAACGATTCCTGAATCCTGAACGTGTATCGATGCCCGATTTTGATATCGATTTCTGTATGGATAAACGTGACCAGGTTATCGATCACGTGGCGGAAATGTACGGTCGTGATGCGGTATCTCAAATCATCACCTTTGGTACCATGGCGGCTAAAGCGGTTATTCGAGACGTGGGGCGTGTGCTCGGCCACCCATTTGGTTTTGTCGATCGCTTGTCAAAACTCATACCGCCCGATCCTGGCATGACATTGGCGAAAGCTTTTGAAGCTGAGCCAGCACTACCCGAGCTTTACAATAATGATGATGAAGTTAAAGAGCTGATCGATAAGTGTCGTATCTTAGAAGGGTGTACGCGAAATGCGGGTAAGCACGCGGGTGGTGTTGTTATATCGCCAACAACGATTACTGATTTTGCCCCTATTTATGCGGATGCTGAGGGTAACTTCCCGGTTACGCAATTTGATAAGAATGATGTTGAAACCGCAGGCTTGGTTAAGTTTGACTTCTTGGGTCTTAGAACCTTAACCATCATTGACTGGGCATTGGGCCTTGTGAATCCTCGCTTGCAGAAAGAAGGAAAAGATCCGGTTCGTATCGAGTCCATTCCTCTTGATGACCAAGCGTCATTTGATTTGCTACAAAACTCAGAAACAACCGCGGTATTCCAGCTTGAATCTCGCGGAATGAAAGATCTGATTAAACGCCTTCAGCCCGACTGTTTTGAAGATATTATTGCACTGGTAGCGCTTTTCCGCCCAGGGCCACTGCAGTCAGGCATGGTAGACAACTTTATCGACCGAAAGCACGGCCGAGAAGCGGTTTCTTATCCAGATGAAACTTGGCAACATGAGTCGTTAAAAGAGACGCTAGAGCCAACCTACGGGATTATCCTGTATCAAGAGCAGGTGATGCAGATCGCGCAAATCTTGGCTGGTTATACGCTTGGCGGGGCGGATATGCTGCGTCGTGCGATGGGTAAGAAGAAGCCTGAAGAGATGGCAAAGCAACGTGGCACCTTTAAAGAAGGCGCTATTGCCAACGGTGTTGACGGCGAGCTGTCGATGAAAATCTTCGATTTGGTGGAAAAATTCGCAGGTTATGGCTTTAATAAGTCTCACTCGGCTGCCTATGCGTTAGTTTCTTATCAAACATTGTGGCTAAAAACCCATTATCCTGCGGAGTTTATGGCAGCGGTTATGACGGCCGATATGGATAACACAGACAAAGTCATCGGCTTGGTTGATGAGTGTATTCGTATGAAGCTCAGACTGCTTCCACCTGATATTAATGCTGGATTGTATCGCTTTAACGTTGATGAGACGGGCGCGATCGTTTATGGCATTGGAGCGATAAAAGGCGTCGGTGAAGGGCCAATAGAAGCCATTCTTGAAGCTCGAAATCGTGGCGGCCATTTTAAAGATCTCTTTGATTTTTGTGCTCGTATAGATCTTAAAAAGGTGAATAAACGGGTCATTGAAAAGCTCATCTATGCTGGTGCCTTAGATCGTCTAGGGCCACATAGAGCCGCGCTGATGGCGTCATTGAATGATGCTGTTAAAGGCGCAAGCCAACACCACCAAGCGGAAGCCTTTGGACAAAGTGACATGTTTGGCGTCTTAACTGATGAGCCTGATGTCATAGAGAATAAGTACACCAAGGTCGAACCGTGGCCAGAGAAAGTGTGGCTAGAGGGTGAAAGAGACACACTTGGTTTGTATTTAACCGGTCATCCAATCAATGCTTATTTAAGAGAACTTGGGAAATACACCAGTTGCCGACTGAAAGACGCTACGCCAACAAGACGAGATCAATCGGTGACGATTGCAGGGTTGGTCATTGCCGCTAGGGTGATGACAACAAAGCGCGGTGCACGAATTGGTTTAATGACAATTGATGACCGTTCTGGAAGAATGGAGGTCATGTTGTACTCCGATGCGCTTGATCGGTACGCAGAATTGTTAGAAAAAGACAAAATTTTAATCATTTCGGGACAGGTCAGCTTTGATGATTTCAATGGTGGTCTTAAAATGTCAGCGCGCGAACTTTTGGATTTAGGAACAGCACGTGAGAAATATGCTCGCGGTCTTTCTGTTTCTATTAACGAATCCCAAATTGACAACCAATTTTTTGAGCGCTTTAGCCAAATACTAGAGCCTCATCGAGCAGGGACTGTCCCTGTCAATATATATTACCAACGACTAGATGCACGAGCCCGTCTGACGCTCGGGACTGAATGGCGAGTGACGCCAAGTGATTTATTACTAGACGAATTGAAACAGTTGCTTGGTCGTAACCAAGTCGAACTCGAATTTAACTAAAATTTAGCCTCAAAATGGACGCTAAGTAGATAAAGGATCAATAGATGAGCCTCAACTTTCTTGAATTTGAAAAGCCAATCGCTGAACTAGAAGCAAAAATTGAAGCGTTACGTGATGTTTCTCGTCACGGCGGCGAGACTGCCGTTGATTTAGATAAAGAAATTCAGCAGCTTGAAAAGAAAAGTTTAGAACTAAAAAAGAAAATCTTTAATGATTTAGGTGCGTGGGAAACAGCACAACTCGCTCGTCACCCACAGCGCCCATATACACTTAACTACGTTGAGAGTGTATTTACTGAGTTTGAAGAGCTAGCTGGCGACCGTGCTTTTGCCGATGATAAAGCAATGGTGGGTGGTATTGCTCGTTTAGATGGTCGACCTGTAATGGTTATTGGTCATCAAAAAGGCCGTGAAACCAAAGAGAAAGTGAAACGTAACTTTGGTATGCCAAAACCAGAAGGTTACCGTAAAGCGCTTCGTCTGATGGAAATGGCGGAACGTTTTAAGATGCCTGTTATTACTTTCATTGATACGGCAGGTGCATACCCAGGTGTTGGTGCGGAAGAGCGTGGGCAATCTGAAGCGATCGCGAAAAACCTTAAAGTAATGGCGGGGTTAAAAGTCCCTGTCATTTGTAACGTTGTGGGTGAAGGCGGTTCTGGTGGCGCACTGGCTATCGGTGTTGGCGACTACGTGAACATGCTTCAATATTCAACATACTCAGTGATCTCTCCAGAAGGTTGTGCATCAATTCTTTGGCGTGATTCAGATAAAGCGCCACAGGCTGCGGAAGCGATGGGTCTTATCGCTCCACGTCTGAAAGAACTAGAGCTTATTGATGAAATCATTGAAGAGCCACTAGGCGGTGCACATCGTAATTACGAGGAAGTTTCAGCGAATATTAAAGCCACACTTCTTAAGCAATTAGAAGAACTTGAACAGTTTGACCAAGAGTCTTTACTTGAGCGTCGCTACCAGCGCCTAATGAGCTACGGTTACAGCTGATCAGTGTCTTAGGTAGAGTAGTTTAAACAACAGGACTGCCATTGACACAACGTTATTGAAAAGGGCTAATACGATTGGCCCTTTTTTGTGCCTGAAGTTTGGTAGTCGGCGTCGATTACCGTAAAATGATTCTGTCTTTAGGTTTATCGAGTCGCGCAATGAACGCACTGTTTCCACTTTTTTCTCAAGCTATAGAACGTCATAGTCGCCCCCAGTCACGGTTGATTTTGGGTTTCAGCGGTGGTATTGATTCGCGTGTATTGCTCGATCTAATGGCCCAATACCAGAAAGAAACTGGGCGAGATTGTATGGCTGTGCACGTTCACCATGGGTTGAGCCAGCATGCCGATGAATGGGCGGAGCAGTGTCAGGTTTGGTGCCAATCGCTGTCCATTCCACTATTCATTGAGCATGTCGAGATCGATGTTCATGATGGGCAGAGTATTGAAAAATCAGCTCGAGACGCTCGGTACCAAGCTCTTGCGAAGTATGTAGAAGACGGTGATTTATTACTGACGGGTCAGCATAGTGATGACCAATTGGAAACATTCATGCTCGCTTTAAAGCGCGGCAGTGGGCCGAAAGGTCTGTCGTCAATGGCTGAGGCAATGCCTTTTGCAAACGGCGTTAAGGTTCGCCCACTACTAAAATCTACTCGATCAACGATTGAGCAATACGCTCGTAGCGCTGGTCTTGAGTGGCTTGAAGACGAAAGTAATCTAGATACACGATTTGATCGTAATTTCATTCGTCATACAGTGACTCCACCGTTGTTAAAGCGATGGCCCTCTTTTCATCAATCCGTACAACGTAGTAGTGAACTCTGTGCTGAGCAAGAGGCCTTACTGAGCGAGTTGCTGCAGCCGATTTTTGACGATGCATTAGCAAACGACGCTAGCCTTAATGTTCAAAGACTGTCTGGTCATAGCCATTTAACGCAGAATCGTTTGATACGTATGTGGTGCGAGCACTGTGGTTTTCTCATGCCGAGCCGCCAACATATTGAGTTGATTCATTCAGACGTGATAAAGGCGAAGCAAGATGCCAACCCTGAGATCAATATCTCAGGTGGGCAAGTAAGACGATTTAACCAACACTTATATCTCACGAAGTCCATGGCGGATGTGAGTGAATGGAGTGCAGCTCTGAAGCTTGATAGCCAATTGTGTTTACCTGATGGTTTGGGAGAACTATATTTCTCCGTTGTTAATAGCCCTAAAAGCCACACAGTGAATGGTGCGGATTTACCAACGTCTTTTACAAGGATTCGCGGCGACTATTCTGGAGAGCTAGAGGTGATTTTTAATCCACAAGGCTTAACTGCTCACCCTGCAGAGCGTGGTCATAGCCGCAAGCTGAAAAAACTGTTTCAAGAGTACCAAGTTCCCAGCTGGTTAAGGCGTCGGACGCCAATACTCGTAAATGAAGGTCGAGTAGCGGCGGTATTGGGACTCTTTGTTGACAAGTCCTACCAAGGGCAAGATTGTGAAGTAATGTGGAACAAATAAATAGATTTTGTGTACAATTAGTCAGAATCAAAGCGAATTACAATAAGAACAGGGAACAGCAATGAAAAATATAGCAATTGGAATTATTCTTGGAATGGGTTTGTTGAGTGGCACAGCAATGGCTGGCGATGTAGCAGTAGGTAAAGCGAAATCTGCAATGTGTGCCGCTTGTCATGGCGCTGACGGTATGGCAATGATCCCTGGTTATCCGCACCTGAAAGGACAAAATGAGCAGTACCTAATATCTTCGATAACAGCGTACAAAAATAAAGAGCGTAATGGTGGCCAATCTGCAGTAATGCAACCTATGGCCGCTGCGTTAAGTGATGAAGATATTGCAAACCTAGCTGCGTATTACTCAAGTTTAAAATAAACCGAATTTTGAATGAAGCCCAAGCTCTTTGCTTGGGCTTTTTGTTAGTCAGTAGGCAATATGTTGATTGTTGCTTACAGCTAGTCAATAATGAGCAAGTTATTGACCTTTAAGGGATGAAGATGAAAAAAATTGAAGCCATTATTAAACCGTTTAAGTTGGATGATGTTCGAGAAGCGCTAGCAGAAGTTGGTATCACGGGAATGACCGTTTCTGAAGTGAAAGGTTTTGGTCGTCAAAAAGGACATACAGAATTGTACCGTGGTGCAGAGTACATGGTTGATTTTCTACCTAAAGTGAAGCTTGAAATCGTTGTTACTGATGATGTGGCTGAGCAGTGTGTTGATTCGATCATTGAAACGGCGCAAACGGGTAAAATTGGTGATGGTAAAATATTCATTACTGATGTCGAACGTGTGGTTCGTATTCGTACTGGCGAAGAAGACGAAGATGCAATCTAGGGGCCTTATGGCTCCTTTCTTTTATCTATTGTTTAAGCTGCCTTGCGGTTAGTGTAAGGGAGTTTGGTTTAGTGGGGAGGCTAACTCAATTGCTATGAAGCAAAAGTACATCCTTGTTTTTACTTTGATTCTAGCGTGTGTTGGAACGGTCTCCACATACTCAATATTTCATGTTCCTAGCCAGCCTAATGTTTCTAACGTCAACTCTGAATCTGTACCCACGCTACAGTGCCTTCGTGAATCATCGCCTAAATCTATTGACGAGAATGGCAGAATAGATCTCTTAGTATGGAATATCTATAAGCAGAACCGTTCAGATTGGTACGATGAACTCTCCCAGTTATCAGCGTCTCGTCAATTGATTTTGTTGCAAGAAGCGAGCATGACGGAATCTTTAAAGGGTTGGGTTCAAGACAAAAATTGGCACGGTAATCAGGTTGAAGCGTTTAAAGCGCTTGGTATTTCCAGTGGTGTGCTGACCATTGCCACTGAATCTCCATCGCTAGCTTGTGCCTATTTGGAAAAAGAGCCTTGGTTGAGGCTGCCAAAGTCGGCATTGTTTTCTGTCTATGCCCTATCAACGGGAGAAGAGCTAGCGGTTGTTAATATCCATGCCGTTAATTTTGCCTATGGTGTGTCTGAATATAAGAGGCAACTAAGCGTGTTAGCAAAGGCACTTTCCGAGCATAAGGGTCCGATTATTTTTGCGGGTGACTTTAATAGCTGGAGTGAAGAGCGCTTGGCTGAAATGAAGAAAGTCATTGCCCCTTTAAAGCTTGTAGGTGTGACGTTTACTCCTGATGAGCGAACTCAGTTTTTAAATGGCTTAGCTTTGGATCATGTTTTTTATCGAGGGCTGAATGTTATAAAAGCAGAAGCCCCAACAAGTGGGGCTTCCGATCACAATCCTTTACTAGTCAGTTTCTCTTTATAAACCGTTAGCTGATTGCGGTGTAGAGTGCCAATATGACTAAGTATCCAACCCAAGGAAGAGCAGATATTACAATGGCTTGTCCGCGCTCAAACTCAGTCCAGGTTAATACTGCCGCATAACCAAGCACAATATACCAAGGCAGCAACAGTGGCATAGCACTCGCAAAGTGTGACCAATCATGGGTCAATGGAAGTTTGAGTAGTCCGTTGAGGCTATTGAGATCCGCGGCGTAAGTCATGACTTGCCCGTGTTTCAGCAATACGCTGGCATAACTCGCAAAATCGCCGATAACGGCAGGGAACATAATGACAGAGCTTGCTGCAAACCAGCGCCAGAAGCCTTGCGGTTGCTGACTGGCTTTTGTTGCCAGGTTGAACCATAGAGCCAAAATGAAGATGGTTGTCGTACGGCCAAGAATGTCAGAAATGATTTCACTGGCCATTAAGGTATTCGCGTCCAACAAATCAAGCTGAGCTGGGTTCGTTTCAGCGAGTTGCACAGACAGCTCCGCGTATAGCCAATCAAAATTCACGATGTCAAAATACGAACCCCAAAATAGAAAAGGGCTAAGCATCAAGAATAGATAGGGCTGCCATCCCCAAACGGCATGTTTGTGTAGAGTCACAAAAGCAGCCGAGGGGGCACGGAATATGTCGATAAGCATAATGAGTGGGTTGCTTGAAGGCATCATACGCTCACCTTGGTAACATCAACGTACAGCTTTAGCTTTTGGCCAGGCTGTAAGTATTTGTTTTTATGTAGTTCGTTCCATTTAACAATATCATTGCTTTTGACTTTAAACTTGCTTGCGATACCACTAATGGTGTCACCTGAGCGAACCTTATAAAAAACCGTTCGAATGATGGCGCCGTCAGAACTGTTCTTCCAAATAACCAGCTTTTGACCTATACGCAATGTATCTCTTGGTCCCATCCCATTCCATTTAGCCAGAGACTGATGGGAGACTTTATTTGCTCTTGCAATCGTCCATAGGCTGTCACCACTTTGTACGGTATGGGTGAGCTGGTACTGCCCTCTGGCTCTAGATTGCGTTTGTGCTAGCCTATTAGCAGAGCTCAGTGCGTAGGCTTTTTCATCTTGCGTCGACGTCGGGATCATTAAATGCTGACCAACGCGAATGCTGTGGCTTGACAGGTTATTCGCGGTTTGAATGACGCGTGTGGTGGTGTTGTATTTCTGGGCTAGAACGCTCAAGGAATCACCCGATTGAACTTGGTAGCGAACCAGACGCATTCCTTTGCCGCGATTCTCTTCGACTTTTTTATTAAAGGCGTCAACAGAATCGATAGGCAGTAGCATTGTCTGATGCTTATCAGGCGCCGTTGCCCACTGATTATAAGCGGGGTTTAAGCTTTGCAATTCTTTAACTGAAATGTTGGCATAATCCGCGGCTATGGCTAGATCCAATTGCTCTTTTGGATCGACAAGTTCAATGACTGGCTTGTTTGCAATTGGTGGTATTTCAATACCATACGCTTCTTGATTTGCAATGATGTCAGCAAGGGCAAGCAGTTTTGGCACGTATCCGCTGGTCTCTTTAGGAAGATCGAGAGAGAAGAAATCAGTAGGCTTTCCAAGGTTGCGGTTCTTTCTGATGGCACTGTTTACACGGCCGCCACCGCTATTATAAGCCGCAATGGCATTGTTCCAGTCGCCATCAAAGCGAGCGTTTAGGCGAGCTAGGTAAGTTAAGGCTGCATCTGTTGCTGCGACAACATCACGGCGTCCGTCATACCAAAAATTTTGCTCTAAGCCGTAATATTCACCTGTAGCGGGAACGAATTGCCACAGACCCGCGGCACTGCCATGTGAATAGGCAAAGGCATCAAAAGAGCTTTCAACAATAGGAAGTAGGGCAAGCTCTAGTGGAAGCTCACGTCTTTCTATCTCTTCAACGATAAGGTAAAGGAAAGGTTCCGCTCTTTTAGAGACGGTTCTCAGATGGCTAGGATGCTTGAGGTACCAAGTACGGTAGTAGTCCACCGTCTTATTCTCGGGAATGTCCATATGGAGTTGCATGCCAATACGTTGCCAGACATCTTGTTGAGTTTGAGGCGTGATCTCAGGCACTGGGTCACTATCCGGCGTGACTTCAGTTGATGCAATATGGGTATCTTCATCGAGATTGGGTGAAGTGGTTGCGTCTTTAATAGCTTGAGATGTGTCTGATTCATCAACGGTATGAGATGATTCTGGTGGCTGGGTTAATTGGCAGCCTGTTAATAACAGTGCTAAAACCCAGCTGTATTTTACTCGCATGTAACAGCCCTTTTTCAAAACAGCTGCTGATAATACTGGTCTGCCCCCGTAAGTGACAAGTTAGAATGTGTTAAAATTCGTTCTTCCACTCACGTAAAGCTGAAAATACCGAGAGTGGATCAATGTTTTGAGTTCTATTCACTACCGATTTAATGACGCTTGCTTGATCACAGCGAAGGAAAGGGTTGATGAGTTTTTCTTTTTTGAGTGTACTCGGTAACGTTGGCTGCTTTTGAGCCCGCATTCGATTCACTTCATCTCGGTATTGCTGTAAATGAGTATTCTCAGGTTCAACGGCTAATGCAAAAGCAATGTTGCTCGCGGTGTACTCATGTGCGCAGTACACTTTAGTCTCTTCTGGTAACGCGGCCAATGTATTCAGCGCATTGTGCATTTGTTCGTAGGTCCCTTCAAAGACTCGACCGCACCCAGCAGAGAAAAGAGTATCACCACAGAAAAGGTGTCCCCCGCCAATGTAGCCAATATGGCCTAGTGTATGACCTTCAATATTCAGGACTGAAAATGATTCATCAAACAGCTGAATGGTTTCACCGCCAGAGACGGTATGCGTGACGGTTGGGATCGGCTCTTTTTCTGGCCCGACAACGCTGATTGTCGGGAATTGACGAACAAGTTCTGGGACTCCGCCGATGTGATCATGGTGGTGATGGGTAATCAATATGGCTTCTAGCGTGAGGTTGTTTTTCTGCAAGTATTCCAAAACAGGCTTTGCATCACCCGGATCCACAACAGCACAACGACCGTCGCTATTTTCGATCGCCCAGATGTAATTGTCGTTAAATGCAGGTATGCTTTTGATATGTAACATTGTTGAGTTCCCGTCTTATTGGTGGAAGCAAGTTAACCATGAATCCAGCACGCAATGAAAAAAAGCTTCAAAAGCCACACTCCTGGACACAGCTAAAGAATGGCGAGTGGGTGAAAGGTGCTATTCAAACACGCTTTGATGAGTGGTGTCCAAAGCTATTTGGCTATCATATGCTTAAGCTTGGTGGGTTAAGTTGTGAGCTTGCAAGCCAACACAGCAATATTCAGCATCAGGTTAATTTGGACATCCAAAACCCTCTGCATAATGTGATTGCTGATGGTTATGATCTTCCTTTTTTAGAAAAAAGTTTTGATGCCGTCGTTATGGCTCACCAATTGGATTACTGCAATGATCCACACCGAATGTTGAGAGAAGTCGACAGGGTGATGATTGATGATGGCTATTTGATTATTACAGGCTTCAATCCGATCAGCTTTACTGGTTTATCGAGCCTATTTCCGTGGCGGAAGAACAACCTGCCTTGGAGTGGTCGAATGTTCGCACCGCATCGAGTCAAGGATTGGTTAGGGTTACTTAACTACCAAATAGTTGAAAGTGATACCTTTGCACTGTTTCCAATGCAAAAGTATCAAACGGTTTGGACTTGGTGCGAAAATAGCTTAGGAGATTGGATAAGCCCGATGGGAAGCCTCTATTTTATCGTGGCTCGAAAACGTACTTACCCACTAAAACCGATAAAACCGCATTGGCGACTAAAACGCCGTTTGTCCCCAGTAAGTATTAACTATCGAGTGAATCGAGTTGCCGGCAAAGAGTAACCCGCACACTACTGACTAAGCTTCATACCCTGTGTCTTCTTCCGTTGGGTTTTCTGCGGCGGTTCTTGCTAGCTCATCACACATCTCATTTTCTCGATGGCCGGCATGGCCTTTAACCCAACGCCAATCAACGGTGTGTCGCGCAGTTTCTTTGTCCAACGCTTTCCAAAGGTCTGCATTTTTTACCGGTTTTTTCGCCGAGGTTTGCCAGCCGCGCTTCTTCCAGTTGTGAATCCACTGGGTGATGCCTTGTCTCACATATTGGCTGTCTGTCGTCAAAACCACTTCACACGGTTCTTTGAGTGTTTGCAAGGCGACCACGGCCGCCAACATTTCCATGCGATTGTTGGTGGTGAGTGTGTAGCCTTTGGCTAAGGTTTTCTCTGTATTTTTATAACGTAGCACAATGCCATAGCCACCAGGGCCTGGGTTGCCTAAACAAGAGCCATCAGTGAAAATTTCCACTTGTTTCGTCATGATTTGATACTATTGGGTTAAGCATATTATTCACATAGTCTGACACACAATTAAATATGAATACCAGTAACAATTTAGAGCAGAAACGCATCATCGTTCTCGATACCGAAACCACCGGTATGAATAGAGAAGGTGGCCCAACCTATCAAGGGCATCGAATTATTGAGATCGGTGCGGTTGAGATCATTGACAGGAAATTAACCGGTCGACATTTTCATGTGTACATCAAACCCGATCGCGAGATACAACCTGATGCGATTGAGGTTCACGGTATTACGGATGAGTTTTTAAAAGACAAGCCCGTTTATCAAGACGTACACAAAGAGTTTGTTGATTTCATTAAAGGTGCAGAACTTGTTGCCCATAATGCGCCCTTCGATGTGGGCTTTATGGATAACGAGTTTCGTATGTTTGGTGATACCAACGAAACGACCGATTATTGTGAAGTAACCGATACCCTAGCGATGGCGAAACGCATGCCAAACATGCCCGCTAGGAAAAACCTCGACTCACTGGCAAAGCACTACACGATTGATACATCGGCGCGTATTCTTCACGGCGCATTGCTCGATGCTGAGATTCTTGCTGACGTATACTTAGCGATGACGGGTGGCCAAACGTCGCTACAGTTTAGTTCAGAGGCGGGAGGCATCAGTGGTGTTGCTATAAAACGGATAGCTGAGGGAAGAAAAGCGCTAAAGGTTTTATTGGCTACGGCCGATGAAGTAGAAGCACATCAAGAAAGGCTTGATATTGTAGAGAAAAGTGGCAGCTGTCTGTGGCGACAGTAACCAGCCTTATCGAATAGGAGAAAAGATGTTGAGGATACTATTTGCATTCGTGAGCTTATTCATGTGTGTCAGTCAGAGCTTAGCGAGCGAGGAATCCTCAATGTCATTGCTTGATAATCGATTTAGAGTCGATCCCACCATCAAGCAAATCACGTTTGTTATTTATCGAGAGCAGTCTTCTCAGCCAGTGGTGCTGGTTAGGCCCGACGGCAGGAAGTACTACGCTTGGAGAAGCCCTGACAACGTTAAGTGGTATCAAGAATCGGCAATGGACATTGTTTCCATTGAAAACCCAATGCCAGGTCCTTGGCAAGCGGTAGGGAAAGTCACACCAAAAAATCAAATCCTTCTTATTTCTCATCTAAAACTGGAAAGTGATCGTTTTCCTGCTCGCCTTTATCAAGGTGAAGAGATCAAATTTACCGCGAAGTTAACCTCAAATGGTGAGCCCTTAGTACTGCGAGACTTTCTCGATCGAGTCAATTTGAAAATTACCTTTACTAAGTTTGTTGAAAATGAAGATGATCTTATTAAGGAAGCCAAACCTGTCCCTGAGGTCATGGGCATATTTTCTGATGATGGGACGGGTCTTGATGAGGTTGCAGGAGATGGCGTCTTTACCGTTTCTTTGCCTATTTCGACACAGCCAGGAAAGTATCGGGTACGTATTACCTCGGGTAATGGCATCTTTTTGCGGGCGCAAGAACAAGAAGTGCTGGTGTATCCACCTCCCGTGCAGCATACCTTTATTCAGTCAAGAGAACCGGATGTTGCTCACCAGATCGTTTTATCTGGAGAGCAGGGGATGATAAAGCCGGGCAGTCTTGCTGCGCAAATTGATCACCGAAACACGAAAGATGAAATGACGTCAGTCTCTGCAAGCGCGATGGACGAAGAGCAGAAATTAGAGATATCGATCCCTAGCAGCGAGGAAGTCGGCAACTATCGTTGGGAAGGGAAGGTGTTTGCCAATGATATGGCCACAGACAGGCCGCTAACATTTACCTTAAGTGATCAGTCTTATAGTGTGCTTGAGGCGGTAGATTTCGAGCAAACTCGATTGATCCAGGAAGAGCAGCAGCGCAAACAGGAACAACTTATGGAAGAGATGCGTATTCAAGAGGCGAAAGAGGCCGCTCGCATGCGTAGTATCATCATTATTGGTGTTGGCAATGTACTCGCTATCTTGATTGGTCTAGGTGTTTGGTTTGTGAGACGTAAGATAAAGGCTTCAAAGGTCGCATTGCCTGAAATGCAGTTGGATATGCCGAAGAAATAAAAGTAACCAATACAAGAGATGGATGTGCTCTAGGTTCATAGCGGCTCAGCACTTGTTTTAGGTGGGGTGACGTAGCGGAAAATAGAGCGAGTAACGCTGATAAACTTATGTTCTTCATTGAATAAGAAGAAAGGCGGTCACCCTATGGATTGGGTGACCGACTTACTTCGTTTATGTCGTTGTCTTCATTATCCCAATACTATGCAACGCTATCCATGTTTGGGTATTGTGGCTTTACCGCTGACAGTTCCTCTGGTGCAAAGTCATCAACATTGATCACGTATAAGCGCTCTTTTTCTGCTTTAATCAGCAGTGCTGCTTCAGTTTCAGAAATCAACGTATTTTCTAAGCCAATTTCGGCCACTTTATCGAGAGCAACAAAAGCTCGACGCTGCGACAACCCTTTACAGACTTTGTCGAAAACAGGCTCAGCTTCAAGGATAACCTCTAACGCTTTTTCGATGCGGCCTACTGGATTAAATGGCGTATCCTCAAGGTATTGATTTCGACCGATTCGAGATCGTGTAGCACAAGGTGTTTGAATGATTTTCGCAACCTGGCTATCAAGCTTGTCACTTGGCGCGCGTCTTACTCGACCGAAAGGCAGTATCAATACGCGCAATACCGATGCAACGACACGATTTGGGAAGTTAGCAAGGAACTCATCAATCGCCACTTCTGTTTGCTGTAGGCTATCTTGAAGGCCCCAATCAACCATCGCTTTATCTTCAACAGGGCGACCATCTTCATCAAAACGCTTTAGTGTTGCTGAACTTAGGTAAAGCTGGCTTAGGATATCGCCAAGACGTGCTGACATACGCTCTTTACGTTTTAATGATCCACCAAGAATGACCATTGATATGTCTGATAACAGTGCCATGTTTGCGCTGTATCGATTCAACTGTTGATAGTAACGCGTAGTAAAGTCTTTAGTTGGCGCTTGAGAGCCCAGTCCATCGCTTAATCCAAACCAAATGCTTCGTATTAGATTGCTCATCGTGAAGGTTACGTGCCCGGCGAGAGCCTGATCGAAATCTTCTAATGCGTTGGCTTTGTCAGAGTAGGCGGCATTCATTTCATCCAGGACGTAAGGGTGACAACGGATTGCACCTTGGCCATAGATAATCAATGAACGAGTTAGGATATTTGCCCCTTCAACGGTAATGGCAATCGGTGAGCCTTGGTAACCTCGAGCAAGGAAGTTTGATGGGCCCAAACAGATCCCTTTACCACCAACGATATCCATGGCATCAATGACACTTCGCTGGCCACGGTGAGTACAGTGGTATTTAACAATCGCGGAAATGACCGATGGCTTTTGTCCAAGGTCGATACCAGCAACTGTTAAGCTGCTTGCCGAATCCATGACATACGCGTTACCGGCTAGGCGAGCGAGAGGCTCTTCAACCCCTTCCATTTGGCCAATTGGCTGTTTGAATTGGCGTCGAATTCGAGAGTAAGCCCCTGTCGCCATTGCGGCTGATTTGATACCACCTGTCGAGTTTGAAGGCAGCGTGATACCACGACCAACAGACAAACACTCGACGAGCATTCTCCACCCTTGACCAGCCATTTTCTCGCCACCAATGATAAAATCGATCGGAACAAAAATATCATCACCTTGAGTCGGGCCGTTTTGGAACGGAACGTTAAGAGGAAAATGTCGATTTCCAATCTCCACACCTTTAAGGTCTGTTGGAATCAACGCACAGGTAATACCGAGATCAGGTTTGTCACCAAGTAACCCATCTGGGTCTCGGAGTTTAAATGCTAGGCCAAGAACCGTCGCCACTGGCGCTAACGTAATGTAGCGTTTGTTCCAAGTGAGGCGCATCCCAAGGACTTGTTTGCCTTTCCATTTGCCTTTACAAACAATACCGTAATCAGGAATTGAACCTGCATCTGAGCCCGCTTCAGGGCTAGTTAATGCAAAACACGGGATCTCAAGACCCGTTGCTAAACGTGGTAAATAATGATCTTTTTGTTCTTCTGTACCGTAGTGTTGCAGCAGCTCACCAGGTCCTAATGAATTAGGAACGCCAACTGTCGATGAAAGTACACTCGATACTCCGGTTAGCTTTTGTAGCACAAGAGACTGAGCGAAAGCTGAAAATTCCAAACCACCGTATTTTTTCTTAATGATCATGGCAAAGAACTTGTTATCTTTTAGGTATTGCCATACTTCAGGGGGAAGGTCGGCCAGTTCATGCGTCACCTGATAATCGTTTACCATCGCACAAACTTCGTTTACAGGGCCATCAAGAAAGTCTTGCTCTTCTTTAGACAGCTTTGGCGCCGCGATATTGTGGAGTTCTTGCCAGTTTGGCTTGCCTTTAAATAGCTCGGCCTCCCACCATACTGTACCCGCATCTAACGCTTCTTTTTCTGTCTGTGACATTGCAGGAAGAACAGTTTTAAATAGCGTTAATGCCTTTTGGCTGATTAGAGATTGTCTAACCGAAGGCACTGCAAACACTGCAATAGCTGCAATATATAGCGCCCAGCTTAGTAGGCCAGCACCGCCCCAAATAGACAGAGCAAACATTGTTACCGTCAGTGCTGCTAGTGAAAGCAGTAAAGAGCTTCTGTGGTAAAGGCAGAGCGACACAATCGCCACGAAACTGAGTATAGAGAGCAAGATTTCCATGTTGTTTTCCTTATCTAGCACGAATACCGCGCTGTAATCTTGTAAGAGGTCTAACCAGTTAAGTGTAATCAAAATATTAATGAAATGTAAAATGCCAATGTGATTAAAAAGTGATCCATGTAGAGTTAAAGTTCTAATAATGAGCGGTGGGTAGCGATTTATCTCCAGTAAAAACACTCGAAAGTGGAATTCTTCGGCTGTAACTATCGACACTAGAAATTGTTTCAGTAAACTCAGGGATAGATAAAAGTTGTAACTGTGCTTACATTTACTCCAATACTTAAACGAGAAGATAGCCATGTATCAGGATCTAATAAAAAACGAATTAACAGAAGCCGCTGAAGTATTGAATACGTTTTTAAGTGATGAAAAAAACCTAGCGCAGATTGAAGCAGCCGCTAAGTTAATTGCAGATTCATTTAAGCAAGGTGGCAAAGTGCTGTCTTGTGGTAATGGTGGTTCACATTGTGATGCCATGCACTTTGCCGAAGAGCTGACAGGACGTTACCGTGAAAACCGACCTGGATACCCAGGTATCGCAATCTCGGACCCTAGCCACATTTCGTGCGTGAGTAATGACTTTGGTTACGATTCTGTATTTTCACGCTACGTGGAAGCGGTAGGTTCATCGGGTGATGTGCTATTCGGCTTATCAACCTCAGGTAATTCTGGCAATATTCTGAAGGCCATTGATGCGGCTAAAGCGAAGGGAATGAAGACCATCGCATTAACTGGAAAAGATGGTGGTAAGATGGCTGGACTTGCAGACATCGAAATTCGTGTCCCACATTTTGGTTATGCTGACCGAATCCAAGAGATTCATATCAAGATCATCCATATCGTAATACAGTTGATTGAAAAAGAGATGGCATAACACGCCAGTTGTAGATTAAAGGATTTAATGAAACATGTGTGAATTGCTCGGAATGAGCGCCAATGTGCCAACAGATATATGCTTCAGTTTCACTGGGTTGATACAAAGAGGCGGCAATACTGGCCCACATCGTGATGGCTGGGGAATTACCTTTTATGAAGGTAAGGGTTTTCGTACCTTTAAAGATCCTCAACCAAGTTGTGATTCAAAAATTGCCGAGTTAGTACAAAACTACCCAATCAAAAGTCGCGCCGTTGTTAGCCATATCAGGCAAGCGAACCGTGGCTCTGTGAACCTTGAGAATACGCACCCATTCACTCGTGAGTTGTGGGGGCGTTATTGGACGTTTGCACACAATGGCCAATTGTCTGATTACGATGATCTCATTTCAGGTCGCTTTAGGCCCGTTGGTGAAACGGACAGTGAGTTGACGTTTTGTTGGCTTTTAAAGAAATTAGAAGATCGCTATCCAGAGCCACCTCAAGACATGGCTGGCGCTTTCCAGTTTATTGCTAAATGCTGCAACAAACTGAAAGATAAAGGCGTTTTCAATATGTTGTTATCGGATGGTGAGTATGTGATGACTTACTGTACCAATCACCTGTATTGGATTACTCGTAGAGCGCCTTTTGGCAAAGCGAGCCTTATTGATGAAGATGTCACGATTAACTTCCAAGAAGAGACGACGCCAAACGATGTGGTGACGGTAGTGGCTACGCAGCCATTAACAGACAACGAAGTTTGGCATCGAATGAAGCCAAGTGAATACGGAATTTTCCATTTTGGTGAGTTGATTGATGGCAATGCGAATCAGCTAGAAGATGTGGCTTTTGCGGAAGCGAAACCAAAATGTCAGGCTCCATCTCAGCCATTAGACTGATGTTTAACGTGGAATGAAAAAGGGTTGATGCGCAAGCATCAACCCTTTTGTTTTTTTGAACTGAAAGTAGAATGTTTTCTTATTCGGCGTAGCCGTGAATACCTAGCTTGGTTCCATCAAGGAACGCTTTACCACTTTCCATCTTCAAACGGCCTTCTACAAACCATTGAGCAACAAGTGGATAGATCTTGTGCTCTTGGGTTTGAACGCGCTCAGTGAGCACTTCTACGTTATCTTCATCAAAGATAGGCACTTTCGCCTGCAAGATGACAGGTCCACCATCAAGTTGCTCAGTGACAAAATGAACGCTAGTCCCGTGCTCTTCATCACCGGCATGAATTGCGCGTTGATAGGTGTTGAGCCCTGGGTATTTAGGTAGTAGAGAAGGATGGATATTGATCATGCGGCCTAGGAAGTGGCGAACAAATTCACCACTTAGGATACGCATATAGCCAGCCAAAATAATAAGATCAGGCTGATACTCATCCATCTGACGCATCAATTCCCTGTCAAATGCGTCGCGAGTATCAAAAGCTTTAGGGTCTAAAAAGACACCTGCAGCCCCTGCCTTTTCTGCTCGTTCAAGAGCGTAAGCATCTGCTTTGTTTGAAAAAACAGCCGTTACTTTGCCACTATCAATACTGGTTTCACACGCATCGATAATCGCTTGCAAGTTCGAACCATTCCCTGAAACTAAAACAACAATGCTTTTCATATTTACTTGATCTCTACCTGTTCTTCGCCAGCTTCTGCTTGAGCGATTTCACCGATAACCCAAGCGTTTTCGCCTTCTTCTTTAAGAAGTGCAACCGCTGATTCAGCTTGTGCTTTCGGTAGTGCAATAACAAGGCCGACACCACAGTTGAACGTGCGGTACATCTCGTGCGTTGTTACGTTGCCTTTTTCTTGTAGCCAGTTGAAGATAGCAGGCCATTCCCAGCTTGAACCGTCAACCACTGCTTTAGTACCTTCTGGAAGTACGCGTGGGATGTTTTCCCAGAAACCACCACCTGTAATGTGAGAGATCGCGTGAATATCGTGCTCTGCAATCATCTTAAGTGCTGATTTAATGTAAATTTTTGTTGGTTCTAGTAGGTGTTCACCAATTGTGCGACCTTCTAGCTGTTCGTTTTTGTCTGCGCCTGATACTTCTAGAATCTTACGAACTAGAGAGTAACCGTTCGAGTGGGGACCGCTAGAGCCTACGGCAATCAGAGCGTCACCAGCAGCAACTTTAGTTCCGTCGATGATGTCTTCTTTTTCTACAACACCCACACAGAAACCAGCGACGTCGTAGTCTTCGCCTTCGTACATACCTGGCATTTCAGCGGTTTCACCACCAATAAGTGAACAACCAGCTTGAACACAACCTTCAGCAATACCTGTCACAACGTCAGCTGCAGTATCAACATCAAGCTTGCCTGTCGCGTAGTAATCTAGGAAGAAAAGCGGTTCACCACCTTGAACAATCAGGTCGTTAACACACATAGCAACAAGGTCGATACCGATCGTGTCGTGTTTGTTCATATCCAGAGCAAGACGAAGTTTTGTACCTACGCCGTCAGTCCCTGATACTAAAACAGGTTGTTTATAGTTCGTTGGTAGCTCACATAGAGCACCGAATCCACCAATGCCACCCATAACTTCAGGGCGACGAGTGCGTTTTACAGCACCTTTAATTCGGTCAACAAGCGCGTTGCCTGCATCAATATCAACACCAGCGTCTTTGTAGCTAAGAGAAGAGTTATTACCGCTCACAGGGAAGTCCTCGGGTTTAAGTTGGATATGAAAACGGCGCTATTCTACCAGTGCTTAAACCTAAAGAGCAAACGTTTGCGTAGGTTTTTTTATTGATCTACTGCACCTGAATTCCATTTCGTTATCGTGTATAATCTGAGGGTTTGTTTAAAAGTATCTAAAATGTCGGAGATGAAAATGAAAGTGGTTGAAGTTAAGCACCCTCTTGTGAAACATAAAATTGGTTTAATGCGAGAAGGTGACATCAGCACGAAACGTTTTCGTGAGTTAGCAACGGAAGTAGGTAGCCTCCTTACTTATGAAGCCACTGCTGATTTTGAAACAGAAACGGTAAGTATCGAAGGTTGGGACGGTTCTGTAGAAGTAGAGCAGCTAAAAGGTAAAAAAGTAACGGTTGTGCCAATTCTGCGTGCTGGCCTTGGCATGATGGATGGCGTACTTGAGCATATGCCAAGTGCACGTATCAGTGTTGTTGGTATTTACCGCGATGAAGAGACGTTAGAGCCGGTTCCTTACTTTAATAAGCTAGCATCAAACATTGATGAGCGTATTGCTCTGGTTGTTGATCCAATGTTAGCGACGGGCGGCTCAATGATCGCTACGATTGACCTTCTTAAAGAGAAAGGCTGTAGCCAATTTAAAGTCTTGGTACTGGTAGCGGCTCCTGAAGGGATCGAAGCGCTTAAGAAAGCACACCCAGATGTCGAGCTTTACACCGCAGCGATTGATGAGAAGCTAAACGATAAAGGTTACATCGTTCCTGGACTTGGGGATGCGGGTGACAAGATCTTTGGTACGAAATAGCGGTTAATTCGCGAATTGATACTAAAACGATAAAGGGAGCGAATGCTCCCTTTTTTATTGGCGGTCGTTCTTCTCGGTTTGAGCTCTTTACTTCTTCAAGCTCAATGTACCCGGCTTTCTTGGCTTCGCGGTGCCGCTTGATGGCGTACCTTGGCTTGGGCGAACAGGCGCTTTACCGTGATAACTCTTTTTGCCTTTGTTCGCGTTCGGCCCACGATTCGCATTAGGCGTACGACGAAATTCATCCGCATTATTGCCTTTAAAAGTACGAGTCTTTTGGTTACGTCTGGCCGTGCTTGTTTGATTCTCTTCGCGGCTATCAAAAAGCTTTGCATCGGTAGCGCGGCGAATGCGGACACCTTTAGCATCATTTTTAGACGCGTCTTCCGTTCCGCTTGAATCTTCACACATCGCATGAATCTCACTGACTTCGGCATCACTGAGGTAACGCCACTCGCCGTTTGGAATATCATCAATTGAGATGTTCATGATTCGTACTCGACGGAGCTTAAATACCTCATAGCCTAGTTCTTCACACATGCGACGGATTTGGCGGTTAAGTCCCTGCGTTAGTACAATACGAAAAGAGAACTTTGTCTCTTTAGTGACTTTACACGGCAAGGTTACGGTATCGAGAATGTGAACACCTGCGGCCATGTGACTTAGGAACGCATCGGTAATTGGCTTGTCGACTCGGACCACATACTCTTTCTCGTGGTTGTTGCCCGCACGAAGAATCTTATTAACGATATCGCCATCGTTGGTCAGGAAGATTAGACCATCTGAGGGTTTGTCTAAACGACCAATAGGGAAGATACGTTTATGATGGCCAATAAAGTCAACGATATTGCCAGGAATGTCGCGCTCAGTGGTACAAGTGATCCCTGTTGGCTTATTCAAAGCGATATAGATAGGCTTTTCTTTAGAACGAACGGGTCTATCATCAATACAGACATCGTCGCCATCAAGAACCTTGGTGCCCATTTCAGGCTTTTTCCCATTGATGGTGACTCGACCTTGTTCAATCAAGCGATCGGCCTCGCGGCGAGAGCAGAAACCTGTTTCACTGATGAACTTATTCAAGCGCTTTCCGTTGGTGGATGCTTGCGTGTTTGCTGAAGATTGATTTTGATGTGCGGACATTGGAATACCTCGTTACGTTTCACAACGGATTTCTGACAGTAAAGCAGACTTGTGCTTATTAATTGGGCGGAGTGTAGCATTTACGCTCCGCTTATCCCATCCGTTTTTGGTGCCGTTCGCGATTGTCGGCTTTCTTCTCATCGCTTTTTCTTAGCATTAGGTACATTGCACCCGTACCGCCATGAAATTGCTGCGCGCTGTGTGCACATTGCACGTCTTTAATCTGCGTAACCCAGCTGGCTAAATGACTCTTCATTAAAGCGGGAGGATTGGAGTGAGCGCCTTTACCGTGAACAATGAGAACGGTGCGAATATCAAGGCGTAAACATTGCTTAAGAAACTTAATCACTTCCTCGCGAGCGTCTTTAAGTGATTTCTTATGAAGGTCTAATTTGGCTTGAATCGGGTACTTCCCAAGTCTCAGCTTTTTATAAACGCCATGCTGAATACCATCTTGTTTGTATTCGACCATATCTTCAGGCTTGAGCATTGGAGCATAATCGATAGAAAGATACTCAGGATCGTCTTCTGTAAGCCACATTGCAGCTTGCTGTCTGGCTTCTTGCCCTGCTGAAAGCGTGCGTTCTTTTTTAAGCTCTGCAGTATCATGAGTAATGGGCTTTACATCTCCCATCATTTCTTGAAAAAGAGAAAAATCGTCATCTTGAGGCATAGTGATTTCCAATTAATCAGGGTACTGAGAAGATTAATTGGGATAACGAAGAGTGTCTATAAGATTTTGAACAACAAAAAGCGGAGTGGATAGATTATCGACTCCGCTAAAGCATGATGGGTACATCAAGAGGTTTGAAGGTGTTTGTTTTTATTCCTCTAGATTCAACAATATGAGTTGAATCATCAACGGTTACAGTGCGTAAACACCGTTTTAAGTTATTGAGGCGCCTCTGCTTTCATAATTTTGTATAAGAAGAAGCCACTAAAAAATAGCATTAGGCCAATGGTAATGAAGATGACGATCATTGAAGATAGACCTACTGCGTTTCCAAATAGAAGTTCAAGCCAAAAATCCATAATTTATTTCCTAGTACGTACACATGGGCTCTATGTTACGCAGAGGTTAATTACTGGTTACTGATCTAGATCAACACCCATAACGGCTATCAATACTTTAAGTTAAATGATGTGTTTTCCGTCACGCGCTTTCAGGTTTGAACAGTTATTAATCGAACAAACGCTTATTTGGAAAAAAACACTCAAATGGCTTGCGTTACCTTAGATAATGAGTAATATACGCATCCGTTGACAGCGAATAGCTGATTAACTTCTCGGTGAATAGCGCAGCTTGGTAGCGCATCTGGTTTGGGACCAGAGGGTCGGGGGTTCGAATCCCTCTTCACCGACCACATTAAAAAAGCCGTAGCAGAAATGCTACGGCTTTTTGCGTTTCTATTGTCGAGTGAATATTGATCAAGCAGGAAAAGCTTAGCTGAAACGGCACTGGACAGAGTGGCTAGTGGAAAGCTTCTCAACAGTGAAACCACGCGCTTTCAGTTCATCAATTAGGTTCTTTTTCCCCAAAAGATGCAGTGTGCCGACAACAACAAGGTATCGCCCGGATTGATTTGGAAGAAATTCTTTTCCATCGAGTTTCTCTGCCCAGTCGATGTTTCTATCTGTAATGAACAGCTTTGAAAACTCTTCAGAGAATTCACTAGCGGCGGCAAACTCGTTGAGGTTATCGACATCGCCTGCCTTCCAGCTGTCGACAAGGCATGAGGTCATTTCCTCCGTTTGGTGGTATTCGTCTATCGCTGCGAGTAACAAGTCTTCGCCGTCATTGGGCAAGTTGGCGATGAGGTCGATTTGAAATTGCACCGTTTCCAATGGAACAATCTTTCGTTCTTTCAGTGCGGCTTCATAGAGCAGTTTATGGTCTACGCCTTGACTCGCTTTATAGCCAAGCAAATCCAGCTTTCCGACTTGAATTGCGAGTGCCGCAGTCCAAGGAGGCAATGTAGATAAAGTCGACGGGGTGACATTCAACTCTCTCTCTATATTGGTGAGTCGATTGAGCTGAGCTGTGTTGAGCACATCTTTAACGGAGTACTTGGAGGATGGGTACTGTATTCCTTGGGTCTTTCGAGTGTCAGCCTCAAGAATAAGCCCATCACTGGACGCCAAAAATTCGCTAACACCAGCCGGAAGTGGGTACATTTCTTCATTTCCGACATGTATAGAGCCTAAAATCATCAACTGTTTATTGTCTTTAGTGACGAGCCAGTGCAGCGGTTCGCTGAGGGCCATTGGGCTCATAAAGAAAAAAAGAAGACATACCGAAATAAAACGCATAGTGCACCTAGTTATCGAGCTATAGGTCTTCAAGAGTAGCGAGACAGTAATTAGTTGCCAAGGTTTATCACTGAGTTAACCCACATTCCGTCGAGTCGTGCTCTGCGAGTCTCAAATTTGTTGATAGTCCCTTTCCGTAGATTCATCACGTCGAATCAATCTGTGATCAATCTCTAGTATCCGTTCTCAATCATTATTAGTAAGCAAAATTAAGCTAAATCTGGCGTGATCTCAGTCTTCTTTATCGTGTTGGTTGGCGGTCCTAAGTCGATCTATGTCACTTTATGTTTTTTTTTATTGCAGGGTTGCTTACTTAAGTGGTTGATTTACTGTTCTTAATTTTCTTCTAATAATAAGAAAGTGAGCAGGATCACTCTATAAGGGTATTTATTTTTACTTCCAAATTAAATGTTGCAATTATGCACCCCAAGCCAGGAGGGCAACCTAATTGACGACTAGTGGTCAGTGAAGTACCGAGGATACAGTCGTTCATAAAATCATTAAAAGGCAGTTAATTATGAAAAAAATTATCGCTCTAAGCGCACTTTCTCTTGCTTTCGCTTCAAGCGCATTCGCTGGTTCTTCTTACGTTACTGGTAACGTGCAATTCCACAGCGAGAACAAAAACCCAAATGCAACGTCTACTCTAGAAGCTGGCCACACGTTTGATACGGGCACAACTCTACTGACAGAGTTTGATGGCATTTCTCTAGGTAGCTACGAAGGTGACTTCAACGAAGGTGCAGGCGCAACTCCTTACATTACTCTAGGTATCGAGCAAAGCTACGCGATTAACGATAACCTTTGGGTTGCTGCTGGTTACCACCATCTAATGAACAATGGCGAAACTGTTCAAAGCCGTCCACTTGTTAAGATTGGTTATAACTTCGACAACGGTATTGCTATCAGCAACCGTACTCGTTTCCACACTAACATCAAAGACAGCGACAACGAGCAGCTGCGTTTTGACAACCGTATTGGTTACGCATTAGAAGAGGCTCCAGTCGCTCTAGCGTACAACAACGTATACGTGTCAAACGACATTGGTGAGAACACGATGGACCACGAGTTCCGTGCAACTTGGACTCGCTCTGGCGTTCAACCTTACTTCGAGCTACGTAGCCAAGGTCACGGTGCTAAGAACGATGATGGTTCAGATGCTAAAGAAAACACTGCATTCGTATTCGGTGCTTCTTACGGCTTCTAATCAAGCCTAGAATTTAGTTTGTCCAAACTGAAGTCCTAATAAAAAAGCCTAGCAATCCGCTAGGCTTTTTTCATTTAAGTTATCTACCTTTTCAAAGCTTTAGTTGCCTTTGTAGTGGCGGTATTCAAATACTTGCCCTTCTTCGTTAAACGCATATACGGAATATTCATCTTTTTCGTCCCCGTATTCCATACCTGGTGACCCCATTGGCATGCCTGGAACGGCCAAACCTTTGGCATTTTTGGGCGGGTTCTCTAGAAATGCAGTGATGTCTTGTGCGGGAATATGTCCTTCAAAAACGTATCCATCAATGACGGCGGTATGACAAGAGGCGAGCTGAGGAGTGATCCCAAACTTTTCTTTAATTGGGTTCATATTTTCGTGCAGCTCCTCCTTCACGGTATAGCCAGCTTCAACCATGTGTTTGGTCCAGTCTCCACAGCATCCACAGTAAGGAGACTTGTGATTGATGACGTCAGCAGCAAGCACATTTGCTGAAAAGCTTGAAACGAGAAGAATAGCCAGAGTATTAAGTTTCATGTTGACCTCTATTGTTTGAATTTGGGTTTGAAGAGTCGTAATCGGTTTGCATTACTGACGACGGTTATAGAAGAAAGTGCCATCGCTGCTCCCGCGACAACAGGACTTAAAAGAAAGCCGAAGGCTGGGTAGAGCACACCCGCAGCGACGGGGATACCAAGCGAGTTGTAAATAAACGCGCCGAATAAGTTTTGTTTGATGTTAGTAACCGTAGCTTTCGATAAATCGATCCCATTGACGACCGCTAAGGGGGATGAGTTTAGTAGTGTCATTTGAGCACTTTCAATCGCTACATCACTGCCGCTGCCCATCGCGATGCCTAAATCTGATTGCGCTAAAGCGGGGGCATCATTGACGCCGTCGCCCACCATTGCAACCTTATTTCCTTCGCTCTGAAGTTCGGTGATGTGCTGTGCTTTCTCATCGGGAAGGACTTGAGCAATAACCTTGTCTATGCCTAATTGTGCAGCGATAGACTGTGCGACCGATTCATTGTCACCGGTGAGCATCACTGTCTTGATATTCTGGTCTTTAAGCGCTGTTATGGCGGACTTGGCGTCTGATTTGATCGTATCCGCGAGTGCAATAATGCCAATAAGTGCGCTATCTAGCGTAATCGCGATTGGGGTCCAAGCGTTGTGATGGCACTGTTCGAGAGCACTTTTTGCGTTACGGATATCGACACCTAATGATTCCAGGTACGCAATCGATGACACGATGAGTTGGCGACCATCACATTGCAGCTCGACGCCTTTGCCTTTGAGGTTCTGAAAGTTCTCTGTTTTCAATGCCTCGATATTCTTTTCTTTAGCAAACAAACAGATGGATTTAGCTAATGGGTGCTCTGAGTGTTGTTCTGCGCTATAAGCGTGTTGAAGCAACACCTCCTCAGTAACACTAAGAGCATAAAGTTTTTGTACTTCTGGTTTGCCTTGGGTGAGCGTCCCAGTTTTATCAAATACGACGGCAGTGATGTTACTGGCGGTTTGCAACGCGTCGGCATCTTTGATCAGTATGCCCATTTCCGCAGCTTTCCCGACTCCAACGGTAATAGAAAGTGGGGTTGCCAGACCCAGTGCACAAGGGCAAGCGATGATAAGTACCGTGGTGGCCACGATAAGCATATAGCTGAACTTGGGTTCTGGTCCGAAAAAATACCAGACAGTCGTTGCAAGTAGGGCTATCGCAATAACGACCGGGACGAATATCGATGATACTTGATCCACCATCTTGGCTATTTCTGGCTTACTGCTTTGCGCTTTTCGGACTAATTGAATGATTCGCGCCAACATGGTCTGTTGCCCAATCCCGGTCGCTGTCATTGTAAGGCTGCCATCTTGGTTTAACGTCCCTGCTGACAGTTGATCCCCTAATGTTTTGGATACAGGGATAGGCTCTCCTGTCAGCATAGACTCATCAACAAAGGAGTTGCCGGTTGCCACTTGCCCATCGACAGGGATTTTCTCGCCGGGGCGAATTCGTAGCGTCATTCCTTGCTTGATTAACCTGAGTGCTATTGTTTCATCCCCAGCGTCAGTGACGACGGTAGCGGATTGAGGTTGGAGCTGTATCAGCGCTTGCAGAGATTGTGTTGTTCTGGCCTTTGCTTTGGCTTCAATATAGTGACCTAAAGAAATGAGGCCAAGAATCATCGCTGTCGCTTCAAAGTAGACATGACGTGCATTTTCAGGAAACATCGTAGGCGCTAAAACCATAATCATGGAGTAAATCCATGCAGCCCCTGTACCAAGAGAGACCAAACTGTCCATTGTGGCTCTGCGGTGAGTCATCGCTTGATAGGCGTTGACATAATACGAACGGCCAGACGTCATCATCAATGCCAAACATAAAAATCCAATAGCGCCCCACGCATATTGATCGATGCTGTTTCGTATCATCATGTTGCCACCGGCCATTCCCCAGGCCATTAATGGGCCGCCAAGTAGCAGTGAATAAATAGAGGCAAGTTTATGCGAGCGCTTATTGGCTTCTAATAGCTTCTGCTGTTTTTTCTGGCTGGTTTGAGGATCATCTGAGAGAGCGGCAGGATAGCCAGCCGTCTTCGCAGCTTCAATGATCGCATCGAGTATTGTTGGAGATGAGTGGTGAACGTCAATGATGGCACTTTGTTCGGCAAGGTTGACTTGCACCTCTTTGACTTCGGTAACAGAACGAAAGGCCTTTTCTACTGAGGAGACACAACTGGCGCACGTCATTCCCGTGATTAATAGATGAAGTGTTTCTGTAACATCTGTTGTGTTGGAAGTCATAGGCGCTGGCTGACTGCTGTTTCGTAGGGCTTCACCACCTGTTTCTTTTTCGTTGGGGGCGATGACATCAATAGAAGGCGCTTTTGAGTTTGATTGTGTCGATTCATCTTCTCCAATTGCAGTGGCTTTGAAATTGAGGGATTCAATGATTTCAATCACCTCTGTACTACTCGCGAGTGTATTTATTCTCAATTCATCTAAAGAGACCGAAAATTCAGAAACGAATTCGTGTTGTTGAAGCCGTTCAGTGAGCCTTTTTACACACTGCTGGCAACTCAAGCCCGTCAAGTGATAGCGGTAGTCGTATCCGGCTTTATAGTTTAGGCCAAGAATGATGGAAACAACGTCTTTGTAGGCAGCGTCAGTTTCTAGATCTATCAACGCTGGTGTGAGCTGATGAATATGGAGCGAATGGGTTTGCTTAATGGCTTGCTCCACTTTTCTTGCACACCCCATGCAATTTAAACCACTCAGTGGTATCTCAAATCTCTTCATCACTCTATTCCTAGCTTTATAGCGGTTAAGAGTAGGATAAACCTTTCCTTAAGGGGAAGGTCAAGGCCAAATTTGTTCTTTAAATCACCTATATATCTCCATGAAACTGTCAGAGCGGTGTCAGGGTGTATGTCGTAGAGATGAGATCTAGCTCAATATTTTTGGTGGATGAATATAAAAATGTGAATAAATACAAAAAACCAATGTGATTTAGATCGTTTTTATCCCCATTTATCAACGGGTTAATGTGATCTTTGCTGTTTGTGTGAAAATTTTTGTAAAAACAAAGTTATTTGTTTTTTAGTTAACTTGTTGTTTATTAATGTTTTTATATTTTTTTTGAAGGCTTTAGTTTGAAGTGGGTCGAAAAAAAATTGGCTTTATTTTTTATTGGAAAAAAAGTTTGCAATATTTGCCTTGTCCATGAAAAGCAGCACAACGTTTGGCAACTAAATGGTCCAGTAGTTCCAAACGTTGTACAAAAAAATAAAAGTATTAAAACTCCAAACTATGGAAAGGGTTAATAACAATGAAAAATGTATTTAAAAAATCTCTAGTAGGTGCAGCGGTAATGTTAGCAACTGGCGCAGCAAACGCTTACATGATTGGCGACGCAAACGACGCAAATGTTGAAGTGTACGGTGTGGTTTCTATCTCTGCAGTAGATTATGGTTCAAAGTCGTTTGATGATTCAGGTGAGCGTGTTACTGATACAGGGTTCGCATTAGAGAATGAATCACGTGTCGGTTTCCGTGCAGCTAAAGAAATGACTGAATCTGTAACAGCTTTTGTGCAGATAGAATCTGGTTGGGTTTTAGATGACGGCGCTAAACTTGGTAATCGTGATACGTTTGTTGGCATGCGTGGTGATGACTGGGGCTCGGTACGCTTTGGACGTATGCTTACGCCAATGTATGAACTAGTGGATTGGCCGTACTCAGCATCTAACCTAGGTATGACTTACGACCGTGGTTGGAGAGCTGGTGAGCGTTTCAATTTTGATCGTAAGAGTCAAATGGGTCGGTATGACTCACCAATGTTTGGCGACATGGTTAAGTTTAGCCTAGCAGGCGGTAACGGAAGTACTAACGATAAAGATTCTAACTTTTATGGTGGTTCTGTTTCTGTAACTCCAGTCGATATGTTGACTCTTCACGCTGCATTTGAAATTGCGGAAGGTACGGAATTTGATGACAACCTAGTCGGCGAAACAGACGCTTACTTTGCAGGGTTTGAGCTTCGCCCGATGGAAAACTTTAATATACTAGGCTCTTATAAAACAGGTTCATTTGATGCAGATACTACAGCATCAACATCAAGTGATTATAAAGCGCGTGACATCGATGCTTATTCTGTTCAAGCTAACTATTACATGGGAGCGATGAACTTCCGTGTTGGTTACGCAGATCAAACAGGTGAAACGGATAATGTAAAAGACAAGTCGTTGGACTTCTCCACGATTTCTGGTGAGGTAGGTTACTCATTCAACTCAGTGTACACTTTTGTTCGTGTAGCACAACAAAGCGGTACATACCGTGAGGGCAATGGCTACATCGGTACTGATTATGATGACCTTATGATCCGTGTCGGTACTGAATGGGTATTCTAATCAGAGCTTAGTCGGTATATTATTTTTGGCGGGCAATAGCCCGCCGTTGTTGTTTTTGTTTCTGGAGAAATTATGAAAAAGTTGGCCGCATTATCTTTGGCTCTATGTAGCGTATTTGCACACGCAAAAACGACAATTCAAACGGATTCGCGAATACAAATCCTGGCGGTAAATCAAGAAATAAATCAGGTAGCTAATACTGGTAAGGGTGACCTTCAATTAGAAAATGGTCAGAATCAAATACTAGTGCGAATGACCGGCATGATCGATACTAATGGGGGAAAAGAAAAGTTTAACTCATCACCAATGGTTGTCACCTTTGATGTCAGTGATGAGACTCTTTTATTAGAGGCACCATATGCAATCCGCGATCAACGTACAGTTAATCGTTATAACAAGAATCCAACGATTAAAATCACAAGTAATGGGCAAGACGTCCCCGTTTCGACTGATATCATCACCGATGAAACATTTGCACTTATCAAAGATTACGATGCGATGTTGTCAAATTACAATCAAACAGGCGGTGTTGCGGCAATATCTGTGGCTTCGACAGATAAACCATCTACGCTTTCTAAGTCTAATATCTCGATAGAAAATACAAAGTTTACTGCTAATTCTTTAGAAGCAGGCTTTCTAGAAATGACGCCTGAACAACGTCAAGAGTTCGTATCCTGGGCCGTCAAAAACCTAAACAACTAACCTTGATTGGAATGATGGTTAATTTAACGATGATTCCGATTGTAGTATTACTTATCAGTGCTAAAATAACGCGCAAATTTTAGCACTAATGAGCGCTCAAAAACGTCATTAGGCTGGTCAGTCATCAAGACATTCAAGGTATTTAAATGACGGTTAAAACTCGTTTTGCTCCTAGCCCAACTGGCTATCTTCACGTTGGTGGTGCACGTACTGCACTTTACTCTTGGCTTTTCGCTAAAAACCAAGGCGGTGAATTCGTTCTACGTATCGAAGACACAGACCTTGAGCGTAACTCTCAAGAAGCGGTTGATGCGATCCTAGAAGGTATGAAATGGATGGGAATGGAATGGGATGAAGGTCCTTACTTCCAATCTAAGCGTTTTGATCGTTACAACGAAATGGTTGATAAGCTGCTTGCTGAAGACAAAGCATTCAAATGTTATGCCCCTAAAGACCTGCTTGATGAAATTCGTGCAGAGCAAGAAGCAAACAAAGAAATGGCTCGTTACGATGCGAACCACCCTAAAATTGTTGCGGCTAACGAAGCTGCACAAGAAGGTGATGCTTGCGTGATTCGTTTCCGTAACCCGAAAGAAGGCAGCGTCGTCTTTGAAGACCAAATTCGTGGTCGCATTGAGATTGCAAATAGCCAACTTGATGATCTAATCATTCGTCGTACTGATGGTGCACCAACGTATAACTTCGTTGTTGTGGTTGATGACTGGGACATGGGTATTACACACGTTGTGCGTGGCGAAGATCACATCAACAACACACCTCGTCAAATCAACATCTATGAAGCACTAGGCGCGCCAGTTCCTACGTTCGCTCACTGTGCAATGATTCTTGGTGATGATGGTGCGAAACTGTCTAAGCGTCATGGCGCTGTGTCCGTTATGCAATACCGTGACGAAGGTTACCTACCGAACGCACTAAACAACTATCTGGTTCGTTTAGGTTGGTCTCACGGCGACCAAGAAATCTTCTCTCAAGAAGAGATGATCAACTTGTTTGCTCTCGACGCGATCAGCAAGTCTGCTTCTGCATTCAACACTGAAAAGCTGCTTTGGTTGAACAACCACTACATTAAAACGTCAGAGCCTGAGTATGTCGCAGAGTATCTGCAATGGCACCTGGATGAGCAGAAGATTGATATTTCAAATGGCCCTGCAATCACTGAAGTGATCAAGTTAGTTGGTGAACGTTGTAACACGCTTATCGAATTGGCTGAGCAATCTCGTTACTTCTACGAAGATTTCTCTGAGTTTGAAGCTGGCGCAGCGAAGAAGCACTTACGTGGCGTAGCCAAAGGCCCATTAGAGCTCGCTCTTGCAAAGGCTGAAGCACTTGAAGATTTCACGACTGCAAACATCAAAGATGGTGTGATTGCAGCAGTATGTGAAGAGCTAGAGATCGGCATGGGTAAAATCGGCATGCCACTTCGCGTAGCAGTAACGGGTGGCGGTCAGTCTCCTTCTGTTGACGCAGTGATGGAGCTTGTGGGTAAAGAGCGCGTCATTGCTCGCATTAAGATGGCACTTGAGTTCATCGCTGAGCGTGAAGCGAATGCTCAATAGGCGTTAGCTTATTCAAAGTAATAAAAAACCGCAGTCATAACGATTGCGGTTTTTTTATGGACGACGATCAGTTGAAGGCTATTTTAAGTCAATACTATTTAAGCGGCCCATAAACTCCAAAATTTCAAGGTTGTCTTTGTTGGCCTCAAGTAAGGCTTTTTTGGTTTTTGTGTAGGCGCCAAGCCTTCCATGTTTACTGATAGAGCATACGACACTTTTGTAAATGAGCTTCCCTTCTTTATCGTAAGTTCGCCAAGCGGCTATATAGCACTCATCTTTCTTATTTGGCTCATCACGAGTCGGTCTCGGTTTAAAGATTATCTTAGGCTCTACAGAATGAGGTAGGCGAGTCATTAAGTATGGGTCTTTAAGTAATCTGCGCCAAAATTTTCCCCACATCTCGCTACCGAGTTCGTTGCGAAGTTTGATCGCTTTCTTAAGGCCGTGTTTTTCACCCAAGCGCACGTACCCCACCGAGCGATGAAGAACAGAATCATCGGGCGTGTGGATGTGAATCTTATACGCAGTCTTGGCCTTGGATATAAATCGGTGGCCTGTATTCGTAACTAGGTTGCTTTTCTTCATTATCTTTTAAGTAGTAATGCCGTTAGTTTTTAGGCAGGAAATACCTTAGTGAATTGTCAATAAGTCTACTTCAATCATAGTTGCTAAAATCAGAGCAGTGTGAGGATTTTACAAGGAATAAAAATGCCTTAGCAACAGAGGTTACTAAGGCATTGTTTTCTATGATGCTCTTTTTAGGGATTGAATCTACGCCCTGTACTTACGATTGGGCTGTATTATCCAGTTGGGCCAAGAAGCACTATGAATTCTCGACTCCATTCATTTGAGCACTAATTTTGTATTGAGCGCTCATCATGTATAAAGCTATAGCAGTTTGTGCATGACATCGCCGATTTGAATGCTGCCTGCGAGGTCTTGCTGATCGATGGTTAGCTCCGCCTCGTTTTCATAGACACGAGATACCGTCAGTGTGATGTCACTTTGAGAGACCTTGTTTCGAGGGAGACCATTTTGATCGATGAAGGAGCCAGTGTGCCAAAGTTGCAATCGATCACCTTCTTGTACCCCGTGTACGCGACCCAGGTCTATTGTTACTTGATCACCAAATCGTGCGACAACTTCGGGTAAGCTGATCTTACAAGAGACTTCCGACTCTAGATCCAGCATGATATTTCGGCTGACTCGTAGCATCATCTCACCGTAGGTCGATGCCCAGAATCTCGCGCTCTTGGTATCTATTTGGCTGGTTTTTGCAAATGGCCACTTAGCGACTTCACGGTAGTTTCTTGTATAAACTTCATGGCCTGTTTTACCGTCGAAAACCTGCATTTCAAGCGCAAATTGTCTGTTGATGACGTCATCACGAAGCAGCTTCTGCTCGATGGTTGCTGTTAGGTCAGTGATCACGCCACCAAGAATATATTGAGCGCCAGTGTCTTGAGCGATCATTTTTAAGCGCTCAGGGTAACGTTTGTTTATTTCAAAGTCAGTGGTTCCTACTGAGACAAAACTCGAAGACTCGGCATCAAGTTGACGATTTATGACATGGGCGAAGTCATCGCCGACTTTATATATTTGTCCCATTACCGCTTGCTGCGGGGCGGCAAGATCGATGTTGCCGATTAAAAATGTCTTTTTATACTGGCTGACATGGCAACCTGTTGCCGATGGATAGATATCGATGCGCGCGCGAACAAACATTACGTCACTTCTCACGCGTTGCTCCTCTATCAATACATAGCGCACTTCATGGTTAGTAAACTGGTATTCCTTCTTATCGCTTTCTAAGAAAGGCCTGAGGTTACTAATGCTGCCAATATCAGCGCCGGAAAAGCTGACCGCCTTAAAAATGGCGTCTTCAAGAGCATGAACTCTTGCCACCTCTTCTGAGGAGACAACGGTGGCGACTCCGGTCACTTCGTACCAAGCGGCTTGGAGCTGTGTTGTATAAATCAACGAGTAAAGCATTGAAATTACTAATATTAGATTTTTTTTCATTATAATTCGCCGTTTGGGTATAAATATTGCTTTTTAATTACTAGCTGATTTAGGTGTTGCCATTCTTTTTCGTAGCAGAGTAAGAAAAGCAAGGAATGTTCCACATTATGCAATTGAAGAAAGTATTACTGACGGAATTCATTAAGCATAAGAGAGAATGTTTGAACGCCTTAGTATATCTGGAGATTAAGAGAATGAAAAAATGGATATTGCTCGTGCCGGTGCTGTTTTTGACAGCCTGTGCCTATGCCCCAATTTACAACGGTAAAGAACCGTATTCGGGTTCTCAGTTTATGTTGATGGAGAGTCCACGCCATACCATGGATTTTTTCGTTGAAAGCATGACGGATGATCTGGTGATATCAAACACCAGCGTGTCGGCGCGAACCCCAATTGCTGTCACGTCTTTTGTTGATTTGCAAAATATGGATGCGACAAACTGGCTAGGCAATTCAGTGTCTGAAGGATTTATCCATCAGTTCCAGCGGCGTGGGTTCAAGGTTGTCGATTTTAAAACGACAGGCTCAATTCAAGTAACGCAGCAAGGTGATTTTGCGTTCAGCCGAGATTGGAAAGATCTGGCTCAAGAGCAAGAGATACAGTACATCTTAACGGGTACGATGTTGCGACAAGAAGGCGGTGTGCTTGTGAACGCTCGTGTGGTGGGCATGCAGTCAAGAGTCGTTGTCGCGACAGCGCAGGGTTTCTTGCCTGCTGATCGTATAGGACGTGACTTGGATACGCTGAATTCAATGCGTACTGAAGAAGGTGTGTTGATTCGTTCAGATCCAACGATGACACAGCCGTACACTGTCATTCTAAGACCTTAGGAGCCGATGATGAGTAAATGGATAGTATTACTAACTGCATTGGTCATGGTTGGGTGTCAGCCATTGCAGAGCATGCGAGACGACTCTTGGTTAACCGCTGTTGGTTACGCCAGCATAGGTGAACAAAAGGGTGTTAATGTCGATGAGAAACAAGTTAGAGCCATGCGCGCCTCAAAAATAGACGCTTATCGTGAGCTTGCTGAGCAGGTTTACGGAATGAGAGTCAGTGGTCGCGCTGATCTTAAAGATCAACGTTTAGGCACTGAGCGTACGTCGGGCGCTGTAGATGGTGTGATACGCGGTGCTGAAGTCGTTCGAAGTTATAAGGTTGGCGACAGCTATGTCACAGAGCTTCGACTCGATATTGAAAAAATGAATCAGTTAAGAAGCTATGGCGAAGTTCAGCAAGTACCTGAGAAACGACAGCAGACTCTTTTCTAGAGATATGCTTCATTTGCGTTGACTACCGAGACTCATTTTCTCCAGAATGATTTTCTTAATACGGCAAAACAGTAAAAGCGGCAATCATGATTGCCGCTTTTTCATATCTGGAAAATAGGAATCATGGTTGTTTAGGTGAGAGAGGAAATCTAAAATGTAAGGAGGGAGGATAAATCGACAGTCACATTAAGCTTTTATGTTCGTACCGAGAGTTGAAAGCGTATGTGTTTGGCCGCCAGCATTATAGGTCATGCCTATCTTACCGTGACTTTGTTGCATCATATTATTGAGTTTGTTGTAACTGAGCTGTGCTCGTTGAAGCGCATCACCATTGACTAAGTTTGCTTCTTGGCAGTCATGAATGATTGAGCGAATATCACTGACCGTTTGTTTAAGAGGCCCATCTTCTGTAAGGCTAGAAACATCTGGATGGGTACTTATACGTTGGTCAGTTTGATGTAATTGATCAATTAGAGTGACTTTCTCTTTGGCTAGTCGTTCAATATCACTAGAGACGCGTTGAGTTATCGCTACTTTTTCTAATGCAAGCAGCGCTGACAGATCATTTGCATTTTTTAGTTGGAATTCGACCAAACTCGCGAGTGCTGCCATATTCTAGTGTCTCTTTGGGTAAATCTTCATTCAGCTAGAAGTAACAAAGAATCTCATAAAGAGGTGTTGTTACAACCCACCAAGTTCTTTTTCGAACTTGATCATATTGTCTGCCAGCTTCTCTGAGTCGACAGTATAAGAACCGTTTGCAATGGCTTCTTTGATCGCCGCTACCTTTGCTGAGTCAAAGCTCGGTTGTGTTGCCATTTGATTATGCATTTCACCAATCTCTTTGCCTTGTTGACTTAGAGAAACAGCATCTTGTCGAGAGCCTGTTGATTTCTCGGCTGACTCTGTCCTACTTGATGCGTTAGATTCAGTACGATTAGCGCTGCGCGTTGACGAGGTCATCGTTTGCCCGCTTCGTATGTTATCTATTCCTGCCATGTGTTAGCCTTTTTTTTAATAAGAACCTGTACAGTCACTATCGACTATCGCCCAGATTTCTTTAGTCATTTGTATCTAAAAAAGTGAAAAACATTCAACGGTGATCAAAACTGAACCGTTACTTCACCAATTCCGGTTACTCTTCCCTCAATTATACGGTTGGATTTGGTATTTTTCACCCTAATCTGGTCTCCCGCACTGCCATCGGTGAGAGCGGTGCCTCTGGTTGTGATCGTCATCCCCTCTTGAACGGCTTTTATCATGACTGTTTCATTTCGACAGACAACGCAAATATCTCGTTCTTGAATCACGCTTCCAACATTTAGATTTCTTTTTACTTTTGCGCCAACAACCATATTTAATGAGGAAAAACCTTGCCGACGAAAACGGTGAAGGTCTACCATACTAATAATTACATCATTAGCGGTGATGATTTGTCCACGATTTAACGGTAAAGCAAGCGTTACTTGTGGGCCAAGAGTAGTGAGCCTCACTGGAACGTAGAGCCTCCAGTTATCTTCTGGGCATTCAACTAACACGGTTATATTGCTTGATTGAGAATTAAGAGAAGCAGAAGAGGTAACAAGTGGGCTTGGGCAATCGGTCGCGAAAACTCTAGAGTCTATATTGGCGGCTTTTACTGTTAATTGCCCACCAGGCGGTTGCTCGATGTGATTAAGTATATAATTCTCAGCGCTTTGTTGTATGATTTTAATTTGTTCATTCGTAGCAGAATGGGCAAAAAAACTAAATAAAACCAATAAAAAGCCGATAGACTTGTAATAAAACTTATAGAAAGCTCTACACTTAGTTATGGTAACGAAATACCTATGTGATTTAGAATATATCATTCTGTTTCTCTGGTTTGACATAGCCTGCTGTAGACTAACACTTTTTGGTACAAAAGTTTGATATGGAGATGAGCTTATGACCGGTATTCTTGATTCGGTGAATCAGCGTACACAACTTGTCGGTCAAAACCGATTGGAACTACTGACGTTCAGACTGATGGGACGTCAACGTTATGGTATTAACGTATTTAAAGTAAAAGAGGTCCTTCAGTGTCCTAAACTTACTTCAATGCCAAACTTAAACCCGCTTGTAAAAGGGGTTGCTCATATTCGTGGCCAAACTATCTCGGTTATCGACCTAAGCCTTGCCATTGGTGGTCGACCAACAACTGATATCGAGAAATGCTTTGTTGTTATTTCTGAATTCAACCGCACGATTCAAGGTTTTCTCGTCAGTTCAGTAGAACGCATAATTAACATGCACTGGGAGTCCATTTTACCCCCACCGGATGGTGCTGGTAAGGCGAACTACCTAACCGCGGTTACCAATATCGATAACGAGCTTGTTGAGATTCTCGATGTAGAGAAAATCCTTGCAGAAATCGCGCCAGTTGATGAGCAGATGGACGAGTCTATAGGGCAAGAAATTGCGCAAGCTGAGACAGAAAAAGAGATTGTCCGTCGAATTTTGATTGCCGATGATTCTACTGTTGCTCGTAAGCAAGTAGAAAGAGCGATTGTCTCGATTGGTTTTGAAGCTATTGCCGTCAAAGATGGTAAAGAAGCGTATGATAAACTTGTAGAAATGGCAGCCGAGGGAAGTATCTATGATCAAATCTCACTCGTTATTTCTGATATCGAAATGCCAGAAATGGATGGTTATACCCTAACGGCTGAAATTCGCCGTAATCCCGATCTCAAAGGTTTGTATGTCATCTTACACTCTTCGTTGAGTGGGGTGTTTAACCAAGCGATGGTCGAACGGGTAGGGGCAAATTCATTTATCGCTAAATTTAACCCAGATGAGTTGGGCAATGCGGTGAAAACTGCACTAACAGAATAAAAGAGATATTAATGACAGCGATAACAATAAGCGATCAAGAGTATCGTGATTTCAGCCGCTTTTTGGAATCTCAATGTGGTATTGTGTTAGGCGATAGCAAGCAGTACCTGGTGAGAAGCCGCCTTAGCCCTTTAGTCACCAAATTTAAAGTGGCCACATTATCTGATTTGCTGCGAGATGTCGTTTCTGGACGAAATAGAGAGCTGCGCGTTGCAGCTGTCGATGCCATGACAACCAATGAAACCCTGTGGTTTAGAGATACATACCCATTTGCGGTGTTAGCTGAAAAATTGTTGCCTGAAGTCGCGGCAAATAAGCGCCCAATTAAGATTTGGTCGGCAGCGAGTTCTTCAGGTCAAGAGCCATACTCAATGGCAATGACCATTCTTGAAACTCAGCAGCGCAAACCTGGAATGCTGCCAAATGTGTCAATTACAGCCACCGACATCTCAGCAACGATGTTGGATATGTGTCGAGCTGGGGTTTACGATAATCTAGCGTTAGGACGTGGTTTATCGCCTGAGCGTCGACGCACGTTCTTCGAAGACGCGGGGGACGGTCGGATGAAAGTAAAAGACAACGTAAAACGGTTAGTCAACTTTCGTCCTCAAAATCTAATGGAGAGTTACGCACTGATTGGTAAGTTTGACATTATTTTCTGTCGTAATGTTCTTATCTACTTTTCTCCTGATATGAAGTCACAAGTGCTTAATCAAATGGCGAACAGTTTAAACCCAGGAGGCTACCTTCTGCTTGGTGCTTCTGAATCCTTGACGGGTTTAACCGATCGATTTGATATGGTTCGTTGTAACCCTGGTATCATTTATAAGCTGAAGTAATCTCTATTACTCATCACGAATAGAAAAAAGCCCAATCATCGATTGGGCTTTTTTATGTCTAATCATTGCTCCAATGTTTCTAATTTCTCGTCTGCACCTGAGAGCTCTCTACTTGTGTTATATTTTAAGATAGACATTCCAAGTCGAAACCGGACCTATTGATGCTGACATACATTAATCGGTCTATTTATTGCAAAGCTGAAAATGGATCAAAGTAAATTGTATAAGTACCTTAAAAGTTGGTATGCAAATTGCTTTTTATCTAAGTAGTAACAGTCAGTTCTTTGAGTTGAGGCAATTATGGCTATTTCTTTTGACAATGCTTTAGGTATTCACCAACACACCGTTGGCGTACGTGAGCGCAATGCTGAGGTGATTTCCACCAATATTGCACAGGCGAACACACCTGGGTTTAAATCAAAGGGCATGGATTTCAATAAAGCACTGCAGGCGGCAACGTCGGGGGCAAGTATTGGTCTTAGCCGTACAGATAGTCGGCACATCTCTGCCTCAACAAAGGTGACAGGGGAAAGCTTGTATCGCATTCCAACACAACCTGACACGGGTGACGGCAACACGGTCGATGTGGACTTAGAGCGTAACTTGTTTATGCAAAACCAGATCAGACACCAAGCGTCACTTGACTTCTTAGGAAGTAAATTCAAGAACTTAACGAAAGCAATTAAGGGGAGTAACTAGATGAGCTTATTTAACGTATTCAATGTGACTGGTTCTGCTATGAGCGCTGAATCCGTTCGTCTAAATACGACCTCTAGTAACCTTGCTAATGCGGACAGTATCTCTAGCTCAGCGAAAGATACCTATAAAGCGCGTCATGCAGTGTTCGGTGCAGAGTTAAGTAAGGCACGTTATAACCGCGATCATACCGTGCCGGTGAAAGTGATGGGTATTGTGGAGAGCGATAAACCGCTCGATGCTGAGTACAACCCCGATCACCCACTTGCTAACGACGAAGGGTATATCTACAAACCCAACGTTAATGTAATGGAAGAAATGGCGAACATGATTTCTGCTTCTCGTTCATATCAAACGAACGTTCAAGTAGCAGATGCAAGTAAACAAATGCTGCTGCGTACGCTGCAGATGGGTCAATAAGGATAAGGAGGTAGCGAATGGCTGGAATAAATAACGTTGGTCAAAGCGGCTTGTCCTATGTTGATCAGCTTAAATCTCTTCAAGACCAAAAGAAGACTGAGGAAACAACCGGTAAGCAGGATCTGAAACAAGAAGATTTCTTATCACTCCTCACGAAGCAATTGGCTCAACAAGACCCTTTTAAGCCGGTCAGTAATGACCAGATGATTGCGCAAATGGCTTCATTTGCGACCGTTGATGGTATCGGGAAAATGAACACTCAATTTGAGAGTTTGAATTCATCGATGACCTCTAACCAAGCTTTACAAGCATCCTCTCTGGTTGGCCGAGATGTATTGGTGCCAGGAGCGGCTGGGGTGAAAGCTGACGGTGCTGCCATGTCGGCAATGGTTAAGCTTCCTCAATCTTTAGACAATCTATTTGTCCGAATTGAGAATGAAGCAGGGCAATTACTTCGTACCTTTGAAGTTGGCTCAAAACCGGCAGGTGACAGCAAAGTTGAATGGGACGGTAAAGACGATAACGGTAATCCATTGCCGGCTGGCAAATACAATGTGAGAGCATCTGGATTGTTAGATGGAGAAAATCGCGAGTTTGAAGTTTCAACTTATGCAAACGTGAATAGCGTACTTCTCGGTAAAGGTGATGGTAACGTACTGCTCAATCTAGCTGGTTTTGAATCGCCAGTTCGACTTGCTGAAGTACTAGAAGTTGGCAAAGCATAGCTCGCTTAAGAGTTAATACGCTAGCTAGATAGGAGATATTGGAATGTCATATGTATCACTAAGCGGTTTATCCGCTTCTCAATTAGATTTGAACACAACCAGTAATAACATTGCCAACGCGAACACGTTTGGTTTTAAAGAATCTCGTGCAGAGTTCGGTGATGTCTATTCAACCTCGATATTTACGAACGCTAAAACCACGCCAGGTAAAGGTGTTCAGGCTAACAAGGTTGCCCAGCAGTTCCATGAAGGTTCAAGTATTTATACGAACAACCCTTTGGACTTGCGTGTATCGGGAACGGGCTTTTTTGCCGTAGCGAAAGATAGAATGATTCCGCAACAAAATGAAATGACACGAAACGGTGCATTCCATTTAAACAAAGACAACTACATTGTTAATGCGAATGATCAGTACTTACTTGGTTATGCGGTAAATAAAGACACAGGCGATGTTCTTTCTTACGAGCCTGAGCCATTAGATATTCCGGCTGAATTTGGTAAGCCAAAGCAAACTAGTGCGATTGAAGTTGGCGCGAACTTGCCAGCAAATGGTGATCTAAAAGATCCTGCGCTCTTTGATCACACCGATCCTGAAACCTATAATCGATCAACGTCTACGACGATCTACGACTCGATGGGTCAATCTTACAAGTTATCGACGTATTACTTGAAAGACATGACGCAGCCTAACACTTGGAATAAATACTACAGTGTGACGGATTCGGGTGGTGAAAAGATGTTGAACGTAGCGGGTGGTGATGCTGCATCTCCTACTGGTCATATTGGTCACACGATGAAATTCAACAATGACGGTACACTCGCGAGCTTGAACGGCGGTAACCCGATTTTAACGGATTCTTTCGAAACGGCAGGTATTGATCTGAACGGAGCGGATGGCTCGCAAGTATTGGCATTCAACCTGAATGGCGCTACTCAGTTTGCCGCGCCGTTTGAGATTACAAAAACTCATCAGGACGGTGCGACAACGGGTTTCTTAACTAAGATTGACTTTGATGAATACGGTAGCGTTTTAGGTACTTATTCCAACGGTCAAAACGTGACGTTAGGTCGTGTGGCTATGGTTCGTGTATCTAATGAGCAAGGCCTAGATAAGAAAGGTGGCACTCAGTGGGATTCGACTCAGTTCTCTGGCGACAAGATCTGGGGTGAATCGAGTAAAGGCTCATTTGGTTCAATCAATAATGGTGCTCTAGAGCAATCTAACATTGATATGACTCAAGAGCTTGTAGACCTAATTTCTGCGCAACGTAACTTCCAAGCGAACTCACGTGCACTAGAAGTTCACAGCCAACTACAGCAAAATATCCTACAGATTCGTTAACGTTTTCGTTTACACAATGATCTGAAATACCAAACCAGCGGCAACGTTGGTTTGGTATTGTTGCCATCTGCTTATGGCAATGATCGGCAATACTCCGCTTAAATCATCCTTTCCTGCTGTAACTCTTTGATATTTAACGTTCAAAAACTTGGCACGTCTATTGCTTTTAACTAATTGAACATTGGTTATTGGAGCACATTATGGATCGCACTCTTTATTTGGCGATGAGCGGCGCAAAGCAAAATATGCAAGCGCTTCAGCTACGAGCAAACAACTTGGCTAACGTAAGCACAACAGGCTTTCGTGCTGATTTAGCACAAGCACGTTCAATGCAAGCGTACGGCGAAGGGCTTCCTACTCGTGTTTTCAGTATGACAGAGCGACCAGGGCAAAACTTTGCCCAAGGCAGTGTGATTACGACTGGTCGCGATCTCGACGTGACTATCCAAGGTGATGGCTGGATTTCGGTACTAGACAAAACAGGCCAAGAGGGCCTAACTCGCAATGGTAACCTGAAAGTCGACCAAAATGGCTTACTAACGAATTCATCGGGTCACCTTGTCTTAGGCGAGTTTGGCGCACCAATCACGCTTCCTATTCCAATCAGCAAAGTTGAGATTGGTAATGACGGCACGATCTCTGTCGTCCCCCAGGGTGCGCCTGCGGATGCCATGGAAATTGTTGACCGTATCAAACTCACTCAAACCAATAACCGTTCATTGTTCAAAGATATTAATGGTCTTTTTCGTTCGAAAGAGCCTAATGCGGCATACGAAGCAGATGCCAATGTAAAGCTGCTCACAGGGGCTGTTGAAGGCAGTAATGTCAACGCTGTCGGTGAAATGACCAGCCTGATTGACTTGCAACGTCAATTTGAAATGCAAGTGAAGATGATGAGCACGGCGGAAGAAATGGATAAATCGTCCGACTCTCTGCTTCGTATGAGCTAATAAGGAATTTAAGGAGACTGTTATGCATCCGGCATTATGGGTAAGTAAAACGGGATTAGACGCCCAACAAACCAATATCTCAACCATATCGAATAACCTAGCGAACGCATCAACGGTAGGTTACAAAAAGAGTCGAGCTGTTTTTGAAGATCTGTTTTATCAGAACATCAATCAGCCTGGTGGACAATCTTCTCAAAATACAGAATTACCAAGTGGCTTAATGCTCGGTGCGGGCTCAAAGGTTGTGGCAACCCAAAAAGTACACACCCAAGGTAATACACAAACCACGACCAATAGCTTGGACATGATGGTGGAAGGGGACGGTTTTTTCCAAATCCTCATGCCTGATGGCAATATCGGCTATACCCGTAATGGTCAATTCACCGTAAATGATGAAGGCGCGATCGTGACCTCAGGTGCGGGTTACACCTTAGAGCCTGAAATCATTATCCCACCAGACTCCATCAGTATTACTGTTGGCACAGATGGTGAAGTATCGGTCAATGTTCGTGGTCAGCAAGACAACCAAGTTCTTGGGCAAATCACAACGGTAGACTTCATCAACCCAGGTGGCTTAGAGCCAATCGGACAAAACTTGTATCTGCCGACTGGCGCAAGTGGTGACCCACAAGAAGGGGTGCCTGGATTAGATGGCTTTGGTGCCGTACGTCAGTCCATGCTCGAAACGTCTAACGTTAACGTGACGGAAGAGCTTGTGAACATGATTGAAGCGCAACGTGTGTATGAGATGAACTCTAAGGTGATCTCTGCGGTAGACAAAATGATGAGTTTTGTTAACCAACAATTGTAGTCCCTTAAAGTGAGAGTGAGGTTATTGCCATGATTCGTATATTGACCGTTATTACCGTTTTGTTCATGAGTGGCTGCGCCATGATGGATCCACCCGTAGAAACGCCTGATGTCGTTCAAGGTACGACGACTGTTGATGCTGTCGAAGGGGACAAAACTGCCGATGAGAGTTCTGGTATTATCGATACATTGCGCGGCAGAAACGATCCGGTTGCCGGCGACCCTGCTTGGGCCCCAATCCATCCAAAGCATGTGCCAGAGCACTATGCGGCCGAAACCGGTTCTTTGTTTAACTTGAATAAAATAAGCAGTCTATATGATGACTCTAAGCCCCGAGGTATTGGTGACATCATTACTGTCACGCTCGATGAAAATACCAAAGCGGCAAAAAGCTCAGATGCTGACTTAGCGAAAAACAATGACGCCAGCATGGAACCACTTGAAGTAGGTGGGCAAGCGTTAACGATAGGGGATTACGATTTCTCGTACAACCTAAGCAATGACAACAAATTCAGTGGCAGCGCAGAGGCGAATCAAAGCAACAGCCTGTCTGGTTCGATAACGGTTGAAGTTATCGAAGTACTAGCAAATGGTAACCTCATCATTCGCGGTGAAAAATGGCTAACACTGAATACCGGTGATGAGTATATCCGCTTGAGCGGCACTATTCGTCCAGATGATATCGATTTTGACAATACGATTGCTTCAAATCGAATCTCGAATGCTCGTATCCAGTATTCTGGCACTGGAACCAACCAAGATATGCAAGAACCTGGATTCTTGGCACGATTCTTTAATGTATCTTTGTAATGAGATTTAAAAGTCGATTTTTTGGCTAAACGTTATGTAAGTAGAACCAAAGCGGATTAACGAAATACTTATTGGGCTCGTTAGCGTTTACAAAGATTAAGGGTTATCAAATGAAGATGTTCTCTCTGTTACTCATCAGCATGACACTGATTGCAACCAGCGCCAATGCTGCGCGCATCAAAGATGTATCACAAATTGCGGGTGTACGTAGCAACCAATTGGTTGGCTATGGTTTGGTAACTGGGTTACCGGGAACGGGAGAATCGACCCCTTTTACGGATCAAAGCTTTAATGCCATGCTGCAAAACTTTGGCATTCAATTGCCACCTGGTACAAAACCAAAAACAAAGAACGTTGCCGCTGTGATTGTGACGGCAGAAATGCCCGCGTTTACAAAGCAAGGGCAAACCGTTGATGTCACGGTATCCTCTATCGGTTCGGCGAAAAGTCTTCGTGGCGGAACCTTAATGCAGACCTTCCTTAAAGGTCTCGATGGTCAAGTTTACGCCGTCGCTCAAGGCAACCTTGTGGTTAGTGGATTCAGTGCTAGCGGAGCCGATGGCTCTAAAATAGTAGGAAACAACCCAACCGCCGGTATGATCTCAAGTGGTGCTATTGTCGAGCGTGAAATTCCGACTCCATTTAGCCGCGGTGATTACATTACGTTCAATCTGCTTGAGTCCGACTTTACCACGGCTCAACGTATGGCGGATGCGGTAAACAACTTCCTTGGACCACAAATGGCTTCAGCTGTTGATGCCACTTCGGTCAGAGTAAGAGCACCACGTGATGTTAGCCAACGCGTAGCCTTTCTCTCTGCGGTTGAAAACATTGAATTTAATCCAGCGGATGGCTCTGCAAAAATCATCGTAAATTCACGAACAGGTACGATTGTTGTCGGCAAGCACGTTCGCCTTAAGCCCGCAGCGGTCACCCACGGTGGTATGACGGTCGCAATTAAAGAGAATCTTAATGTCAGTCAGCCTAATGCGTTCGCTGGTGGCCAGACTGTTGTTGTCCCGGATACTGAGATCGAAGTCGAAGAAGAGCAGGGGAAAATGTTTAAGTTTGAACCTGGTTTAACACTCGATGATTTGGTCCGCGCAGTAAATCAAGTTGGGGCTGCTCCCTCTGATTTAATGGCTATCTTGCAAGCTCTAAAGCAGGCGGGTGCCATTGAAGGTCAGTTGATCATTATTTAGTAGGGATGACTCATGATTAATAATGGTAACGACATAGGGTTCATTCATGACATAGCAGGTTTAGATAAGCTTCGTCAGAAAGCCGTGAGTGGGGATGAAGCTGACGATAAAGCCGCGTTGACGGCAGCAGCGAAGCAATTTGAAGCTATTTTTACCTCAATGTTGTTTAAGTCGATGAGAGAAGCGAATGCTGGCTTTGAATCTGGGCTTATGGACAGCCAAAATCAACAGTTCTATCGTCAAATGCTGGATGACCAAATGTCGAGCGAGCTAAGCTCATCAGGCTCATTAGGATTAGCAGACATGATTGTCGCTCAGTTGAGCACGGGTTCAATTGAGAACAGCAGTGCCGCAGCAAAAGACGGTAATTTTGAAGAGATAATGGACAGAGTTCAGCGTAATCGAGAACTTAGAGAGTCTTCCCCTACGTTAGAATTAGCATCTACAAAAGACGCTCAACCTACCTCTTTTGAATCCCCAGAAAGTTTTGTTGCCTCCATGAAGCCATATGCTGAACAAGCCGCGAAAGCACTGGGTGTTGATTCTTCACTGCTTCTTGCTCAAGCCGCACTAGAAACGGGTTGGGGGCAAAAAGTGACCCAAAACTCCCGTGGCAGCAGTAATAATCTATTCAACATCAAAGCGGATAGAAGCTGGCAAGGGGATAAAGTTGCCACCCAAACACTTGAGTATCATGGTGGAGTGCCAGTTAAAGAGCACGCAGCCTTCCGCTCTTATGATAGCTACCAAGATAGTTTTAACGACTATGTTCGATTCTTGAATCAGAACCCACGTTACAACACGGCACTGCAACAAACCGGCAATTCTGAAGAGTTCATTCGAGGAATTCATAAAGCAGGTTACGCGACTGATCCCCTTTACGCAGAGAAAATATTAAGCGTTAAGCAGCGTATTGATAAAATGTAGTTAAGCGTGGCTTTGACTCAATGAGTTCCAATCGAAACAGAGGCTTACATCATGTGAGCCTTTTTTATTTCTAAATCCCCAGCAGTCTCACATCTGGCATACATATTGCAATTCTTCTTATAGCATATCGGTATTTACCGGTTTTCTTATTCTATTTGGGGGTTGCATGGCGTCGGATCTTCTGAATCTAGGAACACAAAGTGTTCTTACCGCTCAGAGACAACTAAACACCACCGGGCATAATATTTCTAATGCCAATACAGATGGTTATAGCCGACAGTCTATTATCCAAGGAACCAACGCGCCTCGACAATATGGTGGCGAAACCTACGGCATGGGCGTCCATGTGGAAAAAGTTCGCCGCTCTTGGGATCAGTTTGCCGTTAACGAACTCAATGTTGCAACCACCAATCACTCGTTCAAAACCGACACAGAAGAAAACCTCGATATGCTATCGAGCATGCTCTCCTCTGTCGCGTCTAAGAAAATCCCCGAGAACCTCAATGAGTGGTATGACTCAGTGAAAACACTTGCGGATAGCCCGAACGATGTCGGTTCGAGAAAGGTCGTGCTTGAAAAAGCAGGCTTGATCACCAAAAACCTAAATGATTTCCATGAAACGATCCGTCTTCAATCTGATGTTTCAAACAAGAAGCTCGATCTTGGTTTAGAGCGAATCAATCAGCTGGCCCTTGAATTACGAGACACTCAGCGCTTGATGATGCGCACGCCTGGGCCGCACAACGACCTTATGGATCAACATGAGAAGTTAGTTTCAGAGCTTTCCGAATACACCAAAGTGACGGTGACAGCGCGTAAGCATGGCGAAGGATTCAACATTCACATTGGTAATGGTCACACGTTGGTATCAGGTACAGAAGCAAGCCAACTGAAAATGATCGATGGTTACCCCGATGTTCATCAGCATCGTCTCGCGATTGTTGAAGGGAAGGGCATTAAAGCTATTACCTCTAAAGATATTGATGGCAAGCTTGGCGCATTACTCGAAATGCGCGACAAGCACATCCCATATTTGATGGATGAGCTAGGCAGAATGTCGACCGCCTTTTCTTATGAAGTGAATAAACTTCAATCGCAAGGTTTGGATCTACGTGGCAACGTCGGTGGCCTTATCTTTACCGATGTAAACGAAGATAGGCTAACCAAAAACAGAGTCGTCACCGCTTCGGATTCAAAAGCGGACCTCGCGGTCTTTATTGAAGATACCAGTCAGTTGAAAGGCGGTGAGTACTCTTTGCAATACAATGGAAGTGAGTATTTTGTCACGCGTCCATCAGGCGAGCGTCTTGTCGTACCTCAACAGAATAATTCGCTGTACGTGGACGGCGTGCGAATTGAAATTCGTCAAAACTTGGAGGCGGGTGAGCGAGTGCTTATCCGTCCAACGCGCAATGGTGCCGCCGATATTCAAATGGCAACGAATGACCCTACCGCAATTGCCGCGCAAAGCTTTAAAGCGTCAACTTCTTTTGCTCAAGGCTCAGCCAAATTTAAGATCTTACAAGTGGGTAACGTAAAAGAGTTTGAAGTGATCGTTGCACCAACCGGCGATCAGTTTGCAGTGACCGACACCAAAGGAAATATTCTCCTAGAGCCTAAGCCGTATCCACCGACCGGTCCTGTAGAGGTTCAGGGTACGATATTTAGTTTGAGCCAAGGTGCTATTGCCAACGATAAGTTTACGGCAAACCTTATCCCCTCTGAAGGTGATAACGGCAACCTACTAAAAATGCAAAATATTCAGACCGATAAGAAGCTGAATGACAATGAATCTACGGTACTGGATATCTACCACAACCTGAATACGGATGTCGGGCTGCAAATGTCGACCGCTTCTCGCCTTGCTGATGTCGCTCAGCTAGAAAAGCAGGGAGCTCAGGAGAGAATCGCGTCAATTTCTGGGGTTAACCTAGATGAAGAAGCCGCCAATATGATGAAATTTCAACACGCTTATATGGCGTCATCTCGCATCATGCAAACGGCTAATGACACCTTTAATACTATCTTGGCATTGCGTTAGGGGAGGCAGATAAATGTTAAATCGAATTTCAAGCTTCCATAACTATCAGTCAGTGCAGAATGACTTGCGCCGACAAGAGACCAAAATTCACCATAATCAAGCTCAGCTTGCTTCTGGTAAAAAGTTAATGAAAGCGAGCGATAACCCGCTTGCAACCCACTATATCCAAAATGTTGGTCAGCAATCAGAGCAGTTAAGGCAGTACGTTGACGCTATCGTATTGGTTCGAAACCGTCTAGAACACCACGAAGTGATTATTTCTAATGCGGAAAGCTTTGCCGACGAAACCAAACGAACGGTAATGGAAATGATCAACGGTTCTTTGTCATCTGAAGACAGACATGCAAAAAAGCGTGAGATACAAGAACTGGCAAACAATTTCTTGAATTTAGTGAACGTCCAAGATGAGTCCGGTAACTATATATTTGCTGGGACAAAACCTAAGAATCAGCCTTTCTTCCGTGATAATGATGGCACCGTGAGCTACTCCGGAGACGACTACCAACGCAAGATGAAGGTATCCAATACGTTGGAAATGGCAATCAATGATCCAGGCAGCAAGCTGTTCATGGAAATTGATAACCCATTCGGGCATTACGAACCCGAATATCAATTAAATGATGCGTCGGAGCTGCTGTTAGAGCGCGCCACCAACGTTGAGCCAGCCGATGATTCAACGTATCGAGTCACTTTTGTAGATATGGATAACGGCAAGTTTGGTTATCAACTTGAAAAGGATGGCAGTGTTGTAAAAGCCGATGAATTCGACGCTTCACAAGGTATTCGTTATGAAGGCCTTACTATTCAGGTTAAAGGTCAAATAAGCAAGAGTGACACGATTACACTTGAGCCTAGAAAAACCTATTCGATTTTTGACAGCTTTCAAAAGGCGATGGATCTGTCAGAGAACTCGGTGTCAGATACCAATAGCACGGCAAAGTTACATCAGATTACGGAAGAGTTTCATTCGGCATTTATTCATTTAAATAAAGCTCGCACAGATGTGGGGGCTAGGCTGAATACCCTGGATATACAAGAGCAGCAGCATGAAGACTTTAAGTTAACTCTGGCTAAATCGAAGAGTAATTTTGAAGACTTAGATTATGCGGAAGCCGTGATTGAATTCAATGAGAATTCGCGAGCGTTACAAGCATCGCAGCAAGCTTTTGGTAAAACCAAAGACTTAACTTTATTTAATTACATCTAGTTTTGATGCCTGCCATACGTGCTATGCCGTATGTGCCACTGGATGAATTTTCATGCCGCTAAAACAAGAGTTTTGTTAAAGCGGCAAGCAAGCGGCAATGACTGTTTGTTCTGCCATAGCTTATCGAGATGTAAAGTCATGGTATCGCATGTAATAAACCTAACGTATTGATTTTGGTTATTATTTGTTAGAAGTAAAATTGGTTAAAAAGTTGGCACATTACTTGTATTAACTTAGTAACAGTGAAAATAAAGATAAATAGACTTGTAGTTATACAGGTTTAGCAAGGCAATTACGGTCAGTGCTTCCAAATGAGATTAAGCTGGCCGCTTCGCAAGCACTTGCGAACTCACTAGGAGAGCAAATATGACCATTACAGTAAACACAAACGTAGCAGCGTTAACCGCTCAGCGTTATTTAAATAAGGCCACCGGTGAACTCAATACGTCAATGGAACGTTTGTCCTCTGGTAACCGTATCAACAGTGCAAAAGATGATGCGGCTGGCCTACAAATTTCAAACCGATTGACGGCGCAGTCCCGTGGTCTAGATGTCGCAATGCGTAATGCCAATGACGGTATTTCTATTGCACAAACGGCGGAAGGTGCGATGAATGAGTCGACGAGTATTCTACAACGTATTCGTGACCTTTCACTGCAATCGGCTAACGGCACGAACTCTTCATCAGAGCGACAAGCTTTGAACGAAGAAGTGGTGGCATTGCAAAATGAATTGAACCGTATCGCGGAAACCACATCATTTGGTGGGCGTAAGCTACTTAATGGTTCGTTCGGCGAAGCATCATTCCAAATCGGTGCGAGTTCGGGTGAAGCAATCATCATGGGCTTAACCAGCATCCGTGCAGATGACTTCCGAATGGGTGGTCAATCTTATTTCTCGGAAAATGGCAAAAGCTCAGACTGGGATGTAGCGCAAGGCGCGAATGACCTCAAATTCGAATTCACCGATAAGAATGGTGAGCTAGTAACGGTTGATATCCTAGGTAAAGTGGGCGACGACGTTGAAGAACTTGCGACTTACATCAATGGTCAAACAGACTATATCCAGGCGTCTGTTGGTGATGAAGGTAAGCTACAGGTCTTCATCGCTCAGCCAGAAATTGAAGGTGACTTAGCCATCTCTGGTGGTCTAGCAACGGAACTTGGTCTCAATGGCGGTCCTGGCGCATATACGACGGTCAAAGACATTGATGTAACAACGGTGACAGGCTCTCAAAATGCAGTCGGTATCGTGGATGCGGCACTGCAATATGTAGACTCACAGCGTGCGGACTTAGGTGCAAAACAAAACCGTCTAAGCCACAGCATCAATAACTTGGCGAACATCCAAGAGAACGTTGAAGCGTCAAACAGTCGAATTAAAGATACAGATTTCGCGAAAGAGACCACTCAATTGACGAAATCTCAAATATTGCAACAAGCAGGTACGTCAATACTTGCTCAAGCTAAACAGTTGCCAAACTCTGCAATAACGTTGTTGCAGTAGTAATTGGACTTTTACCTTAGTTACACAGACGTGAGTAATAGGTAAAACCCAAGGCAAAGTGTGATTATTATTGGATAGTTAAGCTCTCTCAGATTTACCCTGCTTAGTTGTTCTTACGATAACCATGCGCCCCGGTCAGTCGGTATGTGATCATTTCTCTTGATCTCCGCACAAGACGCCGGCTAACCAAACTAGCCCCGGTTCTCTCAAAGGAAAAGGGGCTTTTTCTTGCCTGTTAACCAAGCAATTCACTTTCTTCGCCCCTCGGCAGGTTTGCTGGTTTCTTTAATCTATTTTTCCATTTATGTCGGTAACGTCTTGTTATTTCGTTATTTCCCAATTTAATTAATTTTATCTCCTCTTTTTTCTAAAGGAATTCTTTTCAAGGTCGCTAAGAGTTTACTTTGAGAGAACTAATTGGTTTTTCGAGACGTCGGAAACCGTTCGGATAAGAAAATTTCCGCTCGCCGGAAAATCAATAGGAGAGACCACTATGGCGGTTAATGTAAATACAAACGTATCTGCGATGACAGCTCAACGTTATTTGAACAGTGCAAATAGCGCCCAGCAAACATCAATGGAACGTCTATCATCAGGCTTCAAGATTAACAGCGCAAAGGACGATGCGGCAGGTCTTCAGATCTCTAACCGCTTGAACGTTCAAAGCCGAGGCTTAGATGTCGCAGTTCGTAATGCGAATGACGGTATCTCGATTGCACAGACAGCAGAAGGTGCAATGAACGAGACAACTAACATTCTACAACGTATGCGTGATCTATCACTTCAATCTGCAAACGGCTCTAACTCAAAATCTGAGCGTGTCGCTATTCAGGAAGAAGTCAGCGCACTTAACAACGAGCTAAATCGTATCGCTGAAACAACCTCGTTTGGTGGTAACAAGCTGCTTAACGGTACATTTGATACTAAATCATTCCAGATTGGTTCAGATAACGGCGAAGCGGTGATGTTAACGCTAAACAACATGCGTAGTGATAATGCGTTGATGGGTGGTAACAGTTATGTCGCTGCAAATGGCCAAGATAAAGATTGGTCAGTTCAGACGGGCGGTAACGACCTGACGATTGCTTTGACTGATAAGTTCGGTAACGCACAGAACCTCGCTATTGATGCGAAAGTTGGTGATGATATTGAACAACTTGCGACTTACATCAATGGTCAACAAGACATGATCAAAGCGTCTGTTGATGAAGATGGCAAACTGCAAATGTATGCTGACAACAACAAAGTTGAAGGTGATGTGACATTTGGTGGCAGTTTAGCGGGTGAACTTGCGATTGGTGGTCCAACAGCTGTTACGGTTGATACTATTGACGTAACGTCAGTTGGTGGCGCTCAAGAGTCTGTTGCAATTGTCGATTCAGCGTTGAAATTTGTTGATAGCCACCGTGCTCAACTTGGTGCTTTCCAAAACCGATTTGACCACGCGATTAACAACTTAGATAACATTAATGAGAACGTTAACGCATCTCAAAGCCGTATCAAAGATACTGACTTTGCGAAAGAAACAACGGCATTGACTAAGTCTCAGATTCTATCTCAAGCGTCGAGCTCAGTACTTGCTCAAGCTAAACAAGCGCCAAATTCAGCGCTAGGTTTACTGGGATAGAAAGTGGTTTAATCACCTAAGTCTCAAATGAAATCCAGCTTCGGCTGGATTTTTTTGATCGGTACTTTCCTATCTAGCTGTGCTCGTGTATTTATTTGTTTAAATAAGGCCTGTAAGGTTACCTACAGATAGAAAGGTGGTTGGGTATCTACTAGTGTTGGGTAAACACATTGATGCGATTAGGTAGGGTAGAGCGGGAATATCAGCGCGAAAGTTTACTAACTATGTTTTCTAAATTATAGAAACAATAAAGCCCAGCAGAACTGGGCTTTATTGTTTCATCGACAGAGTCGATAAATGATGGTGCGGTCGGAGAGACTTGAACTCTCACACCTTGCGGCGCCAGAACCTAAATCTGGTGCGTCTACCAATTCCGCCACGACCGCAGCAAACTTTGTAGTTATATCGATGATTGGTGAGTCAATATAACGTTGTGCTCTTTGTTTTCGTTTAATACTCAAACCAAGAGTTGTAAATAGTGGCTGGGCTACCTGGATTCGAACCAGGGAATGCTGGCATCAAAAGCCAGTGCCTTACCGCTTGGCGATAGCCCAACAAAATGTTTTAAAATCTCAGTGAGATTTACAGACATTATCTGAATAATGGTGCGGTCGGAGAGACTTGAACTCTCACACCTTGCGGCGCCAGAACCTAAATCTGGTGCGTCTACCAATTCCGCCACGACCGCAGCAAACTTTGTGGTTATATCGACGATTGGTGAGTCAATATAACGTTGTATGGTGGCTACTGCGGGATTTGAACCTGCGACCCCATCATTATGAGTGATGTGCTCTAACCAACTGAGCTAAGTAGCCAAAACAGTGTCTACACACTATTTTAATGTATGGTGCGGTCGGAGAGACTTGAACTCTCACACCTTGCGGCGCCAGAACCTAAATCTGGTGCGTCTACCAATTCCGCCACGACCGCAGCAAGCTTTTACTCTAGCTAAGAGTGTAGTCATATCGACGATTGGTGAGTCAATATAACATTGTATGGTGGCTACTGCGGGATTTGAACCTGCGACCCCATCATTATGAGTGATGTGCTCTAACCAACTGAGCTAAGTAGCCATCTTTTCGAGCGAGACAATATAATCAATCTCACTGCAAGTGTCACCCTCTTTTTCAAGATAAATGCCACTTTTAAAGTGTGGCTGGGCTACCTGGATTCGAACCAGGGAATGCTGGCATCAAAAGCCAGTGCCTTACCGCTTGGCGATAGCCCAACAATGATATCAATTAAGATATCTCAATATGGTGCGGACGGAGAGACTTGAACTCTCACACCTTGCGGCGCCAGAACCTAAATCTGGTGCGTCTACCAATTCCGCCACGTCCGCATTATTTCCTAAAAACTCATGTTCGCACATAAATACAAAAATAAGTGCTTAGGAAATGGTGGCTACTGCGGGATTTGAACCTGCGACCCCATCATTATGAGTGATGTGCTCTAACCAACTGAGCTAAGTAGCCAATACCAAATTGTCTTTCCCTTCAAGAGCGTGTCTTGTTGGGAACGGGGCGCATTATGCGTAGTTGCGTGAAAACCGTCAATAGTTTTTTGTAATAAATCCAGATAAATCTATCGTTCGGTTTCTTTTTGAACAAAGCGCTGTGTTTGTGATCGAAAAGTGGTTGTGAATCAGCGAAAATAGTCAGGTTAACAATTAATGTGTAAAGCGTTACTAACTGTTAAAAACAAAAGAGCCAGCTTGATTGCTGACTCTTTATACACATTAGTTAAGTGGGGCTAACTTATTGAATTATACGTTGAAGCGGAAGTGAACAACATCGCCATCTTTAACGATATAGTCTTTGCCTTCTAGACGCCATTTGCCCGCTTCTTTTGCACCACTTTCACCAGAAAATTGAATAAAGTCATCATAACCAACAACTTCAGCTCGAATGAATCCTTTTTCAAAATCAGTGTGAATTTTACCCGCAGATTGTGGCGCGGTTGCACCAATAGGAATTGTCCAAGCGCGAACCTCTTTAACACCAGCAGTGAAATACGTTTGTAGTGTTAATAGGTCATAACCAGATCGAATCACACGGTTAAGGCCTGGCTCTTCAATACCCATGTCAGCTAAGAACTCTTCGCGATCTTCGTCGTCCAATTCAGACAGTTCTGATTCAATAGCCGCACAAACGGCAACAACGACGTTGTTTTCTTTTTCTGCGTATTCTTTAACTGCATCGAGGTAAGGGTTGTTCTCAAAACCATCTTCATTCACGTTAGCGATGTACATGGTTGGCTTCAGTGTAAGGAAGTTAAGGTAACCAATTGCAGCGAGTTCTTCTTTACCTAGTTCAACAGTGCGAGCCATTCCGCCCTCAGTGAACACTGGAAGCAGCTTTTCAAGGACAGTGATTTCAAACTTAGCGTCTTTGTCTCCGCCTTTCGCTTTTTTAGCGTTACGTTGAATCGCACGTTCACATGAGTCTAAATCCGCCAATGCAAGCTCTAGGTTAATCACTTCGATATCATCGATCGGAGAAACTTTACCTGAAACGTGAATGATGTTTTCGTTCTCAAAACAGCGAACAACGTGACCGATAGCGTCAGTTTCACGGATATTTGCTAGGAATTTGTTTCCTAAACCTTCACCTTTAGACGCGCCAGCAACAAGGCCTGCAATGTCAACGAATTCCATCGTTGTAGGTAGCACCTTTTGTGGGTTTACGATCTTTGCTAGTGCGTCTAATCGTAGATCTGGTACCGGTACGATGCCGGTATTTGGCTCGATAGTACAGAAAGGGAAGTTAGCGGCTTCGATGCCAGCTTTAGTTAGTGCATTAAAAAGCGTTGATTTACCGACATTTGGCAATCCAACAATGCCACATTTAAAACCCATGATAGTAACCTTATTCTGCTTTGAACGTATGTAAGCGATTTTGTGCTTTGGTGAGGCCATCTTTCAATAAGATGTCTAGACAGCGTACGGATTCGTCGACGGCTGCATCTAAGCACTCCTGCTCTTTAGCTGGGGCTTTACCAAGCACATAACCTGAAACTTTGTCTTTATGCCCAGGATGGCCGATGCCAATTCTTAAGCGATAAAACTCTTTATTATTAGCCAGTTTGCTAATCGTGTCGCGTAGACCATTATGTCCACCGTGACCGCCACCCTTTTTGAATTTAGCCACACCCGGAGGCAGATCTAATTCATCATGGGCGATCATGATCTCTTCTGGTTTGATTTGATAAAACTTAGCTAGTGCCCCAACGGCTTTACCTGATAGGTTCATAAAAGTGGTTGGGATTAGTAAGCGGAGATCTTCACCGTTTATGAGGATGCGTCCAGTTAACCCATAAAACTTGGTTTCATTCTTAAGGGTAACGTTATGAACTCTAGCTAACTCTTCTACGACCCACGCGCCCGCATTATGACGAGTTCGAGTATATTCAGGGCCGGGGTTCGCTAGACCAACAAGCAGTTTAATTTGCTGACTCAAAGTTTGGATCTCTCTGGATTATCAAAAAGCGCCGTATCATAGCACAGAAAAGAGGTTTGGCTCTAGCGCGTGTAAGGATATAAAAAAAGCACTTCGTAAGAAGTGCTTTTTTTATTTTAAGCTATTTAATAAGGGAGTGTTCCCTTGATTCACTTAAGGTAGCTATTAGCTAAACATCGCCGAGATTGACTCTTCGTTGCTGATACGACGAATCGCTTCAGCTAGCATGCGAGAAAGGCTTAGCTCTGTTACTTTGCCTGTTGCTGCCATCTCTGGAGATAGAGTAATAGAGTCAGTAACGATAACTTGGTCTAGAACAGAGTTCTTAATGTTTGATGCAGCAGTACCAGAGAAAACAGCGTGCGTAGCGTAAGCGAATACACGCTTAGCACCGCGCTCTTTAAGCGCTTCAGCTGCTTTACACAGTGTGCCACCAGTATCAATCATGTCATCAACGATAACACAATCACGACCTTCAACATCACCAATTAGGTTCATTACTTCAGAAACATTAGCACGTGGACGACGCTTATCAACGATAGCGATATCAACGTCACCTAATGCTTTTGCTGTAGCGCGAGCACGAACAACACCACCTAGGTCTGGAGAAACCACAACTGGGTTCTCTAAGCCACGGTTAGCCATATCTTCAAGAAGCACTGGAGTACCGAAGATATTATCTACAGGTACATCGAAGAAGCCTTGAATTTGCTCAGCGTGTAGGTCAATGGTCAGAACGCGGTCAACACCAACGTTAGACAGGAAGTCTGCAACAACTTTTGCAGTAATTGGCACACGAGCAGAACGTACACGACGATCTTGACGAGCGTAACCAAAGTATGGGATTACAGCAGTAATACGGCCCGCTGAAGCACGGCGCATTGCGTCAATCATTACCACCAATTCCATTAGGTTGTCATTGGTTGGTGCACAAGTAGATTGAATCAGGAATACATCACTACCACGAACATTTTCGTTGATTTGAACAGCGACTTCGCCATCAGAAAAACGGTCTACAGTAGCGTCGCCAAGAGAAATGTATAAACGATCAGCAATACGTTGGGCTAGTTCAGGTGTTGCGTTACCAGCAAATAGCTTCATATCAGGCACGGTGGAAACCTCAGGGTTGCGTCCAGTTTTAAATAAAGTCGGTGTGGGCTGTTTGATATTCAGCCAGGGTCTCTTTTAAAGGTGAAATATTTCGCCCTTTCGCAACAAATGCGGAGACCGTATCAGAGAGTGTTTCTAGGACAAGTATAGCGTCTTTTTTGCTGCTAAATTCAGCAAAAATGCACGAACCTGTTCCAGTCAATCTTGACGGCGCATATTGTAGCAGCCATGAAAGTTGCTGATCAACCTCTGGGTACAGTATTCGTACAATTTTTTCGCAATCGTTTCCGTATTCCCCTTGTAGGAGCTTTTCTAACGGCTGTTTTTCTGTGTTTCTCGTTAAATCTGGGTGTTGGAATATGTCCGCTGTTGCAATGCTTACCGATGGTTTTACGACTAAATACCATTTTTCATCGGGTTCAGCCTTGGCAAGCTTCTCACCCACACCTTCTGCAAAAGCAGAAAATCCGCGCACAAATACGGGAACGTCAGCGCCAAGCTTCAAACCGATAGTTGCAAGTTCATCATCTGATAGATTCAGCTGCCACAAGTGGTTTAATGCGACCAGTACTGTTGCCGCGTTAGAAGAGCCACCACCGATGCCGCCGCCCATTGGTAACACTTTAGTAATGCCAATCTTAGCGCCCAAAGAACATCCTGAGTAATCTTTGAGTGCCGTTGCCGCTTTCCAAATAAGGTTGTCTCTGGTTTCAACCCCTTCTACTGGGTTAAGCAAGGTGATTTGGTCAGTCGAGTCGGCAGTTATAACTAAGTTGTCACCGTGATCTAGAAATTGAAAGAGAGTCTGTAGCTCATGGTAACCATTCTCTCGCTGGCCTGTAATGTAGAGAAAGAGATTGAGTTTTGCCGGAGAAGGCCAATAAGTGGTGGTTGAAATCATGCTTTAAAGGGTCCACTTGGTGATGACTAAATTGATAACGGTGTCTTGATGGATGAGCTTTATTTTCTTTGGCAACGGCAGAGGCTTCCCCCTATATTCAATGTCTTGAAAGGATAAGTATTGTAATTCCCATGGCTGCTGCCCCACTAATTTAGTTAAAGAGCTAAGGGTATTATTGTCATTAAGTTGGAATTGATCAGCAGACGTTGGGTTGCCAAGTAACCAATCTTGAAGGTGCTCGACAGGAATCGTTAACCCTGTTAGTTGCTCAATCAATACATCGGCACTGGCGTGTGAAAGGTTCTGACCATCGTAGGTTTCAACCGTTGCGCCTTGTGGCGATATTGAGAGGTTGAGAACGGTTTGACCAATGAAAGTACTCAGTCGAAGCTGACTGGCTTCCGGATTATGCTTCCATTGAAAATTAAGAGATTGCCTTTGCTCAGGTGAGATATAACCGAGTTTTCCAACGGATTGATAGTCAGTGATTGATGCAAGTTTCTGTTGGTGAGCTTGCCACTCAACACTGGTTTGGCTTTCCGGCAGTGTCGAACAACCCGCGAGAAAGAGAAAAGAGAGTGCTAAAAAAAGTAATCGTCGAAAGTTAATCATAACTGGTTGCGCTTTAAACAATTGTCGATGGTTAATAGCCTTAACTATATCATTGATATCACGAACTCAGTAAAACAAATAGCGTTCGCTCTTTTAATAACGGAGGGCATCAAGTAAAATTCCGAACCAATTTGTATTTCCTTTAGTCTGAGAACCTTCTATACATGTCCTTGCTTGTTATTGGCATTAATCACAATACGGCGTCAGTTGATTTGCGTGAGAGAGTGGCGTTTGGCCCAGATAAGCTCTCAGATGCGTTAACTCAGCTCGAAGCGAACTCAAATGTTAATGGCAGTGTCATTTTATCGACCTGTAATCGCACTGAGATCTATTGTGATACGAAAACAGCGTCAAAGAACAAGGTCATTGACTGGTTAACCCAATTTCATCAGGTGAGCCCTGAGGAACTGAAACCGAGTATCTACGTTCATGAGGAACAGGCCGCAATTCGACACCTAATGCGTGTTTCATGTGGGTTGGACTCATTAGTATTGGGTGAGCCACAGATCTTGGGGCAGGTGAAACAAGCTTACTCAGACGCTCGCGACGCTAAATCGGTCAATGCAACTGCTGAGAAGTTATTTCAAAAAACGTTTTCAGTCGCAAAACGAGTTCGTACAGAAACCGAGATTGGTAGCAGTGCCGTGTCTGTTGCTTATGCTGCCTGCACACTGGCTAAGCATATCTTTGAGTCATTGGCTGATTCCACGGTTTTGCTCGTGGGTGCGGGTGAAACGATAGAGCTTGTGGCGAAGCACTTAGCAAGCAATGGTTGTACAAAGATCATTGTTGCTAACAGAACGAGAGAGCGAGCGCAGGGGTTAGCGGAACAATTTGGGGCTCAGGTGATCAGTCTAGAAGAGATCCCCGAACATTTGCCAAAGGCAGATATAGTGATCAGTTCAACGGCAAGTCCGCTGCCTATTATCGGCAAAGGTATGGTGGAATCTGCATTAAAAGCGCGCAAGCATCAGCCCATTCTTCTCGTGGATATTGCCGTTCCAAGAGATATTGAGTCACAAGTAGGCGACCTTAACGACGCTTATCTATATACTGTCGACGATCTTCAATCCATTGTAGATGGGAATATTGAACAGCGAAAAGTCGAAGCGATACAAGCAGAAGCCATTGTGAGTGAGGAAAGTGCCTCATTTATGACTTGGCTAAGATCGCTCCAAGCTGTTGATAGCATAAGAGAATACAGAAAATCCTCCGATGAGATTCGAGAAGAGTTACTGGCGAAAAGCGTACAGTCTCTACTTGCTGGTGGAGAGCCTGAAAAGGTATTGCTTGAGCTCAGTAACAAGCTAACGAATCGGTTGATACACGCACCGACTCGAGCACTTCAAAGTGCAGCAGAGCAGGGAGAACCTGCAAAACTAGCCGTAATCAGGCAAAGCCTTGGGTTAGATGAACTAAAATAGTCATCACTCTAATCTTACTCTGCACAATAGAATTTTTATTTAGAAGGTCACTTATTGAGTGACCTTTGTAACCTAAGTTAAGAAAAGAATTATGAAAGCATCGATTTTAGTAAAGCTAGAAACATTGGTTGAACGCTATGAAGAAGTTCAACACCTACTTGGTGACCCAGATGTCATTGGTGACCAAAACAAATTCCGTGCTCTTTCACGTGAATACTCTCAGCTTGAAGAAGTCACTCAGTGTTTCCAAGCCTATCAGCAAGCTCAAGAAGATTTAGAAGCCGCTGAAGAGATGGCGAAAGAAGACGATGCGGAAATGCGCGAGATGGCGCAAGAAGAGATCAAAGACGCGAAAGAAGCGATTGAACGTCTTGCTGATGAGTTGCAAATCTTGCTACTACCGAAAGATCCAAACGACGAGCGCAACTGTTTCCTAGAGATTCGTGCCGGTGCTGGCGGTGATGAAGCGGGTATTTTCGCAGGTAACCTTTTCCGTATGTACTCTAAATTTGCTGAGAAAAAAGGTTGGCGCGTAGAAGTCATGAGCTGCAACCAATCAGAACAGGGCGGTTACAAAGAAATGATCGCTAAGATCAGCGGCGATGCGGTTTATGGCACCATGAAGTTTGAGTCTGGTGGTCACCGTGTACAGCGTGTCCCTGAAACCGAATCTCAAGGTCGTGTTCATACCTCTGCGTGTACTGTTGCGGTTATGGCTGAAGTTCCAGAAGCGGATTTACCCGAGATTAAAGCGGCTGATCTAAAAATTGATACCTTCCGTGCATCGGGTGCGGGTGGTCAGCACGTCAACACCACTGACTCTGCTATTCGTATTACTCACTTACCAACTGGTACTGTCGTAGAATGTCAGGATGAGCGTTCACAGCATAAAAACAAAGCGAAAGCGATGACGGTTCTTGCTGCTCGTATTGTTCAAGCTGAAGAAGCACGTCGTGCGGCTGAAGTTTCTGATACTCGCCGTAACCTTCTTGGCTCTGGTGACCGTAGTGACCGTATTCGTACCTACAACTACCCACAAGGTCGTGTTTCGGATCACCGTATCAACTTAACGCTATACCGTCTTTCAGAAGTATTGGAAGGTGACCTACAGAGCTTGGTTGATCCAGTTATTCAAGAGCACCAGGCCGATCAACTTGCTGCCCTTGCAGACAATAGCTAGGCAGTTCTTACTCCGTGTCGACCGTAGAACAGACGTTGAAGAGCGCGACCAGCGCTCTTCTGCATAGCGGCAGTGATTCGCCGGCTTTAGATGCTGGTGTATTGCTTTGCCACTCCTTAGACAAACCTCGCTCATTTTTACTTACGTGGCCAGATAAAGAACTCACGAAATCCGAACTCTCGGCGTTTCAGCAGCTCTTGCAGCGCCGTATAGGCGGTGAACCCATCGCCTATATTGTTGGTGAGCGCGAGTTCTGGTCTTTGTCTTTAAAAGTATCCCCAACCACCTTGATCCCTCGTCCAGATACCGAGCGCCTCGTTGAGGTTGCACTCGATAAATCCGCTGGGCAATCAGGGCCCATCCTAGATCTGGGAACTGGAACAGGGGCGATTGCCTTAGCTTTGGCCTCAGAGATGCCCGAAAGACAGGTTGTTGGCATCGATTTGAAGCAAGAAGCGCAATCTCTTGCTACTGATAACGCGAAAAGCTTAAACATTCAGAATGCTCGCTTTTTGTCTGGAAGTTGGTTCTCTCCACTTGAAGATGGAACAAAGTTTGCTTTAATCGTGTCGAACCCTCCGTATATTGATGAAAAAGATCCACATTTGTCTCTGGGAGATGTGCGATTCGAGCCGATGAGTGCCTTGGTTGCAAAGGAGAATGGGCTTGCTGATATTCGCTACATCACTCAAACCGCCGTTCACTACCTTGAAGAAGACGCTTGGTTAATGTTTGAACATGGGTTTGAGCAAGGTGAATTGGTTAGAGGCATATTGGCCGAATCAGGTTACCAAAGCATTGAAACTGTAAAAGATTATGGAAATAACGATCGAGTTACCTTCGGTCAATGGAAGAACAATAAATAAGAGAGATAGCAATGTACGAAGGACTTAAACATTTTCACATGCTGACCATAGCGCTAAGTGCGACCCTATTATCGGTCCGTTATGGCTTAATGATGGCAGATTCCAAACTACTGAATAACCCAGTATTAAAGCGTTTTCCACATATCAACGACACGCTATTGCTACTGTCTGGCTTTGGACTGATGTATATCACTGGCTTTAGCCCACTTAGCCCTAACGGTGCGTGGCTAATGGAGAAATTCACGTGCATTTTGGCCTACATCGCATTGGGCTTCTTTGCCCTGAAACTTGGACGTAACAAGCTACTAAGAACATTCTCTTTCTTAGGTGCGCTTGGCTGGTTGATCATGGCAGCTAAAGTCGCACTAACCAAAACGCCAATCTTTTTAGGTTAATGAATAAAGAAAGCTGGCTTGTCGAGTATTGGGTTGAGATTAAGTAAAAAGATCATGGGTAGTAAAAAGGTTCCCATGTTCTTTTTGAATCTAAAGTACGAATTCGATGTTACGAGCTCTAATGGGGCAGCCATTTATGACAAAACTATAGATGGCAGACCACAGTAGTCAGTCCCATTTCTACTAATTGAACTATGAATAGGTAAAGGCAATAGTTGATGTTGGAACTATTTGACGAAGATTTTGACTCGATGGAACTCGCGGAAGGGGCATTAATGCTCAATAAAGCGGTGGATCCAAAAACAGAAAAGAAATGGGCCGAAAATGAGCTTGAACGTCTATTTATGGAAGCGGAATTAGCGCTATGCCATGAAGTGGATGAGAAGCTTAAATTCGACGCTTTTCTACGACTGTTTTATCAAGAGTGGGGATTTCAAGGCGACAAAGAGGCCTATTTTAATTCTAATAACGCCTTCATCGACAAAGTATTAGAGCGCCGTAAAGGCATCCCTGTCAGTTTGGGGGCTCTGATTTTATACTTAGGCCGTAAATTAGGCTTTCCTATCGAAGGGGTCACTTTCCCAACCCAGTTCATTCTAAAACTGACGTGGTGCGGTGAAAAACCGCTTTTTGTGAACCCATTTGATGGGGAGTACGTCTCCTTACATACTTTGACCTCATGGTTAAAGGGGCAGGAAGGGCAGTTAGCGAAAGTAAAATCGAAACACCTTGATGCTGCAGATAATCCAACAGTGATTGGCCGATGGTTAGCATTGCTGAAAAGCTCTCTTCTTAGAGAAGAACGCTATACTTTGGCATTGCAGTGTTCAAACCTCGCGTTAACGTTTGTCCCTGATGACCCTTATGAAATTCGCGATAGAGGCTATATCTATCAGCAGTTGGATTGCCACCAGATTGCTTCCACCGATTTTCAGTATTTTGTCGATCAGTGTCCAGATGACCCGGCAGCTGAGCTGCTAAAGAATCAGATCAGTGCAATGAGTGAAACCGCAGTCGTTGTTCATTAATCAAATGATGAACCGTATTGTTTCGATGCACACAGAAATAGAATTTAGAGCCTTGAGCCATAACTATATAGAGAGATAAAAATGGAACAAAAAGTAGTTAATATTGGTGATATCCCAGTAGCTAACGATAAGCCATTTACTTTGTTTGCTGGCATGAACGTACTAGAGTCTCGTGATCTTGCCATGCAGATCTGTGAGCACTACGTAAAAGTGACCGAAAAGTTAGGCATCCCATACGTATTCAAGGCTTCATTTGACAAAGCAAACCGAAGTTCTGTTCACTCATACCGAGGCCCTGGCTTAGAAGAAGGTATGAAAATCTTCCAAGAGATTAAAGATACTTTTGGCGTGAAAATCATTACAGATATTCATACTGAAGCCCAAGCACAAGTGGTTGCTGATGTGGTAGACGTTATTCAGCTACCCGCGTTTCTTGCTCGTCAAACCGATCTTGTAGAAGCCATGGCGAAAACAGGCTCGGTTATCAATGTCAAAAAGCCACAATTCATGAGCCCGAATCAAGTCGGCAATATCGTGGATAAATTTGCTGAGTGCGGAAACGAGAACATCATTCTTTGTGAACGTGGCGCTTGCATGGGGTATGACAACTTAGTGGTTGATATGTTGGGCTTTGGGGTGATGAAAAAGTCATCGAATGGCAGTCCAATTATCTTTGATGTTACTCACGCTCTTCAAATGCGTGACCCTTCTGGCGCAGCGTCAGGTGGTCGTCGTGAGCAGACGGTTGAACTGGCTAAAGCAGGATTGGCAACGGGCATAGCGGGTCTCTTCCTTGAAGCGCACCCTAACCCAGACAAAGCGTTGTGTGATGGTCCATCAGCATTGCCTCTAGACAAGCTTGAACCTTTCCTAGCCCAAATGAAGGCGTTAGACGATCTGATTAAAGGTTTTGAGACTATCGATATCCGATAGTGACTTAGCGTAACTATCTATGATCAATGAGCCAGCGAATCGCTGGCTTTTTTACGCCTGAAACTTGTTCACTTATTCTTTCAACATCGTTAATTATCAACAAATGTTAACCATTTATGCCTGACTTCACAGTAAAACGTTTGCCTGTGATCTATTGAAATTTGATATGAAAAAGAACCAAACTGTTACAGGTTATTCACTGTAATTAGTGGATCTAGTTAACATAAATATGAAATCACCATGTTCGGTTTGCTTTGTTAATTTAAACTAGTTCAAGTTTTATTGAGCCATAGGCACTGAAACCTCGGTGACGACTATTCTTTATGGGTCGATATGTACGCAGTGGATCCCCCAACAGTTCAAAGGTATGACAATGAAGCAAGGCCTAATTCTAAAAACGACGCTAAGCGCCGCAATTCTTGCCACTCTAGCGGGTTGTGCAACTCAACCTACTCACGAGTGGGATGCAGATACGACATATAAACTGACGGTATTACACACCAATGACCACCATGGTCGTTTCTGGCAGAACAAATACGGTGAGTACGGTATGGCTGCACGTAAAACGTTGATCGACGAATTACGTACAGAGATTCGTGCTGAAGGCGGCAGTGTTCTGCTTCTTTCTGGTGGCGATATTAATACCGGAGTACCAGAATCTGATTTGCAAGATGCAGAACCAGATTTCAAAGGCATGAACAAGATTGGTTATGATGCGATGGCATTGGGTAACCATGAGTTTGATAACTCTCTAGACGTTCTAGCGAAGCAAATTGATTGGGCTAATTTCCCAATGTTGTCAGCGAACATTTACGACAAAGCGTCGGGTGAGCGTAAATTCCAAGCATACGAAATGTTTGAGAAGCAAGGCATCAAGATTGCAGTAATTGGTTTAACCACAGAAGATACAGCGAAGATTGGTAATCCTGAGTTTATCGCAAGCATTGATTTCCGCGACCCGAAAGAAGAGGCCAAGGCATTAATTGCTGAGCTGGAAGAGACAGAGCAACCTGATCTAATTTTTGCTGTTACGCACATGGGTCACTACGAAGACGGTAAGCGTGGTATTAATGCGCCCGGTGATGTTGCGCTCGCTCGCTACCTGGATGAAGGGTCTCTTGATATGATCGTTGGTGGTCACTCTCAAGAACCTGTGTGTATGGAAGCGCCAAACGTGGTAACGAAGAAATTCAAGCCAAGTGATGAGTGTAAGCCAGACATGCAAAACGGTACTTACATTGTGCAAGCGCACGAATGGGGTAAATACGTTGGTCGTGCCGACTACGAATTCCGTAATGGCGAGTTAGAAATGGTGAGCTATGATCTTATTCCTGTAAACCTGAAGAAAAAGGTTAAGATCGACGGTAAGAAGCAGCGAGTTCTGATTGAAGATGAAATTGCACAAGATGAAGAGTTGCTTGAGTTCTTACGTCCTTTCCAAGAGCAAGGTCAAGCGCAGCTTAACGTTAAAATCTCTGAGATTAATGGCAAGTTAGAAGGCGACCGTAATGTGGTTCGTTTCCAACAGACCAACCTAGGCCGCCTCATCGCAACTGCTCACATGGAGCGAGCACAAGCTGATTTCGCGGTTATGAACTCTGGTGGTGTGCGTGATTCTATTGAATATGGTGACGTAACTTACAAAGACGTGCTTATCGTGCAACCATTTGCCAATATCCTAACCTACACAGACATGTCTGGTGCTGAAGTTATCGACTACCTAAACGTTGTTGCAACGAAGCCTGTCGATTCTGGTGCTTATGCTCAGTTTGCAGGAATCTCAATGAAGGTCGAGAACGGTGAAGTATCGAATGTCTTCATCGGTGGTAAACAGTTGCGTCTCGATGATACCTATCGATTCACTGTACCGAGCTACAATGCGGCTGGTGGTGATGGCTACCCTAAATTGACGGGGCACGCTGGCCACGTTAATACAGGCTTTGTTGATGCTGAGGTGCTAAAAGATTACTTAGAAGCAAACAGCCCTATTGATGTAAACCTCTATGCACCTTCAGGTGAAATGGTTTACAAGTAGCCAAAGACACTTGGAGGATTAGCCTCTAAGGCAAATTGGACTAAATGAAGACGGTGCACTGAGTGCGCCGTTTTTTTATTTAATGATCTGTGTTTTACGATTGATTTATGTTTTATTAAGAAAGAGTTAGCTAATAAAGCTTTGAAGAGGGCAAACTAGGTAGGGATAACGTCATGACACCAGCAATTGATTACGCAAAAAAGAACAAAGTCGTTCACACCATTCACCAATACGATCATGATCCGAGAGTGACGTCTTTTGGTATGGAAGCGGTCGAAGTATTAGGCCAGGACCCCAGTAAGGTGTTCAAGACATTGCTATTTTGTCTCAATGGCGAACCAAAGAACTTGGCTGTCGCCGTGATTCCAGTAAAAAATCAATTAAGCCTCAAGCTTGCAGCAAAAAGTGCGCAAGCAAAAAAAGCGGCAATGGCGGATGCCGGAATTGCTCAAAAGGTGACGGGGTATGTTGTGGGAGGCATTAGCCCGCTTGGACAAAAGAAGCGCCTACCTACTTTCATTCATCAGAGCGCGACAGAGTTCGACGCTATATGCGTTAGTGCAGGAAAAAGAGGTTTGGAGATTGAGTTAGCCGCGAGTGACTTAGCCAAGCTAACCAATGCCACGTTTGCCTGCTTATGTGATTAAAATATTCATACTCAATACTAGATAGCTAAAAGGCCAAGTATGAACCTCATACTTGGCCTTTTTTGTAGGGTGTAAATAGATCACGGTTAACGAATGAACCTTAGTACGACATTGGTCATTATTTAGCGTCTTCTTCCATTTGTGCGTTATCCACAACATGGTTTTCACCAAGATCTTGTGGAAGAATCAGGTTCAACAAGATAGCAACGATCCCGCATAGGCTGACACCTTGTAAGCTAAATTCGCCGATACCAAAGGCCATCCCGCCAATACCAAACACCAAGGTCACCGCAACAATCACAAGGTTGCGCGATTTGTGCAGGTCAACATTGTGTTTAATCAGCGTATTCAAACCGACCGTCGCAATCGATCCGAACAGCAGAATCATAATACCGCCCATGACAGGTACAGGAATGGTTTGCAGTAGGGCACCAAGCTTTCCAACGAGCGCAAGAACAATGGCAGTTACTGCTGCCCACGTCATGATCACTGGGTTGAATGCTTTGGTCAGCATTACGGCCCCAGTCACTTCACTATAAGTAGTATTTGGTGGCGCGCCCATCAGAGAGGCCGCAATCGTCGCGGCACCGTCACCGGTAATAGTTCGATGAAGGCCGGGCTTTTTCAGATAGTCTTTTTTGGTGACGTTTGAGATAGCAAGCATATCCCCTACGTGCTCAACCGCTGGTGCAATAGCGACAGGAATCATAAAGAGAATCGCGTTAATGTTGAACTCAGGCGCAGTGAAGTTTGGCATGGCGAGCCAAGCTGCTTGCGCGACAGGAGTAAAGTCAACGACACCAAAATAAAGGCTAAGTAAGTAACCAGCCATGATACCGCCACATATCGGCAGGAGTTTTAGGAAGCCTTTAGCAAATACACTGATAGCAATAGTAACAACCAGTGACACGCTTGAAATCCAAAGCGCAGCGCTACCATCGATAAGCTGCATACTGCCATCCCCCGTCTTACCGAGAGCCATGTTCACAGCCACCGGCGCTAATCCTAACCCAATAACAATGATCACCGGGCCAACAACAACAGGTGGTAACAGCTTATGAATGATCTCAACGCCTTTAATGCGGATCACGGCGCCCATTAGCATGTAAACAACACCCGCTGCCATTAAGCCACCCATGGTAGCCCCAATACCCCAAGTCTGCACACCAAACATGATCGGAGCGATAAACGCAAAAGAAGAAGCTAGAAAGATGGGTACCGAACGACGAGTAATAACCTGGAAAATTAAGGTACCGACACCAGCACCGAAAAGAGCAACGTTGGGGTCAAGCCCGGTCAGTAACGGGACAAGCACGAGTGCACCAAAGGCGACAAAAAGCATTTGTGCACCCTGAATTGCGTTCATCATAGTAAATTCCTATCTACAAAAATGGCGGTTGAAATGACTAAAAAAAAATCGTTACAATTTTATCACTAACGAAAACGTTTGCGTTAGGTAAGATCAAATAAATTCATGTAAATGATAGGTTTTAGCTCATTGAGAAACGCATTGTTCAAATTCTCACGCTATCTTGAAGTCCATTTCTTGCTCACACGTGGATAGTTGCTTATCATCTACGTTCGCAAGTTATTATCTAGGAAACGTATGCGTCATTTAGCTTTGTTGGTTGTAAGTTTATTGTCGATCCCTGCTTATGCTCTTACTAATGTTGATCTGTATCGCTCAGAAATCATTATTGACCAAGAGAAACCGAATGGAGACGCGGCTGCTCGAGTAAGCGGCATGCAAGAGGTTATCGTTCGAGCGTCGGGTAACCGAGAAGCGGTGAATAACGAAGTGGTGAGAAAGGCGCTTAGTAAGCACTCCCAGTATTTATCTCAGCTAAGCTACAGCGAGATTAATGAACAATCGTCACTGCGCATGAGTTTTAGTGCTCCCCACATACGTGGCTTGTTAAGCCAAGCTCAATTGCCATATTGGCCTCAATCACGCTCAAATCTGCTCGTCTGGTTGGTGGAAGATTCAAACTTTGAACGCAATATTTCATGGGAGCACTCTGATACACTGACTTTAAATCGTATTAAGCAAACCGCGACTCTACGTGGCCTTCCACTGACCGTACCCGTGGGAGATTTCGATGATATTACCGGTATCTCTATTTCAGATGTATGGGGTGGGTTTGTTGAGCCAATCAGCGCTGCTAGTCAACGTTACCCAAGTGATGCCGTGTTGGTTGTACGAGCACAAGGCAACAATTTACGTTGGACGTTATACGACCAGAAGCCAGAGAATATGACATCTAGAACACGATCACCTCAATCGGGGAGTGCATCGGGTTCAAATGCCGCAGCTGATATGGTTCATGCCATCAGCGATTATTACGCTGAAAAAGACGCAGTGGTTGTTGCAAGCGAATCTTCAGAGTCAGTACTCGCTCAATTCACTCTCATCGACAGCGCATTAGACTTCTTCCAATTAGAGAAAAAACTGAAAGCACTCTCATCGGTTGCGTCATTGGATATCCAAAAAATCCAAGGCACAACGGTTACGTTCCAAGTCCATCTTCTTGCCACAATGGAAGAATTTGAACAAGAAGTGTTGCGTATTGCTCAAGTGAATAAGATGCAAGAAGTGGTGACTCCATCAGCTGAAACAGACAGTGTTTCTGAGGTTGATGCTCAAGAACCAAGTAATACCACAGAGCAGCCTGAAGTCGGGGCAAGAACGATAGATGGTGTTGAGCCGATTCTTATGGAATCCAGAGCATTACCAGCGAACTCTCTTCAAGTTCAATCACCGGAAATGGAAGCTCTTCCAGAAGATTCATTAAGCCTTGTCACGGAAGAACCCGTAGCCGACCTAAGAACAATATTGCAGTTTGAATGGTTGGCGCAGTAACCTGATAGGTGAAGAGCCGAGACATTAAAGTTTAGAAAGCAAAAAGCCGCACAGTGATGCGGCTTTTTTTAGTCTTTTTCGACGAGACTAAGAGTTGTCGTAGCGTGCCTTTTCTTGCTTTTCTACTTCAGATAAACGGGTGAGCTTAAGACCCATTTCTTTGCCTCTCGATCTGGCATAGAGAATATTACCGACAAAAGCGATAGAGGTTAAACAAAGCTCAACCGATGCAAGTAGGCGCTCCCCTTCTCCAATAAACAAAATCACGAAAGCATGCAGGAAGTAGAGCATTAGAACAAAATTTGCCCATGCGTGAGTATAGGGCTTTCCAGCTAAGATACCGGGTAAAGGCAGTAATAGTGGCACACTCCAAGCGATAGCGAGTGTCAGGTTGTTGATATGCGGATGTGGCGATAGCTGCCATTGCCACAACACAACCCAAGAGAGTAGGGCAAGGTTGCCAAACAGTGCCAGTAATCGGAATTGTTTACTTCTAGTGGTCATCTCATCTGCCATGGGCATTCCTTTCCTAAGTATCCTTTCTAAGCGGTTCGATTGATTTTACGGAGGTCAATTCTAAACTATCAATCCAAATGTTTATAAAATCTCGAGAACCTGTTCTGGCGGGCGACCGAGTCTCGCTTTGCCATCTTTAATCACAATCGGACGTTCAATGAGTTTTGGGTTATTAGCCATCGCGGAGAATAACTCCTCATCACTGGCATTGGATAGTTCAAGTGTTTTATACACGTCTTCTTTTACACGCATCATGCCTCTTACACTCTCTAAGCCAAGCTGAGCATAAATCTCTTTGAGTGTCTCAACGCTTGGTGGGGTTTCCAGATACTTCACGATACTCGGTGACACGTTGTTTTCTTCTAATAGTGCTAACGTTTGACGACTTTTAGAGCATCTTGGGTTGTGATAAAGAGTGACTGACATAGTTTTACCTTCCTAGGTGATGTAATTATTGTAGTGATAAGAAACGTTCACGTTGAACCATAAGTTGATCAATGCGCGCATCGTATCGCGCTTGTTTTAGGCTACCAAGCTCGGCAAGCTGCCCCGCCTGAGTATAAAACTGTATCGCCTTATTCCAATTGGCCCTAAGCGCCAGAATTTCGGCACGTGCGGCGAGGTCTTCGGCGCTGTTTCCTAGCGCAATGTGTGCCTCTGAGAGGAGGTGCCAGCCATTGGTGTCGTTTGGATTATCGTGCGTGTAACGCTGTAAAACTCGAATCGCTTCGTTGTTCTCTTCAAGCTTAAGCAACACGTTGGCATAGTTAATGGTCAATACGGCGTTATTGGGTTTCGACTTCAATGCTCGCTCTAGCATGCTCTTGGCTTTTTCTGGTGTTTTCTTCTCAATGTAGAAATCGGATAACGCATCAAGGTAGAAGTTATTGTACGGGTCTAACTTAATAAGCTCTTCTAGTATAGGTTCTGCTTTATCAAGTTCATTGTTATCCATATAAACAAGGGCTTGGCCATAACGATAGGCCGGAGCGACATCTTTATCCGCGCGTTTTTCCGCTCTTTGTAGCCAGTCAGCTGAGGCGCTGCTGTCAATGTTGGCATACCGAGCCACAATGCGAGAGCGCGATAATTGATAATCCAAGGAGGGCATAATTCTCATTGGTGGGAAATTGCGTGCACGCTCTCGAGAGTCGGTAATTCGATCTTCTGGAAGTGGGTGAGTCAGAAGCATCGGTGGTGGCTTACTGGCATAGCGGTATTCATCAGCTAAACGGCTGAAAAATCGAGGCATGGCTTTAACCTCAAATCCGGCTTTAGCAAGGGTATTAATACCAAACCGGTCGGCCTCTTTCTCGTTGCTTCGAGTGTAGTTAATTTGACTCTGAATATTACCAGCGGTTGCTGCGGTAATAGCGGCAATACCTGCTTCAGGCGCGGCAATAGCGATGAGCAGTGAGGCGGCAAGTGCTGCCATAGTCGCAGGAGATCGTCTTGCCTGATCTTCCATTCTTCTTGCCAAGTGGCGCTGTGTTACGTGAGCGATCTCGTGGGCAACAACAGAAGCAAGTTCACTTTCAGATTGAGCGTGCAGAAATAAACCGGAGTGAAGTGCAACGTAACCGCCAAAAAAGGCAAACGCGTTGATGTTTCTATCGCGTATCATGAAGAAGGTAAATGGGGTTTTAACGTCGTTAGCACTCGCAACAAGACGGTGACCTAGGGTATCAATGTACTCGTTCAAGACCGGGTCATTGATGATAGGTTGGCTGTTTCTCAGCATACGCATATACGCGTCACCATAGATGATCTCTTGGTCTATAGTGAGAGTTCCACCTGCAACGGTGCCTATGTCTGGTAACTCTATATTATTGGCAATAGAGACAGATGGGCTGGCTATAGCAGTAGCGACACAAAGGCAGATCAGCGAGCGGGTGCGTTTAAACATATTAATCAACAATACTCCATATTCATTGTTGTTATTGACAGTAAGTATCCCAAATGGTTTCAACTTATCCATTCTCTGAATGTTAACAATGAGATGATAAGTGAAATAGGTAAACGGTCAGGCGTTACTTTAACGTTGTTAGCCTTGTAAATACAAGGGCTGAGCGATGAAACATGAACTTGATTTTGTTTGCTGTTCAAAACCCTATACAATGGCACGATACTAAAATGCGTCGGGCCAGAAAGTGGAACATCACCTCGATTTACGCTGCGAAAGGTGCCCAATGGCATTGCTGCTAGCAAAGCGATACATCGCTCAATTTTCAAAAGGGCAGCAGGCTGAAATATACGTTTCAGATTCCGGCTCCCAGCGAGATATTGAACGTTACCTGCGTACGCATGATCATTTGGTTACGAGTGCAAAAATAAACGACTACTTTAGCCTTAAAGTGGTTATCTAGAACGAAAGGGAACGCTGGTTAATGTTAGATATGGTTAGTCGTTGGTATAAACGACGTTTTTCTGATCCTCATGCAGTAAGCTTGGTCGCGATCTTATTCTTTGGTTTTATTACGATCTACTTCTTTGGCTATCTCATTGCGCCATTGTTAGTTGCCATTGTATTAGCTTACTTGCTGGAATGGCCGGTCGTTAAAATTACGCGATTAGGTATCCCCCGAACCCTGTCGGTTATCCTAGTGATACTCTCCTTCACCAGTGTCATGATATTGGCCGTGTTTGGCTTAGTACCGACCATATGGCAACAGGTCGGGAACCTTATCAATGACATTCCCAATATGTACATTGGCTTACAGGACTTTATCTCTATCTTGCCTGAGAAGTACCCTGAGTTTGTGAATGTTCAACTTGTTGAATCACTAATGGACAACATGAAAAACCAAGTGATTGTCATGGGTGAGAGTGTCGTGAAAGGCTCATTGGCCTCGTTGGTGAGTTTAGCGACACTGGCGGTGTACTTAATTTTAGTGCCTTTGTTAGTGTTCTTTTTGCTGAAAGATAAGCAAGAGATGATTTCGATAGCCAGTGGCTTGCTTCCTCGAAATCGCCGTCTTGCTGATAAAGTTTGGGTAGAGATGAACCAGCAAATCTCGAACTATATTCGCGGCAAGGTACTCGAAATATTAATCGTTGGTGGCACGAGCTACATTACATTCGCTCTGCTTGATCTGCGTTATGCGGTTCTGCTGGCTGTTGCCGTTGGCTTCTCGGTGTTGATTCCATATATTGGTGCCGCTGCGGTGACGGTTCCTGTTGCGATTGTTGGTCTTTTCCAATGGGGTTTAACGCCTCCATTTTATTGGCTTCTTTTTGCTTACGGCATTATTCAAATGCTGGATGGAAACGTACTCGTCCCTATTCTATTTTCTGAAGCGGTGAACCTGCACCCTGTCGCCATTATTGTTGCGGTGCTTGTGTTCGGTGGGCTATGGGGATTCTGGGGCGTCTTTTTTGCCATCCCGCTCGCAACACTGGTAAAAGCGGTCATTAATGCCCTTCCGAGTCACGACGAAGATGAGTTGGTTGAATCGCCCTAGAAAGTTAAGCGATTCGAAATTGTTAATGCCCTAAGACATTGAAACTATTAAATAAGCGCTATTGATTTTTAATTGATAGCGCTTTTTTTTTGTTTTAGCACCTATACTTTGAGGGATTACCAACAAAATTCTTTGTTATTAATTACATAAATATAATTAAGTTTTTGGGAAAGTTGACGACATAGTTTGTAACATATGGCACAATTCATGTGCGGTATGCTGTACTGTATGTGGTGATGGATACTGTTTTTAGTCGAGGGAAATTATGAAGTTTAGTTATAAAATTGTGGCGGCATCGTCTGGGTTGCTGCTTATTACCGTCTTATTGTTATCCATTCAACAACTGTCTACCGTGAAAGCAGAGGTCGAAGACCTAGTGTATAGCAGCTTGAATGAGATGGTTTCCGGGGTAAAAAATACGGTGTCTTCGGAAATGGAAAGCAAGAAAGCGCTAGCGCAATCCTCAACTGAAGTCATAGAGATTAATCCTCAAGATCAAGAATACGTGAAAGAGGTTCTAGAAAAGCCGAAGTTAAAATCCAGCTTCCTCGCGGTTGGGTTTGGTTATGAGTCGAACGGGTTCGTGATTGAGAATGATGACGGTTGGGATGCTGGGCCTGATTATGACCCTCGCGTTCGCCCTTGGTACATCGACGCTAAATCTAAAGGGCAGTTGGTTGTAACCGCTCCTTACGTTGATGCTTCTTCGCAAAATGTAATTATTTCAATCGGTACACCAGTTAAAGAAAATGGCCAGTTCACTGCGGGTATGTTCTATGACTTGGAGTTAACGGGTCTGGCTGATCTTGTGAATAGTGTGAACCTTCTTGACGCGGGTTACCTATTTATTGTGACGAGTGATGGAACAACCATTGCTCACCCTGAGTCAGCGAATAATGGTGAGAAACTGGCGAGCTATATGCCGGGTATCACGATTAAAGAGGGAACCCAAAAGGTTGAGATGGACGGCAGTTCGTTCTTAATCCAATTTGTAAAAGTTCCTGCCGAGAATTGGTATGTTGGCGCTATCGTTGACGAGTCCATCGCTTTTGGTGCAATCGCAACGCTTAGAAACAGCGCCATTATTTATGGTCTTATCGGTGTTGTACTAAGTATCATCGGCCTGAGTATGCTGATCAAAGTGTTGCTCCGTCCATTAGGTGTATTGAATGCGGCAATTCAAGATGTGGCATCAGGGCAGGGTGATCTAACCAAGCGTCTTGATACAAACACAGATCCAGAATTTGCTGAACTTGCGAAAGGGTTCAATCAATTTACCGAGTCGCTGCAAAATCAAATTATTCAGTCTAAAGGGATTGGCAGCGATATCATGAATGGCACTGAGATGATTGTGCATGGCGCGCATGAATCGGCAGACGCCATGCGCAGTCAGTTGCAAGAGCTAGAACAGCTCGCAACGGCGATGAATGAGATGGCCGTGACAGCAACAGAAGTAGCGAACAACGCGCAAGGGGCTGCAGGGGCTGCCCAGCAAGCCGATGATGCAACGGAAGTGGGGTCGAAAGTGGTCAGTGAAACGACCATATCAATTGATAACCTATCGGCACGAATAGACCAGGCTGTGGAAGAGGTCAAAGGGCTTGAGTCTGCAACGGCGAACATTGAAACCATACTGAAAGTTATCAATGATATAGCGGACCAGACTAACTTGCTTGCTCTTAATGCCGCCATCGAGGCCGCTCGTGCGGGGGAATCGGGTCGTGGTTTTGCGGTAGTGGCAGACGAAGTACGTACTCTGGCGCAGAGAACTCAGGAGTCAACGACTGAAATTCGCAGCATGATTGAACAGCTTCAAGCCGGCGCTAGCTCTGTATCGGCCGCGATGAACGAAAGTAAAACGACAGCCGTGGATGCGGTAGATAAAGCGCAAGCGGCAAACTCTTCACTTGAGAGCATCCGAGAAGCCATTCAGCAGATATCGGATATGAATCTACAGATTGCCTCTGCGGCAGAAGAGCAGAGTTTGGTTGCTGAAGAGATCAACAATAACACGGTTAAGATTAAAGACCTCTCTACTCAGGTTGCTGAATCAGCAGACAATACAAGCTCTGCGATGCAAACTCAGAAAGAGAATATTCATCAGCAAGATGCGTTACTCAATAAGTTCATCGTGTAACTCTCTCGCAATTCCCTTTATTAGGTAGAAATAAAATGCCAGCTCAATGTGAGCTGGCATTTTTTTTATTGGGTCACTGTTTCTATTCTGAGGCGCTTGAGCTGCCCTCTAATCCAGTAAAGTGGTTACGCTTTCTCGTTTAGGTAATCGAGAACCACTTCGTGGTGAGTCTTGGTTTTAAACTTGTTGAAAACATGTTCGATAATGCCTTCTTCATTGATAAGGAAGCTAATGCGATGCAGACCATCGTAGACCTTACCCATGAACTTTTTCTCGCCCCAAACACCGAACTGGTCTGCTGCTGCGTGGTCTTCGTCAGACAACAGAGTGAAGTTTAAGCTATCACGCTCAATGAATTTACCTAGGCGTTTAACGGCATCGATACTGACACCCAGTACCACAACATTGTGCGCATCCAATTCTGCTTTGATATCTCTAAGCCCTTGAGCTTGAACAGTACAGCCTGGTGTCATCGCTTTTGGGTAAAAATAGAAAAGCACTTTCTTACCACTAAAATCATTGAGTGTTACTGTGTTGCCATCTTGATCTAAAAGAGAAAAGTTAGGAGCTGGCGTGCCAGCAGTCAAAGTGTTCATCGATATTCCTTTCTATTGACTGTTTTTTATAAAATTGAGGGAGCCCTGAACGGAAAGAGACTGGCAAAAGAGAGTGAACTCTTCTTGAAGCTGCATCAAGTTACATTGAGAATCGACCGCTGCGGTCAGTGCAATATGGAATTGGTCGCTTTCTCGTTCTGCGGTGGATTTGTTAATCGTCTTGGCACTGAATGAAGCCAAACCAATATTTCGATCGGCAAAAAACTGAGTAAATTCTTCAGTTAACCCCATTCTGTCATCAGACTCAACAAAGACTTCAAGCGTATACGCGTGGTCAAAAGCAGAGTGGGTCGACGTACGCTTCATCATAGTGATCAGGTCGTGCTCTTGTCCCAGCAAAGGAAGAGTCGTTTCTACACGAGTGATGCAATTGGCTGTGCCGGAAATAAGCATGATTAAGGTAAATTCATTACCAAATAAAGCTATTCGGCTATCGATGATATTGCACCCAGATTGCGTTACAAGGTGAACGACTTGATTGGATACGCCAGGTCGGTCGGAACCAACGGCGGTGATCACTAGATGTTGAGTCATGATATCACGTTAAAAAAGGGCTATAGCCAGTATGTTAGCACAGATGATTCGAGATGCTTGTCTAGTCGATAGGATTTGGTTGAGAACTGTGTAGAGAAACACGCTAAAACGCGTGCTCAAGTAAGGGGGCGATTGGCCTTGTGTCATTATTTGCCAAGAATATCCGCGAATAACTATGCCAAAGGTCAAACATGTGATAAATATTCATTCTAACAGGTGGTATAACAGCGCTTGAGCCTTGTATTGAGCAAGGGGCTTACAGTACCATGCAGAAAGTATCAATTTATGGAGAAAGACATGTTTTCAGGAAGTATTGTTGCATTAATTACACCGTTTAATTCCAATGGTGAGGTCGATTACATAAGCCTGAAAAAGTTGGTTGATTTCCATGTGGAAGCTGGCTCAGATGGCCTTGTTGCCGTTGGCACAACTGGCGAGTCTGCAACGCTTACTGTAGAAGAGCATGTTAAGGTCGTTAATAAAGCCGTTGAATTTGCCGATGGCCGTATTCAAATTATCGCGGGTACAGGCGCTAATGCGACGCATGAATCAGTGACCTTCAGTCGCTTACTGAATAACTCAGGTATTGCTGGGTGTTTAAGCGTTACGCCATACTACAACAAGCCAACTCAAGAGGGCTTGTATCAGCACTACAAAGCAATTGCTGAAGTGAGTGATGTTCCTCAAATCCTTTACAATGTACCAGGCCGTACCGCTGTAGACCTGTTACCTGAGACTGTTGCTCGTTTATCTAAAATTGAAAACATCGTTGCATTGAAAGATGCGACGGGCGATTTAGACAGAGTTAAAATTCATCGTGAACTTTGTGGCGAAGATTTTATCTTACTAAGTGGTGATGATAGTACTGGTCTAGATTTTGTTCGATTAGGTGGTCACGGCGTTATCTCTGTTACCAATAATATTGCCGCGGCAGACATGGCCAACATGTTCCGACTCGCAGCGGAAGGTAAGTGGGAAGAAGCTGAGGCAATCAACAACCGTCTTATGCCACTGCATAAAGATCTGTTTGTAGAATCTAGCCCTATTCCAGTAAAATGGGCCGCTCATAAAATGGGGCTTATTTCTGAGGGAAACCTTAGACTGCCGCTGACAGTATTATCTGAATCACTACAGCCAAAAGTTAGTCAAGCGATGACTGATTCAGGTATTTACTAATTAATTGAAAAGATGGCCAAGGTCTGAACCTTGGCTTTTTTAGGAGTTTCAATGAAGTTTTCTCACCAGCTAGTTATGACATCACTAGCTGTTTTAGTTTTAAGCGCATGTTCAAGCGATCCATCTTCTCGTCGTCAGGCAAAAGATGATTTTGAATACTTGGACACCCCTGAGTTCTCTGAATGGCAGTCTCCAGAAGGTGCGGAGCCACGTTTTTATGACGACTATACCATTCCTCAAGGGGAGTTTAATGGTGCGATTGGGCGTGATGTAGACATTCGTCCTCCACAACAAATTCTAGAGCTAGTTCCGGGCGCTCGTGTTGAACGCAATAACGGTGAAGTTACCTTGTGGCTGCTTAAGAAAGAAGAAGCGGACAAGGTTTGGGAAACCGCTCTGACCATGATTAACGAGAAAGGCATCAAACTTCGTGAGCAGACAGACGAGCGTGTAGAAACCGATTGGGTAACATGGGAATCTGAAGATGAAGATACCGTTCTTGGATCTCGTACTGAGTTTACGCATATTGAAGCGAATAACCGCTATGGGTTTAAAGTTGCTCTTATTGACTGGCGTGAAGGTAACTCAGTTAAGCCAGTAACGGCAACGAATAAAGCGCGTTATAACGTATTGCTGACTAACTTGGTGATGGCGCGTTACGATCTTGACCTACGTGAAGAAGCAGAACGAAAAGCTCAAGAACTCGTGAAGCGAATCCCTATTACCATGGGCACAGACCGAAGTGGTCTACCGGTTATTATTGCGCGTACGCCATACAATGTATTGTGGCAACGACTGCCAACGTTATTGCCAGAGATGGGCTTTACCATTGAAGGGCGTAACCAATCGCAAGGTAACATTAAAGCGAAATACGCAGCACCAGATGATGACTTCTGGGAAGAGATTGGCGTGAAACCGTTAGAGCTTCAAGGTGGCACGTATACTTTCCTATTTGGTGATCTTGGTAACCGTACTTCAATCAACGTAACCGATTCAGCCGGTAAGCCTGTTGAAGAGCAACTGTTGATGGATATGGCACCAGTGATTGCTGCTATGGTCGAAAAGCAGTAATAGATACCCAATAAAAAAAAGAGCGCTTAGGCGCTCTTTTTTTACGTTTGAATCTTTGCTTGGTTAAGGCTCATTCTTCTTTTCAGATTTGTCTTCTTCAATGTCACTAGGTAAGGGGACGCTATTTTCTGACTCTTCTTCCGATAGCTGATCTTTTTCAGTGTCCTCAGTTTCTGTCTTTTTAGGGGCTTTTTTTACCTGACCAACTTTCAGTTTGGCCACGTACTTTAGCGCCATGATGTTACTGACCATAAAACCCATTGCCAGCAAAGATATGATCCAGGGGTTGGCAAGAATATCCATTTACATCTCCGCCGAATTTACATTGGTTATATATTGAGTGTAGATCGCTTCGAGTGAATCTAGGACCGTATTGTTCCCTTGAATTGGATTACGATGAAGCTCTGATCTAAGGACGTCGATCGATAGAGCGGATAAGCAGGCATTGCCAGTTTTTACATGGCTGATATGCCAAGGCTCAATGGCCACACCACCGCGCTCTTCTTTGTAGGGAAAATAGAAGCCGAATTGATGCAAGTGAGACGAAAGCCATTGGTAGAAATGCTGCTGGTGACCGGTTAAATACTCCCAAGGCTCTAGTTTAAGTGTTACGCCTTCCGGTATCGATATTGAATCATAAATATCAAAATCGGTGCCCCAATGATGACGACTGGCGCCAGGCAGCGCCGACCAACGTAAAATGGCACTGACTTTCTGGGCGTCATTTAAGTTCAAAGGGTCAATGGGCTGACTGTGACTGTTGAGTATGTCCCTTTCACCACGCATTTTGCTGTTCCAAATCGCTGCTTGGCGCTGGAAATCACGAAAGCCGCTGGCGATACAGAGGTTAAAACCTGCGTCACTGGCCGCTTGCTTAAGTGCGAGAAGATCCTGAACAACCTCATGATGGACTTGAAACACTTTCGTCCCAATCGTGGTATGGGTAAGGTGAGTTTCTGTTTGCCCAGTCAGTTGTTCAGGATTCATCGTTAGCCCAGTAAGTTTTCTAGCGTTTTTTCAAACATATCAGTCAACTTCTCGAGATCGGCGATACTGACACACTCATTTACTTTATGGATAGTGGCATTCACAGGACCTAGCTCTACCACTTGGCTGCCCATTCGAGCAATGAATCGGCCATCAGATGTACCACCCGTCGTAAGAAGCTCTGGCGCTTTATGGTTGACACTTTCAACGGCTTTGACCACGGCTTCAAGGAGTTCACCTTCACCCGTTAGAAACGGTTGACCGCTTAATGTCCATTTCAGATCGTAGTCCAAACCATGAGCATCAAGAATAGAGTGCACACGCTGCTTAATGTCTGAGTCGGTTAACTCAGTGCTGAAACGAAAGTTAAACTGAACGTCAAACTCGCCTGGAATCACATTCGATGCGCCAGTACCAGACTGAAGATTAGGGATCTGGAAGCTGGTGGGTGGGAAAAACTCATTCCCGTTATCCCATTTCGTTGCAGCAAGCTCGGCGAGTGCAGGAAGAGATTGATGAACTGGGTTGCTGGCAAGGTGCGGGTAGGCAACGTGGCCTTGTGTGCCATTCACTCTCAGGTCACCCGTAATCGACCCACGTCGTCCATTTTTAACCACATCACCAATTGAGTGTGTGCTCGAAGGTTCAGCGACGATACACATATCAATGATTTCATTGCGCTCCATTAAGGTATCAACGACACGCGTTGTGCCGTTAATGAATGGTCCTTCTTCATCTGATGTGATGAGAAACGCAATCGATCCTTTATGGTCTGGGTTATTGGCTATGAACTGTTCAACCGCTACCACCATTGAAGCAAGTGAGCCTTTCATATCGGCTGCACCGCGGCCATGTAAATAGCCATCGATAATAGTGGGTTCAAAAGGGGGGGTATGCCATTGCTCTAAAGGGCCTGCTGGTACAACATCGGTGTGACCGGCAAAAGTGAATAGTGGAGCAGTGGTTCCTCTGCGGGCCCAAAAGTTGGTGGTATCTTCAAATACCATTACTTCGATTTCAAACCCTAGCGCCTCTAAGCGTTGGATCATTACCTGTTGGCATCCGGCATCTTCTGGTGTCACTGATTGGCGACTAATTAAGTCTTTAGCGAGCGCCAGAGTTGGGCTATCTGTCATCCGTGTCGTCCTGTTCATATTTATTTAAAGATTGATTGGTATTGTTCGGCTTTAAAACCAAGATGTAGCTCTTCATTTACCGCTAGAATTGGTCGTTTTATCATCGCTGGCTGCTCAACCAGTAACGTGATGGCTGATTCAGCGTCTAGAGTGTCTTTCTGCTCTTGGGAAAGCTGACGATAAGTGGTACCGCGCTTATTAACGACTTGCTCCCAATTCAGTTTTTGAACGAATTGTGTCACTAATTCGCTATTTACACCTTGCTTTCTGTAGTCATGGAAAACGTAGTCCACATCGTTGGCTTCAAGCCATTTCTTTGCTTTTTTTATGGTATCGCAGTTAGGGATCCCATACATAGTGATGGTCATATTGGTTTCAATATCAGTAAATTATTCGATGTAGAAATCCTAACAGGAAGTGAGCTAGGACACAAAAAGGGCTTGTTAATATTTTACGTGGTAAAAAAAATGGGTATCAAATTGTTTCGATTAAAAATAAGTTGATCAAACGCACGTGTTTATATTGAAAAAAAGCAAATAATAGAAAAGAACCACTAGGAGATGTAATCAATGGAATTGAGTCCTGTTTTTGCAAGACGTTTGTATTTGGCTCTATTAGTTGAGAGTCTAGAAAGACCAAATGTACCAAAGCTTATTGAACAAACGGGTTGGCCCCGTCGTACTATTCAAGATGTCCTTAAAGCGTTACCTGGCATTGGCATCGAATTGATGTTTGTGCAGGACGGTCGTCGCCATAATGATGGCTACTACCAGCTTTCTGATTGGGGACCATTCGACAGCCAATGGGTATTAGCCCGACAGCGTGATATCGCTGAAAGCCTGGGTTTTCAAGCATAGGGTTTCAAGCTTAAGCCAGCGTCTGCTGGCTTTTTTATATCAGTAAAGCCTTGAGTACAGGCAATTACTTACACTGATAAGCGACGCCTAACACCGTAAAAGACGTCGCAAAATCTTGTGGACTTGTTATATACAGTGTATCCGCGTTGAGGGCCAAACCTTGGTTCTTAGCATCGTTTATCGCACCCTGAATAAGCGTGTCGTTACCATAAAATAGGTAATCATACCAATGCCCCTCACTGCCTGTTATCTCTCCTAAAGGTTGACACTGATCAGCGTTAAAGCCTGAGTCCATGCGAATCTCTATATCTTGAGTTCCGTTGAGCGCCATATTGCGAGGAGAAGAGCAGCCCACGAGTAAAAAGCTCATGGCACCGATTAAGGTTAAATTTTTCATTAGATTGACGCCTAAAATCATGAATTTGACTTACTGTTGCGTGATGTACGTGAAAAAACCTGCCCAACTGACCACGAGCAGCATCCAAGGAAGCATAGAACCTTTTGTTGTATTTTCCACTGGCTGTTGGCTTGTAGTCTGTGACTCATCAGCGACCTGAACATTCTCTTTTTGTTTCTGAACTTTCTTTCTGACTTTATCCGCTTGTCGATTGCGCTCTTTCTGCTGTTTCTTGTATTGAGCGATACCCTTTTCGATACCTTGAGCAATGAGTTTGGTTTGCTCTTTGGTCTGGCCTTGTTTCTGTGTTGCTTTCGCTATCTTCATGGCCTGTTGTTGGGTTTCTTCTGAAGGGACGTTTTTATTTTTCATTGGATATAGGGCTAGTTGATCAAGGTTGTGAATAGGGTATCACGATATACTCTAAGTTGGATGACAGAAAGTAGACGCAGAGGAAGATTATGACGAGTATCGCCTTGGTAACCTTGATACTTTTGTGTGTGACGGTAGTGGTCGTGATGAGCCAGAAAACAACGCCTCTCAAGCGCAAGGCTGGCCTATTTATGCTATTGGTTTCTGCGGTAACATTACCTCTGTTCCATTTTCTGTATCAGCCCATGCCCGAAGCGGTTGAGAAGGTTCTGGCTACTCAAACCCATTCAGAATACATGCAAGACATTCAAGCAAAGCTCACTGACGATCCTAACCAACACGAACTGTGGTTTCAGCTAGGGCATGGCTATTTACTCAATAATGATTTCAAGTCAGCACTGACCAGCTTTGATTATTCAATTCGCCTTTCCGCTACGCCATCCGCCAATCAACTCGCGGCGAAGGCCAGTGCCTTGTATTACTTGCGCTCGCAACGCATTGATGAAGACGTTGAGTCGCTCTTAGATCGATCCTTAGAACTAGATTCTGGCAACCCAACAGCGTTGACTCTTATCGCTAACGATCACCTATTGAGTTTCCGCTATCAACAAGCCATTGATACCTGGGTCCGATTGCTGGACTCACAGAATACAGACCTAGACCGAGTCGCCATTATTGGTTCAATAAACTATGCCAAATCGCGATTAAACATTGAACATTGAATGATGTCAGTTATGCAGGGTGTTTAGCCATCGATGAACAAGAAAAACTCGACTGCTGACATCAACGCAAAGAATATCGCTGCGCCTTTCCAAAATAAGACGGGATTTCTTTTTCTTAGCGGTTGAATCTGAGCGGCTTTTACAAGCTTTGTATTGGGCGTGTAGAGATCATTCACAAACTCACTCAACACTTGGTAACGCAGTTGCGGTGAGGGATTGCATGCCTTTTCGATACAAAGATCTAACCAATGGGGAATGTCTTGGCGGTGGTTGAGCATCGAGCTGTACTGCCAGTCGTGATATTGGGCAGACTGAACCGTTTGCCCCTTGATTGCCTTGTAAGGACGTTTTCCAGTGAGCATTTCGTAGCCAATCACCGCAACTGAGAAGAGATCACTCGATATAGAACTGGTTCCGTTGGTGATGTGTTCTGTCGCTGCGTAGTTAATGTCACCCAGCGGTATCGACTCTTCGTTTTTCTTGCCCGCTTCTTCCAGGCCACTGACTTTGACGGAACCAAAATCAATTAACTTAATGCTGCCACTGCTGAGTACCATAATGTTCTCAGGTTTAAGGTCTTGGTGAACCATGTCGGCGCGCTGCAATACTCGTACGGCTTTAATGACCTCTTCAAGGATTGATCTCACCTTGTCTAACGATGGTGTGGGGTTGTCGTACATCCATTGTCTAAGCGTTGTTCCTTCAATTAACTCGCAAAGTTGATAACAGAACTTTGAATGAATAGGCGCTGGATACACCTTCATTATTCGGTCATTGTTGAGTTGGCTGCCAACCCAGTATTCATTAGAGAACTGCGACAGCACATCATGGTCATCGACATAGTTTAATGACGGCGCTTTTAACACATAGGCTTGACCGCTGTCCTTCTCTCGTACCTGATACACATGGCTACGTGGGCCGGCATAAATCACTTTATCAACGATGAAGTTATCGATCTGATTGTTAGCGACCATTGACGGCGGAATGGCTTTTTTGAGCAGTTGCTTTTGATGCTCAAACAAAGATTGCTGTGGCAGTTGGAGGATATCTATGATCAAACAGCTGAGGTTATCATGGCTGCCATTGTTCAGGGCTAACTGACAGAATTCGTTGCTGATCGCTTCATGAGACGGATTGCGTTGCGTTGCCAGTTGGTTGAATTCTGCTTGTGATAAAAAGTCGTGGACGCCATCGGTGGTGAGAATAAATCGGTCGTTCACTTGCAGTGTGACCGTTTGGTAATCAACTTCTAGCTGGTTGTCTATCCCAAGCGCTCGAGTTAAATAGGAGCCCTTACCAAAATTGGTGCGTTGATGATCTCGAGTAAGCAATCTCAGCTTGTTGTCGCGCAGTCGGTAGATTCGACTGTCTCCGATATGGAAAATATGGGCGGTATTGGATTTAAAGACGACAGAACTCAGTGTTGTGACGAGTCCATTGTGGTTTAAGCTTTGCTTCTGGCCTTGAGCAAACAGCCATGAATTGAGAGCGGAAACGATCTTGCTGGCGGAATGTTTAACACTCCATGTGTCTGGGGTGGCGTAGTAATCGGTGATGAACTGCATGGTTGCGGTATGGCTGGCTTTTTGCCCTTGGTCGCTGCAGCTCACGCCGTCGGCAATGCAAGCGACAATGCCTTTGTGTTCTCGCTCTGCAGGAAGAGTAGGGCTCTTCACCAAAAAGGCATCCTGATTCTCATCGCGAAGCCCAGTTAAAGATGTGCCACCAAAACTGACTGAAAGTGACGCCTCGGTTTGTAAATTGTTTATACCCATCACGTGTCCAATGTTTATCGATTGATGTTCAGAACAAAAGCCCTGCAGGCGCAGAGCTTCTGAACGATATTGGTCACTGAGATTATTACCACAGGGCACTAAATGGTGTGCAAGCACTTAGTACTCTAATAATTCAGGGTAACCAATATCCCCGATTCAGTAATTAAGATTAATGTGAAACATCAATCATCGTGACGCTTCCATCATCATTTACCTCTGCAATTTGGCCATTCGGCTCTTCCATCAATATCAGTGTTGCGAAGCCAAGAACGGCCGTACCTGCAATCACATAGAAGAATGTGCTGTAATCAACAAAAGAGAGAACAGTTAAATACACCACCGCACCAACGTTGCCATAGGCACCCGTCATGCCGGCAATTTGGCCCGTCATTCTTCGCTTGATAAGAGGAACCGTCGCAAAGACCGCGCCTTCACCCGCTTGAACAAAGAATGAACATGCCATTGCGGCTGCAACCGCTAACCAAAGAGGCCAGTCACTGCCCACTTGGCCCATTAGGAAGTAGCCTACCGCTAAGCCCGCTGTCAAAATAAGCAGCGTTGATTTACGACCAAATTTATCCGATAACCAGCCGCCGCCAGGTCGAGACATCAGGTTCATGAACGCATAGGCAGACGCCACCATACCGGCCATGACAGGCGTTAGTTCAAACGTTTCAGAGAAGAACAGAGGCAGCATAGACACAACAGCCAGCTCAGAACCGAACGTCGCGAAATACAACACGTTCAGCACCGCTACTTGCTTGAATTTGTATTGGTGTACTTCCGGTACAGGCTCGGCAAAGATGTTCTTATTTACCTTCCATACCTGGCTCACTTCGTAGGCGTATAACGCGAGCAAAGCTATATAAACGCAGACAATGGTAAATTCAGACAACATACCAATACCCGATGGAGACAGTTTCCAGCCAAGTAATGCGAGGGCCGCGTACATCGGGATCTTCATAATGAGTAAGAAAAAGAAATCGCCTTTGCTGGTGACTTCCATTGCTGTGAGGTGCTTTGGTTTGAAGTACGTTGCGCCTTTTGGGGTATCTTCAACATTGAAATAGAAAATAACTGAGAAGACTAAGCTCATTACGCCAGTAATCGCAACCGCATAGCGCCAACCGTCTTCTCCACCAAAAAGGAGAGCCAGAGTCGGTAGCGTAAATGCCGCCGCCGCAGAACCAAAGTTGCCCCAGCCTCCATAGATGCCTTCTGCCGTCCCAAGTTGATCATGTGGGAACCATTCTGAGACCAATCGAATACCGATGACAAAACCGGCGCCAATAAAGCCGAGAAGGAAACGTGCGATCGCTGCTTGAATAAAGGAATCTGCAAAAGCAAACATAAAACAGGGGATTGAGCAGACCGCCAGTAGCGCCGAATAAACCAGTCGAGGTCCAAATCTATCGGTGAGCATACCGATGACAACCCTAGCCGGAATGGTGAGTGCCACGTTGAGTATCAGTAGGGTTTTAATTTCTTCGGTCGTTAGTCCCAAGGTTTCTTTGACCATTGAGAGTAAAGGTGCAAAGTTAAACCACACAACAAAGGTGATGAAAAATGCCATCCAACTGAGGTGTAATACCTTCATTTTTCCTCTAAATGAAAATATCGAAAAGGCCGTACTATCCATAGTAAGTGATCCTAGTAATTAAATGTTTTTGGATATAGGAAGCCCTGAGCAGAGCAATGCGCTTCTCTATCTAAACTAAATCTGTGTATTAACTCAAGGTAACGGTGAGATAGACGACTCTTTTTATCGAGTCGTATTCTACCAATCCATCTGAGAAATAATAAAAAGCAACTAAGCCGCGATCGGCTCAGGTAGCTGCACCTGTATCTCATTGTCGCTAAGGCGCACTGGGTAAGTGGCCAACTGAACCTCAGGCTCTTCCATGCAAACCCCGGTTTCTAAATGAAAGTGCTGCTTATAAAGCGGTGAAGCGACGCAGGGCTGATCGTCGAGAGAGCCAATGATTCCTCTAGAGATCACATTGACACCGCTGAAAGGGTCAAGGTTTGACAGCGCGTATAGCTTGCTACTTCGTCCGCAATAGAAAATCGCCACTTGCTGTTCTTCTACCTTGGCACAAACGCCCATGTTTGGGATTAAATCGTCGCTTGAGCAGACGGTTATCCAGTTCTTCATCATTCTTCTCCTAATCCATACTTATTTGAAAATCAGTGCTTATCTAAAATTCGGTCGATTACACTTCAACGACATCAATCTCTTTGCCAAAGTCATGCTTGGCTGGTGGCGTCGGGAAGCGTTGTTCGCGTATGGTGGTGAACGTTAGATTTTGATCGGTTTGCTCGCTGTTCACGAAGTGCTTAAAGCGCTTAAGTTTCTGTGGATTCTCGATGGTGGTCTTCCACTCACATTGGTATTTTTCAATGTTGTGTTGGATTTCTTGCTCTAACTCAGCAGCAAGTCCTAGCTTATCTTCAATGACCACCTGTTTGAGGTAGTCGATGCCGCCCTCTAGGTTTTCTAACCATACGGAAGTACGTTGTAGGCGATCGGCGGTGCGGATATAGAACATCAAGACTCGGTCGATGTATTTCACTAAGGTTTCAGTGTCCAGATCGCTGGCAAATAGGTCGGCGTGGCGTGGTCTCATCCCGCCATTACCACATACGTAAAGGTTCCAGCCTTTATCCGTTGCGATGATACCGATGTCTTTTGATTGCGCCTCAGCACATTCACGAGTACAACCCGACACAGCGAATTTCAGCTTATGAGGAGAACGAAGCCCCTTGTAACGGTTTTCAATGTCAATGGCGAAGCCTACGCTGTCACCGACACCATAACGACACCAAGTGCTACCGACACAAGATTTCACGGTACGCACTGATTTTCCGTAGGCGTGACCGGTTTCAAACCCAGCATCGATGAGTTCTTTCCATATGTCGGGCAGTTCATTGAGTTGCGCGCCAAATAGGTCGACACGCTGTCCACCCGTGATCTTAGTGTAGAGGTTGTACTTTTTAGCGACTTCACCAAGCACAATCAAACGGTCTGGGGTGATTTCACCGCCCGCGATACGTGGAACCACCGAGTAGGTGCCGTCTTTTTGCATGTTACCGAGGTAAACGTCGTTGGTGTCTTGCAGCTCAATGTGCGCGTCTTCAAGAATGTAGTCGTTCCAGTAAGACGCTAAGATAGAGCCAATCGCTGGCTTACAGATCGTACAGCCAAGCCCCTTCCCGTGTGACTCTAATACCTGGTCAAAGGTTTCGATTTTGTTGACACGAATAATGTCACTCAGTTCTTGGCGAGAATAGGCAAAGTGCTCACAGATATCGTTGTTAACCTCAACCCCTAAACTGCTTAGCTCACTATCAAGGACTTGTTTTGCTAGTGCGCTACAACCGCCACAACCTGTTGATGCGTTGGTGGTCTCTTTGAGCGCAGCCATTGTGGTGCAGCCAGACGCAACGGCCTGCTTGATGTCTCCCTTAGTAACATCAAAACATGAACAGATCATCGCCGTATCTGGGAGGGCATCCACACCCAATGCCGAAGATTCATCTTGCGCGACATTTGGCAGAATCAGTACTGATGGGTTTTCCGGTAAAGGCATGTCGTTTTGCATCATCTGCAATAGCGTGCCATAGGCTTCCGCATCACCGACTAATACTGCACCTACAATCTTGCTGCCATCTTCTGAGATGATTAAACGCTTATAAACCTGTTCTATTTCATCGCTGTAGGTGTAAGACTGCGCGCCAGGCGTGCGGTCGTGAACCTCGCCAATACTGGCAACATCAACGCCCAACAGCTTGAGCTTGGTGCTCATGTCTGCACCAGTAAATTCAAGATCGCTTGTTTCTTCAGTAAGGTCAGCCAGTACGTGAGCAGCCGCTACTTTGGCCATTTGGTAACCTGGAGCGACTAAGCCAAAGATTTTTTGATCCCAAAGGGCACATTCACCAATCGCATACACATCGGGAAGGTTGGTTTGACAGAGATTGTTGATCACAATACCGCCACGCTCACCAAGCTCGATGGTTGAGCTTCGAGCCAGCTCATCTTGAGGACGAATACCGGCAGAGAAGACGATCATATCGGTTTCTACATGGCTTCCGTCTGCGAAGTTCATGCGATAGCGTGATGTTTCGCCTGCAACAATTTCCGTGGTCGCTTTTTCGGTATGAACCGTCACGCCCAGATCTTCGATTTTTCGTTTGAGTAGTTCGCCGCCACCCGCATCAAGCTGAACCGCCATTAGCCTTGGCGCAAATTCAACAACGTGGGTTTCAATGTCTAAATTCTTCAGTGCATTTGCGGCTTCCAAGCCGAGTAGACCCCCGCCAATCACCACGCCCGTTTTACTTTGTTTGCTTGATAGCTTAATGGCATCAAGATCGTCCAGAGTACGATAAACATGACAGTGTTCTTGGTCGTTGCCCGGAATAGGGGGAACAAAAGGGAATGAGCCGGTAGCCAGAACCAATTTGTCGTACGCTTCCTTGCGGCCGCTCGCAGTGATGACTTGATTGTTTTCGGTATCAAGTTGAGTCACTTTTTCATTCACAACATAGCTGACCCCGTTTTCTTGATAATAGGCCTCACTGGTCATTGCCAGGTCTTCTGCACTTTTACCTTCATAATATGACGTGAGCTGAACGCGGTCATAGGCGAGGTACTTCTCTTCACTAAACGTAATGATCTCAGCATCTTTGGTTGACGATTTGATCAATGTATCGATGAACTTGTGGCCAACCATACCGTTGCCAACAACGACAATCCTTTGTTTACTCATTTGCTTACTTCCTGTGTAAAAATTATTAGATGTTTTCTTACGCTGACAGTCTTAATGGGTGCGCTTGGTGTTTGCTGTCAGCAGAATCACTATCAATAGAATGTTTGGTGCGCTGCTCTAACCATTGCATCTGCTCAGAAATCGACACAACGTGGCCGATGACAATCAGAGCGGGGGACTGAATATCGTGTTGCAGTTTTAGCTCGGTTAACTGCGACAGCTTGCCCGTTACGGTTCTGTGTTCGTCGGTGCAGCCTTTTTCAATAAAGGCGATAGGGGTGTCTTTATCCATGCCTGCCGCAAGTAGCTTCTGACTGATCATGTCGGTCTGACTCAGCCCCATGTAAACGACCAATGTTTGCTTAAGGGCTGCAAGTGCACCCCATTGAATCTCGAGCTTCTTGTCAGCGTGCGCCGTAATGAACGTGCACCCTTGAGCGATACCACGATGGGTAAGTGGGATCTGTGAATAGGTAGAACAGCCAGACGCCGCAGTAATGCCCGGTACGACATCGACGCGAATACCGTTTTGAGCGAGAAGCAGCATTTCTTCGCTACCACGACCAAACACAAAGGCGTCTCCGCCTTTGACTCGACAAAGACTCTTTCCTTGAGTAGCTTGGTCGATCATCAGCTCATTTATCTCTTGCTGAGTTTTGCTGTGGCAGCCTTTCTTTTTACCGACATAGATCCGTTCTGCGTGAGCAGGAAACGTCGCGCGGATCTCTTTGCTGACTAAGTTGTCAAAAACAATCACTTCGGCGCTCTCTATGGCTTTCGCCGCTTTAATCGTCAATAACTCAGGATCGCCAGGTCCTGCGCTTACTAAGGTCACAACCCCGTACTGCTTGGTTCTTATCGTCATTGCGTTACTCCATTAACTGCAAAGTGAGTGGGTTGAAATTGGTTAATAAGAGTTGAGCAAAGAGAGTGCCAGATAGGAAATAAACGATAAGAGAATTTTATAAAACTAGTTAAAACAAGTTGTTACGTTAGAATTTCGTCGAAATGTTGAGATCCGTTAAGGTGCAAAACGATGAAAAAATGCGAGATATTGTGCATTGTTGGTGCAACGGGCTGTAACTTGGTGCAAATATTTCTCGTAAGTTATTGATTAATATACCCATTTAGGGGTAGGTGGTTGTATTTTTAGCTCTTAACCTGTTGATATGTATTTACTTTGTTTGCTTATTGATTTGAATACATTGTCGATCCCTTGTTTGGCGTAAATGTTGCTACTTAGAGAGTAGGAAAGGATTAGGCTCAACTTGGATGAGGCAACAATGAATAAAGATAATGAAGGATGGATAAAGACAACTTGCGCATATTGTGGGGTAGGTTGCGGCGTGGAAGCGCGCCCAATGTCATCGGGAAAACTGGACATTCGTGGTGACCAAAGCCACCCATCAAATTTTGGCAAACTGTGTACCAAGGGAATCGCTTTAGGGGATACGGTGATTCAAGATGGTCGATTACTGCACCCAACGCACATCACCGAAAGACAAAGCCATCGTGAAGACGCTCGAAAACACCTTCAATGGGATGAGGCGACCCAACTGGTCGCGGATAAATTTTCACAAGCCATTGAACAGTATGGCCCTGACTCGGTCGCCTTTTATGTGTCAGGCCAACTTCTGACCGAAGACTACTATGTGGCGAATAAGCTAATGAAAGGCTTTATTGGCAGCAGTAACATTGATAGTAACTCACGCCTTTGTATGGCTTCTTCTGTGGTCGGACACAAGCGTGCCTTTGGCACAGATACCGTACCTGTAACCTATCAAGATCTTGAGCAATCGGAATTAGTGGTCATTGTGGGATCTAACCTTGCGTGGTGTCACCCGGTGTTGTTCCAGCGTCTTCGTCAGGCGAAGCAAACGAACCCAGCAATGAAAGTCATCGTTGTTGATCCAAGAGAAACCGAAACTTGTACGATTGCTGATCAGCATTTAGCGGTAAAGTCAGGCGCTGATGTCGCGCTGTTTAATGGCTTGCTCTCCTATCTAGATGAAAATGGAAGCGTGAATAGCGAGTTTGTCGCGAAGCATACCCAAGGTTTCTACAGCGCGATGAAACAAGCGAAAGAGCAACCGGATGTAGCCGAGATTACTGGCTTAGCTGCGGATGAGTTGATTGAGTTCTACCAAACTTTCTCGACAACAGATAAGGTGGTGACCATTTATTCGCAAGGCGTGAACCAATCTAGCCAAGGCTGCGATAAGGTCAACAGCATCATCAACTGTCACCTTGCAACGGGTAAAATTGGAAAGTTGGGTTCTGGCCCATTTTCGGTGACGGGTCAACCCAATGCTATGGGCGGAAGAGAGGTGGGTGCACTGGCCAATACACTGGCGGCGCACGTGGAGTTTGATGATCCACTTCAGCATCAACTCATCAGCGAATTTTGGCAAACCGATGCCCTTGCTAAGCAGCCTGGTCTAAAAGCCATTGAACTGTTTGATGCGATGGCGGATGGAAAAATCAAAGCGGTGTGGATCATGGGCACCAACCCAATGGTGAGCCTACCCGATAGCGATAAGATTAAATTAGCGCTAGAAACCTGCCCGTTTGTTGTGGTCTCTGACTGCATTGAGGATACGGAAACGACCCGCATGGCCGATGTGGTTTTGCCTGCGCAAGGTTGGAGTGAGAAGTCGGGCACGGTGACCAATTCTGAACGCAGGATCTCTAGACAGCGACGCGTGTTACCAAGCCCAGGAAGTGCCAAACCAGACTGGTGGATCATCAGCGCAGTCGCCAAGAAAATGGGGTTTGAAAGCCGATTTAACTATCGCCATGAAGGTGAAGTGTTCAAAGAATACGCGCGTCTAACCTCTCTTGGGCATGAACAAAAACCGCGGGATTTGAATCTCATTGGCCTTACGCAGCTCGATGATTTTGGCTACAGCCGTTTAGTACCGCAGCAGTGGCCAGTTGTCGATCTTCAGGCTGAGCTAGTGCATCACGCCTTATTTCAAGACAACCAATTTTTCACTGCCAGTGGGAAAGCCAATTTTGTCGCCGTCACGCATGTGCAGCCGTTGAGTGAAACCAATGAACGTTATCCTCTGGTTCTGAATAGCGGTCGAACGCGCGACCATTGGCATACGATGTCTCGCACAGGTTTATCGCCTAGGTTGGCTTCTCACGCTCCTGAGCCGTATGTTCAGGTTCACCCCAAGACCGCTCGATTGCATCATATTGTTGATCAGCAGTTGGTGGAAGTTACCAGTGATATCGGGAAAGTCATTGCTCGAGCGTCGGTGACGAGAGAAGTCAGCCCACAACAGTTATTCATGCCAATTCACTGGAATGCGATTACAGCCAAACAGAGCAAACCGTGTGAACTGATTTCTCCTATCAGCGATAAGCTATCAGGACAGCCGGAGTTTAAGCATACGCCAGCCACTGTCTCGCCTTTATCCATGCTCTCTTCTGCCGTGGTTTTGTCGAGCGTGACCGTAGAATGTGAACCCTTTGATTACTGGAGCAGACAGAAGATTGAGGGCGGGTATCTGTATCGAATCGAGTCCTTTTTGGATCAGAAGGCGTTGACGGCTTTGATCAAATCGTCTGTCGCTCAACCTTCTGGTGAGGTCATGGAGACAACTGGAACGGACGTCTATCGCTCAGTGAGTGTGCAGCAAGATCGTTGCCAGCAACTGGTTTGGGTCGGAAGCACGCTCGATGAAGAAGAAATTAATCACCTCATCGCTCAATTTGATAAAACCTATGATGAACAAACCAAGTTTGATGCGGTACTTACGCCAGGAGAACAAAGCGCCGCATAGGCTTTAGATCATCATAAGAACGTTTAGAGTTCGAGTTATCTAAGCGTTCTTAGCCCAGCTCGTTTCAGTTTTTATGCCTAACAAAACGTGATTCAAAAAACCGAGAGAAAGGTTACTGCTTCTAAATAGGGCCCTGATTGGCAGAGTGTCGTCTTTGCAGCTACTTTTATGAGAGACACTTGTTTATTAATAATTAAAACAATAGCCACTTTTTCCCATGGAGCTCTAGGTATGAAGCAGCTTGGATTTAAGCAAAAACTATTAGCATCGGTACTGTTGCTCGTTGGCATCTCAGTATCCGTTGCCACCTATCTCTCTTACTTGAGCGAGAAAAAACTACTCGCGAAGTATATTACCGAAGCGAGTCAGAGTTACGTGAGATCAAAGGCTCAGGTGATAGAAGCCAAGCTAGGTGAAAAAGTCGCAGGGGTTGCTGAAGTTGGCGAGATCTTTAAGGATAAACCCTACCCAGGCAGTACGGCAGAAGAGTATATCGATTTTACCCATGTACTAGCTGGGGCATTCAACACTGGAAGTGCATTTATAGGCTTTGAGGAAACCGGAGAGGCGTATTGGAATCAGACTTCTTCAGGTTGGCCTAACCACAAACTTGATGGTGATGTGAGGGAAAAAGGGTATTACAAAACCGGACGACAGGCGAACACGCCAATTCCCACCGAACCGTATCTTGGGGAAGATGGCAAAACCTATTGGATCAGTATCATGCAGCGCACCAAAAGTGGTGTTGTCGCAACGGATATGAACCTGGCGTTTCTAGCGACCCTTGTACAAGATGATGATATCCCTCAAGGCGCTGTCGCACTCATCATTAACCAAGACACGACTTTACTCGCCTCGAACTCTCAGGCCATTAAGGCAGGGGAAAAAGGGAGTGACATGGCTTGGTTCCGCTCAACGGTTGAAGACGCAGTCAGTCAAAGTAGCGCAGCGATTGAATATGCGTACGAAGGAAAAGACAAAATCTTCTTTTCACATCGTATCAAGTTTGCGGATAAAAACTGGTATTACGCCATCAGTGTCGACAAAGAGTTCGCCTTTGCGGAGCTGGCCGAAGCCCGAATAGTCGCCACCTCAATAGCTTTGGTCGCCACCATTGTGAGTGTCATTGTCGCCTTCTTTATTATCCAAATGTTGTACAAACCTATTTTGTCACTGAAGCAGATGGTGATGGCGCTTTCTCGTGGCGATGGTGATCTCACTCAGCGGCTTGAAGTGAAAAGCAAAGATGATTTGGGCCAAGTCGCTCAATCGATCAATGAGTTTATCGAAAGTTTGCAGCATATGATGATCGAGATTCAAGAGGCATCGGGATCGCTGCAGCTCAACGTAGAACGCCTACGCGATCAGTCGTCTCGCAATAGTAATATTTTGCAAAACCATGTCTCGGAAACCGAACAAGTAGTGACAGCAATTGAAGAGATGAACGCAACTGCCGATTCAATGGCAACCGATGCGGCCAATACAGCCGACCTTACACAACAAGCCAGCCAAACCAGTGACGAGTCTCGTCAAATCGTTTCGCAGTCTCAAAATACGGTCTCTGCATTGATTGCGGAAGTCGACGAATCCGCGATTAATGTTCAGAAGATGGCCGATGAGACACAGGGTATTAACACGGTTTTAAGTGTGATCAGTGACATCGCAGAACAAACGAATTTGCTGGCGCTCAACGCGGCTATTGAAGCGGCTAGGGCAGGCGAGCAAGGTCGAGGTTTTGCCGTGGTTGCTGATGAAGTACGTAACCTAGCCAGCCGAACGAAAGACAGCACCGAAGAGATAGAAACGGCGCTGAGTAGTTTGGTGAAAGGCACGCAGGTAGTAGTTGATTCTATGGAGAATACGAAAGCGCGTTGCCAAGAAGCCTCTGACGGGTCGGGTGGTGTTGGCGCAAGCTTAGAGAGCATGACCAATTACGTGAGTCAGATTAATGATTTGAGTACGCAGATTGCGACGGCAGCCGAAGAGCAAAGCAGTGTTACTCAAGAAGTCAGTCGTAACATGACGTCTATTAACGAAATTGTAGGGGACTTGGATGCCAATGGGCGACAGGCTCTAGAGGATGCGGAAAATATCTCCTCAATCAATGAGCAGTTAAACAACATCGTAAATCGATTTAAATTGTAAGAGGATAGAGTGCTCTAATGAGATAACGGACACAAATCGTGGCCGTTATCTCGGAGTATTGGCTGAATAATAACAAGAGGTTAATTGAAAGTGTGCTAAGGAGTCTTTCAAGTTAACTATAAATCCCGCATGAGAATTTCATATTCTTCGTGCGCATTACCAATCAGCTTATTGAGTTCCGACGCATCTTGCACATCGAGCTCAAGTTCCCATGGCTTTTGTTTGTCCTTCCCGCAGATCTTCGTGACCGCTCCAAGAGGTTTGAAGGTGATATCACTCAGGTCAGTTTGGTGACGAATATTCTTGTCCCTTATCTCAACATCTAAAGTTCCTACTGGGTTTACGACAACGTGAGCAACAGGTGAATTGCTTTCTTGTCGTAGAGTGTTTCCTCGTAATTGGTAGTTTCTGTGTACAGTAATCATAACGGCTAGCCTCCGTTTTTTGTGGGTGTCCCAAACAAGTGTAGAAGATTATTTCTCGATGTTTAGTGAAATAATTTGGAAAGTTTGATTGGCTATGAATCGTTTCTACAGGACTCTATGCCTCTAGACTTTTTGCCTTAATGTTCTCGTTTGACCTGATAATAATTGGCGGAGAGTTTAGAAATTGAGAACAAGGTAATATAGGAAAATCATTCATTTGATATACTCACAGCTTAACCGATACAGAGGATAGTGATGATATGTCGAAGACCGCTAAGATATTGAATGAAGATAAACTTGTTAAAAAAGCGCTAGATGTCGGTTTTAAGATGGCAAAGTTACAGGGGCTGAATTTACCTACTTCGCCTGCGCCGACTAAAGTGAAAGCGGTGTATTTGTTTTTAGTGGAAGTGAATCAAATTACACCTCTGCCAGACAGTAAATTGGATGGTGCGAACATCAAAAAACGATTAGCGTTATGGATGCACAGTGCCTTGCCCGATAACGATCCATTGAAGTAACTTAAATTATTCAAGAAAACCTAATTATCCAATAAAAAGAGCCAAGTCAATGACTTGGCTCTTTGCTTTTCTACTTATTCGATCGGTATCGACTAGTAAGTGGCTTCACGTTCTTCTGCGGCTTTTTCCCAGTTTGGTACGACATTTTTCAAGAACTCTTGTTTCTCTTTGTTCATCGCATCCATATCCATACCAAGGGCTTGTTGCGCTTTTGCTTTGGTTGAAATGTCTGGAATTTGAATTGGCTCAGTAATGCCTTTCTTCGCAAGTAGACGAATGAGCTTAGTACGAGCATCGGCTGCGCTATCTACGGCTGTACCAAGAACCTCAAGAGCGATTTCTGGTGCGTGCATATGAACGCCGTGAGAAGCTATGGCGTAATCCCAACGCCATTGCGCGTGGCGGATATCCATGAGGATAGGGGCCATTTCTTCTTCTGTAGCACCTGCATCCCAAGCCGCGCCAGCTTCAAAGTGCGCCGCAACGATCTGTTTCTCAGCGGTCAGTTTCATGTTCAGAACTTGTGCTTTACGTGATGACACAATCTCTCTCAGCTGATCTTTGGTTTGGGTATGACACTGAGCACACGTGTCTTCGAATCGATCAAATGGGTTGCCCACTTTATGATCGGTGTACACGGTGCCGTCTTCTTTTGTTACTTTCGGCATATGACAGTCAACACACACCACCTTGTTTTTGCCATGTATTCCATCACGCCATGTTTCGTAACCTGGGTGCTGCGCTTTTAGCATGGGTGCTTTCGACACCTTGTGTGTCCAGTCTTTAAAGTTAAGAGCGTCGTAGTACTCTTCCATTTCGTTCACTCGAGTTCCTCTATCCCAAGGGAACTTCACGGCTTTCGTTGGGCCAGTAAAGTAGTACTCTACGTGACACTGTGCACAGACTGAGGCCTGTTGATCAAGGCGAGATTGGTGCTCGAATGGTTTATCGATGGCTTCAAATGCACGTTCAACATAAGGCTTGGTAATGGCGAGAGCCGGTTCACCCTTTTTGAACTCGTCACTGCGCGTATCATGACAATCTGCACAGCCAATCGGGTTGGCTATTTCAGCGCCGAGACGCGCCCATTTACCTTCAAAGTAACCATCTTCGCTGCGCTCTTCTATAACACGTCCAACGTCTGGGCTTTTACAGCTCCAACAGGCCATTGGCATTGGGCCTGAGGTTTCATCTTTTGGCCCACCAGTGCGAAGGGTTTGGCGAACGTCATCAACAGCAAAAAAGTGTCCGCGTGCTTTGTTGTAATCTTTAGCGAAGCCGTAGCCTGCCCACATGATGACCATGTTAGGGTCTTCTGCTAGGGCGTCTTCTAAGTGTTCACTTTCAGAGGTGGCTTTCCAAGATTGGTATTGGTCAGGGTGGTTTTGCTCGTAGGCGTCATTACGAGGGTCAGCTTCAGCTAATCCTTTTTCTCCAGATGCAGCGATGCTCGTTACGCTAAATAAAGCGGTTGCGACGAATATCATTGCTGCAGCGGAATTAGGAATCCAATGCAATTTTTTCACAGTGTTATCTCCGTATTCTGTTTGTTATAAACAGCGTTGTGAACTGGCCATACCAAAATAAAGAATTGGAGAACTGAATAAGAGTGTAATAGAAGTAACAATAAATAATAATTGCTTACATTAAATTGGTTGTTTTAGATCAATTCCTAGTGGTGATGTAGCTCACGATTATCCCCTTCTACCCCTAAAGTGTTATTTATGAATTTCTTTAGGTTAAATTTATCAATGACTTAGTGATATTGACCTTGTAATAAATAAGGTGATAGGTGTCTACTTTTTGAACGGTAATTCTACCTCTAACGGGGCATGAGAGTATTATGGTTATATAGCGTTGTGGCTTATTCCGAAATAAGAATTGATATCATTTAGAGTTTGTTTTTAATAACTCTGGAAGACGTTAAATTTGATCAGTAAATAACAATTGCGAATAGTTATCATTGTTAATTTAATATTTTGTCAGACTTTGAATTAATTTATGACTACTTGTTTTGGTTAGCGCTGATATAAGGAAAGGATAAAATGGGCAATATAAAGTTGGCCATAGCCATAATGCTGAAGTCTCTTCTTGCATTTTGCCTCTATGGTTATTCTCTTCATGCCGTTGCCGATACTTCAACCTTGCAGTCTGAAGATACGACAGGTAGACATGAAGTTACGCTTATCCGTGACAAGGATTACAAATGTGTTCAATGTCATAAGGATTCAAAGGAAACGCTTGCAGGTTCTCACGGTGAAGAAGCACATAGTATTCTTGGCCGAGAGGTTAACTGTACTGACTGCCATAACGGAATTGGTCCTGACCACCGTGAAGGCGCTCCTGAAGTTAATAAGTTCTCTAGTGCACAGTCTAAACAAGGCACCGAAAAGGTTTTTCTCGATCCAGAATTGATTTTGGATGCGAACAGCCAATGTACCGAGTGTCATACCCCTTCTAAACTGCAAGAGAAAAGCTGGACACACGATGTTCATGCGAAAAACCTGACCTGCTCAAACTGCCATGATGTACACGCCAATAAAGCGAAGGTGCTGGGTATCGAGCGCAAGGAAACCATTCAAATGTGTGTTGATTGCCACTCTGATTTTAACCAAAAAGAAGAGGAGAGGTAGTATGAGCTGTTCTAGACGAAATTTTTTAGCGGGTGCTGGTGCCGTCATTATGACCACTGGCGTTGCGGGTACTGCTGCTCTCAATAGTCGAAAAACTCTGGCAAATGTTGAAGAAGAAGGCGGTAAGCTTTATGGCATGGTTCACGATGAGACGGCGTGTATTGGTTGTACTGCCTGTACTGAAGCGTGTCGAGAAGTGAACAAAGTACCTGAAGGCGTGTCTCGATTAGAGATCGTTCGAAGCGAGCCGATGGGCGAACATCCCGATGTGGAATACCGTTTTACGCGTAATTCATGCCAGCATTGTGACAACGCACCGTGTGTCATGGTTTGCCCGACAGGGGCAGCGTACAAAGATGAAAAAACAGGCATTGTCGACGTCCATAAAGAGAAATGTGTGGGCTGCGGGTATTGCCTATTAGCGTGCCCTTACCAAGTTCGATTCTTCCACCCTGAAAATGGGTCTGCCGACAAATGTAATTTCTGCCGTGATACCAACCTCGCCCAAGGCAAGTTGCCTGCGTGTGTTGAGTCGTGTCCAACCAATGCGCTCGTGTTTGGTGATCTTAATGATCCCGCAAGTGAGATCACTAAGTTACTGAATAATGAAATCGTCTATCGAGACAAGCTGCATTTAGGTACGAAACCTAAGTTGTACAAAATACCACATCAGAAAGGGGAGGTTTCATCATGAGTGCATGGGATACCGCATTTCAATCTGGTACGGTTGTATGGGATTGGATCATAGCAGTCTATCTGTTCTTAGCAGGCATGTCAGCTGGTGCAGTAATGATTTCAATTTACCTAAAAAGAAAGGTGATAGAAGGGGATGCTGCTGATAATGGCATCTTAAAGGCAACCGCATTTTTGGCGCCTTTTGGCATCGTGGTTGGCTTGACGATTCTGGTCTTCCACTTAACCAAACCGTTAGATTTTTGGAAGATCATGGTCTTCTACAATCCAACGTCTGTGATGTCTATGGGGGTGATGCTCTTTAATGTCTATATGGCGGTGTTGTTCGTTTGGATTGGTATCATTTTTAGAGAGCCGCTCGTTGGCTTCCTGAAAGGCAAGTTTGGTTTTGTTGATGACCTTTTGGTTAAGTTTGGTCAGTTTGAGAACGCGATAGAGATCTTCCTCGGAATACTAGCGGTGACGCTGGCGGCCTATACCGGCTTCTTATTGTCGGCACTGCAAACCTTCCCAATGCTGAATAATCCAGTTCTGCCAATACTGTTTCTTTTCTCTAGTTTATCCTCTGGCGCAGCGGCGTGTTTGCTGTTTGGTATCTTGGTGTTTAAAGAGCCCGTCAGTAGCGCAAGCGTAAAGTGGGTACACGGACTTGAACGCCCTGTGGTGCTGTTTGAGCTGTTTGTTCTTTTGACATTCTTTACTGGCCTTATTTTCAGCGGTGGTCAAGCTGAAGTCGCGGCTTGGAATGCGATAGGCAGCGGCTTTTGGGCGCAATGGTTCTGGGTCGGCGTGATCTTTATCGGCATGGTACTGCCATTGACGCTTAACGCAGTGACACCGAAAGAGGTGCAGCACAATAATGGCTTTATACTGGTTGTGACCACGCTAAGCTTAGTGGGAGTGCTGATGCTAAGAACATTCATTCTCTACGCGGGTCAAATGACAATGGTATAGAGGCAGGCAGTGCGATTAACGAAGAGGTTATTCAGTTAAGAATGATAGGAGAGTTAGGCTTTATCACGCTGCTGTTAGTGGCGGTATTAAGTTCACTGCTGGCGTTCTATTACGTCATTGAACGCTGGTTTACAAACCATGGACAGGCCGATTTAATACTTCCAGTAACGCGGCTCAATGCTTTGCTCTCACTATCAAGTCTATGTTTGTTAGGGGCTGGGTTTGTCACGGACCAATTTGGGCTTGAGTACGTGGCTTCTCATTCAAACTCTCAACTGCCAGTGTTTTTTAAAGTCGCGGCAATTTGGGGCGGGCACCAAGGATCAATGTTGTTTTGGGTGATGACACTGTGTTGTTGGGCCGCCATCATCTCTTTTCATCAACTCTCAAATCCGGTCAAACATAAATCTAACTACCTGAATGATGTGTTGTGGGTGATGAATTTACTCATCGCCGCATTTGCTTGGTTCACCGTGTTTGCTTCCAATCCTTTTGAGCCTTCTAATACGCTGTTAGCGGAAGGTCGAGATCTTAATCCAATGCTCCAGGACGTTGGGTTAATCTTTCATCCTCCTCTTCTTTATCTTGGTTATATTGGCTACTCAACGGTGTTTGCTTTTGCGTGCGCTGCGATGATGCGAGGTGGGATTGATCATGATTGGCTAGCGTTAAGCCGATATTATGTTTTGGCCTCGTGGGTCTTTCTGACCGCCGGAATCGTTCTGGGCTCTTGGTGGGCGTACTATGAATTAGGGTGGGGAGGCTGGTGGTTTTGGGACCCAGTCGAGAACGCTTCCTTGTTGCCTTGGTTAACGGGGACGGCTCTCTTGCATGCTCACCTTGCTGCTCATCGTCATGATCTGTTCCATCGGTGGGCGATCGGACTGTCTATTACGACATTCTGCTTCAGTATTCTAGGAACATTTATTGTTCGCTCTGGGGTGCTGACATCAGTCCATGCATTCGCCGTTGACCCAAACAAAGGCATCGCGCTGTTACTTATTCTGGTGATTGCGTTACTGGGTTCGTTAGGGCTTCTCATCATGAAGTTCGACTCATGGGTAAGCCAACCTTTGAAGTCGTTGATGAGCCGAAGTTATCTGCTATTGCTGTCGATTGGTTTACTGGTTGTTGCGACGTTTACGGTGTTTCTCGGCACTTTCTATCCCATGGTCTATGAGCTCATTGGCTTCGGCAACATTTCTGTCGGCGCGCCATATTTCAACACCTTGATACTCCCTCTGACGGCTTTGGCGTTAATCGTGATGGGCTTTGCGCCATTGCTTAAGTGGTATAAAGGTAAAACCGTCAGCACCCCAAAATTGATTCTACTGGTGTGCTTGTCGATAGGCTTAGCGACGTGGACGTATTGGCTATTGCTCGCCTTTGTTCAGTATCCACAGGTTGCCGCCGATGACCTACTTTCAGACCAGTTTAGCCCTCTTGCGTGGTGCATTTGGGTATTGTCTATGTGGGTATGTGTTACGCATGTACGAACACTTGTCATGAGCCAGTTCAACCCTAAGACGTTGGCGACATTCTTTGCCCATATTGGGTTGGGTATCGCGTGTGTTGGCGCGGTGATGAATAGTGAGCACTCACAAGAGATTGGGCGTAAGCTATCGAGTGAAACCCAGTTTAGCTTTCAGCAGTGGCAAGTGGTGTACCATGATACACACTGGGTGATTGGCCCTAATTATACGGCGGAAAGGGCTGAGATAGAGCTGATCGATTTGAATGGACAATCATTAACCTTGTCACCAGAGCGTCGTTATTATCCGGTACGAGTGATGAACATGAGTGAACCGGCGATAAAGATCTTCTGGCACGGTGATGTTTACATCACGCTGGGGGACAAGTTGGATACCAATAGCTACGCTGTGAAAATTCAGTATAAAGCGTACATTCGTTGGGTTTGGTTGGGCGCAATGTTGATGATGTTAGGCGGTATCGTCAGTGCAATATCGTCTCAAAAAGTGAGAGTAAAGCAGCATGAAGAAATCCAAGTTACCTAAACTCCTTATCTTAGTGCTTCTGGTCATGGCGTTTGCCAGCGTTGTTGTCGTGGGTATTTTTCAGCAGGACGCCGATAATGTGGTCGCAGCAACGGCGCGATCATTTCCCGAGTTTCAATCGGTCAGCTTATTAAACGATACGCAAGTGATCGATGAGAAAACCCTTAAGGGAAAGGGGTATCAGCTAGTGAATGTTTGGGCGAGTTGGTGCGGCGTATGTTTGAGCGAGCATGATTTCTTGGTTGAATTACAAACCCAAGGCGTGCCTATCATAGGCTTGAACTATCGGGATAAAAAGAAGGCGGCAAAAAGGTATTTAATCGAACAAGAAAACCCATACAACGCCGTAATTTATGACCCTAATGGACGATTGGCGATTGATCTTGGCGTGATAGGCACACCGGAAACGTACTTAGTCGATAACGAAGGCAAGATCGTTAAAAAAGCCGTCGGTCGATTAACCAACACTCTTTGGAATACGCATTTTAGTGAGTATTTTAATGAAGGGTAATGTCGTGCTCCGAATTCTAGTATTGCTGACTGTCTTGCTAAATGTATTGACTATTGCAGGGTGCTGGAGTGCCTCTATCGCTCATGCACAAACTGATGGTGTGTTTTCTGCACCAACCAAAGAAGCCACGGAATTGGTGGAACTGTTTGAATTTAAAACGCCAGAGCATCAGAAGATCGCGGTTAATTTGGCGAAGTCTCTGCGCTGCCCGCAATGCCAAAATCAAAACTTAGTAGAATCCAACTCGCCCATTGCTAAAGATCTGCGTTTCATCGTTTTTACCAAAATCAATCAAGGTGAGACCGAGCAGCAAGTGGTGGATTTCATGACTTCGCGTTATGGAGAGTTTGTTTTATACAATCCGCCTAAAACCTTTAAGAACATACTCTTGTGGGGGCTACCTATTCTAGTCATGCTCTTGTTTGTGTTTTTCTCCTATCGTTCGGTTTCGCGAACAACGACCGACCAGCACCATCAAGAGTAACCGTGGCCATCGAACTCAATTCAGTTCAACGACTTACAAGTAACCCCAAAAATCATCACGTCTACTATCACCGAATAAGAGTGATGAGTTAGGGCATTACCGTTGTTATTCCCCTACTTTTTTTGTTAGAAATTACCAAAATGACATCACACAGTGTTGGAATTGCGGTAAAGTATTGCCAATTCAGTCCATTAATTTATAAGACAGTGTGTGCGTTATTCCGTTGAACAACATGACAAAAATGGCTTTCTAAAGGCACCTATTTGGCTGTGGCTGGGTTGGCTCTTTTTAGCCAAAGCGTGGATTGTATTCGTCGTCGCTGGGGCAAGCCGTGAAAGTGGGGCGAAAATCTTGGGTATTGTTTACCCTGATCAGACAACGCTCTACATTGGTTTAGCGATGGGCGTGCCGAGTATTATATTTATGTGGTTCGTCGGCTTACGCAATGTTGAACGTCATTGGATAAATAGAATCGTCAGTTGGGGGCGTGTTATTACGTTGATGACGGTTAGTGCTCAGTTTGCTCTTACTTTTTACCATGTTCATTTAGAACACGGTGCGTTTAGCTGGGCTAATGGCTTGACCCTAATGCTATTATTATGGCTTGCCATCTATTTAGTTAAAAGCCGGAGTGTTCGAGATAGCCTTCGTGTTCCAACACTTGAGTAAACGATTTCAAGTAAACTATTTCACTGATCCATTTCAATAGCAATGTCTGCGGTTGGACGTCGTGCGAAGTATGGCCTAAACCAACCGTAATAAGAGATACAAACTTGGCGCTGAGTCACCAAAGACGGGACACTATCAGCGCCTTGGTAGAAAGAATTCAAAATCAGAGGACAAGTCAATGTCACAACCACAAAGTGCAATCCTTCCAGAAGCAGGTCCGTTTGCACAATATACACTATTAAAAATAAAGCAAAATTCTGCCAATGTTCTTAACCATCTAAAGGCGCTTCCATCTCTCATTGAAGGCGTTAATGACAAACAACCTGATGCCGATTTAACATTGTCTGTCGCCTTTACCAAATCGTTTTGGGATCAATTGAATCAAGCGACGCCTGATGAATTGATCGATTTTCCCGTTCTTGGCAGCGGTGATATCACGGCCCCTAGCAGCGACGTCGATGTTCTGATTCACTGTCATTCAAAGCGCCATGATCTGCACTTTTATGTGTTACGAAAGCTACTCGCCGACATTTCTGATGACGTGGATGTCGTTGATGAAACCAATGGCTACCGTTACTTAGATTCTCGAGATATGACCGATTTTGTCGATGGCACTGAGAACCCTAAGAATGACGTTCGAAACGAAGTTGCCATTATCCCTCAAGGGGAGTTTGTTGGTGGCAGCTATGTGATGGTTCAGCGTTTTGTTCATGACCTACCGGCCTGGCACAGACTCAATGTCGCCGCGCAAGAAAAGGTGGTAGGGCGTACTAAACCTGACTCGATTGAATTAGACGACGTACCTGCAGCTTCGCACGTTGGCCGTGTAGACATTAAAGAAGAGGGCAAAGGCGTGAAAATAGTTCGCCACAGCCTACCGTATGGCAGTGCTAGTGGAGAGCACGGCTTGCTATTCATTGCTTACTGTAACCGCGTCCATAACTTTAAAGTCATGTTAGAAAGTATGTACGGTGTTACGGATGGAAAAACGGATCAACTGCTTCGCTTTACTAAGGCGGTAACAGGGGCCTATTTCTTTGCGCCTTCTACTGAAATGCTTCAGGCATTGGCCATCAAATAAGCGAACTAAGTAAATGAAAAAACGAGCCTTGTGCTCGTTTTTTTTGTTAAAGATTCCTTTCTTATGACCGATATATTAAGAAGTACGGTTGTCTCTATCAGACACAACCGTCAGTGACGATATGTTAATTCGTTGATTTATTTAGAGGATGTTATGGCTATTACTGTTAATACGAATGTTTCAGCACTGACCGCGCAGCGCCATTTAGGCAATGCGACGAACATGCTGAATCAATCACTTGAGCGCTTAGCCTCAGGTAGCCGTATTAATAGCGCCAAGGATGACGCAGCTGGTCTGCAAATCTCAAATCGCCTTGAATCTCAAATGCGTGGGCTAGATGTCGCGGTAAGAAATGCAAACGATGGTATCTCCATCATGCAAACGGCAGAAGGTGCGATGCAAGAGTCAACGAACTTACTTCAACGCATGAGAGATCTCTCTCTGCAGTCAGCCAATGGTTCGAATAGCCAATCAGAGCGCATAGCCTTGCAAGAGGAAATGAGTGCTTTAAACGCAGAATTGAACAGGATTGCTGAAACCACCTCTTTTGGTGGTCGAAAACTGCTCAATGGCTCGTTTGGGGAGTCAGCATTTCAAATCGGTGCTAGTTCAGGTGAAGCGGTACAAGTGTCATTGAATTCGATGCGGTCCGACAATATGGGTATGGGCGGGTTTAGCTACATTGCGGCAGGTAAGGCTGACTCCAGTTGGCAAGTGAAGCAAGGGGCGCAGTCCTTAACCATGCAATATACCGATGCCGTCGGTGAACAGCAGACGATTCAAATCGATGCGAAAGTCGGCGATGATATTGAGCAACTTGCCACCTATATTAATGGGCAAACCGATCAGGTGTCCGCATCGGTAAATGAAGAGGGGCAGCTTCAGGTCTATATGTCTGGCAAGGAGACGGCAGGAACCATCGCGTTTTCAGGGGACTTAGCCTCTGAGCTTCAATTGTCACTTTCTGGTTATGAAGCGGTTGATAATGTAGACATTACCGACGTTGGCGGTGCACAAAGAGCGGTGTCTATCATCGATACAGCCCTTGAATACGTAGACAGTCATAGAGCCGAACTCGGTGCGATGCAAAATCGATTTAGTCACGCGATCAATAATCTAGACAATGTTCATGAGAACCTAGCGGCCTCGAACAGTCGTATTAAAGACACCGACTATGCCAAAGAAACGACGCAAATGATCAAGCAGCAAATCTTGCAGCAGGTCAGTACCTCTATTCTCGCTCAAGCGAAACAGCAACCGAACCTGGCTCTTACACTGCTCGGTTGATCAAACCCTCGTTAATCCCTTCTAGTCTTAGTTGCGCACACTTCTTATCTATATTGCGTTCACTGAAACCGTCCAGAAGATAAAAATCTTGAGCTAAAAATATCTGTTTAGTTTGTTTTTTGTACGAAAGATCACCTTTTCCACTCCAAACGCATTTAATTTATAAAAAACTTAAAAAAAGTCTCAAGGTTTGGAAAATAGTGCCGTTAATAAAAATAACTTTAAAAGAACAGCTTGGTTTTTCGAGACATCGAAAACCTGAAATACCGAAAAATCAATTGGAGATATACCATGGCAGTGAATGTAAATACTAACGTATCAGCGATGACAGCACAGCGTTACCTAAACAGCGCGAACAATGCACAACAAACATCAATGGAACGTTTATCATCGGGCTTTAAGATCAACAGTGCAAAAGATGACGCTGCTGGCCTTCAAATCTCAAACCGATTAAATGTTCAAAGTCGTGGTCTTGATGTTGCCGTACGTAACGCAAATGACGGTATTTCAATTGCGCAAACTGCTGAAGGTGCAATGAATGAAACAACCAACATTCTGCAACGTATGCGTGACCTATCTCTACAATCAGCAAACGGCTCTAACTCAAAGTCTGAGCGTGTAGCGATTCAAGAAGAAGTTAGCGCACTAAACAACGAACTTAACCGTATCGCAGAGACAACGTCTTTCGGTGGTAACAAGCTACTTAACGGCACGTTCGACACCAAATCATTCCAAATTGGTGCAGATAACGGTGAAGCAGTTATGTTGTCACTAAGCAACATGCGTAGCGATAATGCGGAAATGGGCGGTACGAGCTACAGCACTACAAACGGTCAAGATAAAGACTGGTCTGTACAAGCAGGCGGCAGCGATTTATCAATGACATTCAAAGACAAGTTCGGCCAAGACCAAGCGCTGACGATTAACGCTAAAGAAGGCGATGATATCGAGCAGCTAGCAACATACATCAACGGTCAACAAGACTTCATCAAAGCGTCTGTGAACGAAGATGGTCAACTACAAATGCTTGCTGGTGCAAATAAAGTCGATGGCGATGTGGCATTTGGTGGTGCACTAGCGGGCGAACTTGGATTCGAAGCTGGCCAAGCGGTATCGGTAAACGACATTGACGTGACGTCAGTGGGCGGTGCTCAAGAGTCTGTTGCCATCATCGATACAGCATTGAACTTTGTTGATAGCCACCGTGCAGAACTGGGTGCATTCCAAAATCGTTTTGACCACGCAATCAGCAACTTAGATAACATCAACGAAAATGTAAATGCGTCTAAGAGCCGAATCAAAGACACTGACTTTGCTAAAGAAACAACCGCATTGACTAAGTCACAAATTCTTTCGCAAGCATCAAGCTCTATTCTTGCTCAAGCGAAACAAGCACCAAACTCAGCACTAAGCCTTCTAGGTTAAGTCTAGTGCGGAACGGCTCGGTAACCCTTACCTAGCCATTGAGACGAAATTCTCAAAGTCGCTCTTTAATGAGCACTCCAAAAACTCAGCTTCGGCTGGGTTTTTTTTGTTTATTGCATCTCAAACTCTTTGAGAGAAACGGAATCGAAACAAAAAAAGGCTAAAGTTGGGTATCGGGTCTTAAAGGCAAGAATTGAGTCGATTTTCATTTGTGGCAAAATTCTCGATAATTTATTTATACCGTACTTGTGCTCTAATTATTTGTTCTTACTGAATTTTTTATATTGAGCAAAATTAAATCAATAAATTTTTAATTTTTTCCTAAAGCTTATTTCCCTTCAGCCGTTAAAGGACTGAGAGAAATGAGATGCGTCAAAGTGAGGTGAGAGACACGACGGCGCATCAACCTAAATGCCGAAGGAGATCAAATATGGCAATTAACGTAAACACAAATGTGTCGGCGATGACCGCGCAGCGCTATCTAAATGGTGCTGCCGACGGGACTCAGAAGTCGATGGAGCGTCTATCGTCCGGTTACAAAATAAATAGCGCAAGGGACGATGCGGCAGGTCTTCAAATTTCCAACCGTTTAACCTCGCAAAGCCGTGGCTTAGATATGGCGGTTAAAAACGCCAATGATGGTATTTCGATTGCTCAAACTGCAGAAGGAGCGATGAACGAAACAACCAACATCCTCCAACGTATGCGTGATCTATCCCTTCAATCTTCTAACGGCTCTAACTCCCGCTCTGAACGTGTCGCTATCCAAGAGGAAGTGACAGCCCTAAATAATGAGTTGAACCGTATTGCGGAAACGACCTCATTTGGTGGTAACAAACTCCTTAATGGTTCTTTTGGTAATCAGTCGTTCCAAATTGGCGCGGGTTCCGGTGAAGCGGTGATGCTGAGCATGAACAATATGCGTTCTGATACGGCAGACATGGGCGGTAAAAGTTATGTTGCGACGAATGGCCAAACTCCAGATTGGAGAGTGGATGCCGCAACAGACTTGACCTTGGACTATAATGATCAAAACGGCGAAGCAAAAAGCCTAACGATTAATGCTAAGCAAGGTGACGATATTGAGCAGCTTGCGACGTACATTAATGGTCAAAGTGAAGATGTTAAGGCTTCTGTGGGTGAAGAAGGTAAGTTACAACTGTTCGCATCAAGCCAAAAAGTATCGGGTGATGTGACGATTGGTGGTGGCTTAGGCGGTGAGATTGGCTTCGGTGCAGCGCAAGATGTGACTGTGGCTGACGTTGATGTGTCAACCGTAGCTGGTTCACAATTGGGTGTGTCAGTGATTGATGGTGCGTTAAAAGCGGTGGATAGCCAACGTGCCTCTTTAGGTGCGTTCCAAAACCGTTTTGGCCACGCAATCAGTAACTTGGATAACATCAACGAGAACGTGAATGCGTCTCGTAGTCGTATTCAAGATACCGATTACGCTAAAGAGACAACGCAAATGACGAAATCGCAAATACTGCAACAAGCGAGTACGTCAGTGCTAGCTCAGGCGAAGCAGTCACCATCTGCAGCTCTTAGCTTGTTAGGTTGATCGGTAGGTTTCGTCAGGAGCTTACTGGGAAAGGTGGTCAATATGGCTATCAACCTATAAGGTGGAAGGGAGATTGTTATGGACATATCATCCAACACATCGAACATCCAGCCTTACGGCTCAAATAGTGGCATTAAACTTGCTTCAGAAAACAATGGTGCCCCGAACGTTTCCTCCCGAACGGAGGGTAGTAAAGCGTCAGAAATTAATCAGAGGCACGTTCAATCTGTTGAAGCAACAATCGAGCTCGTCAAACAGCGAGAAAAGCTTAACAAGCAAGAGCGTGAAATGATGGTAGAGCAGATGAATGATTTTATCTCCTCTATTAATACTGGTTTATCCTTCCGAGTTGATGAACAATCAGGAAGGGACGTTGTTACCATCTATGAAGCCAGTACTGGTGATATTATTCGCCAGATACCGGAAGAGGAGATGTTAGAGGTGTTGCGACGCCTTCGAGATCAAGCCGCCCGTTATTCATCTGGGTTGGTTATTGACAAGGTATAGAATCGTGTTTTTTGAGGTGATTTAATGAGTTTAGGCCCTATGGGGATGAATACTGGCATGGATATCAATTCCATGGTCAGCAAAATTGTTAATGCGGAGCGTGCACCAAAGCAGCAACGTATTGATAATGAGCGGACCAATATTGATGCTAGTATCAGTGCCTATGGTCGGCTCAAAGAGTCGCTGGATACGATGAAAAATCTCATGGCAAGCTTTCGTCAAGAGAAAGCGTTTGCAGCAAGAACGGTCGGCACAACCAATGAAAGTGTCGTCGCTGCAACCGCTAGTACGGAAGCCATGGCTGGGAGATATGCTGTCGATGTGTTGCAGCTTGCGCAGAGTCATAAAGTGGCGTCTGATGTTTTATCTACAGACGACAAATTTGGTCCTGGTAAGCTGCAGATTCAACTCGGCAAGAATGACTTCACGGTCGATGTCAGAGATAACGCCACACTCGTCGATGTGGTTCGAGAAATTAACAACAACAAAAGTAACCCTGGCGTTCGTGCTTCGGTTATTAATGATGTCGAAGGGCCAAGGCTCATCGTTGCATCAAACCTATCAGGGCAAGACAATGCCATCAAAATCTCCGCCGACGCGAGATTGAATGACCCTCTAAACAAACTCGAATACAAAACGCTTGAAGAGCGCGTTAAAGATCTTGAAAAAGCACGATCTGCTGCTCAAGAGCTCATTAATCCTCTATCGCCACTTGAGCAAAAATTTGCTCAAAAGGTCGCTGACACGATTAGCGATGCTGCGAAAGGCATTGATGAAGAGCTTGCTGATGAAGCGTCAGAGGCCGCATTAGCCGCTGACCCATCTGCAGATAAAGCGGGCAGTGAGTTATCAAAAGACGGCATTACCGCCGCTGCCGATGCGACAAAATATCAAAAGCCCCAAGATAGAATCCCTGGTTGGACAGAAACCGCCTCGGGAACACTGCTCGATTCTTATTATGAACCCGCGCCAGAGTTAGACGCTAAAGCTCTTGAGAAAGCGCCGGATGTTCCGGGGTGGAATAACAGTGCTTCCGGGACTTTGACAGACTCTTACGTTACGCCCAAAGAAGCCAAACAAGCACTTGACCAAAAGCTCGCCGATGAAAAAGCAGCAATAGAGCGAGCCGTTGCCTCTGGTGAAATGACGCCAGAGCGTGCCAAACAATTAGAAAGAGCGAAGCTAACCCCTGAAGAGCGAGCTTACCTTGAACGTGTTGACCAGGCGGATGCTGATCTACTCTCAGCGCAGAAAGCGTTTGATACCTATGTGGGTATGACACAAGTTCAGGCAGCTCAAGACTCCAAAGTTATGCTCGACGGCGTCGCTCAATTATCCAGCCACAACAATGTTATAGAAAACGCGATTGAAGGCGTTGATTTGACCGTTAAAGGAAAATCAGAGGTGGGGAAAGCGCCGGCTGAAATTGACATCGAATACGATAGACAAGGTGTTCGAGAAGATATTGAACAGTTTGTTGCAGCGTACAATCAGTTCTACCAAACCAGCAAAGAGTTAGGCAGTGTTGACCCTAGAACGGGGCAAGCAGGCCCTCTAGCCGGTGACAGTATCGTAAGAAGTGCAGATTCAAGGCTGAAATCGGTGTTCTCATCAAGTATTGAACCTGCGCCCGATGAGCTGAAAAGTCTAACCGAGTTTGGTATCACGACCACCAGGCAAGGTACGCTCGAAATTAATTACAACATGCTCGATCGCCAACTGAATAATAACTTCACCAAGATTGGTGATTTCTTTGGTGGTAACCAAGGCTTCGCTAAAAAAGTTGAAGACGCGATCAACAGCATGACAAACGCAACGGGCTCAATTCGAACTCGAGAGCAAAGTTTAGTGGAGAGAAATTACCGCTTGAATGACGATCAGGCGGCACTCGATCGCCGTATGGATGGACTCGAGAAACGGACCCACTCCAAATTTGCCAGCATGCAAGACACAACCAGTAAGATGCAGTACCAATTAGCGGGAATGATGAACGCACTAGGGCGATAACCGCTATCAGCGTGAGTAATAGCGTTAGGAAAGGGCAATGGCGTTAGCAGAGGTTATGGGGCACACCCAAGATATTCGTGAGATCGATCACCAAATTACACTGACTTTGCAGAAAAATGACTTTGATGCTGAAGAAATCGTTGGACTGGTCGATAAAAGGGAACAGATATTGCAAAATATCTTAAACTATATAAAAGAAAATCCGAGTTTTGCTGAGTCAGAAGATTGGCTCTCTTTAGTTGAACAGACCAAAAAGGTTGTTGCGTTAATGCAGTCAGAAACAATACAGCTAGGTAATAACCTGAAAAAATACCGTTACGGTAATAAGTCGGTTCAACAGTACAAGAAGTTTTTATAAAAGAGGATAGTTATGCGTGGTTCATTACAGGCATACAAGAAAGTATCAGTAGACAGTCAGTTAAGTGCTGCTTCTCCGCACAAGATTGTTCAAATGCTAATGGCTGGCGCTATTGAGCGACTGATACAAGGTAAAGCCGCGATGCAGCAAGGAAACATTCCTGTTAAAGGGGAGCGTTTAGGTAAAGCGTTGGACATCATTATCAGCTTAAGAAGCTGCTTATCGATGAGCGATGGCGGAGACGTTGCAAAAAATTTGGACCAATTGTATGAATTCATGATCACTCAAATTTCAGCGGCAAATCATCAAAATGATCCACAGCCGATTGACGATGTGATTGATATCATCCGTGAAATAAAGTCAGCGTGGGATCAAATTCCGGCAGAATATCATAATTTAACTGCTACTGACGTTGGGATGTAATAACTAAGCAAAAGATGACATTACGCTCACATCGAGCAATTGCTTTGTTGCCTTATTTTTTTTATCAAATAAAATAGAAGCCACTAACATCGTTGTAGTGGCTTTTTTGTTGCTGAATTATATAAATTGTCTATCGTTATAGTAGCCCTTTTCAAAGTAAGCGCCCCGTTTCCGGTATTTAGATTTAGCCACCAACTTATCAAAATGAAGGCAATCATTCTCACCTATGCATGGTTTAGCAAAAATACTTGTCATTGAAGATGACGCACAAGTGCGAACTAATCTGAGTAATATTTTAGAATTCGTTGGAGAGCAGTGTGAAGTCGTGACGTCTGATCAAATCGAAGAGATCGATTGGTCAAAGTTTGCAGCAGGATGCATTATTGGTTCTATTCAGGGACAAGTCTTGCCTTTAAGCTTGAGTCAAAAGCTTTCATCCACTCATCATATTCCCCTACTCGTTGCCGGTAAGCAGTCTTACCCAGTAGATGATTATCCTCAATATGTTGGTGAGCTGGATTTTCCACTTAATTATCCTCAGCTGAGCGAAGCGCTCAGACACTGTAAAGACTTCCTTGGTCGCAAAGGCGTTCAAGTCTCAGCTGCATCACGTAAAAATACCCTGTTTCGCAGTCTCGTAGGGCAAAGTCTTGGCATTAAAGAAGTTCGTCATCTCATTGAGCAAGTTTCAGATACCGATGCCAATGTACTGATTCTTGGTGAGTCAGGGACGGGTAAAGAAGTCGTTGCTCGTAATATTCACTACCACTCAGCACGAAGAAACGGTCCTTTTGTACCAATCAACTGTGGTGCGATTCCACCTGACTTACTTGAGAGTGAGCTGTTTGGACATGAAAAAGGCGCATTTACAGGGGCAATTACCTCTCGTAAAGGACGCTTTGAGCTTGCAGAAGGCGGCACACTGTTTTTGGATGAGATCGGTGACATGCCGATGCCAATGCAGGTTAAGCTGTTGCGCGTACTTCAAGAGCGAAGTTTTGAGCGAGTGGGGGGCAACACCACTATTCGTGTCAATGTTCGTGTGGTGGCGGCGACCCATAGAAATCTCGAAGGCATGATCGATGAAGAATCATTCCGTGAAGATTTATATTACCGATTGAATGTCTTCCCAATTGAAATGCCCGCGCTTAAAGAGCGTAAAGAAGACGTTCCTTTGCTCATTCAAGAGCTGATGACTCGAATGGAAGCGGAAGGCAGCCAACCAATCTGCTTTACGCCTCGCTCTATCAACTCTCTAATGGAACACGATTGGCCAGGGAATGTACGAGAGTTAGCTAACTTAATTGAAAGAATGGTGATCTTGTACCCAAATAGCTTAGTGGACGTAAATCATCTTCCGACTAAATATCGTTACAGTGATATTCCTGAGTTCCAACCTGAAAAAGCCAGCTTTGCTTCAATTGAAGAGCAAGAGCGCGATGTCTTTGCTGACATTTTCTCAGAAGACTTTAGCCTTGATAGTGCAGAACCGTTCCAAGACCATGTGAATGATCATGCACCGCAGTCATTGCCTCCAGAGGGTTTAAACCTGAAAGAGCTTCTGGCTGAGCTCGAAGTTAACATGATCAATCAAGCGTTAGATGCACAGAGTGGTGTGGTGGCAAGAGCGGCCGATATGCTTGGCATGCGAAGAACCACGCTAGTTGAGAAAATGCGAAAGTATAATTTGCAGCGATAAACTGTCAATAACTTGTCGTTACGTTAAGTTATTGAAAAGTAAAGCAAATAGCCTGGCTTGCTAATTGCATGTTAGGCTATTGTAGTTTTATTGGCAGAAAGTCGACATGCAAACACAAGAATCAACAGAACATCAATCACATTTAGGGTCATTGGAAGATCAGGTTGAGCGCTATAAGCAGGTGCTTGATGTGATGCCGGCTGGCGTGATTCTGCTCGACACCCAAGGTGTTGTAAGAGAAGCAAACCCAGAAGCACAAAAATTGCTAGAAGTGCCTTTGATTGGTGAAAAATGGTTCACGATCATCCAGGCAGCATTCTCTCCACGTGAAGACGATGGCCATGAAATCTCGCTGCGCAATGGACGAAAAGTGAGATTGGCGATTTCCGCATCGCACACGGGCCAACTTATTCTGATCACCGACCTGACCGAAACTCGACTGCTTCAATCACGTATCGGCGATCTTCAACGTTTATCGTCGTTAGGCAAAATGGTGGCGTCCCTTGCGCATCAAGTTCGAACGCCGCTTTCCAGTGCTATGCTTTATGCGTCGAACCTGGCCGCGCCGAACCTTCCTAATGCAACCAAAGATCGTTTTCAATCCAAGCTGATGGATCGATTGCATGACCTAGAAAAACAGGTCAACGATATGTTGCTGTTTGCAAAAGGCGGCGACAACAAAGTCGTTAAGCCTTTTACCATTGAAGAGTTAGTCTCGGAATTCAACCCAATGGTTGAGACGGCACTTAAGAACAACCAAATAGATTATCACCTAGAAGTAGAGGAAGAGCAGACCAAGCTTCTAGGCAATGCCAATGCGATAGCATCCGCGCTCAGTAACCTCGTGCTAAACGCGATTCAAATCAGTGGCAAAAACGCTCAAATCGACGTGTTCTTTCGCCCCGTCAAAGACACGCTAAAAATATCGGTTCAAGATAGTGGACCTGGTGTCCCGAAAGAGCTGCAGAGCAAAATTATGGAACCGTTTTTTACAACGCGCTCTCAAGGCACCGGTCTAGGGCTTGCTGTAGTACAAATGGTTTGCCGTGCCCACGACGGCCAATTAGAGCTCATCTCAGAGCAGGGCGAGGGTGCGTGTTTCACCATGAGCATTCCGCTGCAACACGCGAGGTCTGACGCTCACGAATTATCTAATGGAGAATAACAATGGCACAAAGTAAGGTCTTGATAGTAGAAGACGATGAAGGTCTACGTGAAGCTTTGGTTGATACATTGGCTCTCGCTGGTTACGAATGGCTTGAGGCTGACAGCGCTGAAGATGCACTGGTTAAGCTGAAATCGAACTCGATAGACATCGTCGTTTCCGACGTTCAAATGGCGGGCATGGGCGGCTTAGCCTTATTAAGAAACATCAAACAGCATTGGCCCAACCTTCCCGTTCTTCTCATGACGGCCTACGCCAACATTGAAGACGCGGTGTCTGCCATGAAAGACGGTGCGATTGATTACATGGCGAAGCCATTTGCTCCAGAAGTGTTGTTAAACATGGTGAGCCGCTATGCCCCCGTTCGCTCTGACGATAACGGTGATGCAATTGTGGCTGACGAGAAAAGCCTCAAACTATTAGCATTGGCCGACAAAGTGGCCAAAACCGATGCAAACGTGATGGTGCTCGGCCCAAGTGGCTCGGGCAAAGAAGTGATGTCTCGTTACATTCACAATGCATCGAACCGTAAAAATGGGCCTTTCGTTGCGATTAACTGCGCCGCTATTCCAGACAACATGCTGGAAGCGACTCTGTTTGGTTATGAAAAGGGGGCATTCACCGGTGCCGTGCAGGCGTGCCCAGGTAAATTTGAACAAGCCCAAGGCGGCACCATTTTATTGGATGAAATCAGTGAAATGGACCTCAATCTACAGGCGAAACTGCTGCGCGTTATTCAGGAAAGAGAAGTGGAGCGCTTAGGCAGCCGAAAAAGTATTCAGCTTGATGTTCGTGTGCTGGCGACCAGTAACCGAGATCTGAAGCAGTACGTACTGGAAGGCAACTTCCGAGAAGATTTGTACTATCGCTTGAACGTGTTCCCAATTACTTGGCCTGCGCTATGTGAACGAGTTGGGGATATAGAGCCCTTAGCGGCGCATTTGGTTGAGCGTCACTGTAAAAAACTGGGATTACCGGTTCCTCAATTTAATGCCGATGCCGTCAGAAAACTGATGAGCTACACATGGCCAGGCAACGTTCGTGAGCTTGATAATGTGGTTCAGAGAGCGCTTATTCTTAGTGACAACCAGAACATCACGGGCGAGCATATTCTGCTTGAAGGGATCGATTGGCAAGACGCGAGCAGTTTGCAGCAAGTGGTCGAAACGGGCACCGCAGTGCCAACCGTGAAGCCTGTTGCCGAAGTTGATTCTCCATACCAAAGCGCTGTTTCATCGTCTGGTCTGGGGGGAGAACTGCGTGACCAAGAGTACAGCATCATCTTAGACACGCTCGTTGAGTGCAACGGTCGACGTAAAGAGATGGCCGAAAAGTTGGGTATTAGTCCAAGAACCTTGCGCTATAAGCTAGCAAAAATGCGGGATGCAGGCATTGATGTGCCGGGCTAAAAGTGCGTCAAATTAGTCGTTTACAATATGGCGTAATAATTGCATAAATTGGTTAGGAATTAGCATAAGTCAAAGAATTGGCATTAGAGGTTGTTATGAGAATCGATGGTCTTCAAGGAGAGATGCAAGCGTTAAAGCTTGAGGCGACAAATACAAAACCGACGGCAACAGGGCACACTGTTGGGGCGGATTTTGGAAATATGCTGACCAAGGCGATCAACAATGTGAATGGTCTACAAAAAGCCTCTGGCGATCTTCAAATGCGCTTTGACCGTGGTGACGAAGACGTTTCTCTTTCTGATGTCATGATTGCTCGAAACAAATCGAGTGTTGCTTTTGAGGCGACCATACAAGTACGAAACAAGCTTGTAGAGTCGTACAAAGAACTGATGAACATGCCAGTATAGATTAGGTAATTAACGTGGCCGACGATACCCAAACAACAGACTTAGCGCTAACGGACTCTGCAGACAGTCACTCGATGGTCGCCAGCTCCGATCTTGATGCGCACGCTCAAAACCCTGATCTTGATGAAAAGAGTTCATCGAAATTTGATATGGCGATTGGTGATTTAGACCTACTTCGTCAAGTGGTTCTTGTTCTTTCCATTTCCATCTGTGTTGCGTTAATCGTCATGCTGTTTTTCTGGGTTAAAGAGCCAGAGATGCGCCCACTTGGCGCGTATGAAACCGATGAATTGATCCCCGTCTTAGATTATCTCGATCAACAAAAACTTGAGTACAAACTGGATGGCAACACCATACTGGTTCCTGTCAGCGAATATAACAGCCTAAAGCTTAACCTGTCTCGAGCGGGATTGAATCAGCAGCGCAATGCGGGCGATGAGATTCTAATGCAAGACATGGGCTTTGGCGTATCACAACGTCTCGAACTGGAACGACTAAAACTCAGTCGAGAACGCCAATTATCAAAAGCAATGGAAGAGATGAATCAAGTGCGCCGAGCACGCGTTCTACTCGCATTGCCTAAACAAAGTGTTTTTGTCCGTCATAACCAAGAAGCGTCGGCGTCGGTTTTTCTTACCCTAAGAACGGGCACTAACCTACGACAAACCGAAGTGGACTCGATCGTCGACATGGTTGCAAGTGCTGTACCCGGCATGAAACCAACTCGAGTGACGGTGACAGACCAACACGGTCGACTACTCAGCTCTGGATCTCAAGATCCTGCTTCTGCCGCGCGTAGAAAAGAGCACGAGCTTGAACGCAAGCAAGAACAAGCTATGCGCGAGAAAATTGACTCTGTTCTTATCCCTATTCTTGGCTTTGGTAACTATACCGCTCAGGTTGATATCGAACTGGATTTCAGCGCCATTGAGCAAACTCGAAAACAGTTTGACCCGAATACACCCGCGACGCGAAGCGAATATACGCTTGAAGATTACAATAACGGTAACGTCGTAGCAGGCGTGCCTGGTGCTCTGAGTAATCAGCCTCCGGCCGATGCTTCTATTCCGCAAGACGTTGCTCAAATGAAAGATGGCTCGGTTCTTGGTCAAGGGTCGGTTCACAAAGAAGCCACCCGAAATTTTGAGCTTGATACCACTATCAGCCACGAAAGACGCCAAGCGGGCACGATCAACCGTCAAACCGTCGCCGTAGCGATTAAAAATCAGAGCTCTGTGAATCCAGAGACCGGCGAAACCACCTATACTCCGCTGAGTGAAGGCGATTTGAACTCAATCAGACAGGTACTGATAGGCGCTGTTGGTTTTAATGAAGGTCGTGGTGATTTGCTAAACGTATTAAGCATGAACTTTGCTGTGCCTGAGATGGAAACCATTGCCGATGTTCCTATTTGGGAGCACCCGAACTTCAACGATTGGATCCGTTGGTTTGCAAGTGCATTAGTGATTGTGGTGGTCATTCTTGTATTGGTTCGCCCTGCAATGAAGAAATTGCTCAACCCTGCTGCTGAAGAAGATGAAGGTATGTACGGGCCAGATGGAATGCCTATCGGCGCTGATGGTGAAACCAGCCTCATTGGTGGTGACATCGAGGGTGGTGAACTGTTTGAGTTTGGTTCGAGCATTGATTTACCAAATCTCCATAAAGACGAAGATGTACTCAAAGCTGTTCGTGCATTAGTGGCCAATGAACCTGAGCTTGCGGCTCAAGTTGTGAAGAACTGGATGGAAGATGCCTAACGATATTGTACCCCAAGACAATGGGGCCGATGGTGACGAACAAACCGTCGACATTTCAACGATCACTGGTGATGAAAAAGCCGCAATACTGCTTTTGAGTCTCAATGAAGAAGATGCGGCAGGCATCATTCGTCATCTAGAACCGAAGCAAGTGCAGCGTGTGGGTAGTGCGATGGCGCAAGCCTCTGACCTGAGCCAAGAGAAAGTGGGCGCAGTACATCGCGCATTTTTGGAAGATATCCAGAAATACACCAACATCGGTATGGGCAGCGAAGACTTCATGCGAAATGCCCTTGTAGCCGCACTTGGTGAAGACAAAGCCAACAACCTTGTTGATCAGATTCTATTGGGTACCGGCTCTAAAGGGTTGGACTCTCTGAAATGGATGGACCCACGTCAGGTGGCCAGCATCATTATCAACGAGCACCCTCAGATCCAAACCATCGTATTGTCGTACTTAGAAGCGGACCAATCCGCCGAAATTCTGTCTCAATTTGCTGAACGTGACCGTTTAGACCTGATGATGCGAATTGCCAACCTTGAAGAAGTTCAACCTTCGGCACTGGCAGAATTGAACGAAATCATGGAAAAACAATTCGCTGGCCAAGCCGGTGCGCAAGCCGCGAAAATTGGTGGCCTAAAAGCCGCTGCCGAAATCATGAACTATATGGACACCAACATCGAAGGGGCGCTTATTGACCAAATTCGCGACCAAGATGAAGATATGGCGACGCAGATTCAAGACCTTATGTTTGTCTTCGAGAACCTTATTGAAGTGGACGACCAAGGTATTCAGAAGTTGCTGCGTGATGTCCCACAAGATGTCCTACAGAAATCGCTTAAAGGTGCCGATGATGCACTACGAGATAAGATCTTCAAGAACATGTCGAAACGTGCTGCTGAGATGATGGCAGACGATCTTGAAGCAATGCCTCCAGTGAAAGTGTCGGATGTTGAAGCCGCACAAAAAGAGATCCTTGCTATTGCGAGACGCATGGCCGACAACGGCGAGCTGATGCTGTCTGGTGGTGCGGACGAGTTCCTATAGAAATAGGATGGAATGGCGCTAATTAGGCGCCATTTTACAACCTAACTCAGTATCAGAATATCCAATGGAATACGGCGACGCCTCGCGTATTTGTTAATAGAAAAGATTAAGGTTCCCCATGTCAGGTGAAAGAAAACGAGGCTTTTTACGCCTTGATAATGACTCCGAAACTCAGCCTAAAAAATGGGGCTTGCCTGACTATGGGGCCGAAATAAACAAAGACGCTAAAGATACGGCGATGAACTATGACCCAGGCTGGGTCCCAAGTTTTGACGAACCCGTTGAAGAAGCGCCGCTTGAACTCACAAACGAAGAAATAGAGACCATCAAGCAAGCTGCTTATCAAGAAGGCTTGCTCCAAGGGCAGGAAGCGGGCTTTAAGCAAGGCTATGAGAAAGGCAAAGAACAAGGCCAAGAGGACGGTCATAAGGAAGGCTTAGAAGTAGGCCAATCCGAAGGCTTAGCGGCAGCCCAAGAGCAGATCGACCAACAAGTGCAAACCTTTGTTGGCCTAGCTAACCAGTTTGCCCAACCTTTAGAGCTAATGAATGCTCAGGTAGAAAAGCAATTGGTGGACATGGTACTCATCTTGGTCAAAGAAGTCGTTCATGTTGAGGCGCAAACCAACCCACAAGTGATACTCGATACGTTAAAGCAGTCTGTTGAAGCACTGCCTGTGTCGGGTCATGCCATTACCCTAAAACTTCACCCAGAAGATGCGGAGATAATCCGTCAATCTTACGGTGAAAAAGAACTCGACTTCCGTAATTGGACTCTTCATAACGAACCTGCGCTTAATCGTGGTGATGTGCAAATTGAAGCGGGTGAGTCGAGCGTTAATTACCGACTCGAAGAGCGTGTTCGTTCTGTTATTTCAACTTTTTGTGGTAGCAACCGTCATCAAGGTGGCGAGTAATGTTACCGCTAGCCGAGCGTCTCAACCAATACAAAACGCATGGTGTGAGCTGCAAACCCGTCGCCTCTGGAAAATTGGTCAGAGTCGTTGGACTGACGTTAGAAGCGACAGGGTGTCGAGCCCCCATTGGCAGCCTTTGCTCCGTTGAAACCATGTCGGGAGAGATGGAAGCAGAAGTTGTTGGTTTCTCTGGCGACAACCTTTATCTGATGCCTAGTGAACAGATCACTGGTGTCTTGCCTGGCGCAAAAGTCACGCCGATGACCACCGATGTTGGATTACCAGTGGGCATGGAATTGCTTGGCCGCGTTATCGATGGCGTTGGCAACCCAATCGACGGGCTTGGGCCGATTTACACCGAAAAACGTGCCGCTTTCAACGCTAATCCGATTAACCCATTGTCACGTAAACCCATTACCGAACCGCTAGATGTTGGCTTAAAGGCCATTAATGGTTTGCTCACGGTTGGTAAAGGGCAACGTATCGGTCTTTTTGCAGGCTCGGGTGTTGGTAAGTCCGTGACCCTAGGGATGATGACTCGAGGAACAACCGCTCAGGTTGTGGTGGTTGGTCTGATTGGTGAGCGTGGACGAGAAGTTAAAGAATTTATTGAAGAGATATTGGGTGTCGATGGCCGACAGCGTTCAGTTGTCGTCGCCGCGCCAGCCGATTCATCGCCTTTAATGAGATTAAAAGGGTGTCAAACCGCTCTTACTGTTGCGGAATACTTTAGAGATCAAGGCTTAGATGTTCTGTTATTGATGGATTCATTGACGCGTTTTGCTCAAGCGCAGCGTGAAATTGCATTGTCAGTCGGTGAGCCTCCTGCAACGAAGGGTTATCCGCCTTCGGTATTTGCAAAATTACCGGCGCTGGTTGAAAGGGCCGGGAATGGCAGTGAAGAGCAGGGGTCGATAACCGCGTTCTTTACGGTACTGACCGAAGGGGATGATCTGCAAGACCCAATCGCCGACGCATCACGAGCTATCTTGGATGGACACGTGGTATTGTCGCGTGAAATGGCCGATGCCGGACACTACCCCGCCATTGATGTTGAAAAATCCGTGAGCCGAGTTATGCCGCAGATCACCTCGGAAGAACATATGTTGATGTCTAAAGCGGTCAGACAGGTGCTGTCAATATGCCGTAAAAACCAAGATCTGGTTTCCATTGGCGCTTATAAGCCGGGAAGTGATCAGGCCATCGACAGTGCGTTTACACTGAAACCCCGTTTGGACGAATATCTGCAGCAAAGCATGAAAGAGAGTGTCCCGTATGCCATGTGTGTTGGCATGCTAAAAAACGTATTGCAAATAGAGTCGTAGTGAAATGGATAATGCGCTGAGCTTTTTACTTGAACAATCTAAAGATCGCGAAGACCAATCGGTGCTAGCGCTCAATCAAGCGCGCGCTGAACTGAATAACTACTACGAGCAGCTGTCCCAAATCGAAAAATATCGCTTAGATTACTGCCAACAACTGATCGACCGAGGTAAACAGGGACTATCAGCCAGTGAATACGGGCACTTAAATCGCTTCCTTACTCAGCTTGATGAAACGTTAGCGAAACAGAAATTGGCTGAGGATCATTTTAAGAGCCAAGTCGATAACTGCCAGGAACATTGGTTAGAGGTACGTAAGCAACGTCGCTCTTATGAGTGGCTACTTGAGAAGAAACAGTCTGAGCAGCAAAAACTTCAAGACGCTCGAGAGCAGAAACAATTGGACGAATTTTCTACCCTTCAGTTTAGTCGCACTAAATCGCAGCGGGATCTCTTTTAGCTAAAACTCTTGGCGTAGTTCTTGCAGCTAGTTCTTGTGGATATTGCGAGTTAAATAGCGTTTAGGTGCATTTAAAGACCCTATTTGCCGCTGAGATACTTAGAACGAAGTAAAACCGTTTTCTTGCTAAGAGTGTTACCGATATGAATATAAATCTAACGCCAGTTTCTGATAGCCCAAAAACAAAAGCCACCGCGTCTGCAGGCACGAGCACTTCATCTGAAGTCTCTGATGTTGCCTCTTCAGAATCAGGTGGTTTTTTTGCTGCATTCTCTGAGATGGTGGGTGACTTAATCGACGGTGACGAAGCAGCAAAGAATGCGCCTGTAGATGGGAGTTCTAAGGAAGGCAAAGCCATTGATTCCGAAGAAGTCGTGGATAAAAAAGCAGTAAAATCGAGCGACTCGAAAGGAGAGGAAAGCACCGAGGCGCTTCTCAAGCAGACCGAAGATTCTGAAGGTGATAGCAAAGTGACAAAGGGCTTGCCAACTGACGATGACAAATCACAAGAGAAATCGGCATCCAACGCTCAATCCGAGAAAGAAATACAGAACCAAAGTTCTAAAAACGCATCTCAAACAGTCAGCGAGAGTGATGAGTTGCTTGGCCGCCTGAATGAATCAAATAATGCGCTTAAAGGCCAAAACGGCAAATCGTTGCCTCAGCAAGATGAAGACAATCATCAAGCCGCCAAGACGGCTGTCGCCGCTGCTGGTGTAAAGGAATTAGAAGCACAGAATACCAATAAGACGAAAGTTGATTCGGAGACCGATCCCAAACAAAAAGTCGCGAGTGAACTTCCAGATTCCATCAAGCCATTTATACAAGACGAACAGCTAGAGGCTACCCAAATCAAGAGTGCGGCTAGAAAGGCGGACCCTATTGCGGAGATGCCACCAGAAGGTGAACAAAATGGAATGAAAGCTGTGGCAGCGGTCAGTGCAGGGCAGTTAGCGAACCAAGAGCAAGACGCTGCGCAGGTAATGCAAAAACCAAGTGACAATGGTGAGATGCAGGCAAGAGAGGGGATGGACCCAAGAACTCAGCCGAACAAACCACCAGTTCAATCTGCTGGGGCAACGCACTCGACCGATAGTCCAATGACAGACGAAGAAGTGATCGCTGCTGCTGGAGTCAGTGCTGGCGCGATTGAGTGGAATAACCCTGCGGCTCTCGAGCAGGCAAGTATTGAACAAGCGGTACTGAAGTCGGCTCGTAACCAAACCGCACCACCTCAGAATCAAGCTGCGATCGCGGCCTCAGTACAGCAGGCGTTAAATCAGCCAAACCAGGCTGCTGCTGCGCAAGCTATGTCTCCGTTAGATAAGCTGGCAATGGAGAATATGGCGTCATCTATGCCTGCGGATTTAACCCAGGCTCAGCTGCAACAAATGGTGGCTGCAAACAGTGCTCTACCGACAGGGGTTCATGGTCAAGCGGGTAATCAGGCTGCACTAAAAGCAGCATTAGGGTTAAAAGCGGCTAATGGTCTTAATGCCGGTCAATCCAACGATCCTAAAGACGCAGCTTTAGCGCAACAAATCGCGCAGGCAACAGGTCAACAGCCCGGTATAACTGCAACGCGTACCGATGCGGCAACACAAGCGCAAGCCCCAATGCAATTGCATCGAGAGATGGCGCCCGATCAGATGGCTGAGCGCGTTCAGATGATGATGTCTAAGAATTTAAAGAATATTGACATTCGACTTGATCCACCTGAGTTGGGACGAATGCAAATTCGCATGAATATGAATGGTGATAATACGGCGGTTCATTTTACGGTGACGAACCCTCAAGCAAGGGATGTGATTGAGCAATCGATGCCAAGATTACGCGAAATGCTCGCCCAACAGGGGGTGCAACTGAGTGACACATCGGTTCAACAACAAAGCGCCGGACAGCAACAGGGCCGATATGCTGCTCAAGAAAACCAACAATCTGGTCAAGCTTCAGGCAGCCAAGCCACAAATGGTGATGAAAACCTTGATTCAGGCACAAAAGTTGATTTGAATGTCACAACAAAGCGTGATGGAATCAGTTATTACGCTTAAACTATACAAAACAGAATGATAGAAAGAGAAAATTGAGACTGATATGGCTGACGAAGAACTAGAACAAGAAGCACCCAAAGGAAAAAGTAAACTCTTAATCATCATTATCGCTGTTGTTGTATTACTGGTTGGTGGCGGTGGTGCTGCATTTTTCTTGATGGGTTCAAGTGAACCTGAGAGTGCAGAGGCTGAAATGCAGGCGGCGATGAATACGCCAGAAGAGCCCGTGGCGTACGTGAATATCCCTCAACCATTTTTGTTTAATGTGACAGGGGATTCTCGTGATCGATTGGTTCAAATCAAAGTCCAATTGATGGTTCGTGGAAGCGACAATGAAAACCTAGCTCGCTACCACTCACCCTTGATAGAGAGTGCGCTGCTAGGCACTTTTGCTTCAGCAACGGTTGATCAGCTCCGAAGTGCCAACGGTCGCATTGAATTGCGCGAAAAGGCGAGCGAAGACATTAAAGCGAATTTAACTCGAGCGGTTGGTCACCCTGTGATTGAGCGAGTCTTGTTTACCGATTTTGTAATCCAATAGGTGCTACGTGACCGATCTATTAAGCCAAGATGAAATTGATGCGCTCCTTCACGGTGTTGATGATGTCGATGAAGTAGAAGAAGAAGTCGAGGTAGACAATGCCTCGGCCGTTAACTTTGATTTCTCTTCACAAGACCGAATTGTCCGTGGTCGAATGCCGACGCTTGAGCTCATTAACGAGCGCTTTGCGCGGCATTTGAGAATCAGCCTGTTCAATATGCTGAGGAAAACGGCGGAAGTCTCCATTAACGGCGTACAAATGATGAAGTTTGGTGAGTACCAAAATACATTGTATGTCCCGACCAGTTTGAACATGGTTCGATTCAGACCGTTAAAAGGCACCGCACTTGTGACGATGGAAGCTCGATTGGTTTTCATCTTGGTAGAAAACTTCTTTGGTGGAGATGGACGCTTCCATGCTCGAATCGAGGGGCGTGAGTTTACGCCAACAGAAAGACGTATCGTCCAGTTGCTTCTTAAAATTGTCTTTGAAGATTATAAAGAAGCGTGGTCTCCGGTTATGGGGGTCGAGTTCGAGTACCTTGATTCTGAAGTAAACCCGAGCATGGCGAACATTGTGAGCCCAACCGAAGTGATTGTTGTGAGTTCATTCCATATTGAAGTGGATGGCGGCGGCGGTGACTTCCATGTTGTGATGCCTTATTCCATGGTAGAGCCCATTCGAGAGTTGCTCGATGCGGGTGTTCAATCTGACAAAATGGAAACTGACATTCGCTGGAGTTCCGCACTTCGTGAAGAGATCATGGATGTGCCAGTGAACTTCCGAGTTAACTTACTGGAACAAGACATTTCGCTGCGTGATCTTATGGAGCTTCAAGCGGGAGACATCATTCCGATCACCATGCCAGAAAATGCCACCATGTTTGTTGAAGAGTTGCCGACATACCGAGTGAAAATGGGTCGCTCGGGTGAGAATTTAGCGGTTCAAGTTTCAGAAAAAATTAAACGCCCTGATGTTGTTAAAACGGATCTCGCTTTCCTTGGTAAAGACATAATGTCTGAGTTCGAGGATGATGATGGCGACGATGAAGACGAGTATTAAGAGTAGGTAATAAAGAATGAGTGAACCAAGTGACGACCAGAAACTAGCCGACGAATGGGCCGCTGCCTTAGGAGAAGATCCTGCTGCGCCTGAGGTTGATGTCGACGATATTCTTGCTGCACCGCTTGATGAGTTACAAGATACTTCTTCGCCAATTTCAGAGGATGAACGCCGTAAACTGGATACCATTTTAGACATTCCAGTGACGATCTCAATGGAAGTCGGTCGTTCTCAAATTAGCATCCGAAACTTACTGCAACTGAACCAAGGCTCCGTTGTCGAGCTAGAGCGTGTTGCTGGTGAGTCTCTTGATGTCCTGGTTAATGGTACCTTGATTGCACACGGCGAAGTGGTTGTGGTCAATGACAAGTTTGGTATTCGTCTGACGGATGTTATCAGCCAAACAGAGCGAATTAAAAAGCTTAGATAAATGAGTAAGCTTAAAACCGAGAACGTAAAGTAATCAATGAAATACGCAATATTAGGGCTGGTTTTATTGCCATTTAGCTCAATGGCGGCAACGGGTGCACAGTTAGATTTAGCGACCACAATAGGGTCGCTTTTGTTCGTTGTTGCTTTGATTCTTGTATTGGCCTGGGCACTGAAGAGAATGCGAGTGCCGACCATGATGAATCAAAAAGGACTGAGCATTGTACGCCAACTATCGGTAGGGACAAAAGAGCGAATCATGATCGTTCAAGCGGGAGAAGACCAGTTTTTGGTTGGAGTGACTAGCCAATCTATTCAACTTATTTCGAAGCTTGATACCCCGATTACTCAGGAGGAGTTAGCGTCCGGTTCATTTGCCGATCAAATGAGCCAGCTATTAAAGAAAAATGGTTAATATTAATCGCTTCATTCCACTGATACTCGCTTTTGCGCTGGCAGTTTTTGCTTCGGGCTCTTTTGCTCAAGAAGAACTAGAGACGCCGATCCCTTCGACGGCAGCTGGTGCTTCTAGTGTCACTGTGACTGCAATGGAAAATGATCAAGGGGCTTCTCGCAGCACCGCGTCAGGCAGTGTGAGCGGTGGCGGTGGGATTCCTGCCTTTACCATGACAGCGAACCCAAATGGTGGGGAAGACTACTCGGTCAACATCCAGATACTGGCACTAATGACCATGATGGGTTTTTTACCTGCCATGGTTATTTTGATGACTTCGTTTACCCGAATTGTTGTGGTTATGTCGATTTTGCGTCAAGCAATGGGTTTGCAACAAACGCCATCGAATCAAGTGATCATTGGTATCGCTATTTTCCTGACCTTTTTTATCATGTCACCCGTAATTAACGAGGTGAACGAGCAAGCGATACAGCCCTACTTAAACGAATCTATCACAGCTAGAGAAGCGTTCGATACGGCGCAAGACCCCCTCAAAGCGTTCATGCTCAAGCAGACGCGTGTAAAAGATCTAGAAACGTTTGTTAATATTTCAGGTTCTACGGTTAATCAACCAGAAGATGTTTCAATGGCGGTACTTATTCCTGCGTTTATTACCTCGGAACTAAAAACCGCTTTCCAGATAGGCTTTATGTTGTTTTTGCCATTCTTGATTATTGACCTTGTGGTTGCTTCTATCCTGATGGCAATGGGTATGATGATGTTGTCACCGATGATCGTATCTTTGCCATTTAAACTCATGCTATTTGTGCTTGTCGATGGATGGAATCTCATACTCTCCACCCTGGCGGCAAGCTTTGCATTGTGACGGGAGATAATCATGACTCCTGAGCTGTTTGTTGAAATCTTTAGAGAGGCCCTTTGGATGGTGCTTTTGATGGTGTGTGCCATCATCATTCCAAGTCTTCTGGTCGGTTTAGTGGTTGCTGTATTTCAAGCGGCAACATCCATCAATGAACAGACACTGAGCTTTTTACCTCGCTTGATCGTCACACTTCTAGCGCTAATGCTGTTTGGCCATTGGATGATGCAAATATTAATGGATTATTTCTTTGGCATTATCGAACGATTGCCGCAGTTGCTCTACTAGGGGTGGCTTATGGAATACCCTGCTGATGTTGTTTTAGAGTTTATTGCCAACTTCTTTTGGCCTTATACTCGAATTGCAGCCATGTTGATGGTGATGTCGGTAACTGGAGCTCGATTTGTTCCTTCTCGCGTTCGTTTGTATCTAGGGTTAGCGATCACTTTGGCGGTATCTCCGGCCATTCCAGCGGTACCTCAAGAACTCGAATTGCTCTCTTTCCAAGGTTTTCTTACGGTTCTCGAACAGGTCATTATTGGCGTTGCGATGGGCACCATTACTCAGTTCATGATTCAGACCTTCATTATCTTAGGGCAAATATTGGGTATGCAATCGAGTTTGGGTTTTGCATCCATGGTCGATCCTGCAAACGGACAAAGTACGCCGTTACTTGGCCAGTTGTTTATGTTTCTTGCCACGATGTTCTTTTTATCGACTGACGGCCACTTAAAAATGATTCAACTCGTGGTGTACAGTTTTGATAGCTTGAAAATAGGTTCAGGATCGCTCACCACCGTAGATTTCCGTGAGATTGCGTTGTGGCTAGGCCTAATGTTTAAGACGGCATTGAGTATGGCGTTATCGGGCATTATTGCCTTGCTGACCATCAACCTTTCTTTTGGCGTTATGACCCGTGCTGCGCCACAATTAAATATATTCTCGCTCGGCTTTGCCTTTGCACTATTGGTTGGCTTGTTGATATGTTGGTACATCATCGGTGGTCTCTTCAGCCATTACGAATTGTTTTGGGTCGAAGGCGAGCAACAGATATGTCGTTTAATTCGATTGGATTGTTAGCTCTCGAGCAAATAGGAAAGTAGATGGCAGAAGATTCAGGTCAAGAACGCACAGAAGACGCCACGCCCAGACGCTTGCAGCAGGCCCGTGAAAAAGGGCAGGTTGCAAGGTCAAAAGAGCTGGCATCAGTATCGGTATTAATCGTTGGTTCGATTGCCTTAATGTGGTTTGGCGAGTCACTAGGAAAAGAGCTGTTTAACTCGATGAGCCGTTTGTTCACGTTAAGTCGTGAAGAAGTGTTTGATATGAGCAAACTTGGCGAGATTGCGGTCGGCGCTTTGGCTAGCCTTCTAGGGCCACTTATCTTGATTCTTTCAATGCTGTTTGTCGCGGCGCTTATCGGTGCGGCTGGTGTTGGCGGTGTGAATTTTTCGATGAAAGCAGCGATGCCTAAGGCATCGAAAATGAACCCGCTTAGTGGCTTGAAGCGCATGGTTGGCGTACAGAGTGGAGTAGAGCTTCTTAAATCGATACTAAAAGTTTCCCTCGTTTCTGGTGTCGCGTTTTACCTGATTAATGAGTCTAAGAACGACCTTTTTCAGTTGAGTATGGATGTCTACCCACAGAATATTTTCCATGCTCTCGATATCTTATTGAACTTCATTCTTCTCATTAGTTGCTCATTGCTCATTGTTGTGGCGATCGATGTGCCGTTTCAGATTTGGCAGCACGCTGAAAAGCTAAAAATGACGAAACAAGAAGTAAAAGATGAGCACAAAGACACCGAGGGTAAACCTGAGGTGAAAGGGCGGATAAGAATGCTTCAACGAGAAGCCGCCCAACGACGCATGATGGCAGACGTACCAGAAGCGGATGTGATTATTACCAACCCAGAACACTTTTCAGTTGCACTTCGCTATAAGCAAAATGTAGATAAAGCGCCCGTTGTTATCGCCAAAGGGGCGGATCATATGGCGCTAAAAATTCGAGAAGTTGCGCGTGAGCACGACATATACGTCATTCCAGCGCCACCTCTTGCGCGTGCCCTTTACCATACGACCGAACTAGAACAAGAAATTCCCGATGGTCTGTTTACGGCGGTCGCACAAGTTCTAGCGTATGTTTTCCAGCTCAAACAGTTCCGTAAGCGTGGTGGGCAAAGACCGAAGCTCGATGAAGACACGATGACGATACCGAATGATCTTCGCCACTAGGTTCACCTGTTATCACTTAGATAGAGATTGAGAACCTTGGTATATCGGGTTCTATTTTTCAGGAATCGACAGCAAAATAAGCAATGCCCCATCGCCACCAAACTCTAGTGGCGCTTGATGAAAGGCCATCACGTCAGGGTGCTGGGCAAGCCATAATGGCGATTTCTGTTTGAGAATGTGTTTGCCGATACCGTGTTGAACACAGGCACAATGCACATCATTTTTGATGCAGTATGCGATCATTGCGCCAAGCTCTCGCTTCGCTTCATTTTGTGTCATACCGTGCATATCCAAAAATACATCCGGTACATAGACTCCTCGACGTAAGCGTTTTACTTCGTAGGTCGACACATCATCTCTGGCATAACGAGTGGGGCCGTCTTCACTCAGCAGCGGAACGAACTCATCAGAGAAATAGAACTCGGTATCACTGGCTTCACGAGCGGTACGTTTGACTTCTTTTTGTTTAGCGTTTCTTTTTGGAGGCTGGACTATGGTATCCTGTTGCAACTTTTTTACGCCCTTTACTGCTTCAGTAAATAACGCAAAATCGTCATCCATATTGGTGTCTTTTTTGCTCATGTTTTGCTCATTGCCTTGCACGTAGCTTGGTGGCTTAACTTTTAAAGTATCATTAGCAGTATTGTAGCGCTTTTCGGAGGCAATTTTGGATAAGATTTTTGTAGAAGAAGCGGTATCAGAACTTCATACCCTTCAAGATATGATTCGTTGGACAGTCAGTCGTTTTAATGCCGCTAACTTATTTTACGGTCACGGCACTGATAACGCATGGGACGAAGCGGTTCAGCTTATCCTTCCAACGTTGTATTTGCCTATTGATCTTCCTCCGCATGTTTTAAATTCACGTCTGACTAGCAGCGAACGTCTCCGTATTGTTGAACGTGTTGTAAAGCGTATTAATGATCGTACTCCAACGGCTTATTTAACCAACAAGGCTTGGTTCTGCGGTTTAGAATTCTTTGTTGATGAGCGTGTACTTGTGCCTCGTTCTCCAATTGGTGAATTGATTGAAGCGCAATTTCAACCTTGGCTAACTGAAGAGCCAACGCGCATTATGGATATGTGTACGGGCAGTGCGTGTATTGCGATTGCGTGTGCGCATGCTTTCCCAGACGCGGAAGTTGACGCGATTGATATTTCTGCTGATGCGCTTCAAGTGTCTGAGCAGAACGTTCAAGACCACGGTATGGAGCAGCAAGTCTTCCCTATTCGTTCCGATCTTTTCCGTGACTTACCAAAAGATAAGTACAATTTGATTGTGTCTAACCCACCTTATGTGGATGAAGAAGACATGAACAGCTTACCGGATGAGTTTACTCATGAGCCAGAGCTTGGCTTAGCAGCAGGTACTGATGGTCTTAAACTTGTACGCCGTATTCTATCTAATGCGCCAGATTACCTAACCGATGACGGTATTTTGATCTGTGAGGTGGGTAACTCAATGGTTCATATGATGGAGCAATACCCTGAGATTCCATTCACTTGGATAGAGTTCTCTAATGGTGGGCACGGTGTCTTTATGCTGACTCGCGAACAGCTTGTGGCATGCGCTGATGAGTTCTCAATCTATAAAGACTAATGGTCTTGTTGAGAATGCAAACATGATTGAAACGCTGGCTTTATGCTGGCGTTTTTTATGGACGCTATTTTCTCTGCGTCTAGAAATCTTAAATAGCATGACTTTAGGGGTTTACATCAAACCGTATTAAAGCCACTATGAAATAACTAAAAATTGAAGTGTAAAGCCCACTATACAGGGCTAAAAGGTTGAGGAAGCAATGGCAGGAAACAGTATCGGACAACACTTCCGAGTGACGACATTCGGAGAAAGTCACGGTATCGCACTAGGATGTATCGTAGATGGGTGCCCACCAGGATTAGAAATCACTGAAGCTGATCTACAAAAGGATTTAGACCGACGTCGTCCAGGTACTTCACGCTATACCACAGCACGCCGCGAAGCGGATGAAGTAAAAATTCTATCAGGCGTCTTTGAAGGCCAAACCACAGGTACATCGATTGGCTTATTGATAGAAAACACCGATCAGCGCTCAAAAGATTATTCAGAAATTAAAGATAAATTCCGTCCAGGACATGCTGACTACACTTACCATCAAAAGTATGGTGTACGTGATTACCGTGGTGGTGGCCGCTCGTCGGCACGTGAAACCGCAATGCGTGTTGCCGCTGGTGCCATTGCAAAAAAATATCTGAAACAAGAGTTTGGTGTAGAAGTTCAAGCTTACTTATCTCAAATGGGTGACGTTTCTATCGATAAGGTTGATTGGAACGAGATAGAAAATAACGCATTTTTCTGCCCAGACGCCGATAAAGTGCCAGAGTTTGATCAGATGATTCGAGACCTTCTAAAAGAAGGAAACTCTATAGGGGCGAAAATTCAAGTCGTCGCAACTCAAGTACCTGTCGGATTAGGCGAGCCAATCTTTGATCGATTAGACGCAGATATTGCCCATGCCCTAATGAGCATTAATGCAGTGAAAGGTGTGGAAATTGGTGACGGCTTTGATGTTGTTAATCAAAAAGGTAGCGAACATCGTGACCCATTAACGCCTGAAGGTTTCGCAAGCAACCACGCGGGTGGCATTCTTGGTGGTATTTCTACAGGGCAAGACATTGTTGCCAGCATTGCTCTGAAGCCAACATCAAGCATCACCGTTCCAGGTGACACCATCACGAAAGAAGGAGAGCCTACTCAGCTGATCACCAAAGGTCGTCATGACCCATGTGTGGGGATACGTGCAGTACCAATTGCTGAAGCGATGTTAGCGATTGTTCTTCTTGACCACTTGCTGCGTCACCGTGGACAAAACTTTGGCGTGACAACCGAAACGCCAAAAATCTAAACTACAGCTCTGAATAAAAATAGCGTCTCTAAACGGCGCTATTTTTTTGTTTAAATTTCTTACATTGTTTGCCAGACTCGATGCCAAGCTATTAATGAATCGAACCTTCGTGCTCAAGATGAAATAATGGCAAGCGCCATTTGAAGCGAACGGCAGCCATGCGCAGCGTATACCCAGAGACGAGGGTAATGATCGTTGCCGTTACATCGTTCAAACCAACCTCCAGAAGAGTGAGGTAGAGCGCCGATGATAACAGTGCCACCAAGGCGTAGAGTTCTTCATGCAACACCAGTGGCGTTTGACGACAGATTAGGTCGCGCATTAATCCACCGAACACCCCAGTAACGACGGCAGAAACCAAACAGATACCAAGGTGAAGTTCCATGTCCAATGCGACCTTGGTACCGATAATGCTAAAGACAACAAGACCGAGGGCATCCAAACGAATGAAAATGCCTTTTAACTTGATTACCCATTTCGCTAACCCCGTTGTTAAGACGCCAGCAAGACACGTAATGGCTAAGTATTCTGGGTTCTCTACCCAACCCAAAGGGTAATGACCTAGTAGAATGTCTCGTACTGTTCCGCCACCAATAGCCGTCGCACTGGCAACCAACATGACTCCGAACCAATCCATTTTTTGTTTGCCTGCGCTCAATGCACCAGTCATGGCTTCAGCAGTAATTCCGATGATGTACAAAACACTGAGTAACATGTCGCACTCTCTCTAAGCTAAATACAACGTCCCACACTGTGGACGAGAGGAAAAAATGAAGCGAGAGTTTAGTGGTTATTCCGTGGTATGACGAATGAAAATATGTACGCCGAAAATGGGTTTCAGATTAGGTATAGTAATGCTATCCGAGTAAATTGAACGCTTTACCTCAGCGCCAAAAAAACGCAAAATGCCATTGTTATCCGTCACTCATTTTTGAAGATCATGACTCATCAATACCAAGATATCATCGCAATATTCAACGAAACCTTTTTTGATTCGTACAATACCAAACTAGAGCTTGGGGGCGATGAACCTGTCTATCTGCCTGCTGACGACAATGTAGCGCATCATAGAATTGTGTTTGCTCGAGGCTTTTATGCGTCGGCACTTCATGAAATTGCCCATTGGTGTGTGGCTGGGCCCAAGCGACGTCAACTGGAAGACTTTGGTTATTGGTATGAGCCAGATGGCCGAACAGAACAGGTGCAGGCTGAGTTCGAAAAAGTTGAAATTCGCCCGCAAGCGTATGAGTGGATTATCTCAAAAAGTGCAGCCTTTCCTTTTACGGTAAGCTGTGACAATCTACACGGCGATTTTGAACCAGACCGCTTGGCTTTTATGGCCAAAGTACATCAAGAAGTGGTTGGGATATTTGAACAAGGGTTACCAAAGCGAGTGGAGATGCTATCAGAAGCGCTTCGTCGTCATTATCAAATCGCACCATTATGCGTTAGCCAATTTATCGTGAAATAAGAGACAACAAGGTATTTATAAAGAATGATTATAGAATTCGAAGAACAACTTTTAGAACTTATTGATGCCCGCATTGAAACCGCTTCTGACGATGAGCTGTTTGCTGGTGGCTATTTACGAGGCCACATATCTCTATCTGTCGCGTCATGTGAAGAAGAGGGGATAGAGGACGTGTCGGTTGTAAAAACGCGTATTGAACAGAGCTTAGCGGACGCTAAGACAGAGTTAACGCCTGCTGATAGTGCGATAGTGAACGATCTTTGGTTTGAATTGCAAAACCTTGCATCTTGATGCATTGCGATTGTGATTTTCAACTCATTCAAAAAAATTGAATGAGTTAGTTGGATTTTTCCTCTTGTCGCTAAATCTAGGTGCGGTATTCTGACCCTACTTAAAGAGAAGAACGAAAAAGGACTCATCATGAAAGTTATCGCATTCGGTGCTAGCACCAGCTCAACATCTATTAACAAAGCTCTAGCAACTTATTCAGCAAACTTGATTGAGGAAGCAGAGGTTAAAGTTTTAGATATCTCAAACTACAACGTTCCTATTTTTAGTGAAGACACTGAAAAAGAGATTGGCCAAGCGGAAGGGGCACAAGCTTTCCTTCGTGACCTTGCAGAAGCCGATGCGTTTGTTATCTCTTTTGCTGAACATAATGGCCATTACCCAGCGGCATACAAGAACCTATTTGACTGGGCGACGCGTATTGAGCGTTCAGTATTTGGTGAGAAGCCAGCAGTTTACTTAGCGACGTCGCCAGGCCCAGGTGGTGCGCAAACAGTATTGGGAGCGGCGGTAGGCTCCGCGCCATATTTTGGCGGTAATGTAAAAGCGTCTGTTTCAGTACCAAGTTTTTATGACAAATTTGATTTTGAAACGAGCACGGTTACTGACGAAGCTATTGCCGAACAGATCAAGCAAGCCGTTGCTTTACTGAACTAAAACCATCTATTTGCTGCGATAGATTGATGTTATTAAGTCGCTAAACATCCAACGCCTTAAAAATGAAAGCCCGAATGATAATCCACCATTCGGGCTTTTTTATATCTGATGATGTGTCGAAGAGATTACCTTCATGGACTTTAGCGATCTATTAAGCCGCCTATTTTATTGTGACTGCTTATTTTTGTCAGCAACCCAACCTGCGGTCAGTGCCTTTCCTTTCCGTAAGCGCCTTACCCACATTCGACTCGGATGAATCGCCTCTAACACATCAGCGGGCAGGGGAAGCGGATCGCCACAGATTTGAGATGCAAGTACTTCAGCAAGAAGCGGTGCAGAGCTGAGTCCTCGAGATCCTAGCCCAATAAAGCAGTATAGGTTTGGGTAGCTTTTCACAGGTTCGATGTTGTCTAGATCATCGCGCTGAGGATTAAACTTATGCAAGTCTTTATACTGGCGTTTGATCGCATAGAGATCCCCGACATTTCCGACGAACGGCAGGTGGTCTCGACTGACACTGCGGATCCCTTGACGCGAAAAGTTGTCACTTGTATCCACTTCTTTCGCCCATTCTTGCTCAGGAAGACACGCTGCCAATCTTTGGCCATTATGTTTCTGCACCTCGGGATCAAATTCTTGGTCAATATTACTCTTGTCGTAGTTTGCCCCAATGCAGTGGTGACCATTATTGGGGTTTTGTGGCGTTAGATAACCATCGAAGCAAAGGACGGTCTTCAGTTTCTCAAGGTTTTCAGTTGTCGGAATATGACTGACCTGCCCCTTAACAGGGGTAAGAGGAATGGGGTGCGTCTGTTCAAATTGAGTAAACTTGTGTCCGTTCGCGATAACCACTTGGTCGTGTCGGGTGACCAGTTCACCGTTTGGAGACTGTATGGTTAATTGCCATTGATTCTGCTCGCTCAGCCATTCCAGTTTGGTCACCTCGTGCTGAAATTTGGCGGTAACGGTTGATTGTTGTTCCAGTGTGTTAATTAATCCTTGGGTGAGCTGAAGTGGGCTAAGCCAGCCCCCGAGTGGAAAGTGCACGCTCTCCATATTGGTATCAAGCCCAACGGTTTTATTGGTTTGCTCAGCATTTTGACGAACGATTAGGTCTGTGTGGAAATCTCCATCTAACATTCTCTCGAGCTTTTTACGTGAGCTTTCATCCCACATCAATATATTGACACCACACCAGCTGTGATCGAACGGAATCTGTTGCGCAGCTTGGCTTACGAATTGGCGAGCAAATAACAGCCCAGGGCCAAAAACGCGAGAAACGTTTGAGGTAGACTCACTTAAAAGTGGGTAAATAGCCCCTTGATTGTTGCCTGAAGCATTGCCCGCGGGCTGTTCGTGCTCGCAATATAGGGTGATACTCTTCCCTCTACGACTCAATGTTTTTGCGAGTGCTGCCGTCGCGACGCCGCCACCTATGATTGCAATGTCATTAGAATTACTTGGCTCAGAAAGGTTGTACCAAGGCTTTATATTGGCGTCACTTTGTTTGTTTTGCAGCTTACCAGCAATCATTTCCCTTTTCGTACCGAAGCCTTTGACCTTTTTCATCTCGAAGCCAGCGTCGATAAGACCACGACGGACGAATCCCGCAGCGGTAAAGGTTGCACAAGTACAATCTTGCTTAGCGAGCTTAGCCATCCCATTAAACAGGGTTTGGTTCCACATCTCTGGGTTTTTGCTCGGTGCAAAGCCATCGAGGAACCAAGCATCAATCAGCCCGTGCTTTGGTGTTGGAACGAGTGGCATGCAATCTTTAATGTCGCCGAACCATAAATCGAGGGTCACGGCACCATCGTCGAGAACAATCCTGTGGCACTCAGGTAAAGCAATCGGGTAGTGATGCTGCAACTTTTCTGCGTATTCTGCCAGTTCTGGCCAGGATTGATGGGCTTTCTCTAAATCCGCTAAGCTGATGGGATATTTCTCGAAACTGATGAAATGCAGCTCTTGTAATGCTGCTGTAGGATTTTGCGTTTTAAATGAATCAAATCGTTGCCATGCAGCCAGGAAATTTAAGCCTGTACCAAATCCGGTTTCGGCAATCACAAAGCGACGTTGGTTTGATTCGATCCAGCGTTGCTCTAAGTGATTTTGGTCGAGAAACACATAGCGCGACTCTTCAAGACCGTTGGCATTGGAGAAATAAACATCATCAAACTGATCTGAAACTGGGGTGCCAGTGTCATTCCAAGCGAGTTGTGCGTGAGTAATTGAGGTCATATTGATTGAAATTCGCGATGTTGAGCCATATATATGAGACGATTGTACGAATTTATGGGAAAGCTGACCACTTTTGTTGGCCTTCTTAGTTATTATCTAGCGGAATTTTGAATTATAGGAAGGTCACATGAAACGAGTCGTAATCACCGGTATGGGTATTGTTTCAAGTATCGGTAACAACGTCGAAGAAGTTTTAGCGTCTCTAAAAGCAGGCAAATCAGGTATCACAGCTTCAGAACAGTTCAAAGAAAAAGGCTTACGTTCTCAAGTTTGGGGTAACCTAAAAATGACGCCAGCTGAGCACATCGACCGCAAAAAAATGCGCTTCATGGGCGATGCGGCAGCGTTTGCGTACCTTTCTATGGAACAAGCTATTGCAGATGCAGGCCTAACTGAAGAGCAAGTATCTAACGACCGCACGGGTATCGTTGCCGGTTCAGGTGGTGCTTCTTCGCTTAACCAAGTAAACGCTGTGGACATTCTTCGCGAAAAAGGCGTTAAGCGTGTTGGTCCTTACATGGTTCCTCGTACGATGGCTTCAACGGTTTCTGCTTGTCTTGCTACACCGTTTAAAATCCGTGGTGTTAACTACTCAATGAGTTCTGCGTGTGCAACGTCTGCTCACTGTATCGGTCACGCGATGGAGCTTATCCAACTTGGTAAGCAAGACGTCGTGTTTGCTGGTGGCGGTGAAGAACTTGATTGGTCTCTGACGATGATGTTCGATGCGATGGGCGCACTGTCTTCTAAGTACAATGAAACCCCTGAGCAAGCGTCTCGTACCTACGATGCCGATCGTGATGGTTTCGTTATCTCTGGTGGTGGCGGCATGCTGGTTATCGAAGAGCTTGAGCACGCAGTGGCTCGTGGCGCAAAAATCTACGGTGAAATCGTTGGTTACGGCGCGACATCTGATGGCTACGACATGGTAGCACCATCGGGTGAAGGTGCTGTTCGTTGTATGAAGATGGCAATGCAAAATGTTGATGGCGTCGATTACGTGAATACGCACGGTACGTCAACACCAGTAGGCGATGTGAAAGAGCTTGGTGCTATTCAAGAAGTCTTTGGCGGAAACAGCCCTGCAATTTCAGCAACAAAAGCAATGACGGGTCACGCTTTAGGAGCGGCTGGTGTTCATGAAGCAATTTACTCAACGCTTATGCTAGATAACGGATTTATCGCACCTAGCATCAACGTTGCAAACCTAGACGACGCTGCAGAAGGCCTTGATATCGTGACTGAACCACGTGAACAAGAGCTGAATACAGTGATGTCTAACAGCTTTGGTTTTGGTGGTACAAACGCAACATTGGTTATCAAAAAATACCAAGATTAATGTGCGTATTGGTTTAAACGCCGAGGCTAAGAACTGAATGCAGCTCTAATGAGCGCACCAGTTTCCAGAGCTGACTAACCTATCTGATAGGTTGGTTGAACAGACGCAAAATTTTGTCCCAAGGAGAGCGGGATAAATTCCTTTTGTTCTGGATCTTTTGCCCGACTCTACTTTGAGTCGGGCATTTTTATTTCTGCTCGACACAAGCCTTAGATTTAAGCACAATCGTTCAACTCTCATTTCCTTTTATACAGTTCATACGGCCTTTACCATGAAAATTCTAATCGATGAAAACATGCCTTATGCAGAAGCGCTATTTAGTCAACTGGGTGACGTTACCCTAAAAGCCGGCAGAACATTAACTGCCGATGATCTTATAGACGTTGATGCCTTGATGATTCGCTCTGTCACCAAGGTGAATGAGGCGCTGATTTCGAAAGCCAATAAACTCAAGTTTGTCGCAACCGCCACCGCTGGAATGGATCATATTGATCAGCCGTTGTTAGAGTCGAAAGGCATTGCGTTCACTGCTGCGCCTGGCTGTAACAAGGTGGGTGTGGCAGAGTATGTCTTTAGCGTGATGATGGTTCTTGCCCAACAACATGGCTTCTCTGTTTTTGATAAAACGGTCGGGATTGTAGGAGCTGGTCAAGTCGGCAGCTATTTAGCGAAATGTTTGTCGGGAATTGGCATTAAGGTGCTCATTAACGATCCTCCTAAACAGCAGCAAGGCGATGCTCGTCAATTTACACCGCTGAATGAGTTGTTAGAACAAGCTGATATCATCTCACTGCACACGCCGATCACTAAAGACGGTGAGTTCCCAACTCATCACCTGATTGATGATGCAGTATTGAGCGCTCTTCGTTCAGACCAAATTTTGATTAACGCCGCTCGTGGCCCAATCGTCGATAATACTGCCTTGAAGCAAAGATTGATGAAGCAAGATGGCTTTACAGCGGCATTGGATGTGTTTGAATTTGAACCCGAAGTTGATATGGCATTGCTACCCTATTTAGCCTTCGCGACACCCCATGTCGCAGGTTACGGTTTAGAAGGGAAAGCGCGCGGTACAACAATGATTTTCAACAGTTATTGTGAGTTTCTAGGTAAAGAAAACCGTGCGAATGCAAGTGACCTATTGCCTACAGCGCCAGTGCCTGCTCTAAAATTAGATAGGGCTTGGGATGAAGCAACACTGCACAATTTGACTCAGTTGATCTATGATGTGCGCAAAGACGATGCGTTGTTCCGTCGCCGTATTGCTACGCCAGGTTCTTTTGACAAGATGCGCAAGGAATACTGGGACCGACGAGAATACAGCGCAATCGAGTTAACGGGTGATCAAAACTGTAATCTTGAACCGTTAGCTAAACTCGGTTTTAAGGTAAAGCCAACTTTATAAAAGAGAGAAACAATGAGCCAAGAATTTAATATTGCTGTTTTAGGTGCGACGGGTGCGGTTGGCGAAACCATTATCGAAGTCCTTCAAGAGCGTAAATTCCCTGTCGGTGAACTGCACTTACTCGCAAGTGAACGCAGTGAAGGTAAAACATACCGCTTTAACGGCAAGACGGTAAAAGTGCAGAACGTAGAAGACTTCGATTGGTCTCAAGTGCATATTGCTCTCTTCTCAGCGGGTGGTGATCTTTCGGAAAAATGGGCTCCCATTGCGGCTGATGAAGGTGTTGTTGTTATCGATAACACGTCTAAGTTCCGTTATGAATACGATATTCCTTTGGTGGTACCAGAAGTGAACCCTGAAGCGATTGCTGAATTTCGTAACCGCAACATCATCGCAAATCCAAATTGTTCGACTATTCAAATGCTGGTTGCCTTAAAGCCGATTCATGATGAGGTTGGCCTAGAGCGCATTAACGTTTCAACCTATCAGTCTGTTTCTGGTGCAGGAAAAGCGGGAATTGATGAGCTAGCGGGTCAAACGGCCAAGCTACTGAATGGTATGCCTGCGGACACCGATGCATTTTCCAAGCAGATCGCGTTTAACTGTATTCCTCAAATCGATGAATTCACAGAGAATGGCTATACGCGTGAAGAGATGAAAATGGTGTGGGAAACACAAAAAATCTTTAACGATTCATCAATTACAGTGAATCCTACATGTGTACGTGTTCCCGTTTTTTACGGTCACGCGGAATCCTTGCATGTTGAAACTCGCTCTCCAATCGGTGCAGAGCAGGTTGTCGAATTATTGGAAAATACAGACGGAATTGAAGTGTTCCAAGGTCAAGAATTTCCAACTCAAGTAGAAGATGCAAACGGCAAAGATCACGTGATGGTTGGTCGCATTCGTAATGACATCAGCCACCATAGCGGTATTAACATGTGGGTTGTGGCGGATAATGTTCGTAAAGGTGCGGCAACAAATGCGGTACAGATTGCTGAACTATTAATCAGAGACTACTTCTAATCACTCGATCAAGCGATTAAGCCTTCTATCAATAAAGCCTCTCCACTATGAGAGGCTTTTTTAATCAGTGCAAATAATTTGAACAAAATACTGTGAGATTGCTGCTAATATTCCATCGGCCACACATTTTTCGCGTCTCACCCTATAGTTTTGCTTGGTTTATCCGATATATTTAACAGATCGTAACTTTTTTCTCTTAAGCACAAAACTGAGCCTTCATATGCGTCAAATTTTAAAACGACTGTTATTGCCATTAGCAATAGTTGCCGTGACTCAGACTTCAATTGTTAGTGCAGAAAGCATTCGCCTGAAAGGTCCAAATGGTGAGGTGCAAACATCGCCCCAATTTTCTGAACAAATTATTCGCTCTCAAAGCGGCGAGCCTGCTCGTTTTTATGGACCAACAACTTCATCCGATACACTATGGCGAATTGCCTCTCAGGTAAAGCCGGCTTCGAACCTTACCGTTCAACAGACTTTACTCGCTATATACAAGCTCAACCCTCGTGCGTTCGAAAATCAAAATATTCATAGCCTGATTCCGGGAAGCAATCTACGCATTCCTTCTTTAGCACAGGTCAGAAATGTTTCGACCCAAGAAGCTGTGAACGTCATGGCCGCGCATCAGGCGAAATTAGATGGCGCGATAACTCGACCAACGGCCACCACGCCGACCTCGCCGGTTGAACCCGCTGCTAAGCCCGAGCCAAAACAAGCACCGTCAACCCTTGTCGATAATATGACGCCTAAAGACGACATGAAGGAAATGGTTGACGCTAAGCCAACCGACAAAATGTCGCCAAGTAAATCGCCGCGTGTGGAATTACTGGAAAATGAGTTGGAGCTTTCTGAAAGTGAACTCATGGCTTTGGAAGAGAAGAACCACAAACTTCGCTTAATGCTCTCAGAAGTACAAGTTGAGGTTGATGGCTTAAAGGATGAGTTAGGTGATGAAAATCGAATTCGTTCAGAAGTTGAGAAATTGCTGCAAGAGGAGCGTGATCGCCTTGCAGATCAGCAGATGCAAAAGCCAGCATTGTTAGACCGAATTTTATCCAATAACCTTCTCGTCGCAGCAATGGCCATCATTCCAGGTTTACTGATTGGCTTGGTTCTTATTTTGCTGATTGGTCGTCGCTCTAAGAAAGATGAACCTGTCGAGCAAATGGCAACGCAGCAAGATGTCCCTCAGGCTCCGGTTACCCCACCTCAAACGCTAGATGAAAGTATCGATGACGATTTATTGCTGGATGATGATCTCTTTGGCGATAACGACGATGTCGATATTGCCCTTGACGATGAACTCGATGGCGATGATAAAGCATCAGCGGAAGACGACGTATTCGCAGGCCTAGACGACGATGATCTGGACTTTAATTTAGAAGGTGAAGACGGCGAAGATCCATTTGCAGGTGTCGGTGATAATGGCGATTTAGAGGCCGAGCTCGAAGACATTGATATGAGCTCAAATGGCATCAGCGTCAATAGCGATGACAAAGCTCTCGGCCTTGAAGAGATGGAGCGTGCGTTAGATGACGTGTCCATGGATGATGGTGACGAAGAAGCTGAATTTGATTTATCCGATGATGGCGAGATGTCACAAGATGACATTGAGGCATTATTGTCAGGTGAAGACCCTACTGAAGACTTACTTGATAATGAACTAGATCAGTCACTTCTTGATGACCTCTTAAGCGAGGCCGTTGATGACGACGATGAAGATGAACTTGACTCATTGTTGGGAGAGTCAGCCGAAGATTTTAATCTTGATACCGAAGAGCCTGCCGGGACGTCCGATAGCGAAATAGATGATATTTTTGCATCCGTAGATTCAGAAAACGATCTAGACCTCGGTGATGCACCATTGGCTAGCGATAGCGAGATTGACGATTTATTTGCGCAAATCGAATCTCAAGCAGATTTAGAGACGCTTGAGCAGCAATCGGTTGATGAAACGGCGTTGTTAGATGAGCTGCTGGAAGAAGAGTCGATTGATGTCGATGCTGATAGTACTGAACTACTTGATGAGTTGATTGACTCAAGTGATGACGAACCAGAAGCCAATGAAATAGAAGAGTTGATTGACTCAAGTGATGACGAACCAGAAGCCAATGAAATAGAAGAGTTGACGGATGACAGTACAGAGTTGCTTGATGAACTCTTGTCTGAATCGGGCAGCGATGAGTCGAGCGAGACAGAGATTCCTGATGAATCGACGCAGACACTAGATGAAGTACTAAATGGTGAGGCAGAGGCTGATAAAGCGGCCATCGAAGAAGACAGTACAGACCTTTTAGATGAGTTGATCGATTCTGTTGACGAAAGCGATAGCCTTGTTGAATCGACAGAAACATTAGATGAGCTAATTGATGGTAGCGACGATGTAGAAACAGATGGCACTGAGTTGTTTGACGAGCTGTTAGAGATTGAACAGCAGTCGAGTGAAGAACAACTAGAAACGGGTCACATTGACGACGAGATTTTAGAAACCGACAGCTTGAGTGACGATGCTTCAATCGTAGATGAGGGGCAATCCGAGCCGACCTCTGAGCTTGAATTACCAGAGTTAGAGAGTGTTGCAAACGATTCGGTAGCCGCAGAAGCGAATGAGGACTCATTAGAAGAGCCAGAAACGTTTGCGAGCGAAGAATTCATCGATGATATGCTCAGCGCAGCCCCAGATAATGATCCGTTGCTTGATCCTATCGAACCTGTGGAGAGTTCGGATAACGATGTTAGCCTTGATTCAGATTCAGATTCAGATTCAGATTCAGTTGAAGCTAGTGAAGGTGGTATCGAAAGCGATGCAACATTAGACGTTGACACCGAAACTGCTCCTATACAATCTGCAGAGCCAGAGCCAGAGCCAGAGCCAGAGCCAGAGCCAGAGCCAGAGCCAGAGCCAGAGCCAGAGCCAGAGCCAGAGCCAGAGCCAGAGCCAGAGCCGCTGTCCCTAATGAGTTTGGTACTCCTCACGATGATGATTGGTTAACTGGAGAAGAGCTCGATACTCATGAGACCGAAAGCGAGAGCGTTCTAGCGAATGAAGAGAATTCAGATGATGACTTAGAGGAGTTAGATACTCTCGATTTCCCTTCCATCCCTGACATCGATCCGCTATCAGAGTCTTTAGGCGAAGATGAGATGTCAGAGCAATCTGAAACTTCTTTGAATCAATCGCAAGAGATTTCGGAAGACGTTGATGCCGGTTCTGATGAGTTACAAGAGCACACTGCAACAGAAGAATTAGCTGACGTTCAGTCGGAACTTGAGTCTCTTGATGACTTAGACCTCGATGATATTGAACTGCCTTCGTTTACGGAAGAGGATGCGTTAGCGGAATCACTGGACGAAGAAGAGTTACCTGAGATACAAGAAGCGTCTTTAGAACAGCCGCTAGAGACTTCTGAAGTCTCGGATGTAGACACTGAAGAGCCACAAGAGTCCGTTGCGACAGACGAGTTCGCCGACATTCAGTCGGAACTCGAGTCTCTTGACGGCTTAGACCTCGATGACATTGAACTGCCTTCGTTTACAGAAGAGGGTGCGTTAGCGGAATCACTGGACGAAGAAGAGTTACCTGAGACACAAGAAGCGTCTTTAGAACAGCCGCAAGAGACTTCTGAAGCCTCGGGTGTAGACACTGAAGAGCCACAAGGGTCCGTTGCGACAGACGAGTTAGCCGACATTCAGTCGGAACTCGAGTCTCTTGACGACTTAGACCTCGATGATATTGAACTGCCTTCGTTTACAGAAGA
>MPDB01000005.1 GCA_001874155.1 Vibrio sp. MedPE-SWchi
GAGTGGAAAGACAATTTAATTAATTATAAGTTTTCTTTTTTAAAGTTTTTATCTCTATATGTTGAAAAATATAAATGCGAACAGGCAAATAAAATAGTCGTAGAGTCTAATGTATTAAAGGTCATGCTGACTGATATGGGGTACGACGCTGAGAAAATATTTGTTGCCTACAATGCCGCGGACGCTGATTTATTTGAACGGAATGAGTCTGAGCGGATTAATTACCGAGATAAACTTAATATTGATCTGAGTACTACGGTCGTTGGCTACCTGGGTAGTTTTGCTTTCTATCATAATTCGACTTTATTTGTGAAAGCCGCTCAGGCAATAAAAGAACAACATGGTTTGATGCCAATAGTATTTATAATGGTCGGTGATGGATTGGAGTACAAGCAATGTTTTGAGCTTGCTGAAGAGTACTCTTTTGATGATAACTACTTTAAATTTTTGCCTCCAGTATCAAAAGAGGAGGTGCCTAATATACTTTCAGCTATAGACGTTTCAGTTTTACCAGGGTCAACAACAATCATTAGCCCAATTAAAGTATTAGAGTACATGGCAAGTGGTACCGCAACTTTAGTTCCCGACTACGAATGCAATAGAGAAATAATAATTGATGACGAGAACGGATCCCTCTTTGTACCAAACGATGAATTTGATTTGGCAAAAAAAATCATCAAGTTTGCTAATGATAAAAATCTTTCTACAGAGGTGTCTATGAAGGCCGTGCACACTGCAAAAGTAGAATTTAGTTGGGCAAATACTTGGGGCAATACCTTGGAAAAAGTCTTTCAAGATTTGGATAAAGGGCAATAATAGTAATGAAAATAGTCATTAATGCCTTAAGCGCCTTGCGCGGTGGCGGCCAAACCTATTTAATCAATTTGCTTAGAGAACTGAAAAAACTTGACTACGAGTGCAGTGTGGTTGTTATCAGTAATAGTAATAATATAAATATTTTTGAAGAATTTCAGAGTGAGAATGTCGAGATAGTCAATTCGAGCTTTGCGTCTAGGAATATTATTTTTCGTGTATTGTGGGAGGTGTTTTACCTCCCGTTTTTCTTATCCAAAGTTCACGCTAAATCGTATTATGCACCAGGTGGAGTAATGGTAACACTAATGCCTTCTGGCTGTAAAAGTTATACTGCACTGCGTAATATGCTTCCATTTGATGAGCGTGAGCGTAAGCGATTTCCTCTATTTTCGTATATTCGGTTCAAATTATGGATTTTGAAACATGTATTCTTAGTGTCATACAGAATGTCGGATCATGTAATCTTCATTTCAAATTATTCTAAAGAAGTTGTCAAAAGCTACTATCTAGGCGTCGAAGAGAAGTCTAAGACCATTTATCACGGAATAAATGAGCACTTTTTAAAGAGTGAGCAAGAGTCTACAGAGTTGCCATTTGGTTTGATTGTTGGAGAGTACTACCTATACGTATCAATTTTGGATGTTTATAAAGCACAAAAAGAGGTCGTTCAAAGTTGGATTGAAATGAGTGCTGCAGGCAATACCAAACCATTAATTTTAGTTGGCCCGAAATACAACGAGTATGGCGAAGAAGTTATTCATATGATTAATGCAGATAGTTCAAATACCATTCGTTATGTTGGCCCTGTAGAGTATGACAAACTACCTACTCTTTACCATAGCGCCAGGGGTTTAGTGTTTGCCTCATCATGTGAATGCTGCCCGAATATTATGTTGGAAAAATTGGCTTCGGGAAGGCCTGTAATCTCATCCAATATCATGCCTATGCCAGAATTTGGCAAAGAATCAGTGATATACTTTGATCCATATAAAGAAGGCTCCTTGAAAAAGGCTGTTGAAACACTCGAAAGTGCTGATAATTTGAATCGCTATTCAAGTTTATCATCAAGCAGGGCAAGTGATTTCGGTTGGAAACAAACAGCCTCAGATACTTTCTTATTTTTAATGGAAAAAAACTCAGCAAAAGAGAACGAACATGTTTAAAAATAAAGTACTTTTGATTACTGGCGGTACAGGATCTTTCGGTAATGCGGTTCTAAGACGGTTTCTATCAAGCGATGTAAAAGAGATTCGTATTTTTTCTCGAGATGAGAAAAAGCAAGATGATATGCGCAAAGCATTTATGAACGAAAAATTGAAGTTCTATATTGGTGATGTTCGGGATCCACAAAGCGTATCAAATGCGATGCGTGGCGTTGATTATGTTTACCATGCTGCAGCATTGAAACAGGTTCCTTCGTGTGAATTTTATCCATTGGAAGCAGTCAAAACTAACGTGATCGGAACGGAAAACGTTCTAGAGGCTGCAATTAATCACGATGTTGAGCGTGTGGTTTGTTTAAGTACTGACAAAGCTGTTTATCCCATTAATGCCATGGGTATTTCAAAAGCAATGATGGAAAAAGTCATTGTTGCTAAAAGTAGAAATCTTGAAGAAACCAACACCACAATATGTGGCACCCGTTATGGAAACGTGATGGCATCCCGCGGATCTGTAATTCCACTTTTTTTTCGGCAAGTTATTGCCGGTACACCAATTACGATAACTGAGCCTAACATGACCCGGTTTATGATGACTTTAGATGATGCTGTTGATTTGGTGTTACATGCTTTCAATAACGGAATCAATGGTGACATTTTTGTTCAAAAAGCGCCTGCAGCGACAATTGAAGTCTTGGTGCAGGCAATTTTAGAAATTCTGGGCAAACCAGAGCACCCGGTCAATATTATTGGTACGCGCCATGGTGAGAAACAGTTTGAAGCGCTATGTAGTCGAGAAGAGATGTTCGTCGCTGAAGATCAAGACCAGTATTTTAGAGTTCCAGCTGATAACAGAGATTTGAATTATTCTAAGTATTTCGAGGAAGGCGATGAAGATTTATCCTTAATAGAGGATTACAACTCTCACAATACGGAGAGGTTAGATGTGGATGGGATGAAGGCACTTTTGAGAAAACTTGATTTTGTAAGAGAAATTGAATCTGGGAATATAGAGATCCCAGAGGGAGTTTAACTATGAGAATTTTGATTTTAGGGGCCACAGGCATGCTGGGTCATAGCCTATTTTCTAACCTGCGTGACTATGAAGGGATAGATGTATTTGGAACTGTTCGCCATACTGGCGCGAATGATCCTTACTTCGATGGAATGAAGCACGCCTTAATTGAAAATGTCGATGTTCTCGATAGTGAAAACATAGAAAGGGCAGTCAAAGAATGTAAACCAGATATAGTATTGAATTGCATCGGATTAATCAAGCAACATGACGTGTCTAAACAACATATTTCTGCTGTAGCAATTAATGCATTACTTCCCCACCAGATAGCGAAACTGTGTGACAAATATAAAGCTAGACTTATTCATTTCTCAACGGATTGTGTGTTTGACGGTCAAAAGGGCCTTTATATAGAAAGTGATCTCCCTAATTCTACTGATTTATATGGGAAGTCCAAATGTTTAGGCGAAGTAGATTATGGGCAACACCTGACGCTTAGAACGTCAATTATTGGTCATGAGTTGAATTCCGCCGTTAGTTTAATTGATTGGTTTTTATCGCAAAAAAATATGGTTAAAGGCTTTAGGAAAGCAGTCTTTTCAGGGTTGCCTACTTGTTTTATAGCGAAATTACTAGTCGATCATGTTTTCCAAGCAACAGAATTAAAAGGTCTATATCATTTGTCGGTAGAGCCTATAGATAAGTTTTCACTTATCTCTCTAGTTGCACAGGTATACAATAAAGATATTGAGATTGAAAAAAGTACGGAGCTAGTCGTAGACCGCTCGTTGAATTCTGAACGTTTCAGAGCAGCAACGGGTTTTGTGCCTCCTTCTTGGCAAGAGCTCATTGAGTTTATGCATGCTGATTATTTAAAGAGATATGTGTAGTGAAAAAATTAAAAGTAGTTACAGTTGTTGGCACTCGACCTGAAATCATTCGGTTATCCCGTGTTATCGCAAAGTTAGATATTCATTGTGACCATCAGTTGATTCATACAGGGCAAAACTATGATTTTGAGTTGAACCAAATTTTTTTTGATGACTTAGGTATTCGCTCCCCGGATCACTTTCTTGAATGTGCTGGTACTACTGCAGCAGAGACGATGGCCCAAGTTATAAGTAAATCAGACCAACTATTTGACTCTCTGAAGCCTGATGCGGTTCTTATTTTAGGGGATACGAATAGTGCACTTTCTTCCATTTCTGCCAAGCGAAAAAAGGTACCCATTTTTCACATGGAAGCAGGCAATCGTTGTTTTGATTTAAGGGTTCCAGAAGAAATAAACCGCAAAATAGTGGATCATATTTCTGATGTTAATATGCCTTATAGTGATATTGCGAGAGAATATTTGCTACGTGAAGGATTAAGCCCTGATTTGATTGTTAAAACTGGCAGCCCTATGGATGAGGTTTTGATCCACTATGAAGAGAAAATTGCGCAATCAGATGTATTAGAGCGTCTTGAACTCAATAGCGAAAGTTACTTCCTTGTCAGTGTTCACCGTGAAGAAAATGTAGATTCTGAACGTAACATTAATAATTATGTGCTGACACTTAACACCATTGCGGAAAAATATGGGTTTCCGATTATTGTGTCTACTCACCCTCGAACGAGAAAAAAAATTGAACTGCTCAATTTACAGTTCCATCCTTTGGTTCGTTTGATGAAACCACTTAGTTTTAGCGACTATATCTGTTTACAAAAAGAAGCAAAGGTTGTGTTAAGTGATAGTGGTACAATTACAGAAGAATCCTCTATATTAAACTTTCCGGCAATTAACATTCGTGAAGCGCAAGAAAGGCCAGAAGGCTTTGAAGAAGGCGCTGTAATGTTTACTGGTATGTGTGTTGAAAGAATCCTGCAAGCGATCGAGATTTTAGGTGAGCAGCCTAGAGGTGATCAGCGTTTACTTCATAAGGTTGCTAACTACATTGCTCCTAATGTGTCTGATAAGGTGGTTCGTATTGTTTTAAGCTATACGGACTATGTAAATCGTGTTGTTTGGAAAAAACAGTAATGCATTTTGCTTTGATCATTGATGACTACCTGCCACATAGTACACGTGTGGCAGCCAAAATGTTTCACGAACTTGCCAAAGAAATAATGGAACAAGGCCACCAGGTTACGGTTATTACACCTCATTTTAATGATAAACAGCGCCCCTTGATTCAAGATAATCTTGAAGGTATAACTGTATGGCGATTTTACTCCGGTGCGATTAAGGATGTTCCAAAGGTAGTTAGAGCTATTAATGAAACGCTTCTCTCACTTAGAGCATGGCGAGCAATAGAATGGAAAATTGAGCGGGATACATTTGATGGTGTTATCTATTATTCTCCATCAATATTTTTTGGTTCGTTAGTGTCAAATATTAAAAAGCGCTGCCATTGCGCAAGTTATTTAATTCTTCGAGATTTTTTTCCTCAATGGGCAATCGACTCAGGTCTGATTCGTGCTGGCTCTTTAATTGAGCGCTATTTTAGATATTTTGAAGATAGATCATATAGGGCAGCCGATACCATTGGCGTCATGTCTCAAAGAAATCTAGAGATTTTTGAGAGAACAACAAATAAACGCTTTTCCGCATCAATTTTAAGAAACTGGGCGAGTTTGAGTCCCCACCGCCGTTCGAGGAACGCTATCAACTTACGCTCTAAGTTGGGGTTGACTGATGAAATAATTTACTTTTATGGAGGTAATATCGGTCATGCACAAGATATGGCAAACCTGATGCGTCTAGCGAAAGCAATGCAGTACGATAGCCGTGCCTATTTTCTTTTTATTGGTCAAGGTGATGAAGTTGAGTTGATACAAGATTTAGCTACGCAGTGGAAGCTAAATAATTTTAGTTACCTCCCCTCTGTTAATCAGGATGAGTTTAAGGATATTTTAGTTCAAGTCGATGTAGGACTTTTTTCTCTTTCGGCTAAACATTCCGCTCATAACTTCCCTGGTAAGCTCTTAGGGTATATGGCTGAAAGTTTACCAATATTAGGTAGTGTAAATAAAGGTAACGATCTTCAACAGATTGTAAATGATGCTAATGCTGGCTATATTTTTGAAAATGGTGAAGATTGTACTCTATTCGATTCAGCTAAATGCCTGCTAAATAGTGATGTTAGAGGTACATTAGGAAAGTCATCTTATCGATTGCTACGTGATAAATTTTCTGTTGAGTCAGCGTCAAGAAAAATAATTGCATCATTTCACCGCAAAGAGGAGACTATGGAGAATTGATACTGCTTAGCACTATAAACATCATGGTTCTAAAGTTTTCCTTTATATCTGTATTACTATTTACTAATGTTATATATTTCTCTGGTCTAGTTAATTCCTTTTTAGGGCGCACTTATATTTCCTGGCTTATTTATTTATATGATGTTTAATTTAATAAATATGCGAGTATTTATGTTGTTGAAATTATTTTATTTTTATTTTTTTTATTATTAACAATGCCTTCTTCTGGTTTTTAAATTAGTTAATGAATCCCGATTTTTCTAATGATCGAGGTTTGGCTATTTTAACTGAAAATTCGAAGAGTCCTGTGACTGTTTTATATTATTCGCTTTTTTACTTTAAATGATTCACTATCTATGGCTTACTTTGCTGCAGCTGCTGCTTAGTCTTTAAGTGGCCTTGTTATATAAAGGGCTTGAGTAGTTTGGAGTAAAGAGGTATCCGCCCCATGAACCCACGGGGCGACATAACTAGTGTTTGAAGTTCCAAGGTAAGAGTGCGTCGATATCAGGCTTTGCTTTCGATAGTTCCGTCATACACTCAACCATCTAGTTGGAGAGGATAAGACTGTAGGCTTTCGGGTCTCGGTGATGCTGTAAAGCATCGTGCTCGCATCAGCACCGTTTGGTGTGTTAGAGAACAGCTAATTTTTCCTGCCAATAACCAGTGGTTTAATTGCGCGTTAAGCGCGATTGTTATCGATAGATAAGTGACCATCGTCGATATAACGAATGAGTTTCGGCCACTGGCCGAGCGTGTATTTTATTACTTTGCCTAAAGGGCTAGAGCCGGGCGTCATGCATTGGTCAAGCTCATCCAGTATCGGCTTCGCACTACTTACTTTTCCCTTGCAGCCTCTTGGTGTCCATGACTTGCGCCGAGCATGAGTAAGACAATCCACATTCGTTATTTGATGAAGACCACCATAATTAGCGTAGCCATCTGTTTTGTAGATAACAGTTATAATCACCTAAAAATTCATTGGGCATGCTCTAACATGACTGCTTTGATAATCGTACAAGGCGATATTTTCCACCTTCGGTAGCGCGGCTTCTGGCGAGTCAGAACCTGAGCATTATAGCCACATATAACACTGTTTCTCTTCCTTAAGCACATTGAACGGCGCTTCACCCGCCTGAAACACGTAGGTAGTTTTTAAAGTCTACGTAGAGTGGTGCGAACTTTCCACTGACTTAGATAACCCATCTTGCTATGGTGGTACGTGATAGCTCGATACTTAGCGATTCTTAGCGAGACAGTGGCATCCGTATTAGTCTTTCCCAAGAATGATGTTACTCAGTAAGCTTTCTGTTGCGAAGCTTTTAGGGGGGAGGCTCTGGGGTGTTGGTTTTTGAACGATGCGGATGTTGTCCCCTGTTTTCTCGCTCTGGAGGCAAGCATAATTAGGGCGAATATATTCCAACACTTTGAGTAACGCTGGCGTGAACTCAAGTTTCTCGTTGCGGTCTTCACTGATTTTATGCTGGCTATGATTGTAGCATGCGCGCTGCGTCTCTCATGGTCGTCTAAATCGAGTTCGACAATCTCACGAGGCAATGTATTAGGAAGTGGTTACGTTTACCGCGCTTCTTCGTTGAAGAGGTCACCTTGTTAATCATCGTAAGGCTTTAATGCTTCCGAGCGTTTAGCAAACTGGCGGTCGAAGGCAAGTCTGAGTTGTTCAAGCAGCTAATGACGCTCTTGTTTGCATTCATTCTTCTCGACATCAGAGCGACTAGCATCGCTTGTAGCTCGGCAACACCTTGACTTTCTGGGTTGATATCTGGCGTCTTTTTCATGGTGTTTATTATACTAAAGCCGTGTCGATAACGCTTGTTGAATAGGGCTTTATTCTCGATTAAATCATTGTTAAAGCGTTCATTTCGACTAGTTCATGGCTTATACTTTTGAAGTATGAAAGCAGTCTATCGAGGTCAAATTGAGTGAGGGTAAACACCGAGTTTTTATCTTTTGAAGGCCACTTGTACGTGTCTTTTTAGAGGCGTTTATACCACAGGGCGAAGCCTGTTTTACCCTCCCCCTAAGATAAAGCCCTGATTTTATTGTATTTTTTTGGTTGGATAGAAGAGGTGCATTGCTGCCAAAAGGCAAGTCCGTGTCACTTTCAGTAATCGCCACAAACCCGTTGATGGACTTTCTAAAATCAACGTTTTGATGACGATAGAGGTAAATCTCTGGAGCACTGAGCATACGTTTCATGGAAACGCTCCAATGAGTTGAGCAAGATAGGTCCCTGGAGTACCTTGAGGAGTACTCAGCACCACATTATTGATGAGAAGTGTCATGTTGGCCGTTTCTATCTGGGCCTGATACTTTGTTGTCTTTTTGACGATTTAAGCTCTAACAAATCCGATAGGTTCAGATAGGTTTGCTGTTTGGAGTTGACGCCGTTTGGCGAAGAACCTGGATAAACTCAGTCCATGCTCTTCGCCAACAGCGCGTGAGTAATACTGTTGCTTTCATATTGCTCAAACAGTGCTTGCCATCCTAGGTTGGTGCGTCGTTTTACCATTTCAAGTCTCCTTTGGGTTGGAGACTTGATCTTATTCTTCGTACTGAAAGTTTAGAATGCGGGTTTTATGATGCGCTTACCTCTGAATTCCTATATCGAACGTTTTAACCGAATTTACCGTGATGCAATCCTGAATATGTATGTGGTTAAGACACTGAATGAAGTATGAGATCTCACAGAAAATTGGGTTAGAGAATATAACCATGAATGGCCACATAACTTGTTGGGATATCTAATCCCCTGAGAGTATTTGGTTACATCTAAACAAAGGGGAAATATACTCTAGAGTGCCACTAAATAAGAGATTTTTATTTGTAATTTAATTTTTTCTATGTTCGGTATATAAAACATCCGAGGTTAAATAATTCTGTCACTTATATTTTTAAGTGACAGAATCAAAATTTATATGATTTTTTTCATGTCCAAGTAGGATAAATGATAATCACTATTAAAACTTTTTTTCAACGCCTCTACAAATTCTTCCTTGGTGATTTTTGAGTCTGATTTTAAGGCGTATATATGTCTATACTTATTAAAGTACTTGACAGTATATATAGCATAGCTATCTGCATTGTTCTCTAAGTATTCATATACAACGTAAGGAGATCTGAATACTCCATTATTGATTTTTCTCCAATCATTATTATATATTATGCTGTCGGTAATGTCATCAATGTCCATTTCACATATGTTAACATCGCATAAGGATTCAATATTAATTGTTCCCGCTATATGAATAAAGATTAAATCTGGGGACTCTTTCTCTAATAATTTCACGGATGCGCCATTTATAGCTGTTTTCGCTGTATTCAAACCAACCAAGTCTATCTTTTTACCATCAGCCCAGTAAGCGAATCGGCCAGCTTCTGTAAGAGCGATAACGGTACTATCGTCTAATGACTTCTGAAGATAGAATGGAAAGTAATTTATATATGTATCATTCCTAAGGTGACCAATTTCATTCTTTATTGATTTAAAGTTATTAGCAATAATTAGTGCAGGGATAACGAATAACAATATAAAAAAGCGACTTTTCGTAGTGTCAACTCTTGAGGATAAATAGGCTGATAGCAATATAAGGTTTATAGTTACTGGTGCTTGAAATCTATGGGCTATATTTTGACTAAGTGTTGCAAATGTCAGTGTGATAAATAAGGCTAATATAGGTGTAGAAACAAGGGATAGTATCCTTTTTTCTTTTGATGTTAATAATAATAATAATGTAGAAGTTATAAGTAGGAAATTGTTATTAATCCAGTGTACATGGGAGTTCCAGCCAGGTAACAACAGAGAAGAGCTACTTTTTACATATAGAGGCAAAGGTAATAAATAACCAAAATAATTATATCTCCAGATGAAATAAATCACTCCAACAATAAGCGAAAACGTAGATAAGAGTAAATATTTTTTTACTTTTTTATTTCTTATTATGGTAAGGTGTAACCCCACAATTGTAGATATAATGCCTATTATAACTCCGTCAGGCCTTACCAAAGCAATTACTATAGATAGAATTGGAACTAAGTATATAGATTCAGACCTATCTTTTATTAGTGATATAAATATTAGGGAAACGAGGCCAGTATATAAACCGGTGCTAAACCCAGATATTGATGCAGATACTATGTCAGATGTGACTAATATAATGATATAAAGTAAAGCTAACAGTTTTTGTTGGTTGTTTTTTAAAATAGACAATATTGCAAAACTGCTAATTGTAATACCTATTGAGTTTACTAGGGCAGCAGATATGGCTACATCTAGCCCAATGTAATTCATAGATGAAAGTATTGCCATCCAAAGAAAATCTGTTGCGCCCTCTGTCTTGCTCCCTCCAGGGTAATAGCTGATACCATGGCCATTAGCAAGGTTTTCTGCATAGATAAATAGGATGTACGCATCTTCATGCAAATGACCTGTCATTAATATAAATATTGATAGAGACAATACTGATATGAATGAAAAAATAGTGAATAGTATAATTGTATTTCTGTTCATGATTTATAATTTCGTTCTTTTTATTATGGAAAATGGGATATTCCTGATGATACACATAATAATTGACCAATAAGACGGTGCGTATGCGAGATAAGATCTTTGTTTTATTCTATTTGTAATAATTCTAGCTATCTTAAAAGGTGAAGTCCACAAAACCCCTTTCTTGAATTCTTTGGTCATTGGAGTGTCTACAAATCCTGGTTTAATATCAATTACATGCACACCAGATTTGCTAAGTCTATGAGATAATCCTTGTAAAAATATTGAGACCATACCTTTAGCACTGCCGTAAATATAGTTGGAAAGTCTTCCTCGATCACCGGCAACACTTGTAATCACGGCTATAGAGCCACTTCCTTGTTTCTCCATTTTATTTGCAAGGTGGGTTAACAGTCTAATAACACTTAACGCATTGGTATTTATTTCATCTATAGTTTTATCTTCAGAAAGCTGACACAGTTCTTGATTTGGTAGGCTGCCATGGGCAATTATAGCTATATCTATGGCTTCTAGCTTTTCAAAAGCACAATCAACGAGTTCTTGGTGTAGTTCGTTATTTTCTGCGTTCCAAAACTTTATGTGTACAGAGTGTGCACCTCGAACAATTAAATCAGCTTTAATATTCTCAAGCTTTGTTCTATCTCTCCCCGCCAAATATAAAACGTTGCCATCAGATGCGTATATTTTGGCTACTTCCTCTGCTATAGCGGATGTGGCTCCAACTAACAGTACATTCTTCATTTTATAGTCCTAGGCGTTTTGATTGAAGTGAGTAGTATTTACCTTTTAGATTGAACTTGGTTCTTATTCTCTCGAATTCTATCCAGTTTGGGTAGGTAGCTTTAAACATATCTTCATCCATTCTTACATCTTTTGATAGGTATATGCGACCTGAGAAATGCTTCACTATTTCATCCAATCGATTTAGTAGCGGGAATAAACTGGGGTTAATTTTGAAATCTAAAGCTAGCGTGTAGCCTTCAATTGGAAAGGATAATAGATTTTCATTTTCTTCTTTTAGGACTTTTAGTACAGCCAAAAAAGAACCTAGCTTAGAAGCTGCAATTTCTGTAATAATTTCAGTTAATGCTTCAATACCAGCATGTTTTGGAATGACAAATTGATATTGTGTAAATCCTTGTTTTCCATAGATTAAATTCCAATTACTAATGCCGTCTAGAGGATAAAAGAATGTATCATAATGAACTATGTTATTTATCTCCTTTTTAAGTTGCCTATGATAATAAAGAAAATTAAATCCTTGGACAGAGTATTGATTTAGGCAGTATGTTGGGAACTCGAAAGGAATTGACAGCTTTGCGTTTTTATGAGTTTTAAGTTGATTGTTATCTGAGTGCTCGCCTATCATTATGAGAGATCGACCTAGTCTTTCTCCCATTGATAAGCAATCTATCCAAGCAACTGAATATGTATAGTCACTATTTTCTTCTAATAAATTAATTGCTTCACGCAAGTTTTCTGCCTTAATTACCTTTTGTTGAATATATGCGCTTTTTATAGGTTTTAGAGTTATTGTCGCCTCAACGATAAAGCCTGTAAGCCCCATCCCTCCGCATGTGGCTCGAAAAAGATCCGAGTTTTTTTGATCGTTACAAGTAACCAATTGCCCATCGATTAATAAAACTATTGATGAAACATAGTCACAAAAACTGCCTTCTTTATGATGGTTTTTTCCATGCACATCACTAGCAATTGCACCTCCGATGGTGACAAACTTGGTGCCCGGAGTGACATATGGAAACCAACCTTTTGGGATGAATACTTTCAGTATTTCTTCAATTGTGATTCCGGCTTCGCATCGTAGTTGCCCTGTACTTTTATCGAAAGAGATAAATCGCGATAGCTTATCAGATAAAATCACTTTATCTGATAATGCACTATCACCGTAGCTTCTTCCTAGACCTCTAGGTATTCCTCGAAGTGAAAGGGATTCTAGAGTAGCTATTTCAACGCTTAATTGCTCGGTCTCTACGGTAGGGTAGCGGCCCCAACTTGTAAGTTCAGTCATTTAACGTCCTATAAATACGAATTTCTTATCTAAATGATATTTTGCGACATAGCCTATGCTGAGACCTATGATAGCGCCAACATAACGCATCGTTTTAGTTTCAAATATTAGGTCAAATGTATATTCACTAACCCAGAATACTAATGTCGTGACTATCCCCATGGAACCATAAATTAGGAATGTCATTAGATTTTTGGCTTGATTCTCTGCTACAAAGTTGAAAATGTACTTCTTGTCCAATGTGTATTTAACGATTAGACCAGTAATGGTGCCACCAAAAATACTAGCTTCTAACTCAAATATTCCATTGTTTATATAGGTGATGCCTTCTTGTGTGAGGAGATTAACTGCTGTTGCTAATACTGCAAAAATAACGTAAAGCATGCTGTTTTTCATTGTTTATGTTAGTCTCTTAAAGGATCATATCAAGATGGTATTATAAACGAAAATGCTTAATAATAAATCACTTTACGCGTTACTGCGATTAATGCGACCTAAGCAGTGGGTTAAAAATGTTTTTGTACTCGCACCCTTGCTTTTCTCCGGTGAATTTACAGACATATTCTCTATCAATTTAGCCTTGTCTGCATTCCTGTTTTTTTGTATAGCTTCGTCAGCTACGTATATTCTCAATGATTACGTTGACATTGAGAATGACAAGAAGCATCCAATAAAGTCTAAGACTCGCCCATTAGCTTCAGGTGAAGTTACTATAAAGCAAGCAGGATTGTTAGCATTTTCATTATATGGCTTTATTTTATTATCTTTCTTTGTCGAACCATATTTATTTATTGTTTTACTATGTTATTTAGTGCTGAATGTTATTTATACATTTTACTTAAAGCATCAACCAGTCTTAGATATTTTTACTATAGCTTTGGGGTTTGTGTTGAGAGTGCTCTCAGGGGCAGTCGTAATTAGTGTTCCTTTATCCTCATGGATGTTTATTACAACACTATCTCTAGCTCTCTATTTAGCATCGATAAAGCGAAAGCAAGAGTTGGCAAAGTCTGGTGATAATGCTAGGAGTGTTTTAAAACATTATTCTATAGATTTAGCCGATAAGTATGCAGAGATGTCAGCGACTAGCGCGATCTTATTTTACAGCTTATTTGTTATGTCAGACAAGCCAATATTGGTTTACACTATTCCATTGGTGCTTTTTGGCTTATATAGATATTGGTATATAGTAGATATGAAAGATGATGGCGAGTCACCAACTGACGCATTGTTTTCTGATGGTTTGCTGCAAGTGACTATTATTTCGTGGGCATTTTATTGTTTTTATTCTCTTACTGTTTGAGGTCTGATTATGGATTTAAGCTATTTATTAACACCATTATTTGCATGGATTATCGCTGGAAGTCTCAAATTTATAATCAACAGTATTAAAGCAAAGCGACTAGCGTTTGATTTGATTGGTTATGGTGGGATGCCCAGTAATCACAGCAGTATTGTGACAAGCGCAGTAACAATTATTGCTTTAAAGGAAGGTATTGATGAGCCGGCATTAGTCGCAGCAGTAGCTTTGGCTTTTGTTGTGATTTTGGATGCTAATAGCTTAAGACAGCAAATAGGAAAGCATGCTAAACAAATTAATTCTATTAATATAGGAAGTGATATCCCCACTCTTAGAGAAAGAATAGGGCACACTCGCGCTGAGATTGCAGCAGGTGTTGTTAGTGGTATTTCTTCTGCTGCTTTAGTATATTTTTTAACAATATAATTCATTGTTAGAAAATATCGAATCTATTAAATATCGTCTCTGTTCGTTTTGTGTTTGTTTAGTTTATATATAAGTTTAATGACTGATATGCTGAGACCGAATAATAGACCAATTAGACTACCAAGTGTAATTATGATTGTCCGTTTTGGTTTAATCGGTGAGGTAGGCTTTCTGGGAGGAGTCATCGAATGTACTATGTTTGAAGTAGGACTTTCAAGGATGGCTTTTTTAAATAGCTGCCTAGAATATAGTTCAGATAGCGTCTCTTGTGCTTTGTCTAAAAACGTATGATTTTCTAGAGACTTAGCAGCTGTTAATGCTTGATAAACGTTACCCATTTCATTTTGTTTGAGTGCAGAGTTTAAATGTCTAGCTACAATATCAACCCCTAGATAGGCGGCCTCTGGATTTGTCGATGATTTGTAGATTGTGATCAATTTATTTCTATTATCTAAAGAAATTGAAATATCATTAAGAATCCTAGGATCTACACCTTCAATACTAGCTATCTTTGACTTGAAACCTGCACTACTTAAAAGTTGAGGGGACAATTTTGGTTCGCTTACTCCCCAAGCGGCATAAAATTTGTCCGCAGTAAAGAATGTAACCCTGGTTTCGTATGTGTCTGGTTTGTTATAGGCGAAGAGTGCGGCTGCAACAGAAAAAACTAGTAATAAGAAAACAATAATGAATCTGTCAGCCCAGAATGCTTTCAAAAGCATATAAAGGTCAACCTCTTCAAGTTTTTTACTATGAGGAAATTTTTCTTGTTCATATATATCGGTATATTTTGAGGTCATATTTCTTCCTGTAATTTATATGGTTATTACTTTATGCTTAAATATAGTGCGTAATGTATTAATAGGTCTTCTACTATTTGATATGTATAAGCTAAAGACAAGGTATTTTAGAAATTAGTTATAACTTAGCTAGTCTATAGAGGTTCTTTCCAACGTCTAATGGTAGCCGTAATTCTCCAAATATTACTTAGAAGCGTTAAGTAAAGAATAAAACAAACAATGAACAAATAAAACATCAAATATTCAGGAATATTTATCATCTCTGCATATATACCAAACCCAGCGTAAATTGTCGCAATAGAGCAAATGGCGATAAGAGTTTGCCCCGAGCTAAGGCCTATGCGTTGGAAAAGGTGATGTAAATGCTCTCTATCGGGTTTAAATGGGGAGTCACCTCTGCGAACTCGTCTAATCATAATCGCAGTCATATCCATTAAAGGCACCGCAATTAACCAAAGTGCTGTTACAGGCCTTAACGGAGAAGGCCCCTCATTTTGGCTTGATAAAAGAAGCAACCAAATTACGGTAAATCCGATGACCATGCTACCAGCATCACCCATAAATATCTTCCGGCGCCGACCAAAAGCTCCGAGATTTAGTAAAATATAGGGAGTAATAATAATTACCAATACTAAGCATAGATAAGCAATATTCATTTGCCCATCATATGCGAGCATTATGCCTAAGCTACCAAATGTTACAATTGATAGCCCGCCTAATAAGCCGTCGATACCATCTACCATATTGAACGCGTTTATAGCTCCTACGACGGCAAAAACAGTGACTAAATAGCCAAACCAACCTAGAGTAATAACCTGTCCAGCACCAAACACATCTCCAATAGTATTCAATTCAATCCCACCAATGACCATCATAGCGACAGAAAGAGCAGCTTGAACAGCGAACCTTAGTTTAAAGCTAATATCATATTTATCATCAAGAGCACCGATAGTAACGAGTATCAGAATACAAGTAGAAAAAAGCCCTACATTTTGAATAATGTATTGATTATTAAACAGAAAATAGAGTAAGGATATCGTAATGGAAATCCCACCAACCAACGGAATTGCACCATTGTGAAGCTTTCTTGCATTAGGCTTATCAACTAATCCTATATTTTTTGCGACTTTGCGCATTAAAAACAGTGATGCCAAAGAGAAAAAAAACAGAAATGCCAAGTCTACAACAGGGATAAGCACAGGGATAAAACCTTAGTCAGAGTTTAGCAGTTGATTCTATGGGAAACTCAACTCTCAATAAAGAGAGAATTTGATCTAATGCGTCAATCTAGAAGTAGATCGCCAAAGGGAAGAAATAGCTTCCTACAAAATCTGCTTCAAAACCCGATCTGCCTTCACTCGCATAATCTTTCGAATCAGTTTCTGTACAGGTTCAGGGTAGTGTTCTACCTTTTCAAGTTGGCGATACGCGCAGATCATCTCTGTATGCTTTAAGATGTTTTCAACCTCAAGTTCAAACTTCTCTGTGAGGTGCCCGTAATTGTCTTGAACTAAGATAGCGTTCTCGAGATCTAACTTCCATGCTCTTGGGTTTAAGTTGTTCCCGGTGAGCAGCATATAACGTTTGTCTACCCAAATCCCTTTTAGGTGAAAGCTATTGCTGTCGTGCTTCCATAAGTGAATTGACAGTTTTCGGCTCGCAATGTTTGCCTCATTGGCTTTCGCAAAGCGGCGTAGGTTCATCTCATAGAGGTAAGGCAATCCACCAATGGTTTTAAATGTTTCTTCTGGTGAAATATAGAAATCATTCGCAGTTTTATCACCAACAACAATCGTCACCTTCACACCTCGTTTGATTGCTTTTTTTACTTCCTTTGCCACGCTGGGTGGGAAATTAAAGTAGGGCGTGCAGATGAAGAGTTCATCCTTCGCCTGAGCAATCAGTTGATTGATGCTGGTATTGAGTCTATTACGTCGTTTACCCACACCTACTAGCGGTGTAATTGCCACTTGCTCGTTACCCACGGGTTCGGGCTTAAATTGATAGCGAGACTGTGCGAGTGAAGCTCGTAGCTGCCTAATATCAACTTTGATGTCTTTAGTTGTAGGCTTTAGCTCTGTGGCTAAGTTATTTACCGCAGGGTGTGCGATAAGGGCGTCGCGAATGAAGTGAGTCATACTGTCTGCTAATGCAGAGTGTTTCAATACATGGTAGCGATCAAATCTGTAGCGGTCTTGATAATGCAGGTAAATGTTATTTAGGCTCGCCCCGCTGTAAATAACCTCATCATCGATGATAGAACCTTTGAGATGGAGTACGCCAAAGACTTCTCTGCCACGAACAGGGACGCCATAAACAGGGATCTTATGTTCGTATTGTTCAGCAAATGACTGATACATTGCCGCATTAGTTTCTGATGGCGCCGCGCCAATCAAACCACGCTGTGCTCGGTGCCAATCAACGCACACATTCACATCAAGATCGGGATTCTTTTGCTTCGCTTTATACAACTCCGTTAAGATCTCTCGACCAGCGTCATCATCCTCAAGGTAGAGAGCCACAAGATAAATCCGTTTACTTGCCTCCTGAATCGCTTTAATAACGCGAGTTCGAAACTCTTGCGCAGAGTAAAGAACATCAAAGTTCTCTGGATCTAGTGCAAGGGTAGGCAGTTGAGTTAATGGATTCCTATTGACCATCATGTCGGATGTATCACCTTAATCGTTAAGCAATCTTAGTTATAGAACGTTATAACCAGAACAAAAATTAGCAAGAGACGAATATTACCAAACTTAAACTATCGTTTACCAGAAAAGGCGCCTAGTTGCTTAAATATCAACCTGAAACTGCATGGGAATGAGACTTCTACCACTATTTACGTATCGCTCGAAAAGGTTTTTTAGGCTATTAGGTAAGTGAGCGGGCTCTATGGCGTAAAAGTTGTGCTGCTTATAGAACTTTTCGAGGTGGGTATAAGCAAAGCAAAAGTCGTTGTTGTTGAGTTCATTACTTTGGCAGTAATCAAGCAGTTGATGCCCAATGCCGTGTTCTCGCTTTTCAGGTATGACGAGCATGCCAGTCAAGAGTCGGTATTGCTCAATATGACGAAAGCGCACCATCGCCACGATAGAACCTTGAGATGAAGCCGTGACAATATGCTCATCTTTCTTTGCCTTTCCTGAAGGGTAATAGTCTTTGTAAATCTTATTGACCAAGGGGACTTTTATCGTGGGCAATACGGCTATTGTCAGCTCTGAAACTGCCGGTTGTGATCTGTGTGGCTGACTCATTCTGACCTTCCTCTTATCTAATCGCATTGATGTCATGTAGAATGGTGGCAGTTTAAGTTACCTGATGAATGCCATGCAATCCCTATCGACCGCAAACCTTCGCTCATTTCATACCTTTGCTATCGAGCAGTACTGTGATCACATGATTGAGATCTCTTCTGTTGCCCAACTCAAAGAGATATATCAATCTAGCCAATGGCAGTCGACGCCTAAGCTGATGTTAGGAAAGGGCAGTAATATGCTTTTTACTGAGCACTATCAAGGTGTGGTGTTGATAAATCGCTTAAAGGGAATAGAAGTAACCGAATCAGACAGTGACCTCCATCTGCATGTACAAGGCGGAGAAGACTGGCCTGCATTAGTGAAGTGGTGTGTTGTACAAGGTTATAACGGCCTTGAGAATTTAGCCCTCATTCCAGGCTGTTCGGGTTCGGCTCCTATCCAAAATATTGGGGCTTACGGTGTTGAGTTTAAAGATGTCTGTGAATATGTAGATGTACTGTGTCTTGAAACCCTTGAGGTAAAACGACTGAGTAATTCAGAGTGTCAGTTTGGCTATCGTGATTCTGTTTTTAAACATAAGTTGTATCAAAAGGTCATCGTGATAGCGATTGGTCTTAAGCTGACAAAACAGTGGCAGCCTAATATTGCTTATGGTCCCCTTAAAGGCTTTGACAAGGCGACCGTAACGTCACAACAGATCTTCGATTGTGTCTGCAAGGTCCGTCTCGAGAAGCTGCCTAATCCAGACATCATTGGTAATGCAGGTAGCTTTTTCAAAAATCCTATTATCGGCTTCGAACAGTTCCAAAAATTACAATCAAAATACCCTGAGGTTGTTGCGTATCCGGCGAATGATGAGAGTGGGAATGCTGCGATGAAGATTGCTGCAGGATGGTTGATCGATCAGTGTGGATTAAAAGGTGAGATACTTGGTGGCGCTCAAGTTCACCCAAATCAAGCGTTAGTCATCGTTAATAGAGATAACGCGACCGCGGATGATATTGTGGCCCTAGCGGCAAAGATTCGTCGCTGTGTTTGGGACAAGTACCAAGTTGAGTTAGAGCATGAAGTTCGATTCATGGGTGCAAAGGGCGAAACGTGTTTGGCAGAAATTTTGGTAGCGAAGGGTAATATGGAGAGTGAAGCATGAAAGATCACAGTGTTAAGCTGACGATACTGAAAACCTTGTCTCAAGGCGGCTTTCATTCCGGGCAAGAGCTTGGTGAATCATTGGGTATTTCGCGTGCCGCAATAAGCAAACATATCAAAGGGATCCAATCTTGGGGTGTCGATATTTTCAGTGTGCAGGGTAAAGGGTACCAACTCTCTCAACCGATGCAGTTGCTTGATGAAGCCATGCTGAAATCAAAAGTTAAGACATCATTAGAGCTCGTACCAATCATTGACTCAACCAACCAATATCTCCTTGACCGGGTAGAGCAGCTAGAGTCGGGCTCAGCGTGTATTGCTGAGTATCAAGCCAAAGGCCGAGGTCGACGAGGGCGCGAATGGGTATCACCATTTGGCAGTAACCTTTACCTCTCTATTTACTGGCGTTTAGACGCAGGCATGGCCGCTGCTATGGGGTTAAGCCTGGTTGTTGGTGTTGCTATCGTAGAGGCGTTAGAAAAACTAGGGATCGATGGCGTTAAGTTAAAGTGGCCAAATGATCTGTATTTTGAAGACAAAAAACTAGCTGGCATCTTAGTTGAAATGTCTGGGCAGGCAGGTGCGGCGGCAAATTTGGTTATTGGCATGGGGATTAACCTTAATATGGCGACCGATAACCAGGGAACTTCTCAATCCGTCACTGAAAATATTACCCAGCCGTGGGTGAGCTTATCTCAGGTCTGTGACTCTCTCCCTAATCAACACCTTGCTAAGATTGATCGCAATGAACTTGCGGCGACTTTAATCAATACGCTTCATCATACCCTTGAAGACTATGAAATGCGCGGTATGAACGGCTTTGTTGAACGTTGGAATCGCTTAGATAACTTCATAGGACGCAAGGTCAAATTGATCATGGGCTCAAGAGAGATAGAAGGTATATCTCAAGGTATCGATGCGCAAGGGGCCGTTTTACTGGAAACCGAACAAGGTATAGAGAGTTTTATTGGTGGTGAGATTTCACTGCGAAGCAATGAAGTACAATAAAGACAGTTGGCACTAAGCAGAATAAAGGTCGTTACTCGAATCGCTGTCGTTGTGCCACTCTTCTTCTATTCGTCTATTCGTCTATTCGTCTATTCGTCTATTCGTCTATTCGTCTATTCGTCGGTTGAAAGGTTTATCGCCAATCCTCATCTCGAGGACGAAAAGGAATAATATCGGCTGTCGGTTGTGATTCTTCTTCACTCCCATCAAGTACGCTTTGGAAGCGATAAACTTGTTGCGACAACTCTTTCATCAACACAACATTTGCTTGAATAGGGTTTTTGCAACGGTCGACAACTCGATCAATGTGGCTTTGTTGTGCCCATAGCCTGTCTTGCATCTCCTCTGAAGCCGAAAGAATCATCTCTTCACACATCTCTTTTTTAAACTGAACAAATGCATCAGGATGGTGTTTAGCTAACTCAACTAACTCGTCAAAAGGTGGAAGAGTTTGGTTCAAAGGGGCGGCATTCATATCCATTTCCTCTATCACAGCGATGATCGATTAATCAACACTACCTTAAGCGTAAGCAATGAAATAGATTAAAGTTTGAACGAAAGTCTGCATTCTCAACTTTGAGACGGTGATTTTGTGAGCGTTTGTTCAGTTTTTGCCTTTTCGAGTCATTGCAAATTTCTATGAATTATTGGTGAAAAATAGGAATAAACATGAGCAAAGTGAGAGTTTTGTAATCGATTTCTTTACCCCTTAATTAACATGGTGTATTGATTGCATCTTACGGGAGTGATTTTCATTCCAAATATTAGTTAAGAACTTGAATTATCAACTCTCGTTCTTAAAACGGGTAAACCTGAATAGTCTCATATCATGAACATTCTCATCTGCGACGACTCAGCATTGGCGAGAAAAGTACTCGCCAAAAGTATCGAGTTGTTACCGAATCAACAGATACTCTTTGCTGAAAATGGGCAACAGGCCCTTGAGCAACTGTGCGGCAAGTCAATAGATGTTATGTTCCTGGATCTCACCATGCCTGAGATGGACGGTTATCAGGTGCTGCAGCAAATGCCGCATAAGTATCCAACCAAAGTGGTGGTTGTCTCTGGCGATGTTCAAGATCAAGCTATCGCTCGTTGTATTGATTTAGGTGCCTACACCTTTATCCAAAAACCTTTCTCTAATTCACACGCTGCCGAAATCTTCACTCGACTAGGGCTGATCTTCAAAGCAAACGGCATCCGAGTTGATGACATCTCTCCTCAAATTAAATTTAAAGAGATAGCCAATATTGCATTAGGGCAAGGGGCGTCGAGCCTGGCTAATGTGCTAGGTGAGTTTATCCACTTGCCCATTCCAACGGTCAGTACGATTGAAAAAGCCGAACTGGATATGATGCTAAGGGACGCTCTGTACCGTGATGAAGTGACGGCAGTGACTCAGCGGTTTGTTGGCAGTGGAATGCATGGCGAGGCGTTGATTTGTTTACATGGTAAGGGTATTTCGACGATTGGTGAGCGACTTGGATTCTCGAGTAAAGACAATTCATACAATGAAGTCGTGCTGAATGTGGCTAACTTGTTTGTGTCCTCGTTCATGACCTCTCTTTGTGACCAAATGGACGTGAGCGTTTCTCTGCGACAACCCGTTGTTGTCGATACACGAGTTTACGCCAAACCAAGTTGTTTAGGTGACGATACCTTGGCGTTAGAGTTTATCTATCGTGATGACCAAGAGTTTGAGTGTGAGGTTTTGTTTATGTTTGACCAGGCTTCAGAGCAGGTGATCAATCGAGTTATGGAGTCAATATGAGCCCTGAAAGTAAATTAAATGTCGTCGAAGAGCTTCATTGGTACACGCAAGTGATTGATACCATGGACGTCGGCATTTTTGTTCTTGATCTCGAGTTTAACGTCGTGGCGTGGAATCGCTTCATGCAATCTTACAGTGGTATCCCATCAGCCGACATATTACATAAGCCACTTTTTAGTGTGTGCACCGATCTCCCTCAACGCTGGCTAGAAGCAAAATTTAACGCCACGATCTCTTTAAAAACCCAAGGTTTCTCTTCTTGGGAAGACCGCTCTTATATCTTTGAGTTTCAGAATTTCTCTCCCGCCTCTCGCGGGTTAGATTTAATGCATCAGAACATGGTGATCACGCCGTTAAGCTCACTCTCAGGTAAAGTCTCACACCTTTGTGTGATGATCAGCGATGTATCCGATGTCGCGCAAAGCAAAATGCTTCTTCATGAGTCAAATCGAAAGCTAGAGCATAAAAGCAGGATTGATGGCTTAACTGGGCTGCTAAACCGAGCCTGCTGGGAGCAAGCCCTAATCGACGAATGCAGTAAGCTTAAAGTGGACGATGAAAGAGTCTCAACCCTTATCATGTTTGATATCGATTTCTTTAAACGGGTGAACGATAATTTCGGTCACAGTATCGGAGATGAAGTCATTCGCCATACCGCCCTGCTGACGCAAAAGATCTCAAGAACAAGTGATTTTGTCGGACGTTATGGCGGTGAAGAGTTTGCGGTGTTACTTCCGAACACCTGCCATGAACAAGCCTTGTATTTTGCCGAGCGCCTTCGTAAACGTGTGGAAGAAAGTGAGATTAAAACCAATCAAGGCATCATTAAATACACCATTAGCCTTGGAGTGTGCGAATTCAACCGAGAAGCTTTAGAAACGGCAACGCAATGGATTGAAGCCGCCGATGCCGTGCTGTATGAGTCAAAAGACAATGGGCGGAATATGACGACGGTACAATCACTGGCAGTTTAGTGAAAGTCTCTATTCTGCTCGTCGTTAGGCGGTGTATTTTGAAGAGCTAAAATCTGGAAATTGGAGGGTGTTAACTCTGCTTAATGGTATAGGCGCAGCGTCTTTGCCCTTGAACGATATGTTCGGTTCGGTTGACCTGATATTCACCGCCGAGTAATGCTTGAAAGACATTGAGCTCAGAGGCGCATAGCACGGAACTTCGTGTCGCTGCTTTGCAAATGGGGCAGTGGTTTTCGATCAGTAAATAGCCATCGGATAAGATTTCCAATTCCGCCATGTAGCCTTCATTGCGTCGTTGTTGCACGAGCTTAGTGAGTTTATCTTCAAGCGTTGTACTGTTGGATATCAGATCTTGGTAAGCCGTGAGAGTTTGTTTCTCTCTCTCAGCCGCCACCTTTTCCATTCCTTCCTGACCAAAAATTCTTTCTACCGCATCAATCATTTGAATGGTTAGGTCACCATGCCTATCTGCAAACTGCGCATGCCCTTTTTCGGTTAAAGACCAGTGTCTGGTCGGTCGGCCTACCTTCACTTTTAAGTCATGGAAGTCGAGTAGACCATCCTCTTCTAAGATCTGCAGATGTTGGCGAGCGCCCATGGTGGTCATTTCTAGGTCATGTGCTAACTGCTTGGCGGTAATCTCGCCTTTTTCCTTGATCGTTTGCAGTATCTTTTCGCTACTCTTCATATCTTCCTCGCATCCTTTTTCTAATTATGTCGTAACGATTTAATAAAGCAAAGAATTTACTATGTTGAATCACATGAAAACGATGGATGGGTGGTGTTTCAATCGCAAGATTTTGCAGTCTTGGTCACAAAAAAATGCTAATTACCCCTTGGGATATTGTCGAATGCCCCCACATATTCTTCACAAGCTGACGCACCTTCTAAATAGGCAAGGTGCCAGTATCTATCAAACCTCATGGAAATTTTTAGGAGAGACGACCGATGAACATTCGTCCATTACACGACCGAGTTATCGTAGAACGCCAAGAAGTTGAATCTAAATCTGCTGGTGGCATCGTGCTAACAGGCTCTGCTGCAGAAAAATCAACTCGCGGTACCATCGTTGCTGTAGGTAAAGGCCGCATCCTAGAAAACGGCAGTGTTCAAGCGTTGGATGTAAAAGTTGGCGACACGGTTATCTTTGCAGAAGGCTACGGCACAAAGACTGAAAAGATTGATGGCAAAGAAGTATTGATCATGTCTGAAAATGACATCATGGCAATTGTTGAATAATAAGCACTCGTTGAATAGTTGATTCTGAATCACAACGAAAATGACAATCGAATTTAGAAAGGAAATTAAAGATGGCTGCTAAAGACGTAAAATTTGGTAATGACGCACGAGTAAAAATGCTAGAAGGCGTGAACGTTCTGGCTGACGCTGTAAAAGTAACACTTGGTCCTAAAGGCCGTAACGTTGTTCTAGACAAATCATTTGGTGCACCAACAATCACAAAAGATGGTGTGTCTGTAGCGCGTGAAATTGAACTGGAAGACAAGTTCCAGAACATGGGCGCACAAATGGTGAAAGAAGTCGCTTCTCAAGCCAATGACGCGGCGGGTGACGGAACAACAACAGCAACTGTTCTTGCACAGTCAATCATTACTGAAGGCCTTAAAGCGGTTGCAGCGGGCATGAACCCAATGGACCTTAAGCGCGGTATTGATAAAGCAGTTATCGCAGCAGTAGAAGAGCTGAAAAACCTTTCTGTTGAATGTAAAGATACAAAAGCAATCGCTCAAGTAGGGACTATCTCTGCTAACTCTGATGAGACGGTTGGTAACATCATTGCTGAAGCGATGGAAAAAGTAGGTCGTGATGGCGTTATCACGGTTGAAGAAGGTCAGGCTCTACAAGACGAGCTAGACGTCGTTGAAGGTATGCAGTTCGACCGCGGTTACCTATCTCCTTACTTCATCAACAACCAAGAAGCAGGTTCCGTTGACCTAGAAAGCCCATTCATTCTTCTTATCGACAAGAAAGTTTCAAACATCCGTGAACTTCTTCCGACGCTAGAAGCGGTTGCTAAGGCATCTCGTCCACTTCTAATCATCGCTGAAGATGTAGAAGGCGAAGCGCTAGCGACTCTTGTTGTAAACAACATGCGTGGCATCGTGAAAGTGGCTGCGGTTAAAGCACCTGGTTTCGGTGACCGTCGTAAAGCAATGCTTCAAGACATCGCTATCCTAACGGGTGGTACGGTTATCTCTGAAGAGATCGGCCTAGACCTTGAGAAAGTAACGCTAGAAGACCTAGGTCAAGCTAAGCGTGTAACCATCACGAAAGAAAACTCAACCATCATTGATGGCGCGGGTGAAGAAGTGATGATTCAAGGCCGTGTTTCTCAAGTTCGTCAACAAATTGAAGAAGCAACGTCTGACTACGACAAAGAGAAACTTCAAGAGCGCGTAGCTAAGCTAGCTGGCGGTGTTGCGGTAATCAAGGTTGGCGCAGCAACTGAAGTTGAAATGAAAGAGAAGAAAGACCGTGTTGAAGATGCACTTCACGCAACTCGCGCAGCGGTTGAAGAAGGCGTTGTTGCTGGTGGTGGTGTTGCACTTATCCGCGCTGCATCAAAAGTTGTTGGCCTTGAAGGCAGCAACGAAGAGCAAAACGTGGGTATCCGCGTAGCACTTCGCGCGATGGAAGCACCGATTCGTCAAATCACTAAGAATGCTGGTGATGAAGAATCAGTGGTTGCTAACAACGTACGCGCTGGTGAAGGTAACTACGGTTACAATGCGGCTACAGGCGAATACGGCGACATGATCGACATGGGTATCCTAGACCCAACAAAAGTGACTCGCTCTGCTCTACAGTTCGCAGCATCAGTTGCTGGTCTTATGATCACAACCGAAGCGATGGTAACAGACAAGCCACAAGATTCTGCTCCTGCAATGCCTGATATGGGTGGCATGGGTGGCATGGGCGGTATGCCAGGAATGATGTAATCACATCAACCCTTTGAAACGGAGAAACGAGAGCTTAGGCTCTCGTTTTTTTTCGTCTAACACTTCTTTTAAGTCTGGTTTTTCAGTGTCGAACCTTAAAATGGTTGTTGATCATTCTATTGCGTCTAAATACGCAACCAGAGGCGTATTTTAGTGGCGTAGTACGGTTAAATACTAGGCGTAGTCTCTCAGCGTACGAATGATGATCGTGCTTTCGTTTTGTATGGCAGCAATTCGTGATGTTGTTACCAGTTATATTTATGCCTTTGATCAACAAGAATATTTAGTGTGTTGATCACACTTTTTATCAGCGCCTTATCTCTAAACTATCTCCCAACTGGAAGGCGAAGGCTGTTTGGAGTCGCCCTAGTTTGAATGTTTAACATTAACTAGTGGAAGGGAATATGAAGTTCAGAATAAGCAAGTTGGCAGGGGCAGTTTTGCCAATGCTAGCCACATCGATTGTTGTCATGGGGCACTCAGAAGCACAAGCAACGAATGTGGATGCGTTGGATCTGTATGTACCAACTCAAGATGAAGTTGTGATTTATTACAATCGAGGGACAGAAGACCAAAGTGAATACCAAGACTGGGGTATGCACCTTTGGAATGGCGAAGGGTGCACAAGCACCAATTTAGAAGGCATGGGGATTGCGTCGACGGGAACAAGTTGGGACGAACCATACTTAGCGGATGGTTTTAGCCAGACCTACGGGGCTTATTATATTTTCAAGGTGGACTTGGAAGCCAGTGACCCTCACGAGTGTATGAATTTTATTCTGCACAAGGGGAATGAAAAAGCGTTTGGCAGTGCCAACCATAAGGCACAACTCACTCAACTTGATGATAGTATAAGCATTTTTGGTTTTCATGGTTCAAGCCAGCTGTATTACCAACCGACCGCTGAGCGTCCTATTGCCATTGATGGCCAAAAAGCACATTGGCTAGACAGAGAAACCATTGCATGGGAAGACGCCGCCAATGCAGCACGAGTTGAGCTTCGATTCTCTCCAAGAAACCGCATTAAGTTGGATGAGGAAAACAATCAGATCATTAAGGGGCGAACTGTCGATCTCACCATAACGGGTGAGTTAAGCGAAGAGCTGAAGCAACGCTTTCCTCACTTGAGCGGTTTAACGGGCGTCGAACTCAATGTCCGAGACAGACGATTTTCCCGAATCCTGAAGAGCCAAATCGTTTTGGTGGCCTACGATGATCAAGATAAAGTGATTGCAGCGACTGAGATTCAAAAAGCAGGCGTATTAGACGATGTTTTCGTTGATGAAGCGTCAGGTAATGCCATTTCAGAAGAGTTAGGGGCGATCGTTCAGGGGTCTAAAACCGTCTTCAAGCTTTGGGCTCCCACCGCGCAAGACGTGAAGCTGCATGTCTACAACAAAAACAAGAAGCGAATCAAGACGATTGGATTGCATGAAGATTCCGATACCGGGATATGGGAATCGGGTCGATTGTCGGGTGTGGTGAACAAATACTATCGCTATGAAGTGACGGTCTATCATCCCACCACAAAGCAAATCGAGACCGTACTGGTGACAGACCCGTATTCACTCAGCGTTTCGACAAACTCAGCGTATTCTCAGGTGGTCGATCTTGCCAATGACAGAAGGCTTAAACCCAGAGGTTGGGACAGCTATGAGCGACCTGAAACGCCGAAAAATGCTGAGGGTGCGTATCTCGATACCTCTCATGTCTTATACGAATCTCACTTGCGTGACTTTAGCTACAGCGACACCGAAGGGAATCCCGAGCTAAACGGAAAATACCTAGCGTTAACCGAAGCCGACCGTGAATCGGTCTCTCATCTGCAAGCCCTTCAAGAAGCGGGCTTAACAACGCTTCATATCCTTCCAGCCTTTGATATCGCCACCGTCAATGAAGCCGATACCGTCGATATTGACGATACGATCGCTAAGCTCTGCTCAGTAAGGCCCGACGCTGAGATTTGTGCAACGGAAAGCGGTGACGCAACGATTGAGAGTGTTCTACAAAGCTATGATCCGGCCACTAAGGCTGCTCAGTCATTAATGAATGACCTCCGCGATCTGGATAGCTTCAACTGGGGCTACGACCCATACCACTACACGGTTCCTGAAGGCAGCTACGCAACCGACGCCGAAGGAAAGACTCGAATTCGAGAGTTCCGTGAAATGGTCAAAGCGACCCATGAAATGGACCTCAAGCTGGTGATGGATGTCGTTTACAACCACACCAATGCATCAGGGGTTAATGAAAAGTCGGTATTGGATAAGATTGTTCCTGGGTACTATCACCGCTTAAATACCAATACAGGCGGAGTAGAAACCTCAACTTGCTGTGACAACACCGCGACTGAAAATCGCATGATGGGGAAACTCATGATCGATTCGTTGGTGACGTGGGCGAAGGAATACAATGTTGATGGTTTCCGTTTCGACTTGATGGGCCATCAGCCTAAAGAACTCATGATTGAAGCATTAGAAGAGGTGCGCAAGGTTCACCCTGACACGTTATTTTATGGCGAAGGCTGGGATTTTGGTGAGGTCTCGAATAATGCACGATTTACCCAAGCAACACAGATCAACATGGCCGGAACAGGTATCGGAACCTTCTCGGATCGCCTTCGTGATGCGGTTCGTGGTGGCAGCCCATTTGATAGCGATGGCACAGGATTAAGAAGAAACCAAGGTTTTGCCAATGCCGCTTATCCGAATGAGCGTCGTGACCAATCTCAAGCGGAGTTAGATAGCTTATTGCACAACCAAGATTTGGTTCGCTTAGGCATGGCGGGCAATCTAGAAAGCTATGTGTTGGTGGATTTTGAAGGCAATGCGAAACATGGTCGTGATATTGACTACAATGGCGCGCCTGCTGGATACACAAAGGCTCCATCAGAGAACATCTCGTACGTTTCTAAGCACGACAACCAAACGCTTTGGGATAACAACGCCTACAAAACCGATGTGGGTGTATTACCTGAAGAGCGCGCGCGAATGCAGTCATTGGCCTTGTCGACAGTCATGATGGGGCAGGGCATTCCGTTCATTCATATGGGATCTGAGCTGTTGCGATCTAAATCAATGCAACGTGATTCTTACGACTCTGGCGATTGGTTTAACCGAGTGCGTTTCAATGGTGAAGACAACAACTGGAATGTGGGTCTGCCAAGAGAAGACAAAGACGGTGCGAACTATGAGTTGATTCAATCAATCATTGCAGATTCAAGCTTGATGACCTCGGCTGCAGATATTGACTTAACCAAGCAGCAGTTCCTAGAGTTACTGAAAGTGCGCTCTAGCAGCCCGTTGTTTACGCTCAATAGCGCAGAAGAAGTGGAAGCTAGAGTCGATTTCCACAATGTGGGTGAAGATCAAACCTATGGCCTGATTGTGATGTCAATTGATGACGGCATCAGTGCTGGCAACGATCTTGATGAACAGGTTGACGCTTTGGTGGTTGTGGTAAACGCAACGGCGGAAACGCAAGAGTTCTCCATTCCTGGGACCTCTCACTTTGCTTTGCACCCAGTCCAAATGGAGTCAGTAGACAGCCTGGTTAAGCAAGCCTATTTCTCTGATTCTGCCTTTAGCGTCCCTGCGCTAACGACTGCCGTTTTCGTTTTACCGCAAGATGACCTGCAAGGATTGGGTCTGCCCGTTGATAACTCAAATAAGGATATGTCTAACGTTCCACCCTTTGGTGACACCGTTGTGTATGTAAAAGGAAGCATGAATGGTTGGAGTGACTCCGCTGAATTTGCGATGAGTTTCATTGGAAACGGATCCTACTCGGTGACGTCATATGTTGAAGCGGGAACGCATGAGTTTAAGTTTGCTGACCCAAGCTGGTCGAACCCGAATCTAGGGTGTGATGGCGTCATTCTAAAAGAGGGCTCTTTAAACCTAGGCTCTGGCGGTAACTGCGTCGTTGAGATACCAGCAGCGGGTGAATATCAATTCTTCCTCGATGCGTCTTATGCTCAGTCAACCGATGAAGGAGCGGTTCCCATCGTATCGGTTACTTTGGCCAACTAAAGCGTTTTTTAGTTCCCACACTAAAGCCGTCTGCCTTGTCAGACGGTTTTTTTCTGTGGTACGAGATAGGCGACACGACCATTCTCGATCGGTGTGTGACTGGATATTTGTCTCAATATTAAGCACTATGGAGTGAATAATAATGGGTACAAAGGTTAGGTTGATTGAATACAAAACCTGAAGTAAACCAGAGATAACAACAAGGAAAGGTTATGCACATTCAACAGCTTCACTATCAGAGTGATGCCGCTTCGCTGAAAATCAAGGATTGGAATATCGGGGCTCAGCAACACTGGGGCATTTTTGCGGCGCACAGCCACAGCGCATCGTTGGTGGCTCAACTGCTGTGTGGCGATCTTGAGCCAGAGAAAGGCACCATTCTAAACGCCCCGGAATCCATTGCATGTGTGTCGTTGGCGATGCAACAGCAGCTATTGGAAGATGAAATCGCGAAAGATGAAACCGATTTTCAAGATAGTCTGGATTACGGTACCTCTGTTGAGAGATTACTGATTGATGCAGGCTGTCATGCTGATGAACTTGACGGTATGTTGGAGAAAACGGATCTGCTTGGGCTTCGTGATCGTCAGTTTAGACAGCTCTCTACGGGGGAAACTCGGCGAATGATGTTGGCGAGGGCGCTGGTACAAAAACCGACAATGCTCATTCTAGACGAGCCTTATGCTGGGTTGGATATTGAGCATAGAGCCGCGTTAACCGAATTGCTGAATCAATGTTCACAGAACATGCAGCTGATTATTATCACATCGCGTGAAGATGAGCTGCCTCTCTGCATTACCGATGTGGCGCTGTTTGATCAGCACAGCCTGACGCAAACAATGGGTGTCATGGAGTGGAATAACCATCCAATAAAGCAACAGATCCAAGCCCTGTCGGAAAAGAAAAGTGATGCTTTACTGTCGTTGATGGCAGAAAAAAGCGATGACAATGAGTTTCCCAAAACCTTAGTCGCGATGAAGGATGTCAAAGTGGAGTATCTCGATGGCGTGATTTTCAAAGATTTCACATGGGAGGTCACACAGGGGCAGCATTGGCAAATCCGAGGCCCTAATGGTTGTGGAAAAAGTACCTTGCTGGGGCTGATCATGGGTGACCATCCTCAGTGCTATTGTAATGATATCAGCGTACTGGGAATGAAACGTGGAAGTGGAGAAACCATTTGGGACATCAAACGCCAAATTGGCATTGTCTCGTCTGCTTTGCATTTGCAATACCGAGTCGGCTGCCAAGCGTTGGACGTTTTATTGTCTGGATTTTTTGATTCAATAGGGCTTTATGACCAACCAAGTAAGAGGCAGATAGAAGCGGCGCACCAATGGCTTGAAGTGCTAGAGATGAGCGAGTTTGCCAGCGTGAGCTTTCGCAGCCTAGATTATGGTCAGCAACGCCTGTTATTGATTGGCCGAGCCTTAATTAAGCAACCTGCTTTATTGATACTCGATGAACCATATCAAGGGCTCGATTTCATCAATCGTAAGTTGGTCTTCTTTGCATTGAATCGAATTGCGAAAGCAAGCCTGAGCCAGTTGCTTTACGTGACGCATTATCAAGAAGATTCGTTGGATGCGATAACCCACTTTGTTGATTTTGTTCCAGATGAAGAAGGGCACAGAGTAGTAATTACTCACTCTGAATAACCAATACATCACTGCCTGATCAAAAAAGGCTTCACCAGGAAGCCTTTTATCTATTTTTGTATCAGCCAATCAGCCAATCAGCCAATCAGCCAGTGATAGCCTTCGTTCACATAAGTTAGTACTTACTGCGATTAAAGGATATGGTCGCGAACCTCAGCGTCTTTGCGTTCTAGGTAATGCGTAGACTTGATACGGCGAATCGTGCGACAGCGGCCACGAATAACCAGTGTTTCGGTTGTCGCGATGTTGCCTTGTCGGCTAATGCCTTCCAATAGGTCGCCCTTGGTAATGCCCGTTGCTGCGAAAACAACATCATCACTGCGTGCCATGTCTTCCATCTTCAACACAACGCCTGTCTTAACGCCCATCTCTTCACAGCGTTTAAGTTCGTCTTCACCAAACTTACGGTTCTCTTCAGTATCGCCTTTTACTTCGTGACGAGGGAGAAGTTTACCGTGCATGTCGCCATCAAGAGCACGAATGACGGCAGCAGATACCACACCTTCAGGAGCGCCGCCAATACAGTACATCACGTCGACTTCGCTGTCTGGCATACAAGTTAGAATTGAAGCGGCAACGTCGCCATCTGGCACTGCGAACACACGAACGCCCATGGCTTGCATCTCTGCAATCACCTTGTCATGACGAGGCTTTGCAAGGGTAGTGACAACTAACGTATCGAGTGTTTTACCCAACGCTTTTGCGACGTTTTCTAGGTTTTCCGTAAGTGGTTTGTTCAGGTCGATGCACCCTTTAGCGCCAGGGCCAACCACCAATTTTTCCATGTACATATCAGGCGCTTTTAAGAAGCTTCCTTTCTCGCCAGCGGCAAGAACAGCAAGAGCATTCGACTGCCCCATTGCTGTCATACGAGTCCCTTCGATTGGGTCAACGGCGATATCAACCGCATCTCCACCTTTACCCACATTTTCACCAATGAACAGCATTGGCGCATCATCAATCTCACCTTCGCCGATAACGATCTCGCCGCTAATCTCGGTTTTGTTTAGTAGTGTGCGCATGACTTCAACAGCTGCGCCGTCAGCAGCGATTTTGTCGCCTCGGCCAAGCCATTTGTAACCTGCTAATGCAGCACCCTCAGTAACTCGTGAAAAAGCCAATGCTAAGTCGCGTTTCATGATGACTCCAAATATGAAAGGGAATAGGAAAAAATTCGGCGAGATTTTAGCACATCAAAAGGGAAACGTTTGCATTTTTGTCTTTTCGCTTTATACCGTACGTAAAGTTGTCGAAAAATCGCTAAGCGAGATAGGCTTCGTCAGGTGGTTGTTAAATTAAGTATGAATTTTGAGCGAATGGTATGAATTATCGAATATAGAGCGTGTTTATCCTCGCTTGGCTGAGTAGAATGGGGCTAAGAGCAACACTCACCATATAATGTAAAGCGCACAGATAGGTAGGCTAAGATGTCTTTTGAAGTATTAGAGCAACTGGAAGCAAAAATTCAAACTGCAGTCGATACGATTTCATTACTGCAAATGGAAGTCGAAGAATTAAAAGAAGAAAAGCAGCAATTGGCGAATGAAGCGAACGAGTTGAAAGCCAACCGTGAAGCGCTAGAGCAGAAAGCAGAGCAAATGCAGCAAGAGCAAGCGGCATGGCAAGAGCGCATCCGTGGTCTTCTTGGTAAAATGGATGAAGTTGAGTAAGCACTGACTGACTACTTTTCCAAGCTGAATTGATAATAAAAACGCCAACGATGATTCGTTGGCGTTTTTATTTGAATTGCGCTCTCGCGTCGCACATGCTTCTAGTTATATAAACATGTGCAATTTTTCAGGGCTTAGCCTTGCGGGCGAACGCCTAACGTGTGGCATAGTGCGTAGGTCATTTCGGCACGGTTCAGTGTGTAGAAGTGGAAATCTTTCACCCCTTCACGGCTAAGCGTACGAACCATGTCGATCGCTTGGCTAGCGCCTACCAACTGACGAGTTGTTGGATCATCATCCAAGCCCTCAAACTGTTTTGCCATCCAGCCCGGTACTTTCACGTTGTTCATTGCAGCAAAGCGAGACGCTTGTTTGAAGTTAGAAACCGGCAGGATACCCGGAACGATTTCAACCTCAATGCCAGCGGCCACACAGCGGTCACGAAAGCGTAGGTAGCTTTCCACATCAAAGAAGAATTGAGTGATAGCTCGGTTTGCGCCCGCGTCTACTTTACGTTTTAGGTTCAGCAGGTCAGCTTGTGCGCTCTTCGCTTCAGGGTGAACTTCAGGGAAAGCGGCCACTGAAATATCAAAGTCATGGCGTTCTTTAAGCAGTTTTACTAGGTCCGTTGCGTACATATCAGGTGCGCCGCCGCCCGGTGGAATATCACCACGAAGCGCAACAATACTCTGAATGCCATTGTTCCAGTAGTCATCAGCGATTTGAATGAGTTCTTCACGCGATGCGTCGATACAGGTCAGGTGTGGCGCAGCAATAAGACCGGTTTGATCTTTGATGTCTTTGATAATGGAGTGAGTACGGTCGCGCTCACCAGAGTTTGCCCCGTATGTCACGGAAACAAATTTAGGTTGAAGCGTTTTAAGACGGTGAACAGAGTTCCACAGCGTTTCTTCCATTTTTTCACTGCTTGGCGGAAAAAATTCAAATGAGACGTTAATGTTGTCAGAAAGCTCTGCAACATTTTGATTTAAAGCGTCTATATGACCTGCGTGTGTGTAACCCATCTTACCTCTCCCTGTGATTGACCTAATCACCAAACTTTGAAATCGACGTTTAGACGTCTATATGTCCACAGAATGTAATGAATACGATTTAATGTCAACAGTGCGATTATGAATTTTTTTCATGAAGGTAATGAGAGTATTTCAAGACGATGCATTTAAGTATGCAGAATTGATGAATAGATAGGAGTTCAGATAGTGTTATTGCAGGGGAAGGGATTAAAAAGGGTTAGCGTATGCTCTAACCCTTTTATTCGTGAGTGGTAACCGCGACTGCCCTAAAGCTGGCTTGATAGTAGGTTCAAGTCAGACTGAATGGCACCCGCTGTGACTTCTCGCCCTGCACCTGGGCCACGAATCACCAATGGATTATCTTTGTACCACTTACTTTCAATGGCAAAGATATTGTCACAAGGAAGCAAGTTAGCCAGCGCATGTTCTTTATTCAGTGCTTCGATACCCACAGTCGCAGAGCCGTTCTTTTCGAGTCTGGCAATGTAGCGCAGTACTTTATCTTCGCGTTGAGCTCGTTCAAGGCGTTCTGCCAATATTTCGCTCAGTAGCTCGCTTTTATCCAAGAAGTCATCCAGAGGAAGATCAGCAAGCTCTGCAGGGACCAGAGACTCGACTTTGACATTCTCTGGCTCAATATCCAATCCCGACTCACGAGCAAGGATGACGAGCTTACGCATTACATCCGAGCCATCAAGATCGGCTCTAGGGTCGGGTTCCGTGAGCCCTTGTTGCCAAGCCAGATCAACGAGTTCACTGAACGGGACTGAACCGTCAAATTGCTGGAATAACCAAGATAAAGTGCCCGAGAAGATCCCTGATAACGCAATGATGTCGTCACCGCTTTCACGCAGATCTCGTACGGTGTGGTTAATTGGCAAACCGGCACCAACCGTTGCATTGTAAAGCCAATGGCGGTTGATTTTACTGAAGGCATCTTGAACCTGATTGTAGTACTGGCTCGACGCCGAACCGGCAACCTTGTTCGCGGAAATGAGATGCATGCCTTGCGCGGCAATATCAAGGTACTGGTTAGCAAGCACTTTACTTGCGGTTACGTCGAGAACAATCACGTCATCGTAGCCCTGAATCGCACCCAGGCGTTCAATCCAGTCTTTGCCGTTGTTTGCTATGGATTCATCGTTAAAACGTTTCTCTACGCCGCTGGCATCAATTCCGTTCTCATCGAACCAGTAGGTCTGACTGTCAATAACAGCGACAAGATTAAAGCTCATGCCGCGGCGTTTTTCGAGTTCAACCTTCTGTGTCGCAAACAGCTCAAGCCAACTTGCACCAATATTACCTTTACCACATAGGGCAATCGCAACGCGTTTCTGAGCTTGGAAGAGCTGGCTGTGTACACCATTAACCAGCGGCTCGGTAGGCACTTTACGAGCCACGGCCACCAAGCTTAATCCTGATTTGGATTCAGAGATGAACTCAACAGGCGAGGCTTTTAGCTGCTGATAGAAACCGTAGCAGTGATTCGGATTTTTAGTGACCCCAGCGCCCACGGCGGCAACCAAAGAGTAGCCCTCTTTGAGCTTAATCTCGGCTTCAATGGCAGCATCTTGCAGATGACTCAAGGCACCACTGGCAATCTCAGCGGTATAAGCAAGGCGAAGTTTGTATTGATCAGGCTGCGCTTCATACGCGAGTGGCTCTAATTGAGCACGCTCTAAGCTTTGTAGGACTTCTTTCTCCAATCGCTCAAAGTCATGGCTATGAGAGAATGAAAGTTGAATGAGCAGTACTTCATCGAGTGAGGTAATGATTTTTGCACCGCGACCAGAAGCCAGTACACGTTCAATTCGTGTTGACCCAGACTCGGCTTGGTAACTGCAACGGAGGTGAAGATCCATCGTACTTTGAGCAACAGGCTGTAGCGTTCGGCTGTGCAGCACTGGCGCAGCAAGACGAGCAAGCTCACTGGCTTCATCAAGGCGCAGCAATGGCAATAGGCAGGCATCGTTGACAATGCGCGGGTCTGCACTGTAAACACCCGCGACGTCACTCCAAATGGTCACTTGCGAGACTTCCGCCAATGCGCCAATCACTGTCGCAGAGTAATCTGAGCCGTTACGGCCAAGCAGCACAGTGTGGCCTTGACTGTCTTGCGCCATGAAACCGGTAATGACAACGCGGTTGTGCTTGTGTTGAGCCAGCACATCTTTAATTAACGCGTACGAGCTTGCGCGGTCAACCTCTGGCTGTGTCCCTTCTTCTGCGCGTAAAAACGCGCGTGCATCTTGAGGAACGGCATCAAGCTGATGTTCAGTTAGTAAGTTCGCGAGCAGTCGAGCAGACCAAACTTCACCATGGCCTAAAATAGCGGCACGTTCTGCTTCTGTGAGTGGCGCTGTGATTTCGCCGAGTGTGCTGAACTCATCACTGAGTTGGGCGAGCAGTTCGTTTTTGACATCGCCCTTAATCAGTTCATTAATCAACCCAGTCTGAAATTGTCGCAAGGCTTGAAGCTCTTCGTGCGCCAGTCGACCATCTTTAGAGAGCGCGTCAACAAACGCAATTAATCGGTTAGTGGTTTTACCCGCTGCCGATACAACGACGAGATCTTCGCTGCCTGAGTATTCTTTTAGTATGTTGACGACGCGTAGGTAACATTCTGGGTTTGCTAAACTACTGCCACCGAATTTATGTAATTGACGTGAAACAGTCATGGTTATGCCTCTTTCTCAGCAAAGTTCTCAGTTTTCTCGAAGGCTTGTTTAAGGTCTTCAATCAGATCTTGTGCATCTTCTAATCCCACAGAGAGACGGAGCATTTGCTGAGAGACACCTGCTTCTGCTAGCGCTTCTTCACCCATCGCGCGGTGCGTCATGGAGGCAGGGTGACAGATAAGGCTTTCAACGCCACCGAGCGATTCAGCTAAAGAGAACAGCTCAAGTTCACCCACAAAGTATTTAAGCTGCTCGAATGAACCGCCAAATTCAAAGCTCAACATAGAGCCAAAGCCAGATTGCTGCTTCTTCGCAATCTCGTGGCCAGGGTGGCTTTCAAGGCTTGGGTGATAAATGGTTTTAACCAGTGATTGCTTTTGCAGTTCAACAAGGATGGTTTGTGAACTCTCTTCATGGACGCGCATACGAGCACCTAGCGTACGAATGCCACGCAGAGTCATGTAGCTATCAAAGGGTGTGCCCGTTGCACCAATGCAGTTGCCCCACCAAGCGAGCTCTTCTGCATGCGCTTCTGTTTTCGTTATCACAACACCGCCAATCACGTCCGAGTGGCCGTTGATGTATTTGGTGGTTGAGTGAATAACAAAGTCAGCGCCGAGTTCTAAAGGCTTTTGGAACACAGGTGTCAAAAAGGTATTGTCGACGGCCACTAATGCACCCACTTCTTTTGCCTTTTGGCAGGCGCGTTCAATATCGACAACGCGAACCAGTGGGTTTGAAGGGGTTTCGAGTAAAATGAGCTTGGGCTTTTTGGCAATGGCAGCGTCGAAGGCTTGGTTGTCGGATTGATCAACAAATTCAACCTTGAAGTCACCTTTACGACTGCGCGTATTAAACAAGCGGTAAGTTCCACCGTAGCAGTCATGTGGCGCGATGATGAGATCATCAGGGCCAATGAAAGTTGAAACCCAAAGGTTCAATGCTGATGTACCGCAGTTGGTGACGACGGCGCCCTTACCAGATTCGAGTTCAAACAACGCTGTTTCTAGTAAACCACGGTTAGGGTTGCCAGAGCGCGTGTAATCATACTTAGGCACTTCGCCAAAGGCAGGGAAACCGTAGTTAGTCGAGAGATAAATGGGTGGCACGACAGCGTGATGCTGAGTGTCTGACTCGATACCAGTACGAACTGCAATGGTGGCTGGTTTACGGGTGCTCATAGGTCCTTCCTTTGTATATGACTGCGCTGTTTTATCGTTATATCCAACGATAGTGACGACTTTCGAATAAGGGTCTGTATTGGGATAGCGTTCTCACTGAATGCCTGACATATCAAGTTAGCTGTATTTTCTTACGTTAGCTATATGTTATTCCCAATTTTATTTTTGACACTTTACTTCTCAAAAATGAAGACGTCAACACTTCTAGACGTCTATATGTCTTTGCTTATAGACTTAAATCCGGCTAAAATTGCGCCTAGACATAAATTACACACAATAAAAACGAAGGTGCGCAATGGCAGATTGGAATGGTGAATACATTAGTCCATACGCGGAACACGGAAAGAAAAGCGAGCAAGTTAAGAAAATTACAGTATCGATTCCGCTTAAGGTATTGAAAGTATTGACCGATGAGCGTACTCGCCGTCAGATTAATAATTTACGTCATGCAACAAATAGCGAATTGCTATGTGAAGCGTTCTTGCATGCGTATACCGGGCAGCCTGTTCCAACGGATGAAGATTTACGTAAAGATCGCCCAGATGATATTCCAGCAGAAGTGAAAGCCCTGATGACTGAGATGGGTATTGAATTCGAAGCCTACGATTCAGAATAATAAACGGCTCTAAATTCTTTCCGTATTTAAGTGGTGTTTTTACATCAAATTGCTCGTTGAGCAGTAAGCTTGCTAAATCATGATGATTTAAAAGAAAAACCGCAGCCTTTTGCAAGGCTGCGGTTTTTTTATATTTCAGCTTGGCCCAGTCTCATTAGGACTAGGCAATGGAAGTCGATTACGATTCCATGTAGTTCGCTGGCATTTCAATGCGTGACACACCAGATTCGACAGCGGCCGTCGCAACAGCTTTTGCTACGCGTGGAAGAAGGCGAGGGTCCATTGGCTTTGGAATGATGTAACCAGAGCCGAACTCTAGGCTATCTACACCCGCCGCTTTTAATACTTCAACTGGCACTGGTTCTTTTGCTAGCTCACGAATCGCATCAACCGCGGCCAATTTCATTGCATCATTAATTTCGCTCGCACGAACATCGAGCGCGCCACGGAAGATGAATGGGAAGCAGAGTACGTTGTTCACTTGGTTCGGGTAGTCTGAGCGACCTGTGCCCATGATTAAGTCATTGCGTACTTCATGTGCCAGTTCAGGTTTGATCTCAGGATCTGGGTTTGAACATGCGAACACGATAGGCTTGTCTGCCATCAGTTTTAGCGCTTCAGGTGGCAGCAGGTTCGGGCCAGATACGCCTAAGAATAGGTCTGCGCCTTCGATCACATCTTCAAGGGTACGCTTATCAGTGTTGTTCGCGAAAAGCTGTTTGTATTCGTTTAGATCGTCACGACGAGTGTGGATCACGCCTTTACGGTCAAGCATGTAGATCTTCTCACGCATGGCGCCACATTTGATCAGTAGCTCCATACACGCTACTGCAGCTGCGCCAGCGCCCAGACAAACAATCGTGGCTTCTTCTAGCTTCTTACCTTGAAGTTCAATCGCATTCAGCATACCGGCAGCCGTAACAATCGCGGTACCGTGTTGGTCATCGTGGAAAACAGGCACATCACAACGCTCGATAAGACGGCGCTCAATCTCAAAACAATCAGGTGCTTTGATGTCTTCTAGGTTGATGCCACCAAAGGTATCGGCAATGTTGGCTACCGTATCAACGAATTCATCGATGGTGCGGTGTTTTACTTCAATGTCGATAGAGTCAAGACCAGCAAAGCGTTTGAAAAGCAGTGCTTTACCTTCCATGACTGGCTTTGACGCGATTGGGCCTAAGTTACCCAAACCTAAAATAGCCGTACCGTTAGAAATAACTGCGACCATGTTTCCTTTTGCTGTGTACTTGTAGACGTTATCTACATTCTGTGCGATTTCACGAACAGGTTCAGCAACACCCGGGCTGTAAGCAAGGGCTAAATCTTCAGCAGAATCAGCCGGTGTTGTTAATGCGACAGCAATTTTACCCGGGTTAGGGAAGGCATGGTAATCAAGAGCTTGTTGACGGAAGGCTTCTTGTGCAGATAACTCAGCTGAGTTTTCTTGACGGTTGTCATCGGACATAGGTGCGTATACTCATCGAAAATGTGACTAAAGGGGGAGGACCATTCTAAAGGATGTAAGTCAACCTGCCTAGGTAAGAATGCGACTCATATCATCGCAAGGAGGGAATAGACTGCTGATAAGACCAGATCGGAAATAAAGACGCTAAGTCCATGAGGTTATTTACGATAAAATACCTTAACGTAAAGATAAAATAGTATTATCGGCTAGATCGAGGCGCTGAATATAAGAAGAAATTAGGGGTAAAAGAACGAAAAATAGCGTGACAGACAAAGCGGGCAACAGAAACAAAAAAGGACGCCGAGGCGTCCTTTTTCTTAATTCGGTATAGCAAAAGCTATTACTTGCTTGAAAGAGCACCGAAACGTTTGTTGAACTTATCAACACGGCCGCCTGTGTCTACAACACGTTGCTTACCAGTGTAGAATGGGTGACATTTGTCACATACGTCTAGGTGGATTGCTTCTTTAGCAAGAGTTGAGTTGAACTCAAAAGTGTTGCCGCAAGAGCAAGTAGCAGTAACTGCTTTGTATTCTGGGTGGATTCCAGCTTTCATGGGATAACCTCAATTTGGGCCGTGTCGCCATCCGAGTCTATGCCGGACACCACACGTAGTTAAAAAACAAATAGTAGCAATAGCGTTTCAATCTTCTACATCTGGTATAAAACCAACGCATCGTTCATAAAGCCCTATCACTAAGGCGCAGTATAGTAATGAATACCAGCTCTAGGATCAACAGATTTGCTAATTATTTCGCCACTTTTTTAAACGCTTTTTACTTCCCTCTATAGTAAGCAATCATTTAGACTGTCTTCCTCGCTGTTGTTAAAAGAATTCTATTACTATGCGCCCATCGATTGCCCGAGTCGCTTTGCCTGTCCCACTAGACAAGCAATTCGATTACCTTATCCCTAATCATCTATTCCCTGTGATTGGTGGGCGAGTCAGTGTCCCTTTTGGACCAAGAAGCCAAATTGGCATCGTCACAGCGATGGTGAGTGAATCTGAATTCGAAATCTCTAAGCTGAAACCCATCTATAAAGTCCTAGACGCTCAGCCTGTTTGGCCTGAAAATCTATATAGCTTACTTCACTGGTGCAGCCAGTTTTACCAGTACCCGCTTGGCGACACGCTGGCGAATGCGATGCCAGTGGCGCTAAAAAAGGGCAAGCCTGCCGATTTTACGGCTTTACTTGAATGGCAACTTACCGCGTCAGGGCGTGACCAGCTGATGCAGGGGTTCGGCCGTGCAGTCCAACAGGCGAAAGTCATGCATCTGCTCGAGCATGGTCCGTTATCGCATCAGACATTTATCGATCAAGACGTCACCAGTAGTGTCTTAAAAACACTGCAAGACAAAGGCTGGATAGAGAGCAGAGAGATAAAACCTAAACGCACTCAATGGCCAAGAGACATTGAGGCGGATGTTGAAAAGCCGAAGCTCAATCAAGAACAGGCGATTGCGATTGCAACCGTGAATAACAATCCAGGCTTTGGCTGTTATTTACTAGAAGGGGTGACGGGCTCAGGCAAAACCGAGGTTTACCTCAATATGATTAAGCCAGTGTTAGAGCAACATCGACAAGCTTTGGTACTGGTGCCAGAGATCGGCTTAACGCCACAAACGATTAATCGTTTCAAAAAGCGCTTTAATGTCCCCGTTGCCGTGATGCACTCTGGGCTCAACGATACAGAGCGACTTAACGCTTGGCTGTCTGCGCGAGATGGTATTGCCGGCATTATCATCGGTACTCGCTCGGCCCTCCTGACGCCCTTTGCTGATCTTGGCATCATCATTGTTGATGAAGAGCATGACGGCTCTTACAAGCAGCAAGACTCTTTACGCTACCACGCCCGAGATGTGGCGGTGATGCGCGCTAACAAAGAACAAGTTCCCATCATTCTTGGCTCTGCGACGCCTGCATTTGAAACGCTGCATAATGCGCAAACCGGTAAGTATCACCACTTAACGCTCACCCAACGTGCGGGTGTCGCAAAGCCTGCGACCCATCGAGTCTTAGACATCAAGGGCCTTTACTTGGAGGGCGGCTTATCAGCGCCCCTGATTGCTGAGATGAGGCGCCATCTGAATGCGGGCAATCAGGTGATGCTATTTCTAAACCGTCGCGGATTTTCTCCCGCCTTGATGTGCCATGAATGCGGCTGGATAGCGGAGTGTAACCGCTGCGATGCGTACTATACCTTTCATCAACACAGTCGAGAGGTGCGTTGCCATCACTGTGGTTCTCAAGAAGCGGTTATTCATCAGTGCCATGGTTGTGGGTCAACGAACCTCGTGACCGTTGGCGTCGGAACGGAGCAGTTAGAAAGTCAGTTGCTCGAACTTTTTCCTGAATACAAAACGATACGAATAGACCGAGACAGCACAAGACGAAAGGGCAGTTTAGAGAGTGCGCTGCTGTCGATACGGCGCGGTGAATACCAAATCTTGATCGGTACACAGATGTTGGCGAAAGGGCACCACTTTCCTGATGTTACCTTGGTTGGTTTGCTGGATGTCGATGGCTCGCTTTATAGCAGCGACTTTCGCGCCTCAGAACGTTTGGCACAGCTCTTTATTCAGGTTGCAGGCCGAGCGGGGCGCGCAAGCAAACCTGGAGAGGTGATTTTACAAAGCCACCATCCAGAGCATGAGTTACTGCAGGCGCTGCTTCACCAAAGTTATGGTCACTTTGCTAAAACGGCATTACAAGAGCGGAAAATGGCTCAGCTGCCACCTTATAGTTTCTTAACGCTGTTTAGAGCGGAAGCCAATGACAATCAGTTGGTGGAGGAATTCCTTCGCCAGGTTAGGCACACCCTAGAAGCGCATCCATTATTTGATGAATTTTGTATGGTGTTAGGCCCTACGCCAGCACCATTGGCAAAACGAGCGGGGAAGCATCGTTGGCAGTTATTGTTGCAAACAGAAGCGCGCTCATTAATGCAGAAATTACTGATGAGCGCGAAACCTGCGATTCATATGTTGCCATCGGCGAAGAAGGTTCGCTGGTCTATTGATATTGAACCACAGGATCTGAGTTAGCACGCGATTATCGAGAGCTTGCGGGAAGAAAGCAGGGGTTTAAATCAGGGCAACCGTGATTCGTCCCAACGACATGAAATGACAAACAGATTATTTGTGAGTGACATCACGCTACTTGTGCAAAATGTGTTAATCTCACCGTAACTTTATGTTTAGAAATGAATAAACTATCAGAACATAGAAAAATAAGAGTGGACGCCAGTTCGCCATAGTAACTTAATTTATATGCAATGCAGCATGGCTTTAAACAAAGGAAAAGAGGATTAAAAATATGGCGACAATGAAGGATGTTGCCCAGCTTGCAGGCGTCTCGACGGCAACCGTGTCTAGAGCTCTGATGAATCCTGAAAAGGTGTCTACATCAACACGAAAACGTGTTGAAGATGCTGTTTTAGAAGCTGGCTATTCACCAAACTCGTTAGCGCGTAATTTACGCCGAAATGAATCGAAAACCATTGTCACAATCGTTCCAGATATTTGCGATCCTTATTTCTCTGAGATAATTCGTGGTATTGAAGACGCTGCGATGGAGCACGGCTACCTCGTATTACTTGGCGACAGTTCACAACAAAAAAGACGCGAATCCTCTTTTGTTAATCTCGTTTTCACTAAGCAAGCCGATGGCATGTTATTGCTTGGTAGCGATCTTCCTTTTGATGTGAGCAAAGCCGAGCAAAAAAATTTACCCCCTATGGTTATGGCCTGTGAGTTTGCACCCGAGTTAGAGTTACCTACGGTGCACATTGATAACCTGACCTCAGCGTTTGAAGCCGTAAACTATCTGACTCAAATGGGCCACAAGCGAGTGGCTCAAATCTCAGGCCCGCAAACCGCGACACTGTGTCAGTTCCGTCACCAAGGCTACCAACAAGCATTAAGACGCGGTGGCATTATGATGAACCCAACCCACACTGTGTATGGCGACTTTACCTTTGAATCAGGGGCAAAAGCGGTGCGAACTCTGCTAGCACTCCCCGAGCCTCCGACGGCGATTTTCTGTCACAACGATGTCATGGCGATTGGTGCGATTCAAGAAGCCAAGAAATTGGGTTTACGTGTACCGCAAGACCTTTCTGTTGTTGGCTTTGATGATATTCAGTTTGCTCAGTACTGCGATCCTCCACTGACAACGATGTCTCAACCTCGCTACGAGATTGGGCGCCAAGCCATGTTAATGATGCTTGAACTATTGAAAGGTCGCGATGTGCGTGCCGGCTCTCGTCTGCTGGAAACGCATTTAGTGGCTAGAGAATCAGCGGCGCCGCCGCGAGTCATGTAGACAAATCCTCACATTGACCTGATTAGCAGCGCATTTTGGTGCGCTGCTTCCATTTCTGTACTGTTATCCCTCATAAAACTGAATTACCATGTGTGCTTAGTTTTCAACGTTGATACTCCATCGTGGCAAATAAAGATTATGTAAAGCGTGGTCGAGGAAATAAAAAACCGACAAACGCTCGAGCGTCTAAGCAACGCTCATCAGGAAGGAAACCTTGGCGAAGTGGCCTGATTGCACTGATTTTGGTCGGGGCATTTGGTTATGGACTCTATACATTGAGTAACGATCCAGAGCCGCCAGCACCGGTAGCCAAACCTGCGGTGAAACCGAAAAAAGAGAAGCCTGCAACTCAGCTTCCTAAACCTCCGGAAGAGAAGTGGGATTATGTCGACTCATTGCCCAATCGTAAAGTTGAGGTTGAAGCCAAAGAACAAGTTGTTTCCGATATTCCATACATTATGCAGTGCGGGGCATTTAAGTTGCCTCAGCAGGCGGAAGAGCGTAAGGCCAATATCGCCTTCCAGGGTATTCAAAGCTCAGTGAGAAAAAAAGAAGGCAGCAGTTGGTATCGAGTTGTTCTTGGCCCGTATAGATTAAAAAGAGATGCGGAGCGTGATAGGCATAAGCTGCAACGCGCCAAGATTGAACCCTGTGCAATTTGGAAAGATAGCCAGTAAGTAAAATATAGATAAAGACAGTGAGGCAAGCCTATTTCAATCGAGATAGCTTGCCTTTTCTTTTGCCTGTCATATCGCTTTTCCCTTTGTCAGTTAAACAAAAAGCGATCTTGAAAAGCGCGTTCAAAGACCACATATCCCTAGTACAAACGAAAACAAAAGAGGCTCTACTCGTGACTACCATCGTATCAGTACGTAGAAATAATAAAGTTGTCATCGCGGGCGATGGACAAGTATCGCTTGGTAATACCGTAATGAAGGGTAATGCCAAGAAAGTACGCCGTTTATATAACAATAAAGTTCTTGCTGGATTTGCAGGTAGTACAGCAGATGCATTCACCTTATTCGAGCGCTTTGAAAGCAAGCTACAGATGCATCAAGGCCACCTAACGAAAGCCGCGGTTGAGCTTGCCAAAGATTGGCGTAGCGATCGCGCACTGCGTAAGCTAGAAGCCCTGTTGGCGGTCGCCGATGAAACCGCTTCACTCATCATTACGGGTAATGGCGATGTTGTTCAGCCAGAAAATGATCTGATTGCGATTGGATCGGGTGGGAACTTTGCTCAAGCCGCGGCAACCGCCTTGCTTGAAAATACAGAATTAGACGCACTAGAAGTCGCGCAAAAATCACTGAAGATTGCGGGTGATATTTGTGTGTTCACTAACCAACACCACACTATCGAAGAACTAGAAATTCCAGCTGAAAAAGCTGAATAGCCACTGTTATTCATTGCGTTCAAAGCAACGAGATAAAGAAACAAAGATAGTGAGTGATATCGTTTTAAGGAAAACAATATGTCTGAAATGACTCCTCGTGAAATCGTTCACGAACTTAACCGCCACATCATTGGCCAAGATCAAGCTAAACGCTCAGTGGCTATTGCCCTGCGTAACCGCTGGCGTCGTATGCAGCTTGAAGAGAGCTTGCGTGCTGAGGTGACACCGAAGAACATTCTAATGATTGGCCCTACTGGTGTGGGTAAAACTGAGATTGCTCGTCGTCTGGCAAAGTTGGCAAACGCACCTTTCATTAAAGTGGAAGCCACCAAGTTTACCGAGGTGGGTTACGTTGGTAAGGAAGTGGAAACCATTATCCGTGACCTAACGGATGTTGCGATTAAGATGACGCACCAACAAGCGATGGAAAAAGTACAATTCCGCGCAGAAGAGCAAGCGGAAGAGCGCATTCTTGATGCCTTATTACCACCTGCTCGCGATGCTTGGGGCGAGAATGAAAAATCAGAGGACACGTCTTCAAACACGCGTCAAATCTTCCGCAAGAAGCTGCGTGAAGGCAAGCTAGACGATAAAGAAATTGAGATTGATGTCGCTGCACCGCAGATGGGCGTTGAAATCATGGCGCCTCCAGGCATGGAAGAGATGACCAACCAGCTGCAAGGCATGTTCCAAAACCTCGCGGGTGATACCAAGAAGAAGCGTAAGCTAAAGATCAAAGACGCATTCAAAGCTTTGACTGAAGAAGAAGCCGCTAAGCTGGTTAACCAAGAAGAGCTGAAAGAGAATTCTATCTTTAACGTTGAAAATAACGGTATCGTATTTATTGATGAGATTGACAAGATCTGTAAACGTGGTGACAGCTCTGGCCCTGACGTTTCTCGTGAAGGTGTTCAACGTGATTTACTGCCGCTCATTGAAGGCAGCACGGTGTCAACTAAGCATGGTATGGTAAAAACAGACCACATTTTGTTTGTCACTTCTGGTGCATTCCAGGTAGCGAAACCATCGGACTTGATCCCTGAACTTCAAGGTCGTCTGCCTATTCGTGTTGAGTTGGAAGCGCTGTCGAGCAATGATTTTAAACGCATCCTAACTGAGCCTAAGGCGTCTTTGACTGAGCAGTACATTGCGTTGATGAAAACCGAAGATGTGGACGTTAGCTTCACTGAAGATGGTATTACGCAGATTGCTGAGGCGGCTTGGCATGTGAACGAAACGACTGAGAACATCGGTGCGCGTCGTCTGCATACGGTCATGGAGCGTCTGATGGATGAGATTTCATTTGAAGCGACAGACAAAGCAGGCACAAGCTTAACTATCGATGCTAAGTACGTGAAAGACTGTTTAGGTGATTTAGTCGATGATGAAGATCTAAGCCGTTTTATTCTGTAACGAATCGCTTAGGTTTAATCGACATGAGAGTTAAACGAGAAAAGGGTTGGCACTGTGCCAACCCTTTTTTTGTCATGATGAACAGTTTAGAAGCGGTAGTCTAGAGAGATAGCAAATTCACTGTTTGTGATTTTTATTCCATCTTCATTGTAAGACTTACCCATGTTGCGGTAAGTACCATCAATGGATAGCTCTTTAGTGAGAGCGTATTGAACACCAACTTGTGCGCCGACGGCAAAGTCTGTTTCACTGTCTGAAATTGAGTCTGTTTGACCTTGATAAACTTCCGTTAACGTTAGCTTGTTTTTGATTAGCCCAGCGCTGACACCACCAAAAATTGAGAATTCGTTGTTAAGTGCGTGAACGTAATCGTATGAGGCTAGCCATTCATTCTGATTCAAATCTGTTGTTAGAGAGTCGCTACCGAAAGTAATAGAGCTCATCTCAGCATCGCCAGCAAAGTTAGCCGTTAGTGTTACACGATGCACTTCGTCAATGTACGCGCCACCACGGATATGGAAAGCACCAGTGCGGTCATCAAGCTTATACCCCTCTACCTTCATTTCTGAATAGTGAGAGCCGAAACCGCCACCAGCAAAATATTCGATAGACGTTGCAAATGCTGATGGTGCAGAAACCGCGGCGATAAGAGCTAAACCAAGTACTTTTTTCATTTTTAAAATCCTGTCAGTGTCGATGTTTGTTTTTAATTGAACGCCGTTCAATTCGATGGGAAGGATTATGTACACTGTACAATTAAAAGGGAACTTATTAGTGTTATAAGCAAAACTTATCAAGGTAGGAACCCAGAAAGGAAAGTAGTGATGGAAGGTGACAGGTCAAAAAAGCGATAAATCAAAAAAAGCCACCTAGTGCGAACGCGGTGGCTTTGAATTTTGAACGATGCACGCAGAAGCGTTAGCTAGCCTATTGGCGACAACTAGATCATGATGATGAAGATGATCGATAACGCACTGATGAGTGCTGCAAAGAAATAACAGCCAACTTTGCCCGCGACGCCTGCGTGTATCTTAAGATCATGCATTCCGTGATGCAGGCGGTGCATAGCGTGCCACATAGGGAGCGCGAGAGTGCCTATGATAAATAGCGCACCAATAATACTGGTCGCAAAGTCGCTCACACGTTCATAGCTTAATGCTTCGGCATCAATGATGCCCATCGGAGCAAGGATGCCCAGTATCAGCACTGTGATAGGCGTGATCATAGCAAACCATGTTCCCCCCGCACCGAATAACCCCCACCAGATGGGTTCATCTGATCGGCTTGGAGTCTTATTTACGGCGTAATTATTCGTTTTCATAATAAGCTCCTTAAACGATGATGAGTGCAACGAGCGAGATAAACGCAACCGCTGCCCACTGGGTGAGTACAATGACCTTCTTATCAATCAGCTTACCCTTCAATCGAATAGGCATCACTTGCGGCATCATGCCAAAGAAGGTGTGCGCGTGGAGCAGACTTCCCGCTAGAGCCACGATATTTATGGCAATAACAACGGGGTTAGCCATAAATCCAAGCCAGGTTTCCCAAGCGTCAGGGCCTTTGACTAATGACGCTAATCCAACGGTAAGGAACAGCGTAAATAGGATGAGAGGCAGCACCGTTGCTTCACGCAACATATAGAAGCGATAAAAGGGATGATTACTCCACCATGTGCGCTTCATTTCTCGAACGTAAGGTTTACGATTACTCATCCTTATGCCTCCTCTTTCTTTTTTGAACCGTCAGGCTTTAGCATGGCAATAACGAAGTCCATTGAGGATTCGATTTTACCTTGGTTTACCGCCGCCGCTGGGTCGACATTTTTAGGACAAACATCAGAGCAATAGCCAACGAACGTACAGCCCCATGCGCCATTATCACCATTAATCAGTTCCATGCGCTCACTCTTACCATTATCACGACTGTCGAGATTGTAGCGGTGAGCAAGTGTTAATGCTGCAGGGCCAATGAACTCAGGATTCAAACCAAACTGAGGACAGGCTGCATAGCACAGGCCACAGTTGATACAACCAGCAAACTGCTTGTATTTCGCCATTTGCTCTGGCGTTTGAATGTTGGTGCCATCTTCAGGCGTGCGGTCATTGCCAATGATGTAAGGCTTAATGGCTTCAAGACGCTCGATGAATGGTGTCATGTCCACAATGAGATCTTTTTCAATGGGGAAGTTCGCAAGAGGCTCGATGGTGACGCCATCGGGATAATCACGGAGAAAACACTTACACGCAAGCTTTGGTACACCATTGACCATGATTCCGCATGAACCACAGATCGCCATGCGACAAGACCAACGATAAGAGAGATCTTTGTCTAGGTTATCTTTGATGTAACCAATTGCATCAAGCACCGACATAGTGTCATCAAATGGGATTTCAAATGACTGATTATGCGGCTCGCTATCTTTTGCTGGGTCATAGCGCAGAATGTCTATTTTTTGGATTCGATTCGCTGGCATTACGCTTGCTCCTCTTTTTGTTTCGTTTGAGCAGCTTCCTCTGCCGCCGCTTTTTCAGCAGCTTCACCATATAGGCGCGCTTTAGGTTGAGATTTTGTGATGGTCACTTCACGATAATCGATGGTTGGCGCGGCGTCTTCTTGGTAATAAGCCAACGAGTGCTTCAAGAAATTCACATCATCACGTTCAGTGCAGTTTTCATCTAAACGTTGGTGAGCACCACGAGACTCTTTACGCAAAATAGCTGAATGAGCCATTGCTTCTGCGACTTCAAGACCGTAGCCCACTTCAATCGCGTAAAGCAGGTCAGTGTTGAACACCTTGCCTTTGTCTTTAATGCCGATCTTTTTGTAACGCGCTTTTAGCTCGGTGATCTTTTCGATCGTCGCTTGCATCAGATCTTCTTGGCGGTAGATACCACAACCTGCTTCCATGGTGTGACCCATTTCCGTTCGGATATCTGCCCAGTTCTCATCGCCTTCTTGCGCCAAGATTGCCGCGATACGCTCTTCAACCGCTTTGACTTGCTTCTCAATCGACGCTTCGTTCCAGCCTTTGAACTCTTCCGCTCGTTTCACTGCGTTTTCACCGGCGACACGCCCAAAGACAACAAACTCAGCCAGTGAATTTGAACCCAGACGGTTAGCGCCATGAAGGCCAACAGAAGCACATTCACCGACGGCGAATAGTCCTTTGATTTGCGTTTCGCAATCGCTATTGGTTTCAATACCACCCATGGTGTAGTGAACCGTTGGACGAATTGGGATTGGCTCTTTTGCAGGGTCAACGTTAACGTACGCTTTGGATAGCTCACAAATGAACGGAAGACGCTCTTGCAGATACTCTTCACCTAAGTGGCGAAGGTCGAGATGCACGACATCACCGAGTGGGTGTTTGATGGTGTTGCCTTTTTGCTGTTCGTGCCAGAACGCTTGAGAAACCTTGTCACGAGGACCCAGTTCCATGTATTTATTCTTAGGCTCGCCAACGGGCGTTTCCGGGCCCATGCCGTAGTCTTGCAGGTAGCGATAGCCATTTTTATTGACGATGATACCGCCTTCACCACGACAACCTTCCGTCATCAAGATGCCAGTACCCGGTAGGCCTGTTGGGTGGTATTGCACAAATTCCATATCACGCAGTGGCACGCCATGACGATACGCCATCGCCATACCATCGCCCGTCACAATACCGCCGTTAGTATTACAGTGATAAACACGACCCGCACCGCCAGTGGCAAGAACCACCGATTTTGCGCGAATAGTGATGAGTTCACCTTCTGCCATATGAATAGCAATCAGACCTTGGATTTCACCGTCTTCGACAAGAAGGTCTACGACAAAGTACTCGTCAAAGCGGTTGATTTGGCTGTACTTCATTGAGGTTTGAAATAGGGTATGCAGCATGTGGAAGCCGGTTTTATCGGCCGCAAACCATGTGCGTTCTACTTTCATTCCACCAAAACGACGAACGTTGACTTCGCCATTCTCTTTACGACTCCACGGGCAACCCCATTGCTCCATTTGGATCATCTCACGGGTTGCGTTTTTTACGAAATATTCAACAACGTCCTGTTCACATAACCAATCACCACCGCCAACGGTATCGTTGAAGTGATTGTCTAAGCTATCTTCATCCTTGATAACAGCAGCCGATCCACCCTCTGCCGCAACCGTGTGGGAGCGCATAGGGTAAACTTTGGAAATAAGTGCGACTTCTAAGTCAGGGTTTGCTTCCGCTGCTGCAATAGCAGTTCGAAGACCAGCGCCGCCAGCGCCAATGACCGCGATATCTGTGGTGATAGTTTGCACAGTTATCCTCCAGTGTGTGATTGTTATTATTGAATGCTAGGTGCGTATCTAATGGCCCCTAGAGTCTTATTTATACCTAGTGCATTGAAATAAAAAACGTGCTTAATATCTCAGGCTCCAGGCGCTACTCATTGGTAGCTAAGCCAGTTTAGAAGAGCAAAATTAGGAATAAATTGATTCAGTTAGGCTTTTGGTTCGGAAATGCAAGCGTGAGCATACTTATTCCATATTGTGTGACCGGTATCTATATTTTGGTCAGGGTGTACAGAATTGAGTCGTTGAGTCTAGATGGGCTTCAGATGTGTTTTTCATTCTAGAAATTCGCATTTAGCGCTAGAATATCGGCTGACTTTATTTCGAGAAGTAGAACCTGATATGACAGAAAAATTGTGGCAACCGAGTGCTAGCATTCAACAACTCAAGCAACGAGCGGCAATCTTGGCAAGCATCCGTGATTTTTTTGCACAAAAAGGTGTTATGGAAGTTGATACACCAGCGATGAGTCACGCGACGGTGACTGATATTCACCTGCATACCTTTCAAACCACCTTCGTTGGCCCTGATTACGCACAGGGGCGTCGGCTCTATTTTATGACCAGCCCTGAGTTTCACATGAAGCGCTTATTGGCCGCAGGAAGTGGTTGTATTTATCAGATAGGGAAGTCTTTTCGTAACGAAGAGAATGGTCGCTATCACAACCCTGAATTCACGATGTTGGAGTGGTATCGAGTTGGGTTTGACCATCATGATTTAATGGATGAGATGGATGAACTGCTACAGGCTATATTGAGTTGTAACGTCGCTAAACGTATGACCTATCAACAGGCTTTCATTGATGTTCTTGGTGTTTGTCCATTAGAAGATTCCATGGATAAACTCAAGCTCGCAGCAAATGAGCTTGGCTTGCGTGATATTGCTGAAAACGAGCAAGATAGAGACACATTATTACAGCTGTTGTTCTGTATTGGGGTTGAAGGAAAGATAGGTCTACAAGAACCTGTTTTCGTATACGATTTTCCTGCATCACAAGCAGCTCTTGCGAAAATCAATCATCAAGACTCACGTGTCGCCGATAGATTTGAGGTCTATTACCAAGGAATTGAACTTGCCAATGGCTTTCATGAACTGGATGACGCTGACGAGCAGTTGCACCGGTTTGAGCAAGACAACCGTAAACGAATCGAGATGGGATTGGTAGAACAACCGATCGATCATCATTTTGTGTCGGCGTTGAAAGCCGGGCTTCCTCAGTGTTCAGGGGTGGCTTTAGGTATAGATAGGTTGGTAATGTTGGCACTCGATTGTCAGCACATCGATGAAGTCACTGCTTTTGCTTTTCCAAGGGCTTGAGGCATTTACGTATAACTAGAGTACTCTTTTGCTACTCTAGTTATTCCGCGTTTTAGTTCTCACTGGTACTGCTTTCTTTAGTTAGCCGCTGGTAAGGTCTGCTTGGTTTTTTCTGGCATGTTTTTCTTGGCAACGACGGCATTATCTCGGTAGTAATTGACCATGTTTTCTTTTAACCAAGGTTCTAAGTAAAGCGTCGGGATGAATATACTCAACCGCTCTATCTCTAGAGGCTCTCCAGACAATAGACGTGTGTCTCGTTTGTCGGCAATTCCCGTCAATATACCAACCAGTTCATTGTTTTCATTGTAAGCGCCCCCACCACTCATTCCGCCTTGAATGGCTGCATCGGTAATGCTCGACGGACAATTGGCATAATCTTTATCGTTCACAAAGTTAAGGTCGAGGTGGTAGACGCCTTCGCTCGTGATGACATCGCCGGTGGCGTCCATTCCAAACGCGCTGATCTTCTGCCCAGGGTAGACAGTCCCTAAAGAGGCAATGGTATCAGAGCGGTTGTCTGATTGAATCAATGCGATATCACAGTGAGGGTGGTAGGCGACTACTGTGCTGTAGCTGAGTGACGCGACGTGTGCTGCGGTGAGACTTAATTCCTGAGTAATAGGTACACTCGTACCATGCCCTTGAAAAAGAAGGGGAACACCTAAGAATTGGTAGTCAATGTCAGGGTGATTTTCTGCTAGCTGCGTCGTGCCATTACTATGAACACAGCCGGATAATACTACTAGGCTCGTGGTGGCGATAAGTGCCCCCAAAAAAGTATGCATCGTTTTCCTCCATGGCCCTAAGCCTCGACTCTCTTTTCATAGAGATAAAAAGCGCATCTCATCTATCAACTCAATCACATTATTGATGTGTATTGTCGATAAGATTCTCAATTACAATAAAACTCTAGTTTATAAACGGCGATATGGCGACAGAAATGTACTCAGAATGGACTTATTTATGATTTTATCAGAAGGGGTGTGAGTTGGATCCAAAACTGCATGTGACCTAATACAAGGGAGGTTCAACCTCCCTTGTATTAGGTCACACTACGATTAGTGGTTGGTTTCTTTGATAGGGCGTGTATTCCAGGGGGCTCGTATGTCGGTTGTGTCATACAGGTGATATTTTCGATTTAGCATTTGCCCACCATCTCTTTGGAGAGGTAACCATGAGATACCAATGCGCTCACGGCTTGGTTTTGCCGTCATCAGATCCAGAGGGATTGAGATATAAAACCCTTTCGTAAAACTCCCTTCACCGTACTCCTCTGCTGAAAGGTTGGTTTTCGTCGCAAAGGCACCAGCGGTAATGCCACTGTCGAACTGCTTAGAAAAGTCCAATGTCACGCCGATGTCTTCAGACAGGTATCGACCTGCACTCACCTTTAACTGTGTATCATCAATTAACTGCCAAAACTTAGGCTGCCAATAGAGTGTGGCATGGCCCGTTGCTGTTCCTGTTTGTACGCGATAGTAACGATTGGTTTGCTCATCGAAATGACGCTCTTCGCTAAATAAACCAAACGCCGTGTCCGGATCTCGCTGAACGACGTAGTTGATATCTGCACCAATGGCCCAATTTTTACCAAAGGGGCGATAGATTAGCTCTGTGCCGACACCGGCGAACATCGTCTCTAGATAACCACCATAGGCTTGCGTGTAAAAGCTTTCTTGGAAGCGATCAAAGTGGGTCAGTTGCAGGGTGTCTACACGGAGGAACTCGTCATAGTATTGTCTCGACAACGTTCGTACACGCTTTAGGTCGGTACCATCGGGCGGTACGGTATAATTGAACTTGTCGTAGTTATCGAGAAGGTTTGCGTAAACACTGCCGGAAGCTAACCAATGTTTGCCAAACTCATAATTGGCATTGGCGTTGATACCAATTGAATAGAGATAGAAGTTCTCCGCACCACCAATAGACTGTTGCAGGACGGGCGAGAAACCATAATAGAACGGTTGGTTTATGCTCGCTTTGACATCACTCCCTTTCCTTGTTGAGCTTTGTGTGTAACTTGCATCGAGAAAACGAGCCTCTGGGTAATCATTGTCGGCAACACGTTTGAATGCGTTGGCGTGAATGACGGTTTCTTGCATAGGTTGATGGTGACGAGTGTCAACAATATGGTAGTGGGTTGCGTCAATGCCACTGTTGGCAACCGACAGTGCAGCGCGATGATGCGCCTCGTGAGCATCACGATATTTAATCGGCTCACCTTCAAGGGTGACGACCGGTCCATCGTGTGAAATGGTCAGTTCATTGTACCCTGCGACTTGAGACACCTCTTCCGCGAGCGCTTGCCACTCTTGAGTGGTTAACTCGCTTTGAGTCTCTTGGATTTGATATGACGGTCTTGGCGTATCAACCCAAGATGGCCTTAAACTCGAAAAGTTAGTCGCTAAGGTTAGCCCGGCAGTGAATGTATTCCCTCGCTCATAGCTTAACCTCACATCAGCCCAATCTGTTAAGGCGTATACTGCGCCAAAATTCCATGGCGTCGCGACAGTGATATCGGTGTAACTGTTCGTGACAGGGAAGTCACTGCTGTAGTCATTACCATCGTATTCCACTTTTAATCGAAGAGGTTGATAAGGCGTTTGGTACTCAATACCACCAAAGAGAGCTGAACAACCTGAAAACATTCGGTCGATATCCAGACTGCCACCATTACCTCTAAAGGCAGTATTTCGGCCACAGTCCACAGAAAGCGACTTGTCGCCGGATAAATTAGCGCTGTTTCCTAAGTAGCCCCAGCCGACACCCAGTGCAAAATCTAATGGGCCCACTTGTTTATTTGCTACGACAAACTCACCATCAAATAAGCCTGTTCCACCAAAATCTCGCACACCAACAGAAACTTCGGGTAACCAGTAGCTTTCTTTTAACAGACGTAATTTTGCATCCATTGATTTGTCTGTGTACTTAGTCTCACCACTAAAACCTGGATCAGAACTATAAAGCATATCGTGCACTTGGGTGTAGCGAACGGTTGCTTCAAGCCAAGGAAAGAGTTGCAGTGCAGTCGTATAGTGCAGGTATTCATCATTATTGGTGACGGCGGCATTAAACTCACCAACAGGCATCATGCGCGCGGTTGGCATTTGAATTAATCCAACACCACCGAAATCGGTGTAGGAATGCTTTATCTGTGGGTGACTAAATTCGTCAGCAGCTAATGGGAAAACGAACAAGGTGCTGATAGCACTAAAACGAACGAGCCATGTTTGTCGCCTAGAGTTTGAGGAGTTCTTCATAGTGGGAGCTTGTGTGTTAGAAGCTCGATAATGAGCTGGTTAGTGTCTTTATTCGTAAATTTGTAACGCGTTAATTCATCATCTAAGTTGCGGCTAAGTGGCATCGGTACATAAATAAAGGCACCAGGGGCAATGTTGTGAAATTGGTAGTTCCAATACGCGACTGGGTATTGAAAAGCCGCCCCGTCAGGTTGAATGACCCACACATAGCTTAAACTTTGGTTTTCTACCTGTGTCTTATTGAGGTACTGATTCGCGCTTCGACGTGGATACCAGGCGAGCTCTCTAGGCTGTTTAACATTCCCTAAAACGGTAACGGTTAAATCTTTACTGATAGGTTTAAGAAAGAGTTGATACTGGCCTCTTAAACGGGGATTCTGGCTTGCATTTACACGTGTTACATCTGGGTCCAAAGGTGTCAGAACGCGTTTCGAAAATTGCCACTCTTCAATCTGTCTTCGCAAGGTTTTCCAGCGCTCTATGTCTTGGTGCTTTGCTACGCTTTTTTGCCTATTTATCGAACGAACCGCCACATTCTTCAAGTATAAAGGTTTGTCTAAATCAAAGAGCTTGGACTGAAGCCAGTCTATGTCCATCGAGCTCGTTTGATAGTAATCCACAGCGGTCATTACCGTGGCGTCAAGACGCGGCGCTTGCTCTGAAGAAAGGGTGATCGCGTCTCTATCGGTAAGGGTTACCTCAACGATTGATTCGCTTGCGAATGTGATTGAACTAAAACAAAAAGAAAGCAAAGTAAAAGCGACTGGTCTTCTCAACCATTGGGACAGAGCATTATTCATGGTCGTTTACCTGTTGATAAGCTTTACCTGTATAGAGTTTAAAGGTGGCACCGTTAGGGGTAATGGTCTGCTCGCTGGCAATCACGCGTCCTGTTTGAGGATCGAGCCAGTAATGATTGCTTGTTTTGAAATCAATGGTGGGGATGGAGATCGTTTCTTTAACGTGAAGTAAGGTCTGCACGTCAAAAGGCAGTTGTTTGGTGACTTCTCCTAACACTTCAAATCGAGATTCGGCTTCATAACCAACGTGGTAACCCGGATGCCAACTCATTGTGTAAGACCAATGGTGAGGAGTCGTTCGAAGGTGAAGCCCTCTCGCGAGCGGGTCTGGCTTCAGTGCATGTATCGACAATAGATTGTTATCAGGAAAATTGACCGTCTTTGTGATGCGGCCTGCCTGGGTAACAAGCATTTCACTGTTTGCTGATAGCCATTTAAGTGCGATGGGCGTTTGATGTCGGCCAGGTTCAGCCCAGGCTAAGACCATAAGCGCTTCTGGGTTTCCGCCAAACTCCACAATCTGGCTTGCGTAAGGTATCCCGCTTACTTGCTCTTTCGTTATTTGGGCAGAGTCATGGCCATTGATGGCGAGTGCTAATGAATCAGTTAAGTCTTGGGTGCTTTGTGTGCAGCCCATTAAGAGAATCCATGGGATAAAAATAAGCAAACGGTACGCGGTTATCATGTTTTCAATGCAATCTATTTATTGGTTGTATAAAAAACAACCGCCGAAGCGGTTGTTTGAGGCTCTGGTTATTGAGCGGCAGTGACAGTAGTCGTTGTGCCCGAACCAGAATTGCTTGCTGCAACAGCTACGGCAGCAACGAGCACGCCGCTTACTGCAACAGCCGTTGGTGCAACGGTACCTACTGCTGCAGCGGCAGCCGCATTAGTACTACCTGCAGCTGCGCCAGATGTTGCTTCAGCCGCGGTGCCTGTTGCTGTTGTTTCAGCAGCAAAGACTGCACCGCTGAATGCAACTGAAGTCAAAAGCGCAATCGCTGTTTTCTTCATTGGATGTCTCCATATATTTCATTTAAACAATATCTAAAAATCCATTAGATATACGACCCATAATAATAATAGGCGAGCCTAAGATATAGATAAAAAAATAGAAAGTAAAACTAACAATTGAAATAAAGATAATTTCTATTTAAAGGGGGTTCTATTGTCTAAATTGACAGTTGCTCGTAATAAATTATTACATTTGTGTTTTATTTAACATCGAAAGTGTATTTTTGTTTTTTTAAATAAAATAAGAATATAAATAGATATGCCATTAATTCCCTGGTGAATGAGTGTTGATATGGAATGCATGTCACAGTCAAGAGTTTAATAAATATGAGTGATGATTTAATGGCCTTTTTTTGGTCGTTAATTTCAGGTTTTTCTGGTTTTATGGTGGTTTTTGTTGATGATTTGACCGTTTGACAAGTTTTGGTGTCTTAATTTGATATGAAGTTGGCCTTGAGATATTCATTCTGATATATGGGTTAATAGGTGTTGAGGTGGCGCGTTAAATAGATGTTACGCGTTTGGTTTTTTGTTTGAGCATCTAATCTTATTGATAAATCTAATTTTTTTTTGCTTTGACCGTGATGCGTCATTTCAGCATAATCGCCGCGATTTTATGGATGAATATAGATGATGGAAGTTGAAAATACAGGGTTAGCATTTATTTTTTAGCGTAGTTTGGTTTCGTTTACCGATGGGCGGTAGCATGTCTAATATATATTTGGTGGTTTAAGTGTTGAGTCTAGTTAATATTAAATATGATATTAAATCATCATACTTAATTGTTTCACTGTGTTCTGTTTTCCTTACCGGTTGCTCTACAGCACCACGTGAGGTCAGTGCTAACATTCCTTTATTAGAAATGGAAAACATCACGAAAAATGTTATTGTTACTGATAATCACTACTGGTCTTTGTTCGAAAACAACGCCACGTCTACTATCAATTTTCAGCAACAAAATGTTCAGCTCGGGACACCCTATAAATCTGCACTAGGGTTGCACTGTAGAAGCTTACACTCTGCGAGCAACGTAATGGATTCAACGCTATCCAACCGTGTTGTGTGTCGTGATGCTCAAGCACCTAATCAAAAGTCTGACAGTTCAGAATCTCCATGGTATTTGAGCAATGCATTAGTTGACTCCTACATACAACAACCTTCACAGAAAAATAATGATCAGCTGAATGGGGCTCAATAACATGCTGTTCAATAGTATCCTTGTTTTGACATTTTCTCTGTTGGCCGTTATTCCTGTTATTGCAAGTGCGATGGATGCAACGCAGTACCTTCAAGCACAAAATGCAATGCAGATGAATTCGTCACAAGTGCCAACCAGTGCCGGTGAGATTCCGAGCCACGATATGGGCACTTATAGTGCGACTAACCGTGAAAACCTGGTTCTCCCCGGTGAGACTGACGTTCGTCAGTTGCTCCCCTCCTCAGGTGAAGATCTGCCACCGCCTTATGGCGCAAACCTGTTTGCGGGTGGCTATGAGACAGAGCGTGCCAATGGGTTGAACGATAACTACCTTATTGCAGCAGGAGACAAGATTAACCTGTGGATTTGGGGTGCAGTGACCTATTCAAATGTTGCAACTGTTGATAATCAAGGCAACATTTTCATTCCTGAAATTGGCCCAATTTCGGTGCTTAATGTGCCTGCGAGTCAAGTGAACGATGTGGTAACAGCACGTATCAAACAGGTGTATACCAACAACGTGAGTGTTTACGTAAATTTGTTGACCTCAACACCAGTGAGTATTTATCTGTCAGGCCCTGTTATTCGCCCAGGCCAGTATGCAGGTATGGCATCAGACAGTGTACTGTACTTTTTAAAGCGAGCAGGGGGGATTGACCCTGAACGTGGCAGTTATCGTGAAATTCAGGTAGTACGCCAAAGCAAAGTAATCGCAACGATTGACTTGTATGATTTCATTCGTAAAGGGCACATGAGTGATGTCACTTTTAAAGACGGTGACGTAATTTTAGTCAAACCTCAAAAGTCTGCGGTTACGGTTGCTGGTGGAGTAAGAAATCCATTTCGTTTTGAGTTAGAAGATAAAAAGACAACCGGTGAACAACTGTCGTATTACTCTCGCCCATTAGCAAAAATTAGTCATGTTGGTGTCATCGGTAATCGCTCTGATGGCCCTTTTTCGTTGTACATGACAGCGAAAGAGTTTGCTCAATTTGAGCTAAGCGATGGCGACAAAGTCGTTTACAACGATGATTTACACGCACAAGTCATCGATGTACAAATCGCTGGCAGTTACTTAGGCCCGTCGTATTTCACCGTCAAAAATAATGCTCGACTGCACGATGTATTGAACTACATCCCAGTGGTTCCAGAGCTTTCGAATTACGGCTCCATCTACGTTCTCCGTAAAAGTGTTGCTGAACAACAAAAAGAGATCATCAACGACTCTCTAGAACGTTTAGAAAGAAGTGTCTTTACTGCGCCTGTTGCATCAAGTGGTGAAGCCGTAATACGTGCTAAAGAAGCTGAGCTGGTTTTAGCCTTTACGGAGCGCGCTAGAAAGATTGAGCCTCTAGGAAAAGTGATCGTGTCTGAAAAAGGGCAGGTCGCGAATATATTGCTAGAAGCGGGCGATCAAATCATCATTCCACGCCGAACTGATCTAATTCAAGTTGGTGGTGAAGTATTGATGCCGCAAGCGGTTGTTTATAACCCGAATGCTACCATCGATGATTACATTGCTTGGGCTGGAGGCTTTAGCGAACGCGCTGAAGACGAACGTATCGCTGTGGTACGTGCTAACGGCATGGTGATATTTGATAGCAAAGCTACCATCGAACCTGGTGATCAAGTCTTAGTCATGCCTAAAGTGGACGTGAAGACCATGCAAGCCGTGAAGGACATCACTCAAATTATCTACCAGATCGCAGTCGCTGCGAACGTCGCACTAAATTAATCATTTAATAAAGAGTTAAGTCAGTTCGATTATGGCAAAGGTAATTAAACGCTCAAATCTACAAGTTTGGGGAGATGTCATCTTTGCCATCTTTTTACGTGAGATAAAAAGCAAATCAAACGATAAGCTTGGCGTAGCCTGGTCGGTGGTTTCCCCTGTCGCCTTTATCTTTATGCTTTCGTATGTTCGTGGTGTAGTTGATGGGGGAGAGACGCATGGTGTTCCAACCTTTTTCTTTATGGTCTACGGAATGTTACTCGTGCAGTTTCTTCTTGGTGTATTAGGCGCTACAGCTAGTTCGATTAAAAAAAACAAACCGCTATATGCATTTAGGCAGGTTCAACCGATAAGTTCAGTTATCGCTATTTCTGGTTTCGAGTGCTTGGTTAAGGCCGTTGTAATTGTAGTTATTGGTGTTATTAGTTTTTACCTTGGGTTCGATATTCAGGTTCACGACCCAATCCATTTAGTATTTAACATCGTTCAAGTAGGCATATTTGCCAGTAGCCTTGGTCTCATCTTTTCACTTGCCAGCTGTTTTGTTCCTGAGGTTGAAAAGATTCGTTCATTAGCAATGCGGCCTATTTTCTTTATCTCGGGCATATTTTTTAGCCTGCAAGATATCCCTAGAGAGTTTTGGCCTTACCTAACTTGGAATCCTTTGCTTCATGCAGTTGAATTAACACGCTTTGCTGCGTACCCACACTATGGCAGTGAAGGGGTAAGCAGTTTTTATCTATCTATGTGTACCTTAATAAGCCTATTTTTTGCTCTAGCTTGTTATCACATCAGCTGGAAGCAAGCGATCAGTCGCTAAATTTATAGACCATCCTATGATTGAAAAAAAATTTTTAGAATTCAAAAAGTCGGCTTCCAATGTAGAACTCAACGACATTGATTTTCTTGTTGCTAAGGCTGAACAGCTAGAAGCAAGTGAGCCTGAACTTTCCAAGAAAATCCTGATTGAAGTAAATAACTTGAAAGCAGAGAAAAAGGGAGTTCAAAAAAAATCGCCAAATGCGAATGAGGTAACACATCCACTGCTGAAAGAAGATCAAATCTCGAAAAGAGTCATAGTTAAAACGAAAAAAACCGTTCAATTTTTTTTCCATTCACCACAAAAGTTTGCTAGACGATTCGTTGAAAAGGTAACACAGCTTAGAATCGCAAAGGCATTATTTCAATCTCCCTTCATTACATTAGTGGTCTTACCGAGTGTTTTGTTTTCAGGCTATCAACTCTTATGGGCTACAGAACGCTATGAGAGTCAGGCGCAAGTGATTGTTCAGCAACCTGATGGCATGGCAACAATGGATGCTTCAATGGCTTTGTTAACTGGTCTAGGCGTCAGTAACACAGGTGTATCCGATACTGAACTCGTGAAAGCATATATTTACTCTAATGATATGTTGCATTATTTGGATAGCAAGCTCGACTTACGTAGTCACTATAGTGAAAGCTCGGTTGATCTGTTTAGCCGTATGAAAAAAGATGAAAGCAAAGAAGGTTTCTTAGCTTTTTATCAAAAGCATGTAGACGTGTACATCGAAAGTAAATCTCAAGTGGTTTACATCTACAGCCAAGGTTTTGAACCTGATTTTGCACATAAGCTAACGCAAACTATTGTTGACCGTTCGGAATGGTTTATTAACTCCATAGGTCATCAATTAGCAGAAGCGCAGTTAGAGTTCATAAAAAAAGAGCACCAAATTGTTGAAGATAAACTCGAAACAGCGCAGCGAAAACTGCTTCAGTTTCAACAACGATATAACTTGCTTGACCCTACAGCGGAAGGGTTAGCAATGCAGCAAATCACTTACACACTTGAAGGGCAGATAACTGCAAAAGAAGCTGAGCTAAAAGGCTTTAGTAGCATAATGAGTGCAACGGCACCTCAAGTTGTGCGCACTACGAATGAATTGAATGCTCTGAAAGCACAGCTTAAACGAGAACGAAGTAAGCTTTCAGATGAGAGCGGAATCAATATTCCAGTGAGTGAAATATTAGCAAACTTTACTGATTTAAAGATCAAAATGGAGTTAGCGTTACAAGCCTATACTTCATCTCAGGTGTCGCTGGAAAAGTCAAGAATAGAAGCGTACAGGCAGCTTAAGTACTTGGTAGTGGTTGAATCAGCCACACAACCAGAAGAAAACAAATACCCCTATGTTTTCTATAACGTAAGCCTTTTTGTACTGATTTCCATAATGTTATTTGCCGTCGGCCGAATCGTTTACTCAACTGTTCGAGAACTCAAATAACACCAAGAAATACCCCTCCAACAAGTTGAACAACGCATTTTTGCGTATATAGCAACGTATAAGGCTTAATGAAAATGATTACTCCCCAAAATAGAAAAGGCATTATCCTAGCGGGTGGCTCAGGCACTCGTCTATACCCATTAACCAAAGTTGTTAGCAAGCAACTAATGCCAGTGTACGATAAGCCGATGATCTATTACCCGATCTCGAATCTGATGATGGCAGGTATCACGGAAATTCTGGTTATTTCAACGCCAGATGAACTACCACGTTTTGAGTCTTTACTAGGTGATGGTTCTCGTTGGGGAGTAAAATTTGAATACATTGAACAGCCAAGCCCTGATGGCCTAGCCCAAGCCTTCGTTCTTGCCGAAGAGTTTTTGAATGGCGCACCTGCTGCTTTAATTTTAGGTGATAACCTTTTTTATGGCCATGATCTAAATACTTCTTTACGTGCAGCAAGTGAGCGAACAGAAGGTGCGACCGTATTTGGTTATCATGTTGGTAATCCAGAGTCTTATGGTGTGGTTGAATTCAATGAATTAGGTAGGGTTTTGTCGATTGAAGAGAAGCCAAAAGATCCTAAATCCAACTACGCTGTTCCTGGTTTGTATTTCTTTGATTCAAATGTTGTAGAGTTTGCTAAAAAAGTTAAGCCATCAGAGCGTGGTGAATTAGAGATTACTGATGTGATTAATCAATATCTAGAACAAGGCACCTTGAATGTAGAGCTAATGGGACGGGGCACTGCTTGGTTAGACACTGGAACATTAGATGATTTACTTGATGCAGCCCTTTACATTCGTGCTGTAGAAAAACGCCAAGGCCTTAAGGTAAATTGTCCTGCTGAAGTAGCCTATCGCATGGGGTACATAGGACAAGAACATTTAAGAAAGATAGCAAAGTCGAAAGAGAAATCAGGCTACGGAAAGTACCTGCATAATATTCTGGATCATAACGTATATGCTTCGACAATCTAAGCTTTAGAGAACGGTAATAAAATCATGAAATTCATAGATACAGAAATTGCAGATGTGAAAATTATTGAGCCTCAGGTATTTGGTGATGAACGAGGATTCTTTATGGAGACATTTAGGACGTCACTGTTTACTGAACATTGTGGTGAACACACGTTCGTACAAGAAAACCATAGTAAGTCGACCAAAGGTATTTTACGTGGTCTCCACTTTCAAACTGAGAACGCTCAGGGAAAGCTTGTTCGAGTAACCCAAGGTGAAGTCTTTGATGTTGCCGTGGATATGCGTGAGGGCTCTTCAACTTTTGGGCAATGGGTTGGTGTAACACTTTCTGCAGAAAACAAGCGCCAACTCTGGGTACCAGAAGGTTTTGCTCATGGCTTTTATGTAACCTCTGATGAAGCTGAATTTGTCTATAAGTGCACGGATTACTATAACCCTAGCGCAGAAGTTTCAGTCAAGTGGAATGACTCTGAGCTTCGAATCGAGTGGCCTCTAGGCTGCCAAGAGGAGCCTATATTATCAAGCAAAGATGCTGATGGTATGAGCTTTAGAAACGCGCCGAAATTTTAATGTCTGCCCGAATTTTTGTCTCTATTGTTTCTCATTTACACCATAGTATCTTAATAAACCTTGGATCAATGAGGGCTCTGGCTAAGCACTCTGACATAGAAGTGGTGTGCCGAGATAATCTTCCTGTTGAACCACTTAGATTATCTTGCGCTAAATACGGCGTGCATTACGTAGCGAATGAAAAAACTCAAGGCTTCGCCGCTAATAACAACGCTAACTTTCTCTACTGTAGAGAGAAACTAGGCATGAGTGATGGCGACTTCTTTGTTTTATTTAATCCAGATCTCTACATAGTTGAAAAGAGTATTTCTTACGCAATTGACTGTTTGTTAAAAGGCAAGGACGATTTTTACGTACCTAATTTGCTTCTTGATAAAGAAGAGCTAATGCAAGATGACAATATTCGAACATACCCTAGACTACCGGATTTTGTTAGAACCTATTGCTTTAACCAACGGCCTACAATGGTGTGCCGACAAAATGGACTACCAGTAGACAAGGACTATTGGGCAAGTTGTGCCTTGCTGGCAGTAAGAGCTGGTCTGTTTCAGAAAGTAGGTGGGTTAGATGAACGCTACTATATGTACTGTGAGGACATTGACTTGAGCTATCGCCTGCGTTTGGCTGGAGTTCGCTTTACTTATCTAGGCAATATGAAGGCTATTCATCTACGTCGTCGCGATAGTAAGCGGTTTTTGACTAAATACTTTTGGTGGCATGTGGCGAGCGTATTTAAGTATAGCTTTAGTCGTAAAGAGATTTTAGCGCGAAAATCGAGGATTCTAGAGCGTGCAAAAATCCATTGATATCGTTTTGGCAACTTACAACGGTGAGCGTTATCTAAAAGAGCAGATAGAGTCGATACAGAGTAATCAGCAATACGATATGTTGGTTGACCGATTGATAGTCGTTGATGACGGCTCAACAGACGGAACTAAGCAGATTGTGTCTGCTATGGCTCAAGTTGACGACAGAATTGAATGGCACCTTAATCAAAGTGGAACACGTGGCACGGCGGCAAATTTTTCATTTGGTTTAACCCTGTCGACTGCTCCCTATCTGTTTCTATGCGATCAAGATGATGTTTGGTTGCAACACAAAATAACGACAAGCCATAGCGCGCTGCTTGCGCTAGAGAACAATGACCAAAACGAACCAGCATTAGTCTTTAGCGACAAAAATATCGTTGATGATTCACTTAAGCTACTGTGTAGTAGTTATTTCAAACTAAAACGTATTGATTACTCTTGGCATAAAACGTTCTCGCAGCTACTTCAGCAAAATGTGGCTTCTGGTTGTACTATGCACTTTAATCAAGCTTTACTAAGCCAATCGATACCAATGCCTAAAAAGGCCTATATGCACGATTGGTGGCTAGTATTGATGGCAAGCCAGTATGGAAAAATTGAGCTAATTCCTGAACCGCTCATTCTTTACCGCCAACACGATAAAAATGTTGTTGGTGCTAAAGCGAATTCCATATTTAGTCGAGTATTTAGAGCAAGGGCAGGTTGGACTGGGTTTAAAAAGAGCTTCCAGAAAATCCAAGATCAAGCGAGTGCTTTATCACTGTATAAAGATGGAATTGAGTCTGACAACCTGACACTCAAGGCATTGGTTGAGTTTTACCACTTAAGCCGTAGGCAGCGATTAGGTGCAATCAACAACAAGATACTAACTCGAAGTAACTTTATCGGCCGTTGTGCTCTATTCGTCTTAGCTTTAATGACACCCGTTGAGCACAAAGCTGATTAAATTCACTTGCCCATCAAGTGATGAAATTTTGAATCCTCTCCTTTAGGAATTCCCTCAAATGAACATTTTGATTACCGGTAAAGGCGGCCAGCTTGCCTTGGAGCTAGAACAAACGAATCCTAGTATTCATCAAGGTCATTACTTTGATGCACACGCGTTGGATATTACAAACAAAGCACTCGTTTCTAAGGTATTTCAGCGAGTAAAGCCTGATGTGGTGATTAATGCTGCAGCATATACTGCCGTAGACAAAGCAGAAACCGACAAGCAAACCGCTTATGCCGTGAATGAAACTGGAAGCGAAAATTTAGCGGTTATGTGTAAGGAGTTTGGCGCGAAGCTGATTCATGTATCGACTGACTTTGTTTTCGATGGTACGAAAACAACACCTTATAAAGTTGCGGATACACCTAACCCGATTAATGTTTATGGTGACTCAAAGCTGCAAGGTGACATCAAGATCGATCACATTCTAGGATCGCAAGCAACGATCATTCGCACAGCTTGGGTTTACTCGGCGAATGGCAATAACTTCGTGAAAACTATGCTGCGTTTAATGGCTGAAAAAGAGCAATTGGGCGTGGTGTATGACCAAGTAGGCACACCAACGTGGGCAAAAGGGCTCGCATTAATGATTTGGTCATTAGTTGAAAAGCAAAGTGTTGGCGAAAAACAAAGCGAAGATGAAAATTCAGCTTCAATTTATCACTGGACTGACGCTGGCGTGGCGTCTTGGTATGACTTTGCTGTCGCGATTCAAGAGTTAGCAATTGAAAAAGGCATGCTAGAAAAAGCCATTCCCGTTCGCCCTATTCCTGCTAGCAACTACCCAACACCAGCAAAAAGACCCAGCTTTAGTGTCATCGATAAAAGTGACGCTGAATTAGCCAGTGGCGTTTTAACACAACATTGGCGCAAACAACTTTCCGCAATGCTCGATGAGTTAAATCATCACTAAAAAATATAATAAAAATAATTTTAATTTTGAATAAGAGTTAACTATGAACCAACGTAGATTATTAGTTACAGGCGGCGCAGGCTTTATTGGCGCTAATTTTGTTCACTATTGGCTAGAGAACAACACACATGATCATGTAGTGGTGCTTGATGCACTCACTTATGCAGGTAACGAAGCGAACTTAACGTCAGTAGAAGGCAATGCGAATTGCGCCTTTGTACATGGTGATATTTGCGATACAGGATTGGTAGAGACACTGCTGAAAGAGCATAAGCTGGACACTATTGTACACTTTGCAGCAGAGTCACATGTAGACCGTTCTATTACTGGTCCTGATGCCTTTATCGAAACCAACATATTAGGCACCTACAGTTTACTAAAAGCAGCGAAACAGGTGTGGATCGATGAACCACAATCTGAAGGGAAGTCACCTTTATCGCATCGTTTCCACCATGTATCGACTGATGAAGTTTACGGAACGCTCTCTCCAACAGATCCTGCCTTTACAGAAGAAACACCGTACGCGCCTAACTCGCCTTACTCTGCTTCTAAAGCGGCATCAGATCATCTAGTACGTGCTTATCACCACACTTACGGCTTAGAAGTGACCACTTCTAACTGCTCAAACAACTACGGGCCTTTCCACTTCCCGGAAAAGCTGATCCCATTGATCATCACCAATATTTTGTTTGATAAATCACTGCCAATTTATGGTGACGGCCAGCAAGTTCGTGATTGGTTATACGTAACCGATCACGCTCGCGGAATTGAATTAGTTCTAAACCAAGGACGACTGGGTGAAAACTACAACATTGGAGGCCACAACGAATGGGCTAACATCGACATTGTTAATGTTGTTTGTAAACTCATGAATGAAGCCTTTGCTGAAAACGCTGATTTGATTAAGCGATTCCCACAAGCGACTTTTGCCAAACAAGGTAAAGCGGAAGCGTTGATTACTTATGTAACAGACCGCGCAGGCCACGATCGCCGTTACGCCATTGATGCAACCAAAACCAACAATGAACTGGGCTATAAGCCAGTAGAGTCTTTTGAAACAGGTATCAAAAAGACCGTTGAATGGTATTTGGGTAATGAAGATTGGTGGCTTGCGTTAAGTAAGTAATGAATAAAGATTAGTTGGTGAGGCTGTATTGTGTTTAAAAGTATTAATAAATTACGTCATGCAATAATAGGTAAAAAGAAGATTTCGGGCCATGTTGATCGCTGTGACAAAAAAATCATTAGCGGATGGGCTTTTAATCATCAAAATTCTAATGAAAAAGTCAGCTTAGAAATTTTTGCTAATGATAAGTTACTAGCAACTTGTGTGGCGGATGGGTTTCGAGAAGACTTGAAGCAAGCTGGTTTTAATGACGGATGCCATTCATTTAGTTTGAACATGGGTGAGCTTTTAGAAGCAAATTCGTCATATGAAATCACCATATATAGTAAAGGTTCTAATGTTCAGCTAGGTCAAGCGGTTACTATTGACCTTACTCAGTCAGACGTTGAACTAGAACCAAAGTTAGAACCGATTGTTTATCTCGTCTCGGAAGAAGACTCTATTGTGGGACACTTAGGGAAACCAGAAAAGAATACAATTAGAGGCTGGGTTGAAATTGTAAATGATACGGCGAGTCATCCGACTGTTGAATTGTTAATTGATGGACAGGCTATAGGAAGTTGTGTTGCTAACGTAATGCGTGATGATGTTAAACAAAAACGCGGCGGCACCGGTGAGTGTGGCTTTGCATTTGATTTCCCATCTGCATTGGTTCCAGATCGTGAATATACAGCTACTGTTCGTTGTTTGGGTAAAAATAAATTCACATTCAATAAAGTTAAATTTAAAGCACCTAAAAAACTAAGTTCAACCGTAACAAAACAAAACAAAGGTACATCAAGCTTAAAGCGTTCAGAAAAGTTTAGAGGCCACTTTGACTCAAGTAACTTTGGTACAACCATAAAGGGATGGGCATCATCAGGAGAGAATAGCGGGGAAGATGGTTCTGTAGTGTCCCTTTTTGCCAATGGAAAAAAAGTATCCGATATCACGGCAAAGATCTATAGAAAAGATCTTGAAAAAGCGAATGTTAATAAAGGATATGCAGGATTCGAATACTCTATGCCGATGAATTATGTTAATGGGCGGGAGTACCTATTGGAGCTAAGAGATGTTACAGGTCAATTCCTGATCGCATCCAAAAAACAGAAATTTATTATTTCTAGGGATTACACAGATTACGATGGCTTTCTAAAGTGGTCATTTTTCCATAGAGAAGTAAAGGCACCATTTCGAGAGGAAGATAAGCGCTGCTTTGCTTATATGGATTGGCTAGAGAAGTTTAACAAAGAGAAGTATGAACAGCAGTTTGAACAGCGCTCAGATCATCCGTTAGTTTCAATCGTGATGCCGACATATAATCGAGTTCATATTATTGAGCGTGCCATAAATTCCGTTATTGCACAAAGCTACTCTCATTGGGAACTAATTATTGTTGATGATGGTAGTAATGATGGAACAAAAGAACTAATAGAGTCATTGGACAACAACCAGATTAGATATGTTGAGTCAGAAGGAAATCAAGGTGTTTCGGTTGCAAGAAATACAGGCTTAGAGTTATCTAATGGTCAATATATTACCTACTTAGACAGCGATAATGATTGGCGAGAAAATTACCTACTAATGATGATTGGTGGGATGGAAAACAATCCTGAGTTTGATTGCGCATATACAGGACAATACCTATTCAAGTCTGATGATGAAACGCCTTGTGCGATTAGAATTGGATTATTTAACCGTACATTATTAGAAAATCGTAACTATATTGATATGAATGCTTTTTGTCATAGGTGCTCATTAGTTGAAAGTAAAGGCGGTTTTGATACTAATCTTCGTCGATTAGTTGATTGGGATCTTATACTTCGTTATACCGAAGATAAGAAACCACTAGTGGTGGAGAATATTTTATCAAATTACTACTTCAATCAAGAGCAAGGCACGATCACTATTTCAGAAGATTTACATGCAGCTATTGATAGCTTGAATGAAAATCGTTTGAAAGAAAGGAAAGAGTTTGATTTATCTTACGATAGTATCTCTTATCTTTCAGATGGAAGTCTTACATCCTCTCCGATATCTTCTGCTGACCGAATAAGAGATATAGAAAGTCAAAAGCTAAACGCCAGTATCATTATTGTTAGCTATAATATCCCTATGATTTTAAAGGCTTGTGTAGATAGTATTCTGAGAACAACAGATTCAAGCAAAACTGAGATCATATTAATTGATAATTGTTCTGATGATGAAACAGTAAAGGTTGTTGAATCCTATGCTGGATTAAGCAATGTAAAAGTAGAATTTAACAATGAAAATCTAGGTTTTACCGCTGCCGTCAATCAAGGTATAGAGCTTTCTAAACCTGATAACAATATCGTACTCCTAAACAATGATGCTATTACAACATCTGGTTGGTTGACAGCACTAGAAAATGTCGTAATTAATGATAAAGAGGTTGGAATTGTTGCGCCTCAACAAGTCTTGTTGCCTGAAACTAAGACGTTAAATACCCATGCACCGTATGCTAATAAGTATAATGAAACGGATGTAACGGTGTCGATTCATCATGATAACTTGGTTATCGATGAACTCAATTCTTCAAGAGTAGAGTTTGAAGTTGATTTTATTCCATTCTTTTGCGTTTACATTCCAAGAAGTATAATAAATGAAGTTGGTCTATTAGATGCTAAGTTAGGTAGGCATTATCGTTCAGACAGGTTGTATTGCTATGCTGTTCGTTATCAAGCAAACAAGAAAATAACATTTACTCCAAAATCAAAGTTATACCATTTACATCAACAGTCTACGTCTCATTTAAAGAAAAAGGATGACAAAGAATTTGATACTATGTTTGTAAAAAACAAATGGGAAGACAGTAATTTAAATCAGGCTTGGGATTTTTAATTCTAGAGGTTAATATGATAGAACTGCAATTCTCTAGCATTGAAGAGCTAGAAATAAATCCTTGGCCAGCAATATATCACATAGAGATTAAAGGTCTTGTATTTAGCGTGTACTTTGACCCTGTTAAAAACTCAAAATGTATGAATGTCTTTTCACCAGGTTATTTAGATAGGAATAGCTATGAGCATCCATACTTTCAAAGAATGAAATGGCTAGATGAGTTAGAGGGTTCTGGTTTGATTATTACAGATCCCACATTGAGCTTGCATAGAGATATAGGTATTGCCTGGTTTCAAGGTAGTAAAAAAAGGTTTGCCATATTTGATATTGCAAAGATCGTAGAGAGGTTTCGTAATTATTTAACTCTTAAAAATGAAAATGTTTTATTTTTTGGGTCCTCTGCAGGTGGTTTTGCTTCTATGATGTTGGCAGCTTTAATGAAAGGTTCCTGCTGTGTTGTTAATAATCCGCAAACAGATATTTTTGAATTTAGAGAGCCTTTTTTGAGTGACATGTTAAATAGGTGTTATAGTGGGTTGGATTATTTAGATATAAGTAATAGTTACCTACCTAGATTTTCTGTTTCAGAGTTTATGTTAGTTAACAGAAATATACCTAAGTGTATATATTTACAGAATGTAAGCGATAAAGAACACTATGAAAAACATTTTCTTCCTTTTATAGGTAAGATTGGTGAGATGTCAAGTGGTAATGATTCTCTGGAGCTATCTAATTTAACAGTTAGATTATATAAAGATGAAGTGGCTGGTCATAACCCTGCTGTGCTTAAATTTATTAAGCCATATATTGAGGTAGCCCAAAAAGAACTGTTGATATCCTAAAGATATGTTACTCATTTGTTTGGGTTCTTGAATTAAATGCGTGTATTTGTGGTTATATAAGATGGATTTGATTGTTAACCCTTTGGTTTTTGATACTAGGAATAATATGAAAATTGCAATTGCAGGAACAGGCTATGTTGGCCTTTCTAATGCTGTGCTATTAGCGCAACACAATGAAGTCTTTGCTGTCGATATCATGGCAGACAAAGTAAATAAAATTAATGATCGTATATCTCCGATCGCAGATAAAGAAATTGAAGAGTTTTTAGCCAATAGAGATCTTAATCTAACAGCAACGTTAGACAAAGAACTCGCCTATAAAAATGCAGATTTTGTCGTTATCGCGACGCCTACGGATTATGATGCGGTAACTAACGTGTTTAATACCACTTCGGTGGAAGCGGTCATTAAAGACGTGACTCAAATTAACCCAAAGGCGGTGATGATCATTAAATCCACTGTGCCAGTAGGTTATACAAAACGTATTAAACAAAAACTGTGTTGCAGCAACATTATTTTTTCACCAGAATTTCTGCGTGAAGGTAAAGCGTTATACGATAACCTACACCCATCACGAATTATTGTCGGTGAGCGCAGTGAAAGAGCAGAACGGTTTGCTGCTCTTCTAGCACAAGGCGCACAAAAGAAAGACATTGATATTCTGTTTACCGATTCAACGGAAGCAGAGGCTATCAAGCTATTTTCAAATACCTACTTGGCGATGCGTGTTTCTTACTTTAACGAGTTAGATACTTACGCTGAAACTCATGGTTTAAATTCTCGCCAAATTATTGAAGGTGTCGGGCTCGATCCGCGTATTGGCACTCACTATAACAACCCGTCTTTCGGTTATGGTGGCTATTGCTTGCCGAAGGATACCAAGCAATTGCGTGCTAATTTTGAAGATGTACCCAATACGTTGATCAATTCAATTGTTGAATCGAATTCAGTTCGTAAAGATCACATAGCATTTTCAATTATCAACAAGCAGCCTAAAGTCGTTGGTATTTATCGTCTAATCATGAAATCTGGCTCTGATAATTTCCGTGCTTCAAGTATTCAAGGAATCATGAAGCGAATTAAGGCAAGAGGGATTGAGGTCGTTGTATTTGAACCAGAGCTAAAAGAGAAAGAGTTCTTTCATTCAGCTGTGATGACTGATATCGATAAGTTCAAATCTATGGCTGATGTAATTGTGACTAATCGAATGGTCGAAGAGTTGCTTGATGTGCAAGATAAAGTCTATACACGAGACCTATTTGGTAACGACTAGAAGTAAGCTATAGAGGGGCATTACGGTGCCTCTCTTTGCTATTTATCATCTCGCTTATTCGTGATCTTATATAATGGTGCTCAAAAATGATTAAATACCTTCCTGATAGTGTTCGAGGTTGGTTACGAGAGATCCATTGGTTAGCGAGCCTGTACCGAAAGCATGTTTTACGCATGCCAGAGTTTCGAACTTATGCTGATATAATGCGGTTGCAGAATGAACAATTGCAACAGCTAACCCATCATACAAATGTTGAGTACATAATTTCGCTTAACGTTGAAGGTTATGATGCAGTGTCTTTAAAAGGATTGCTAGAGTCATTAATACTTCAATCCTACCCGCATTGGACACTGTATCTATTCTCACCCACAGATCTTGATGATGAGTTGAGTACTTACTGCTCTGAATTGTTAAGCCAGCAGGGTAAACCAAATATTCAGCTTAATAAGGTGACTTGTCTCGATGATGAAGTTGATATCATCAACACTGCGCTTCTAGATAAGAAAGAATCTTTTTATATTAGTCTTACAGGAACAGGTCGTCTTCATCGGCATGCGCTTAGAGCGATATCTTATCGGTTGGCTAGTCACTCTGTTAGTGAGGTAATCTATCTCGATCACGATGAGATAGGTGAACAAAACCTTCGTGTCAGCCCATCTTTTAAACCAAGGTGGAATCCTGACTTATTCTACTCGAGTGATTATATCTCTAATGCGGTAGCGATTAAGGCAACGCTAATCAACCAGATAGGAGGCCTATCTTCTAACTATGGCAAAGCTCTGCGTTATGAACTGCTTATTCGATGCACTTTTCATACTGAATATATAGAACATCTTCCGTACGTTTTGTTTCATCAACAGTCCCTAAATACCCTGTTTAATAATTGCAATGGATTTGCAAAAAGGGCACTAGCTACTCATCTGTTACCATATGGGATAGACGTGTTAGATGGTAAACTAAATGGCACTTTTCATGTTAATTGGCCTTTACCTAAAGACATTCCTTTCGCCTCTATTATCATCCCGACTAGAAATGGAAAAGAGTTGGTTAAGCAGTGTATTGAGTCAATCTATAAGAAAACGAGCTACACAAATTTTGAGATTATTCTTGTAGATAACCAATCTGATGATTGCAATGCCATTGAGTATTTTCAACAACTGGCTGAGCAAGAAAAGGTTCGACTGTTAAACTACGATAGGCCATTTAATTACTCTGCGATTAATAACTTTGCTGTCCGTGAAGCCAAAGGTGAGATTATTGTGTTGCTCAATAATGATATTGAGGTGATCTCTGCGAATTGGTTGGACGAAATGGTTCGACAAGTCTCTAGGAAAGAAATTGGTTGTGTTGGTGCCATGCTCTATTACCCTGACAATACGATTCAGCACGCAGGAGTTGTTCTTGGTTTAGGGCGTTGTGCAGGCCACAGCCATAAACACTATCAACGTGGTGATTGTGGTTATATGAACCGTTTAAAGGTTGTCCAGAATTATAGCGCCGTTACAGCTGCTTGCCTTGGTGTACGTAAGTCCGTTTATCAGCAAGTAAGAGGTTTGAATGAACAGGATCTTACCGTCGCGTTTAATGACGTGGATTTTTGTATCAAGGTTCGTAACGCAGGCTATCGCAATTTGTGGAGCCCATATATTGAGATGTTTCACCATGAATCGATTAGTCGAGGCGCAGAAGATACACCAGAAAAGAAAAAGCGAGCAAAAGCAGAAATAGCTTACATGCAAGAAACTTGGCAGTTAGATACGATTATTGACCCTGCCTATAGCCAATGGTTGACCATTGCAAAAGAGGATTTTACTTTTGAGTAAGCCTCTAGTCTATAATGAGATGTAAATGCAAAACTATAAGATAAAATTGGCTGCTATAGCTCGCGATGAAGCCGCATATTTGCCGGAATGGATTTTTCACCACCTTCATTTTGGCTTTGATGAGATAGAGTTATACATTAATAATACCGAAGATAACTCATTAGCGTTATTGAGTTCATTATCTGACTTACCAGTTACAGTAACTATGGCAGATGAGCTATTTAAATCTTCAAAAGGGGATTTCCAGTTTCGAGCTTACCGTGAGATTGCGAAGAAGGCCGTTGGTGAAGGTTTCTCCCATGTCATGTTTCTTGACATAGATGAATTTTGGACGCCGAGTGACTTCAGTTCCAGTATTAAGCGAGCGTTAGATCAGTTAGGCTCTCCCTCTGTTTTGTCGTTCAATTGGTTATTACATTGTGATGAATCTGAGTTTTCTGCTTGTTACGATGAAAAGTTTCAAGTGAAACGAAGTGACCATATTAAGACGATCTTTAAACTGGATGTGAAATGGCAGTCGATTGGTGCGCATAATATTATCAGCTCTGAAGTCGAGTATAAATCAGCTGATGGGCGAGTGATTGAGTTTGAAGAAGATGATCCGCATAGAGCAATCATCAAACCAAGTGAAGATAGCCTCCCACCTTATTTTGTTATTCACCGAATGTTTCGTAGTGAACTTGAATATATATCTCTACTAGGTAGAGGACGTCCTAGCTCATTAAAGATTAAAAATAACCGACCAGGTTATTATCATAAGTTTGGACAGAAATCAGAACTATCAATAGATCCATTTTTTTTGCAGCAATATCAATCTCTTTATCAAGAGTTTGTTCAGAAATACGACCTTGAACATCAACTGGAACGTGCTCAGAGGTTTGTGAGTGAAAGATATAAGCACGTTCTTAGTTTGGCTTCAAAGGCTAAGGGCGATGATGTCTTTACCTTCTATAAAGTATTTGATGCGATTACATTAGAAGAGATTATTAGTATTAAAAATAATCTAGAAAAAAAGATATTGTCAGGAAAGGCCGAAGAAGTATGTCGCAACCTTTTCTCATTTGAATTATTTGTAAGGTTTTTAAAAGCTAAGATTTGGTACAAGCTAGGTAAATTAGAGCGCTCTCATTTTCATTATGGACAGATCGATAAAAAAATAAGTTCGCCTGATGCGTTAGATGCATCTTTGCTTAATAAAGTCTTATCGAAGAATGCGTTGCCTAAGACTAGGCAAGCTAATATCCAAAAAGATATTGCGGTAGAATTAACTAAAGAGGAAAAGTATGATGAAGCACTTTCCTTTATTGATAAAGCCTTAGATTTAAATCCGACCAGTCAGCATCTAAAAAATATTCGTACATCTACATTAATAAATATGCAAAAGAGCAAGTAGCATACTTCCATCAACGTTAAGTAAAGTATTATGATAAAAAAATGTTTATTTCCTGCAGCTGGCTATGGAACACGCTTCCTTCCTGCAACTAAATCTATGCCAAAAGAGATGATGCCAGTGGTTAACAAGCCTCTGATTGAATATGGTGTTGAAGAAGCTATTCAAGCCGGTATGGAAGGGATGTGTGTTGTTACTGGACGTGGCAAGCATACGTTAATGGATCACTTTGATAAAAATTATGAGCTAGAGCATCAAATTGAAGGAACAAATAAAGAAGTTCTTCTAGATGATATTCGTTCCCTAATTGACTCTGCATATTTCACCTATATTCGTCAGCGAGAAATGAAAGGGCTAGGTCATGCGATCCTTACAGGGAAAGAGTTAGTTGGTGATGAACCATTTGCCGTTGTGCTAGCTGATGATCTTTGTGTAAACCCTGAAGGGGATAATGTACTGGCGCAGATGGTCTGTCTCTATAAGCAGTTTCGTTGCTCAATTGTTGCCGTTCAGGAAGTTCCTGAGGAAGATACTCATAAGTATGGGGTGATTGCTGGAGATGTAATTCGAGATGATCTATTTCGTGTGACTGATATGGTAGAAAAACCAGAACCAGGGACGGAACCGAGTAACCTTGCAATTATCGGCCGCTATATTCTAACACCAGATATCTTCGACCTTATCGAACAAACGGAGCCCGGTAAAGGTGGTGAAATCCAAATTACTGATGCTCTTTTAAAGCAAGCAAAAAGTGGTTGCGTTATTGCGTATAAATTTAAAGGAGAAAGGTTCGATTGTGGTTCTGTAGAGGGATATATTAAAGCAACAAACTACTGTTATAAGAATATATACCTTAAAGATTCTAATGTTGATTTGAAAAAGGGTACAACAAAAAAAGAACTGGCTTTATCCGCGGGCTAATAACCTTAAACAACTAGTGTACCTACCTACATATGATTGAGTTACAAAACCTAACTAAGTATTACCCTTCAAATTTAGGTAATCAGTATATCTTTAATGAAGTGAACTTCACTTTTCCTAAAGGAAGAAGTGTCGCGTTGCTTGGTTCGAATGGCGCTGGTAAATCAACGCTATTCCGAATTATAGCAGGCAGTGAGTACCCTAATTCTGGAAGAGTGATTACTGATCAAGCGATCTCTTGGCCTGTAGCATTGGCTACAGGAATACACCCTCATATGACAGGACGTGAAAATACACGCTTTATAGGGCGGGTGAATGGGGTCGCTGATCTTGATGAGTTTGAGGAAAAAGTACAAGCGTTTGCTGAATTAGACATTAAATATGATTTACCTGTACGCAGTTACTCGAGTGGTATGCGAGCGAGATTAGCATTTGGTTGTTGTATTTCAATAGACTTTGATGTGTATCTTATAGATGAAGCAACGTCAGTGGGTGATCAAAAGTTTCGGAAAAAAGCCAAAACAGCCCTGCTGGAAAAAAGCCAGTCTGCAAGTGTCATTATGGTGAGCCATGACATGAAAGAAATACAAGAGTTTTGTGATTGTGTCATTGTTTTACATAAAGGAAAGCTAACCTTTTATCCTGACTTAGATGTTGGCTTGAAGGCTTATAAAGACCTTTAACATATCGAAGGCCTATCGACTCCCAATTAAACTGAGATGCAGATGAGTTGAATTGTTCAATTCTGGCATACTCAATTTAAACACTAATAGCGCCCTAGATTCATTAGAGCGCTTTTTTATTGAGACAAATATGTACTTGGTATTTTTGCTTCTAATCGTAATGGCTGTTTCGTTGTCTTCCCTTACTGGGTTTAAACGTTGGGCTATATCTTTAGGCTGGGTCGATACTCCTTGCGCTAGAAAGAATTACTCTGGGCAAGTCCCTTTAATTGGCGGGGTTAGCATTTTTGTTGCTTTACTCACTATCTATGCACTTGAATCTCAACTGATGAACTTTCAAAACACTTACTTCTTGATTGCAGGAGCTGTTGTTTCGATAGGATTTATTGATGATAAATACAATCTTAGCGCGATAAGTCGGTTAACCCTGTTGAGTGCCGTCGCATTATGGCTAACGAGTCACAAGGGGATTGTATTATCGGAGTTAGGGGATATTTTGTTAGGGCAGTATGGCTCGATTGTATTCTCCGTCTTGGCTATTGTTGGCTGCGTTACCTGCTTTAATATGATTGATGGTATTGATGGTATTGATGGTATTGATGGTCTATTAGTCTGTGTTTCCGCAATCATATTTATTAGCCTGAGCGTATTGCTCTACCTTTCTGGGCACGTTGGTGAAGCGGTATTTAGCTTAGCATTTGTCGCCGCATTGGTTCCGTATATAGTGTTAAATCTATCTTATAAAATCAGCAGTCATCGAAAGGTGTTTATGGGAGACAGTGGTAGCTTCTTAGTTGGGCTAACCGTGGTATGGATGCTTATCATTGCGACACAACCAAGCGTCACGCCGAATATTGCTGACAAATCTATAGCGCCAGTGACGGCATTGTGGATCATTGCGATTCCGTTGATGGATATGGTGTGTGTAATGATGAAACGAGTAATGAAAAAGCAATCGCCACTTAAAGCGGACCGTACTCATTTACATCATTTGTTGCTCTCCTATGGATTTTCAGCTCGAAAAACGCTGTTGGTGATCAGTTTTATGTCTCTGTTGTGTTCCTCTATAGGAATAGCTGCAGATGTTCTGGCTGTTGGTGAGCGTGTTATGTTTTTAGCTTTTGTTGGGCTGTTCGTTGGCTATATAATAGCCAACCTATGGCTAGGGAGAGCGATGGGGCTGTCTTTATCTTATTCTAAAGCCTGATGTTTAAAAGCGTCTCTAGAGCGCGTTGTATCTTGGGAAGGATATTGGCTCTCTTTTCTACAAGCTTCTCTCTAACTGTTATTGCCGAAAATTTACCTGCTTGCACGAAACACCTCAATTACTCACTACACCTATCAGGTATTCACACCGGTTTTATCAGTCAAACTCAGCAATGGAATGACAATCAAGTTCTGTCAAAAAACAAAGGTCGTGCAAGTATTTTAGGTATTGGATCATCGTATACTCAAAGCTCAGAAATGTATTTTGAGAATGGTCAGTGGCTGACTCAATCCTTCCATCAAACCGTGACTGGCTTTCGTAAGCGTGACATGCAGGTCTTTTTCCCTGAGTCTGAAAATGCATCATCGGTAGCATTAAATGGCAAAGAGTATCGATATGAAAGTGAGGCAGAGCCGCTGCGCGATATCGATACTATGGCTATGCAAATCCGACAAAACCTACTTGATGGAAAAAATACATTCTCATTGGCGCGTCAAGCCTCCGATGGTGTTGAACTTTATCAATATGAGGTCTTGGAGGCTCAAGCTAAGTCGTATGAGCGGTGGGGGAGGTTGAAAACCATTCCCGTCACGCAAAGTGGGGCAGAGAAGGTGACCTACTATTATTCGCCAGGCTTGGATTACCAAATAATAGAGGCACGTTATCATGGCTGGTTATTAAATGGCCGAGCAGAGCTGGTCGACTTCACGTCTAGTTGCAATTGAAGACCATCCTCACTAGCCTCTTTGTCGCTTCCTCGCTATACTCCTGACTGAATTTTAAGCCCAAAACAGTAAGAGCGCAGGATATGCAAGAATATACCGATTTTTTCCAACAAAATATGATCCTATCTTTAGTATGGGTTGGTCTTTTCATCGCTTTGATTATGAGTTTTGTGAAAGCGGCACGAGCGGCATATAAAGAGATCTCAGCAAATGAAGTCACACTGCTAATGAATCGTGAAGAAGGCGTCGTTGTTGATATTCGCTCTAAAGACGAGTTCAAAAAGGGCCACATTACAGACGCAGTTCACATTTTGCCTTCAGATATTAAAGAGGGTAACTTGAGCAGCCTTGAAAAGCACAAATCAAACCCAATCATTGTGGTATGTAAGACAGGTCAAACAGCAGCAGAGAGCGCTAATCTACTTGCAAAAGCTGGCTTTGAAAACGTAAACCTCCTGAAAAATGGTTTATCAGGTTGGAGTGAAGCGAACCTACCTTTAGTGCGTGGCAAGAAGTAACACCAGCTAAGGGATTCACCCAATCTTAGTTAAGATAAAGCCTAGCGAGATAACGTGTTGCCTAAATTGGCAGCACTTATTGTAAAGAGATGTGATAGTTTCCACGAAACGGCGGATTTTATTACGCAATGTTACCTCTCTCAGTTAGTCTCAATGACAGAATTTAATACCCGAATTTAAGGATTTTCAACATGGCTGAAGCAGCAACGCAAGAACAAGCTCAAGATTTCTCTATCCAACGTATCTTCCTAAAAGATATCTCTTTTGAAGCGCCTAACTCTCCAGTTATGTTCCAAAAAGAGTGGCAGCCTGATGTCAAACTTGACCTAGATACGCAAAGCCGTGAGCTTGGTGAAGGGACTTACGAAGTTGTTCTACGTCTAACCGTAACGGTTAAGAACGCAGACGAAACAGCTTTCCTATGTGAAGTCCAACAAGGTGGTATCTTTACTGCTGGGAACATGGAAGCAGGCCAACTTGCACATTGTCTAGGTGCTTTCTGCCCGAACATCTTGTTCCCATACGCTCGTGAAACAATCTCTAGCCTAGTTGTTAAAGGTACGTTCCCTCAATTAAACCTTGCACCAGTTAACTTTGATGCATTGTTCATGAACTACCTACAGCAACAAGCAGGTCAAGCTGAAGCATCTGAAGAAGCTAAATAAGACCAACAGCGATAGTTAGCAAAAGTAGAAGTCGATTCTCTTTTGTTAATGACAGCCAGAAAAATGCACAAAGCATCTAAAACAAATGATGCGATGTGCATTTTTTGTTTAGAATGGCAATTAACTACTCTTTAAAACTAGTGTGAGCAGGCAAGCGAATGACAGACTCAAATATGAATAACACGTACGGAAAAGAGATATCAATGACCGTAATCGGCGCGGGTTCCTACGGTACCTCTCTCGCTATCTCATTGGCTCGAAATGGGGCGAACGTGGTGATTTGGGGGCATGAACCTGCGCATATGGCGAAATTGGAAGCCGAGCGTGCTAACCATGAGTTTTTGCCGGGTATCGATTTTCCAGACACCTTGATTGTTGAGTCTGATCTTGAAAAGGCCGTTCAAGCCAGTCGTGATTTATTGGTCGTTGTTCCAAGTCATGTGTTTGGCATTGTCCTTGGCAGTCTTAAACCTCACTTAAGAGCGGATACCCGCATCTGCTGGGCAACCAAAGGGTTAGAGCCAGAAACGGGTCGACTGCTTAAAGAGGTGGCTCATGACGTGATCGGTGAAGGATATTCGTTAGCGGTATTGTCAGGCCCAACGTTTGCTAAAGAACTCGCGATGGGCATGCCAACGGCGATTTCGGTGGCTTCTCCAGATACCGAATTTGTGTCTGACCTGCAAGATAAAATCCATTGTAGTAAAACCTTCCGTGTTTACGCGAACAGTGATTTCATTGGTATGCAGCTGGGTGGGGCTGTAAAAAATGTTATCGCGATTGGTGCGGGTATGTCCGACGGAATTGGCTTTGGCGCGAATGCGCGAACGGCGTTAATTACTCGCGGCTTGGCAGAGATGACACGCTTAGGCGCTGCATTGGGTGCCCAGCCTGAAACCTTTATGGGCATGGCAGGCCTGGGTGACCTAGTGCTCACCTGTACCGACAATCAGTCACGCAATCGACGCTTCGGGTTGGCACTCGGTGGTGGAAAAGGTGTGGATCAAGCACAAGAAGAAATTGGCCAAGTGGTTGAAGGATACCGCAACACCAAAGAGGTCTGGATGCTTGCTCAACGCATGGGTGTTGAAATGCCAATTGTTGACCAAATCTATCAAGTATTGTATCAAGGAAAAGATACACGCTTAGCAGCGCAAGATTTGCTTGCTCGTGATAAGAAATCAGAAGGGAAGTAAAAGCGATTCTTCTTTGCATAGACGCCATCTAGCTATGAAAACCATCTTGGTATAGGCATCATCTAAGCAATGACACTTGGATAAGATCGCTTTCGTAATAGGGAAAGATTAATGAAACATTGTGAAAAACAGAAAGTTTGGCAAGCAATCAAGAAAGAGGCTCGTGAGCAATCAGAGCAAGAGCCGATGCTCGCCAGTTTTTATCATGCCACTATCATTAATCATGATAGCTTAGCCGCTGCGTTGAGCTACATTCTCGCTAACAAATTAAAGACACCCTCAATGCCAGCAATGGCGGTGCGTGAAGTGGTAGAGCAAGCCTTTGAGGCCGATCCTGAAATCAGTCGAGCGGCGGCTTGCGACATCTGCGCCACCGTTACGCGTGACCCGGCGGTAGCGATGTACTCATTGCCATTGTTGTATCTTAAAGGCTATCACGCACTTCAGGGCTATCGCGTGGCCAATTGGCTGTGGAAGCAAGGCCGTATAGCGTTAGCGACCTATCTTCAGAATCAAATCTCAGTGGCTTGCCAAGTCGATATTCACCCAGCCGCAAAGGTGGGCAGTGGGATCATGCTTGATCACGCCACAGGCATCGTGATCGGTGAAACGGCGATTGTCGAGAATGACGTGTCGATTCTGCAGGATGTTACCTTGGGTGGTACGGGTAAAGAGTGCGGCGATCGTCACCCTAAGATTCGTGAGGGCGTGATGATTGGTGCGGGAGCGAAAATACTCGGTAATATTGAAGTGGGTGAGGGCGCAAAAATTGGCTCTGGCTCGGTGGTATTGCAAGGTGTTCCTGCGCATACAACCGTGGCGGGTATTCCCGCTAAAATTGTTGGTCGACCGAAAACGGACAAACCTTCACTGGATATGGATCAGCAGTTTAATGGGAAATCACAAAGCTTTATTGGTGGTGATGGGATTTAAAGGTAAGACTTTGATGTCGCTTTAAGCGCTCGTTTACGCTTCAGCCTAGCTGTGAAATACATGAACAAGAGGACAATGTTTTTCATTACGAAGAACATTGTCCTTTTTTATGGTGGCTGTTAGGCGATAGCGTCTAGCTCAACAAGGACTTCTTCTGCCCATGCTAACCATGCTTGACGTAGCAGAAGGTTACGACGCAGTGTTAAGCGCTCTAGTCTTTGCTGCTTATCCAGTGTTGATGGTGTTGCGTAGTAAGCGGCTTCAATTTCTTGATAGTGAGCTACAAGCTTGTGCGATTCCGCGACAAGTTCGTTGAGCTGCGTATGGTATGGGCCTGAGTCTTGAACAGCACAAGCCATTAATTTTGCAGAAAACTCATCTCTGACGGTTGGGTGCGCTGTTGGTTGATCGAACCACTCTCCAAGCGCGCCACGGCCAGCATCGGTAATGGAGTAAACTTTGCGGTCAGGTTTGCCCTCTTGAGGCTCTAGAACACAGGTAACAAGCTCGTTTTGAGCCATTTTATTGAGTTCACGATACACTTGCTGGTGGCTGGCCTTCCAAAAATAGCCAATGCTAGCGGAAAACTCTTTAGTGATATCGTATCCAGTTGCGTTGCGTGTACTAAGTACAGTGAGGATTACGTGTGGTAATGACATGTCTTAAATCCAAATAGGTCAATAAACTACAAAATAACGATGCTTAAACATTGGTTGCGCTTCATGGCACTTATTATTTATATGTTTAAACACACCAACTTAATCGTGTTGGTTATGTCACCTTTTAAAAGCCGTTTATCACCTAGTCAGACTGATGCTGTTGGAGTCTGCGATAAATTAATTATATGTGTGCTATCGCAGTGGTGCAGTAGTATATCTAAATATAAGCATAAAGTGGAATAGAAGGGCGCAATCCAGTCAAAAACTGATAAATAACTCAATAATCTTTATGGTTTGGAGTTTTATTCTGATATTTGGTGTTTTTTGATGCTAATTCTAATAAATGTATGGTGATTTATCAGTGCTGGTAGAGGATAAATACAAAAAAGGCAGTGCGTATTATGCACTGCCTTTGACTGTTCTCACCTAAATAGCGGAATTAACCAGTGTTTCGCATACCCGCTGCGATACCCGCAATCGTCACCATAAGCGCTTCTTCGAGCTCTACTGGTGGCGTTTCGGTTTGACGCGTACGGTGTAGCAACTCGGCTTGCAGCATATTCAATGGCTCAACGTAGATACTACGTAAACGGATTGATTCAAGGCCCCAAGGGTCGCTCTGCATTAAGTTCTCGTTGTTCTCTACGTTCAGTACGGCTTTAATGTCTTTTTGAAGCTGCTCACGTAAACGATCACCCAGCGGCAATAGCGCAGGATCCGCAAGGCGTTGGTCATAGTAGCGCGAAATTTCAATATCACACTTAGAGTAAACCATCTCAAGCATACCAAGACGAGTTGAGAAGAATGGCCACTCACGACACATCGTCTCTAACAACTCTTGGTGGCCCTTATCGATAGAGTATTGAATCGCCTCGCCTGCCCCAAGCCATGCTGGTAGAACAAGGCGGTTTTGGCTCCATGAGAAGATCCATGGGATTGCACGTAAACTCTCTACGCCGCCATTTGGATTACGCTTTGATGGGCGAGAACCAAGAGGCAGCTTGCCTAGCTCTAGCTCAGGCGTTGCCTGGCGGAAGTAAGGAACAAAATCCGCTTCGCCTTGCACAACATTACGGTAAGACTCACAAGACACCTCAGAAAGCACATCCATCAGGTCGCGCCACTCTTGTTTAGGCTCAGGAGGCGGAAGCAGGTTTGCTTCTAGGATGGCACTGGCGTACATGTTGAAGCTGTTGACGGCAACATCTGGCAAGCCGAGCTTAAAGCGAATCATCTCGCCTTGCTCTGTTACGCGCAGTCCGCCTTTTAAGCTTTTTGGTGGCTGAGATAGTAGGGCGGCATGTGCTGGTGCACCGCCACGTCCAACCGTACCACCACGGCCGTGGAAGAGAGTCAGCTCAATGCCTTCTTCATCACACGCTTTGACAAGTGCGTCCATTGCGCTGTATTGCGCCCAACCTGCTGCCATTACGCCGGCATCTTTAGCGGAATCGGAATACCCGATCATCACCATTTGGTGATTCTGGATAAAGCCGCGGTACAGGTCGATGTCCATAAGCTGTTTGATGACAGACTCAGCGTTGTTCAAGTCATCCAGTGTTTCGAACAGTGGACACACATCCATGCGGTATGGACAGCCAGACTCTTGCAGCAGTAAGTGAACAGCAAGAACATCCGACGCAGTACGCGCCATCGAGATAACATACGCACCAAACGCTTCACGAGGCTGCGAGGCAACGATCTTACAGGTATCTAGTACTTCTTTAACCGGCGCTGATGGCTCCCAATCACGAGGAAGAAGAGGGCGTTTAGAGCTGAGCTCATTGGTCAAGAACGCGACTTTATCCTGCTCGCTCCATTGGTCGTAATCGCCAATGCCTAAGTAGCGAGTTAATTCCGAAAGTACATCCGAGTGGCGTGTACTCTCTTGACGAATGTCTAGGCGAACCAGGTGAACACCGAAAGCTTTAATACGGCGTAATGTATCCAACAATGAACCATCGGCAATTACGCCCATGCCACATTCGTGTAGCGATTGATAACAAGCGTAAAGTGGTTCCCACAGCTGCTCAATGTTTTGTAAAGGCGCTTTAACCGCGAGCTTCTGACCATTCACTTTCGCATCGAGAATGTCTAGCGTTTCGGTTAATAGAGAACGAAGACCTTTTAGTACCGCGCGGTAGGGTTCATGTTGGTCATCGCCTGCAAGTTCGCGAATCGCATCATTACACTTGGTCATTGATAGCTCGCTCACGAGCTCGTTAATGTCACCAAGGTAAAGATCAGCGGCCTTCCAGCGAGAAAGCAGCATCACTTCGCGAGTAATGGTGTGCGTGACAAATGGGTTACCATCGCGGTCACCGCCCATCCAAGACGAGAAATGTACAGGGCGAGCATCAATCGGCAGCCCTTCGCCTAGGTAGTTGGTTAGGCGTTCATCCAGTTCACGTAAAAAGTCAGGGACACCTTCCCATAGCGAGTTTTCTACAACGGCAAAGCCCCACTTTGCTTCATCAAGCGGCGTTGGGCGTTGCTTACGGATAACGTCAGAGTGCCAGCCTTGAGCAATTAGTTGCTCTAAACGGCGTTCCGTTTTTTGGCGCTCTTTAAAAGAGAGATCGGTGAGTTCAAGCTTTGATAAACACTCATTGGTTTTAACCAGCTTGTTGATCATCGTACGACGAGTGATTTCAGTTGGGTGAGCGGTCAAAACAAGTTCGATGTTCAGATCTCGAACGGCTTGGGCAGTGTCCAGTTTGCTGATGTCGTTTTGGCTAAGTTTTGAAAAAAGGCTATTGATTACGTCAGGCTCGCATACGTGCTCTTCACAATGACGTGAAATCGTATGGTACTGCTCAGCCATATTGGTCAGGTTTAGAAATTGGTTAAATGCGCGTGCAACGGGCGTTAGTTGCTCATTTGGTAAGCTTTTAATCTCTTCAATCAGAGTATCGCGATCGGACTGATTGCCTGCACTTGCTGATTTAGAAAGCTTACGAATCGTCTCAACTTTCTCTAAGATAACGTCACCATGAGCATCCTTGATGGTGTTACCAAGCAAGCGGCCAAGCATGCTTACGTTACTTTTGAGTGCAGCGTATTTTTCGTTCATTTGTCATCCTGCCTTGTAAAAAAATTACATCCAGTGTTCCTTCTTAGGTAGATAATCTAGCTAAAAATGCTAGTAAGAGTCAAACATTGCAGCATAAGTTTGCATTTATTGTGCAAGTGAATGTAAACGAGATTACTCGCCCGTTGGTCAATGAATTACTGAAACTTTATTACAAGAGTGTGCGGGGAATGCGTGCTAGTTGGTTGATAACTAGCACGCTTTTCGTATTTTTGATAAGGATTTAGAGTTATTGAAATATGAGCACGTTTAGAAACAGTACTTGTACATCGATTTTGACAGAATATTGATGGTTGGATCGATAAATTCAAACGCCAAAAACTCATCGGGCTGGTGTGCTTGGTCAATTGAGCCAGGCCCAAGTACTAAAGTTGGGCAAAGCTGTTGCAAAAATGGCGCTTCCGTACAGTAGTTAACGGTTTCTGACGGTGTTTCACAGATAGATTCAACACCGGCAATAAATGGGTGGTCGTGTTGGCACTCATAACCAGGAATAGGTTCATGCAAAGGGGTTATCTCTACGCGACCTGGCCATTTCGCTTCAACTTCTTTAAGCGCAGAGCGTAGCATATTGTCTAGACCGTCAAGGCTGATGCCCGGTAAAGGACGCACATCATAGTGAAGCTCACAACAACCACAGATACGATTGGCACTGTCGCCACCATGAATGTGGCCAAGATTGAGTGTCGGGCTTGGAATGGCAAAGCCAGGGTGATGATACTCTTTAACAAGCTTGTCTCGCAGTTGCATCAAAGCGTATAGCACTTCATGCATGATCTCGATGGCGTTCACGCCCAAAGCCGGATCGGAAGAGTGGCCAGATTTACCGGTAATGCGAACAGCGTTTGCTACGTGACCTTTGTGGCCACGAACGGGAACCAGACTGGTGGGCTCACCAATAATGCAGTAGTCAGGTTTGAACGGGGCATTTTCCGTAAAGTGTCGAGCACCAAGCATGGTGGTCTCTTCATCACAAGTGGCCAATATATACAATGGTTTGGTTTGTTTGCTCCAATCAACCTTTTTAACCGCTTCAATAATAAAGGCAAAGAAGCCTTTCATGTCGGCCGTGCCTAAACCATAGAATCGGTCATTGGCTTCGGTGAGTGCGTGAGGCTCAAAGTTCCAGCGCCCTTCGTCGAATGGGACGGTATCGCTGTGCCCTGCTAGAAGTAGCCCACCTTCCCCCGTGCCTTTTTTAGCAATCAGGTTGTGTTTGCCTTTTTCGACTTCCGTGACTGTGACTTCAAAGCCCACGTCTTTCAGCCAAGTGGCGAGTTTTTCAATCACCTGACTATTACCTTCGTCCCAGCTCGGATCACTTGAGCTTATGGAGGAGGTTGAGATTAGGCCTTTATAGACCTCAAGAAAACTGGGTAATTGCATATTATCTTCACTTCTACTGTTGACAGAAATACGTTAAGAGGGTAAAACACATATTAAATCATTATTTGTGAATAAAAAATCAAATAAAGCGGATTTTTTAAGATTAATAGTCAAAAGTTAGAGTTTGACGTTCATTTTTACTTCGTCACTAAATGAATAGCCACTTTAGACCAAAATAATCATTCACCCCGAACTTGGAAGTTGTTGATGTCACACGCTGAGAAACTAAAAACCACCATCATTGGCGCTAGCGGTTATACCGGAGCGGAACTGGCTGTCATGGTGCAAAAGCACCCACACCTTACGCTATCAGGTTTATACGTTTCCGCCAACAGTGTCGACGCAGGGAAAAACATCGCGGACCTGCACGGTAAATTAGCGGGTGTGGTGGATATGCCTGTTCAACCGCTTGTTGATGTCGCCAAGGCGGCGTCAGAATGTGATGTAGTGTTTCTCGCGACGGCCCATGAAGTGAGCCATGACTTAGCCCCTGTTTTCCTTGAAAATAACTGCCAAGTCTTTGACCTTTCAGGCGCATTTAGAGTTAAGGGTGAAGGCTTCTATCAAGAATTTTATGGCTTTGAACATCAACACGCAGCTTGGCTGGACAACGCAGCATACGGCTTAGCAGAGTGGAACGAAGAAGCGATCAAAAGCGCGAAATTGATTGCCGTAGCTGGTTGTTACCCAACGGCGTCTCAATTGGCGATTAAGCCGCTTGTTGAAGCTGGGTTGCTGGATCTTAACCAATGGCCTGTGATTAATGCGACGAGCGGTGTGACCGGTGCCGGTCGTAAAGCGACCATGGTGAATAGCTTCTGCGAAGTGAGCCTTCAGCCATACGGTGTGTTTGCTCATCGTCACCAACCAGAGATTGCGAGCCACTTAGGCTGTGACGTTATTTTCACTCCGCATCTAGGCAACTTCAAACGTGGCATCTTAGCGACAACCACCATGAAGCTTGCGTCAGGCGTTACTCTAGAGCAAGTTAATCAAGCGTTTGCTTCTACTTATGAAGGCAAACCGGCAGTACGCTTGCTCGAAGAGAACATGCCGAGAATTCAGAACGTAGAGTTCACCCCTTTTTGCGATTTAGGTTGGAAGGTACAGGGCGAGCACGTCATTGTGGTTTCGGCGATTGATAACCTGCTCAAGGGCGCATCAAGCCAAGCAATGCAGTGTCTTAATATTCATTACGGGTATCAGCAGCTCACCGCTTTGCTGTAAAAAGCCAATCATTATAAATAATTAGCCGTTTAGATAGGCGCAGTAAGGAAGCATCATGACAAAGACCAATACCATGCCATTAGTGATCAAATTAGGTGGCGCTGCACTCTCTTGTAGCGATACATTAAGCCAGCTATTTGCGGCTATCGAAGCGTACCAGCAACAAGCGCAGCGACAAATCGTCATCGTGCATGGCGGAGGCTACTTGGTCGATGACCTTATGGGTAAGCTTCATCTTGAAACGGTTAAGAAGAATGGCTTGCGAGTGACTCCTTACGAACAGATTCCTGTTATTGCAGGCGCGCTAGCTGGAACAGCCAATAAATTGCTGCAAGGGCAAGCGATTAAAGACGGGTTGAATGCCGTGGGCTTGAGCCTGGCTGATGGCGGTTTGTGTCATGTAGAAGAGCTAGACCCAGAATTGGGTGCAGTCGGCAAAGCAACACCGGGCGATTCATCTGTGCTGCAAGCCATTCTCAATGCGGGTGCGCTGCCGATTATCAGTTCGATTGGTTTGACGGCGTCAGGTCAGTTGATGAACGTGAATGCAGACCAAGCTGCGGTTGCGGTTGCAGGGGCGCTTGATGCAGAGCTGGTGCTTCTTTCGGATGTGAGCGGCGTTCTTGATGGAAAAGGACACTTGATTGAAAGCCTTGATGAACCACAAGCTTCGGCATTGATTCAAGGTAAGGTCATCACAGATGGCATGATCGTTAAGGTTGAAGCGGCATTGGAAGCGGCGAACGATTTAGGCCGAGCGATTCAGGTAGCCACGTGGCGTTACCCAGAAAAACTAACCCAATTATTTGCAGGTAAGAACATCGGAACATTGTTCTTACCTAAGTAAACAGGACTGACCTTGACTAGGTAAGTTAAAGATTCGAGCTTACGCCAAGGCGTGAGACAAGAGATTACTAATTATAAATGGAAACCTTAGCACTGACCGCCAAGCGCAGAGCAAGGAATTTGGAGAAAGAAAATGAGCAAAGTTAACGTAAAGAAAGTTGTCGTAGCCTACTCTGGCGGTCTAGACACATCAGTAATCATTCCATGGTTGAAAGAGAACTATGACTGTGAAGTTTGGCCAAGGCGATGAAGAATTGATTGGTATCGAAGAGAAAGCAAAAGCGTCTGGTGCATCTGAGTGTTACATCGCAGACCTGAAAGAAGAGATGGTTGCTGACTACATCTACCCAACGCTAAAAACGGGTGCTTACTACGAAGGTAAATATCTACTAGGAACGTCAATGGCTCGTCCAATCATTGCGAAAGCACAGGTTGAAGTGGCGCGTAAAGTCGGTGCCGATGCACTGTGTCACGGCTGTACTGGTAAAGGTAACGACCAAGTTCGTTTTGAAGGCGCTTTCGCTGCACTCGCACCAGACCTACACGTCATTGCCCCTTGGCGTGAGTGGGATCTAGTGAGTCGTGAAGAATGTCTAGATTACCTAGCAGAGCGTAACATTCCTTGTACCGCTTCTTTGACTAAGATTTACTCGCGTGATGCAAACGCATGGCACATCTCAACAGAAGGTGGTGTTCTAGAAGATACATGGAATGCGCCAAACGATGATTGCTGGGCGTGGACAGTAGACCCAGAGCAAGCGCCAAACGAATCAGAAACAGTGACGCTTAAAGTTGAAAAAGGCGAAGTGGTAGCGGTTGATGGTGAAACAATGACGCCATACAACGCACTGGTTTACCTCAATGAGAAGGGTGCTAAGCACGGCGTTGGTCGTATCGATATCGTAGAAAACCGTTTGGTTGGCATGAAGTCTCGTGGTTGTTACGAAACTCCAGGTGGCACAATCATGATGGAAGCACTGCGTGCTGTCGAGCAACTGGTTCTTGATAAAGCAGCATTCGAATTCCGTGAAGAATTAGGTGTTAAGGCTTCTCACCTTGTCTACGATGGTCGTTGGTTCACTCCGCTATGTAAGTCTATTCTTGCGGCGACAGACGAGCTAGCACAAGACGTGAATGGTGAAGTGGTTATCAAGCTTTACAAAGGCCACGCAACAGTGACTCAGAAACGTTCTGACAACAGCCTGTACTCAGAAGAGTTTGCAACCTTTGGTGAAGATGAAGTTTACGACCAAAGCCACGCGGAAGGCTTCATCCGTCTCTACTCGCTATCAAGCCGTATTCGCGCATTGAACGAAGCGAAGAAAACCAAGTAATACCATTCAATACAGCTTCTTAACCGAAGTTCGATGAGAAAACCCACTTATTGATTAAGTGGGTTTTTTATTGTCTACCCATCAACAAAGCCATAGGCGAGATTCCCATTTGCCTTAAATTTCAACGCATTCGCATTAACATCTATATAAAGTGAATAATTATGTGGAATAAATGCATTTTTAGCTTGTTTTTATATGGAATTGCTGTAAGTTTGAATCATACAAAAAGAGAAGCTGAATTTAATCAGAGAGCATTGTTTAATTAAAGAACTTGGTTCTTTAACGAATATAGTTGCACGAGCAGTAGATACTGAGCATTTAGGAGAGACACAATGGCATTATGGGGCGGTAGATTTACCCAAGCAGCAGACACTAGGTTCAAAGACTTTAACGATTCACTTCGCTTTGATTACCGATTGGCTGAGCAAGACATTGTTGGCTCGATTGCATGGTCAAAAGCACTGCAGTCGGTTGATGTTCTGAGTGAAGAAGAGCAGCAAAAGCTTGAGCTTGCACTGAATGAATTAAAACTTGAGGTGATGGAAGATCCCAATCAGATCCTACGTTCTGATGCGGAAGACATTCACTCTTGGGTTGAACAACAGCTGATTGGCAAAGTGGGTGACTTAGGTAAGAAACTCCACACCGGCCGTTCACGTAATGACCAAGTGGCGACAGACCTTAAACTCTGGTGTCGTCAGCAGGGTCAGCAACTGCTTATTGGCCTGGATCGTCTTCAAGCGAAGATGGTTGAAGTGGCTAAAGAGCATCAAGGAACCGTACTTCCTGGCTATACTCACCTGCAGCGTGCTCAACCTGTGACATTTGCTCACTGGTGTTTAGCCTATGTTGAAATGCTAGAGCGTGACTACTCTCGTCTATGTGATGCGATTAAGCGTCTTGATACCTGCCCACTCGGATCTGGCGCACTTGCTGGTACTGCTTACCCAATGGATCGTGAAGAGCTGGCACACAATCTCGGTTTTCGCCGCGCAACGCGTAACTCGCTAGATTCTGTATCAGACAGAGACCATGTGATGGAGCTGATGTCGATCGCTTCCATCTCTATGCTTCACCTCTCTCGTCTTGCCGAAGATATGATTTTTTACAACTCGGGTGAATCTAACTTCATCGAGTTGGCCGACACAGTGACGTCTGGTTCTTCTCTGATGCCACAGAAGAAAAACCCAGATGCGCTTGAGCTCATCCGTGGTAAGACGGGCCGTGTTTATGGCTCGCTCGCATCGATGATGATGACCGTAAAAGCACTGCCACTGGCTTACAACAAAGACATGCAAGAAGACAAGGAAGGGCTGTTTGACGCGCTTGATACTTGGAACGATTGTATGGAAATGGCCGCGCTTTGTTTTGAAGGTATTAAAGTTAACGGCGAACGTACACTAGAAGCGGCGAAGCAAGGTTATGCAAACTCTACTGAGCTGGCTGATTACCTTGTTGCGAAAGATATTCCATTCCGTGAGGCACACCATATCGTGGGTGTTGCGGTTGTCGGGGCGATTGCTAAAGGTTGTGCTCTGGAAGAGCTGTCGATTGCAGAGCTGAAAGAGTTCTCAGATGTGATTGAAGAAGATGTTTACGATATTCTGACTATCGATTCTTGCCTAGAAAAACGGAGTGCGCTTGGCGGCGTATCACCTAAACAGGTGGCTTATGCTGTTGATCAGGCAAACCAGCGTCTTGCGCAGCGCGACACGTCTGCGGTGAAAGTGAGATCGGCTCGACTAACGGATATTGAAGCACTAGAAGGCATGGTGACCTACTGGGCGAACATGGGTGAAAACCTACCTCGCTCTCGCAACGAGTTGGTGCGTGACATTGGTTCATTCGCAGTTGCGGAACATCATGGTGAAGTGACGGGTTGCGCATCGCTCTATGTTTACGATTCAGGGCTGGCCGAGATACGCTCGTTAGGCGTTGAAGCTGGGTGGCAAGGTCAAGGACAGGGCACCGCGATTGTGCAGCACCTTGTTGAAAAAGCACGTGAAATGGCCATTAAGAAGGTATTTGTATTAACACGCTCGCCAGAGTTCTTTATGAAGCACAGCTTTATTCCAACATCGAAGTCGCTGCTACCAGAGAAAGTGCTTAAAGATTGCGATCAGTGTCCACGCCAACACGCCTGCGATGAGGTGGCATTAGAAGTGAACTTAGTTGAACAGATCATTGCTAAGGTAAACGTGGCTTAATAGAATCGTCATCGGTTGTGTAAACGCTTGTATATTCTGTTTAAAACAACCGGTTCAAAAAAAGATCAAAAAAGATCCTATAAAGAATGAACTTCTAAGAAAAGCGGCAGTCCTAATTAGTACCACTGCTTTTTCTTAGAAGAATCTAAGAAGGCCCCGCAACCGACATTGGCTGCGGGGCTTTTTTCTTTTTATCACGCAATCAATGCACTAGCACTGCTTTGGACGTTGTTCATGACGAGGATAGCGAGCGGCATTTTATCGAATTAGAGTGAAGAGCGATTCAATGGCGCTTTATCTTGGTATTCATCGTAATGTTACATAATGCAGCTATGTTGGGCGGGTAGATAAAACTCTAGTGCTTGCCTGAAGTACTGGAGTTTTTTTTGTCTTGTTCGCGTTCGCCACGATGAGTTTCTTTGTTGTTACCTTTGTTTTCTTTGAAAGGGAGCACAATGAACTTCATCCACAAGTGCAAAAAGAGTAAGCCATTGAAGGCGAAGCTTGCCACGATCAAAGTAATCGATTCAATGCTTGATGGGTCATCGCGACAGGTAAACCACCAGACAACACCACACACAACCGAAAGGGTAGTGAGCTGATCCATACAACGCTGACAGCGGCCAATCTTTTTCCAGAACCAACCGGAGTTTTCACAGGTTTTACATGTCATGAAAGTGGCTTATTGGGTAATATACACGCCTATAGAATATCGTAAACTGACAAGAAAGTGAGCAAAATGATTGAACGTCAACACACGAAACAACGCATGAGCCGTATCGTTAAGCATAATGGAACCATTTATCTCTGTGGGCAGGTATGTGCCGATGCTGAACAAGGTATTAAAGAGCAGACTCAAACCATGCTGGATAAAGTCGAAGCGTTACTGTTGGAAGCGGGCAGTGACAAAGAGAACATGTTGTCAGCGACGATCTACTTGAAAGACATGAAGGACTTTAAAGAGATGAACGAAGTGTGGGATGCATGGGTTCCAGAAGGTCACGCACCAGCACGAGCGTGCGTCACTGGCGATATGGCTCGTGAAGCCTTATTGGTTGAAATCTCTGTGATTGCGGCTGAGAAAAATAGCCATTGTTGCTAAGCGTTTAGTCGCGAGTAACATCTCCGGATATTTAGTTTGTTACGAAAAACAAAAAGGAAAGCCATTGGCTTTCCTTTTTAGTATCTAATGTTTGTTATCGGTTTCGATGACCTGAGATTAACAACCAGGGCCACAATCTAGACAGTGTTTCACCATCTCTGGACCAAGGTGCAGTTTCGCATTCAAGTCACGCAGTGCGGTGCGCACACCCTCTTCGATAACTGGGTGGTAGAACGGCATATCTAACATTTCAGAAACCGTCATCTTGTTTTGGTGCGCCCAAGCCAGCAAGTGCGCTAGGTGTTCTGCGTTTGGTCCCATCATTTCAGCACCAAGGAAGCGTCCAGTACCTTGCTCGCCGTAAACGTGCAGAATACCTTTGTTGCGCAGCATCACTCGTGAACGACCTTGGTTTTCGAAAGACACTTCACCCGTTGCGAAACAACCACATGTGCCTAAGCGTGTGGTGATCTCTTTGTAGGTTTCACCAACCATTGCGATCTGTGGGTCAGAGAAGACAGCTGAGATAACCGAGCGACGTAAACCTGCTCGAATATCTGGGAATCGGCCTGCGTTATCACCAGCAATGCGTGCTTGATCAGCTGCCTCGTGCAACAGAGGAATCTGGTTACTGGCATCGCCGGCAATAAAGATACTCTCTACTGAGGTTTGTAATGTGTAGTAATCCGCTGTTGGAACGCCACGATCATCAAGCTTTAAGTGCGTATTTTCCAGTGACAGCTTGTCGACGTTAGGGCGACGACCTGTTGCGGCTAGCACGTAATCTACAATGAAGGTTTCAAGCTCGCCATCATGGTTGATGAACATGATCTCAACTTTGTCTGTTTCATTGCCATCGGCGTCAAGCTGGCGCTTCATGCTTTCAATTTTCACATCAGCATCAAGGTAAAACTCTTCCTTGAACGCTTTGTCTGCGTAAGTCATCACCTCAGGGTCGGTCACTGGGCCAACTTGACCACCCAGACCAAACAGTTTTACATTAACACCGAGGCGGTGTAGAGACTGCCCTAGCTCTAAGCCGATAACGCCTGGGCCGAAAACAGCCACAGATTCAGGAAGGTCATCCCAATCAAATACGTCGTCATTGATGATTAATCGGTCGCCAAGTTCATTCCAAACACCAGGATAAGCAGGGCGTGAGCCTGTCGCAATGACGATGCGTTTAGCTGTGATGGTTGTATGGTCATCGACAATTAACGTGTTGTTATCTAGGAATCGAGCATAGCCGTTGATTTTGTCTTCGGCTGGAATCTCATCAACACCTTCAATCACAAAACCAACGAAGCGATCACGCTCGCGTTTGACTCGGTCCATCACCTCACGACCATTGATAATGGTTTCGCCTTGTGGATGAACACCGAACGCAGGAGCCTTTTCAATTTGGTGCACACTCTCTGCTGCAGCGATGAGCAGTTTTGACGGCATACAGCCAACGCGTGCACAGGTTGTGCCGTAAGGGCCGCCCTCTATCATTACAACACTTGCCGTGTTTGCTTTTGCTGCGCGATAAGCACCTAAACCTGCAGTACCACCACCAATAACGGCTACATCTACGTTTAACTGTTTCATAATGACATCTCTATTCTGGTTTTCTCATGCTCAGCGAGTGAGGCGCAAGAAATCGTGTAATTTGACGGGTTCTATACTGAAGTGGCCTTGTTCTGCGGCTATGCAAAAAGCGACTTGGGTATAGAGTGGTTACCTAGTGCCCGACACTAGGTAACCGCTTATTCATTTGCTGACTTAGGGATTAGCCTAGGAAAGTTTCTAGCTCTTCGCTACCACCGATGTGTTTGCCACCGATGAAGACTTGAGGAACAGTTGTGCGACCCGAGATTGCACGTAGGCTCACTGTTGTCGCGTCTTTGCCTAGTACCACTTCTTCGTAGTTCAGACCTTTGTCGATTAGGTTCTGCTTCGCTTTCATACAGAAAGGACAACCTGGCTTAGTGAATACTGTGATTGACTCTTGCTCTTTGTGCTCAGGAGCAATGTAGTTAAGCATAGTATCTGCATCTGAAACTTTGAACGGGTCGCCTGGTACGTCTTCTTCGATGAACATTTTCTCTACAACGCCGTTTTTAACCAGCATGCTGTAGCGCCATGAACGTTTGCCGAAGCCGATGTCGTTTTTCTCAACCAGCATACCCATGCCGTCTGTGAAATCACCGTTACCATCTGGGATGAAAGTGATTTTTTCAGCTTCTTGGTCTGCTTTCCATGCGTTCATGACGAACGTGTCGTTGACAGAAACACATAGGATGTCATCAACGCCGTTTTCTTTGAACACTGAGTGCAGTTCGTTGTAGCGAGGTAGGTGGCTTGACGAACATGTTGGTGTAAACGCGCCTGGTAGGCTGAATACGATAACGGTTTTGTCTTTGAACAGCTCTTCAGTCGTTACGTTAACCCATGCATCACCTTGACGAGTTGGGAATGTTACTTGTGGTACGTTTTGACCTTCTTTAGATGTAAACATAATCAGTTCCTGTAATTTAAATTATTGTATTAGTTGGAAGTCTTATCAGCGTTTGTCTGTGCTCCGTTTTGTTGTAGCCATTATTGTTGATTTCCTTTGATAGGGATAATCGTTTGGTGCTATCGTTTCGATAGGCACTTTCTATTGAGGTCGATAGGCCTTACCGTTGATACTAAGTAGAGCATATATGAACATTCGTGATTTAGAGTATTTGGTGGCGTTAGCCGAGCATCAGCATTTTCGTAAAGCTGCTGAGTCGTGTTTTGTTAGCCAGCCAACATTAAGTGGTCAGATACGCAAACTGGAAGAAGAGATTGGCAGTGCATTGCTAGAGCGAAATAGCCGTAAAGTGTTGTTTACCGACTCTGGTCTACAACTGGTTGATCAAGCGCGAGTCATTCTGGGTGAAGTGAAACGCTTTAAAGACATGGCGAGTGGGCAAAGTGGGGAAATGGTAGGGCCAATGCAGATAGGCTTTATCCCAACGGTGGGCCCTTATATTTTGCCAAAAATCATTCCTCAGCTTAAAGCGAGTTACCCAGAGCTAGAAATGTATCTGCATGAATCACAAACTCACGACTTAGTGCGAAAGCTGCAAGATGGGAAGCTTGATTGCTTGGTTCTGGCTTCGGTGGCTGAGACGGCGCCGTTTAAAGAAATAGAGTTATACGATGAGCCACTTGCTCTAGCCGTTCCTTGCGATCACGAATGGGCAGGGCTGGAGTTTTTGGATGTGGAAGAGCTCAATGGGCGAACGGTGCTTATGCTTGGTGATGGTCACTGTCTTCGCGATCAGGCGTTGGGGTATTGCTTTGCAGCAGGAGCGAAAGAAGATGAGCGCTTTAAAGCGACCAGCTTAGAAACGCTGCGCAATATGGTGGCGGCTGGTGGGGGAATCACTTTACTACCTGAGCTTTCCGTGCCTAAAGAGTCGGAAAAAGACGGCGTCTGCTATGTGAAGAAAATGGACCCGCAGCCGTCGAGAAAAATAGTACTGGCTTATCGTCCTGGCTCTCCATTGCGTTCTCGGTTTGAACAGCTTGGGAAAACCATTAATGCCATTTTGCAGGGCTAATCATCCGTCACTGAGGGCAAATGGCCATAAAACAAAAGGGTTGGCATAGCCAACCCTTTTACATTGAGGATAGATTGATGAGCGACTCTATCTAGAACAGCTCTTCACCGCCTGAATTTGAATAGATCGTATCGCCAATCGACTCTTCCACATATTCCGTGGGCTCGGTCCCTTCTAAGAAGTATTCAAACATCGAGCTAGAATCAAATTTGTTGGTCAGTAAGCCTGAATCTCGGTCAATTCGAACTCGCACGATATTACTCGGTATTTGCTTCGACTGTGCAGGTATACCATCTAGGGCCACTTGCATAAAGTTAACCCAAGCGGGTTGAGCCGTTTTAGCACCGGCTTCACCACCGGTAATCTGGTTTTTACCGAGGTTTTTGTTCGCAGTTGTCTTACCAAGCTTACGGTTGTGGTTGTCAAAACCAACCCAAGAGATTGCGACCATACCTGGGCCATAGCCGTTGTACCACGCGTCTTTTGAGTCGTTGGTTGTTCCTGTTTTACCACCAATATCGCGGCGTTTAAGCGGCTGAGCACGCCAACCAGTACCATTCCACCCCGTTCCTTCTCGCCAGTTACCACCGCCCCAAACGTTGCTGTACATCATTTCACGCATCAAGAATGCAGTTTGCTCAGAGAGAACTTGTGGCGCGTATTGAACGTCGGCATCAACGTCTTGCTCCATAAACTCATTATCATCGATGGTGACGGCTGTCTGAGCGTCACAATCTTGGCGACAGATCTCTTTTGGCGTCGCTTGCCACTCAAGGTCGCCGAATCGAGTTTCGACACGGCTAATGTAGAAAGGATCAACATAATAACCGCCATTGGCAAAGACGGAGTAACCTTGCGCCATTTTCACGGGTGTTAAGCTGCCCGCACCTAGCGCGATGGTTTCAGAGCGAGGCAGTTCGTCAATCTCAAAACCAAAGCGTGTGAGGTAGTCTCGAGTATCGTCTAAACCAACCGCACGCAATACACGCACGGCCATCACGTTTTTAGACGTTGCTAAGCCGATACGTACGCGAGTTGGACCAATGTAAGTCGGTGGAGAGTTGCGTGGTCGCCATGCTGTGCCTTGGCTTTTGTCCCACTGGTTAATCGGTGCATCGTTGATCAGCGTCGCCAGTGTCATGCCGTCATCCATTGCTGCAGCATAAATAAATGGTTTAATACTAGAACCAACCTGACGTACCGATTGTGTTGCACGGTTGAACTTGTTGTGAACAAAATTGAAGCCGCCAACTAATGACATGACGGCACCATTTTCCGGGTTCATGGCAACAAATGCTGTATTGGCTTCAGGCACCTGGCTAAGTCGCCAAATTGTCTTTACAGCGGCCATGTCAGCGTTAACTTCTTCGCCTAGTTCACTGTCGATGGTTTCAGCGGTTGCTGTTGTTTCGGACTCTGGCTGTTTAACCTCGCGAACCCATACCAGCTCACCAACGGTTGCAATCTCACGGGCATTTTGTGGTTCTTTACCCTGACGATCATCATTAATGAACGGGCGTGCCCATTTCATTTCTTCCCATTCTATCGATTGATTTCCACGGCCTTTCACTTCGACACTGATGGTGTTTTCACCGATGCCAACTACAACAGCCGGCCTAAGCGAACCGTAGATAGGTTGTGAGCGTAAGTAGCGAGTGATCTCGTCAACAGAGAGGGGAGCTTCGCCTTCATTCCAAGCCGTTTGTGTCGGCTTACGGTAACCATGTCGCTCATCGTATGCGATAAGGTTTTCAATCGCGGCTGTATTTGCGGCTTTTTGAAGTTTGGAGTCTACGGTAGTGTAGATGCTCATCCCTTGTGTATAAGCGGCTTCACCGTATTGCTCAACCATCCAAGCTCGCGCTAACTCGGCGACATAAGGCGCTCTAAGCTCGATTTCAGCACTGTGGTAGCGTGATTCAATCTCTTCCGCGCGGGCTTCATCAAACTCTGACTGAGAGATGTAGTTCTCGTCTAGCATACGGCGCAGTACCACGTTGCGGCGGTGTGTTGCTCGCTCTAGAGAGTAGATTGGGTTCATGGTCGAAGGTGCCTTTGGCATCCCCGCCAATGTGGCTAACTCACTCAGTGTTAACTCATTTAATTCATGACCGAAATAGGTTTGAGCAGCTGCGCCAAAGCCGTATGAACGGTAACCCAAGAAGATTTTATTCACGTATAGCTGAAGGATTTCTTCCTTACTCATGGACTGTTCAATGCGAATAGCGAGAAAAATCTCTTTGATTTTTCGCATGATCTTCTTTTCGTTAGATAGGAAGAAGTTACGGGCAAGTTGCTGAGTAATCGTACTCGCACCCTGTTTTGCTGACCCCGACATGGCAACGACCACAGCAGCACGAGCAATACCAATTGGGTCAATACCATAGTGGCTGTAAAAACGGCTATCTTCCGTTGCTATCAACGCATCGATGAGGTGCTGCGGAATGTCGTCATACTCGACGGGTGTTCGGCGTTTCTCACCAAACTGAGCAATCAGTTTTCCGTCTTGGCTATACACCTGCATCGGTGCTTCAAGTTCAACATGTCTCAGCTCTTGAACGTCTGGCAGGTCAGGCTTTACGTAAAAGTAGAAGCCAATGATCGTACCGACCCCAAGAATTATGCAAAACAATGTGAATATAAATAGTCGCTTTATGAACTTCACCGAAGAATCCCTGATTAGTAGAGGTAGCCAAAGTGCAACCCCTTGTATTCTAAAATAAAAATAACTCGTATTTTAAATGACGGTGCTAAGGCTAGCAACGACATCTATTGGTCATGAATAGAGTCACTGGAGCAAAACACATGGGTAAATCGTTAATAACTGGTATAGATATTGGGCACTATAGTATTAAAGCCGTAGTTGTAAAGCCAGTGAGTGGAGGCTTTTCGCTCGTAAGTTTTAAAGAATTGCCCGTTTCTTCCGGTGTATTCTCTGACAATCACACCGTTAATTATCAAGAAATTGTAAAGAAACTAAAAGAACTAAGAAAGGCGCTGCCTTTATTTAGCCGCCGAGTTGCTATCACCATTCCTGATAGTGCCGTGATCAGTAAAGTGCTTCAGGTTGAGAGAGAACTTGATGAGCGCGAAACAGAGTTTGCCATATACCAAGCTTTTTCTCTTCAATCCCCTTTTCCAGTAGAGGAACTGAGCCTCGACTACATTCGCACCGACCGTGAGAGCAAAACGCCGACTGTTGCTTATCAAGTATATGCGACAAAAAAAGAAGTGGTAGAGAGCCGCTTGAATGCGGTTAAAAAAGCGGGCTTTGCTCCCATTGTTTGTGATGTACATGCGCATAGCTTAGTGAGCACTTGGCAATTAGCCGCCCACAAAACAAATCGTCGAGATTGGTTACTGGTTGATGTCGGCTATTCCCAGACCCTACTGTGTATGGATTTTCCTAATCGAGCCCCTTTTTGCAAAGAGATTGCCCTTGGTACTAGCTTCATGGAGCAAGAATCTTCATCAATGGATTCGTTGATTGAAAACAAGCATGACCAGTTTGTGCAACTCATGATTGAGCGCATTCAAAGGCAGATACAAATGTTGCTGTCGGTCAACGAGTTGAAATCAGTGGGGGGAATATGGCTGTCTGGTGGCGGGGCGTCAACGATCATGCTGCTAGAAGAGATGGAACGCCGATTGAACATTGAATGTAAGGTTCTCAATCCATTAAGTTTGTTTGAGCAGACATCGGTGAAGAAAAACGCTCGACGTAAGGATCTGCACAGTTTTAGCTCCGCCGCGGGTATTGCGATTCGAGCCAATGATTGGTTGGAGGCAAATCATGCTTCATAACATCAACCTGCTTCCCTGGAGAGAACACAAGCGTGAACAGCATAAGAAGCGATTTCTTAACCTGGTTGTGCTGGCTTTGATGGTTTCCTTTCTTATCCAATACCTGATTGGGTGGTATTTCAGCAATCAACTTACCCAGCAGCAGGGGCGTATTAATTATTTCACACGCTACATTGAACAGCTGGATAGACAAATTGATGAATTAAAACTGACGGAGCTAGACCATGCTGCTCTACTCACCCGTTTATCCGTCGTCGAAAAGCTTCAGACCTCTCGAAATAAAAGCACTGACTTTATGATTGAGATTCAAAAGCTTGTGCCTGATGGCGTCTACGTCGACAAAATTAGAATTAACGGCAATGCGATAGAGATGAGAGGGTTCAGTGATAGTACCGCTCATCTGGCGACCATGCTCGACAACCTCGAAAAATCCACATTTCTAGCTGATGTAGAGATGCACTCTATTGTTCATGACCAGAAACGTTTTGGTCATGACTTCGATACCTTTGAGGTCTCATTTCGAATCGCTGAGCAGGAAGAGCTTTCCTCCAGAAAAAGCATAGAGCTAGGGCGTGCACCGAATGCATCAGGGGTGGCGATGAAGCAAGGGAGGGCACATGGTTAATTTTCAAGAACTTGAACTCGATGAAATTTCCGAATGGCCTTTAGTGCCACAGTTAATGGCGCTGGTTGTGCTTGTTTTGCTACTTCAAGCCGCGGGAGGTTGGTTCTATGTGATGCCTAAGCAAGAGCGCCTAGATTCACTAAAACAACAAGAAGAGACATTAAAGTCAACACTCCGAATTAAAGCTCATAAGGTCGCGACGTTACCCAAACTACGAGGCCAACTTGATGAACTTCAGGAGCGCTATGACTACCTTATGCGTCAGCTACCTGAGCAGAAAGAGCTTGCTAGCATGCTGGCCTCGGTTAATGAATTTGGCTTAAAGAATAAGCTGACATTTACTCGAATTGGGTGGGGTGAAAAGCAAAATCAGGAATTCCTCTACCGATTGCCCCTCAATATCGAATTGACGGGCAGTTACAGCGATATTGGTCAGTTTTCAGAAGATATCGCCAGTTTAGCGCGGATAATTGTACTGGAAGATATTGAGTGGCAGCGCATCAGTAAAGAGAGCAGCACGCTGCACTTTCGAGTTCGTGCGTACACCTATCAGTTTAAAGCGGAGGTGAGTGATGAAGGTTAAGGCATTTGTTCCCTTGTTAATCGGTTCTCTGCTCGTTGGTTGTAACGCTAATCAAGATTCCGTCGATGAGTTTGTATCTCGTGTGGAATCTCAAGCTCGGAAAGAGGTTCAGCATCTTGCTCCGCTTATTAAATTTCAAGCGTCGGCTTACCAAGCGGATGGCTTACGTGAGCCCTTTGTTGTCCCAACATTCGTTCGAGTGCAAGAGCAGGCCATTGTGAAGAAAGACTGTTGGCAGCCCAGTAAACGCTCTAAGTCCGGACAACTTGAACGCTACCCAATCAGCAAGCTCAGACTTAAAGGCGTAATGGGCAGTTCTGAACAGGTATCCGCCTTGATTCAAACACCATCAGGTCAGGTCGTGAAGGTAGGGAAGGGCCAGTTTATTGGCCTTAATAACGGACGAGTGACTCGAGTGACTCCCAAGTACCTGTTGATCAATGAAACCCTGCCTGATGGGCTCGGTTGTTGGAGCAAGCGAAACGTCAGACTTGCCCTTAAATAGAATTTTAATGTTTTTGAGATATCACCATGATTAAAGGATTAACCATAACAATGACCATCGTTTCTAATCGGCTTTTTTGGAGTTTGTTCGCTCTTGTTGTACTGACCGTTTCGGCTTCATACAGTGCTCGAACTTTCGCCGCAGATACTAATCAACTATCCAGTATTGATTTTCGAGTAGACAGTGAAAAAAACGCTCGACTGCTGGTTGAGCTAGCGTCGAGCACCTCTGTTGTTGATGTGCAAAAGGTTCAAGAAGGATTGAGTATCGAATTATTGAAGACCAACGTTAGTGACGATCAGATTAATTTACTTGATGTTAAAGACTTCGCGACCTCTGTTGAAAGTGTTGAGGTGTTTCGTAAAGGGGCGAGCACCCTATTGTTGGCAAGTATCACTGGTGAATACGATTATGACTACAAGTTAGAAGGGCGTTCACTAGAGGTGATCATAACGAGAAAGGTCGAAGAGAAAGAAGAGCAGGCCCCGTCACTTCTTGAAAAAGAGGGAAAGCTCATCTCTATCAACTTTCAAGATATCCCTATTCGAAACGTGTTGCAGCTGATTGCGGATTACAATGAGTTTAATCTTGTGGTGTCTGATTCCGTGTCGGGTAACTTGACGTTGCGTCTCGACGGTACGCCTTGGCAGCAAGTGTTGGATATTATTCTGCAGGTAAAAGGTTTAGATAAGCGTGTCGACGGCAATGTGATTCTTGTCGCTCCGGCGGCAGAGTTGGACTTAATGGAACAACAGAAGTTAGAAAAAGCGCGCTTAACGGAAGAGCTTGGCGATCTCTCCTCAGACATTATCAAGGTTAACTTTGCAAAAGCGTCTGACATTGCCGAGATGATTGGCGGAGATGGCGCGATCAGTATGCTCTCTGAACGAGGCTCTATTAGCATTGACGAACGAACAAATTCGCTGTTGCTAAGAGAGTTACCAGACAACATTGAGGTTATTCGTGATATCGTTGCTGCGCTCGATATACCCGTGAAGCAGGTTCAAATTGAAGCACGTATTGTGACCATTAATGAGGGTAATCTTGATGAACTCGGAGTCCGGTGGGGGTATAGCAATACTAATGGCGATAAAAAAATAGGCGCATCGATCGAAGGAAACAATAATTTGTCAACCCCTGTTATAGATGACCTTCTTAACGTCAATTTAGGTGCAACAGCGGCGAACGCTTCATCCATTGCATTTCAAGTGGGTACATTGGGAGATGCGTTATTGGACCTGGAGCTTTCCGCACTGCAGCGAGAATCGAAAGCCGAAATTATTTCGAGCCCAAGGTTGATCACAACCAATAAAAAGCCCGCTTACATTGAACAGGGTACCGAGATCCCTTATTTAGAGTCTTCTTCAAGTGGTGCAACAACGATAGCGTTTAAAAAGGCGGTATTGAGCCTTAAGGTGACACCACAAATTACGCCAGATAATCGACTGGTTCTCGATTTAAGCGTGACGCAAGACCGGCCTGGTGAAGTGGTTAAAACCGGTACCGGTGAAGCTGTAGCCATCGATACTCAGAGAATCGGAACGCAAGTTTTGGTGAACAATGGCGAGACTGTCGTGCTCGGTGGCATCTATCAACACAGCACCACCAATTCTGTCGATAAGGTCCCTTTGCTCGGCGATATCCCGTTTTTAGGTGCGCTTTTTCGTCGAACATACGAGCAAAAAGGAAAAAGTGAATTGCTGATTTTCGTTACGCCTAAGGTCATTCTTCAGTAACAAAGTGAAAATAATAGCGATCTACACAAAATAAAGTTGCATTAGTGGCAGCAGATCTAGATAATTTCGGGTCTTATCACGAAACATCTGTGAGGAATAGGTGCCACAAGCAACTATAAGGCCTGAAAATATCAGGTTTCTCTTGTGGCGATGTCATTGAATTAACGTTGTAAATTACTGCTAAAAACATGGCTGAGAAACGCAATATTTTTCTTGTTGGCCCAATGGGCGCCGGCAAAAATGGAGTTTTTAGACTCAGATACAGTTATTGAAGAACGCACAGGTGCTGATATCGCATGGGTTTTTGATGTAGAAGGCGAAGATGGCTTCCGTAAGCGTGAAGAGTCTGTCATCAATGATCTAACTGAACAGCAAGGCATCGTACTTGCCACTGGGGGCGGCTCTGTAAAGAGTAAGGATAACCGCAACCGTTTATCTGCACGAGGCATTGTTGTTTATCTTGAAACAACAATTGAAAAGCAGCTTGCGCGTACTAATCGCGACAAGAAGCGTCCTCTGCTACAAACCGACAATCCTAGAGATGTATTAGAATCTCTAGCGGGCGAGCGCAATGATCTCTACGAAGAAGTAGCGGATTATACGGTTCGTACCGATGACCAGAGTGCAAAAGTAGTAGCCAACCAGATCGTAAAAATGCTAGAAGAACGTTAAGTCGTTTTTTATCGGAGAGCAAACCATGGAACGGATTACGGTCAGTTTGGGCGAACGAAGCTACCCAATCTCTATTGGTGCCGGATTATTTAATAATTCGGCACAACTCTTTTCTTCTTATCTTGATCAAGAATTTTCTGCTCATCAGAAAGTGGTGGTTATCAGTAATGTAACCGTTGCACCGCTTTATGCGGATCAAATATTGGTGCAGTTTAAAGAACTTGGTTGTGATACCTCACTGTTGGAGTTGTCTGATGGTGAACAATACAAGAATCTCGATACCTTTAATCAAGTGATGAACTTCCTTCTGGAAGGGAATTACAGCCGCGATGTGGTGGTTGTTGCGCTTGGTGGTGGTGTCATTGGTGATCTTGTTGGATTCTCTGCTGCCTGTTATCAGCGTGGCGTTGATTTTATCCAAATTCCTACCACATTACTTTCTCAAGTGGATTCCTCTGTTGGTGGTAAAACCGCAGTGAATCATCCATTGGGAAAAAATATGATTGGCGCGTTTTATCAACCTAAATCCGTCATCATAGATACCGACTGTTTATCGACGCTGCCCGAGCGTGAGTTTGCAGCAGGCATTGCCGAGGTCATTAAATATGGCATCATTTATGATGAAGCCTTTTTTGATTGGCTAGAAGCGAATTTAGATAAATTGTATGCGCTTGATAAAGAAGCACTTAATTACGCAATCTCTCGTTGCTGTGAAATCAAAGCTGAAGTTGTCGCTCAAGATGAAAAAGAGTCAGGCATTCGTGCATTATTGAATCTAGGTCATACATTTGGTCATGCCATTGAGGCTGAACTAGGGTATGGTAATTGGTTGCATGGGGAAGCAGTTGCATCCGGTACCGTGATGGCCGCGAAGACAGCGCAGTTACAGGGGCTTATCTCTGAACAGCAAGTTACGCGAATTATCTCTATACTGAAGAATGCTAAGTTGCCGGTTCATACACCAGAAAGCATGGTTTTTTCTGATTTTATGAAGCACATGATGAGAGATAAAAAAGTATTGGCTGGAGAACTACGTTTAGTGTTGCCAACCAGTATTGGTACCGCTGAAGTCGTTAAAGGTGTTCCTGAATCCGTTCTTGAGCAGGCCATTGATTTTTGTCGTAGCGTATAATTTTATTTATAGACAGTGAACTGTCAGTAGGACGGCTTAATGAGTTTAACGCATGAGTCACGTGTGTTGGAATTAGAGTCCCAAACCGAGTTGCTTGAACGCTTGCAACTGTTGACTAATTTTGGCTCGAACCTTGTCACCGTAGGAGGCAATGTTGGGGCTGGAAAGTCTTGGCTGGCGCAGCGTTATCTGGAAGCTTGGGCGCAAGATAAAAATCAATCATTATTGATGTGCCATCCGAATCAAGACGATGCACAGCGCCGTTCTACTATTTTAAACCAAATCATTTCTAACCCTCTTTTCAGTCCTCAAGATTCCTTGGTCGATAGCCTTACTCAAATCCTTGATGGTGAGCCCTGCGACTTGGTCATCGTTGTGGATGATGCTCATTTACTGACCGAATCATTTATTTCCGAGTTATGGATGCTGGTGCTTGAGGCACAAAGTAACCCTCATTGGAGCGTAAATGTTGTCCTTTTCGCGAAATCTAACAGCATCGAAGGTTTACTGACGCGTCTTAGCTATGGACAGGATCACAAGCCAATTGAGTTGGAAGTTGATGTACTGAGCCAAGAAGAGGCCGATCGATTTTTTGAATTTCTCGTGATTCGTTACGTTGCTGACGATCTAGAGAAACGAGTTCGTCAGGTGTACAAAAAGGTGCTTCCGAATCCGGGGGAGATCATGGCATTAGGGGATCATCAAGTGGAAAAGCGTATCATCATCCGTTCTATTATTGGCTCACCTGTAAAAATAGCCGCTTTAATCATCTTACTGCTTGCCATTATCGGTGGTGGGTATTATTGGATGATGGGGCAACCTTCTCCCGATGATAAAGCTCAACAGATCACAAGCTCCCTTGAACAAACCGCCATTCCGACGTTGCCTGTTTTAGAATCTTCTTCTGAGTCTAATCCGTCTTCAAGTATGGAAGAGCAAGGTGAGTCGATCATCGACCCTAGCTATCAAGGGGCAGATGACGACAGTATGGCTCTGCCGGAAGACGTGATTGATGAAGCTGCCACCGTTGGGCTCAACGATGATGATCAGCAGCGCGTCGTGATTACTTCGGACGTGGTCGATGCGCTTTTAGAAGATAAACCCGCAGACACTAGTATCATTGATAACGCCATAACTGAAGCGAAGCAAGCATCGTCTGATGTTACAGAAGAAGTGGTTTCTACAGACGTGGACATTATTGAAGAAGAACCACCGACAACAAAAACCATCACCTTCTCCTTTGAAAGAGAGTCGCTGCTTGCGTTTTCTCCTCGCAGTTATACGTTGCAGTTGGCGGCAATGAATTCATTGAGTGAAGTACAAGAGTTCATTGAGCAGTATGCCCTGGAAAACAAAGTTCGAGTGTACCCGACGGTTCGCAATGAGATTGAATGGTATATCGTGACATATGAAAATTACCCAACGATTCAAATCGCTCGAGATGCCGTTGAAACCCTTCCAGAAGAGCTTAGAGAGTTGGGCCCTTGGGCGAAATCAATGAGCCAAGTACACCGAGAGATTGAACGTGCGAAATAACGCTGAGGTTAGCGCAAAAATGTGTTACATTCCGCAGCCTTATTTTGTGGTTGATAGACAGAGCAGTAAATGAAGAAGCAGCGTGCCTTTCTAAAATGGGCTGGTGGTAAATATGGCCTAGTTGAAGACATTCAACATCATCTGCCTCCTGCTCGTAAGTTAATTGAACCGTTTATCGGTGCAGGCTCTGTTTTTCTGAATACCGATTACGATCAGTATCTGCTTGCCGATATAAACCCCGATCTTATTAACCTCTATAACCTGCTCAAAGAGCAACCTGAGCTTTATGTCACTGAAGCGAAGCGCTGGTTTACCCCTGAGCATAATCGTAAAGAAGTCTATTTAGATATTCGCGCTCAGTTTAATAATACTGACGATGTGATGTATCGCTCGTTGGCGTTTCTGTATATGAACCGCTTTGGGTTTAATGGTCTTTGTCGTTATAACAAGAAAGGTGGCTTTAACGTTCCCTTCGGTTCGTATAAGAAACCCTATTTTCCAGAGGCCGAGCTTGAGTTCTTTTCTAATAAAGCGAAAAAAGCCACGTTCATCTGTGAAGGTTACGTAGAGACGTTCAAGCGAGCTCGAAAAGGGTGTGTTGTCTATTGCGACCCTCCTTATGCGCCATTATCAACAACCGCAAATTTCACCTCTTATGCCGGGAATGGTTTCTCTCTCGATGATCAAGCGGCCCTCGCTGATATTGCAGAGAAAACAGCACACGATCGTGGCATACCAGTACTGATATCCAATCACGACACGACATTGACGAGAAGGCTTTATCATGGCGCTGAACTCAATGTGGTCAAAGTAAAGCGCACCATCAGTCGCAACGGCGCGGGCCGTAACAAGGTTGATGAGCTACTGGCTCTGTTTTATGAAAAACAGAATAACCGTGCGGATACGTCACTTTAATCAGGATAACCACTAGGATCTCAAAGCTTGCTTCTGTAGAATTGCGCGCGAAACTTGTTCAACGCCAATTTTCACTAAATCGCTATCTGGGATTTAGAGTCAAGAATATTGGCTGTTTATCCATTTAAGCATTTTTAGCACGAGGCTAGGTATGAAAGACTTTCTTATCGCTCCATCCATTTTATCTGCAGATTTTGCTCGCTTAGGCGAAGACGTAGAAAAAGTACTCGCAGCCGGTGCCGACGTTGTGCACTTTGACGTGATGGATAACCACTACGTACCGAACCTGACTTTTGGTGCGCCTATTTGTAAAGCGTTGCGCGATTACGGAATTACGGCTCCTATCGATGTTCATCTTATGGTTAAGCCAGTGGACATCATCGTGCCTGAGTTTGCGAAAGCCGGCGCCTCAATGATTACCTTCCACGTTGAAGCGTCAGAGCACATCGATCGTACTCTACAGCTAATCAAAGAACACGGCTGTAAAGCGGGTGTGGTACTAAACCCTGCAACACCGCTTTCTTGCCTAGATTACATCCTAGACAAAGTAGACATGATTCTACTGATGTCTGTGAACCCAGGCTTCGGTGGTCAATCTTTCATTCCTCACACGCTTGATAAGCTGCGTGCTGTTCGTAAGCTGATTGATGAATCAGGTCGTGACATTCGCCTTGAGATTGATGGTGGCGTGAAGGTCGATAACATCCGTGAAATCGCAGAAGCGGGCGCAGATATGTTCGTTGCGGGTTCAGCGATCTTCAATCAACCGGATTACAAAGAAGTGATCGATGAGATGCGTGCAGAGCTTGCAAAAGTAAACGCATAATCGTAAAACTACAGATAGATTGAATATTAAGGGGCTAGTTTGCCCCTTTTTTACGTCTTATTGCTCACTCATAAGACGAACATTATAAATAGGAAAGTAAGATGTCATTAAGCTCAATAAAACTGATCGCCTTTGATTTGGATGGAACCTTGTTGGATAGCGTGCCTGATTTGGCCGTTGCCGCTGACCAAGCTTGTCAGGCATTGGGCTTCCCTTCAGTGAGTGAAGAACAAGTTCGCGACTACGTAGGTAATGGTGCTGATGTTCTTATCGGACGTTCCCTAAGCCGTAACCTGACGGTTGATCCAAGCCTTGAACCAGAGCTACTGAAAAAAGCACGCATCCTGTTTGATGATTTCTATGAGCAGGGCGGTCACAAGCTAAGTCACCTTTACCCATCGGTGAAAGAGACGTTGGCTGAGCTGGATAAAGCTGGCTTCACTATGGCGTTGGTCACCAACAAGCCTTCAAAGTTTGTACCCGACGTTCTGGCGCAACACGGAATTGATAAGTACTTTGTTGATGTGTTGGGCGGCGACTCTTTCCCAGAGAAAAAGCCGAACCCAGTGGCGCTAAACTGGTTGCTCGAAAAGCACAATGTGAAGGCTGAAGAGATGTTAATGGTTGGCGATTCAAGCAATGACATTAAAGCGGCGAAGAATGCAGGTTGTCATTCGTTTGGTCTGACTTACGGCTACAACCACGGTGAGCCAATTTCAGCATCAAACCCTGACTATGTGGCCGATCGCGTCGCGCAATTACTGGATGTCGTACTCGTTTCAGCATAAAGCGGACAAAAGTTAGCGAACCCACTAGCAAAATACTTGTCAATGAGTACACTGGATGAGCCGTGCAGAAAGAGCTGCGCGGCTTTTCTATATTTGAGTTAAGAAGCTAAATTAACAAGCTAAGGAATAATAATCATGAGCAAGCCCATCGTATTGAGTGGTGTTCAACCATCTGGTGAACTAAGTATCGGTAACTACTTGGGTGCTCTACGTCAATGGCAACAGATGCAAGATGATTACGATTGCCAATACTGCGTTGTTGACCTTCATGCTATTACGGTTCGTCAAGACCCGAAAGCTTTGCATGAAGCGACTCTAGACGCATTAGCTATCTGTCTTGCTGTCGGTGTTGATCCAAAGAAGAGCACGCTATTTGTACAGTCTCACGTACCAGAACATGCTCAGCTTGGTTGGCTTCTTAACTGTTACACACAAATGGGTGAACTGAGCCGCATGACTCAGTTTAAAGATAAGTCTGCACGTTATGCTAATGACGTGAATGCGGGCCTATTTGGTTACCCAGTGCTGATGGCGGCAGATATTCTTCTTTACGGTGCACATCAGGTTCCTGTGGGCAACGACCAGAAGCAGCATTTAGAGTTAGCTCGCGACATCGCAACGCGTTTCAATAACGTATACAGCACGCCTGAGCAACCAATCTTCCAAATCCCAGAGCCGTACATACCAACGGTGAATGCTCGTGTAATGAGCTTGCAGGATGCGAAGAAGAAAATGTCGAAGTCAGACGACAACCGTAAGAACGTGATCACGTTGTTAGAAGAGCCGAAGTCGATCATCAAGAAGATCAACAAAGCGCAAACGGATGCTGAGACACCACCGCGTATTGCCAATGATTGGGAAAACAAAGCGGGCATCTCTAACCTAATGGGCCTTTACTCTGCTGCGACGGGTAAGTCGTTCGAAGAGATCGAGGCTGACTATAAAGGCGTTGAAATGTACGGTCCGTTTAAGAAAGATGTTGGCGCCGCGTTGGTTGAGATGCTTGAACCGATTCAAGCTGAATACCACCGTATACGTGCTGACCGTGCTTATATGGACGCCGTAATGAAAGCGGGGGCTGAAAAAGCCTCTGAGCGTGCGGCAGTAACACTGAAAAAAGCATACGAAGCGGTCGGTTTTGTGACTCGCCCATAGAGTGAGCCACACTTATTACTATCGCTTCGCCGCGCACGTATAATCGTCTACTGATCAAAGCCCTTAACGTTTGTTAGGGGCTTTTTTATTTATAAATCCATCACTTATAATTCATCCAGAATACCCTACCTTTATTCCGTTTACTTCGATTGTTGAAAACTTGCGCTTTATTCAAATATTAGCATACGCAATGAGATCAAAGTCTCGATAAGTGGTGTGAATGTTTTTATGTCTTACATAAAAGTCCAACACTGAACGCGCAAAATAAAAACAACGAATCAATTAACGTGATATGTGACTCCTTCCTAAATGTAATGATGACATTTCATGGAGGCAGTTCGAGGTGGATAATGGAAATCAAATTTACACGTAGCTTGCTTGCTTTAGCGGTAGCTTCAACAGTGGCTGCCCCAGCGCTGGCTGAAGTGGTTATTTCTCAATACGTAGAGGGCAGCAGTTACAATAAGGCGCTAGAAATCGCCAATACGGGTGACACTGCAGTCAGCTTGGATGGTTTTCAGCTTGCCAAATCCAGTAACGGTGGAGGAAGTTGGGATACAACACTCTCACTATCAGGTCGAGTAATTGAGGCCAATGACGTTCTGGTGTTCTCTCACCCTAGTGCGGGCTCTAGCGTCCAAAATGAGACCGATGAAAACAATGCAACCGTGATTAACTTCAACGGGGATGATCCTGTTGCACTGCTTAACTCTGATGGCAGTGTTCATGACATGTTGGGTGAAATGGGCGATGTCGATTGGGGAAAAGACGTCACTTTAGTTCGATCGGACCTGACGCCTTCCACGAACTTCCAAGCCTCTCAGTGGGTTGTGATGGCTAAGGACGATTTTGCAGGATTAGGCTTGCTGGATAGTGTCGACGTACCAGAGCCGTTCGCTTGTACCCAAGATGGTTCGGTACCCATTTTTACCTCTATTCAGGACATTCAAGGGGAGGGGACGAGCTCACCGTTTATTAGTGGCTACCCTTACATAACTGACGACGAGTACTTTGTAGAAGGTGTCGTGAGCGCCGTAACCACAGGTCTGACGAAAGGGTTCTACCTTCAGGCTCTGAATGATGATTACAATCCAAATACCTCTGAGGGATTATTTGTACACACTAATTTAGCTCAATCAGACCTGGTTGCGGGTGATGTGGTGTGTGTTAAAGGTCAGGTTCAAGAATATTACAGCCTGACGCAACTGAAAGCCGAGAACAACAATTGGGTGAAGGTCGCGTCTCAAGATGCACCTCAAGCCATTGATATTGAAGTCTTTGAAAGTGATGAAAATTTTGAGCAAACATTAGAGCGTTATGAAGGTATGTTGGTGAGAACACCGCAAGCGCTTGATATGCGTGTCACTCGCACCTTTGGGTATGACTACGCGGGCCGACGCAATAATATGGTGTTAGCGCAAGGCGAAATTAATATGCAGCCTAACCAGTTATTTGCCGCCGCTTCCCAAGAGGCAATCGAGCAATCAGAGCGCAATAAGTTGGCTCGCCTGTTCGTTGAAAGCGATCAAAAAGCAGGAAATGGCGAAGTCCCTTTTTATCCTGACTTTGGCCGTACCGATATCGATCAAAATGGTTCAGCAGAAGATTACATCCGAATTGATGACACCGTGATTGGATTAGAAGGGGTGCTAAGTTACAGCTATAACGAGTATCGTTTAATCGCAACCAATCATCTCAACAATGACAGCTTCATTCGTAATTCTCCTAGAACCGAACGTCCGGAGATGAATCGTGGTGACTTACGCGTTGCCACTTTTAACGTTCTTAACTATTTCAATTCACCATTTGGCGGTGATTCAAACCTACATGGGGGTAATCGCGGTGCAAATAGCTATGAAGAGTTTGAGGTTCAACAGGAGAAAATTGTTAATGCCATCTTGCTGTTGGATGCCGATATCGTCGGTTTGATGGAAATTGAGAATAATGGCTTTGGCGACAGTGGGTCGATTACTCAGCTGGTTGACCAAATCAACCTGCGTATTCCCAATGAAAAAGAGTACTACTCGTTTGTAGCGGTTGATTCAAACCAAGATGGAGAGACAAACCATTTAGACTCCATTGGCACAGATGTTATTACGACAGGTGTGATCTACCGTGAGAAGGCTGTAAAGCTGAAGAAAAGTCGCGTGATTGCCATGCCAAGCCAACAAGCACCGGAAGTGTTCGATGATGAAGGAAAGGTAGTAGAAGACGGCAAAAACTATCAACGTGACTCTTTAGCGCCAACATTTAAAGTGAAAGGCACAAAAGAGAAAATTACCGTCGCCGTAAACCACTTTAAGTCTAAGGGCTCGAAGTGTTGGGAAGATGCTGCGCCTGTCGAAGAAGGTGGACAAGGCGGCATTGACGCCGACAAGCAAGGCTCTTGTGAGCAGTTTCGTGTTGCTGCAGCAGTCGCATTGGGAGAGGCCCTTGAAAACATTAAGGGGCACAAAGTCATACTTGGTGATATGAACTCATATGGCATGGAAGACCCGATGTTGGTTCTGGGTGACTACAGTGCGGAAAAATACGGTAAGGAAATCAAAGCGGCTCGAAATACCTTTATTCATGGTGAGCAACAATTTGGTGATGAAGGTGCCGTGATTAAGCATAACTACGGTTACATTAACGCGGTAGCCATGCTCCACCCGAAAAGTTGGAGCTATTCTTACAATGATGAAGTGGGTGCGTTGGATCATTTGTTGATCAGTGAGAGTCTTAGTGATCGAGTTGTTGATGCAACAGATTGGCACATCAATGGCGGTGAATCGACTCTGTTTGATTATAACGATGAGTACAAAGGGGATCTGCCGAAGTATCAAGATCATTTCCGCTCGTCAGATCATGATCCTGCCGTTTTAGAGCTGCAAATGGGCGGATCTTTTGGCCTCATCAGTTTGATGTCAATGCTCGGTATCGCGGCGTGGCGTCGTCGCTACACTTAATCAATTCAGTCACCGAAGTGTAAAAATATAAGGCCAGTATTTGCTGGCCTTATTTCTATTTTTATCAAGTTAACTCTTGCCTTTCCGTCTTGGTATTGCACAATACCGCCCTCTGAATTGATTCAATGTTTTTGAGCTGTATTGTTACCATGCTATTGATTATCGATAATTACGATTCATTTACCTACAACCTATACCAGTACTTTTGCGAGTTAGGTGTGGAGGTTCAGGTTGTGCGTAATGATGCGATTGATATTGCTGGTATCGAGTCGCTAAACCCTTCTCACCTGGTTATTTCTCCAGGACCTTGTACCCCGAATGAAGCCGGTATCTCTCTTGCCGCGATAGAGCATTTCTCTGGCAAGCTACCGATTATGGGGGTCTGTCTGGGCCACCAAGCGATTGCTCAAGCCTTTGGTGCGAAAGTGGTGCGTGCGAGACAAGTGATGCATGGAAAAACATCGCCGATTACGCACAATGGACAAAGTGTCTTTGAGGGGTTAAACAACCCATTGACTGTCACACGATACCATTCACTGGTTGTGCAAAATGATACGCTTCCTGATTGCTTCGAATTGACCGCGTGGACAGAACACATTGACGGTTCAATGGATGAAATTATGGGTTACCAACATAAAACGTTACCGATTGATGCGGTGCAGTTTCACCCTGAGTCGATAAAAACAGAACAAGGACATCAGCTCCTGGCAAATTTCTTGTCACGTCAGCCTGTATAATGATCTGACAACGATCACCTTTCTTAACATTTCTTTCATATTTACCGCCTGAATTCGCGAATGAAAAACTATTCGCAACAGATACTCTTTGCCCCTTTATTTCCTTGATAGCCCTAGGCTTCCAACCTTCGTTTTGATCAAAGCAAAAAAAAAGCTTCATAAAAGAAGCGACTTGATGCATAAATAGTCATATGTAGTGATTATGAGTGGATGTTTCCGCAGATGAAAAGAATAAATCACTATTGAAATGGTTAATTAAATGTAAATACAATGCGTCAGCAGTCAAAGTGCGAAATAAAATATGCCTTCAATTGTAGAGAGGCAAATGCGGAACTTTACGCTGGTCGTGTTAAGAGGGAATGTGCGATGACAATGGAAAAACCGGGTGTGGAAAAAGTAAAAGTAGAACGTGAACTCTTCAATGAGGTGATGGTGCCTTGTTATAACCCTATGGAAATGATTCCAGTAAAAGGGCAAGGCGCGCGCGTTTGGGATCAAGACGGTCAAGAGTACATCGATTTCGCTGGCGGTATTGCCGTGAGTTGTTTAGGTCATTGTCACCCAGCAATGGTGAATGCACTAACAGAGCAAGGTAATAAGATTTGGCACCTCAGTAATGTCATGACCAATGAACCCGCACTGCGTCTTGCGAAAACACTGACGGAAGTGAGCTTTGCAGAAAAGGTATTCTTTGCCAACTCTGGTGCAGAAGCGAATGAAGCGGCGCTTAAGCTTGCTCGTCGCTGGGCTGCAGATGTTCATGGTGAAGAGAAATCTGAAATTATCGCATTCCAACAAGGTTTCCATGGTCGTACGTTCTTTACCGTCACGGTGGGTGGCCAAGCCGCTTATTCTGATGGCTTTGGACCTAAACCTGGTGACGTAACGCACCTGCCATACAATGATATTGAAGCTCTCAAAGCACACATGTCTGATCGCACTTGCGCCATCATGATGGAGCCATTGCAAGGCGAGGGCGGCATTATTTCTCCAACGGATGAGTTTGTGAAAACGGTTCGTGAACTGTGTGATGAGCACAATGCCCTGCTTATTTTCGATGAAGTGCAAACGGGTAATGGCCGTACTGGTGAGTTTTACGCGTACCAAGGTTTAGGCGTAACGCCAGACATCCTGAGTACAGCGAAATCACTAGGAGGCGGGTTCCCAATTGGTGCCATGCTCACAACAGCAAAACTGGCTGAGCATATGAAGGTAGGGACGCACGGTTCGACATACGGTGGTAACCCGTTAGCGTGTGCCGTCGCAGAAGCGGTAGTGAATCTGGTTAAGCAACCTGAAACACTTGCCGGTGTGAAAGAAAGAGAAGCACTGTTCCGCGAAGGATTGACTAAGATTAATGATAAGTACCAGATCTTCTCTGAGGTTCGTGGTAAAGGTTTATTGCTTGGTGCTGTTCTCAATGAAGAGTGGCAAGGTCGAGCTCGTGACGTACTCGTTGCTGCCGGTCAACAAGGCCTAATGGTGTTAGTGGCGGGTGCAAACGTGGTTCGCTTTACACCATCGCTTGTCATCACGCCTCAAGAGATAGAAGAAGGGCTTGCTAAGCTGGATGCTGCGGTCGCGTCACTGGTTCAGTAAGCTTGAGATAATACAACAGCACCGGGCAGCAATAGCTCGGTGCTGTTCATTAACCATTGTGGGTGTCTAACCCAAGATATACTTATCGATTTTGCACTCTCTAGAGTGCTGTTCGGAACTAAGCTTTCTTTTAGTTCCAATCGCTTTATAGCTCCACTTGCATCAGGAGGGATTGTCGATGCTAGTTGTTCGCCCTATTTCAATGTCTGACTACGACGCACTGCACACTTGCGCGGTAGAGTCGGGCCATGGTTTTACCTCTCTTCCCGTAAACGAAGAACTGTTAACCAATCGTATCCAACATTCAGAATATAGCTTCACGAAAGAGAACGTCACCGAGCCAGGTGATGAAGGCTATTTGATGGTGGGCTTTGATAGTGAAACCGGAGAGGTGGCAGGTTGTACTGGGGTTGAGGCCTCAATCGGCTGGGATGTCCCTTTTTACTCTTATCATATCAGTACCGTGGTGCATTCTTCGCCAAAGCTTGGTGTGAATAATGTCGTTAAGCTACTGACTTTTGGTAACAACTACACGGGGTGTAGTGAGATCTGCACCTTGTTCTTACGCCCGACTTTTCGTGGTGGTTTGAATGGTCGTTTGATGTCTAAGTGTCGCTTCTTGATGCTAGCAGAGCACCCAGAGCGCTTCTCCAAAACGATTTTTGCTGAAATGCGTGGTGTCTCTGATGATGAAGGTAACTCCCCATTCTGGAAGTGGTTGCAGGAGCATTTCTTCTCAATCGATTTCACCATGGCCGATTACCTTACAGGGATTGGAAAAAAAGGCTTTATTGCCGATTTGATGCCCAAGCTGCCTATCTACATTAACTTGCTGAGTAAAGATGCTCAGGAAGTGATCGGTAAAGTGCATGAAAACACGCTGCCTGCTCTCAAGCTCTTAGAGCGTGAAGGATTTACCTGCCGTAACTACGTCGATATTTTCGATGCAGGCCCAACTGTTGAGTGTGATGCGCGCAATATTGAGTCGGTGCGTCACTCCTTTAGAGCCAAAGTCGTGGTCTCTGAACACACCAGTGCGGATGACTACCTAATCTCTAACACTTCATTTGAAGATTTTCGTGCAACGGCGGGTAAAGCCGCTTATGACCAAGCGAGTGATAGCGTTATTTTATCTCCTGAAGTCGCTAAGGCGCTAAAGGTTCAACAAGATGAATACGTGCGCATGCTTGCGCTTTAGTGAACGTTCTGTGTAACAAATTAAGGAAACAGATATGACGCATTGGATTGCTGGAGATTGGGTGGCTGGACAAGGCGACGCCATGATCTCAACGAGCCCGTACAATAACCAACAAATTTGGCAGGGAGAGAGTGCCACGCCACAGCAGGTTGAAGCAGCGGTAAATGCAGCTCGAGTTGCACTGATCGAATGGAAAAAAACAAGCTTTGCAGAGCGCGAACAGGTTGTACTGAAATTTGCCGAGCTGGTTAAAGCCAGCGGCGAAGAGATCGCCGAGATCATCGCCAAAGAAACAGGCAAGCCGATTTGGGAAACCCGCACAGAAGCAGGCGCGATGGCTGGTAAGATTGCTATATCGATTCGCGCTTATCATGAACGTACTGGTGATGCGAGGCGTGAAGCGGCTGGAAATCAAATCGTACTGCGTCACAAACCTCTTGGTGTGATGGCTGTTTTTGGTCCATACAACTTTCCGGCGCATCTGCCGAATGGTCATATCGTTCCTGCATTACTGGCCGGGAACACGGTGGTATTTAAACCGTCAGAGCAAACACCGTGGATCGGTGAGTTTGCGATGAAGTTATGGGAAAAAGCGGGCCTACCGGCGGGTGTCATTAATCTAATACAAGGTGCCAAAGAAACAGGAATAGCACTTGCCGATGCGAAAGGCATTGATGGGGTCTTGTTTACGGGCAGTGCCAACACTGGCCATGTACTGCATCGCCAATTTGCAGGTCAGCCTGGCAAAATGCTGGCGCTAGAAATGGGTGGTAATAACCCTATGGTGATCTCCAGTGAATATGGTGACGTAGATGCAACCGTGTATACGATTATTCAATCGGCATTCATTAGTGCGGGTCAGCGCTGTACCTGTGCTCGTCGACTGTATATCCCTCAAGGTGAGAAGGGCGATGCGCTGTTGGTTCGTTTAGTTGAGGCGACTCAAAAGATTGTGATGGACGAACCCTTTGCAGAGCCAGCACCTTTTATGGGGCCTCAAATCTCTAACGCCGCCGCTGAGGTTATTCTTAATGCTCAGAAACACCTTCAATCTCTTGGAGGAGAAAGCCTGATTGAATCAAAAGCGGGTCAAGCGGCTTTCGTATCACCAGGGATCATTGATGTGACGAGTATCAGTGATTTGCCCGATGAGGAGTATTTTGGTCCTCTTTTGCAGGTGGTTCGCTATGACGGTCTACAAAATGCCGTTGAGATGGCAAATGACACCCGCTTTGGACTATCGGCCGGTTTGGTATCAACGAACGACTCTGAATGGGACTATTTTGTTGACCATATTCGTGCAGGTATTGTGAATCGAAACAGACAGCTTACTGGCGCAAGTGGTGATGCCCCCTTTGGTGGACCTGGCGCATCGGGCAACTTAAGACCGAGCGCATACTATGCAGCTGATTATTGTGCGTATCCAATGGCGTCAATGGAAGGTGAAGAGACACTGCTTCCTGCGACATTTAGCCCGGGCATTGAACTTTAACTCTGACTGATACAAGGACTCGCTATGACCCCTGATACACTCTTTACGGCTTTGTGGACCGATTACATTAATCGTCTGTGCCCATCTGCTGACCACGTGCATCAATTACTGCGCGAAGATGAAGCGTTGATAAATGATCATATCGCGTTGAGAACCTTCAATTGCGCGCCACTTGGCATTGAAACGCTAGCCAAGCCTTTCTTGGATGTCGGTTATGTCGCCTGCGGTGATTATGAGTTTGAGAGCAAGAAGTTGGTTGCGAAGCACTATGAGCATCCTGACTCAAAGCAGCCTAAGGTCTTCATCAGTGAATTGAAAGTGGATGAATGTTCTCAGCAGCTACAAGAGATAGTGACTGGACTTGTAGAGCAATCGGATCATAGTAACCTAAAAGGTCATGAGTTCTTGTATGGTGGGCGACTTTGGGACTTGAGCTATGCGGATTTTCAGGCGTTAGCAAAAGAGAGTGAGTACGCTTCGTGGCTTGCGGCGCATGGTTATGGCGCGAATCACTTTACGGTCAGCGTTAATCAACTCAACGCGTTTGAAGAAGTGAAACAGGTCAACGAGTACCTTCGTCAATCAGGCTTCGTTATTAATGAAGCGGGTGGCGAAGTTAAGGGCTCACCTGAGGTGTTGCTTGAACAATCCTCGACAATGGCCGATAAGGTCTCTGTTCGCTTTAGTGATGGCGTAGAATTAATTCCAGGAGGGTTTTACGAGTTTGCTAAGCGCTACGCTATGTCAAATGGTGAACTTTACACAGGCTTTGTTGCTGCATCAGCAGATAAAATCTTCGAGAGCACCAACACGTAATTTTACCGTCAGCTAGAAATGAATAAGCCACCAAGTGTAAGCTTGGTGGCTTTATTATTTTTCATCACTAATTGTTCGTAGAGATTAACGAGTTCCGTATACCACGATTGTTTTACCGTGGGCAGAAATCAGGTTTTGCTCTTCTAGCATTTTCAAAATACGACCAACGGTTTCACGAGAACAACCTACAATTTGACCGATCTCTTGACGAGTGATCTTAATTTGCATGCCGTCTGGGTGAGTCATTGCATCAGGTTGTTTCGCTAGGTTTAGAAGCGTTTGTGCAATACGACCCGTCACGTCTAGGAACGCTAGATCTCCTACTTTTTGGCTTGTCACTTGCAGGCGGTTAGCCATTTGTGACGAAAGACGCATTAGGATGTCTGGGTTAACTTGGATAAGTTGACGGAACTTCTTGAAAGAGATTTCAGCAACTTCACAAGGTGATTTAGCTCGAACCCATGCAGTACGCTCTTGGTCTTCTTCAAAAAGGCCTAATTCACCAATAAAGTCGCCTTGGTTAAGGTAAGAAAGAATCATTTCTTTACCTTCTTCATCCTTGATGAGCACCGCAACAGAACCTTTAACGATGTAGTACAACGTTTCTGCTTTTTCGCCCGCGTGGATTAGCGTGCTTTTTGAAGGGTACTTATGAATATGACAGTGTGAAAGAAACCACTCTAGTGTTGGATCTGTTTGAGGTTTGCCTAAAACCATAATATATCAATTCCTCTGAAAGGTGCGCGTATCGCTTTCCATGTGTACAGCGAAGCCTTAAATTTAGCTTACTTTAGGGTAAGGGTACGATTCTAATGCCGTAAGCTATCTTGTATTACGGTTAAGAATAGTATCCTTTTTTTAGTCGGATTTCTTGATTTTAATCGGTCCAATATGCGGTTATTTTACGCAAAAATGTGCACATGATCACGGTATGAAAAGTAAACGACTCAAATGGTGAGTGTTTATCCGATTTTCCCTGTCTCAATCAGTTGCTGCAGGATAGGCCTTGCAATGAGTTCCATAGCAAAACTCATCTTGCCGCCCGGTACAACAAGGGTGTTATGCCGAGACATAAACGAGCCATCAATCATAGCCAGTAGATATGGGAAGTCGACATTTTTAATGCCACGCAATCGAATAACAACGAAACTCTCATCGAGACTTGGAATACCCTTTGCATTGAGTGGGTTTGATGTATCGACGGTTGGCACACGCTGGAAGTTGATATGGGTACGCGAAAACTGAGGTGTGATGTAGTTAAGATAGTCATCCATCGAACGAACAATCGAGTCCATGACGGCTTCTCTTGAGTGTCCTCTATCTCGAGTATCTCGAACGAATTTTTGAATCCATTCTAGGTTTACAATTGGAACCATGCCAATGAGTAAATCGACGTGTTGCGCGACATTCACATCACCATCGACGACACCACCATGCAATCCTTCATAAAATAGGACATCTGAGTTTTCAGGCAGATCTTGCCATGGAGTAAACGTGCCCGGCATCTGGTTGTAGGGTACGGCTTCATCAAAGGTGTGTAGGTATCGACGTACCTGTCCTGTGCCATCGTTACCATACGTTCGAAAGAACTCTTCGAGGGTGGGGAAGTCGTTCGCCTGCGGACCAAAGTAGCTGATGTGCTTACCTTGCTCTCTGGATTTTCGGATCTCGACATCCATCTCTGGTCGGGTAAAGCGATGGAAGCTATCCCCTTCAACCCAGGCTGGTTTCACGTTCATCATGTTAAACATTTTTCTAAATGCTTCTGAAGTCGTGGTGGTTCCTGCGCCAGAAGATCCGGTCACTGCGATAATTGGATGTTTTGCTGACATGACAAACCTTGTCGTAAATGAAACTTACTTGTTGATTGTTCAGTGCGCGCCTGTTGATGGCAATAGGCGCAAGAATTTCACTATAGCACGCATAAATGAAAGGTCTACGCTGAGTAAAGCTGTGAGGCTAAAAGCGAGAAGGCTATAGCGAATTGCGCATTTTTATGTCTACGGTTTCATGTAACTCTGAGAACACAACCGTCGCGTCACCGCTTTTTAGAAGGCTTTTTACTTGTTCAATTTTCTGATCGAGTGAATATTCCATTTCGCCGTAGTCTGTTCCTTCTCTTAGAACGAACTCTTTAATTAGGTTCTCTAAGGTGTCTGTTTCAATTTGTTGCCATGGAATAATCATAGGTCTCTTTTTAGTACGTGGATGTGAATGGTTTTTATTAAAAGCAGTGCAAAGCCCGTGATTAATTCAGGCTTGTTTTGTCTTAAGGTGACTACTAGCTCTTTAACGCTTCATAGTAGGCAGGAAGCATTTGCTCTAGCCAAAATACAGGCTTAGTGACACTGCCTGAGATGAAACCAACATGCCCACCATGCTCAAGCAATCGATAGTCAATATTGTCGGGCAGTATAAAACTAGGAATGACCTGTTGTGTCATGAACGGATCGTCTTTGGCATGAATGATCTGAAGCGGTAAGGTGATCTCTTGTAATTTATGGATACCCGAGCAGCGTTGGTAATAGTTTTGCGCACTTTCAAACCCATGCAGAGGCGCGGTAATGAGTTCATCAAACTCGTACAGTTTTGATATACGTTTAATGCGTTGATAGGAGAGACCAAGCTCCCCTTTTAACAATCGGTGCTTGTTGAGGGCGCTTTTCTTGAGTGAAGAGACTAAGTAGCGGCGGTATACCTTAGAAAACCCTTGTTCGATTCTTTCTGAGCACGCTGAGAGATCGAGCGGAGCGGATACAATCGTTGCTGCATCCACTAATGGGTTGTCTTTGTAATGAGCCAGGTAGTTCGCAAGCATATTTCCACCAAGAGAAATACCAACGGCAACCTTAGGCTTGTTTGGGAAACGCATGTTGAGATAGTTTAAGAAATAGCGCGCATCTTCAATTTCACCAGAATGGTAGGCGCGCGCGAGGTTGTTGGGTTTACCGCTGCAACCGCGAAAGTGCATCATTACCGAGAGCCAGCCTTGCTCAGAGAAAGCTTGCATTAATCCATTGGCGTAAGGGCTATAAAAGCTGCCTTCTAATCCATGGAATAAGATGAAAATAGGCTTCTTATTGGCTTGTTTGGAGTGTGGGTCTTCGCTCCATGCTAAATCAACAAAGTCACCATCGGCTGTGTCGAGTGTTTGCCACACGGGTTCAAATAGCGCTTTCTTTCGCATAAATCGAGGGGCAAGCGTTTGTAGGTGCGGGTTTTTTATGCCCGTCGCAGCGATAAATTGAGTCATGATGAACCGTTAATGTTAGTTATTATTCTGATTGCATGGCGCAGGGGCTGAGAAGGCTTGATAAAGATGTTCACCACCCAGTTGACGGCAGTAGCGTTGTGTTAAAGACGGCGTGTTGCTCTTGTTTAAAGGAATCTGGTTAATACAGTCCACCAAGTCTGATTGTTGTTGTCTTTCGAGTTGAAGCTCAAATTGAAGCGCTTCACGATACAAGGTATCTGGAATAGATTGTTTGAGCTTACGCCTCAATTCTCGGTAGCTATGCAGCAAGGTCTCTGATCGGCCTAGGCACTCTTCAACTTTGTGCCAGTCTTCGTCAAGAAAGCTAACCTGTTGCTCATCAAGCCATTTTAATAGCAACAACAGGTTTACATTGCCGTGGTACTGATTCTGAAGTTCTAAACACGCCTGTTTTACCTCGCGCACACTGTAATATTGAAGACTGAATTGCCACAGCCTTTCTAGTGTTAACGATAGTTCAGCGTGTATTTGATTCATCCTTGATTAAATTCCTCTTCCATTTGCTCTAGCGCTTCTTGTTCCGCCATCCATTCCATTTCGACTTCTTCAAGTTGAGATTTACTATTGGCTTGAAGTGCGAGTACTTCGGTAAGTTTAGCTTTATTTTCCGCTTCATACAGAGAAGTGTCGGATAATTGATCTTCCGCTAGGGCAATCGCTTCACTGTACTTGTCCATTTGTTTTTCTAATTTGGTCAAGTTCTTACGCAAAGGGGATGTCAGCTTTCTAAATTCGGCATCTCGGCGCTTTTGTTCTTTTTTAGCTGCGGCACTGTTGTTGCTCTCTTTATCCAGCAGCTGCGCTTGTGCTTCTTTTTTCTCGGCCTTTTGCTGTTCGGTTAGCCATTTGTAATAGTCACTTAGGTCTCCGTCAAAAGGCGCGACTTGGCGGTCGTGCACCAAATATAAGTCGTCGGTGGTTGCTCTCAGCAAATACCTGTCGTGACTGACGATCACCATTGCCCCCTCGAACGTTTGCAGAGCAAAGGTCAAGGCTTGACGCATATCGAGATCAAGGTGGTTGGTCGGTTCATCCAGAAGCAATAGATTTGGTTTTTGCCAAACGACAAGCGCTAACACTAAACGGGCTTTTTCACCGCCGGAGAAAGGCGCGACTTTGTCTAGGGCTTTTTCACCTTGGAAACCGAAGCTGCCTAGATAATCACGCAGTTGTTGCTCCGTCTTACCTGGTGCTATTTGCATCATGTGCTGGAGAGGGGTCTCTTCAGGGTGCAAGGTCTCAAGTTGATGCTGAGCAAAGTACCCAATTTTAACACCTTGTGAGTAGCCTAAATCACCGGACTGAGGGTTAAGCTCCCCTGATAGCAGCTTGATTAACGTTGACTTGCCCGCACCATTTCGGCCAAGCAAACCAATTCGGCTACCAGGGACAAGATTGAGGCGTATTTTTTCAAGAATAAGCGTGTCATCGTACCCAGCGCTCACGTCATCCATCATGATGATTGGATTGGGTAGCGTGGCTGGCTCTTTGAACTCGAAGCTGAATGGATTATCAAACTGAGCGGGAAGAACTTTTTCCATTTTCTCCAGTGCTTTGATTCGGCTTTGTGCCTGTCTGGCTTTCGAAGCCTTATAGCGAAAACGGTCGATGTAGCTTTGCATGTGGCTCATTTGCTTCTGCTGCTTTTGGAACTGAGCTTGTTGCAAAATGAGTTTCTGTGCACGTTGTGTTTCAAACGAAGAGTAGTTGCCCGTGTATTCATTCAATTGCTGATTTTCAACATGAATGATTCGACCAACAATCGGGTCTAGGAAATCTCGGTCATGGGAAATAAGGATAAGAGTGCCAGGATAGTTTTGCAGCCAACGTTCAAGCCACATGACGGCGTCTAAGTCCAAGTGGTTGGTTGGTTCATCGAGAAGCAGTAGATCGGAGCGGCATAATAGAGCCTGAGCGAGGTTCAATCTCATACGCCAACCACCAGAGAACTGGGTCAGATTCCAGCTCATTTGTTCTTGGCTAAAACCTAAGCCATCGAGTAACTCTGCTGCGCGCGATTTGATTGTATAGCCACCAATGGTTTCAATCTTTCCATGCAACTCAGCAACCAAGGTCCCGTTATCGGCCTCTTCCGCTTTACGCAGTTGATCCTCTAGCGAGCGATATTCACGATCACCATCGATCACATACTCTAGCGCTTGACGCTCTAGAGCTGGCGTTTCTTGAGCAACCCATGCGAGTTCCCAATGCGAAGGCTGACTGAATGAGCCAGCATCAATAGAGAGTTCGTCTTTTAATAAAGCGAATAAGGTGGACTTTCCGCAGCCATTTTTGCCGACTAGGCCAACTTTGTCACCAGGGTGTATGGTTGCTGAAGCTTGCTCGAGAAGTGGTTTACCACCTCTGAGTAACTGAATGTCTGAAAAGATAATCATAAAATTTTAACTTGCACGTGGTGGCGTTTATGGCGACAAATACTATGAGGAATAAGGATAAATGTCGATCATTATACAAATTACGTTATGATGCTAAAAAACAATAACATGTTTACAACATGCTAGGACGCTTGCTCACGAAATGACGGAACTTAATAGCTCTAAGAAGCAAACCCCAAGAGTATTAGTGATTTACGCTCACCCTGAGCCTAATAACTCGATAGCTAATCAAGTGATGATAAAGAAAATAGAATCGCTTGAGCACGTGACTGTCCATGATCTTTACGCCAATTACCCTGATTTCTTTATTGATGTCGCCATTGAGCATCACTTGTTGCTTGAGCACGATGTGATCGTCTTTCAGCATCCACTTTATATGTATTCTTGCCCAGCACTGCTTAAAGAGTGGTTTGACCGAGTATTGAGCAAAGGTTTTGCCTTCGGTAATGCCAGTGCGTTGAAAGATAAAGTGTGGCGGAATGCGATAACGGCTGGAGGCAATGAAGATGCCTTTGGTGCCAAAGGCTATAATAAATATCCCTTAGAGCAAATATTGCAGCCATTTGAATTGATGGCTGCGCTGTGTCAAATGAAATGGGTCGATCCTTTGGTTTTATATTGGTCTCGAAATGTTACTGACATTGATCGTTACCAACACGCTGAGCAATATCGACGTTGGTTAATCGATCCAACAGAGAATGTCGAAAAAGCCAGTGTTACAGAGATAACAAACCACGTAGAAGAGGAGAATGATCATGGCCATTGAATATGACTTTCTCCAAAGTAGTGCCATTTTTCTCACTGCTGCGGTGGTTGCTGTTCCATTGGCGCAGAGAGTTGGTCTTGGTTCTGTATTGGGCTACTTACTGGCGGGTGTTGCAATTGGCCCATGGGGGCTAGGGCTCATCAGTGATGTCGAGGCCATACTTCATTTCGCTGAATTTGGTGTCGTGCTTCTACTGTTTCTTATCGGTTTAGAACTTAATCCTAAAAAGCTCTGGCAAATGCGAGGGCCAATTTTGGGATTGGGTGGTGCTCAAGTTGTTATTACCACCATCATCATATCCGCCATCGTGACGGTATTGGGTTTTAGTTGGCAAACGAGTCTCGTGATTGGAATGGGGCTTGCTCTCTCCTCAACCGCGATTGCACTTCGGGTTATTGAAGAGCGTGGCTTAGCGGGCACTGAAACGGGGCAGTCAGGGTTTGCGGTCTTGCTTTTCCAAGATGTGGCAGTGATACCTATGTTGGCTGTTTTACCTATTCTTGCGGGTAATACCGCCGGTAGTTGGTTAGATGCGCTGTGGATGTTAGCCGGTATTGCGGCTTTATTGGTTGGAGGCCATTTCCTTCTTCGACCACTGTTTCGATATGTTGTTCTCAGTGGGGTCAGAGAACTCTTTACCATTGCGGCATTATTGCTAGTGATTGGTATTGCCGTGATGATGAAACAGCTTGGTTTGTCGATGGCATTAGGGACGTTTCTCGCTGGCGTATTATTGGCCGAAAGCGAATATCGCCATGAGCTGGAAATAGCGATTGAGCCGTTCAAAGGGCTGCTGCTGGGATTGTTTTTTATCTCTGTAGGAATGGCCGCTAACTTAGGCTTACTGGCTCTAGAGCCAATGAAAGTGCTCTTGGCGGCGGCAAGTTTAGTATTTATCAAAGGCTGGGTGCTGTATTTACTGGCGCGCTTCTTTGGCACTCGAGCTAAGGCACGCAGTAAGATGGCTGCGATTCTGAGCCAAGGTGGTGAGTTTGCTTTTGTTATCTTTACCGCTGCGAGCGCTGAAGGGTTGTTATCGAGCGAACAGCTTTCATTCCTTCTTGTGGTGGTTAGCTTATCTATGGTGACGACACCACTATTACTCGCGGCTCAAGCTAAATGGTTTGCGAGAAACCTTAATCACGACGAGGATGGACTAAAAACCGATGTGATAGATAAGCAGCCGCGCGTTATTATTGCGGGGTTTGGGCGTTTCGGTCAGGTAGTCGGTCGTTTGATGTATGCCAACAAAATTAAGGTCACGGTTCTCGAGAGTGATGCCAGCCAGATAGCGCTACTGCGTAAGTTTGGTTATAAGGTGTTTTACGGTGATGCAACTCAGTTGGACTTATTGAGGGCTGCGGGCGCAGATAAAGCCGAAGCCATCGTTATTTGTACAGACACCCCCGATCAGATAGTGAGAATTGTTGATCTTTGTAAGCATCACTTCCCGAAACTCAAGGTGCTCGCACGTGCCCGAAGTCGTGTAGAAGCCTATCAGTTGATTAATCACGGTGTAGATTGTTATTCGCGGGAGACTTTCCTTGGTGCATTGGATCTTGGTAAGCAAACGCTGACTGAGCTAGGCATGCATCCATATCAAGCAAAACGAGCTGAGGCGCACTTTAGAAAACTGGATAATGCGATGCTTAAAGAGTTGTTACCCCAGCATAGTGAAGACAAACAGTTGGCGCTTAGGGCCAAAGAGGCCCGTAAAGAGTTGGAAGAGATCTTTGGGCGAGAGATGGATAATGATCGTCAGTCTCATAATTATTGGGAAAAGTAATACTGATATCGTGGGTTATCAGAGACCTTAGGAGTTGTTATGAGTCAGGGTGATAAAAGAGTGAAGAAACGATTTATCGCTGGGGCGAGTTGCCCCAAGTGCCAAGCGGCAGATACGTTGCGCTGGTGGATTGAGAATAATATTGAAATGGTTGAATGTGTTGAGTGTCAACATGTTGATCAACGTAAACCCAAGTCTGTAGATTCTAGTGAACACGCTTCACAGGAAATGATTGGAATTTTTAAGCCTGAATAATTGAGTTTCATTATTTGATCCCCATAATATATCCGACTAACTTGGGGTAAGCCTCAAGAGATGAAATTTTGCTTGAGGCATATCTCAAGCTGTAACTGCCTTGGAGCAAATATGAAAATTGAAAAGAATGTTGTCGTTAGCTTGGCATACGAAGTAAAAGTTGAAGGCGCGGTTGTAGATAAATCTACAGTAGAAGCACCTCTTGATTACCTTCACGGCCACAACAACTTAGTGACGGGTCTTGAGAATAAACTTGAAGGCAAAGTCGCTGGCGATAAGTTCTCTGCAACGATCTCTCCTGAAGACGGTTACGGTGAGCACAATGATGCACTTGTTCAACGTGTTCCTGCGAATGTATTCCAAGGCGTTGATGAGATTGAAGTGGGTATGCGTTTTCTAGCGGATACTGACCAAGGTCCAATCCCAGTAGAAGTGACTGAGGTTGATGGCGACGAAGTGGTTGTTGATGGTAACCACATGCTAGCAGGCCAAACATTAGTCTTTGATGTTGAAGTCGTCGCTGTTCGTGAAGCAACAGAAGACGAGATCGAGCACGGCCACATTCATAAAGACGGCGGCAGCTGCGGTCACGACCACGATCATGAAGGCGGTTGTTGTGGCGGCGAAGGCCACGGTGAAGAGAAAGAGAAAAAAGACGGCTGCTGTGGCGGCGGTGGTTGCAGCTCTAACTAATCACGTTAGATTTTAAGTCGACGTTACTCTGTTAGAAAACGCTACTCGTATTGAGTGGCGTTTTTTTTGCTTTTGTACGCAGGATAGAAAGGTTGAGTCGTATTAAGGTAGCTAAGAATAAGGGTATGCAACTTTCGACTTATAAGCCCACGCAACGTTTCTAAGTACGAACAGATCTTTATAATCAGACTCAACGACTTAGTTTTACGTTGCATAAATATGATTAAAAAATGACTGCAAGAAATGTGATTCAGTGCTAGAATCCATTTTTAACAATCAACAGAACTGGAAAGATGGGAAATAACGTAGTCGTTCTAGGCACCCAATGGGGTGACGAAGGTAAAGGCAAAATAGTTGACCTTTTAACTGAAGATGCAAAATATGTTGTGCGCTACCAAGGCGGACACAATGCAGGCCACACTCTAGTCATTGACGGTGAAAAAACCGTTCTTCACTTAATTCCATCAGGCATTCTTCGCGATAATGTAAAATGTGTTATCGGCAACGGAGTTGTTTTATCGCCTGAAGCACTTCTTAAAGAAATGAAACCTCTTGAAGAGCGCGGTATTCCTGTACGCGAACGTCTTTTCATTTCTGAAGCTTGTCCACTAATTCTTCCTTACCATATTGCTATCGACAACGCGCGTGAAATTGCTCGTGGCGCGAAAGCGATTGGTACAACGGGTCGTGGTATCGGTCCAGCTTATGAAGATAAAGTTGCTCGCCGCGGTCTTCGCGTTGGTGACTTATTCGATAAAGAAGCTTTTGCTCTGAAATTAAAAGAAGTCATGGAGTTCCATAACTTCCAACTAGAGCATTTCTACAAAGCTGACACAGTGAGCTATGAAGAAGTTCTAGAGCAGGCAATGAGCTATGCTGACATGCTAACCGCTATGGTTATCGATGTAACAGATACGCTAGATGCGGCGCGTAAGCGTGGTGACAAAGTGATGTTTGAAGGTGCTCAAGGTACACTTCTTGATATCGACCACGGTACTTACCCATACGTAACCTCTTCTAACACAACCGCTGGTGGTGTTGCTGCAGGTTCTGGTTTTGGTCCTCGTCACATCGGGTACATCCTTGGTATTACTAAGGCTTACTGTACACGTGTTGGCTCTGGCCCATTCCCGACAGAATTGTACGATGGCCTAGATAAGCAGGACCCTGTTGGTAAACATCTTGGCGATGTTGGTCACGAGTTTGGTGCAACGACCGGTCGTCTACGTCGTACTGGTTGGTTTGATGCTGTGGCTATGCGTCGCGCAATCCAAATCAACTCTCTATCTGGTATCTGTCTAACTAAGCTAGACGTTCTTGATGGTCTTAAAGAGATCAAGATCTGTACTGGTTACAAGATGAATGACGGTTCCGTTTTAGAAGTTTCTCCAATGGCTGCTGAGTCATTTGAAGAAGCAACTCCTATGTACGAAACTATGCCTGGTTGGTCTGAAAATACTTTCGGTGCACAGTCTATCGATGCACTTCCACAAGCCGCTCTAGACTACATCAAACGCATTGAAGAGTTGACTGGTGTTCCTATTGATATTATTTCAACAGGTCCAGACCGTAATGAAACAATTGTTAAGGTTCACCCATTTAACTCTTAATGGTTGAGATTTAAGTAGTTGTAAAAACCGGCCTAAATGGTCGGTTTTTTTATGTTCTATTTGATGTTATTTTCTACACTTGGCGGCAAGGAATTGCCGAATTAGGCAAATTTTGTCTAAAGAGATTCCTGCTAGTGCCGATATAGAAATCAAGCCCAAGCCCTTATGTGATTTATTACTATACTTAAGGGGCTATCGGAATTGATAAAGAGTGCAGATATGAAGCTACGAACGGTAGCAGCTTCGTTATTGATGGTAGTAAGTTCATCATTTAGTCACGCAAATGTGACAGGAATAGGTGAACCTATTCCTATATATTCTGAAGCTGAACTAATCAAACTGATTGAACAGAACAAACATTTAGAGCGAGTAAAAGCCGACAAGTGCCAGCTAGTGGAAGATATAGTTGCGCGTGCTACTCGTATAAGCCTGCCTTCGTACGAATTCCTTTATGGGGATATGTTGGCTTGGGGTGTTTGTGTTGAGCAAGATGTAGAATTAGGTCTCTATTATATGGAGAATGCGGCTCATCAAGGCTTACCGTCTGCACTTGAACAGCTAGGTAGTTACTATTCTCGTGGCACGTTAGTGCAGCAAGATAAAGAAAGAGCCATTCCTTATTTGCGCGAGGCTGCGGCGATGGGGAATCTAGATGCTCGTATTCACCTCGCTGAATTATTATTGCGAGATTACGGCAGTCCGCTTGATTATGAAGATGCCTATCGGTGGCTTTATAATTCTGTAACCGCAGATCAACGAACGCACAGGCGAATATCAGTCTTGCGGCAAGGTCTGGAAAACAGAATGCCAGACAACATTATTGCCAGAGCCAAGCGGCGAGACACATTCTGGTAAACAATATTATTATTTATGAAATGCCTAGCAATTGATTGCTAGGCATTTTGTTTCTCTATCTTAAAAGCAATCCTGTAGCTTAGTTGAGGAGTCAGATATACTAAAATTAACCCCTCCTTGCTTCAGTAGGCGAGTATATGTCAGAAAAAAGCAATAGCGATCCCTTTGCGGAGCGTGAATCTAAAAATTATGAGAACCCTGTTCCTAGCCGTGAATTCATCATTGAATTCCTAACCACGGCTAACGTTCCTATGAACAGAAATGATCTGTTTGAAGCTCTTGAACTGCAAGGAGAAGAGCAATACGAAGGGCTTCGCCGTCGTCTTCGCGCTATGGAAAGAGATGGACAGCTCATCTTCACCCGCCGTCAGTGCTACGCACTTCCAGAAAAACTGGATCTCATAAAGGGTCTAGTTATAGGCCATAAAGATGGTTTTGGTTGGGTTCGACCTGAAGGTAGTATTGGAAAAGACAACGATGTCTTGTTACCCCACCACCAGATGCGTCATATCATTCATGGTGATCTCGTACTCGTCCAACAAACGGGCACTGATAAACGTGGCCGAAAAGAAGGGCGTTTAGTTCGAGTACTGGAAGAACGCACTACGCCACTCGTTGGACGATTCTTCCTAGAGTATGGTCACTCGTTTGTGGTTTGTGATGACTCAAGGATTACCCAAGATATTTTGATCCCCAACGAACACAAGGGTGGGGCGAGAATGGGTAACGTCGTGGTTATCGAGCTGACTGACCGTGGCACTCGAAGCCGAGGAATGATGGGGAAGGTAACAGAAGTGCTGGGCGAGAATATGGCGCCGGGTATGGAAACGCAAATCGCGATTCGAACTCATCAAATTCCAAATGAATGGCCAGAAGCCGTTGATAAACAAGTCGCTAATCTTGGTGAGTTCGTCCCTGAAGAAGCAAAGAAAGGTCGTATTGACTTACGTGATTTACCACTGGTGACAATCGATGGTGAAGATGCGCGGGATTTTGATGACGCTGTTTACTGTGAAGCTAAGAAAGGTGGTGGCTGGCGTTTGTGGGTAGCGATTGCTGATGTGAGCTATTATGTTCGCCCAGATACCGCACTCGATAAAGAAGCGATTAATCGCGGTAACTCGGTTTACTTCCCATCTCAGGTCGTCCCAATGTTGCCGGAAGTACTGTCTAATGGCTTATGTTCTTTGAACCCTCAGGTTGACCGATTATGCATGGTATGTGAAATGACCATCTCAGCAAACGGTAAACTGTCGGGTTATAAGCATTATGAAGCGGTGATGAACTCGCATGCTCGTCTGACCTACAATAAAGTTGGCTCTATCCTGGACGGTGACGAAGACTTACGTCAGCGTTATGAGAAAGAAGTTCCTCACCTCGAAGAGCTTCACAAAATGTATAAAATACTCAAGCAAACACGTGATAAGCGTGGTGCCATTGAATTTGAAACGGTTGAAACCAAGTTCATTTTTAACTCTGATCGTAAGATTGACCGGATTGAACCAGTCATTCGCAATGACGCACATAAGATCATTGAAGAGTGTATGATTCTCGCGAACATTGCATCAGCGACTTTGGTTGAGAAAGCGAAAGAAGCGGCACTCTATCGTATTCATGAAACCCCAGGAGAAGAAAGGCTAACTGGCTTTAGAAGCTTCCTTGGTGAGTTAGGTCTGAGACTAAGTGGCGGTCTACAACCATCACCTACCGATTACGCTGAATTGATGCATCAAATCAGTGAGCGTGAAGATAAAGAGCTGATCCAAACCATGCTATTGCGTTCAATGAAACAGGCGGTCTATAACGCAGATAACTGTGGACACTTTGGCTTGGCATTAAAACGCTATGCACACTTTACCTCGCCGATTCGTCGTTACTCTGATCTGCTGCTACATAGAGCAATTAAGTATCTGATTGCCAAAGGGGAAGGGAATAACACTGATCGTTGGACCCCGACAGGTGGCTACCATTACTCGTTCGATGATATGGATTTTTACGGTGAACAATGCTCGATGACAGAGCGTCGTGCTGATGATGCCACACGTGAAGTGAACGATTGGCTTAAGTGTGAATACATGCAAGACCATGTCGGTGAAGAGATGGACGGCGTTATTGCTAATGTCACAGGTTTTGGCTTCTTTGTTCGTTTGACCGAGCTTCATATTGATGGGTTGGTTCATATATCTTCGCTAGCGAATGACTATTACCAGTTTGATCCTATGGGGCAACGCCTCGTTGGCGAAAGTGGTGGTATGATCTATCGACTCGGTGACACGGTCAAAGTGAGCGTTAAAGCCGTGAACTTGGATAGTCGTCAGATCGATTTTGAGTTGGTGGGCACCGATCGTAAATTGCGCGGTAAAGGCAAAACCACTAAGAAGCGCGCGGCAGAAGCACAAGCCAAAGCTAAGAATAAGCGACGAGCTTCGGGTAAAGGTAAAAGCAGTGATAAAGCGACGCCACTGGTTGAGCCAACTAAGCGTCCTGATGGTTCTAAAGATAACGCACCTAAAAAGGGCGCGAACAAAAAGCCGAAAGGCCGTAAAAGTAAATCTCGTGCGGGACAAGATAAAACCCGCACTAAAAAGTAAGCGTTGGAATATTGAATGAGTAACGAATTTATCTATGGCATTCACGCAGTAAAAGCGGTGCTAGAAAAAGATCCGGCAAGATTGATTGAAGCGTATGTTCTGAAAGGACGTCAAGATGACCGTATGTTGCCGCTACTGAATGAACTGAACGTATGTGGCGTTTCCATTCAGCAGATGGGAAGAAAGGCGCTTGATGATAAAGCTCAAGGAGCTAATCACCAGGGGTTAATCGCAAAGGTTAAGGCAGCGAAGCAATTAAACGAGCAAGATCTCGATGATATCTTAGCGCAGCATGAGCAGCCTTTATTACTTGTGCTCGATGGTGTGACGGATCCACATAACCTTGGTGCTTGTTTACGAAATGCCGACGCTGCTGGTGCGGTCGCCGTTATTGTGCCAAAAGACAGATCGGCACCATTAAGCGCTACGGTAAGTAAAGTCGCTTGTGGTGCGGCAGAAACGGTCCCTCTTGTTCGTGTTACCAATCTTGCTCGTACAATGCGAGCACTGCAAGAGCAAGGTGTTTGGTTTGTCGGTACAGCAGGTGAAGCCACTCATGATATCTACCAAGCGAAACTATCTGGCCCATTGGCTATTGTAATGGGAGCTGAAGGTGACGGAATGCGTCGGCTTACTCGTGAAACGTGTGATGATCTGATAAAAATCCCAATGGCAGGGAGTGTTTCAAGCCTTAACGTTTCCGTCGCTTCTGGTATCTGTCTGTTCGAGGCGGTTAGGCAGCGAATCAGCTAATCCTTGAGTTAAATAGCCGCTTCTTAGTGTTTATTACATAGACATAAGAAGTGGCTTTTTCTTTCCCAACCCCTCCCATCCGTTTATTTTTCAAACACCCCTTGCATGTGAAACTGTGATCTGTATAATGCACCGCACTGGTTAAGCCAGTTGTGAACCAATGAGCGTCGAGGAGCTAACTTTTCGTTAGATTAGTTAGGTAATGTAGACTCAGCTTATGTTCGCGGTTAATACAATTCTCTATCTGTTTTTCGAAACAACTGTGGCAAAGGTGATTTTGTTCATGGGGATAGTTAATCGAAAATTAACTGACAATGCGTCCTAATCTTGGATGCTACGGTTTCACATAAATCAATCGGCATTCTCTCGTATTAACGAGTTTGAGTGGCGATATTGTTTGTGTAATATTTAATTATTGGAGCTCTGTCTCATGCAGAACCAACGTATCCGAATCCGCCTTAAAGCGTTTGATTACAAGCTAATCGATGCTTCTACTGCGGAAATCGTAGAAACAGCAAAGCGTACCGGCGCACAGGTTCGTGGTCCTATTCCACTACCTACTCGTAAAGAGCGTTTCACTGTTCTTGTCTCTCCACACGTCAACAAAGATGCACGTGACCAGTACGAAATTCGTACTCACAAGCGTTTGATCGACATCGTTGAGCCAACAGATAAAACTGTTGATGCTCTAATGCGTTTAGATCTTGCTGCAGGCGTTGATGTACAAATCAGCCTAGGTTAAGGGAGATTAGAATAATGATTGGTCTAGTCGGACGTAAAGTGGGTATGACCCGCGTATTTACCGAAGAAGGCGTTTCTATTCCAGTAACTGTTGTTGAAGTTGAAGCTAACCGTGTTTCTCAAGTACGTACTATTGAGAATGACGGCTACGCAGCAATTCAAGTAACTGCTGGTGCTAAGAAAGCTAACCGTGTATCTAAGCCAGAAGCTGGTCACTTTGCGAAAGCAGGTGTAGAAGCTGGCCGCGGTCTTTGGGAATTCCGTTTAGAAAACGGAGAAGAGTTTGAAGTTGGCGCTGAGCTAAACGTAGAACTATTCAACGAAATTAAAAAAGTAGACGTTACTGGTACTTCTAAAGGTAAAGGCTTCCAAGGCGCTATCAAGCGTTGGAATTTCTCTACTCAAGATATGACTCACGGTAACTCTTTGTCTCACCGTGCACCGGGTTCAATTGGCCAATGTCAAACTCCAGGTCGCGTGTTTAAAGGCAAG
>MPDB01000006.1 GCA_001874155.1 Vibrio sp. MedPE-SWchi
ACGGTAATCGATCTTACCGAATTGACCAGAACCACCAGATTGCTTCTTGTGCGTGTAGCTATCTTCAATTGCTTGAGTGATAGTTTCACGGTAAGCAACTTGAGGAGCACCTACAGTTAGGTCAACGCCGTATGTACGCTTAAGGATATCTACCTTGATGTCTAGGTGAAGCTCACCCATACCTTTCAGGATAGTTTCGCCAGTCTCTTCGTCAGTCTCAACTTGGAAAGAAGGATCTTCTGCAACCATTTTACCGATCGCGATACCCATTTTCTCAGAACCGCCTTTATCTTTTGGAGATACAGCGATAGAGATTACTGGAGTTGGGAATACCATTGGCTCAAGCGTTACTTGGTCTTTTGGATCACATAGAGTGTGACCAGTTTGAACGTTCTTCATACCAACGATCGCAATGATGTCACCAGCTTGTGCGCTAGTTAGTTCATTACGGTCATCAGCTTGCATCTCAACCATACGGCCAACACGCTCTGTTTTACCAGTGAATGAGTTCAAGATAGTGTCGCCTTTGTTCAATTTACCAGAGTAAATACGAACGAAAGTTAGAGCACCGAAGCGGTCATCCATAATTTTGAATGCAAGCGCTTTGAAAGTTTCGTCAGCAGAAACGATAGCGTGCTTACCAGTTTCGTTACCTTCTTCATCCATAAGAGGTTGAGGATCAACTTCTGTTGGAGCTGGTAGGTAATCAACAACTGCGTCAAGAACGATTTGTACGCCCTTGTTCTTAAATGCAGAACCACAGTATGTTGGGAAGAACGATAGGTTTTGTGTACCTTTACGGATACAACGCTTAATGTCTTCAATAGAAGGCTCTTCACCTTCCATGTAAGCTTCCATTAGGTCATCGTCTTGCTCTACAGCAGTTTCGATTAGCTCTTCACGGTATTGCTCAACGTCATCAACCATGTCAGCTGGAACGTCTGTAATTTCGTAGTTTTCTGGAAGACCAGTGTCATCCCAAACGTATGCTTTTTTGCTTAGTAGGTCTACAACACCAACGAAGTCATCTTCACGACCGATTGGTAGAACCATTACTAGTGGGTTTGCGCCTAGAACGTTTTTAACTTGGTCAACAACGTTGTAGAAGTCTGCACCCATACGGTCTAGCTTGTTAACGAAGATCAGACGAGATACTTCTGATTCGTTCGCGTAACGCCAGTTAGTTTCTGATTGAGGCTCAACACCACCAGAACCACAGAATACACCGATACCGCCATCAAGTACTTTCAGTGAACGGTATACTTCTACTGTGAAGTCAACGTGTCCAGGAGTATCGATAACGTTTAGACGGTGACCGTTCCAAAAACAGCTTACCGCTGCTGATTGGATAGTAATTCCGCGCTCAGCTTCCTGTTCCATGAAGTCGGTAGTAGATTCACCATCATGAACTTCACCAGTTTTGTGAATCTGGCCAGTAAGTTTAAGGATACGCTCAGTTGTAGTGGTTTTACCCGCATCAACGTGCGCGAAAATACCAATGTTTCTGTATTTTGATAAATCAGTCATCGTTTTACTCTGTTAATAGGATATAAATTGCGCGCAGAGTATACCACAATCCGTCAAGACTGATACCCTCGCGAGTGGTTGGACAAAAAAAAATCCATTTAAGCGAAAATCACACTTAAAGAATAGACATATTTAAGCCAATGAACCGACCTTTAGTCAAGTAAACACGTTAACAAAATGTTGCGTTACACTTGTGAGACAAGTCCCTTATCTGCCGATACAACATCCGACTCAAAAACCTCTACCCAGTGTCGCTTCATTGAAATTGTATGGCTTTGGCTTGATGGGTTAGAAAGATAAGCTTTGAGCTTCAAATCAAAGTCGTATTGATACTCTCGTTGATTATCATCATGATGCACAAAGCCGGTCACTGCAGCTGCATTTTCATTGGCCCACTTTATGAGGGGCAAATCGTGCATGGTGTTTCCAACAGCAATGACAGGGGCGCAATCATACCTCTGTTTAAACTGCGTCACCTTTACTTCACCGATGTTCACAACAAGAGAGCTAGAGTCATTATCCATTACACGATACGAACCGATAATGTCGTGATCAGAGAGGTTCAACACATCCTGACAAAGGGCGATGGCAAATTCATTCGTACTCCCAGTATCAATAACACAGCGAAAACCATGAGACTGAAGCAGTAGAAGAAGCGACAGCATTGGTTGATAAACCATTTTTCGATGAGAAATTCGATATCTTGGGTGATTCGTCGTGGCAAGCCATTCTCGCACTTTATTGATATACAACTCAGAGCTCTGAAGAGGAAAAACAAGGTGATACAGACGCGCAGTCTCAGCCACTATTGACGTTTTTCCATCTTCCGCTTGCTCGAGCAATGCCTGAATCTCTGAGTGAAACGGACCATGTTGTTCATTCTCTTGAACAGATTTTAGTTCGTGTAACCAAAAAGCAATCTCAGTAATTAATGGCTTTTCACACCACAGCGTGCCGTCCAAATCGAACACAGCGAATCGTTCTGAAGGTTCTAGATAATCAGAACTCGACGAATCAGTCCATTTATCCAATTGTTCGCAGACGGCATTAATAAAAGAACTACCCTGCCAATATTTCAGATTATTCACTCTGCGTCCCTTCCTTGTCAGCTCTTCAAAATCCATTCACCAAAACGTACAACGATACTTAGTCTCGTTAAAGAGACTTACCGCATCACAACTCATCAAACGCTTGCAGCGCATCAGATAGTTTTTTCACGCCGTGGATCTGCATGCCTTCAACCCCGTTTTTGGGCATATTCGCCGCAGGAACAATCGCCTTTTTAAAGCCGTGCTTAAACGCTTCCATCAAACGCTCTTGCCCACTAGGCACCGGTCGTATCTCTCCCGCTAAGCCAACTTCGCCAAATACCACGACATCTTTAGGTAATGGTCGATCCTTAAAGCTGGATAACAACGCCATCAACAACGCAAGGTCTGCACTGGTTTCCGTTACTTTTACGCCACCCACTACATTGACGAAGACATCTTGGTCAGCCATTTGCAGTCCACCGTGTTTATGCAGCACTGCCAATAATAACGACAAACGGTTTTGGTCGAGCCCCACAGACACACGCCTTGGGTTGGCCAGTTGCGAGTAATCCACTAAAGCTTGAATCTCCACCAGCAATGGTCGTGTGCCTTCCCAAACAACCATCACTGAGCTTCCAGAAGTCTCTTCTTCACCTCTGGAAAGGAAAATGGCAGAAGGATTGCTCACCTCTTTTAGCCCTTGGCCTGTCATAGCAAATACGCCCAGTTCATTCACTGCGCCAAAGCGGTTTTTATGGCTACGCATGGTTCTAAAACGGCTGTCAGTGCCCCCGTCGAGTAACACGGAACAGTCAATAATATGCTCTAGCACCTTAGGACCTGCTAACGTGCCGTCTTTCGTTACATGGCCAACGATAAAGACCGCTACGTTATTTTGCTTGGCATAACGCGTCAGCATAGTGGCGGATTCTCTCACCTGAGCGACACTGCCGGGAGAGGACTGAACATCGGCCACATGCATCACCTGAATCGAGTCAATCACCATAATTTTGGGTTGCTCTTTCTCGGCAATCTGACAAATCTTGTCGACATTGGTCTCTGATAACATCTTCAAGTGATCTTTAGGTAACCCAAGACGAGACGCTCTCATCGCGACTTGCTGTAAAGATTCTTCACCCGTGACGTAGAGCGTTGGCATTTGAGCAGACAGCAAGCACATGGTTTGAAGCAATAATGTCGATTTACCTGCGCCAGGATTACCGCCAATAAGAATGGCTGCGCCGGGAACGACCCCGCCTCCTAGTACGCGATCAAGCTCTTTAAAACCACTGGTAAATCTAGGGACTTCTTGCAAGTCGATTTCAGAAAGCGTTTGCACCTTAGTGTCACTGCCAGTGCCTGCATATCCAGTAAGGCGCTCATTTCGAGCAACGGTAGGAGATGCAGCAATTCGAACCTCTGTAATCGTGTTCCACGCCCCACAAGCGTTGCATTGCCCTTGCCAGCGGGGAAAATCCGCACCACAATCATTACAAACGTATGCTCGTTTTGCCTTAGCCATGTTTCCTCAATTTACTAAACTGTATTAATAAGCACTAAATTAGTGAGTTATTGAAAGACGGTGACCGATAAAACGATGATATGCATCATTTTGTCACAGAGAGAGTTAACATTTGGCTAAAGATCACGGTAACCTAGCCGATGTTAATGTAACGGACTACTCTAACAGAAAACTATGCAGCAATCTGAAATTCTATCTATCGCAGAGAGACTTATCCCCGCTTACCATTCGGAGGATTTTGATTACCTTCTATCTCAAATGACAGAAGGTGAAGCCCCGTCGGCTAAACTGCTTGTAAAGATGGAACTCAACCGAGTCATGGCGCCCTGCACCAAACCCATTGATCTCCGTGGTCGCGTTCAAGGGGAGTGCCGCGAGTACGAACTGGATGGCCTAAAGCACTGGCTTGATGACGTCGCCTTTAACGCTTATCACAAGAACTTCAAGAAATACAATGGCTACACAGAAGGGATGTGGGAAGCCTTAATCAACACCAAAAATAACTTCAGAGTAATGAAGAAAAATGGTGTGGCGACACAAAAAGAACTGTCTGCAGAAAGCAGCCCTTTCCATGTCGAACCCATCACTCTTGGCTACGATCTCAAACGCCAAGAAAATCGTCTCAAGGTCTACTCTCAAGTTGAAATTACGCTACAAAATCAGCAGGTCGTTCATGCGGTGAGTATCGACCTTTCACCTTCTGGCGCTAAGTTCAAAGTACCGACGGCATTCAATTATAAACTGGGCGAGATGCTCACTGTTTCCTTCGTAGAGTTACAGAAGACCTCTGAAGTAGAAAACATCCATGAGCCGCTCAATTATCGTATCGTCGGTATTGATGACAGCTATGAAAACGATGCCGTGAAGTTCATTCGTACACTGAAGGTTTCCGACTCCGATGTCATTAATGATCTGATCGAGGAATCCCTACAAAGCAGCTCGCAAAAGATCCGTCATGACAACCAAGATAAGATCATCCGTGCAAGAACGCGGGGCTATGAACACACCTATTTAAAGCACACCTGCAACCTACCCCTGTTTTTTAGTGGCAGTGAGCTCAAGCTGGTCTTGATGACAGAGAACAATCTCCCTATCTGGAATTACTGGCAAGACGAACGAAACCAGCAAGCCCTAGGTTCTCTTTTTCACGAACAACGCATCTCACTGCTCGCGACCGCAGGCGTGCGAGGCAGCAGCAATACGATTTACTCGTTCACCCATGATCATGATGGCAAAAAGCTGTTTTTCTCGATGCTGATGCCTGAAGCGACCAGAGAAGAGCGTCAGCTGTTTTGGCATGTAGGCGCACGCCGAAAAAGCTGGAAAGCCTTTAAGATCTCAGTCTTTGAGTTATCGGATCCTGAATGCCAGCAACTTGCCCAACACGCCAATGAGCTTGGCATTGATACCACTGCGCTTTCTCACTGTGGCATCTTGCAGGAAATCGCAGATACAGATTCTGCAGCAGACTACCTGTTTACCGAAAAACCAAAGCTGCCGAGCAAGACGCTCAATCGTTTCCGACACACGCGAAAGATAATCGGCAATCCAACATCGATCTACTTTGATGCGAAATCACGCAGAAAAGAGCCCCGCTATCAATTCAAATCACCGATTGAGCTCAAAGCGAATGATGGCAATATTTCTGCGGGCTCGACATTGGATCTTTCAAAACATGGTTTGAGCATAAAACTTGATAACCCAAGTGTGTTAAAAGCCGATGACACGTGCAGTATCCACCTGCGTGAGTTGCAGCTTTATGATAAGTCTCTCCCCCTAACGGAAGTTCCTTATAAGGTCATACGTGTAGGCGCTGATAACCAAACAGTTCAAATGAGTATTGATGACTCACCAGCCAACTATAGAACCATTTCGTTCTTCGACCGATTAATCAAACACAATCAGCAGAAACTCCCACAGAAGAAAGAGTTACTTCCTAGTAATGAACTTCTTGAAGGGCTTCATAACATATTGCTCGACAAAATGGTCAGTAACCCGGTGTTTGTCGAGAAGATTAAAGGATCACTCGTCCCTATGGTCGTGGGTGTTAATTACCCACTGCCCGCTCACATGGTTTTGATGGCAAGACTTGGCATTGAAAAACAGTTCTCACTTGAGCCGATTTATAAAGGTAGGATGAATACCTTGCTTTCCGTGCCAATGAAACGGCTTGAAGGGGCAGAGCCTCAGTATCATGAGATTTATATTTCAGCGTTGATCTTTGGTAATCGAATTCAATCTCTACAAACCAAACTCAGTAATGAATTTGAGAACATCAGAGAACGACTGATTTTTATTAAGAAGGCAATGAGTGTCGGGGATTTCTATGTGCTTAGGGTGTCAGGCGCACCTATCTTTGAGCCATTAACGAACCTACTCAAAGCGGATATAGAAGAGCTCACGCAAATCAGTATGCATCAAGCAAGAAGCCTTGAAAAAGAGATAAGTTCCACCGTTGGCTACGGAGAAATTGTCGATATCACGGATGAGGTATTAGTAAGATTGGAATTAACTAAATGATCGCGAGAAGTGTGTTCTCGCGATCATTCCATTATTGGTTCTAAATTAAGGTCGGGCTTGCCAGCTCAGTTTTTGTTGCTTCACTAAGCCTGCAGAGAGAATGCACAACACACCACCTAGCCCCGAGAAACGAACGGCTGATTGAGCTTGCTGCTCTACTTTTGGTTTCGCATGGTACGCAATCCCTAACCCAGCAGCGCTCATCATAACGAGATCATTCGCGCCATCACCAACAGCCACGGTGTTGTGCTGCTCAATGTCATACTTCTCAGCTAATTCAAATAGAATATCGGCTTTCGTCTGCGCAGAAACCACATCACCTAATACCTTGCCTGTTAGCTTTCCATCGATGATTTCGAGCGTATTGGATTGAGCATGATGCAGGTTCAACTCTTCTTTTAGGTAATCAGAAAAATAAGTGAATCCACCTGAGGCTATCGCTGTTTTCCACCCCATTGCATTTAATGTCGTGACCAGCTCTTTCAAATCAGGCATGAACGGTAATTCGCTGCGCACGGATTCTAGAATGGATTCATCGGCTCCCGCCAGAGCCCCAACACGTTGGCGAAGACTCTGTTCGAAATCTAATTCGCCCTGCATCGCACGCTCAGTAACCTCGGCGACTTCTTCGCCTACTCCAGCGAGTTTTGCAATCTCATCGATACATTCAATCTGGATGGCTGTGGAATCCATATCCATTACGATCAGTCCAGGCTTTGAAAGATCAGGCACCTCGTCTAGGCTGGCGTAATCGAGCCCTAACGCCTTCACTATCTCTTCATGGTCTTCCGTGAGCTTGCCTGACATCAGGGCCACTTCATACTGGCCAACCTTCCATGTTTCTACGATAGGGTTATAAAACCCCGTAAACGCATCAATATCTTCAAACAGTTGAGAATACAGGTGCTCCGAATATACGATCCAATTGGCTTTAGTTTTCTCATACTGGTTAGCGAAGCGGGTTTCAGGAAGGCGGTTTAATAGTGCGGTGTGTTTTCTAATCGAGAGTGTCTTTAACATGTCCATGTTTGTAATCCTTGAAATAACTCCATAACGTTAACCTATTGCAATTTAAAAACGCAAGCATCAATATGAGCGAAAGCAAAATAATTCTGAGTAGGAATGCTATGAATCAGTCATTATTTTCATTTCGAATCGCGATTAAAGTGGTCGCTGTTTTAACGTTGCTCGCCATGGTGGCGGTCATTGCCATTAATAGTGTCAAAATCAGTAAAGGCAACGAGCGAATTCAGCACAATCAGCTTGAAACGCTGACAAAGATCTTAATATCTCAAGCCTCTCTTTCAGCGACAGAAATGGTTATTCAGCAAGATCAGGAACGCTTGTTGAAACTCGCTAATCAAATTGCGCACAATGCGCTTGTGTTTGATGCCACCATTTACAATACAGAAGGCGTGAAGCTTGCAGCCAGTGATGACGCACTCACAGCAAGGGAAGTTCTAGGGTTAGATACGCCGCTATCGACCGCTAGAATCGGGCGTCAGCAGCTAGTAGAGCCAATCATGCATGACTCCAGCATTATTGGTTTTGTGAGAGTCACGTTTGAAACAGGGCGTGTGACCGCGATTTCAGACCATCATTACCGAAAGAGCGATCGCTATATGTATACCATGATTTTCATGGCCTTCATTGGTGGGGTTTTAATGCCATTATTGATTCGCAAAAAACGTAAGAATAAGGGTGAAAACCTATTGCTCAAAGGTCACTAGCCAGCGTTCACCAAGGCTAAAAACAAAAAAACCTCAGTCGATACTGAGGTTTTTTATTGGGAGCAGAGCAATCAATCAGAGCTGATATTACTCTTCGTCACCTAATAGAACGGAATCTAACGCAATTTCCATCATCTCATTAAACGTTGTCGCACGCTCGTCTGAGGTCGTCTGTTCGCCCGTTTTGATGTGATCAGACACCGTACAGATAGCCAGTGCTTTCGCGCCGTATTCTGCCGCAACTCCGTAAATACCCGCCGCTTCCATTTCAACACCCACGATGCCGTACTTATCCATCACATCGAACATTTCTGGGTCTGGTGTGTAGAAAAGTTCTGCAGAGAATAGGTTGCCCACTTTAACGTCGATACCACGCGCTTTCGCTGCATCTTCAGCGTTACGCACCATTTTGTAATCTGCAATAGCGGCGAAGTCATGATCTTTAAAGCGAATGCGGTTTACTTTTGAATCTGTACACGCGCCCATACCAATCACAACATCACGCAGTTTGATGTCTTCACTCACCGCGCCACAACTTCCCACACGAATGATCTTTTTCACACCAAAGTCTTTAATCAGCTCAGTCACATAAATTGAGCACGATGGAATGCCCATCCCGTGTCCCATGACAGAGATTTTACGACCTTTATAGGTACCCGTGTAGCCATACATATTACGGACATCACAAACCTGAACCGCATCATCAAGAAACGTATCAGCAATGTATTTCGCACGTAGCGGGTCGCCTGGCATTAAAACAACATCAGCAAACGCACCGTTTTCAGCATTAATATGAGGAGTTGCCATTATCTAATCCTTTGTTGAAAGCCTAGGAAAGATCTAGGCTTGAATTTTCGTTATTACAAAAAGTTTTTGCCGTAATCCATTGGAGAGGTGCCAAAGTACGACGCTAAGGTTTGACCAATATCAGCAAAAGAGTCTCTTAGCCCTAATGAGCCTGCTGGCACATTTTGCCCATAGACGATAACTGGGATGTGTTCGCGAGTATGATCACTACCAGGCCAGGTTGGGTCACAACCGTGGTCAGCCGTTAGAATCAGAATGTCATCTTCTTCCATCAGTTCGATCACTTCATTCACTCGACCGTCGAAATACTCAAGTGCGGCCGCATAACCCGCAACATCACGGCGATGCCCGTAGGCCGAATCGAAGTCAACGAAATTAGTGAATACGATGGTGTTATCACCCGCTTCTTTAATCGCTGTTTTCGTTGCTTCAAACAGATCAGGAATGCCTGTTGCTTTGGTTTTCTGAGTGATCCCACAGCCTGCATAGATATCTGAAATCTTACCAATTGAGTGTACTTGCCCACCCTTTTCATCGACCAGTTTTTGCAAAACGGTCGCGGATGGCGGCTCTACCGATAAATCACGACGATTACCCGTACGTGCAAACTCACCCGCTTTAGCGCCAATAAATGGACGCGCAATAACACGACCAATGTTGTAATCGCCCAATTCTTCACGTGCGATTTGGCAAAGATCTAATAGCTTATCTAGACCAAAGGTCTCTTCATGACAGGCAATTTGGAATACTGAATCGCCCGAGGTGTAGAAGATGGGTAGGCCCGTTTTCATGTGCTCTTCACCCAGGTCATCAAGAACCTGTGTGCCTGACGCATGACAGTTACCTAGGAATCCAGACAGACCGGCACGTTTTAATATGCGATCGGTTAACTCTGTTGGGAAGCTGTTCTCTTTATCGGTAAAGTAGCCCCAATCAAACAGAACAGGCACGCCAGCAATTTCCCAGTGACCTGACGGGGTGTCTTTACCAGAAGAAAGCTCTGCAGCATGGCCATAAGCACCAATCACTTCAACGCTCTCTTCCAAACCGGCAGCAAACTGACCCGTTGATTCTTTATGTGCCATAGCAAAGCCAAGCTTTGATAAGTTAGGCAGCTTTAGTGGCCCGCTGCGCTCAGCGTTATCCGCCAGACCCTTGCTGCACTGTTCTGCTATGTGGCCCATGGTATCGGCGCCGACGTCGCCAAATTTATCGGCGTCAGCCGTTTCACCAATACCGAATGAATCTAATACTAAAATAATCGCTCTTTTCATTTTCCTCTCCTACAGACTTTAAACGTCTTCAGCACGAATCTGACGATAAACATCTGGAGTCGCTTGATATTCTCCACCCACACTGATCGCACTTTGCAGCGCGGATGCGGCCTCTTGCCATTGCTCTTCATTGCGTGCATGGATAACAGCCAGCGGTTTATCGCTGTTCGCTACCTCACCCAAACGAATGAAGTTATCAAAACCGACGGCGTAATCGATGCTGTCAGTCGCCACACGGCGTCCACCACCCATGCCAACGACAGCCATACCGATAGCGCGTGTATCCATTGCAGAGACAACACCACTTTCTACTGCGTATACAGGTTTGATAATTTCTGCTTTTTCTAAGTAGTTATTATAGTTTTGTACAAAATCTTCTGGGCCACCAAGACCGGCAACCATTTTGCCAAAGCATTCCGCCGCTTTGCCATTATCGAGAACATCCATAAGCTTGGCGCAAGCGTCTTCAGAATCGGTGGCTAAATTGCCCAGCACCAACATTTCCGCACACGATGCTAGGGTTATGTTCAGTAATCGAGGGTTACGATACTCGCCCGTTAAAAACTGGACCGCTTCACGTACTTCAACCGCATTACCTGCCGATGAAGCTAGAACTTGGTTCATATCCGTTAGGATAGCGGTCGTTCTTGTTCCCGCGCCGTTTGCAACGGCTACGATTGATTTCGCCAGCTCTTCTGATGCTTCATACGTTGGCATAAAGGCGCCCGAGCCCACTTTCACATCCATCACAAGTGAATCTAAACCCGCGGCTAATTTCTTAGACAGGATAGAAGCTGTGATCAGTGAAATATTATCCACCGTTGCAGTGATGTCACGAGTCGCGTAGACGCGTTTATCTGCAGGTGCTAAGTCACCAGTTTGACCAATAATGGCAACGCCTGCCTCTTTGGTCACTTGGCCAAACACATCGTTGGTTGGCGTAATGTTGTAACCCAGAATAGATTCTAGTTTGTCTAGCGTACCGCCAGTATGGCCTAAGCCACGACCAGAGATCATTGGAACGAAACCGCCACAGGCTGCCACCATAGGGCCAAGCATTAGAGAAGTTACATCACCCACACCTCCGGTTGAGTGTTTATCCACGATTGGACCATCAAAGTTCATGTGGTCCCAATCAATCACCATACCGGAATCACGCATTGCGCACGTGAGAGCGATTCGCTCAGGCATGGTCATTTCGTTAAAGAATATCGCCATTGCAAATGCAGCAATTTGGCCTTCTGATACGGTGTTCTTTGCTACGCCTTGAATGAAGAAGTTGATTTCTTCGTTCGTAAGAATTTCGTTATCACGCTTTTTGCGGATGATTTCTTGAGGTAAGAAAGTTTGAGATAAAGACATTAGAGCCTCCCAAGCGATTAAGCATGGTTAGTAAGGTAAAGAGGTATGCAGAGCAAGCTAGAATAATGCTATCTAGCCGCTCTACTATTCAGACTTATTATGTTCAGTTCAGATTCTGCGGCGATTAGTACGCAGCTGGATCCGCTGTTTCGTCTGTTACTTCTAATGTATTTAATAGGTTAGTTAGCAGGCTAGAGGCACCAAAACGGTAGTGCATATTATCAGCCCACTCGGCACCAAGTAGCTCATCAGCCATACCAAGGTATGCTTGAGCATCTTCAGCGCTGCGAACACCACCAGCAGGTTTGAAACCAACCGTTTTCGCGACACCCATGTCACGAATCACTTCAAGCATCATGCGCGCATATTCTGGTGTTGCGTTAACAGGCACTTTACCTGTAGAGGTTTTAATAAAGTCAGCACCAGCTTCAATACAGATTTGAGACGCTTTCTTAATTAGTGCTTCTTCTTTAAGCTCACCCGTCTCGATGATCACTTTAAGAAGAATGTCACCACACGCTTCTTTACACTGCTTCACCAATTCAAAGCCAACTTCTTCGTTGCCAGCAATCAATGCACGGTATGGGAATACAACATCCACTTCATCAGCACCGTAAGCAACGGCTGCTTTTGTTTCTGCAACAGCGATAGCAACATCATCATTACCGTGCGGGAAGTTAGTCACAGTCGCAATACGGACTTCTGGTGTCCCTTGCTCACGCAGTGTCTTCTTCGCAATTGGAACAAAGCGAGGATAAATACAAATAGCCGCAGTATTGCCTACCGCAGTTTTTGCATCACGACACAATGAGATCACTTTTTCATCCGTGTCATCATCGTTTAGCGTAGTTAGGTCCATTAATTTAAGTGCGCGTAGTGCTGCTGCTTTTAAATCGCTCATTTCTATCTCCGATCAATATATTCAATTCATTTACCACTGAAAGTATATTCTGGCGAAAGCCAGAGACTTCAGTAGCCTTAAATGAACGGACTTGGTTCCTTGAAGACTCAATACATACAGCGAACATGTATTGATTGCTATCCTTGTCACCGCACAGTACCAAATGGTACATAGCAAACCAATCATGATTGGCGTGCCTGCGTAGGCAAATCATTTGCCTGTTTGAGATGTTTACCGCTCAATGATTGGTTATCACTGGGACAGTTATGCTTTGTATAATCTATACAGTATAGATATTCATCGCAAAACTGTAGCGTCATATAGAACGCAAACGATTTGTATCTCAAAAATCTTACGCTCTTTCCTAAAATCAGGTTTATTGACTTCACTCTCAGCAACGACAAGTCGCTTTAGAGCGAAAAAACTAATCCCAATCGCCATAAACGAAAAAAGCCCCGCAGCAATTTCTTGCTACGGGGCGATGTATTAAGGCGTCTATATATTAACTACCGAATTCTATTAAAGAGCCGCAAGGCTTAAACAGAAACCAGCAATTGTTGCTGCCATTAGGTTTGATAGCGTACCAGCGGCAACAGCTTTCATACCCATGCGAGCAATCTCTTGACGGCGTGTAGGAGCAAGGCTACCTAGACCACCAAGTAGAATCGCAATTGAAGAAAGGTTTGCGAAACCACATAGAGCGAATGAGATGATTGCTTTCGTCTTCTCAGAAAGAACAACCTCAGCGCCTTCAGCCAAGTATGGTGCGAACGCAGAGTATGCGACGAATTCGTTTGCAACGATCTTCTGACCGATGAAAGAACCAGCAAGTGTTGCTTCAGACCATGGAACACCAATAACGAATGCTAGTGGAGAGAAAATCCAACCTAGAATCAGTTCAAGCGTTAGGTGAGGCATACCGATCCAGCCACCAACGCCACCCAGCATACCGTTCACTAGAGCGATCAAACCGATGAATGCAAGTAGCATAGCACCAACGTTTAGAGCCAGTTGTAGACCCATTGCTGCACCGCCAGCGGCTGCATCAATTACGTTAGCTGGCTTATCGTCGCCACCATCAATATCAGCACCTAAGTCTTCTAGAGGCTTGTCAGTTTCTGGCATGATGATTTTAGCGAACAGTAGACCACCTGGTGCCGCCATGAATGACGCTGCAACTAGGTATTCGATTGGCACGCCCATACCAGCAAATGCTGCTAGAACACCACCTGCGATAGAAGCTAGACCACCACACATTACTGCGAACAGTTCAGACTTAGTCATCTTAGGAACAAATGGACGAACCACTAGAGGTGCTTCCGTTTGACCAACAAAGATGTTTGCCGCTGCTGACATTGATTCCGCACGAGAAGTACCTAGCGCTTTCTGTAGTGCACCACCAAGAATCTTGATGACCCACTGCATAACGCCAATGTAGTAAAGTACAGAGATGAATGCTGAGAAGAAGATTAGTGTTGGAAGAACGCGGAATGCGAAGATGAAACCACCGCCTCCAAATACTTCGAACATTTTGTTAGAAACAAGACCACCGAAAACAAATTCAGTACCTTTGTTACCGTACGCGATTACATTCGATACTCCGTCAGAGAAGCCTTTAAGCAACTCTTGTCCCCAAGGAACGTAAAGAATAAATGCACCTAGTACAAATTGAATAGCAAATGCGCCACCTACAGTTCTTAGGTTGATCGCTTTGCGGTTGTCAGATAAAAGAACTGCTAATCCAAGCAGTACGAACATCCCGACGATACTCATAAACAGGCTCATAGTTTATGATTTCCTTATTAGTTATTTATTGGCGTGTTTCAAAGTGGAGCTAAAAAGCTTGGTAATTATACGCACCACAAATGAGATAAAGTAATGCTGCCCTCACACTTTCTATTAAGACTCACACTTCATTCATTGGTAAGTGTGATTTAGATCCCACTATTTGCAAGTGCTATTCACCAATCGTACATATTCTTTAGAAATCATTCACAAATAGAGAAGAGCAAATGGCTGTTTTTCCACAACGATTGCGCAATCGTTTGCTCTGTTTCTTTTTTAAGCAAAGCCAGTTCTGACAAGACTTTCGGGAGCATTTTGGGGTGATTGGGTTGCCCTTGGAAACCCTGCATTGGCATGTCAGGAGCATCCGTTTCTAATACCAACGAATCCAAAGGTAACTGTGAAATAGCCACCCGTGTTTTGTTGGCTCTTGGATACGTAATCGTCCCCCCTACCCCAATATAGTAGCCTAACTCGATATACGACATGCCTTGCTGGTAGCTGCCTGAGAAACCATGCAATACGCCTGCTCTTTTTAGAGGGTAGCGCTTTAATAATGGGATGAGTCGATGATGAGCTTTACGACAGTGTAAGATCACGGGTAAATCGTGTTGCTGGGCCAGTTCCAGTTGCGCCGATAAAAAACGCTCTTGCAACTCCGTTGGAGTATCAATAGAAAAATCGAGACCGCACTCGCCGATGGCAACACACTGGGGTGTGCGATGTTCAATAGCACGCTGTAGTGCAGATAAAGACAGGGAGTGTGGCGAAGGTAAAAACCAAGGGTGGAAGCCTAATGCATGAAAGATTTCAGGGTATTGCTCTGACAGCTTCTGAACGGCTGGCCAATTACTTTCATTCACAGAAGGTACAAGAAATCGCTCTACCCCTTGTTCTTTCGCTGACAGAAGCTCCGAATGAAAATCATCGCCGAACTGACTGAAATCAAAATGGCAATGAGTATCAAACAAAGCCGTCATCAGAAGCTACTTAGTCTCTTTTGGAATGACAACTTCACGAGCAGGATCTTTCTTATAAGGGACACAGCTGCGCTTGTTCTCTGGTGTAAGCCCCATTGACTGACACCAAGCATCGTATCGGGTTAATATCGATTTTAGCCATTTCAGCACAACGGTCTCCCTTTATTAAATCTCGACTATTTACTGCTCTTCACGCTTAAAGACAAGCTCTTTGTCTGATGATTCAGCTTCAACAAAATAATAGCCCGCGCTATCAAAGCCTTTTAACGCTTCTACCGAATCAACTTTGTTTTCAATCATGTATCGCGCCATCATGCCACGTGCTTTCTTTGCATGAAAACTGATCACTTTGTACTGCCCGTTTTTGCAGTCTTTGAATACCGGTGTAATGACCTTCGCGTCCAGTGCCTTAGGTTTAACGGCTTTAAAATACTCATTGGATGCGAGATTAACCAATACCTTGTTCTCTTGAGCATTGAAGACATCATTAAGCTTGTCAGTAATCAAGTTGCCCCAGAATTGATACAAATTGGTACCACGATCATTTGCTAACTTCGTTCCCATTTCCAAACGGTACGGCTGCATCAAGTCCATAGGCTTCAGCAGGCCATACAAGCCCGATAACATTCTTAGGTGCTGTTGAGCGTATGCTAAGTCGTCAGCAGAAAGAGAAAGCGCATCAAGGCCCGTATAGACGTCGCCCTTAAAGGCATAGATCGCCTGACGAGAGTTGTCAAAAGAGAAGGTCTCACTCCACTGCTCGAATCTGGCGACATTTAGCCCCGCGATCTTATCGCTTACCTTCATAAGCGCACTAATATCAACAGGAGTAAGCTTGCGGCACTCTTGAATCAGCTCCTTAGAGTGTGCAATAAAGTCTGGCTGTGTGAATTCCTGCGTAGGAAGCACAGACTCATAGTCTAACGTTTTGGCTGGAGAGATAACGATCAGCATAGTTTGATTTCCATATTATTTTGTCTTTCCTAGGTTACAAAAAAAGCCATGCAATGTCTGCATGGCTTTTCAATTACTCTAATAGGAAGAATTAATTGGATTTCTTGCTATTGTCCCAAATACCTTCTTCAAGTTGCGATTGAAGTTCAGGGAAATCATTGGCATCAAAGGTCGGCACTTTGCCCGCGTCTAACTGTCGGTTGTAGTCTTTCGCTAACTTAATCACGATGCCCGATAGAAGAATGATAGCCACTAGGTTAACTATCGCCATCAAACCCATGGACACATCAGCCAAAGCCCAAACCGTTGGCAGTGCAGCCAATGAACCAAACATCACCATGCCCAACACAATCAATCTAAAGAAGATAAGACCTTTCTTGTTGTTGTGCTCGAGGAAGATAAGGTTGGTTTCAGCGTACGAGTAGTTAGCAATAATAGAAGTGAACGCGAAGAAGAAAATCGCCACCGCTACAAAAATACCACCCCAGTCACCGACTTGCGCTGTCAATGCACGCTGTGTAAGTTCAATACCCGTGATTTCACCATGAGGAACATACTCACCAGACATCAGGATAATCGCTACCGTACATGAACAGATAACAATCGTATCAGTAAACACACCCAGCATTTGTACATAACCTTGAGATGCAGGGTGCGGTGGATAAGGTGTTGCCGATGCAGCAGCGTTAGGCGCAGAACCCATACCCGCTTCGTTCGAGAACAAACCACGTTTAATACCTTGAATCATTGCCTGAGCAATCGCATAACCTAGGCCACCTGCAGCGGCTTCTTGAAGGCCAAACGCGCTCTTGAAGATCAGGCTTAGAACATCAGGAACTTTATCAAGGTTAGTGATCATCACGTAGAGAGCAATCAACAAGTAAGCCAGCGCCATGATTGGAACAATCAACTCAGCAGTACGAGCAATCTTGCGAATACCACCAAAGATAACAAACGCTGAAATGATGACGATCGCAATACCAACGTACATCTCTTCAAAACCGAATGCGTTATTCATCGCGCCAGCAATTGCGTTCGCTTGAACGGCGTTAAACACCAAACCAAATGCAATGATAAGGAAAACAGAGAACAACACGCCCATCCAGCGCATGCCCAAACCTTTTTCCATATAGTAAGCAGGTCCGCCACGATAATTACCGTCAGCATCTCGTGTTTTGTATAGCTGCGCTAGCGTGCTCTCAGCAAATGACGTTGCCATACCCAGCATGGCTATCAGCCACATCCAGAAGATAGCACCAGGGCCACCAGCGGTGAGTGCAACAGCAACACCCGCCATGTTACCAGTTCCGACACGAGCAGCTAAGCTAGTACAAAGGGCTTGGAAAGAGGAGATACCCGCTTTATCTGCTTTACGGCTGTTTTTAAGCACGCTGAACATATGGCCAAAATGGCGAAACTGAATGAAACCTAGGCGAACGGTAAAGTAAATACCCACGCCAACAAGTAGGTAAACAAGAATGGAACCCCATAGTAGGTCATTCATTAAATTGATTAAGTCTGTCACAAGAACCTCTCTCGGTGTTGCACCACTCTTAGCTACGAAAGCTTAGCTCTAAACACACCACATCGTCTGCTATGACAGGCGAAATTGTCTATTAGTTTGCAATGGCGTTGATTATGTTGATTCCAAGAAAACCATGGAATTCAAAGTAGTGAATTTTTGACGGCGGGGATGATGACGCGTGCTACTGCAAAAATCAATACTCAACCAAGCTCACACAATAAGCATTTCATACTACAAAATAAAGCCGATTTAACACAAACAACCCATCAAGATTTACAAATGCAACACATAGACAAGCTTCCTTTGCAACATTAACAACTCGTTACATTATCAAAATCCATCACACCCTCAATAAGCAGCTCAAAGCAATAGCACAAAGGAATATGAGCTTTTTCATTCAATTCACCAAATACGCCATGTTTAGCTTCATTCATGACGATCGCAAATTCCAAATGTTAACTGTTCTATCACTTTTCTAGTTTTGCCCGTATTGCCAGATCTATGTGAATTTTATCGATTGCTTACGTTTGTTTGCTCATCATTTAACCACTATTATTCAACGATTTGTGATATTCAGTTAGGAATCCACATAAAACCTTCATGAAAAATAAACAAATGAGAAACAAATCAAAGATAGGCTAAGTCAAAAATGATATTAAAAAGATCCTGGTTCAGGGCATATTCGAATAAATAAAGGTGGCTTATGGAAGGCATACAGTTCGACGAAGTTATGGAAACATCTTTCCCTAGAGGTAAAGCAGCTCGTTCTAAACCTGTGAAACGAAAGTGGCGTGAAATAGAAGCAATAAAAGATCGCCAGCGTTTGCAAAAAGAACTATTAGAAATGGATATGAATCTTAAAGTGGAAGATCTCGATCTCTAAACGTTCGATTAGGCTTTAAATAACTAAATACAAAAAGGCGCTACTGAATAGCGCCTTTCGTTTATTCAAAATTCATACAAGCTACACGCACTCTGTATCTTGCTGTGCCATTCTTTGTGCCAGTTGTTGATACTTGTCTGCAATCTGATCTCCGAATAGCGGATCCTCTTCATTGACGTCCCATAGTGCCTCAACTGCTTGCCAGTCTTCATCGTTAAATGTGCGTTTGATGAGAGGCAAAATAGAGGACTCCTCGACCTCTAAATGACGCTTTTGAGCCAACATGAACTCTTCCAGTAAGCCCAGGAAAAGATCTTGAGGGATAACCGCATCTTTTAAAATCATATCGACAACATCAACGAAATCATGGGTCTTTTGAGAAAGCTGTTGGTGCTCTGACTCTAGGTTACTGATCTCAAACTGCTGACCATAGTGCGTCAAAAAGTAGTTGTAGAGTATGTCCTCTTTCGGGTGATGCACCTTCTCAGAATGATTCGCTAGATAATCCACAATATCGCGAACTAACGAATAATTAATGGTTTGGTCATCTTTTAGTTTGGCCGCTTTGCTTTTCAATATGGCCAGTAGGCGAATCATGTAACCATGCTCTCGCCGAATCCTTTCGATCATCATAGTATCCCTCCTAAACACTTACTATTAATAAGTGTATACGAGACTGATTACTTATGTATTGAGCTTGTTCAAAAAACACTCAAACTAAAATTAGAGCGGTTTCACGGTTGCAACAAAGAATTTTGTTGCAAAAGCACGGCTGATAAGTGCCTTTAGCTTGGAATAAGCCGACGCTGTATTCTGCGCTATCTATCAATAGGGTTAATCGCCCAATCAATCGTACGTTGATTCTGTTTTTTTAGAATGGTGTTGGTTTGGGAAAAGTGTTGGCAACCTAAAAATCCACGATGAGCCGATAACGGAGATGGGTGTGGGGAAGTGAGAACATGGTGTTTGTCACGGTCGATGAAACGCCCTTTTTTTTGTGCGTGTGCCCCCCACAGTAAAAAGACGATACCTTCATGATGCTGCGCTATTTTATCAATCATGTGGTCGGTGAACGTCTCCCACCCTATCTTAGAATGTGAATGCGCTTTGCCTTGCTCTACGGTAAGAACGGTATTCAGCAACAAAACACCTTGCTCAGCCCAATGACCAAGAAAGCCATGGCTAGGAATAGTAAAGCCATCGATGTCCTGAGCTAACTCTTTATATATATTGACCAATGACGGGGGAATTTTCACATCAGGAAGAACAGAAAAACTTAAACCATGGGCTTGGTTTGGTCCGTGGTAAGGGTCTTGACCCAAAATGACAACTTTCACCTCATCAAATGGAGTGAGTTCAAACGCACTAAAAACATTCTTTTGCTCAGGGTAAATAGACTTACCAGCCGCTCGCTCACTCTCTAAAAACGACATCACCTTCGGGTAATAATCGAGTTTCTTTTCGGCTTCGATAAAATCAGACCATTGCAAGGCACTTGGCATTTTGTTTCCCTATAAATTGCAGTTTTGTTCATTTTATACTGAACGCATGCAATTTACAGGGATACGAGGTTAATCACGAAGATTTTTGTGGGGTTCTAAAACGCCCGCCCTGACCCGTAATATGACGGTTTGGCGTTGGCATTCTAGGTGCTGGGACATTGAAGGTTCTTGGTGTGTATGTAATAGCAGACATAATGGCACTCCTCATAACGACTCTGTACTCATCACCCTTTATTCAATGAAACCTACATCTAATAAAGGTGACGCTCGAAAGTAGTAATGAAAGATCAATGCCAACTTTTCTATCTTGCTATTTAACTGATTGAATCTAAGTGAAACTTTCTTAGCGCATCAATTTCTTGAGGCCAGATATTTTCATCAATTGTTTCTAAAATCAATGGGATACCGTCAAACCTTGGATCCTTTGCGATGTACTCAAAGCAGTCCCAACCAATCTCGCCTTGGCCTAAAGAATGGTGTCTATCGACTCGACTGGCGAGTTCCACTTTAGAATCATTAACATGCATTGCACGAAGGTAGTGCATTCCAACGATACGATCAAACTCATTGAAGGTTTCATCACATGCTTTTTTAGTACGTAGGTCATAGCCTGCGGTAAAGGTGTGGCAAGTATCGAGACAAATGCCAACTCGGCTTTTATCGTCTACTTTTTCAATAATTTTAGCTAAATGTTCAAATCGCCACCCCATATTGGTTCCCTGACCGGCCGTATTTTCAATCACAGCGATAACCTCAGGTACCGCTTGATGCGCCAAATTTATCGATTCAGAAATCAGCTCTAGGCACTCATTCTCAGATATCTTCTTTAAATGACTCCCAGGATGAAAATTTAATAGCGTTAAACCCAGTTGTTGGCAGCGTTCCAGTTCATCAATAAAGGCTGCTCTCGATTTGAGAAGCTTCTCTTCTTCAGGTGCTCCAAGGTTTATCAGGTATGAATCATGCGGAAGAATATGACCAGTATCAAACCCAAGCATTTTACAGTTCGCTTTAAACGCGCTGATCGTTTTCGCTTCCAATGGCTTCGCTTTCCACTGCCTTTGGTTCTTAGTAAATAATGCGAATGCATTGGCGCCAATCTCCCTCGCTCTCATTGGAGCAAGATCTACTCCACCCGCCGCTGAGACATGAGCGCCTATCAACTTATTGCCATAATCTTTTACTTTCATTGTCATAAACTCACTGTTTAATGGATAGCTCATCACTGCTATCTCTACTATTTTCCACCGCTTTATAGCCTGTTTTAGCGAAAAAATCATCTCTTGCTATTGTTGTAAAATTACAACAATGATCACGTTAAAATATTTTTTAATCTATAAAATATTTTATAATCACTTACTTAACAATAACTTATTGATCCAGATCAAGTTAATAACCTCAATAAAGTTAATGTTTTTTGTTGTGTTTTGACTCAAATCAATATTAGAATGGTCGCCATAAGATAAACAATTATCGCTCGACTTAAAATTTAACAACAATTTCCACGTGAGTGGACTAGGAGAAAGTTATGATCCAAGGTATTCAAATTACTCAAGCTGCAAACGATGATCTGCTTAACTCAATCTGGCTACTAGATAGCGAGAAAAATGAAGCGCGTTGTGTTGCTGCTGCAAACGGTTATGAAGCTGACCAAATCGTTGCTATCAACGATCTTGGCCAATACGAAAGCCGTGAAGTTGCTATCGAAACACCACCAAAAATTGAAGGTGGTCAACACCTAAACGTTAACGTTCTTAAGCGTGAAACGTTGGAAGATGCTGTTGCACACCCAGAGAACTACCCACAGCTAACTATCCGTGTTTCTGGATACGCTGTACGCTTTAACTCGCTAACGACTGAGCAACAAAAAGACGTTATCGCACGTACATTCACTGATTCTCTATAATCAGTTCGCTTGTCAAAAAACTAAAATGAAAAAAGCGGCGCTATTCAATAGCGCCGCTTTTTTGTGTATTCGCTGTAAATCAAAGCCCTAACCCCGTTTCCTACAAAACTTGGTAAGGGCTTTTTTAAATTGAGACTATTTTTGCACTCGGCGTAAAACGACCTTCAAAGCATCAAAGTCATTAGCGAGATCTTCAGACAGGAGCTCCATAGCCCCATGTTTTGCTAGAGGTGCTGGCACATCGATGTCTTCCGACAAAATCTCATCAACCACTTCTTTGAATTTAGCTGGGTGAGCCGTACAAAGGAATAACCCTGTTTCACCGTCTTGAAGCTGCTCGTCTAGCAATCGGTAGGCAATCGCACCATGTGGTTCACACAAGTATCCTTTGCTCTTAAGATCACGAACAGAATCTGCGCTCTGCTCATCCGTCACCATCCCTTTACCTAATGTATCTAGACCCCAGCCTTTTAATTGGCAAAGTTCTTCAATACGAGGCCAGTTGTTTGGCTGACTGACGTCCATAGCGTTAGAGGTTGTCGCGACCGTTGGTTTAGGATCCCATTTACCAGTTTCTAGGTAACGAGGAACAGTATCGTTCGCGTTAGTTGCAGCGATAAAGCGCTTAATTGGTAAACCCAGCGCCTTCGCTAATAGGCCAGCAGTGAGGTTTCCAAAGTTACCACTTGGTACTGAGATAACCAGGTTTTCACGCTCCTGTTTGCTAAGCTGAGAAGCCGCCTCGAAGTAGTAACAGATTTGAGCCATTAAACGGCTGATGTTGATAGAGTTCGCTGAGTTTAAGCCAATCTCTTCACGCAGTGCTGCGTCATCAAATGATTGCTTAACCAGCGACTGACACGCATCAAAATCGCCATCAATGGCGACCGTGTGGATATTTCCACCCAATGTGCAAAACAGCTTCTCTTGTAGAGGGCTGATCTTACCTTTCGGGTAAAGGATCACTACGTTGATGTCTTCCATTCCGTAGAACGCATGCGCAACTGCTGCGCCAGTATCACCCGATGTTGCGGTCAGAATAGTGATTTTTCCACCATTCGAGACTGCAGCAAGAGACTGTGCCATGAATCGGCCACCAAAATCTTTAAATGCGAGTGTTGGGCCATGGAAAAGCTCTAGCGCATAAACGCCATCTTTCACTTGTTTAATCGGTGCAGGGAACTGAAAGGCTTCGGATACTAGGCCTTTAACTACTTCTTTTGAAAGCTCATCACCAATCAGTGCGGATAAAATCTTAGCACTGCGAGAAGTAAAATCTTCGGCTAATAGCGCATCGATATCATCGAACTTTGGAAGTTCTGATGGAAAAAACAATCCTTGATTGCGTCCTAGCCCTTGGCGTACGGCTTGGCTAAAAGAGACTTGTTCATCATTTTCTTTGATGTTGTAGAGCTTCATAGTGAACTTCCTGTAACGGTCGAACCTTGCTTGTCTAAGCGACAAACATGGACGAATCCTTCTTGATTTTGTACATAATTTTGTTCGAGCCAACGAGCAACTCGCTCGGCAACGTCTTTATCTTGGCAAATACTGAATAAGGTTGGGCCACTTCCCGAAATTCCGGTCGCTAATGCACCCGCTGACATCGCGTATTTACGCGCTTCAGCAAAACCTGGCAGCAGTTTCTCACGATATGGTTCTGCGATCACGTCTTTGATCATCTTCGCCGCTAATTCAGGCTGTCCTGAGTGGCAAGCGTGGATAAATCCAGCCAAATGACGACCATGTGCAATGATATCTTGACGGCGATATTGCGAAGGCAAAATCTCACGGGCTTCAGCCGTCGAGACTGTGATCCCTGGATAAGCCATGACCCAGTACCACTCATCAAAACACGGCACTTCCTGACTGATGATGCCTAACTCTTCAAGCATTAACTGCAAACCACCGAGGTAACATGGCGCAACGTTATCGTAGTGAATACCACCCGATATTTTCCCTTCCATCTCTCCCATTAGGGCCAGCAATTCTGTTTCGTCTAACGGTTGACCATGAAAGCGATTTAAAGCATCCAATGCAGCAACAATAGAACAAGCACTCGATCCTAGACCAGAGCCGATTGGCATATTCTTTTCAAGCGTCATTTCTAATGGTTTTAGTTCAACACTCTTTTTAGCCAGTTCACGAGCAAACACCACCCAGCAATCGTAAACAATGTTCTCTTTTGCATCGGTTGGTAATTTGGCAACAAAGCTGCCCGCCGTTTTTAGGGTAAAGGCTTCATCACCCGATTTCACCAATACTCGATCACCGAGTAATGTGCCGTCGACAGGTGAGACAGCCGCACCTAGTACATCAAAACCAACACTCACGTTGCCGATTGAAGCAGGCGCATAAACGACAACATCCATATCACTTGAACTCATTTTAAACCCCTAACTTCCAACCAAGAGTACGCATTACATCTGAGAATACGCCCGCAGCAGTAACTTCTGTCCCTGCACCGTAGCCACGCAAAACAAGTGGGATTGGTTGATAGTAACGGCTGTAGAATGCCAGCGCATTTTCACCATCTTTGATTTTAAACATAGGATCATCACCATCAACAGACGCAATACGAACCTTACATTTTCCATCAGCGATCTCACCTACGTAACGAAGAACCTTTCCTTCTTCTGCCGCTTTCGCTGACTGCTCTTTGAAGTACGCGTCAGCCTCAGGGAGACGAGCCATAAACTCTTCAACCGATCCTGAATCATCAAAGCCAGGTGGCAATGCCTGATCGACCTCAACATCTTCGAGTTCTAATGCCATTCCTGCTTCACGAGCAAGAATAAGCAGTTTGCGAGCAACGTCCATGCCTGACAGATCATCACGAGGATCTGGCTCAGTAAATCCATTTTCCTTAGCAATATTCGTTGCTTGGCTAAGTGTCATGCCTTCATCTAATTTACCAAAGATGTAAGAGAGTGAACCCGATAAAATACCGTTGAATTTCTCCAGTTCATCACCCGCAGAGATTAGGTTTTGTAAATTCTCGATAACCGGTAAGCCAGCTCCTACCGTTGTTTCATACATCAGCTTACGACGAGAGTTACGGGCAACTTCACGAAGTTGATGGTAATAAGCCATGCTTGATGTGTTGGCTTTTTTATTGGGTGTAACAACGTGGAAGCCTGCGCCTAAGAAGTCAGCGTATTGATTTGCAATAGTTTCACTTGAAGTACAGTCAACAAGCACAGGGTTGATAATATGGTTACGCTGCACCAATGAGATCAAACGAGCTAGGCTAAACTCTTCAGATGCACCTTGCATACGGTCACGCCAGTGCTCAAGAGGGAGACCATCACTGTCTAAAAGCAGGCCCTTACTGTTTGCCAAGCCACAAACGCGGATCACAATGCCCTTGTCTGCAAGTTTCGCTTGTTGACGTTGGATTTGATCAACCAGTTCGCCACCCACACCACCAACGCCGACGACAAATACATCTAGGAAGTGCTTAGAGTTGAACAAGTTTTCATGACATGCCTTGATAGCTTCAGCAATTTTGTCTTCTGGAATAACCGCAGAGATAGCGCGCTCTGAAGAGCCCTGAGCAATAGCGACAATGTTGACGTTCACTTCGGCAAGTGACGCAAAGAACTGAGAAGCCACACCGCGAGAAGTGCGCATACCATCGCCCACTAGGGTCACAATAGAAACATCGTCCATGAACTCTACAGGCTCTAACAGGCCATCTTTTAATTCCAGTTCAAAGGCATCACTCAATACTTGTTGAGCTTGTTGCTTATCCGCGGATTCGATACAGAAACTGATGCTGTACTCAGATGATGATTGAGTAATAAGGACAATTGAGATTCCAGCGGAAGACATCGCTCCAAATACGCGACTCGCCATGCCAACCATGCCCTTCATACCTGGGCCAGAAACATTCACCATAGTGAGGTCGTTGAGCGTCGTAATGCCTTTGATCGCTAAGTTATCTTCACCGGTATCTTGACCAATTAATGTGCCAGCACCTTGAGGGTTAAAGCTGTTTTTAATCAAACATGGAATATGGAACTGAGCAATAGGAGCTATCGTTTTAGGGTGCAGTACTGAAGCACCAAAGTATGAGAGTTCCATTGCTTCTTGATAGCTTAGAGACTTAAGTAAGCGAGCATCATCAACCAGTCGTGGGTCGCAATTGTATACACCATCTACATCCGTCCAGATTTCACAGCAATCTGCTCGTAGACAGGCAGCAAGGACCGCCGCTGAATAATCTGAACCATTACGACCTAGCGTAACCAGTTCACCTTTTGCATTACCAGCAGTAAAGCCAGGCATAATATTAACGTGCCCAGTTGGAAGAGGATTTTGCTTAAAGTTTTGAGTGGAGACTTCAACATCGACCATCGCTTCAAGGTGATCACCTTGCGCATAGAGGTATTGAACCGGGTCGATAAGACTGGCTGGTTGGCCTTTTGCTTCCAGTGCCGCTTTCATTAACTGGATTGAAATGCGTTCGCCTTTACTGATGATGCGCGCATTAACATGGTTCGGACACATGCCCAATAAATTAATACCATGCACAAACTGACGTAATTGAGAAAGTGATGTTTTCATCTGTGTGGTAAAGCCTTTACCACAGATGCTAGGAAGCTCTGCTTTAATCTGTTCAAACAGGTCTTTAAAAGAAGCCTCTAGTTCGGCTATCTGTAAATCAGCTTCTCCATTACGCAACGCAGCTTCAATAACCGCCACTAATTTGTTGGTTGTTTTACCTGGGGCCGATAGAACGACGGCCACTTCTTCTTGCTGCGCATTATTAGCAATGATGTCTGCCGCTCTTAAAAAACGATCAGCATCCGCTAATGATGAACCTCCAAACTTTAATACTCGCATCCCTTCTCTCCAAAGTTTTCAAATTGACATAAAAAAAGGCCTGTATCTCGTGGGATACAGGCCTTTTTTTGAATTTCTTTTCGGTTAGCAGCCTGCCCCAACAATGGTAATGTCGGTAAAAATAATGGTGGTAATCATTAATGAGCGGCTGTGTCGCATATAGGTATCTCTAACCTCGTATTTGTTACCTATACGTTTACCTTATTTATGGGGACTGAGTCAAACAAAAGTTATTTTTTTTAACGTCATCTCGTTATTTGAGCAACAAAACACGTATATTCAACATCTTTAAGTGACACAATCCATAATTGAGCACCCTAATAACCAAATGCTATATGCAATACAAGACACAGGTTTGTTTTTTGTGCTTTACTTATCGTTGCTATAAAAGCGTGGTAAATAAAAATAATAAAAGAACAGTGAACAAGGAGTGGTGTATGAAAATATTAATCAGTTTTATCGCACTGATGATGTGTTCACATGCCTATGCGACGTCACTTCCTTCCCTTTCTAGCCTTGAAGAAGACTCACCCCATAAGCTTTTTGTCTCTAGCGAGCAAAGACCGAGCAACTTCGACTCATGGAAGATCGATAGTGGATACGCGTATAACGTGTTTGACAAGATTGATCTGTATGTGGGTACTCGCGTGAACAATGCTGATAGCAATGAAAATGGATTCTTAAGCGGTGTCAGTTATCAATTATCCAATCGCATCTCTGTGAAAAGTACATTACATACGCATACTGAAGTCACTGACGATTCTAAATCTGACTCAATTTCGGCAGAGGTCTCAAGCCGAATGCAGTTGACGGATAAAATTGATTTGCATGCCACACTCGACTATCAAGAGTGGCAGCAAGGCATAGAGTTCGGATTAGGTTTTCGTTTTTAAATCAAAGCAGCATTTCTTTCGAAGTCAGCACACCATTCCAATCCGCGTAAATAAAGTCACCAGGCTGAATCATTTGATTTTGAATGGTCAAAGTAACGCCCACCTCTCCCGCTCCTTTCTTTTCGGTTTTGATTGGGCAAGCCCCTAGAGCTTTAATACCAAGATCCATTTGAGAGAGTTGAGCAACATCCCTAACGGCTCCAAAAATGATCACTCCCTCCCAACCATTTTCTATTGCCATTATCGCAACTTGATCGCCCATTAGCGCTCTTTTGCACGACTGACTGCCATCCACAACCAATACCTTTCCCTTTCCATCGGTACTGAGCATATCTCGAACCTTGGAGTTATCGTGATAGCAACGAACTGTTACAATTTGGCCATAAAAAGCATCCCTTAAACCAAAGTTCTGTAACGGTTGCTCAATCAGAGTGACTCTATCTTCATATTGATCACAAATATCTGGTGTAATGTCGTTCATATATCCTCCATGGTTTTAAGTAATCCTTTTACAGTACCTATCTTTTATTGGCCCGATAATTCGAACTTTATCTTCAACACAGGCAAGCAATAAAAGCTCACCATCTACGACATAATAAATCGCATTTTGTGCAAACTTAACGCCTAGCTCTCTTGCTGAACACATAGACAGTTCAACCGCATAGCTTTCTTCAAACCAAGTAAAACCTCTATTTCCGACATCGACCTTTATAGGTTCAATAACTGGTATAGCGCTAATTAGCTGATTGTTCTGTAATTGGTTATCTTGATATGACTGCAATTTACCGTAACGGTTCCATCCCGTTATGATTGCATAATTATTACTAACAGGAATACGATAAAAATCAAAATATGGGTCACTGTATGCCTCCCATAAGTGCGCATCAATCTTCATATAAACCTCGATAGCACTGACACTATACTATTAATATTTGTTACATTTGAACTATTGATGTAAATCAACAAAGTGAAAGGAATTAACATTCTAGCATTGTTAGCAGGCTGTTAAGATTATAAAATCCACGCCATAGACTAGTAGAAAAACGGACAAGGATAAGGAAGCTACTACCACAAATTGTGGTACTAAGGATAGTGGGCAACTGTAGTGTTATTTCTAACAACTTTGGTTTATTATTAAAAATTAATTAACTATATGTTATTTTCTGCCTAGTATTTAATCTATTAGCACAATTTTATCACAAGTTTAGGTACCGCCAATGCAAACCCCGCAGATCCTTATCGTTGAAGATGAGCAAGTAACTCGTAACACTCTAAAGAGTATTTTTGAAGCAGAGGGATACGCTGTTTTTGAAGCAAGTGACGGTGAAGAGATGCACCAAGTCCTGACTGATAACCAAGTTAATTTGGTTATTATGGATATCAACCTACCAGGTAAAAATGGCCTTCTACTAGCAAGAGAATTACGTGAGCAAGCAAATGTTGCTCTTATGTTCTTAACCGGTCGAGACAACGAAGTTGATAAAATTTTGGGTCTAGAAATTGGTGCCGATGATTACATCACGAAGCCATTTAACCCAAGAGAACTGACTATTCGCGCTCGCAACCTTCTAAGCCGCTCAATGAATGCAAGCGCTGCCCTTGAAGAGAAACGCAGTGTTGAGAAATACGAATTCAACGGTTGGGTTTTAGACATCAATAGCCGTTCTTTAGTTAGTCCGGCAGGCGAAGGATATAAACTCCCTCGTTCTGAATTCCGTGCACTACTTCACTTCTGTGAAAACCCTGGAAAGATTCAAACTCGTGCTGACTTATTGAAGAAAATGACAGGCCGTGAATTAAAGCCACACGATCGTACTGTTGACGTTACTATCCGTCGTATTCGTAAGCACTTCGAGTCAGTATCAGGTACACCTGAAATCATTGCTACAATCCACGGTGAAGGTTACCGTTTTTGTGGTGATTTAGAAGAGTAATTGATTCATCTTTAAATTGAGTTTCCATTAAAAAGGCTTGCCATTACTGGCAAGCCTTTTTGTTTTCATGATGAGTAAATGCCTATCTATTAATAAACAACATCAATATTAACATCGTGCTCTACTATCCATGTTTCTTGCCCATGATTACTCATAAGTATCGCAATATCGACAGGGGTATCGATGGCAACAGGAATCTGCCATTCAAACGCTAGTTCCCACTGATTCTCACTGTGGGTACGAATATCAACTTCTTCGCTATTTATCACCCAGGTGTCACTGCCCTGCTTGATAGCAACATTAACGACTTCAAGCTGTGCAGGAAGCTCACTATCAGACTCTAAAGACAAAGCCGCATGGACGCTTTCTTCTTGTGTTGATGCTTCGCCTATCTTTGGCATCCTATCCACCCAAAGAGAACTTTTTAACTCTATGGTTGTTTGTTCTATCATCACAGCACTTTCTTGCTGCCAGTTTATCTCTGTGCTTTGACACCCACCTAGTAGTGCCACCGCTAGTGAAGCTAATGCAATATTTTTAATCATAGTGTTACCTTTTGGCTAGCCACTCTTTTAATATTTGAATATCGTGTTGGTATTCATTCTTAATTTCATCCACCCAGTCGGAAATATTTTCCCACCATGTGACTCTCTCGGGTGATTGCGCCTTTTGCGCTACCTTTTGAATACGCTTCAAACCAATCGAACCAGCCGCCCCTTTGATTTTATGCGCTTCTGATACAATTCTATCCTGATCTTTGGCCGTCATATTTGAGTCTAGTATCTCAATATAATCTGGCATCATGTCCTCAAACATCTCAATACTATCAAGAACAGGCTTCACACCGACAATATCTACGTAAGACTCAAGCATAGGTAAATCAAGTAAAGTTGAGTAGGTATCATCAGATCTCTCAACCTCTTTTTCGACTTCCGACGGAGGCGCACATAATACGGGATCCTTATCACACAAGCGAGCTATCACCTCTTGGATCGCGACAACAGAAAGAGGTTTACTCAATGCATCATCCATCCCCTTTTCAATGTACTCACGTTTGTTTTTGAGCACGTTAGCCGTTAGGGCAACTAATGGCGGTAAATGGGTATAAGTTTGCTTATAAGACTGAGCCACATCAAATCCAGTCATGTCTGGCAGCTGAATATCTAGCAGCACAAGGTCAAACACATCAGGTTGAAATTTATCAATCGCTTCTTGGCCGGTCATTGCCACTGTGACTTGGTGTCCTAAGCTTTCTAATAACGACTTCGCCACCGTGATATTGAGCTCAATATCCTCAACCATAAAGATTCTTAAACCGGGTTGTTCAAGACTCGCAGCGTGTTCAACCACAGACGCATCTGCGAGAGGAACCGTTAAGTTAACGGTAAAGGTTGTACCAAAGCCTTCCTCACTTGAGACTGAAATGTCGCCATTCATCATATTAGTTAGTTGCTTCGACACGGCAAGGCCAATGCCAGTTCCAACAGCGTGCAGATTATCTTTACCTGATTTCACTTGATAATACATGGCGAAGATTTTATCTAGCTCTCTCTCCGCAATACCAATTCCGGTATCTTCAACCTCAATGACAATCTCAGCCGTATCTTCAACGATATCGGCGCTGACCGTCATAACAACGCCACCCTCTTTGGTAAATTTCATCGCATTACTGATCAAGTTCCACAAAACTTGTCGTAAACGAGTAGCGTCTATTTCTATGGCCGTCGGTAACGTACTCAACCTTTCTAGGTCGAATCGCAGCCCCTTCTGCTCCGCCATTAACGCGGAAATACTTTCAATTTCTGCAACGAACTCTTCAAAGTGCAATGTCGTTGGTAACAGTTCAAGTTTGCGGCGATCGAATTTGTCCATATCGATAATGTCACTAAAGATATTGCCAAGCGTTATTGCGCTCACATTGATCGTTTGCATGTACTTACGTTGTTCTTGGTTTAGCTGGCTGTCTAACAACATACGGCTTAACCCGACAATGCCATTGAGAGGGGTGCGTAATTCATGGCTAATGGTTGAAATAAAAGTAGTTTTATCCCGGCTCGCTTTTTCTAACGACTCTTCATGCTGTTTACGCTCTGTTATGTCACGGCCAAACCCAACCAACCCTAAGTGCGCGCCTTCTTTACTGTAGAAAGGCACCTTTCGCAATTCAAAGTAGTTCTTTCGTCCGTCGGGGTACTCTAGCCACTGCTCATACGTGATCGCTTGATTATCCAAAAACACTTTTTGGTCTGTATCAATGATTTGCTCGGCAACTTCTTCGCTGTAGACATCTCTCGGGGTTAAACCGACAAGTTCGCTTTCTCTTCGGCCTGTTAACTCTTCCATTGCGCGGTTACAGCCAGAGAAAATCCCATCGGCATTTCGATAATAAATAAGATCAGGAGAAGCATCGATAAAGGAGCGAAGCAAAGCGGTTCTTTCTGCTAGCTCTACTTGGGTTTTTTCTCTCTGATAAACCTCATTTTCCAGATCGTTGATCGCCTCTTTTCTTGCTTCTTCCGCTTTGATTCTTTCTTCAATCTGAAGGTTCAATTTAGAGATATTTTGCTGCAAGCGAAGGTTTAGCTCTTGGTCTCGAGAACGCATATCTTTCAGTTTAGAAACCAGTTTAGACAAACGCTGACGAGACTCTTCCAATTGGTCGACAACGACTGAAAGAAAATACACAGCCCAAGGTGTAATAATGAGACCAAAAAACACAGAACGAACGATGTCGATATCATCCACATGCCCACTCAAACCCAATGTGATACCGACTTGAACAACAACAGCGAGTGCGACGAGGGCAAGTGCGAGAAGAATAGAGAAACGTAGGATGCCAAGTTTGACTAAAAGATCGACATAATACTGAGCAAGATTTTTGATTGGTTTCATTAAAGGCTTCCTGCGTAAGTGAGGGTTTTAAGTCTACTCTGTTTGAGCAAATTAGGTAAGCTAACTGCATCACACCTATGCCTTTATTAACATTACCTAAGTTCGATGTGGAATAGAAAACCAAACCAAAAGATGGCTGTCATTTTTCAAGCATAAATCCCCTTCGGGAGAAAAGTACCTCACCAATTTCTGGTTAAGATTATCAATCCGTATGATATCTATTTTTCTTATTTATAGAGAGAGAAGGAAAAAGAAGGAGCATGAGGCTTCACACTCCCTATTGATGTCACCAGTAGATCGTCTACAACATCAAGCTAGATGAGTATCGGTTTTGAATAGATGAATGGCTGCTCGATAAGGGCCCCTTGAGCGCCTTTCTCATTTAGTGCCCTTCCTATTTCGGTCATGGCTAGCCATCGATTCTCACACCAAAGTGGGTCAAGCAAGGTTGGGCGCCGTGCGGCTGATGAAACTCGGTGATAAACAATGTTCGGCGGCGTCATTCGTATCATTTGGCTAGCTATAGAGACATACTCTTCTAATTCAGGAGCTTTCAGCTTTCCAGCTCGCCATGCCTTCGCCATGGTGCTGCCTTCAACTATATGTAAGCCATGCAACTTGATACCATCAGTCCCCACTTGCAGTACCTTGTCTAACGTCTCAAGGTTGTCATCTGCCGTCTCTTTCGGCAGGCCCACAATTAAGTGAGTGCACACTTTAATACCCAAAGTTCGGGCACGCCGAGTGATTTCAGCATAACACTCAAAATCATGGCCACGATTGATGCGTTTTAAGGTTTGATTGTTCGCCGTTTGAAGCCCGAGTTCGAGCCAGATTTCGTAGCCCTTGTCTACATATTCAGAAAGCAGTTCTAGTACAGCGTCAGGTACGCAATCAGGACGCGTACCAACACACAGCCCGACCATATCAGCAGCTTTTAATGCCTCTTCGTACATATTCCTTAGCACTTGAACTTCAGCGTAGGTATTGGTGTACGCCTGAAAATAGGCAAGGTATTTTTTAGCTCGCTTGATTTCACCCGCTCGGTCAGTCAGTTGATCAACGATACTTCGAACTTGCGTCTGCTCATCAGCAAAGGACGCAACATTACAGAATGTACAGCCACCGCGGCCAATCGTGCCGTCTCGATTTGGGCAGCTAAAGCCACCATGCAGTGTCAGTTTATGGACCTTTTCCCCATATCGACGCTGTAAATCTTGACCAATGGTGTTAACCAATTCATGTAACTGCATATACTGACCATATCTATAAGTGCTAAACGCTAGTAATCGAAACTATTCTCAATTCGATTACTGAAAATTAATTACATCCTTGCAAGAGAAAGTCACGCATATTAATTATCCTTTCATCTAGATTAACTATCAAAAATCAATAAACATGCAGAAATATTGATAAAAACCCCTCCTGTTGCATAAATGTTAACTATAATATGCATTTTTTAACTAAAAAAATGGTCTACAAGAGTTAGTTTTCATTGCAATCAGCATCGACAAAATTGTAGGATACTTACACAATACCGCATGGATTGTGATCTTTATTACAAGATCAGTTGCGGATTAATCGGTGAATCCAACCTCCCACCTATATAAATCACTGGATAGTGGTTTTAAACAACCGGATTTCACTAAGGATTGTTTTTCTCGCCATATATTTCGACGAGAGACGGAAAGGACTCAGCCAGTCACCACTGATTGGTTTAGATTCATAAAAATAAAGGATCAGACTCAACACTAAGTTGGACTTAGGCATGTTGCGTCTATATTTAACTGGAAGGATGTATCTATGGTAGATAGAGAGCAGAATGCACAGGGCATGTATACTCCTGAATTGGAGCACGATGCGTGTGGTATCGGTTTTGTTGCTCACCTAAAAAACCGTAAATCTCATGATGTAGTAACTCAAGCACTTGATATGCTAGCGCGCATGGAACACCGTGGCGGCCAAGGTTGTGATCCTTGCTCAGGTGACGGCGCGGGTATCTTGCTACAAAAACCTCATGAATTTTTACTCGAAGAATCGGTAAAGTTAGGTATTAAACTGCCATCTTTCGAGAAATATGGCGTAGGTGTCGTACTTTTCCCTAAAGACGAACACAAACGTGCACAGTGTCGCGACATTCTTGAGCGTAATGCTCAACGTCTAGAGCTAGAAGTCCTAGGTTACCGTGAGTTGCCTACTGATAACTCTATGATTGGTGCCGATCCTCTAAGCACTGAACCTCAATTTGAACATGTTTTCATCTCTGGTGGACCAAGCACAACCCCAGAAGAGCTAGAGCGTAAACTGTACGTACTTCGTAACTACACAGTACGTGTTTGTCTTGAAAGCGTGTCTAACATTGGTGATGACTTCTATATCAACTCTATGTCTTACAAGACATTGGTATATAAAGGTCAGTTAACCACTGAGCAAGTTCCTCAATATTTCTTAGACTTGCAAAACCCAACGATGGTAACGGCACTTGCGCTTGTTCACTCTCGTTTCTCAACCAATACATTCCCTCGCTGGCGTCTGGCTCAACCATTCCGTTACATCGCTCATAACGGCGAAATCAACACGGTTCGTGGTAATTTGAACTGGATGAAGGCGCGTGAAGCGATCATCGAATCCGATCTCTTCACTCAAGCTGAAATCGACATGCTTCTTCCTATTTGTCAGGAAGGCAGCTCGGATTCATCAAACTTTGATATGGCACTTGAGCTCCTAGTTCTTTCTGGTCGCAGCCTGCCACATGCATTGATGATGATGATCCCTGAAGCATGGCAAGAAAACAAAAACATGGACCCAACTCGTCGCGCGTTCTACCAGTATCACGCGAACGTAATGGAACCGTGGGATGGTCCTGCATCTGTCTGTTTCACTGATGGTGTTCAAGTAGGTGCAACGCTTGACCGTAATGGTCTTCGCCCTTCTCGCTATACAGTAACCAAAGATGACTTCCTAGTAATGGCTTCTGAGTCTGGTGTTGTTGAAATCGAGCCAGAGAATGTTGAGTTCCGTGGACGTCTTCAACCCGGTCGTATCTTTGTTGCCGATCTAGAGCAAGGCCGCATTATTTCTGATGAAGAAGTAAAAGATGGCATTGCCAATGGCCAACCTTACGAGCAGTGGGTAAAAGACAACCTACTCAGCTTGAAAGCGTTGCCTGAAGCAGACAACGGTCACAGCCAACCATCTCCAGAGCGCCTAATGCACCACCAACAAGCATTTGGTGTGAGCTCTGAAGAAGTAAACGAAATCATAGTCCCTCTTGCGAAAACAGGTTACGAGCCTCTTTCTGCAATGGGCGCTGACTGGCCACTCGCGATTCTTTCGCACCAGTCACAACATCTATCGAACTACTTCAAGCAGTTGTTTGCTCAAGTAACTAACCCGCCAATCGACCCGATTCGCGAGCGCATGGTTATGTCTCTGAACACTTACCTAGGTAAAGATCAGAACTTACTCGCGGAAACACCTGAGCACTGTCAAAAAGTAGAGCTAGAATCACCAGTACTTTCAAACGCTGAACTTGAAAAACTTCGCGCTATCGATAACGAGCACTTACAAGCTAAGACTCTAGACATCGTATTCCGTGCAAGTGAAGAAGAAGGCAAACTTGAACGTGCTCTTAAGCGTGTTTGTCAGTACGCAGAAGATGCGGTCATCGATGGTTACTCAATCATCCTACTCACTGACCGCGCCGTGAACTCTAACCACGCTGCGATTCCAGCTATGCTGGCCGTTGGTGCTGTCCACCATCACCTAATCCGTAAAGGTTTACGTGCAAAGTGTGACATCGTAGTCGAAACCGGTGACGCACGTGAAACGCATCACTTTGCAACTCTGGTTGGTTACGGTGCAAACGCAGTTAACCCTTACCTAGTGACTGAAACGATCATTGATCTTCAGCGTACTAAGAAGCTAGACCCAACGCTATCTGCAGAAGAGCTATTCAATAACTACCGTAAAGGGGTTAACGGCGGCCTTCTGAAGATCTTCTCTAAGATGGGTATTTCTACGCTTCAGTCTTACCACGGCGCTCAAATCTTTGAAGCTCTTGGTATTAGCAAATCTGTCGTTGAAAAATACTTCACGGGTACCGTTTCTCGTATCCAAGGTTTGACGATTGATGACATCGCGAAAGAAGTTCTGGTTCGTCACCGTGTCGGTTATCCGACTCGTGAGATCCCAGTACAGGTGCTTGATGTTGGTGGTGTTTACCAGTGGAAACAACGTGGTGAAAAACACTTATTCAACCCAGAAACTATTTCCCTACTTCAAGAGTCGACTCGCAATAAAGATTACGAGCAATTCAAAAAGTACGCGAAAGCGGTTGATGACCAAGGTGATAACGCGGCAACACTGCGTAGCCAACTTGCTTTCATCAAGAACCCAGCAGGCTCAATTCCGTTAGAGGAAGTTGAACCGATTGAAAACATTCTGACTCGCTTCGCAACCGGCGCGATGAGCTTTGGCTCTATCTCACACGAAGCTCACTCAACACTAGCGGTTGCGATGAACCGTATCGGCGCTAAATCTAACTCAGGCGAAGGTGGTGAAGACCCAGTTCGTTTCGAGCGTAAAGAAAACGGCGATTGGGAACGTTCAGCAATCAAACAAGTTGCGTCAGGTCGTTTCGGTGTGACCTCTTACTATCTATCTAATGCTGATGAACTTCAGATTAAGATGGCACAAGGCGCGAAGCCGGGTGAAGGTGGCCAACTACCGGGTGATAAAGTCGATGATTGGATCGGTGCAACACGTCACTCGACTCCAGGCGTCGGTCTTATCTCTCCACCGCCACACCACGATATCTACTCAATCGAAGATTTGGCTCAGCTGATCTACGATTTGAAAAACGCAAACCGTGCTGGCCGCGTCAACGTGAAGCTAGTATCTGAAGCGGGCGTAGGTACGATTGCATCAGGTGTAGCAAAAGCGAAAGCGGATGTTGTACTTATCGCAGGTTTTGATGGTGGTACGGGTGCTTCTCCAATGTCATCTATCCGCCACACGGGTCTACCTTGGGAGCTTGGTCTAGCAGAAACGCACCAAACTCTACTGAAAAACGGACTACGTAACCGTATCGTTGTTCAGTCAGATGGCCAGATGAAAACACCTCGTGACCTTGCCGTTGCAACGCTGCTTGGTGCTGAGGAATGGGGCGTAGCCACTGCTGCTCTAGTTGTTGAAGGCTGTATCATGATGCGTAAGTGTCATAAGAACACCTGTCCAGTTGGTATCGCGACTCAAAACAAGACATTGCGTGAACGTTTCGACGGCCGCGTAGAAGACGTCGTGACCTTCTTCCAATACATGGCTGAAGGCTTACGTGAAGTGATGGCGGAACTTGGCTATCGCACAATCCAAGAAATGGTTGGTCAATCTCAGAAGCTAAAAGTACGTGACGACATCGGCCACTGGAAATACAAAAATCTAGATCTTACGCCTGTTCTGCATATTGAACCTGCGCGTGAAGAAGATGGTGTGTACAACCAGACACAGCAAAACCACAACCTAGAAGATGTTCTAGACCGTAAGTTGATTCAAGCTGCTATTCCAGCACTTGAGAAGGGAGAAGCCGTTAACGCTGAATTCCCTATCATCAACACGGACCGCTCTGCGGGTACAATGCTGTCTAACGAAATTTCAAAAGTCTATAAAGACCAAGGTCTACCACAACCAATGAACGTGAAGTTCTATGGTAGTGCGGGTCAGTCATTCGGTGCATTCCTTGCGAAAGGCGTGAAATTCGAAGTGGAAGGCGACGCGAACGATTACTGGGGTAAAGGCTTATCTGGCGGTACGTTGGTACTGTATCCAGATGCGAAATCTTCAATCGTTGCTGAAGACAACATCGTGGTAGGTAACGTATGTTTCTACGGTGCAACCTCTGGTGACTCTTACATCCGCGGTATGGCTGGCGAACGCTTCTGTGTTCGTAACTCAGGCGCGAAAGTGGTTGTCGAGGGTGTTGGTGACCACGGTTGTGAATACATGACTGGCGGTGTGGCGGTGATCCTTGGCTCTACAGGTCGTAACTTTGCGGCAGGTATGAGTGGCGGTGTTGCTTATGTTTGGGATAAAGCCGGTGACTTTGAAACCAAGCTTAATGCTGAACTGGTCGACCTAGACCCAATCGAAGCAGAAGATCAAGCTCTGCTAAAAGAGATGCTAACTAAGCATGTTGAATTCACAGGAAGTGAAGTTGCTAAGTCTTTCCTAGAAAACTTTGAAGTCAGTATTCAGTCATTGGTTAAAGTAATGCCACGTGACTACAAAGCAGTACTTCAAAAGCGTAAGGCTCAAGCACAACAGGCACAAACGGAAGAAGTGGAGGCAGTATAATGGGCAAGCCTACTGGATTTTTAGAACACGGTCGTGAACTTCCAAAGAAGATCGACCCGTCTGTTCGTATCGAAGACAACAAAGAATTCGTTTTGAATGACGAGTTTGGTGAGAAGATCGGTACTCAAGCCTCTCGCTGTATGGATTGTGGTGTACCTTTCTGTCACAACGGTTGCCCGATTGGTAACATCATTCCTGAATTCAACGATGCCGTTTATCGTGATAGTTGGGAAGAAGCTTGGAATATCCTTAGCTCGACAAACAACTTCCCAGAATTTACGGGGCGTGTATGTCCCGCTCCTTGTGAAAGTGCTTGTGTACTCGGGATTAACCAAGACCCAATTACGATCTGTAATATCGAGAAAACGATTGTCGAGACAGCATATCGTGAAGGGTACGCGAAACCTAAGACACCACGCTCACGCACTGGAAAAACAATTGCAATCATTGGTTCTGGTCCTGCAGGTTTAGCAGCAGCAGAGCAGCTGAATAGTGCAGGTCATAGCGTGACTGTTTTTGAACGTGATGAAAAAGCGGGTGGTCTACTACGTTTTGGTATTCCAGACTTTAAGCTAGGTATGGATATTATTGATCGCAAGATCAACTTGATGGCTGACGCTGGTGTTGTATTCAAAGTTAACCAACACATTGGTGTTGATGTGAATGCTCAACAACTTCGCCAAGAGTTCGATGTGGTCCTTCTAACGGGTGGATCTACTGTGCCTCGCGATTTGCCAATCCCAGGTCGTGAGTTCAAGGGCGTCCATTTCGCTATGGAATTCCTTGGTCAAAACAACCGCCGAGCTAATGACTTAGACCTTAAAACAGAAGAGATTCACGCTAAAGATAAGCACATTGTGGTTATCGGTGGTGGTGATACAGGCTCTGACTGTGTGGGTACGTCAAACCGTCATAAAGCAGCAAGCATTACTCAGGTTGAAATCATGCCGATTCCGCCGGAGAAACGACCTGCAAATATGCCTTGGCCGCAATATCCAATGATCATGAAAACAACCACTTCACATGAAGAAGGCTGTGAACGTCATTGGAATATCCTCACCAAAGAATTTATCGGCAATGATAAAGGTGAAGTGACCGGTCTTCGTATTGCAGACATTGTTTGGCAAGACGCAAAACCTGGTGAACGCCCTGGCTTTGATGAAGTCGCGAACTCTGAGCGTGTCATTCCATGTGATATGGCATTCCTAGCGATGGGCTTCCTTCACCCTGAGCCAACCGGCGTTCTAGCACAACTTGATATCAAACTTGACGATCGCGGTAACGTTGCATCTGAAGGATTTGAAACCAATCAAAAGGGTGTCTTTGCTGCTGGTGATATGCGTACTGGTCAATCACTGGTTGTTCGTTGTATTAACGAAGGACGTGAATGTGCGGTTGCTATCGATAAGTATCTAATTGGTAACTCTAACTTAGAAGCGAAAGCCGATTCACTGATGCTTTCAAACTAATTAGTCATATCCCGTACAATCGAAAGCCAGCATTCATTGCTGGCTTTTTTATTTCCTTTTTTCAGCTCATTAGTTGTTAACAAACTGTAAACAACAAATTCTTATCTCTATGATAAATCAGAACAATTGCAGAGCTTTACGTGGTAAATCGCAATGCTACCTGATTTACATCCAAGAACTTGACCTTTTTTATAATAACCTATACTTTGTGAACTCATTGATACTGAGATTAATGAAAATTGTTAAAAAATAAAGGTAATAAATCGCATAACTAGGCAAATATAATAACAATAACGAATAGTTAGTCATTTACTGTCTGGATGACAGAGAAGCAAAGGGAGAATTGCAATGGCTTTATATGATCCAAGTCTTGAGAAAGATAACTGTGGGTTTGGTCTGATCGCGCATATGGAAGGCGAACCAAGCCACAAACTCGTCCGAACGGCTATTTCAGCACTGGACCGCATGACACACCGTGGTGGTATCGCCGCAGATGGTAAAACTGGTGATGGCTGCGGGCTACTTCTTCAAAAACCGGATAGCTACCTTCGCCTTATCGCTGAAGAGCTCGGCTTTAAACTAAGTCGTCAATATGCCATCGGCATGATTTTTTTCAGCCAAGATCCAATCAAGGCTCAATCCGCTAAAGACATTATCAATAAAGAGCTCGCTCAAGAAACGCTGACTATTTCTGGCTGGCGAGAAGTGCCAACCAACACCGACGTTTTAGGCCCAATAGCGAAAGATTCCGTTCCAAATATACAACAAGTGTTTATCTCAGCACCTGCGGGTTGGCGCGAGCGTGATATCGAGCGACGCTTATACATTGCTCGTCGACGCATTGAAAAACAGATAACTGAAGACAAAGAATTTTATATCTGTAGCCTTTCGACACAAGTCATGGTCTACAAAGGCTTGTGTATGCCGGCCGATCTTCCGAGATTTTACCTCGATCTTGCCGACTTACGCATGGAATCAGCAATCTGCCTATTCCACCAACGCTTCTCGACAAACACGCAACCGCGTTGGCCACTCGCACAACCCTTTCGCTATCTCGCGCATAATGGTGAAATCAATACCATTGAGGGCAATCGCCAATGGGCTAAGGCACGTGCTTATAAGTTCTCGTCACCACTGCTGCCCGATCTTCAAACTGCCGCGCCATTTGTTAATGAAATAGGCTCGGACTCCTCTAGCCTAGACAATATGTTGGATCTCTTTTTGGCCGGAGGCATGGATGTGTTTAGAGCAATGCGGATGCTTGTTCCGCCAGCATGGCAAAATCATCCAGACATGGACCCTGATCTTCGCGCTTTCTACGATTTTAACTCCAAACACATGGAACCCTGGGATGGCCCTGCGGGCATCGTCTTATCTGATGGTCGTTACGCAGCATGTAATCTAGACCGAAATGGACTGAGACCAGCACGATATGTCATTACCAAAGACAAATTGATCACCCTCGCTTCAGAAGTAGGAATTTGGGACTATGCGCCAGATGAAGTCGCAGAAAAAGGTCGAGTAGGCCCTGGTGAGCTATTGGTTGTGGACACCCGAAAAGGGAAGCTTTGGCAATCGAGTGAGATTGACCACGACTTAAAAACACGCCACCCATACAAGAACTGGATGGATGATAACGTTCACCGCCTGACGCCTTTTTCCAAGCTTGCCGATGACCAAGTTGGGCAACGCACCTTCGATGAGAACACACTAAAAACCTACCAAAAACAATTTGCGATGAGCAACGAAGAGGTCGATCAGGTTTTACGCGTTCTAGGGGATATGGGGCAAGAGGCAACCGGCTCTATGGGTGACGACACACCAATGGCTGTGCTCTCTTCCAAATCTCGATTGGTGACTGACTACTTCCGACAAAAGTTTGCGCAAGTCACTAACCCACCGATTGATCCATTGCGTGAAAAGCACGTTATGTCCTTAGCCACGAGCATAGGTAAGGAGATGAATGTTTTCTGTGAGACCGATGGTCACGCTCACCGAGTAAGTTTTGGCTCTCCCGTATTGCTTTACTCTGATATGCAGCAACTCCTGAATCTAGATAGTGATTACTATGGACATCAAATACTCGACATTAATTACAACCCTGACAACAGTGACTTAAAGCAAGCACTACACGCTTTATGTGAAGCCAGTGTAGAGGCTATTAAACAAGGCAATGTATTGGTTGTACTCTCAGATCGATCCCTAGCAAAAGGGACATTGCCAATCCCTGCTGCAATGGCTGTCGGTGCCGTTCAAACTCGGTTAGCCAATGAAAATCTACGTTGTGACGCTAACATCATCGTTGAATCTGGGGCTGTCAGAGACCCCCACCAATTTGCAGTTTTACTTGGCTTTGGTGCGACCGCTATCTACCCTTACCTTGCTTATGAGTCGTTAGGAAAAATCATCGATGATGGCGCGATAGAGAAAAGCTATCGCGACGTGATGCAAAACTATCAAAATGGCATCAATAAAGGTCTCTACAAAATAATGTCTAAGATGGGGATCTCAACGATTGCCTCTTACCGTTGTTCACAACTCTTCGAAGCTGTCGGGCTTCATCAAGATATCATCGATCTCTGCTTCAAGGGGGTAGCGTCTCGAATCCAAGGTGCGAACTTTGATGATTTCCAACAAGACCTATTTAATCTATCACGTAAGGCATGGGCCAAACGCAAGCCTATCGACCACGGTGGATTACTGAAGTATGTGCATGATGGTGAGTTCCATGCCTACAACCCTGATGTTGTCAGTACCTTACAACATGCAGTGAAAACTGGCGAAGCCGCAGACTACAAGCAGTATGCAAGCCAAGTTAATGAACGGCCTGCTGCAATGCTTCGCGATCTAATGTCACTCAAACCCGCGGACTCACCGCTTACAGTTGAACAAGTCGAGCCTGCGAGTGATCTGTTTAAACGATTTGATTCCGCTGCAATGTCTATTGGTGCGCTGAGTCCAGAAGCGCATGAAGCTCTCGCGATGGCGATGAACAAGCTTGGGGGTTACTCTAATTCTGGCGAGGGTGGCGAAGACCCGCGCCGATTTGGCACCGACCGAAACTCGAGAATTAAGCAAATTGCCTCAGGTCGATTCGGCGTTACACCTCACTACCTCACTAACGCTGACGTACTGCAAATAAAAGTCGCGCAAGGGGCAAAACCAGGAGAAGGTGGACAACTTCCTGGCCATAAGGTGACGGCGGAAATTGCTAAGCTGCGTTACTCTGTTCAAGGGGTTACACTGATCTCCCCTCCCCCTCATCATGATATCTATTCCATAGAGGATCTTGCTCAGCTTATTTTCGACCTCAAGCAGGTCAATCCAAAAGCACTGGTCTCGGTGAAACTTGTATCAGAACCAGGGGTTGGAACCATCGCGACCGGTGTGGCAAAAGCGTATGCCGATTTAATCACAATCTCAGGGTACGATGGCGGAACAGCAGCAAGCCCATTAACCTCCGTTAAATATGCAGGCTCTCCATGGGAGCTTGGCTTAGCGGAAACACAGCAAGCGCTCGTCGCTAATAACCTGCGCCACAAGATCCGCCTTCAAGTTGATGGCGGCTTGAAAACCGGGCTGGATGTCATTAAAGGGGCGATATTAGGTGCAGAAAGCTTTGGTTTTGGCACGGCTCCAATGGTCGCTCTAGGGTGTAAATTCTTACGTATCTGTCACTTAAATAACTGTGCGACTGGTGTTGCTACACAAGATGAAACACTAAGAAATGAGTATTTCAAAGGCCTACCCGACATGGTGGTGAACTACTTCACAGGATTAGCAGAAGAAGTCCGAGGGCACTTAGCTGAGTTGGGTGTTGAGAAACTCACCGACCTCATTGGCCGTACTGATTTGCTTGAAGCGGTAACGGGTCTCACAGCAAAACAGAGCAAACTCGATCTTTCCAATATTCTTGAAAAGCCGATATCACCATTGAACAACCCGCTCTATTGGACTGAACCCAATGCGCCTTTCGACAAGGCACAACTCAACCAGAAAATTGTTGAGGATGCCAAAGCTGCGGTTGAATCCAAACAATCCATCAACCTCTATTATGATGTGATCAATACCGACCGCTCTATTGGGGCAAGTCTCTCTGGAGAGGTAGCGAAGAAATACGGTAATCAAGGTGTTTCAACCACACCGATCAAGCTACACCTCAAAGGAACTGCAGGCCAATCATTTGGCGTTTGGAATGCTGGTGGTATCGAACTCAACCTTACTGGTGATGCAAACGACTATGTCGGTAAAGGAATGGCGGGGGGTAAGATATCCATCAAGCCTCATACTGGTACAACGTTCCTTTGTAATGAAGCCACTATTATAGGCAATACCTGTTTATACGGGGCTACGGGCGGAAAGCTCTTTGCCGCTGGGACTGCAGGTGAGCGATTTGGTGTGAGAAACTCGGGCACCATTGCGGTTATTGAAGGAGCTGGTGATAACGCTTGTGAATACATGACTGGCGGAATCGTCGCAATTCTTGGGGCTACAGGAGTCAACTTCGGCGCAGGTATGACTGGCGGTTTTGCTTATGTTCTCGATACAAATGACGACTTTGAAGGGCGAGTCAACAACGAATCTGTGGACGCTATTTCGTTATCAGACCTTTATATCCATCAAGAGCATTTACGTGGATTGATCGCTGAACACCTAGAAGAAACCGGTTCGATCCATGCTGAAAACATCTTGGCGAATTTCGATGAATGGATTCCTAAGTTCTACTTAGTGAAACCATTAGCTGCAGATCTTAATACTCTGCTTGGTCACCAAAGTCGAAGCGCTGCTGAACTGCGCGTTCAGGCACAATAAGAATAGGAAGGAGCCTAAATTATGAGCCAGAATGTTTACCAATTTATTGATGTGGGCCGCGTAGATCCTGCGAAAAAGCCGACTAAGATCCGTAAGATCGAATTTATAGAGATCTATGAACCCTTTACCAAACAGCAAGCGACTGCACAAGCTGACCGCTGCTTAGATTGTGGAAACCCTTACTGTGAATGGAAGTGTCCCGTTCATAACTACATTCCCCAGTGGCTTAAACTGGCTAATGAAGGGCGCATTATTGAAGCAGCCGAACTCTCTCACCAAACCAATAGCTTGCCTGAGGTATGTGGGCGTGTTTGCCCTCAAGATCGTTTATGTGAAGGATCGTGTACCCTGAATGACGAGTTTGGCGCTGTCACCATCGGTAATATAGAGAAGTACATTACCGATAAAGCGTTTGAGATGGGGTGGAAGCCCGACATGTCGAACGTTGAATGGACAGAGAAGAAAGTCGCGATCATCGGCGCTGGTCCTGCAGGGCTAGCCGCCGCAGATATATTAGTGCGTAATGGGGTAAAAGCGATTGTCTATGACCGTTACCCTGAGATCGGTGGTCTTCTGACCTTTGGAATTCCTTCATTCAAGCTAGAAAAAGGCGTGATGGAAAACCGACGCCGTATTTTCAGTGATATGGGTGTTGAGTTCCAGATGAACACTGAAGTTGGGAAAGATATCCAATTCCAGCAACTCGTCGACGAGTATGACGCCGTTTTCCTTGGCGTCGGTACTTATAAAAACATGAGAGCCGGTCTAGACAATGAAGAAGCGGCGGGCGTTTTCGATGCTTTGCCATTCCTTATCTCAAACACCTATGACGTCATGGACTTGCCTAGCCCTGAGCCTTTAATCGACATGTCGGGTAAAAAAGTGGTTGTTCTCGGTGGCGGTGATACGGCAATGGACTGCGTGAGAACCTCTATTCGACAAGGCGCAAGCAACGTCATCTGTGCTTATCGCCGTGATGAAGCAAACATGCCAGGATCTCGACGCGAAGTAAAAAATGCCAAAGAAGAAGGTGTGAACTTCATGTTCAACCTACAACCGCTTGGCATTGAAGTGAATGACCAAGGCGAAGTATCAGGCGTTAAAGTCGTAAAGACTGCATTAGGTGAACCAGACGAAGCTGGTCGCCGACGCCCTGAGCCCGTCGCGAATAGTGAACATGTACTAGACGCCGATGCGGTTATCATGGCGTTTGGTTTCCAACCCCATGCTATGAAATGGTTAGAACCTTTTAATGTGGATTTGGACCAGTGGGGACGCATTAAAGCACCTTCGGATCAGGAGTTCATGTACCAGACTAGCAACAAGAAAATCTTTGCCGGTGGAGATGCAGTCCGTGGATCGGATTTGGTCGTGACAGCCATCGACGAAGGGCGCAAAGCTGCTGAAGGGATCTTGGACTACCTTGATTTATAATTTTTTCCGGCAATACTATAAAGGATCCGATAATCGGATCCTTTATTTTTTGTTTATACCCAATCACTTATTGGATTAGCACTATGAAACGTATCGGTACGGCCATTTTGTTTAGCCTTTTCATTACAGCATGTAGCCAAGGCGTACGAGATATCGCAGATCGAACCCAGCTTCCTTGTGGAGAAAGCCCAAATTGCGTATCCACTGAAGATGATCGTGAACAGCATCACTTGATAGCCTTTAAATTGAAGAAACAAGCAAATATCGACGAAATTGAACAAGTTGCTCTACAAATGCCGGGGGCAAAAACCGCAACCAAGGAACGCAATTATATTCGAGTCGAATATACTTCAAGCTTTCTTCGATTTGTGGATGATCTGGAACTCAGAGTGGAAGATTCAAAGCTCATGGTGAGATCGGAATCCCGAGTGGGGTATTCTGACTTTGGCGTCAATAGAGAGCGCGCCGAGCAGCTAAGGAACATGTTACATTCAGCCCAGCTACTTAAGTAACAAACCGTTTGACCTATGAATGTGGAATGATAGAGACGCGATATTTTCTCTTAAAGGTAAAAAGTCGAAGCTAGGCTTCGACTTTAATATCAATGCATTCCGAGTACGAATCTAATTAAGACGGCTCTTCATCTTGAAACACAACAAGGCGTTTCGGAGCTACTCTTCCATCGTCATCAATCGTCGCAACACCAATGAAGAGTTTTTCATCACCACTAGTCATACGCACCGTACCTTCTGCTGGCGCGCCGAAAACTTGAACGGGCATGCCATGTTGGACCAAATCCGTTAGCTCAGCATTCATGTTTACTTCAGGCAGGTCTTCTACTGCCGTATCCATTGGCATCAACAACGGATCAAGGAGTTCTCTCGGCGCGACTTCATCACGTTCTGCTTGTTCTAGCAGTTCGTTGAGTTGCTCTAGTGTCACCATCTTTTCGTATGGATACTTAGCAACGCCCGTACGACGTAAATAGGTAACATGCGCACCGCAGCCCAGCATCTCGCCAAGATCGTCAGTGATCGTTCGAATGTAAGTCCCTTTTGAACAATGGACTTCCATCTCGATCTCATCGCCTTCAAAGCGCAATAACTCTATGGAGTAAACGGTGATCTTGCGTGATTCACGTGGAACCTCGATGCCTTCACGAGCATACTCATAAAGTGGTCGACCTTGGTGCTTCAATGCCGAAAACATGGAAGGAACCTGATCGGTTTCACCCTTAAAGCTCGCGACACAGCGCTCTAGCTGCTCTTGTGTGACATTGACTTCACGAGTTTCAACCACTTCACCATCTGAATCAGAGGTGTTAGTACGCTCGCCAAGCTTAGCTTTAACGACATAACGTTTATCAGAATCCAATAGGAACTGAGAGAACTTGGTCGCTTCGCCCAAACAGATTGGCAGCATTCCTGTTGCTAAAGGATCAAGCGCGCCTGTATGGCCGGCTTTTTGAGCAAAGTAAATTCGCTTAACTTTTTGCAAAGCATCGTTAGAAGAGATACCGGTCGGTTTATCTAATAAGATAACCCCATTGACTGGACGACCCTTACGACGGCGAGCCATTACTTGCCTTCCTCTTCAGAACCATTCTCGTCTTCAGCACGACCCGCTTCGTCTTGCTTACGCTTATCTTCGTTTAGTACTTCGCTAACTAAGTTAGACATGCGCATACCTTCAACCAAAGTATCATCGTAAGTAAAACGAACCTCAGGTGTTAGGCGGTGGCGAATGCGTTTACCTAGTGCCATACGTACTGGAACTTCGTGCTCTTTTAGAGCCGCTAGACAGCTTTCTGGCGTTTGCTCACCCACACATAGGAAAGTCACAAACACTTTTGCGTAAGCGAGATCTCTTGATACTTCTACGTCAGAGATGGTCACCATCCCTAAACGTGAATCACGAACTTCGCGCTGCAGGATGATCGCGAGTTCCTTTTGTAATTGCTGTGACACGCGTTGTGTACGGCTAAATTCTTTTGACATAATCATTTCTCACAAATAGAAAGAATGGGGGGATGGCCAAAGCCAGCCCCCCATGGTGCATTCAACAACCGATTACCTTGCCTTTATATAGGCGGGTAACTTTATCAATTAGTCGAGTGTACGTTTAATTTCAACGATTTCGAATACTTCGATTTGGTCACCAGCGCGAACGTCATTGTAGTTCTTAACGCCGATACCACATTCGTAGCCATTCTTAACTTCCATAACGTCATCTTTAAAGCGACGAAGTGACTCTAGTTCACCTTCGTAGATAACAACGTTTTCGCGTAGTACGCGGATTGGGTTGTTACGCTTAATGATGCCTTCAGTAACCATACAACCAGCGATTGCGCCCAGTTTAGGTGACTTAAATACGTCACGTACTTCAGCAAGACCAATGATCTCTTGCTTGAATTCTGGAGCTAGCATGCCGCCCATTGCTTGTTTAACTTCGTCAATCAGCTGGTAGATGATTGAGTAGTAACGCAGGTCTAGGTTCTCTGTATCAACAGTACGACGAGCCGTTGCATCAGCACGAACGTTGAAACCAAGAATGATAGCGTTTGAAGCGGCTGCAAGCGTTGCATCAGTTTCTGTAATACCACCAACACCAGAACCTACGATGTTAACTTTAACTTCGTCAGTTGCCAGTTTAAGTAGTGAATCAGCAATCGCTTCAACAGAACCTTGTACATCAGCTTTAAGTACGACGTTAAGCTCTGCAACTTCACCAGCTTCCATGTTAGAGAACATGTTCTCTAGCTTAGACTTCTGCTGACGAGCCAGTTTAACATCACGGAATTTACCTTGGCGGTAGTTCGCTACTTCACGTGCTTTACGCTCGTCACGTACTACTGTCGCTTCATCACCCGATGAAGGAACACCAGATAGACCGATGATTTCTACTGGGATAGAAGGACCAGCTTCGAAGATCTCTTTACCATTCTCATCGCGCATTGCACGAACACGGCCGTATTCTTGACCACAAAGAAGGATATCACCCTTGTTAAGCGTACCTGATTGAACAAGTACTGTTGCAACTGGACCACGACCTTTATCAAGACGAGATTCAACAACAACACCTGACGCCATACCTTCTTTAACAGCAGTCAGTTCTAGAACTTCAGACTGTAGAAGGATAGTTTCAAGTAGACCGTCGATGTTCGTACCTTGCTTAGCAGAGATATGAACGAACATGTTTTCGCCGCCCCACTCTTCAGGGATAACGTCGTATTGAGCAAGCTCATTCTTAACGTTGTCTGGGTTTGCATCTTCTTTATCGATCTTGTTTACAGCGATGATGAGAGGAACGCCCGCCGCTTTCGCGTGCTGAATCGCTTCAATCGTTTGTGGCATAACGCCATCATCTGCTGCAACCACTAGAACAACGATATCCGTCGCTTGAGCACCACGAGCACGCATAGCAGTAAACGCCGCGTGTCCTGGAGTATCAAGGAAAGTGATCATACCGTTGTCAGTTTCTACGTGGTATGCACCGATGTGCTGTGTGATACCGCCCGCTTCTGCGTCAGCAACGTGTGCTTTACGGATGTAATCCAGCGTAGATGTTTTACCGTGGTCAACGTGACCCATAATAGTAACAACTGGCGCACGACCTTCAGCAACAGCATCGTTATCACGATCAGACAGTACAGCTTCTTCAAGTTCATTCTCTTTACGAAGAATAACCTTGTGACCCATTTCTTCTGCAACTAATGCCGCAGTTTCTTGGTCGATAACTTGGTTGATAGTCGCCATAGCGCCCATCTTCATCATTACTTTGATGACTTCTGTGCCTTTTACAGACATCTTGCTTGCTAGCTCAGAAACAACAATAGTTTCGCCGATAGCTACGTCAGATTTAGCAACGGTTGCTGTTTTATCAAAACCATGCTGCATAGACGTTGGTTTAGCCAGTTTACCTTTGTTACGACCGCCACGGCCGCCACGTTGGTTACGACCACCATTGCGATCTTGAGTCGCTGGCGCTTTTTTCTTCTTCTTACGACGACCACCGCCTTCTTCTTTACGATCAGAAGCGTCTTCCGCTTCACGAGCATAAGTAGATGTGGTTACGTGATAATCAGCCGATTTCTCTTGCTCAGTCTTCTTCTTCTCTTCTTCAGTCCAACGAGCTTCATTTTCTTCAGCAAGCTTACGAGCTTCTTCAACCAGTCTCGCCGCTTCTTCTTCAGCTTTACGTTGAGCTTCAGCTTCTTGACGAAGTTTCAGTTCATCAGCTTCTTTCTTAGCTTGCGAATTAACATCCGCATTTTTTGCATTCATGTCTTTCTTAGCCTTATCAGCTTGTGCACGCTGTGCCTTTTCTTCTGCATTACGTTTTGCATCCGCTTCACGTTTTGCTGTTTCATCGGCTTCGCGTTTTGCTTTGTCTGCAGCATCACGTTTTGCTAGTTCTTCCGCTTCGCGTTTCGCTAGCTCTTCCGCTTCGCGTTTTGCTGCATCCTCAGCTTCACGTTTCGCTTCGTCATCTACTGTGCTGCGCTTCACATAAGTACGCTTCTTACGTACTTCTACTTGAACATCTTTACTCTTGCCACCACTAGCAGAAACACTAAGTGTACTGCGAGTCTTTCTCTGTAGTGTTAAGCGAGTAGGCTCAGTTTCGCCCGATGTATCACCGTGTTCTTTCTTCAAATGTACAAGTAGCTTTTGCTTCTCATCATCTGATACTTGATCGCCGCTGGCTTTTTTCATGCCTGCGTCAGCAAGTTGTTCAACTAAGCGATCAACTGGCGTACCAATCTCTTCACTCAGAGCTTTTACTGTTAGTTGCGTCATTCCGCTACCTCCTTGCTGAAATTATTCTTCGTCGCCGAACCAACAAATGTTACGTGCAGCCATGATAAGCTCACCTGCGCGTTCTTCTGTTAATCCTTCAATATCTTCTAGCTCATCAGTACCTTGATCAGCTAAGTCTTCAAGTGTTACAACACCTTTTGCAGCCATCTTAAATGCTAATTCGCGTTCTAGACCTTCTAGAGCCAGCAAATCTTCTGCAGGTTCAACACCATCAAGTGTTTCTTCTTGAGCAAGAGCCAGAGTAGTCAGTGCGTCTTTCGCACGGCTACGTAACTCTTCAACCATGTCTTCATCTAGGCCATCAACTTCTAACAGTTCATGAACTGGAACGTAAGCAATCTCTTCTAGCGTTGAGAAGCCTTCTTCAGTCAGCATCTCGGCAAAATCTTGCTCGATATCAAGGTGCTTCATGAAGCTTTCAACAGCCGCTTGAGACTCTTCTTGGTGCTTCTTCTGTAGGTCTTCAACTGTCATTACGTTAAGTTCCCAACCCGTTAGTTGAGAAGCAAGGCGAACATTCTGACCATTACGACCGATAGCTTGTGCTAGGTTGTCTGGTTCTACAGCAATGTCCATTGAATGTGCGTCTTCATCAACGATGATTGATGCCACATCAGCTGGTGCCATTGCGTTAATTGCAAACTGAGCTGGGTTATCATCCCAAAGAACGATATCAATACGTTCACCGCCAAGTTCGCCAGATACAGCTTGAACACGAGCGCCACGCATACCAACACACGCACCAACTGGGTCAATACGACGATCGTTTGTTTTCACAGCAATCTTTGCACGAGAACCTGGATCGCGAGCAGCCGCTTTAAGCTCAATCAGCTCTTCGCCAATTTCAGGCACTTCGACACGGAAAAGCTCAGCCAACATTTCAGGCTTAGAACGAGTAACGAATAACTGGAAACCGCGCGCATCTGGTTTTACTGCGTACAGTAAGCCACGAATACGGTCACCAGGGCGGAAGTTTTCACGAGGAAGTTGATCATCACGAAGAATAACGGCTTCAGCGTTATTACCAAGATCTAAGATGATGGTTTCGCGATTCACTTTCTTTACTGCACCCGTAACGAGCTCACCTTCATTGTCGATGAACTGCTCAACGATTTGAGCACGCTCAGCTTCACGTACCTTCTGTACGATAACTTGCTTCGCTGTTTGAGTCGTAATACGGTCAAAGGTTACTGATTCAATATCATCTTCAACGAAATCACCAACAACCATCGTTTCGTCTTCAAACTGTGCTGCTTCTAATGAGATCTCTTTCGTTGGGCTTTCTACTTCTTCAACCACTTCCCAGCGACGGAAAGTATCGAACTCGCCCGTTTTACGATCGATTTCTACACGAACTTCAATCTCAAGTGCGTGTTTTTTCTTCGTTGATGTAGCAAGCGCAGTTTCAAGCGCTTCAAAGATACGCTCACGAGGTACCGATTTCTCATTAGAAACCGCCTCAACTACCGCTAAAATTTCTTTACTCATTCTATCTAGCCTCTTAAGCTCAAATTTCTCTAGGAGAACTAAAATTTAGGGATCAGGTTAGCTTTAGAAATATTGCTTAGTGCAAATTCTTCTTGCTTACCTTCAACAACGACTGAAATTGTCTCACCATCGACAGAGTGAATATCACCCTTCCATTTACGACGGTTATCGACAGCCATTTTCAAAACGATGTTGACCTCGTGACCAATAAACTGTTCGTAGTGTGCTGCTGTGAAAAGTGGTCTTTCTAGACCAGGAGAAGACACTTCTAGGTTATAAGCCACTGAAATTGGATCTTCTACATCTAAAACAGCACTTACTTGACGACTTACTTCTGAACAATCGTCAACGTTAATGCCATTTTCATGATCGATATAGATACGTAGCGTTGAATGCTCGCCTGCACGAATAAATTCTAATCCAACTAACTCATAGCTTAACGCAGATACCGGAGCATCAAGCATTTCAGTAAGTTGTCTCTCTAAACCAGTCATTTAAACCACTCCAGAAACAAAAAAAGGGCATAGAGCCCAATTTAAATCCCAAGCAACTATCTAACCAAAATACAAAAGCTAGATAACAAAAAACCCCGATAGTCGGGGTTTTTTATTGCTGGACCCTTGATTCGTTAAATACATAAAGTATCTAACTCACAGTAACGAATCACTGCGCAAACTTGTCCACGAATCCTTAAAAAGGATTTGGTTGCGGGAGCCGGATTTGAACCGACGACCTTCGGGTTATGAGCCCGACGAGCTACCAAACTGCTCCATCCCGCGTCCGACTTGCTGTGCATTATACGCTCAACAAGGTGATTTACAAGTTTGTAAATATGGTGCCGAGAGAGGGATTTGAACCCTCACACCCTAAGGCACTAGCACCTCATGCTAGCGTGTCTACCAATTTCACCATCTCGGCAGCTAAATCATTGAATTAGCTTATTGAGGAATCTCATCGCCAGTTTCGGCAGGGATTTCACTCACTACATCTTCAGCTTGCTGGATTACTTGACCTTGAGTTGGGTCAATCCATTGTGACTCAGTCTTATTCGTAGACATATTGCCAAGCACTAAGCTAAGGATGAAAAATACTGTTGCAAAAATTGCAGTCATTCGGGTTAGGAAATTTCCTGAGCCACCAGCACCAAACACAGTGTTTGAAGCGCCAGCACCGAATGAGGCTCCCATATCTGCGCCTTTACCTTGCTGAATCAACACAAGGCCAATTACACCGAGCGCTGCCAACAGGTAAGTCACAAGTAGAACTGAAAACATGATGTCCACCTATGTTTCAAATTGTTGAGCCAGCGCCGTTTAAAATCAGTGATTAAACACGTTTTCTAAAACAAGGCTAGCGACCTCCTAACTGAAGGCCGAGCAATACTAGCGAAAGCCGAGTACGCTGACAAGAAGATTTTTTGAAAAACTCACTCATTGAGTATCGAACGGTCAAAAAAAGGGCAAAAGCCTCATTAACTGATCACTTGGCACTGAAAAAAGAGGGCCTCTTTACTTCAATGCCATAACAATACTAACAATTTGCTTTTACTGCCTCTGCTATTTTCAATGCAGAACTTTGCACAAGATCGGCATCTTCGCCCTCTACCATAACTCGTAATAGAGGCTCTGTCCCAGACTTACGCAGAAGTACACGCCCTTTCTCACCGAGTACGGCTTCTACTTCTTTTACTGAGTCTTTCACTGCCTGAGCGTCTAACGGATTAGAGTCTCCACTGAAACGAACATTTTCTAGCACTTGTGGATACAAACTCATCCCTTGAGACAATTCATTCAGAGACATTTCACTGCCTACTATAGAGGCAATAACCTGAAGTGCTGCAACGATAGCGTCGCCGGTCGTCACTTTATCTAATAAGATGACATGGCCTGAATTCTCAGCACCTATTTTCCAATCGCGCTCAAGAAGTTTTTCCATCACGTAACGGTCGCCAACTGCAGCCCTTACAAATGGGATACCCAGCTGCTTTAACCCATTTTCCATACCTAGGTTTGTCATTAGCGTACCAACAACACCACCCTTCAGCTCACCTCGACGTAAGGCATCGCGAGCAATTATGTAGGCAATTTGGTCACCATCCACTTTGTTACCAAGCTCATCAACCATAATGATGCGGTCGCCGTCACCATCGAACGCAACACCTAGATGGGCTTTTTCCTCAACAACACGCTGTTGTAGTGCACGTACATCTGTAGCGCCCACTTCATGGTTTATATTGGTTCCGTTCGGCTCAACACCGATAGTCACGATCTCTGCACCAAGCTCTGTAAACACACTAGGGGCAATATGATAGGTCGCACCATGCGCACAATCGATAACCACTTTTAGCCCAGCGAGACTAAGCTCAGATGGGAATGTGCTTTTACAGAATTCAATGTAACGCCCTGCTGCATCGTTTAGACGAACTGCCTTACCTAAATTGGATGATTCAACGCATTCAATCTCTTTGTCCATTTCGGCTTCAATTGCGAGTTCAATATCATCAGGTAGTTTTGTCCCTTCTGATGAGAAAAACTTGATGCCATTGTCGTAATATGGGTTGTGAGACGCAGAGATAACGATGCCAGCTTCAGCGCGAAATGTTTGTGTTAAATAAGCAACAGCCGGTGTAGGCATTGGGCCCGTAAATGTCGCTTGTAAGCCTGCGGCAGCCAAACCCGCCTCGAGAGCCGACTCAAGCATGTAGCCAGAGATACGAGTATCTTTACCTATAATCACCTTCTTAGTGCCTTGTTTTGCAAGAACTCGACCAGCCGCCCAGCCAAGCTTTAACACGAAGTCAGGAGTAATTGGGTATTGTCCTACTTTTCCTCGTACACCGTCGGTGCCGAAGTAACGTCTTTTATCTGACATTTTTTGTTCCTTAAATAATTATTTGGGCACTATACGTTTTGGTTCATCATGCTGATGATCTTCATTGCTTCCAATGTCTCATCCACATCATGAACACGCAGTATTTGAGCACCTTTTAAAGCAGCAATCGTTGCACAGGTTACACTTGCGATAGTGCAATCAGAAGGCTCTTTATCTAAAAGCCTAAATATCATCGATTTACGAGACATCCCCGCAAGAATAGGCATGCCAAGTTGATGGAATTGTTCTAAATGTGCGAGTAAGTGATAATTGTGTTCTAACGTTTTACCGAAACCAAAGCCAGGATCTAGGATAAGCTGAGATTCGCTAATCCCGACCGCTTTACAAGCATCAACACGTTCGGTCAGAAATGCGCTAATGTCATCGAATATATCTTGATAGGAGGGGGCTGTCTGCATCGTTCGAGGCTGACCTTGCATATGCATTAAACAGACTGGCACTTGAGCCTTAGCTGCGACTTCAAGCGCTCCCGGTTCCTGCAAGGCTCTCACGTCATTGATGATATCAGCGCCAGCAGCGATGGCTTTTTCCATCACGACTGCTTTGCTAGTATCGATTGAAATCCAAACATCGTGCTCTTTTCGAATCGCTTCAATGATAGGGATGACTCGGCTTAGCTCTTCATCTAAAGATACATTAGGGGCTCCCGGTCTCGTAGACTCCCCGCCAATATCAATGATACTCACTCCAACTTCAATCATTTTCTCCGCTTGCGCTAAAGCTCGCTCTAATGTCGAAAACTGACCTCCGTCAGAAAATGAATCTGGGGTGACATTGAGAATGCCCATGACATGAGTGGTTGAAAGATCTAACTGTTTATTATTTGCTGTAATTTTCATAAGACTAAAACACAAAAACCCCGAGAGATCTCGGGGTTTTAATTATCGATTATAGTTACTCGGCGTCTTTCTTATCTGCATTTTCTACAGATGACTCTTCGGTCTTTTCACTTTCAACAGAGTCAGCTTTCGCTTTCTCGTCTTCAGGTTTTTCCGACTCAGTCTTGCTGTCAGCTTGAGGTGCATCGTTATTATCACCCCAGCCGGCAGGCTCGCGAATATCATCTTTACGTTCCATCAAGTCGTCAATTTGGCCTGCATCAATCGTTTCGTACTTAACAAGTGCGTCTTTCATTGAGTGCATGATATCCATATTGTCTTCTAGAATCTGCTTCGCTCGGGCGTAGTTACGATCAATAATCACGCGAACCTCATCATCGATAAGCTTAGCGGTATCATTTGATACATGCTTCGTTTGTGTAACCGAGCGACCTAGGAATACTTCACCTTCGTCTTCTGCATAAAGAAGAGGACCCAATTTTTCAGAGAAGCCCCACTGCGTCACCATCTTACGGGCAATGTCGGTTGCTCGTTCGATATCGTTTGAAGCACCAGTGGAAACCTTGTCTTGACCATAGATAAGCTCTTCAGCTAGACGACCACCATATAAGCTAGAGATCATTGACTCTAAGTGTTGGCGATTCATGCTGACACGATCTTGCTCTGGCAAGTACATGGTCACACCCAGTGCGCGTCCACGAGGGATGATAGAAACTTTGTACACGGGATCATGTTCAGGAACTAAACGACCAACAATCGCGTGTCCTGCTTCATGGTATGCCGTTGACTCTTTAGTGTCTTCAGAAAGGACCATAGAACGACGCTCAGCACCCATCATGATCTTATCTTTAGCCAGTTCAAACTCAACCATAGAGACGTTGCGCTTGTTGCTACGAGCAGCAAATAGGGCCGCTTCGTTCACAAGGTTAGCAAGGTCAGCGCCCGAGAAGCCAGGGGTACCACGAGCAATCAGTGATGGTTCAACATCGCCTGCTAATGGAACCTTACGCATGTGAACTTTCAAGATTTGTTCACGACCACGAACGTCTGGAAGACCAACCACAACTTGACGGTCAAAACGACCAGGACGAAGCAGTGCAGGGTCAAGTACGTCAGGACGGTTCGTCGCAGCGATAACGATAATACCTTCGTTACCTTCAAAACCATCCATTTCAACCAGCATTTGGTTCAATGTTTGTTCACGTTCATCGTGACCACCACCGACACCAGCGCCACGTTGACGACCTACAGCATCGATTTCATCGATAAAGATTATACAAGGCGCGGCTTTCTTCGCTTGTTCGAACATGTCACGAACACGAGATGCACCAACACCAACAAACATTTCAACGAAGTCAGAACCTGAAATAGTAAAGAACGGAACTTTTGCTTCACCAGCAATGGCTTTCGCTAAAAGCGTTTTACCCGTACCAGGAGGACCAACCAAAAGAACACCCGTTGGAATTTTACCGCCCAACTTTTGGAATCGGCTTGGATCACGTAAGTAATCAACCAGCTCTTTCACATCTTCTTTTGCTTCGTCACAGCCAGCTACATCGCCGAATGTTGTTTTGATTTGTTCTTCGCTCATCATACGAGCTTTACTCTTACCAAACGACATAGCACCTTTGCCACCGCCGCCTTGCATTTGACGCATGAAGAAAATCCACACACCAATAAGTAAAATCATAGGGAACCAAGAAATAAAGATAGTTCCAAGAAGGCTTTGTTCTTCTGGAGGCGTACCTTGAACTTTCACGTTTTGGTTAATGAGGTCATCAAGAAGCTTTTGATCATAAACCGGCATGTATGTGACGAAACGAGAGCCACCTCCACGACGAACAAAGGCAATTTCTTGACCTTTAAATGTTGCTTCTTGAATCTGGCCTTGGCCAACTTCCTGTACAAATGTGGTGTAATCCACTGATCTGCTGTTGTTTTCACCAGGGCCGAAGCTTTGGAAAACAGACATCAATACGACAGCGATAACAAGCCACAGAATTAAATTTTTTGCCATGTCACTCAAGGTGTAAGCCTCTCGATAACTAATTGTAATTAAAGGTAGGGTACTACAGTTTGAAACCTGTAGCTATAGTGTTAACTTTAGCCTTTCGTCGCTAAATAGTTAACCTTTGTAACCAGTGGCTACGATAAACACTTCTCGGGAACGAGCCCTTGAAGAATCAGGTTTTCTAACCTTAACGCTTTTAAACATCTCGCGGACATCTTTAACGTATTGATCAAACCCTTCGCCTTGGAAGACTTTAACAACAAAGCTACCATTTGTGGCTAGAACTTGTCGACACATATCCAACGCTAATTCCACTAAATACATAGCTCTAGGTTGATCGACTGAATTGTTACCAGCGATATTCGGTGCCATATCTGACATCACAACATCCACCATGTTTGGTTGAATTCGTTCCAACAGCGCCTCAAGAACGGCGTCTTCACGAAAGTCACCTTGTAGAAAGCTTACGCCAGCAATTGGATCCATAGGCAGTAGATCACACGCGATGATTTGCCCATTGTCACCTACTATCTTAGCAGCATATTGAGACCACCCTCCTGGAGCAGCACCCAAATCAACTACCGTCATACCAGGTGAGAACAAATTGTCTTTATTATGGATCTCTTCCATTTTAAAGTAAGCACGTGAGCGGTAGCCTTTTTTTCTAGCTTCATTCGCATACTTATCGTCGAAGTGTTCCTTCAACCAACGACCAGAGCTGGCCGAATGTTTTTGTTTACTCATTAGATACCTAATTTAATGGGCAAAAACCCAATTGCTATATACATAAGACTAATAAATTATAGTCTTCAGCATTAGATGGCGTTAAAATGCCTGTTTTCAACCCTAATAGAAAATAAATTGGCCGCGAAATGAACCTAAGCACCAAACAAAAGCAGCATCTAAAAGGCCTAGCGCACAGTTTAAAACCTGTTGTGCTGATGGGCGCGAATGGACTCACCGAGGCTGTGCTAGCTGAGATCGAAATAGCACTCGATCACCATGAGCTTGTTAAAATCAAGATCGCTTCTGAAGATCGTGATACTAAACAACTGATTATCGAAGCAATCATTCGTGAGACGAAAGCAGAAAAAGTACAAACCATTGGTAAAGTATTGGTACTGTTTCGTCAATCAGAACAGCGTAAAATCGAAATCCCACGTAAGTAATCTCAAATTAGATTCCTACAGTGAGAAAAAAGGTCGCAATTTGCGACCTTTTTCATATCTTTAATAAATAGTCTAACAACAAGTTAGATATATTCTACTTTATCGATTTCAAAATCTTTTTCGCCACCCGGTGTAGAAATCATTACTTCATCACCTTCCAGCTTGCCTATCAAACCACGGGCAATTGGAGATTTCACTGAAATTCGGCCAGACTTAATATCCGCTTCATCTTCAGAAACGATCTGATACTTCACTTCTTCATCCGTATCGACATCAATAAGCGTCACAGTGGTACCGAAAATAATCTTTCCAGTATTTTCCATTTGCGTTACATCGATGATTTGAGCGACAGAGAGCTTGTATTCGATATCACGAATTTGCGCTTCACAGATGCCTTGCTCTTCACGAGCGGCATGGTATTCAGCATTTTCTTTAAGATCGCCTAATTCGCGAGCTTCGCCAATTGCAGCTGAAATAATTGGACGTTGCTTTAATAGTTTATCAAGTTCATCACGTAGCTTTTGCTCGCCACGAACTGTCATTGGAACCTTTTCCATTATATACCTCTATGCCAAAGTCTACTTTGGACAAAACAAAACCACCCGATCCAGATGATCAGGTGGCTTATTTGTACGTCGATTTATCTTAGTTTACCAAAGTTCGCGGCGAAATCATCAAAATTTACCTGCAACAAATCTCAAATTAGAAATAATCACGTGCTATTGACGCTGCGCACTGCCCATCTTTAGCTCTCTACTTTATTAAAGATAACCCGTTTCTAACGAAACCCGTCGCTCAATTGGAGCCTTTAAAACTTCACCGAAAGAGAGTGCGAACAATTCGAACATCGCTCTCTTGCTCTTCAGTCTTCCCTCTCACCTAGCCCTTTCTACTAGCTTATAAACGCACATTTAAAAGGAATATCCCCTCTAAAAATCAATCATCGAGTCAATTAATGGCAATTATGACACTAATCTTACATATGAAACTTGATTAATCAATGCATTAGATTAACGCTAACTAGCGTGAGGACTGAATTCCTTTCAAAAACAATACGGATTTATGGATAGTAAAATAGGGTATGACTATGAAAAAGACTCTAATTGCTCTAGCGGTGGTAGCTGCAGCAGTATCAACAGGCGCAAGCGCAGCGAACGTATACAGTGAAGATGGTACAGAACTCAATGTAGGCGGGCGCGCAGAATTTCGTGGTGACTTCATTGGTAAATCAGAAGACGGGCGTATTAAGGAAGTAGAAGGTACTATGAAAAATAGTAGCCGTTTTCGCTTAAATGTTGGAGGTTCAACACAAATCTCTGACACATTGAGCGGCTTTGGATTCTATGAAGGCGAGCAAGGTGTCAAATCTTCAAGTGGTAATGAAGCAAATGATAACTTCAAGCAACGTTACATGTACGCAGGTCTTCAGGGTAATTTTGGCGCCGTTTCTTTTGGCCGCCAAGATACAGCGGCTGTTCAAATTTCACAAATGTCGGATGTCACCACCTTTACTGGGGCGCAAAAAGAATTCATTAACGCTGGTAATGAACAGATCAATAACACCATCGCTTACGCAGGTGACTTCGATGACTTTAGTCTAAAAGCGAGTTACATCGCAGGTGAAGAGAAAGATACTGATGGTTACGGCATCTCAGGTATTTATACCTTACCAATGGGGTTAGGGTTTGGTCTTGGCCTCTCTGGAGGAGATAACGGTGCAGGTAACGGGTCTGGTGATGCCGTCATTGCTGGTATTAACTATTCGTTAGATACCTTGTACGTCGCAGGTACTTATACCATGGGTGATCTGGATGACAAGGCCAACACTGAATTTGAAGGGGTCGAGTTAGCTGCGGTCTACGGATTTGGCAATGGGTTTGCTATCAAAGGCGCATACCAAAAAACAGATACCAAAGATAATGGCGTTACCACAGAACAGTCAGACTTCTTTGAGCTGACTGGTGACTATGCATTTAATAAGAACATCAATGCCTACCTTGCTTACTTGGTTAACAATCTCAAAGAAAGTTCAGTGGGTGCCAATGACGCAGAAGACACATTACGCTTCGGTTTAAAATATTCGTTCTAAATTCATTTAGTGAAATCAAAGGTCTGACAAATGTCGGACCTTTTTCATATCCACACGATATACCCTTTGCCATATCTAGATCGCTCTTTATACTCAATCCATACACTCTTTTAGGATTCGACATAGATGATATTCTCTGCAGTGTCTCAACACAGTAAAACCCTCACTCATCTATTAACAACGGCTTTATTACTGACTAGCACATCGGTATACAGCTATGAGCAAACCCAGCTTCTCCCCCAAGGCAGCAGAAACAGCTTGGTGCTGGAAAGCCTGAGTAGCCCGAAAGCAACATCACTCGCTGAACATACCGAGCAGTTTTTCCCTCCGGCCAGTACGCTAAAACTGGTTACCGCGCTTGCCGCCAAATTGGAGCTTGGTGATGAATTCCATTTTCAAACCTCGATCTTTGAAGAGAACAATGATGTCGTCATCGAGTTTACGGGGGATCCGACTCTTACGACTCCTGATCTAAAGCAACTTCTGCAAGCGGCCAAGAAGCAAGGTAAGTCGACCATCAAGGGCGATATATGGTTAGACGATTCCAGCTTTACAGGCTACGAACGAGCGGTAGGTTGGCCTTGGGATATACTCGGCGTTTGTTACAGCGCTCCGGCAAGTGCCATTACCCTTGATGAAAACTGCGTACAAGCTTCTATCTATACATTGGATAATGGAAAGACCCGAGTGTACGTCCCAGAGCAATACCCAATTCACGTATCAACTAAGGCACGTACCGTAAGTCAAATTGAGCAGGAAGGAAGCCAATGTGACTTAGAGCTGACGACAGAAAACAACAATCAATATCAGCTCAATGGTTGTTTAGTTGAACGCAGTAAACCACTACCTCTTAAGTTTGCAGTGCAAAATCCAACTCAATACACAACACGTATGGTTTACACGCTATTGAACCAACTTGGTATCGAGCTTAAAGGCTCGGTTAAAATAGGATTACCTCCCTCTTTTGAACAACGCTCCACAACCTTACTAGCAAAGCACGAGTCTGATAAGTTGCCAGAGCTGCTCGATACAATGCTAAAAAAATCCGATAATCTTATTGCCGACAATCTAACTAAAACGTTAGGCAAGCACTTCTTTCATCAAGCTGGCAGCTTTAAAAATGGCACCTTAGCCATGAAGCATATCATTTTGGCTAACACAGGCATCGACCTCGAAAATTCGCAGTTAGCAGATGGATCAGGGTTATCTCGCAACAACCGTTTCACAAGCCAAGATATGGCTGACATATTGCGTTATATCTGGAAGAACGATACAGACTTAAACATTATCGAACTCATGCCAACCTCCGGAACAAATGGCACATTGAAATACCGTCGAAGCATGCGAAAATCGCCTATCAAAGGGCAGATCATCGCGAAAAGTGGTTCACTCTATGGTAGCTATAATATGGCTGGATATGGGCTCAATCAAAAAGGTGAGCCAAACTCACTCTTTGTTCAATTTGTCTCTGATTACCACCCAATAAAAAGGAGCAATGACAAACCCGTCATTGCTCCCATTACTCATTTTGAAACGCTCTTTTATCAAGATGTCATCACGTTCAGTCAGATGCTCTCTAATCAATAAACTTAAGCGAACGATATTTCCTAGGCGTTTGGCTACGTTTAGCTGATCCCTAGGAAGTAGTTTACAACCGTAAAGTAGATCCACATCCCTGAGATATCGACTATCGAAGCAAGGACTGGGCTCACCAATACTGCAGGATCAAGCTTTACTGCTCTAGCAAGAATCGGTAACACGCCACCAAGTGTGGTCGAAATCGTCACCTGAATAAACAACGCCACCGCGATGGCCAGTGCGATAAGGTTGATATCAAACCCACCTGCTGACGACGAATCACTAAAGAGCAATATTCTACCGATCATCACAATAGAAATGGCCAGAGCTAGACAAACCGCAACTCGACTCTCTTTCCACAGAACCGCAAGCCACTGCCGCTTTTTAAGCTCTCCGGTCGCCAATGCTCTTATCACCAGTGTGGCAGCTTGTGTTCCTGTATTACCACCTGCCGCCGCGATCACTGGCATATAGATGGCTAATAACACTAACTGACTTAAAGTATCTTCATATTGCGCAATGATTAAACCCGACACGATACCAAGCAATGCTAGAGCGATAATCCAGCCGATACGTTGCTTAACATGCTCTAGCACACTGGTCGTCAGGTACCCATCGGCAGTCTCAACCTCAGAATGAATGATCCCTAGCTGGTGCGCAAAATGTCGTGTTCTTTTGTCATGCCCTTGCGCTTCTAGCAAGCTAATGATCTGCTGAACATACCCCACCGAACAGTGGTGTAAGATTCCAACAGCCTCTTCAATTGGCATAACCGTCAATAGGTGTAATTGTTTCTCTTGGTCGTACTGTAAAAACGCATTACGCGCAGCACCGATCTCTTCTTCCGAAAAGTTAGGTGTATTTTCAATGTAAGTATTGCTCATTACCGTCATGGCGAATCTCCCGATTGGCAAAGGTAACGACCATCACGCATAAGCGTTTAGAGCGACAAAATAACCATTCAAAACAAATGACGACTTTGTAAGTATCGCAACAAACCCTACAACTAAATTAGTCGTAAGCTTATGGTGTCTAGAAAGAAATGGAGAAAAAAGAGGGAAAGTTGAAACATGCCCTACCACAAAGGTAGGAGCGGAGATCGCCAATACCGAAGCGGTTATTTTTCTCCCTTCATACTAGGAGGATGGTCGGTATTGTTCATAGTTATCTCCGAATAAACTGCTGTAATAGCAGCGCGCGCATACTAACAAATCTAAAAGATCAGATCAGCTAAATTTTGCTTAAATAAATTAAAAATTTGCCATTCTCAATTCTCTCAACCAATAATCAATATATAACAATAAAATCAGCTGGGTGATGAATGAATAACCATGGGAAATGTCGTCCATTTTCAAAACAATACATCAAACGTAAAGGCCACCTGTGTGTGGGATGGACCTGCGTCATTTTAGGTTCCATTGGAATAACGGTCCCCCTACTCCCAACGGTTCCCTTCATTTTGTTGGCTCTGTACTGCTTTGGTGTCGCCTCTCCAAAGTTTCAACAATGGCTTCTTGAACATCCTCGATTAGGCCCATTAGCAAGACGATTAAAAGACAAAAAAGGGCTAACAATAAAAGAAAAGACTCAATCTCTTATCCTGATATGGCTTTCGATGGGAGGAGTACTCTATTTCATTGCTTATGGCACGCATTGGCAATACGCCATCATCTCTCTACTATTGTTTGAAACTTGGTTTATCTTACGCTTTAAAACGCACATAAAAAAAGCGCCCTAAGGCGCTTCTTATCTTTCATCGGCAATTAATTATGCAATGGTAATACGTGCAAACTTACGCTTACCAACTTGGAATACATACGTTCCCGCTTCTGGTGTAAATTTCGCGTCTGCTACTTTTTCACCTTCAATCTTCGCTGCGCCTTGCTTCACCATACGCATCGCTTCAGACGTTGACGTACAAAGGCCAGCTTCTTTAAGGAGATTGCTGACAGGTAAACCGGCATCAAACGTAAACTCAGGCATTTCATCAGGAATTTGATTCTTAGCAAAGCGGTTAACGAATTCTTGCTCTGCTGCGTCAGCATCAGCTTCAGAGTGGAAACGCGCAATGATCTCTTTTGCTAAAAGTACTTTAACATCGCGAGGGTTCTTACCCGCTTCAACGTCAGCTTTAAACTGCGCAATCTCTTCTAGTGGACGGAAAGAGAGCAGCTCATAGTAGCTCCACATCAATACATCAGAGATAGACATGATCTTACCGAACATCTCACTTGGTGCATCACTCACACCAATGTAGTTGTGCGCCGACTTAGACATCTTCTTCTCGCCATCTAGGCCAACAAGCAGAGGCATCGTCAATACTACTTGAGGTTTCTGGCCATGGCTTTTCTGCAGCTCACGTCCCATCAGTAGATTGAATTTCTGATCGGTACCGCCTAGCTCAACATCCGTTTCCATCGCAACGGAATCGTAACCTTGTAGAAGTGGGTACATAAACTCATGAATAGCAATCGGCTGACCACCAGCATAACGCTTTTTAAAATCATCGCGCTCAAGCATACGAGCAACCGTTGAGTTCGATGCAAGACGGATCATGCCTTCAGCACCCAGATCAGATAACCACTCTGAGTTAAACTGAATCTTAGTCTTAGCAGGGTCTAGAATTTTGAATACTTGCTCTTTATACGTTTCCGCATTGCGAAGTACGTCTTCACGGGTCAATGGTGGACGCGTCGTATTTTTACCTGTTGGGTCACCCACCATGCCAGTGAAGTCACCAATAAGGAATGTCACATCGTGGCCTAATTCTTGGAAAGCACGAAGCTTATTCAAGATAACTGTATGGCCTAGGTGGATATCAGGAGCCGTTGGATCGGCGCCTAGCTTAATTCTTAGAGGTCGGTTCTCTTTTAGCTTCGCAATGAGCTCTTCTTCTGGAATTAATTCGTCAACACCACGTTTAATCTCTGCCAATGCAGCTTCGATACTCGCCATTCTTGTTCACTCCCACAGATTTGGCAAAAATTTTATAGTTTGCCATCTTACTCGAATAGCGATGTTTTTTGAAACCAGTTAGACTAAACGGCTAGCTATTTTATTAACTTTTATAGAACGAACGCTAAAATGCTGTCTATTTTTAATCGTCTACCTTGGGTTCACCGTGCACTTATTGCCTTTTTTAGCGCAATAATTACCATCGCACTCTTTTTTCTTCCGGACCCAAAAGATCTACGCCAAGAAAAAAGTACTTATGAGATAGGTCGACACTACCCATTGACGATCAATGCTGAAGCACTCTCTCCTGGAACGTCCATCTCTCCTCTTGCAGGATTACGTTGGGAAAAACACACCATAGGGTCTGGCGAAAGCGCAGCCATTCTATTCCAGCGATTAGGACTGTCTTCGCGTTTGCTTTATCAGCTGACGACCACCAATGACGACATAAAAAATCAGCTCACACGCATAAAGCCTGGCGATGTCTTCCAATTTGGATTCAATGAAAATAATGAGTTGATCCAATTGAAGCGCAAACTCAGTGCCTATGAAACATTTGTTATCTCTCGAACCAGTGACGGCTTTGATTCCACGCTTGATAAGAAAGAGCTTCAATATCAATACAATTACGCGGAAGCGGAGATCACCTCTAACTTCTGGAATGCAGGGATGAATGCGGGGTTAACCGCAAATCAAATAATGGAACTTGCAGGTATTTTTGGCTGGGATATTGATTTTGCTCTCGATATACGAAGTGGCGACCAATTCAAAATGCTATATCAAGAGCAAGTGGTCGAAGGTGAAGTTATCGGGCGCGGCAAAATCATCGCTGCTATCTTTAGCAACCAAGGCGATACCTTTACCGCTATATTGGATGACAATACAGGCAATTACTTCGATGAGAACGGACGCGCAATGAAGAAAGCCTTCCTACGTTCTCCGGTCGATTTTAGACGTGTTACCTCTAACTTTAACCCAACTCGACGCCACCCAGTGACAGGAAAAGTCAGGGCTCACCGAGGCACAGATTACGCCGCCCCTGTTGGAACGCCTATCTGGGCAGCCGGTGATGGTATCGTTCAGAAGTCGAGTTACAACCAATTCAACGGAAACTATGTCTTCATTCGTCACAGCAACACGTATATCACCAAGTATCTTCACCTAAACAAGCGCAAGGTTAAGACTGGTGATCGCGTTAAACAAGGGCAAACCATAGGTACTCTTGGTGGAACGGGGCGTGTCACTGGCCCGCACTTACACTATGAATTCCTTGTTAACGGAGTACATAAGAACGCTCGAACGGTGAAGTTGCCCCAATCAAAATCTTTGAAAGGCCAAGCTAAAGAGACATTTATTGCGAACTCTAAGATACGATTAGCCAGACTCGATCGATACAGTGAACTGCTCTACGCAAAACCGTAGGCTGACCTTGATGCCTCAACTAGAAAGCAGTTGGATAAACAGACGCATTAACAGCATCAGATACACAAACAGCTGAGATGACCAACATAGCGTATCTTATAAAAAAGCCCATCGATTGATGGGCTTTTTTCATTTCAAGGCGTGTAACTGAGTCACTTCAACGGACATTAAGATGCACTGACTTCATCCATTTTCTCGTCAGAAACACTCTCTTCCAGTTTGTGCTTTTTCCCCAGCATCAATAAACATGGTGTCAACACCAGCGTGAGGACGGTTGCGAACGCCAAACCACCAGCGACCGCAGTTGCTAGCTGAGACCACCACTGCGTACTCGGAGCACCAAATTCAACCTTCTGATTAATAAGGTCTACATTCATCTCCAATACCATTGGCAGCAAACCCAAAATGGTTGTCACCGTCGTCAGTAGAACAGGACGCAAACGCTGAACACCCGTTCTTAAAATCGCCTCTTGTCGACTTAAACCGCGCTTAACCAGCTGGTTGAAGGTATCGATCAATACGATGTTGTTATTCACCACGATACCAGCAAGCGCAATCACACCAATCCCTGACATAACAATGCCAAACGGCTTCTGGAATATCAGTAAACCGGCAAAGACACCAACCGTTGAAAACAGCACGGCACTCAATATCAAAAAGGCCTGATAGAAACTATTGAACTGAGTCACCAGAATCAACGCCATGACCGCCAACGCCACCATAAAGGCACTTTGTAAAAAGGCTGATGATTCGTCTTGCTCCTCATTCTGACCACGAATTTTAAATTCAACCCCATTCGGTAGGCCTAACTCGCTAATCGCCTGTTGAATATTGGGTAATTCGAGCGCTAAGTTATAGCCCTCACCAATGTCGGCCATAATATTGATGACTCGATGTCCATCAATCCGTCGAATGGTATCTTGCTTATGATCAGGAACAATCTGAGCGAAGTTTGTAATTGGCACCAAACCCGCTGCGGTTTTTACCCTGAGCTGGTCAAATCGACCAATATCACGCTTGTCTTCTGGGTAACGAACAAGAATATCGACCTCTTCATTGGCATCGTCCGGCAGATAGTCACCAATTTTCAATCCGTTAGTCACGAACTGAACGGTATTGCCCACTAAGGTAGCATCGGCCGCAAAACGTGAGGCATCATCTCGTCGAATGTCGATTCGCCAATCAATCCCCTCTTTACTCGAGGTATCACTAATATTGGTAAATGCAGGGTTGTTGTCTGCCCAATGACGCACCATTTTCGCTGCAGCATCTAGGTTATCAGGGATACGAGCCGACATTTCAATCACGAGATCATGCTCAACCGGTGGACCTGCATCTGGAAACTTGTATTCGATCTCCACGCCAGCAAATTTATCGGTCGTCAGCTTCAGCTCTTCAATGATGTCTTTAACACGACGTCGATACTGCCAATCCACAGGGGTAATCTGAATTTGCCCAATTTCTTCACTGCCACCCGTTTTGGTATAAATACTCTCAAACTCGTCATGGCCCAGCATCACGGTTTCAATCTCTTTCATAATGACATCTTTTTCATTAATAGAGAGATCGCCAAATGAGCGCACTTTCACGGTAAAGAATGGGGGATCAACTTCGGGGAAGAACTCTGCCCCTAATCCAGCTTTTGAATAGGTAATACCAACACCCACTGAAATTAAAATAGCACCGAGTAAAATCTTTAACGGGTGCTTAATTGCAACCGCTAAGGTTTGGTAATAAACCTTTGTCAGCCCTTCTGCTTTTTCAAAGTTACCATCATGCAATGCCACCATTTTTGCACGGCTCGCACTGGTCACATTTTGTGGCTTGCCAATCAAACCGCCTAGCACAGGGACAAACAACAGCGCCATCACCAGTGAAGCCGCCAGCGTCGCAATCAAAGTCAACGGCAAATACTTCATAAACTCACCGGTAATACCAGGCCAGAATAGCAGTGGAGCAAAAGCTGCTAATGTCGTTGCTGTTGAAGCAATAATAGGCCAAGCCATGCGCTTAGCTGCATCTCGGTATGCCTGTCTTCGTGGTGTTCCTTCCTGCATTCGCCTATCGGCAAACTCTGTTACAACAATGGCTCCGTCAACGAGCATACCAACGGCCATTATCAACGAGAAAAGGACAACAATGTTGACCGTCAAACCAAACAGAGACAACACTAACAGGCCGGTTAAGAATGACCCTGGAATGGAGATCCCAACAAGCAGTGCCGTTCGAACCCCTAAGATCGCAATGATCACGATGACGACCAATATGATAGCGGACAAGATGTTGTTCTGAAGATCGTTAAGCATTTGCTTAACATCTTTCGATTGATCCCAAGTGTATTTGACCAATAAATTGTTTGGCCACTCTGGACGTTTTTGTGCTTCCGCAAGAACCGCCTTAACAAGTGCAACGGTATCAATGATATTTTCGCCAGCACGCTTTTTCACATCTAAAACAACGGCTGACTTGCCATCTAAGCGGGCGAAACTCTCTGGATCTCGAAAAGCACGTCTAACCGTCGCAACATCACCAAAGGTGATCACTTGCTTACCGTCAACTTTAACGGGTAGCTCTAGTACATCCTTTAAAGAGTCAAAGACGGAAGGGACTTTTACCGAGAATCGACCATAGCCCGTGTCAACAAAACCTGCGGCAACCACTTTATTATTCAGCGCTATCAGGTTGTAAATATCCGCTTGATCTAAGCCATAGCTTTCCATCAAGAGTGGATCAACGATGATTTCAACAATATCATCACGATCGCCCGCGATATCGACCTCAAGTACTTGGCGATAGCTTTCGAGTTTGTCGCGTATCTGGCGGCTTATTTGAACGATTGTCCGTTCAGGCACTGTCCCGTACAGCACGACTGACAACGCCGGCTCTTCCGACGCGAGTGTTACTTCATTAACCGTCGGTTCATCACTGTCAGCCGGTAGTTTAGGTTTTGCAAGATCCACGGCATCGCGGACATCGGCCATTGCCTTGCCTAAATCAGCACCGACATTAAATTCAAGCGTGACTGAGCCATGACCTTCTGACGCCACCGAGGTCATCTCTTTAACGCCTTCGATCGCTCGCAACTCTTGCTCTATAGGCCTAACCAACAAACGCTCAGCATCTGAAGGAGAGATCCCTTGGTGACCGATAGAAACGTAGATAATAGGGATCGTTATATCGGGACTTGATTCTTTCGGTATAGTTACATAAGTGCCAGCACCGGCTATTAAGATCAAAACCAACAGGCTCATCATGGTACGCGTTCGAGACAACGCAGCATCTATTAGTGAATACATCAGTAACTCCTAAAGCTGCTGTGACGATTCTTGAGGATTAAACTCTACCGCCTCGACTGAATCACCATCTCGAACAAAACCCTGCCCAATCGTAATGATCTTAACTTCATCCCCTAAACCAGAGAGCCAAACGCCATCTTGCTCAGCTTTCACCAACTGAATGGGCACAAACTCTACAACGTCATTAGCAAGCGTTTTCACCCCTAGGTTACCAACGGCATCAAGCGCCAGCATCGCAGGGGTCACTTTTACGGCAAGTTGCTGATTTAGTGTAAGTTCAACCTCTGCGCTAATCCCCGCAGGGATGCGTTGCTCTGGATTGGCAATTTCTATTTCGATAGGAAACGTATTGGTGGAGGTAGAAGAAACACGCGACACATAACGAAGTGTCCCTTCTACTAAAGAACCATCAATAAAACGAATCTGAGCCGTTTGATTGGCGGTTAGTTTTTGGATATGACGCTCACTGATGTCCGCTTCAATAACCAATTTATTGAGATCAATGACCTTAGCAACGGGGTCGCCTATTCCAACAAAATCACCTTGCTCAATAAACAGATGATCAACGATACCGGAAAAAGGGGCTGTGACTTGCGTATTCGATAAGGCTACTTTGACATTACTGACGTTCGCTTTTGCTTCTACGAGTGCTGCCTGAGCCGTTGCATAGGCAACTTCTCCCTGCAAGCCTCGACTTTTCAGAGACTCAGCCGCGTTGAATTCTTTTTCTCGTACCTTCAACATCGCTTGCGCACGTTGCAGCTGGATATCGAGATCGCCCTTATCGATAGATGCGATAATTTGGCCTTTCTTAACCGATCCACCTTTACGAACGATTAAACGATCAATTTTCCCCGCAATTTCTGCGCCTATCTGAGCTTTTTTATCTGGGGCCGTTCGACCATAAAGATCGATCTTCTTAGGCGTGTCTTGGGCTTTGAAGGTTTGATAAACAACTTTAGCAAGAGGAATAGGCGGTTTGGATTCGCTCGCTTTCTCCTCTTCCGCTTGGAGAGAGCCTAGGCCGAGCCATGTTGTTAAAAGGATAATGAGAATAAGGGAAACAAGCCAAGGACGCTGAGAAAAAAAGCGCGTGACGGGAAAACTAGCCATATAACTTCCTTTTGGTATTCCCCGCAATACATCCTTACTCGCAGGGCGCAGCTAGGTCTCTAACCTAACTGCATCATAATGTTTTTTATTACGCAAAATGTCTAAACGCTAAATGATGCCCCGCAACCACATGTTGTTGTTGCATTAGGGTTGTCGATAAAGAATCGAGCACCTTCTAAGCCTTCAGTGTAATCAACGACACCACCCACTAAGTATTGCAGGCTCATAGGGTCAACGACTAGCGTCACACCACTATTGACGATTGTGGTGTCGCCATCGTTAACTTTTTCATCAAAGGTAAAACCGTATTGGAACCCACTACAACCACCACCGGTAATATAGACACGTAGCTTTAGTTCTGGATTTTCTTCTTCTGAAATTAACGTTTGCACACGTGTTGCTGCTGCATCTGAAAAAGACAATGGTACATTTACTTCGCTCACGGCGACCTCTCTTACTTCGTGTAAATCCCCATCGGCTCATTATGTCGTAAACGAAATGCAAATGGGTGTATCTTTTTTAATAATGAACCGATTATCTAATACCTGACTTATTCGTTCAAGTATTCCTCGCATTGAATCGAGTATTCACTATATTCGCCTTCAATATAACCGTTTAAGGTGTGAAAAGGTGCAGAAAATTCAGCAAAAGATTTCTTGTTCTTATTCGGATCGGTACAATGCGAGACCACTTGGTCCCAATAATCAAACGAGGATGTACCGATGACCAAATCAGCAGAACTCTATGAAAAAGCTCAACAGACTATACCTGGAGGAGTGAACTCTCCAGTTCGCGCTTTCAACGGTGTTGGCGGTTCTCCAATTTTTGTTGAACGAGCAGATGGTCCTTTGATTTTTGATGCTGACGGCAAAGCGTATATCGATTACGTTGGTTCTTGGGGTCCGATGATTCTCGGCCACAACCATGGTGTCATTCGTGATGCTGTTATCGAGGCGGCTCAACGTGGTCTTAGCTTTGGCGCACCAACTGAAACCGAAATCAACATGGCCGAGCTTGTCTCTGAACTGGTTCCATCAATGGAACAGTTACGTATGGTAAGCTCTGGTACCGAAGCGACGATGAGCGCAATTCGTTTGGCTCGTGGTTACACTGGCCGTGACAAAATACTTAAATTTGAAGGCTGTTACCATGGTCACGCCGATAGCTTGCTAGTAAAAGCAGGTTCAGGTGCTTTGACGCTTGGTCAACCAAGCTCTCCTGGTGTACCAGAAGACTTCGCTAAACACACACTAACGGCAACGTTTAATAATCTCGATTCCGTGCGCGAACTCTTTGCCGCTAATAAAGGTGAGATAGCTTGCATCATCGTTGAGCCAGTTGCAGGAAACATGAACTGTATCCCTCCTGTTGAAGGTTTTCATGAAGGTCTGCGAGACATTTGTGACCAAGAAGGCGCACTGTTGATCTTTGATGAAGTGATGACGGGCTTTCGTGTTGCATTAGGTGGTGCTCAAGCGCACTACAACATCAAGCCAGATTTAACAACACTGGGTAAAGTCATTGGCGGCGGCATGCCAGTCGGCGCTTTCGGCGGCTCTAAAGAAGTCATGCAGCACATCGCTCCAACAGGCCCTGTTTACCAGGCGGGAACATTGTCTGGTAACCCTGTCGCTATGGCAGCCGGTTTAGCTTGTCTCAACCTATTAAAGGAAGAAGGCAATGAAAAGCGCCTGGCGGATAAAACGAAATACATCGCCGATGGCTTTAAATCACTCGCAGACAAACACGGCATCCCATTAGCCATCAATCAAGTGGGCGGTATGTTCGGCTTCTTCTTTACCGAGCAAGAGAATATTACTTGCTATGAAGATGTGACCAAATGCGATGTTGATCGTTTCAAGCGCTTCTTCCACTTGATGATACAGCACGGTGTTTACCTTGCTCCTTCTGCATTTGAAGCAAGCTTCTTGTCACTAGCTCACGGCTCAAAAGAGCTTGAAGCTACGTTAGAAGCCGCGGATCGTTGTTTTGCTATTTTGGCTCAAGAAGCTTAAATAGAAACGAGAATCACGCTGTTTTAAGATGTTAAACGAGCTGAATTTCAGCTCGTTTTTTATTGCCAATTGAAAATCACCAAAACAAGCAAAATCAACGCAATAAGAGTCAATCCGTTCATCGGCCACAATTTACGCTTCTGCTTTTTTTGCCCATCGGAACCGCCGTTACAACACCCCATTCAACGCTCCTTTTTAAACTCACTCGATGCTTACATTGATAACATTTTGATTTACCGTCATTATGACATTCTACACATGAAGAGATAGGGCACCAAAGTGAAGGACAAAGTCAAAATCAATTCTAGCCATTGGGTCTTAATTGCGGCGCTGGTTGCGTCTGCTTACGCTTGTTATCTGCTGATTGAGCCGTATGTGAATTCCATCGTTATGGCCTTTATTATTTCTCTGCTGATGTTTCCTATCCATGATTGGTTAGAGAACAAGTTTCCTAAACACAAAAATACCGTCTCTTTGCTCTCTTGTATCATACTAACTTTTATTATCGTTCTTCCGCTATTGGTCGTTTTTGCCGCCATCGTTCAACAAGGATCAACCTTTTCTCAAAGCACTTATCAGTGGGTCACCCATGGCGGTATAAACACACTGCTGGACCACCCTTTAGTGGTGAAATCGCTGGCGTTTGCCAACACTTATCTGCCCTTCGATGAAATAAAACCACAAGAAATCGCCACCAAAATTGGGCAGTTCGCCACAACCTTTGGCTCGAATCTTGTTGCTATAAGTGCAAAGATCTTAGGCAATGCGACCCATTTCCTGATGGATTTCTTCTTAATGTTGTTTGTGTTGTTTTTCTTACTTCGCGATCACGAAAAGATCATCGGTGCTATTCGACATATTTTACCTCTATCTCGAAGCCAAGAAGATCGGTTGCTCACTGAGATCGAACAAGTGTCTAAATCTGCCGTCATGGGATCGTTTCTAACGGCAATCGCTCAGGGCTTTGCTGGCGGAATAGGCATGTGGTTAGCAGGTTTTCCAGGATTGTTCTGGGGGACGATGATGGGGTTTGCTTCTTTTATCCCAGTCGTTGGAACCGCGCTGATCTGGATCCCTGCAACGATCTACCTGTATTTAACCGGTGATACAAACTGGGCGATATTCTTGGCGATTTGGAGCGTGGCTATCGTCGGTTCTATCGATAACTTGCTTCGCCCGCTTCTGATGCAAGGAAGCGCCGGAATGAATACATTGATGATCTTTTTCTCACTGCTTGGTGGTATTCAACTGTTTGGTTTGATTGGACTTATTTACGGACCTCTCATTTTCGCGATAACCATCGTGCTGTTCACTATCTATGAAGAAGATTTTAAAGGCTTCTTGACCAAGCAAGATAATAGCTAACCCTTTCATGAAAGACTTCTAGACGAGGGCAGATTATGAGAAAATCTGCCCTCACTTGATCTACTACTGAAAAAAAAACATGTCTGTATATACCGCCCCTAGTCAAATCGCTCAGCGTCAACTCGCCTATTTCAATGGGAAACACGTCCTTGTCGCCGGAGAAGCTGAAGATCTTTTTCCTGTAGAGCTGGTCGATCACTGTGAGTCGGTATCGGTCTTTACAACAAACTATGGCTATTACCGACAGATAAAACCGCATTCTCAACTTAATTGTTACTTTGGCGCAGAATTAACCGAGTCAACTCAAGCCGATATGATCTTACTCTATTGGCCCAAAGCTAAGGCTGAAGCTGAATTTTTACTTGCCATGCTACTCAGCAAGCTTGGTAAGGATACTGAAATAGTCGTTGTGGGAGAGAATCGCTCAGGAGTGAGAAGTATCGAGAAAATGTTCAAAGCCTACGGCCCCATCACTAAATTTGACTCCGCTCGACGCTGTTCATTTTACTGGGGACAGTGCACTGAACAAACCGCCCATTTCGCTTTAGAAGATTGGTATAAAAGTTACCAAGTGACTTACAACAACCAAGAATTAGTCATTAAAAGTCTGCCAGGTGTCTTTAGTCACGGTGAGTTCGATATTGGCAGTCAGCTGTTGCTTGATACACTTCCACGACTGAAAGGTAAGGTGCTTGATTTTGGTTGTGGTGCGGGGGTTCTCAGTGCCGTAATGGCGAGTCGTCATCCAGATATTACCCTTGAAAGCTGCGACATCAGTGCGTTGGCCGTCGCTTCAACCGAGCAGACTTTAATTGCAAACGGTCTGTCTGGTCGAGTGTTCGCCAGTGATGTGTATTCCGATTGCAGTAGCGATTACCAGTTTATCATCAGTAATCCCCCTTTCCATTCAGGATTAGAGACCAGCTACAGTGCGACGGAGACATTACTTGCTGACGCCCCACGTAAATTAACAAGACAAGGCCAACTGGTGATAGTGGCAAACAGTTTCCTAAAATACATCCCCATCATTGAAGGTGCATTTAGTAATTGTGAGACGCTAAATAAGACCAATAAATTCGCCATCTACAATGCAATAAAAAACTAGCCCATCGTCGGACACACGGAGTTTGTCCCTACTTTTCGACCAATCCTTCGTCACCCCTAGGTAAAATGGCGCTTTTATGCGCCTTTGAACACGAATTCCTACTGACTTACTTGTCAAAGGAAAAAAACTCGTTAATTTTGTCATTTTACGCATTTTTACTTTGCTCGATGAATCTTGTTTCATCATTCACCTAAAGGAAAGTAACGTTTTATTATGTTCAGGTTCTATCGCAAACAGAAGTTCAAACGTCTACAAAACACATTGATGCTGGCATTCTTAGTATTAAGCATCACGCCTTTAACTGTCGTAGCACTGTTTTTCCTCCACTCACACAGTACTGATCTTCAAGAACAGAGTACGTCACACGTAACCTCGGTTCGAGATACCAAGCGCCAACAAGTGATCGACTATCTCTACGCAAAAGAATCAGAGGTGATGGGTTTTGTGCGCTCTGAACTCGCCCACGCAAGTGGTGGACGCTTCTATGGGTTGGTTAACGCATTTCAAAACTTAGGTCCAGACATCGAACAAGCGCGTAATCACGCTCAGCAAAGATTCATTGAAGGTTCAGGGGATCAGATTCGCACTTCTATTCTTCCTCAATCTAGCTCTTATGCGGGTAGTGAGCGATATCGACTGTTACACAAACGTTACCACTGGGCCTATCAAGAGCTTCTCAAACGATCCGATTTTGAGGATATTCTACTTGTCGATCGAACCGGTAACATCACCTACTCCATCTACAAATATGACTACTTTGGTACTAACCTACTCAGTGGGAAATACAAGGATGACAACATCGGCTTAGCCTTTAAAAAGCTTCAAAAAGTCGTCAAAGAGAAACACGCCAGTAACCCAGATTTCACCCCAGTCATCATCTCTGATTTTGCTCCCAATGAAGAGGGTCAATCGGTCGCATGGCTAGGGGCACCTATCATTCAGCAAGGCTACTTGCACAGTTATGCGATGTTCCGCCTGCCAAACAACGGCATCACTAAACTGATCGCTGATATCAATCAAAACTCTTCAATGCGAACACTATTAGTCGGACAAGATCAACAAAGCCGCTCGATGGCATTCCAGCAAGACGACATTGAAACCAGTACGGAAGTCATTAAGCTTGCATTGAAAGGGCTGAACTCAGTCGGCACTTACACCAACACCGAGAGTGAAAAAACCATTGCAGCCTACAGTCCGATCAGCTTTCGAGATCTTAACTGGGCAATTGTGGTTGAAGTGGCAGAGAAAGAAGCGTTTGCTCGTGTTCACCAACTAGAGAAATTGTTTGTTATCGCGATGTTTACCGCACTGGTTCTCGTGGTGATTGCTTCACACTATTTGTCTAACTTTATCACGTCACCACTGCTCAAGCTTACCTGGGCAGCAGAAAAGGTTTCAGCCGGTGATCTCGATGAAACCATGATCAACACCGAGCGAAAAGATGAGATCGGTCGCTTGGCGGTTAGCTTTGAGCGGATGCAGCGTTCCATACGTGAAAAGATGAAGCTAATTAAAGCTCAAAACAGTGAATTGGAGAGTAACCTTCATCTCATTAAAAAACAGAATGAAGAGTTGCACCTTGCTAACAAGCTAAAAGATGAATTCTTAGCCACCACTTCCCACGAGCTTCGCACTCCTTTGCATGGCATGGTAGGTATTGCTGAGTCCTTAGTGTCGGGCGCTAACGGTCCAATTACAGCCGATCACAAATACCAGCTCAATATCATTATTAGCAGTGGACAGCGCTTAACCACGTTGGTAGACGACTTATTGGACTACCATAAAATGCGCTATGGCAATCTGGATATCAACACCTGCGCAGTCGACCTATCTAGCGCGACTCGCTTGGTACTTGAACTGTCGAACCATTTACTCGGTAACAAACCAATACGCATTATCAACCAAGTACCTGACGAGATGCTTTGGGTATCGGCGGATCCACAACGCCTAGAGCAAGTGCTGTATAACCTGATAGGTAACGCTATCAAATTTACCTCTGAGGGCAAGATTGTTATTTCCGCAAACGTTGTCGACGACAATCTCCGAGTTCAGGTTGTGGACACAGGCCAAGGTATTCCTGCCGATCAACTTGAGCACATCTTTGAGCCCCTTATTCAAGCGGGTAGCGATTCGAGTCGATACCGACAAGGCACCGGCCTTGGTTTGTCTATTAGCCGCCAGTTGATTGAACTAATGAACGGCTCCCTCTATGTGAGTAGCCAACCGATGGTGGGTACAACATTTAGTTTCACTCTTCCTCTGGCTCTTGATAGTGAGATAGAAGCAGCTGGGTTTGGAGAAACCAGTCACTTCCACGCACCAGATCTCAACGAGGTAGTACTACCCGATCAGAGTAGCCTTCCGGAGAACCCACAAGGCCCACTGCTTCTCATTGCAGACGATGAACCCGTTAACCTTCGTATCCTTGATAGCTTCTTACGTATAGAGGGCTACCGAGTAAGAACCGCAAAAGACGGTAACGAAGCACTTGAGCAAGTAGAGAAAGAAAAGCCAGAATTACTCTTGTTAGATGTGATGATGCCAGGGCTTTCTGGTTACAGCGTCTGCGAAAAATTACGCGAAAATTACGACCATTCAGAATTGCCAATCATTATGCTCACCGCACTCAATCAGACCGACGATCGCGTTCGAGGGTTCGAAGCCGGCGCTAATGACTATCTGTCTAAACCTTTTAATAAGCAAGAGCTCGCCGCACGCATAACGGCGCACCTTGCAGCAAGCCAGGCAGAAAAACGCCGCATTGAGAACTCAAAACTTCAAATTGAACTTAAACACCGAGCGATGGTTGAAGCAAGTTTGCTTGAAACACAAGGTCGATTACTCGAACAACTAGAGTCAGCGCCTGAAGCCATTGTTTGTGTCAGAGAAGACAACAAGGTCAAATTCGCGAATGAAGCGGCATCCAAGCTATTCAAACGCACGCCTGAGCAACTGAAGCGTTCCATTGCCAATGAGATGATCGCACCTAAGTATCTTCTTGTTGAGCAGGATCATTATTGTGGCAATGTAGACATCTATACAGAAGACATTCGTCAAAATATCCCAACAGATATACTGAAGCTACCAGAAGAATCTGGATTAAAGGCAATGTACATATTTAATGTTGGGGGAAGTGTCAATGCAGCCCGAATAGGAAACCTAGAAACAGCCATCGAAGCTCTTTCTAGCTATGCATTTGAAGGCGATAAAGAAAAACTTCAGCAGCTGAAAGAGTTGGGCGGAGAGTTTACTCGAATAGCCGATCGTGTTGGCGGAGAGACCCAATCCCGACAAGACGTAATGAGAGAAGTGTTGGTTGAGGCGATGACAAGTGCTATAGATTATTGGGAAAGAGTCACGGGGCAAACTAAGTTTGCGTTTGCAGAGCAAAGCGGCCTGTGGCGCGTTTATCTCGACCGAAGCACCCTACAAACGCGAACGCTAGATAAGTACCTGCGTAAGGAAACACTGCCTAATACGCCTAGATGGCGAACCGTTCTAAACTCCATTGACTACATCTTGGAGCATTGCCAGGAATCAAGCCCACAGCGCTCTCACTTAATGGTACTGCGCGATAAGCTGCAAAAGCTCCTTACTAGCTAAACATCCAATCCGCCTCATCTAGCTAAGGCCTGTTTAAAACAGGCCTTTTTCTTGCCTAGGTTATTTCTTCTACCTTGCTACTTTTATTCCCCTCACCCTCTCTTGTACGCGCTTAGAAAGCTCGTTCTTCTAATGACAAAATAGGTACTAAATAAGCATCACTCCCCCACTTAAGATGGGATAAGAGTCCATTCCACGCTGCGCAACATTTGCTACATGTAAGTTGGATGATGAGTTAATTTTTATCGTGAATTTATTGGGGATATTGCTAATAAATTGGATGGATTCTAGCGTCTTTCAATAAAAACAGCATGGTAAGATCGTTGTTCTATGATTATTGAGAAGCGAGTCACAACAATACGTCAGATTTAATTTTCACGTATAATTAACGGAGCCAGTGGCTAGTGACGGAGATCTCAGTAATCCCAACAAAATAAAAACCCCAAACAAAAACAAGGCCCAACAAGTAAGTAAACACTTACAACCAATAGGTTTCGACGTCAAAAATGAGATCTTGATCCATCGTAAACACAGAACAAAAAATAAACACAAATCGACATTTTAACGTTTATGACGTAGACCTTGTTAGTTTTAACGTTTTTAACGGGAATCGTATTTGAAAAAAAGTCCGACACAGTGTTTTCTTATAGGGCCCAAGGCTTACAGGCCACTTTGTAATGAGGAGTATTTAGCACAATGCTTTTTACAACTCGAAGGATAAACAATGGTATGCCTTGGGGAGTGTTAATCAATTGATGACATTCACATCCATTAGTGAAACTAAACAAAAGTAAGGACACAGCTATGACAGCTATGCTTGCCAATTTAAAAAAAACAAAGTTAGCGTTTGCAGTACTTGCAGCAGCGACTACTGTAGTTACAGCACCAATCGCCTCTGCATCTGAACGTAGTGAACTGACTGTAGTTCCAAAGTTCTTCCCAACTTTCGTTCGTAACTTTAACCCTTATCTACAAACTCAATTAGATACCGTTCAAGATTTCATCTATGAGCCACTGGTTGTTTTTAACGAGTTGAAAGGGAATGAGCCAGTATTACGTTTGGCAGAAAGCTACAAAATGTCAGATGACCTAAAGCAAGTTTCTTTTGTCATCCGTGACGGTGTGAAATGGTCTGATGGTGAAGCGTTTACAGCAGAAGATGTAGCATTTACATTTAACATGCTTAAAAAGCACCCTGAACTTGACCGTACAGGTATCAATGCACGTTTAGAGAACATCACTGCATCAGGTAATACTGTTACGTTCGATCTAACAGAAGCTAACTCAAACCTTCCATACCTTATCAACAAAGTTTCAATTGTTGCTGAGCACGTTTGGAGCAAGGTTGAAGATCCATCGCGCTTCACAAACGAAAACCCAGTCGGTACAGGTCCATTTACTGAGATCGAAACCTTCACTCCTCAACTTTACACTCAGTGTCGTAACCCTAACTACTGGGATGCAGACAACCTAGACGTTGACTGTCTACGTTTGCCACAAGTTGCTGGTAACGAGCAGTTCCTAGGTCAAGTGTTAAGCGGTCAATTTGACTGGTCTTACTCTTTCATTCCTGATGTAGACAGCACATACGCAGCAGCAAGCCCAGACAATAAATACTGGTACCCTGCTGGTGGTAGCCAAGCATTTGTATTCAACTACAAATCAGCTGACGCAGGCAAAGCAGAAGCAATCAACAACGTTGACTTCCGTCGTGCATTCTCAATGGCTATCGACCGTGAAACTATCATCGAAATCGCATTCTACGGCGGCGGTGTAGTAAACGATTACGCATCTGGTCTTGGCGCAGCATTCGCTTCTTGGTCTGATGACGAAGTGTACAACAAGTACAAGCCATTCATGACTTACAACGTTGACAACGCTAAAGCACTTCTTAAAGAAGCTGGTTTCGTAGATACAAATGGCGATGGCTTTGTTGAAACTCCATCTGGTAAGAAGCTTGAGCTAGCTATCCAATCTCCAAACGGTTGGACTGACTTCAACAACACAGTACAGCTAAGTGTTGAGATGCTAGAAGAAGTAGGTATTAAAGCGAAAGCAGCAACGCCTGATTTCTCTGTATACAACCAAGCTATGCTAGACGCGACATATGATGTTGCTTACACAAACTACTTCCACGGTGCAGATCCATACACGTACTGGGATAGCGCTTACCACTCTCGTTTCCAAGCAAACCAAGGCATGCCTCGCTTTGCACTGCACTACTGGAACGACAAAGAGCTTGATAAAGCACTAGACGGTTTCTACCAAACGGCTGACCGTGATGAGCAAGTTAAGATCGCTCACACAATCCAAGGCATCATCGCAGAAAACCAAGTAACGGTTCCTGTTATGTCTGGCGCGTACACTTCTCAATACAACACTTCTCGCTTTACGGGTTGGTGGAATGAAGAGAATCCGCAAGGACGTCCAATGCCAATCACGAACACGCAAGAACGTCTACTTCAAGTACTTGATCTAAAGCCTAAGTCTTAATTAGGTTCTAATTTACGGTGCGCACCTTGCGCACCGTCACTTCCCCTTACTATTGTTGATTATGGCGCTTTGCGTCAGGGGGATTTTTGTCTTAAATCTAGCGCCAAAACAGGGCTGGGTGACTAAGGTGTGAGTTATGGGTTTCTTTATTCGTCGGTTATCTTTTTATTTGATAGCACTTTTATTTGCAATAACACTGAATTTTATTTTGCCTCGAGCGATGCCTGGTGACCCTGTTACCATGATGTTCGCTAATGCAAATTCACAGGTTACACCTGAGCGAATCGCAGCAATGAAAGACCTGCTTGGATTCGTTGATGGACCAATCTACGAACAGTATTTCATCTACCTAAAAGGTATCCTTACTTGGGACCTAGGTATCTCAATTCAAACGTTCCCTCAAACCGTTAATGAAGTTTTGGGTGGCGCTGTTGGCTGGTCTCTTTTCTTAGCGGGTTCTGCAGTAGTACTAGCCTTCTGTATTGGCTCTACGCTAGGTATCTTTGCTGCATGGAAGCGTGGCAGTAAATACGACGCATTCATATCTCCAGGAATGATGGTAGTTCAAGCCGTCCCTCCAGTGGTCGTCGCAATGTTGGTGCTATACACCTTTGCGTACGGGGCGAAATGGTTCCCATCCACTTACGCTTATACAGCAGGTACGATTCCAGACTGGACAAGCTGGGAGTTTCTGAAAGATGTGGCTTACCACGCTGTGCTACCACTTTTCTGTGCAACCATCATCCAGATCGGTGGCTTCCTAATCAACATGCGTAACAACATGATTAACCTGCTCAATGAAGATTACATCACCATGGCTAAAGGCAAGGGCCTAAGCGAAAACCGTGTTGTCTTCAACTACGCAGCTCGTAACGCCATGCTACCAAGTGTCACCGCACTTTCTATGGCATTGGGTATGGCCATCGGTGGCCAGTTAATTATCGAAATGATCTTTAACTACCCTGGTCTTGGTACAGTTCTGCTGAATGCTATCCATGCTCGTGACTATCAAGTCCTACAAGGCCAGCTACTCATCATGACTCTATTTATGCTGTTCTTTAACTTCCTAGCCGACATCCTTATCGTGGCACTTGATCCTCGTCTACGTAAAGGGGGTAAATAATTATGAAAAACTTAATAAAATTATTCTCGAATAACCATAAGGCACTGGTTGGCTTCTCAATTATCATGCTTTTCATTTTTGCCGCTATTTTTGCTCCAGTTATCACAAAGTATGAGCCAAATAAGCGAACGGGTAATCCACATGAATACCCTGCATTTGTAGTGAAATCAGCCCAGTCAAATCCAGATGGTTGGGTTTCACAAAACCTAGCAGACAGTCGTCGTACGCTTCTTTTGTCAAAGAAAGCTGAACACACATTAGGAACGACTCGTATGGGTCGCGATGTTTGGTCTCAAGTCGTATACGGCGCTCGTACTTCTCTAGCCGTTGGCTTCGGTGCTGGTTTAATGGTGTGTATTTTAGCGACGGTCATTGGCGTCTCCGCTGGATACTTTGGAGGTCGTGTAGACGATGTCTTGTCCGCTGCGATGAACATCATGCTTGTTATCCCACAGCTGCCACTCTTATTCGTAATCGCCGCCTTTATCGGTGCCGCAGGGCCATTAACGATAGCCCTGGTAATCGGGGCTACCTCCTGGGCTTGGGGGGCAAGGGTTGTGCGAGCGCAGACTCTGTCACTGCGTGAGAAAGAGTTTGTGAAAGCTGCAGAAGTACTGGGTGAATCATCGTTCAGAATCATCTTTGTTGAAATACTGCCAAACCTGATTTCTATTGTTGGCGCAAGCTTCATTGGCTCAGTCATGCTAGCCATTATGACAGAAGCGACCCTGTCGTTCTTAGGCCTTGGTAACCCAAGTACCGTCAGCTGGGGCATCATGCTTTACAACGTAAATACTTCTTCTTCAATGATTGTTGGCGCTTGGTGGGAGCTACTTGCACCATGTTTCGCACTGACATTCTTGGTTGTTGGCCTTGCTCTACTCAACTTTGCGGTCGATGAAATTGCCAACCCACAACTACGTTCTCACAAAGGGATGAAGCGCTGGAAAACGCTTGCAGAGAAAGACAAAACTGAGCGCGAACCAACTCTACCACCACAAAATTCACTTTGGAGCGGAGACAAATAATCATGACTGAACCACTAATTTCTATCCGCAATTTATGCGTAGACTACATTACTGACGCGGGCGATGTCCGCGCATGTAACAACGTTAGTTTTGATATTGCACCAGGCGAAGTGTTTGGCCTAGCCGGTGAGTCCGGTTGTGGTAAATCAACGGTTGCATTCTCTTTGATGCGTCTACATAAGCCACCAGCATTTATCACTGGCGGTGAGGTCATCTTCAACGGAGAAAACATCCTGCAATACAGCGATGAAAGAATGCAATCTTTCCGCTGGAGCGAGATGTCAATGGTATTCCAAAGTGCAATGAATGCCTTGAACCCTGTTTTGACTATGCAAGAGCAGTTCTGCGACGTCATCATGCGCCACACAAACATGACTCGTGAACAAGCAATCAAACGTGCAGAAGGCCTGCTGGAAATCGTTGATATCCACCCTAGCCGCTTAACGGATTACCCACACCAGTTCTCAGGCGGTATGCGTCAACGTTTGGTTATTGCTATTGCTTTAGCACTGAACCCGAAAATGATCATCATGGATGAGCCGACTACAGCACTTGATGTGGTGGTACAGCGCGAGATCCTACAAAAAATCTACGCCTTAAAAGAAGAGTTTGGTTTCTCGATATTGTTCATTACCCATGACTTGTCTTTGATGGTCGAGTTCTCTGACCGAATCGGCATCATGTACTCAGGTGAATTGATTGAAGTAGCACCATCTAAAGAAATTCTAGAAAGCCCATACCACCCTTATACGAAAGGGCTGGGTAGTTCTTTCCCTCCGTTAATCGGACCGAAAACGAAGCTACAAGGTATTCCAGGTAACCCACTTAACTTACTTGAAATCCCACAAGGTTGTCGTTTCCAAGCTCGTTGTGACCGCGTCCACGAGACATGTACTAAGGTACCGACTAACTTGCGTCAGATAGAAGCTAACCGCTTCTCTAACTGCCACTTATATGGCGAACCTATTGCTCAGGCAAAGGCATAAACAGCTCAAATGAGCACAAGACTCTGACGTAGATATAAGAATTTCTGGAGACAATTATGAGCAATGAATATGGCGAGCTACTGGTAGAAGGAAAGAATGTCATCAAAGACTTTCCTATCAGCAGTAATACATTACAACAGCCAATGATGCGCGCAATCAACGACGTATCTTTCAAGATGTACAAAAGCCGTGGTCTTGCGGTTGTAGGTGAATCAGGTTCTGGTAAATCGACGACGGCAAAAATGATCGCGAAAATGTACGCACCAACTGACGGTGTTATTGAGTACAAAGGGCGCGACATTCAAGACATCACGGCTAGGAAAGACCTAATGCACTACCGCGAAGGTGTGCAGATGGTATGGCAAGACCCGTTTGGTTCATTAAACCCAACACATAATATTTTCCATCATATTGCGCGTCCGTTAATCATCCACAACAAGGTCTCTGCAAGTAATAAGAAAGAGCTTGAAGAGCGTGTATATGACTTGCTTGAGCAAGTGGGTCTTATTCCACCAAAAGCGACGGCAGAAAAATACCCGCACCAGCTTTCTGGAGGTCAACGTCAACGTGTCAACCTAGCACGTAACATCGCCGTTGGTGCAGAGGTTGTACTCGCAGACGAACCGACATCCATGCTTGATGTATCCATTCGTGCCGGTGTGTTGAACCTGATGGAAGAGATGAAGTTTGAAAAGCAAATGTCTCTTTTATACATCACTCACGATATCGCGACAGCGCGTTACATTGCTGAAGACATCTCAGTAATGTACGTCGGCCACATGGTTGAATGGGGCGACACAGATGAAGTGATTGCTAACCCTCAGCACCCATACACCAAGCTCCTTGTATCAGCGGTACCTGATCCAAGTAAATCCATCCACACCAAGCTTGAAGGTAATAAGGGTGAAATCCCATTATGGACGCCAGCGTCTGCGGGTTGCCCTTTTGCTGGTCGCTGTACTCACGCCATGGATAAATGTAAGGAACACCTTCCTGACGTCACTCAACTGTCAGAGAACCACTTTGTACGTTGTTACTTATACGATTCATAACGACTAAGGCTCTACCCAGAGCCAAGCCAAGCCGCTTAGCTCTGGGTCTAAAACATAATAATCATTATAAATTCGGAGATATTTGATGCAGTTACTCACTAACCATATTGGTTATGAAGTGCAGGGTACTAAGCAAGCAATCATCATGACTAAAGAAGCGACACTCTCTAGCATGACTGCAGCTGTTGTACGCGCAAGTGATCATCAGATTGTTTTATCTCTTCCAGTAAGTGCCGGAGAGAAGTGTGCACAGTGGCATCAAGGCTACTTCTTCAACATCGACTTTACGCAATTAGTCACGCCAGGCCATTACTACATTTCATATCAAAATGCCCGTTCAGAAACCTTTGAAGTTTCAGAGGGCGTTTTGATGCAGAAAACATTTTCGGATGTACTGCACTATTTTAAGTCACAGCGTTGTGGTGGGATTTTTGATCAACAAGATAAGCAAGTACCGCTGCTAGGCACAAATGTCACTGCCGACGTGCATGGCGGCTGGTACGATGCTTCCGGTGACGTCAGTAAATATCTGAGTCACCTTTCCTACGCCAATTATTTGAACCCTCAACAAATACCGATGGTGGTATGGAACATGTTGAAAGGGTTAACACTGTTAGAGAATCACTCAGGTTTTGCTCCTTTTTCTCGCACTCGCCTTACGGAAGAGGCTTTGTTCGGTGCTGACTTCTTAGTTCGGATGCAAAACACTGAGGGATTTTTTTACATGACCGTCTTTGACAAATGGAGCAAAGACATCAATCAACGCGATATTTGTGCTTACGAAACTCAAGATGGGCACAAAGGCGATGATTACCAAGCTGGGTTTCGTCAAGGTGGCGGGGTATCCATTGCAGCCTTAGCGGCCGCTTCTCGTCTATCTGAGCGTGGCGAATACACCCAAGCAGAATATCTAAACGCGGCCGAGTCCGGTTACTGGCACCTGGTGGAGTACAACACCCAATACCTAAATAACGGTGAAGAGAACATCATTGATGAGTACTGTGCTTTGCTGGCTTCAACTGAGCTTTATCGCGCGACAGAAGACAGCAAATACCTCATTCAATCTAGAGAGTGGGCTAAGCGCCTCATGTCTCGCCAGCAGTCAGACTCAACAACCGAACATTTTTGGGCTGCAAATACCGATGGTTCACGTCCTTATTTTCATGCTGCTGAAGCTGGACTCCCTGTTACCGCATTGTGTGAGTTCCTTGAAATAGAAGTAGACACACAAATTATTGAACAAGTGAAAGAAGTTGTTAGATCGGCATGTCAGTTTGAGCTTTCAATCACCGCTAAAGTTTCTAACCCATTTGGCTACCCACGCCAATACGTTAAATCAGTAGACAGTGACAAACGCGATGCCTTTTTTGTCGCACAAAACAATGAAAGCGGGTACTGGTGGCAAGGTGAAAATGCTCGCTTGGGCTCGCTAGCCAGCATGGCGTACCTGGTTCAAACACACCTTGATGATAAGCCGCTTAAACAACAACTCTCAGGTTACGCTCAGGATGCAATCAACTGGATTGTGGGGCTTAACCCTTACAACATGTGCATGCTCGATGGGCATGGACATAACAACCCAGATTATTTGCCTCAATTAGGTTTTTTCAATGCCAAAGGGGGTGTCTGCAATGGCATTACCGCTGGCTTTGATAATGAACAAGACATCGCCTTCAACCCTGACGGTCAAAAGGACGACATGCTCCAAAACTGGCGCTGGGGTGAGCAATGGATTCCGCATGGCGCTTGGTACTTACTCGCCATTATCAACCAATACAAGCACTTTGTTTCTAATACGGGAGAGAAATAATTATGACGCTTTATTACGTTGGAATTGATGGTGGTGGAACATCATGCCGCGCGCGGATCCGCACCCAAGACGGCCATTTTATTGGTGAAGCCAAAAGTGGTAGCGCGAACATCCTTCTTGGGGTTGATGTTGCGATGTCCTCTATTCTGAATGCCATTGAAACGGCCGCGCAGCAAGGAGGGTTAACGACATCAGACTACGCCTCTATGCATGTCGGACTTGCTCTTGCCGGTGCTGAACAAAAATCGGCGTGGACAAAATTCATGGCACTAAGCCACCCATTTGCCAGCATGACCCTTAACACTGACGCCTACGGGGCTTGTATTGGCGCGCACAACGGTGACGATGGTGCGATCATGATTGGTGGCACCGGGTCTTGTGGCATTTTGCTCAAAGGTGGTCAACAACATGTCGTAGGCGGTCGTGAGTTCCCGATCTCAGATCAGGGCGGTGGCGCTGTGATGGGGCTAAGGCTCATTCAACAAGTGTTATTGACGCAAGATGGTATTCGACCGGAATCCTCACTTTCTCAGCATGTCATGAACCACTTTAACAACGATATCGACCAAATTGTGGAGTGGTCTAAAACAGCCATTCCGAAAGATTACGGTCAATTCTCTCCAGCTATTTTCCAACTTGCCAACGAAGGTGATGAGTTGGCGATTGAAATGCTCAAACAGACGGCGTCGGACATCGAGATGTTTTTAATCGCTCTGAATAAAAAAGGGGCTGACCGAATTTGTCTAATGGGCAGTATTGCCGAACGAATCCTTGCTTGGTTATCGCCTCCGGTTCAACAGTGGATCGTGAAACCACAATTTGATGCCATTGAGGGAGCGTTAATGTTTGCTGGCAATGAAACACACAATTTGTACTGAGGATCTAAAATGAGCTATAGAGTAGATTTAGCAGTACTTTCGGAGCAAAGCCCTGCCTGCCGCTTTGCCCTGACTTTACATAACTTAAGCGATCAAGATATCCATAATTGGTCATTTAACTTCATCATGGACCGTTACATTCAACCAGACAGTATATCCCATGGTCAACTAACCCAAACAGGCAGCTACTGTGTTCTTAATCCCAATGCACAGGTCTTAAAAGCCAACGGCCACTTCTATTGTGAATTCAGTATTAATACTGCGCCATTGCGCTTCTATACCGATGGTTTCAAAGATGCAGCACTGATCAATTTCGATACTGATGAGCATCACGATGTCACAATCACACCGATTGCACTCGCCTCGCCACATCGCGAGCGTGCAGAAATTCCTCATGCAGAGGCGGCTGACATTTGTGTTATTCCAAAACCGAACAGCATGGAAACGTCTCCTGGGTACTTTACCTTAAGCAATAAAAGCCAAATCACGCTTCAAGCGAATAGAGCAGAAGATGCGGCAACTTGGCTTCAGCAGGAATTGGTCACTCTTTTCGACTTTCAAACACAAGCAATCGGTCGTAGTGACATCCGTTACCGAACCAACCCGACTTGTGACAAGAATGAATATCAGCTCACGGTTGACCAAAGTGGTGTGACACTTGAAGCCAATTCATCGGCTGGTTTTGTTCACGCAACGGCTTCTTTTATTCAATTGATTAAAAAGAGCGATGATAAAAATGCTCTTATTATTCCTTTCGTTCAGATATCCGATGCCCCTCGGTATGACTATCGAGGCATGATGCTTGATTGCTCTCGCCACTTCCATCCAGTGGAAAGAGTTAAACGCTTGATCAATCAACTCGCCCACTACAAATTCAACACGTTCCATTGGCACCTCACTGATGACGAGGGCTGGCGAATTGAAATTAAAGCCTTCCCTGAATTAACTCAAATAGGCGCACATCGTTCAACTCAGTCAGAGCTTGAACCTCAATTTAGTCATATTGATCAGACCTACTCTGGCTTTTACAGCCAAGATGAGATCAAAGAGATCATCACCTTTGCACAGCAGCGCGGAATTACGATCATTCCAGAGATTGATGTCCCAGGTCATTGCCGAGCGGCGATCAAAGCACTGCCGGAATTACTCGTCGATCCTGATGATCAATCTCAATACCGTAGCGTTCAGAACTACAACGATAACGTTCTGTCACCCGCTTTACCTGGCACCTATACGTTTTTGGAAAAGGTGCTGGAAGAAGTTGCATCACTGTTCCCATCACCTTGGGTTCACATAGGTGCCGATGAAGTACCCAATGGTGTGTGGGAAAAAAGCGAAAAATGCCAATCCCTAATGGAAGAGAACGGGTACAAAGACCCGAAAGAGCTTCAAGGCCACCTACTTAGGTTTGCAGAAAAAAAGCTTCGTTCGCTAGGAAAGCGCATGGTGGGTTGGGAAGAAGCTCAGCATGGCGATAAAGTCAGCAAAGACACCATCATCTACTCTTGGCTGAGCGAAGACGCGGCTCTGAAGTGCGCGAAACAGGGCTTTGACGTTATTTTGCAACCAGCCCAACACACCTATTTGGACATGGCGCAAGACTATGCCCCAGAAGAACCAGGGGTGAACTGGGCCAATGTTCTGCCGCTGAAACAAGCGTACCAATATGAGCCGTTGTCAGACGTGAGTGACAACGACCCAATTAAAAAACGCATTCTTGGTGTTCAGTGCGCTCTATGGTGTGAAATTGTCACCCACCAAGAACGCATGGATTACATGATATTCCCACGTTTAACTGCCATGGCTGAAGCCTATTGGACCAGCAATGAACAAAGAGACTGGGATAACTATTTAACACGCCTGAAAGGTCATTTACCTCTGCTAGACCAGCAGAACGTTCAATACCGTTCACCGTGGAAGTAAGACTCAAGTTAAGAGCATCATTCGCTCTTTTAAATTTCACTAGCACTTATTTTGGCTGTTGTATTAGCAGCCTATACAAAAGGATAGAACCATGAAATACGGCTATTTCGATAATGAGAATCGTGAATACGTCATCACTCGCCCTGACGTTCCAGCACCTTGGACTAACTACCTAGGTACTGAGAAATTTTGTACTGTAATCTCACACAATGCTGGTGGTTACTCTTTCTACAACTCACCAGAATATAACCGCGTTACTAAGTTCAGACCAAATGCGTCATTTGATCGCCCAGGACACTACGTATATCTACGTGATGATGAAACCGGTGATTACTGGTCAATCTCATGGCAGCCCGTTGCTAAAAGCTTAGACGAAGCGAGCTACGAGGTTCGTCACGGCCTTTCTTACTCTAAATTCAAGTGTGAATACAGCGGTATTAGCGCTGAGAAAACGCTATTCGTACCAAAAGGCGAAGATGCCGAAGTTTGGGACGTCGTCATCAAAAATACATCTGACCGACCACGTACTATCAGTGCATTCTCTTTCGTCGAGTTCTCATTTAGCCATATTCAATCAGACAACCAGAACCATCAGATGTCACTTTACTCTGCGGGTACTGAGTATAAAGACGGCGTGATTGAATACGATCTTTACTACAATACCAATGACTTTGAAGGCTTCTACTACCTAGCATCAACGTTCGATCCTGATTCATACGATGGTCAACGCGATAACTTCTTAGGTCTATACCGTGACGAAGCCAACCCAATTGCGGTAGAAAAAGGTCGCTGTTCAAACAGTGCTCAAACTTGTTACAACCACTGTGGTTCACTGCATAAGCAATTTACCATTCAACCAGGTGAAGAAGTACGTTTTGCTTACATCCTTGGTATTGGTAAAGGCAATGGCGACCGCTTACGCACTAAATATCAAGATCTTGCCAACGTCGATGCTGCTTTTGCTGGAATCAAAGATCACTGGAATGAGCGTTGTGATAAGTTCCAAGTGAAATCGCCAAACGAAGGCCTCGATACCATGATCAACGCTTGGACCCTATACCAAGCGGAAACCTGTGTTGTTTGGTCTCGCTTTGCATCCTTCATTGAAGTTGGCGGACGAACGGGTCTGGGCTATCGTGATACCGCACAAGACGCGATCTCCGTGCCGCACGCTAACCCAGAAATGACTCGTAAGCGCCTTGTCGATCTTCTCCGTGGGCAAGTCAAAGCGGGTTACGGTTTACACTTGTTTGATCCTGACTGGTTCGATCCAGAGAAAGCGGATGTTGAGCCATCAAAATCACCAACCGTTGTCCCTACACCCTCTGACGATGACAAGATCCATGGTATCGAAGACACCTGTTCTGATGATCACTTATGGCTAGTTCCAACGATCTGTAAATACGTGATGGAAACAGGCGAAGAAAGCTTCTTCGACGAGCAAATCCCATACGCAGATGGCGGAAACGCGAGCGTTTATGACCACATGAAAGCCGCACTGGATTTCTCTGCGGAATACGTTGGTCAAACCGGCATTTGTAAAGGTCTTCGCGCCGACTGGAATGACTGTCTAAACCTAGGTGGCGGTGAGTCTTCTATGGTGTCTTTCCTACACTACTGGGCACTTCAAGAATTCCTAGATCTTGCTAAATACCGTGGTAATGATGCTGACGTGGCTAAATACACGGAAATGGCGGCTAACGTGCGCGAAGCTTGTGAAACTCACCTTTGGGATGACGAGGGTGGTTGGTACATCCGTGGTCTAACCAAAGATGGCGACAAGATTGGTACCGCTCAACAAACTGAAGGTCGTATTCACCTAGAGTCAAATACGCTTGCGGTTCTTTCTGGCGCGGTTTCTCAAGAACGCGGTGAGAAGGCAATGGATGCGGTTGATGAGAACCTTTACTCAGAATACGGCTTGCATCTGAACTCTCCGTCGTTCGCAACACCGAACGATGACATTGGTTTCGTAACACGCGTATACCAAGGCGTTAAAGAGAACGGCGCTATCTTCTCACACCCTAACCCTTGGGCATGGGTCGCTGAAGCGAAGCTGGGCCGTGGTGACCGTGCGATGAAATTCTACGACGCACTAAACCCATACAACCAAAATGACATCATCGATAAGCGTATTGCAGAACCTTACTCTTACGTTCAATTCATTATGGGGCGTGACCACCAAGATCATGGTCGTGCAAATCACCCATGGCTAACAGGTACCTCTGGCTGGGCTTATTTTGCCGTGACTAACTTTATTTTGGGTGTTCGCGTTGGTTATGAAGGTCTCACTGTTGACCCTTGTATCCCAACAGATTGGCCAGGTTTCGAGGTCACTCGTCAATGGCGTGGTGCAACGTACAACATCAAGGTTGAAAACCCAGCTTCTGTGAGCAAAGGGGTTAAATCAATGACGCTTAATGGTCAACCCGTGGAAGGTGCTCTTCCTGTGCTCGCTGAAGGCAGTGTCAACGAAGTTGTTGTGACTCTTGGTTAATCAGCGTTCTTAGTTAAGTGTGACCTTTGCAAAAAGGTCACGTTAACTGACATCTGTGCTGCTATCGGTTGAGCGTTCTTTCTAGAAAGACACTCAACTGACACAGCAAAAAGGATTTTATTATGATCAAATTTGGTACAGGTGGCTGGCGTGCATTCATTGGTGAAGAGTTCACTAAAGATAACGTTCGCCTTGTCGCACAAGCACTATCAAATATTATTAACAATGAAAATGTCGCCGATAAAGGGTTCATCGTTGGTTATGACCGACGCTTCCTTTCTGACAAAGCAGGTCGTTGGTTTGCTGAAGTGTTAGCAGCAAACAACATCCCTGTGAGTTTCATTGATAAGTTTGTTCCTACTCCTATCGTCATGTTTCAAGCCAAAGAAATTGGGTGCGCTTACTCTGCGTGTATTACCGCTTCTCACAACCCTGCAGATTACAACGGCATCAAAATCTTCATCGAAGGTGGGCGCGATGCGGATGAGATCATTACACAAAAAGTAGAAGAACAAATCAGCCAACTGACGTTAAATGACATCAAGTCGGTTGAGTTTGAACAAGCTCTCAACGACAAATCGGTTGTCATCATCAACCCAATGAACGCCTTTGTTGATTCCATCATCAACTTTATCGACATTGAAGCGATCAAGAATGCCAACTTGAAGGTACTGATTGATCCAATGTTTGGGGTTGCGAAAAACGCATTACAAACTGTGCTCATCAATGGTCGATGTGATGTCGATGTTATTAACGATGGCAAGAATCCAGACTTTGGTGGCCTTATGCCATCACCGAGTGCCGCAACACTCTATCGCTTGAAGCACTTAGTAGCGGCAGAAGGCTATGATATAGGCATTGGCACGGATGGGGACGCTGATAGACTGGGCATCATTGATGAAAAGGGTCACTTTATTCATCCGAATGAAGTGCTGATCCTGCTCTACTACTACCTACTTGAGTACAAAGGCTGGAAAGGCTCTGTCGTTCGTAACATTGCCACTACTCATATCCTCGACAAAATTGCCGCGGATCACGGTGAAAAGAGCTTTGAGGTTCCTGTAGGCTTTAAGCACATCAGCTCTCAAATGGAGGCGGATGACTCATTGATTGGTGGTGAAAGCTCAGGTGGCTTGACCATTCGTGGTCACATACTGGGTAAAGATGGTGTCTTCGCATCAAGCCTACTAGTAGAGATGATTTCTGTTACAGGCAAAAAACTTTCGGAAATGCTTGATGAAATCTACGGCAAGTATGGCTATGCCTATACTGCCGAGGGTGATTGTACCTTCAAGCCCGCTCAAAAAGAGGTTCTTTACAACAAGATATACGTTGAAAAGCAATTGCCTGAATTTGAGTTTGAGATTGAAAAAGTCAGCTATGACGACGGAGCTAAGGTGTACTTTAAGAATGGCGGCTGGGTTATTGCTCGCTTCTCAGGTACCGAGCCTTTACTACGAATCTTTGCTGAAATGGAAGATAAAGAGACTGCCGAACGTGTTCTTCAGCAGGTAAAAGACTTCTTATCTCTATAAATTCGCTGTTGATTCAACAGTTAATAGATAAGAACCGATTACCTCACTTTCGCTCAAATTGAGCACCCTATAGGTGAAGAATACTTGCCCAGCGTTTGCTGGGCTTTTTTCGTTTTGAGCCCCTTTCTGCTGTAGTAACCAACTACTACCACCACATGTAAAATAATTGTTAACTTGTATTTTCATTCACTCAAAATGGAAATAGAGACATGGCACGTATACTTATTCTGGCTGGTGATTTTGTAGAAGATTACGAATTGATGGTTCCTTTCCAAGCGTTAGGTATGGTTGGGCATACTGTAAGCGTTGTGTGTCCCGACAAACGCAGTGGGGAAACCATTAAAACCGCTATCCATGACTTTGAGGGAGACCAAACCTACACAGAAAAACCAGGTCACCTGTTCACACTCAACGCAAACTTTGACCAAGCTTCTTGCTCACAATTTGATGCCTTGGTTATCCCCGGTGGCCGCGCCCCTGAATATCTTCGCCTAAACCCTGATGTCATTAAACTCATTACCGATTTTGCTATCGAACAGAAGCCTATTGCAGCAATATGTCATGGTGCTCAGCTACTCGCCGCAGCTAATATTATCCAAGGTAAAACGATCTCGGCTTACCCTGCTTGCGCTCCAGAGGTTAAATTGGCCGGTGCTGACTACGCTGAACTCGAGATGGATCAGGCGGTAACCGACGGCATATTTGTCACGGCGCCAGCATGGCCTGCACACCCAAACTGGTTAGCCCAATTAAACCAACTGCTGTTATAGACTGTTCGCTTCTATAGACTAAAGGCTTAGTGAGTTATTCAAGAAATTTACTATTCTGATAAATCTATAGGTAGATAAGTGAGTCCCCAAAATGTGTGAGATTTATTCCGGTGCTGAAGATAATTTGTTCGAACTTAAAACACGCTCTGTACGTATTGAAGGGGTTGTGACGAGTGTTCGGCTTGAGGCCGTTTTCTGGAAGATTATTGAAGATATTGCGAACGACTCTCATATCACTGTCGCGGAGTTTTTGACTCGAATCTACAATGAAGTCATTCAACGAAGAGGTGAGCTTGGTAACTTCACCTCTTTGCTGCGAGTCGCTTGCACGACTTACTTAAATGGGGGAAAACGCATTTCGGTATAACGCGCTTATAAACTTCGATGTATTAAAATGCCAAGATACCTTGCTCGTCAACATTAACACGGACCGTTTGACCAATCGTTAACGCCTGAGAAGAACTTGCCGTCAATTGATTGCCATTCACCTTCACCACATAGCGGCAGTGATCGCCCATAAAATGCTGTTCCTGGACGCGAATTGAACTCTCCTGCTCCGCCTCAATTAAGATGTGCTGTGGCCTCAATAACAACTCACAATCTTGATTCACCTCAATTGCACCTTTCGCGATGGCTTCGACCGTACCAAGCACCGTTTTGAATTTATACTCTGAGATACGCGTTGCGGGTAAATAGCTACCACCACCTAAGAAATCGGCCACAAACTTACTCGACGGATGATAATACAGCTCTGTCGCCGTTCCATATTGTTCAATCACACCATTGTTCATTACCGCCATCTTGTCAGAAAAGGCAAACGCTTCTTCTCGGCTATGGGTAACAAATATTGCTGTCACACCCTGAGATTTAAAAATGCGTCTGATCTCGGCGATCAATTCATGGCGAACTTGAGTATCGATATTAGAGAAGGGTTCATCCAGTAACAGCAAATCAGGCTTGTACGCAAGAGTTCGGGCTATCGCCACACGCTGTTGTTGACCACCAGAAAGCTGATGGGGGTACCTATCCCCATACGCGGAAAGGTGAACCAATTCGAGCATCTCTTTCGCTTTACTTACTTTCTCAGCTTTGCTGGCACCACGTAAGCCAAAAACCACATTCTCTTCAACCGTTAGGTGTGGAAACAGCGCATAATCTTGAAAGATCATCCCAATATTACGCTGCTCTGGTGGTAACCAGTTTTTTCCATCGTCGATGGTCATGCAGTTAAGGCTCATGACTCCTGAACTCAATGGGAGCAGACCCGCTACGGCTTTTAGTAATGTTGTTTTCCCGCAGCCACTGGCACCAAGTAGGCACACTATCTCGCCATGATTCACTTCAAGCGACAACTGTTCAAGTACCGTTTGAGACTCATACTTGCACGTTAAGTTTTGTATCGACAGCGCACAACTCATTAGTGGCTTTTCTCCAAAGAACGGTTTACAACAACAAGCGGTATCAACCCTACTAATACCAATAAGACAGCAGGCATGGCAGCCAACTCTAAATGCTCATCTGATGCGTAGTTATAGACATACGTCGCTAGGGTTTCAAAATTAAACGGTCTCAGTAATAGAGCCGCGTTCAACTCTTTCATTGACTCGATAAAGACCAGTAGGCCAGCAATCAAGGCGCCACGTCGAATCAATGGAAAATGGATTTTCCACAACATTTTATTGGTATTGCAGCCCATCGTACGAGCGGCCATGTCCAGAGACGGCGGGATCTTATTCAGGCTACTTTCAATACTGCCAATGGCAACTGCTGAGAAACGGACAACTAGCGCAACGATCAGAGCAAACATCGACCCAGAAAAAATCAACCCAGGACGCTGAAACTCAAGTGAACGGGCTACATCATTGACGAAGTGATCGAGAAACAAAACGGGAACCAACACCCCTATCGCCAGCACTGTACCCGGAACCGCATACCCCATAGAGGATAGACGCATAAAAGCTAAGCTGCTTTTCCCAGGGTTAACACGCTGAGTAAAATTCACCACCAACGCGACAAAAACACCAATGATTGCGGCAATAATAGACACCTGTAAGCTGTTAATGGCGTACTCACTGAATCCAGCCGTCCAACTCTGTTCAAAGTATTTATAAGCATAAATGCACAGCTGCAAAAGTGGTAAAATAAATGCAATAGAGACAATACCCCAGCACCAAGTCAGTGCCGCCCATTTTTTCCAGCCAGTCAATTTGTAACGGAAGTCTTCACGGCTACTGAACTGATTTTGAAACAGTTTCTGTTTACGTCGACTGTATCGTTCCGCACTCAATAATAAAATGACAATGACGAGCATCAAGGCCGAAATTTTAGCGGCCGCGTTTAGATTAGAGTAACCAAGCCAGGTATCGTACACCGCTGTCGTTAACGTGCTTACAGCAAAGTAACTGACGGTGCCAAAGTCCCCGATGGTCTCCATCGCTACGAGTGACAGTCCAACGGCCATAGAAGGACGTACAAGCGGAAGAGAAATGCGCTTAAAGCTTTCCCACGGGGTACACTTTAACAATCGCGCAGACTGAAGCAGAGAAACGTTTTGCTCCATAAAGGCCGCACGACACAATAAATAAACGTATGGATACAGCACCAGTGCCAATACAATCGTTGCCCCCGTCAGGGTTCTGATATCAGGGAACCAATACTCCCCAGGCCCCCAACCGGTTAAATCACGCAGCAATATTTGGATTGGACCTGCAAAATCAAACCAGTCCGTAAAGATATAGCCAATGATATAACCTGGCATCGCTAATGGAAGAACAAGTGCCCACTGTAAAATACCCTCACTCGGTAAACGACACATCGCCATAAACCAAGCACTCGGTATTCCAAGAACCAAAGAGAGCAGCATCACACCCACCGTCAACACGACTGTGTTATAGACGTAGGTTGGCATGACTGTAGACATCAGATGTGAAAAGACCTCGTCGGTGTCACCCAACGAGGTATAAAAGATCGCTAAGATCGGCAAAACCAGCAGCAAAGCTAAGCTTGCACTACTGGTTTTCCATATATAATTTTTTTCGTTCATCGCCTAACTACAACAAGGCCGTATGAAACATAAACGCAATTGCAAATACATCTCATATCCTTTTGAAAAACAGGGGTACTTTATACCCCTAGTTATAATCAAAGGTCAAATTTCACTTCATCAAGAAGTCGAATTGCAGCAGAGTGGTAAGACGCAATGTCGTCTAAAGAAACATCATCAGACTTGAAGTCACCCCAAGAAGCGACAAGCTCTGAACGCTCAACGCCCGCTTTCACTGGGTATTCATAGTTTACTTCAGCGTACATACTTTGCGCAGTATCACCACTTAGGAATTCCATCAGCTTCTGTGCGTTCTCTTTATTCGGAGAGTATTTCGCCATCGCCATACCAGAAATGTTTACGTGCGTACCTTCTGCATTTTGATTCGGGAAGTTGATGTAAACAGAATCAGCCCAAGCTTTCTGCTCTTTATCGTTAACCATCTTACCTAGATAGTAGCTGTTACCTAGTGCTACGTCACATAGACCTTCTTTAATTGCTTTAACTTGTGCACGGTCATTACCTTGAGGCTTACGTGCTAGGTTTGCTTTAAGACCTTCTAACCACTCTTTCGTCTCTGCTTCACCGTGGTGAGCAATCATTGAAGAAACAAGCGATACGTTGTAAGGGTGCTTACCACTACGAGTACAGATTTTACCTTTGAACTCAGGCTTAGCTAGGTCTGCGTATGTGAAATCATCACCAAGACGACCTACACGGTCACGTGATGAGTACACAGAACGAGTACGCGTTGTTAGAGCAAACCACTCGTTTTCAGTGTCTTGGTATTGAGCAGGGATGTTTGACTCAAGTACAGGGCTTTCAACTGGTTGTACTAACTCTTGCTTCGTTAGCTCTGACAAACGGCTAATATCAACGGTTAAGATAACATCAGCTGGGCTTAAATCGCCTTCACGAGCTAGCGTTTCTGCAAGGCCTTTTTTAGCGAACTTAACATTTACTTTGATGCCCGTTTCTTTAGTGAACTCATTGAACATTGGTTCTACTAAGAATGGTTGACGGTAAGAGTAGACGTTTACTTCTTCAGCAGCCATAGCCATTGTTGGTGCGATAGCGCTGCATGCCAATGCTGAAAGAGTTAGCAATTTTTTCATCAGTTTAATCCTTTACTTCGTAATGATAATGTTTATCAGTTGCATTATTATATGCATGAATAGATTAATTACAATGATACTAGACAAAAAAACCAACCTTTACAGGTTGGTTTCTATCATCTTGAATTGTAACAAAAGATGTCACCTTAACTAATAACTACATCACTCTTTTATCTCAACCCCTGCATTCGGCTCATTTGTAGTGCGGGTAAGTAACCACCTAACTGGTATCCAGATTCAGTGAAAATAGCGGGTGTCCCTTGTATTCCAAGTCGAATACCCAATTCATAGTAGTAGCCCACGATATTCTCACAGCGTTGGAGCTGTTGTTCACTGATATCGTCCGGTAAAAAAGGCGCCATATTTTTCATTTTGGCAAACTCTATCCCTACTTTTCGATCTTTAGAGCAATAAGCATTCACCAGCATTTCATACCCAGGCCCTTGAAGCCCTCCTCTTGGGAACGGTAGGTATTGAATTGAGATCCCCTGATCCTGATAGTCTGAAAGCTCAGAATGCAGTTTTTGACAGTAACCACACGTTGGATCCGTAAACACGTAAACCTTCTTCAAATCGGCGCTGTCTTCGGTAGACATCACAATCACATCCTGCTGGTCGATCTCCTTCAATAAGGGGCGCACATAGCTGGCTTCATATTCTTTGATAATGTTTGATTGATCACCTAACCGAATCAGGCTGGCATCCGATACCACCAATACCGAGGCAATATCGGCAAGATAAGCGAGTGTATATACTGAACTGTCGTTAGGGTCGACAAACTTGAGCAAGTAGGTGTTGCTCGCTCCTATCTGCCTAACGTGCCTCACTATATTACTCCAGTTAGACTTACTCAGGGATGCTCCCAAAAGATCAGAGACAACAGTCTGCCCAATGTCCGATAGTTTTTGATCGTTCACCTTGTTCAACTCTGAACTTGCATACAGGCTCGATGAACACAGCAGAAGAAGGGCCGTCAGTAAATATTTCATTTATCACTCCATGATGTTGCTTTGCCACGTAATATCTAACAGAGTATGCCATTTTAGGGTCAATCACCAAAAGCAAAGGGCCTACTCATTGCTGAGTAGGCCCTAATATCTATGTGAATTCAGTGATTATTTAACTGTCACAAACTCTGGGTAAGCACCAACACCACAGTCGTGCATGTCCATACCTTCTTGCTCTTCGTCTTCTGTAACACGAATACCCATTGTTGCTTTCAGGATACCCCAGACTACAAGACTTGCGCCGAATACCCATGCAAAGATTACTGCAGCACCAAGTAGTTGAGCACCAAACGTAGCATCACCATTGCTTAGTGGAACAACCATTAGGCCAAAGAAACCACACACACCGTGAACCGAGATAGCACCCACTGGATCATCAATTTTTAGCTTGTCTAGAGCGATGATGCTAAATACAACCAGTGCACCTGACACACAGCCGATAGCAACTGAATAAAGAGGTGATGGAGATAGTGGGTCAGCCGTAATAGCCACTAAGCCCGCTAATGCACCATTAAGAATCATTGTTAAGTCTGCTTTGCCCCACGTCGTTTTACATACAAGTAGAGCAGCAATAGCACCTGCAGCCGCAGCCGCGTTAGTATTTAGGAAGATTTGACCAACAGCCGTCGCGTTTTCGAAGTCTGACAGCATCAGTTGAGAACCACCGTTAAAGCCGAACCAACCGAACCAAAGGATGAACGTACCAAGTGTTGCTAGTGGCATGTTTGAACCTTGAATTGGGTAAATTTCACCGTTCTTACCGTATTTCCCTTTACGAGCACCCAGTAGCAATACACCCGCTAGTGCAGCAGCTGCACCCGCCATGTGAACAATACCAGAGCCAGCAAAGTCACTAAATCCAGCTTCACTTAGGAAACCGCCGCCCCAAGTCCAGTAACCTTCCATTGGGTAGATAAACGCCGTTAGAACCACTGAGAAGATTAGGAATGACCAAAGCTTCATACGCTCAGCCACGGCACCCGATACCACTGACATTGCCGTTGCTACGAATACTACTTGGAAGAAGAAATCAGACTCTAGAGAGTGATCTGCGCCTTCACCTTGAGTGCCAATGAGTGCACCAAATGATGGCAACCAACCACCTTCTCCATTATCAACATACATGATGTTGTAACCGACGAGTAAGAATGTCGTACAGGCAATAGCGTACAAACAAATGTTCTTAGTTAGAATTTCCGTGGTGTTTTTTGAACGAACTAAGCCAGCTTCAAGCATGGCAAAACCCGCAGCCATCCACATAACCAACGCACCTGAAATGAGGAAGAAAAAAGTGTCTAGTGCGTAACGTAGTTCCGTTACTGTTGCTAATAATTCCATAATATTGCTCTCCAATCCTTTGAATCTTTAAAGTGCTTCAACGTCCATTTCACCAGTACGGATACGAACCGCTTGGTTTAGGTCGTACACAAAAATTTTACCGTCGCCAATTTTTCCTGTTTGAGCCGCTTTGGTAATGGCTTCAACAACTCGGTCAACGTTTTCAGCTTGCGTTGCGATTTCAAGTTTTACTTTCGGAAGAAAGTCGACTTGGTATTCCGCACCACGGTAGAGTTCCGTGTGGCCTTTTTGACGACCAAAGCCTTTTACTTCAGATACTGTCATCCCTTCAATACCTGCATCAGCTAGTGCTTCGCGAACATCGTCTAGTTTGAACGGTTTGATTATTGCATTAATTAGTTTCATCGTACCCTCTCTAGGTATTAGTCTTTAAACTGTTACCAACACTAATCCAAGGTACGTGCCAACTATTTAAGCTATTGTTTTAATTGATTTAGTTATTTACAGGACACTATAAAACAAAAATGACGCACCAACCTGGTGCGCCACTTTCACTATAACAATGCATTAACAATTCTTTTCACCACTTCAGTGCAAAGATTGTTGAGGCAAGATAAAAAGGTCAACAAATTAAGCGTTAGAGGCGACTCCCTCTTGCTTTAACGCAGCTGGTCGCTTTTGTTGTCGTCGACTCTGCCTCCAGTAAACTAAGAATGCCAACAATAGCGCAGGAATATAGACCAGCTGTTTGGCAAAACGATCGTTCGGCTCTTGAACCGCAAGAATCACCTCATCAAAATCCAAACCCGCTTTTTCAGCCATGCTACCCCAGCCAACCATGTCGATAACCGTTTGCCCCTGAGCATTTTCTTTTAACATCAAACCTGACGTATCTAGGCGCTGTTCACCCGTTCCATCGGTAGGAAGATCGAGCACAACCACGCGTTGCTTCTCTTCACCCTTGAATGTGGTTGAGCTAATGTGCAGCCTTAAACTCTCCCCTTCATCCAATCGCTCAATGACTTGAGTTATTTCGCCCGCAGGCTGATCTATAAACTCTGGCGCATAGCGGTTCTGCCAAAAGTCAGGACGCGCTAAAGAGAAAGCAGCGACGATTAATAGCAGCGTCTCAATGCGTGTATTACGAGCGAAAAAGTAACCCTGCATTGCGGCCGCAAAAAAGCACATCGCCACTAGTGTCACTAAGAAGATAAAGGCCGCATGCCAGAAACTATCGATGCCGACCAAAATTATATCCGTGTTAAAGATAAACATGAACGGCAGCACAGCGGTTAACATGGCGTATTTAAACGCTTGAATACCCGTTTTGATCGGATCGGCTTTGGATATCGCCGAAGCAGCAAACGCCGCTAGACCAACCGGTGGCGTAATGTCTGCCATGATGCCAAAGTAGAAAACAAACAAGTGAACCGCAATAAGAGGAACAATGATCCCATGCTGCGCACCTAGCGTAATCACTACCGGAGCCATCAAGCTGGATACGACAATGTAGTTAGCCGTTGTGGGCAGCCCAAGACCAAGGATCAAACTGATAAGCGCAATCAGCACAAGCATCACAATCAAGCTACCGCCGGAAAGTATTTCGACAAGCTCCGTCATCACTGGGCCAAGTCCAGTCAAAGTCACAGCGCCAACTACAATGCCTGCAGCGGCTGTCGCGACACCAATGCCGATCATGTTACGTGCACCTGTTTCCAAGCCACTAAGCAGGTCTTTGGCTCCTAGTTTTAGCGCAGCAACGTAGTCGTTACTTTTTCTAAAATAGGCAAACAATGGTCGCTGAGTCAGAAGAATGAAGATCATGAACGCCGTCGCGTAGAACGCCGATAGCCCAGGTGATAGTTGCTCTACCATCAAACACCAAACCAAGGTCACAACAGGCAACAAGAAATGCAGCCCCGACTTCACTGTTGGTCCAAGTTCAGGTAAAGACTCGACCGGTTTGCTTGGATCATCGACTTCTAAGTCTGGGTATTTAGCACTGTGCGCGACCAAACCAATATACGCAGCTAGAACTGAAACAGACACAACCAGAACCGCGAGGCTGCCTAACGCCGATTGAATGAATTGCAGCCCGAAGTACACCATACCGGCCAATATGAGTAAGCTCGACACCGTAATGCCCGAGCGTAATAGGCGCACTTTCCATGGTGCAGGCTCTTTGACTCGTTTTATCCCTTCAAGGTTAGCCTTAAGCGCTTCTAGGTGCATGATGTATAGGAACGTTATGTAAGCTGCAATCGCAGGTACAAAGGCGTGCTTAATCACCTCAACATAAGGAATCCCGACGTACTCCACCATAAGGAACGCAGCGGCCCCCATAATAGGTGGCATGATCTGCCCATAACATGATGACGCGACCTCTACCGCACCCGCTTTAGACGCAGGCAAACCCATTCGCTTCATCAGAGGAATCGTAAACGTTCCCGTTGTCACTACGTTAGCAATCGAGGAGCCAGAGATAATCCCCGTCATACCCGACGCTAGAACCGCCGCTTTGGCTGGACCACCGCGCATATGACCGAGTAGAGCAAAAGCAACTTTAATGAAGTAATTGCCGGCACCCGCTTTCTCAAGTAGCGCGCCGAAAAGAACGAATAAGAAAACGAAGCTGGTTGAGACGCCCAACGCGATACCAAACACACCCTCAGAGGTAATCCACAAATGGCTTGCTGCCTTAGCTAAAGACGCGCCTCTATGCGAGATCACTTCTGGCATCATTGAACCAGCAAAGATATAAAATAAAAATACACCCGCAACGGCCATCAGCGGTGGACCCAAGGCTCGGCGAGTCGCTTCTAGTAACAATAAAATACCAAGAACTGCCGCGACAATATCCATCGTAATCGGTGCGCCAGGGCGAGTCGAAAGCTGCTGATAGAAGACAAACAGATACATTGCGCAGAGTGCGCCAACAACACCTAACACCCAGTCTTGAACCGGAACACGATTACGTGGTGATGTTTTTAAAGCTGGAAATGCCGTGAAAGACAAGAAAATAGCAAAAGATAGATGGATAACTCTCGCTTGGGAGTCGTTAATGATACCGATATTAAGAATGAACGGCAGTGGTGAGGCGTACCATAACTGGAAAAGAGCCCAAGTCAGTGCAACCGCTGATATTAGTTTACCACTGAGTCCTAGGGGTTGACGCGCACCTGAATCGGCACTATTCGCCATTTCTTGTAACTGCTGGGATGTTTGGGTATTTTGCATAACACTACTTCTTGACGATGACGTCACCTTTGCCACCGGGTGAAATCTCAATTAGAGGGGATAAAGCGAGCAGCACCCGAAAGTGCTGCTATTTAGTTTTTTAAAGGAGACCAGCTTCCTTGTAGTACTTAACCGCACCTTCATGCAGTGGCGCTGTATTACCTTCCAGCATTTCTGTGGCCTGTACGCCAGCAAAACCTGGGTGTAGGCGGCGGAACGTATCTAGGTTTTCAAATACAGCTTTCACCGTGTGGTAAACCGTTTCATCCGATGTTTTTGCGCTAGAAACAACGGTCGCTTTTGCGCCTAGCGTTGTCACTGACTCTTCATTACCGCGGTACATACCAGCAGGAACATCGTAAGCAACGTAGTAAGGGGTTGTCTCAACGAGTTCTTTAATAACAGAGTCATTCACACTAACTAAGTTCGTATCACACGACGTCGTTGCTTCTTTGATTGCGCCGTTTGGGTGACCTACAAAATAAACCATTACGTCGATTTTGTTATCACACAGCGCTTGTGCTTGCTCTGCCGCTTTCAGTTCAGATGCTAAACGGAAATCACTGCGATCCCAACCTTTCGCATCCATTAGTACTTCCATTGTTGCACGCTGGCCAGAGCCTGGTTCACCAATGTTTACACGCTTACCTTTTAGGTCATCGAAAGTTTCGATATTGGCATCTTTACGAGCAACAACAGTGAAGGCTTCAGTGTAGATAGAGAACACACTTCTTAGATCTTCGTATTTACCGGAATTGGCAAACGCACCTTCACCATTGTATGCATTGAACTGTTGGTCAGATTGAGCAACACCGAGATCCAGCTCACCTGAACGAATCGTATTCAGGTTATAAACAGAGCCACCGGTACTTTCCACATTACAACGTAATCCGTGAGTTTCACGATCTTGGTTAATCAATCGGCAAATACCGCCACCAGCTGGGTAGTAAACCCCTGTAACACCGCCAGTACCAATAGTTAGAAAGTCTTGTGCCTGTGCAATGGGAGCAGCAAGCGCTACCGTAAATGCTGCTGATATTAATGATTTCTTATTCATTATATTTCCTTTTATTTATGACATTAATTAACCCAAGTTCGACCATAGACCGTGAAGTTATAGTTCTCCGTAACTTGTGAACGCCATGTTAGCGAGGGTTTCAAATATTACAAGCTGCCAAAAATAGATTTAATATCAACAACATCTCTCTACATTATTAATATATATGGTTATTTATTATGTTTTTCATTACCTTAATGCCATATTGTTTCAAAATGAAAATATGTGACCGCTTCCACAAATAATAAAATACTATAAAAACAAATAGATAAAGAAAACAAATGAACACCACAATTACATCTATATAATTGATTAATCATAAGAGACAAGTGCAATAGAAGAGCGAATAAATAGCCACAATTCATTGAGATATAGAATACATGGAGACTTAGTAATCGTATTCACAGGGTATTTAATAAAAGAAAAATAAGAAGAAAGTGATTATCGATTTAACTTAAAATAGGAAAGGGATGTGAATTAAATATAAACCAATAAAGCATGAATAATTTATATCCGATAGAGAGAATTAATACACCATGAGTATATTTTATGTTCATGAAAAATATAAATTAATGTCTATAGTGAGTGATTATGAATAAAGAAAAAAGACATCAATAAATAACCTGTGCGATATTATCGATAGCCTAGAAAGTCACACCATTGCTCAATTAGCATCTCAAAGTCATCGATTCCGCAGCTGGCGGTACTCTCACTGATGTAATATTGGAACTCACTCTCTTCCTCTAGCGTGTCACCATGGCTCAACACATTCTCAGAGACTGTGACTTCATCTGCACAGATCATCAATGAAATCTCGTGCCCTAGCAACGTATGTTCAGCAGATGGAGAAACCTTCGCCTGATGAATCAGTTGTTCCACGTTAGCAATGCTTTCTCGTGACTTACCAATCTCATCTTGTAGCCAACGTCCGACAATCTCATGCCCCATACTGCACTTAACGTAGTACTCGCCCATTAGGGTATTACGGGTGAATTCAAATTCCATGAGAGATTCCAATAGTGCACGAGAGAAGATGGCGCAGAGTATATAGCGAGAAGAAAAAACTCTCTAGGGCTGTTTCTACCCAAATTGAGAAAGTAATCCAACGTTATTCAGTTGCAGAAACAAAAAAGCACTTACGATCATCGTAAGTGCTTTAAACTGTTACTTAGCCAATGTCTGCTTAAGCAGGCTCTTGGAAGATAACTGTGTCTGCTTTTTCCGTGTACTGACCCATTTTATGGAAGTTCAGGTAACGGTATGTATCCGCAGCCGAAGCATTAATCTTCTCAGCGTACTCTAAGTACTCTTCTTTCGTTGGGATGCGACCTAGAATCGCGCCAACAGCAGAAAGCTCAGCAGAAGCCAGATAAACGTTCGCGCCATTACCTAAGCGGTTCGGGAAGTTACGCGTTGACGTAGACATAACCGTCGAAGCATCAGCAACACGAGCTTGGTTACCCATACATAGTGAACAACCAGGAGTTTCGATACGAACCCCAGCACGACCGAAGATGCCGTAATAGCCCTCTTCTGTCAGTTGGTCTTTATCCATCTTCGTTGGCGGAGCCACCCATAGGCGAGTATTTAGCGAGCCGTTAAACTCTTCTAGCATCTTACCTGCAGCACGGAAGTGACCGATGTTGGTCATACAAGAACCGATGAACACTTCTTGAATCTCAGTGCCTTGAACGTCAGAAAGAAGACGAGCATCATCTGGATCGTTTGGTGCACATAAGATTGGTTGATCGATGTCAGCAAGATCAATCTCGATAACGTGCGCGTATTCCGCATCTGAATCAGCAGATAGCAACTCAGGGTTCGCTAACCACTCTTCCATTGCTGTGATACGGCGCTCAATCGTACGAACATCACCGTAACCTTCAGCAATCATCCACTTAAGCATCACGATATTCGAGTTCAGGTACTCATCGATAGACTCTTGAGATAGCTTAACCGTACAACCTGCAGCAGAACGCTCAGCAGATGCGTCAGAAAGCTCAAATGCTTGCTCAACAGATAGGTGCTCAACACCTTCAATTTCTAGTACACGACCAGAGAATTCGTTGATCTTACCGGCTTTCTCTACCGTTAGTAGACCTTGCTTGATACCGTACAGAGGAATGGCATGTACTAGGTCACGTAGCGTGATACCCGGCTGCATTTCACCTTTAAAGCGAACCAAGATAGATTCAGGCATATCAAGAGGCATAACCCCTGTTGCTGCAGCAAATGCGACTAACCCTGAACCCGCAGGGAATGAAATACCGAGAGGGAAACGAGTATGCGAGTCACCACCTGTACCTACAGTATCAGGAAGAAGCATACGGTTTAGCCATGAGTGAATAACGCCATCACCCGGACGAAGTGAAACACCCGCACGGTTCATGATGAAATCAGGTAGCGTATGGTGAGTGTTTACATCGACTGGTTTAGGGTATGCAGATGTGTGACAGAAAGACTGCATGACAAGGTCTGCTGAGAAACCAAGACACGCCAGATCTTTAAGCTCATCACGAGTCATAGGACCGGTTGTATCTTGAGAACCGACTGTCGTCATTTTAGGTTCACAGTACTGACCAGCACGCACACCTTCAACACCACATGCTTTACCCACCATCTTCTGAGCTAGCGTGTAGCCTTTATCAGATGCAGATGGGTCGATTGGTTTAGCAAACAGATCGGTTTCTTCTAGACCTAGAGCGTCACGAGCACGACCCGTTAGACCACGACCGATGATCAGTGGAATACGGCCACCAGCACGCACTTCATCAAGAAGGACTTTGCTTAGCTCAAAGTTTGAAATCACAGAACCGTTCTTGTGAACAACACCTTCGTACGGGTAGATATCAATGATATCGCCCATGTTCATCTCTTGTACGTTCAATTCAATAGGTAGAGCGCCTGAATCTTCCATTGTGTTGTAGAAGATTGGTGCAATTTTACCACCAAGACAAACACCGCCAGTACGCTTGTTTGGTACGAATGGGATATCTTCACCCATGAACCAAAGTACTGAGTTTGTTGCCGATTTACGTGAAGAACCTGTACCAACAACATCACCAACGTACGCTAGTGGAATGCCATCTTTTTGCATGTCTTCAATTTGATTGATTGGACCAACGCTACCCTGTTCATCAGGAGTAATGCCGTCACGTTCCATCTTTAGCATCGCTTTTGCGTGTACTGGGATATCTGGACGTGACCATGCGTCAGGTGCTGGTGATAGGTCATCGGTGTTTGTTTCACCAGTAACCTTGAATACTTTAACCGTGATTTTTTCAGCGACTTTATTTTTAGATGTGAACCAGTCAGCGTCCGCCCAAGATTGAAGGACCTGCTGCGCAGACTTGTTGCCTGCTTTTGCTTTCTCTTCAACATCGTAGAAAGCATCGAACATCAATAGAGTATGAGACAGTGCTTTCACTGCAATAGGGGCAAGCTCAGCATCGTCGAGTAGAGAGACGAGCGATTCGATGTTGTAGCCACCTTGCATGGTGCCAAGTAGCTCTGCAGCTTTCGCTTTGCTAACAAGTGGAGATTCTACTTCACCTTTCGTGATTGCAGTTAAGAAACCCGCTTTCACATAAGCAGCTTCATCTACACCTGGTGGAATACGGTTCTCTAAAAGGTCAAGAATAACAGCATCTTCACCTTGAGGTGGGTTCTTCAAAAGTTCAACTAGACCAGCGACTTGTTCAGCGTCTAACGGTCTTGGAACAACTCCTTCAGCAGCACGCTCTTCGACGTGTTTACGGTAGGCTTCAAGCACGACTTTTTCCTCTCATTGCGGTTCACCCATAGTCTACAGACCTGGATAGAACATCCTTGGAAACTTGGCTCTCCATTGCCATAGAAGTCATACAATTGAATTGATGAGCAGCGCCAGAGAGGCCAAACTGTGGGACGCAGGATAGCAAATTTAACCTAAAATTAAAATCTTATCATTTTGACCAACATAGCAACTTAAGACTAAAGTTGGATGATTTTTCGAAATTAACTTGGGCAATTTACTACTTAAATGTCGTCCCAATGATTAAATATACAGAATTAAATTGCTGCTCCGTAAACCCATAGCCGAACATAATAGGTCCAATTGGCGAGTTCACCCCGACAAAGACGGAAGCGGCTTGATATAACGGTGCATCTTGAATATTGATATTAGGATCGGACCAAACACCGCCATATTCTATCGAGCTGCCGAGGTAAAAGGGTGAGCTAAACAAGCCAAAATCATTATCAAACCAACGGTAACGATACACTAAGCTGGTAAACGCGATATTTTGCCCAATCAAGCTATCTCTCGGGATCCCTGATAGCTTAAGGAATCCACCGATCTCTTTTGGATCAATCGGCATTGACGCATTCTCAGTTTGCGATAAGCCCAAATCCATGTTTGCCACTAAAGTATGACGGTCGTAGGTATACGCGCCAATGAATTTGGCACTGATCTCATCAACAATATCGGTAGATTGGCTGACGGCCGCATCCAAGCAGCGAGCCTCTCCATTAATATCGTCTTGCGATACGAGGTACTCCAGATCAAGATAAAGCCCAGATCTAGGAAAACTAAAATCATCGAGTGTGTCATAGCGGTAGCCTACAAAGGCCCCTTGGCGAGTAAAATCGAGATCACCACATGACGGAAGCGTTGATAGCTCCGCATAACCTTGGATATAACGTAAGCCAAGATTGAACTCTGTCCACAAAGTCTCTTGATAGCCAAGAACCCACTCCCCTTTCCACTCTCTATACGTAACGGGTAGATAGTTTTTTGTGGCTTCTAAACTCGTATCATCAAAGCCACTACTTGGCATGTTTCGTTTGTCGTTACTGTAACTCGCGCCTAGAGTAGTAAACAGCTTCTGGCTCGATAGAAACGGGGAATACAACTCCGCTTCCACCAACTTATCGGTGCCCATTTCAAGGTTTAATAACAACTCCGCGCCGCCGGAACTCAGATCAGTAAAATTACTTGATATGCCGAGTGAGTACTGACTATCGGTTGTAAAGTCATCCTCAAGGAAAAAGCGGAAGTTAACGTAGTTTGGCCCCCACGCTTTCTCATTAACGTTAACAACGACTAGATTGTTCCCATCTTCGTCTTTGTCATATTGATAGGTAATCAACTCAAAGCGGTCTAGTGCGTACAAGTCTTGAATACTTTGTTCAAGTTCTTCGGTCGTAATACGGCGACCTTCTTCTATTCCCAATCGAGTACGTAATAGGTCTTCACTGTAGTGGGTATTGTTGTTGATGACGACACGATCTACGCTGACTTCATCCCCGTACACCAGCTTTTTCCGCGCATTCTGCTTTTTATCAATGTATTTCTGATAATCGCTGGATGAGAGTGACAGTCGAGAAAGTCGAAGCGAGTTCGCCATCGCTTCTTCATAGCCTTCTTGAAATGCGCCGGGCATTTTCGCAAACTCTGTCGTTTGCATGTCGCCAACATCGGGCTGAAGGAAGAAGTCTTTGTCCGTCAGAGTTTCCTGTTGCAACACGGTACTGCGTCGCACTAGGTAATTCGAAAGCTGATCAGCCACGGTTAAGAAAGAGCTAAACTCATCCTCGCCTTTATAGTCGCTGCTGATGTCAATCGCGATAATAATGTCGGCGCCCAAGTCTCGCGCCACATCCACGGGCATATTATTGGTGACACCACCATCAACCAAGAGTTTTCCATCGATCTCATACGGTGGAAGCACACCTGGAACCGACATACTCGCCATCATGGCATCAACAAGGTAGCCCTTATCGATAATCACAGGCTCTAAATCAATGATGTCGGTTGCAACAGAGCGGTAAGGAATAACCAAGTTATCAAAGGAATCTATCGCAGGCAGATTGCCAGAGGTTTCGCGCAGGATACGCAGCATATTCTGCCCCTGAACCACCCCTCTCGGCGCTCGGATCTCTCCCCAACGTAAGCCGAGGTCGGTTTTTATCTGATACCTATCTTCATACTCTTTATCGCGGATTCGTCTTTCGCTTCGATCAACGCGATCTCGGTAACCGTGGTTCCACTCTGTCGAATAAATCAGGCTTTCTATCTCTTCCGCGCTCATCCCGGTTGCATATAAACCACCGACATAGGCGCCCATACTGGTGCCTGTTATGTAATCGATAGGGATTCTAAGTTCTTCAAGCGCTTTAAGTACACCAATATGCGCTGCGCCCTTTGCACCACCACCCGCTAAAACAACCGCGATCTTGGGTCTCTCTGGTAGCTTGTCCGATTCAGCGGTCAAAGCAGCCAATGCAACTGGGCTGACGAGATAAGTCAGAAAAACTGAAACACTGAAAATTAACCGCACTGCATTAGTCCTTTAATTGCTGTCATTCTTGATTGGCCGTACATAGCCTTGATAAATATAGCGTAAACCGCCTTTGATAGTACGTGACTAGGCTACCATGTGAATATATTTTTCAGCCAACCTGCCGGTTTATTCTCACAATTTTGCTTGATTACCCCTTCAGGATCCCACATCGGCAGCTTAAATTTACTGCTGCAATCGATTTCTAAAGGCCCTTGATTGGTTTTTTCAAAGCCGATTGTGCTGATCTCTCTTGGCCAAGGCAGAACCAAGCGCTCTGGTATTCGATGGGTTAAATACTCAGAATAGACACGCAGCGCACCACTTGAGCCGGTTAATTGAGTCGGTTTGTTATCGTCTCGCCCGAGCCAAATGGCGGTCACTTCTCGGCCATCAATCCCAACAAACCAGCTGTCTCTGGTGTCGTTACTGGTTCCGGTTTTTCCCGCAAGTGCTGCCCATGAAAACTGGCTATGCAAATAACGCCCTGTGCCTTCAACGACCGCCACCTTCATCGCGTAAGTCGTTAGCCACGCAGCTTGCTGGGGAACCTTTTGTTGAACACGAGGAATCGACTCGTAAAGAACGTGACCTTGTTTGTCCAATACCGAACGCAACGCAGACAATCGCGCTTTTTTACCGGAATTAGTCAAGGTTTGGTACATCTGAGCCACCTGAAACGGCGTTAACGTAAATGAACCTAAAAACATTGACGGAACGGGTCTTATTTCGGAGCGTTCTACGCCAAGGTTCTCTAACGTTTTCATCACATTAGGAATACCAAGTTGCATACCCAATTGAACCGTAGGCACATTCAATGATTTGGATAGCGCCTCGTACAACGGCACTTCGCCACGGAACTGACGATCGTAATTTCTCGGCGACCAAACGTTCCCTTTGCTTCCTTTTAAGCTGATAGGCTTATCCTGTAGCGTGGAAGCAAGGTTATAACGCTCTGGTTGTTCCAACGCCGTCAAATAGATCGCGGGCTTTGCTAATGACCCTATTTGACGACTCGCATTCAAAGCGCGATTAAAGCCATCGTAGCCCGCTCTTTTTCCTCCAACCATCGCTCTGATCTCACCGCTATGGCGATCGACCGACACAGCAGCACCTTCTAGGGAGTTCCCCGCACGCTTAGCTAACTCGGGTACTTTCTTGGCGATGGCTCTTTCAAGCTCTTGCTGAGACACAGGGTCGAGCGAAGTAAACACGCGCAATCCAATCTCAGATTGAAAGGCGTCACCAACCTTTTCTCGTAACTCAATGCTTACCTGTTGAAAGTACGCTGGCTGCCTGCTTGCGATTCTCGGATTGTCTTGAATATCAAGTGGGCGACTAGCCGCTTGGTCATATTGACGCGCCGTTAAAATGTCCTGTTGCATCATCATTCGAAGCACAAGATCTCGTCGAGCTTTGGCGCGTTCAGGGTGACGAACTGGGTTGTAATAAGAAGGGCCTTTGACCATTCCAACCAGTAAGGCTAATTGATCAATTCTAAGTTCATCAATCGGTTGTCCAAAGTAGAGGCGAGACGCCAAACCAAAGCCGTGGATCGCTTCACCACCGCTTTGTCCTAAATAGACTTCATTCAGGTAAGCCTCTAAGATTCGATCCTTGCTGTAGCGGTGATCAATGATGACCGCAATGTAGGCCTCGCGAATCTTACGCCACAGGGTACGATCGCTCGATAGAAACAGATTTTTAGCCAGCTGCTGCGTCAAAGTACTGCCGCCTTGAACAGTGCGTCCAGCTTTCAAATTGACAAGCGCCGCTCGGACAATCGCAAGTGGTGAAACACCATCATGCTGATAGAAGTTACGATCTTCCGTGACAAGAAGTGCGTCCACCATTACCTCAGGGAACTGCTCTCGTCTTAAAAATAACCTCTGCTCATTAGTGTTCTTCTCGAGCATTCCCAGCATTTTAGGGTCAATACGTAGATAGCCAAGATTACCGCTTTGTTCCAATGATTGAATTCGATTCACACCACTGGAATCAAAATGGATCATCACATGACGAGAAGGCTCCGAACCATCGGAAAACTCAAACGGGCGACGAATCACCTCGATCTTATCAGAAGAAGACGAGTACTCACCTGGATAACGAGGCTGACGCACTTTACGATAATTGAGCACATCGAGCTCATTGCTCAATTGTTCAAGCGTGGTTGATGAACCCGGTTCCAAGTGCAAAATTCGGGCATACACCACCGTTGGCAAACTGAACAGTTGTCCCTCGAACTTCTGTTTCACCACGCTGTCCAGGTAAACACCAACAAAAATAAGGACAGCGATCCCTGCAAGCCCAAGCTTCCAAGTGACTCCCCAGAGAACACCTACCCATGTTCGTTGAGTTTTAGTTTTTCGCTTAGCGGGTGCTTTTCTTTTGGTACTTTTTCTAGGCACTGCTTTTTTCTTGGTGCTCGCCTTTTTCGTCGGCGTTTTCTTTTCAGTCATCGGTTAAATTGCCGTTTCGTTTTACTGGTCGCCACGTGCGTGGCTGGGTCATCAGGCCAAACATGCTTGGGGTATCGTCCTTTCATCTCTTTTTGAACGTCTTTATACGATCCTGCCCAAAAAGAGGCTAAATCTTGTGTCACCTGAAGAGGTCGCTGAGCTGGGGAGAGTAACTCCAACACGATCTTCTTTTTCCCTAGTGCGATAACAGGGGATTCTTTTTCACCAAAGATCTCTTGCATGCGCACAGAAAGTACTGGTTCTCGGTCAACTTCGTAGCGGATTCGCTTCTTCGTACCCGTAGGGAGCGTGTGCGAAACAGGCAACCATTGGTCGATTTCCTGATTCAATGGCCAGCCCAAATACGCAGAAAGAACTTGGACAAGGTCGATATTCTTCAGCCCTTTCAGTGAGGTCACGCCTGACATGTAAGGCGCTAACCACGTGTCGAGATCGCTCAGTAAGCTTTCCTCATCAACCAATGGCCACGGTTTGTCGGGTAGCCAGTCGGCGCCACAGCGAATTCTTGTCAGCAACTCACTGGCAGATTGACTCCAGTTTAATACCGATAAGCCTTTCCGATTTACATAATTAAGTAAGGCATCGGTCATTTTTTGTTTATCAAGCGTTGGAAGCTCTTTACGTTTAATGACTAAACAACCCAATTTCAATTGAGATTCCGCTATCAATCGGCCCCTGCTCTCACTCCACTCTACACAATCTTGCTGAGAGAATAGCGATGGAAAGCGCTGCTGTAATGCGTCAACATCAAGATTGGCGGCAAGGTAAACTCGGCTGATGTTTTGATGGCCTCTCATTAAGTCAATCGCAACCAAATACTCACTATCCGATAGGCTATGAGACACATCAACCTCAACGCCATGTCCATTAGAAAGTACAAACTTTCCGCTTCCGGCAGCACGAGACTGAGCGATTCGGTCAGGAAAAGCTAAACAAAGCACTATCGCAACATTTTGCTCTTGCACAAGACTTAGGGTAAAAGACTGACCACACTTACTCGCTAACTGTTCAGCTCGCTTTAGGATTGCTTTCGATTTTTGATGAGAGCCTTGCTTCAGGCGATAAAGGCTATCTTGTAGGTCTAAGGTGTTACGCTCAGGCTCTTCAACCAATGCCGCGACAATCACAGCGGTTTGGAACATGGCACTGTCCGATTGCAGTGTCTGAGCAAGCATACTCGCAATGCGAGGATCGAGCCCGAATTGATGCGCTTGCTTGCCAATTGAGGTCAACTGATACTGGTTATTCATCAATCCCAGCGATATCAGTAGTTGCCTGGCCTGTTTAAGTGCAACAGGTGGTGGTACATCAAGCCACTTTAGTTCACTCGCCTCTGCCGTTCCCCATTGTGCCAGCTCCATGGCCAATGAACATAAATCAGAATTCAGTATTTCGGCGCTAGGAACGCTGGGTTGCTGTTTCAATTTATCTTCACTATACAGCCTCACACAGATGCCTGGCTCTAATCGCCCTGCACGCCCAGCCCTTTGTTCCGCTGAGGATTGCGCGATTCTTACTTGCTCTAACTTAGTGATACCGGTTTTAAGGTCAAACTTCGCGATTCGCTCTAGGCCAGCATCCAACACTAAGCGGATTCCCTCTATGGTTAATGAGGTCTCTGCGATGTTAGTCGCTAACACAACCTTCCGTTGTCCATTGGGTAACGGCGCTATCGCTCTTTGTTGCTGTGCAAACGTCAGTTGCCCATAGAGTGGAAAGACTTCGATATCCTTTGCTAGATCCGTCAACTTCTCTTCAACGTGTTTTATCGCCCCAACACCGGGAAGGAATACCAACAGGGAGCCTGCCTCATTGGCCATTAGGTGGTGAATCTGCTTTACCACACTTGGGACAAGATAATCGTTGGGTTTAAAATCTTGATAGCGATATTCAACAGGGTAACTCCGCCCTTGAGACTCGACGTATTTGGCTTCTGGAAGCAACGACGTCAACGCCTGCTGATCCAACGTTGCAGACATCACCACAATATGAAGATCTTCTCGCAACGCTTCTTGGATTTCTAGGCTTAGCGCCAATGATGTATCGGCATGAATACTACGCTCATGAAACTCATCAAAGATCAGCAGTTCAACCCCTGTCAATTCAGGATCAGACTGCAGCATCCTCGTCATAATGCCTTCCGTCACGATTTCAAGTTGAGTATTTCGGCCAACGCGCGTTTCGCCTCGAATTCGATACCCAATACGATCACCCACTTTTTCACCCAGCTGGGCCGCAAGAAAGCCCGCTATGTTTCTCGCCGCTAAACGTCGAGGTTCAAGCATGATGATCTTGCCAGAGAATGTATTTGAGAGAACCAATTGCAAAGGAAAAAAAGTGGATTTACCCGCACCAGGGGCAGCTTTAAGAATCAATTGGTTGTGTGTTTTAACGCCAGCAAGAAGTTCGGGCATCACACTTTCTATGGGTAACGGATTCGATGAAGACAATGGAGACGCCTTATGGTGTAATGTGGCCACCATTGTACATAAAAACAGTAGAAATGCATTTTAATCCACCACTTGAATCTGCACGATTAATCAAGCGATACAAACGCTTCTTGGCTGACATTGAGTTGCCCGATCAGTCGCAACGTACAATTCACTGTGCCAATACTGGCGCAATGACAGGGTGTGCTGAAGCAGGCAATACCGTGTGGTATTCCACGTCAGACAACCCCAAGCGTAAATACCCAAATAGCTGGGAGCTTGCTCAGACTCAGAGAGGGGATTGGATCTGCATCAATACGGTAAAAGCCAATCACCTCGCGGTGGAAGCCATTGAAAATGGGGTTATTTCAGAACTTGCTGACTATGACAAATTGAGAACGGAAGTGAAGTACGGCAGTGAAAATAGTCGCATCGATATCTTGCTCAATTCAAAAACTAAGCCAGAATGCTATATAGAGGTAAAAAGCGTCACTCTACTGGATGAACACAATAATGGTCAGGGCTACTTCCCAGATGCAGTGACAACTCGTGGTCAGAAGCATTTGAGAGAGCTCACGGAAATGGCGAAAAATGGAAGCAGAGCAATACTTTTATTCACTGTTTTACATACAGGGATTGAAAAAGTGTCTGCCGCACACCATATAGACGCCAACTATTCAAATTTACTAAACCAAGCAATAGAACATGGCGTAGAAGTACTGTGCTACAAGGCTCAGATTACTGAATCAGAGATCAAACTCATTTCAGCGGTTGAATTTATCAATAACTAGCGAAAAATGATGTCATCTTCACAATGATAAAAAGTTTGTTTTCCAAGATTTGCTTCGCCCGTTTGTTTTTGCTATAGATAGCCGCCTTAAAATAGACTGCTCGAGCAGTTGACTAGGTGTTAGTAGGAGATGCTGCATGCCAGAATCAAAGAAAAAAGCGATTGGCATCCTAGCCATTGCAGGTGTTGAGCCTTACCAAGCAAAGCCAGGTGAAGAGTACATGTCACCTGAGCAGGTGACTCATTTTACAAAAATTTTAGACGCTTGGCGCAATCAGCTAAGAGTGGAAGTTGATCGTACCGTGCATCATATGCAAGACGAAGCGGCAAACTTCCCAGATCCAGTTGACCGCGCTTCTCAAGAAGAAGAATTCAGCCTAGAACTTCGAAATCGTGACCGTGAGCGTCGCTTGATTAAGAAGATCGAAAAGACACTGAACAAAATCGAAGAAGATGATTTCGGTTTCTGTGAGTCTTGTGGCGTTGAAATCGGCATTCGTCGCTTAGAGGCTCGCCCTACTGCAGACCTATGTATCGACTGTAAAACTCTTTCTGAGATTAAAGAGAAACAGCAACAAGGTTAACCCTTGATTCTGTTGATAAAGGGAGCTTTGGCTCCCTTTTTGCGGTTTTAGTATCAGGCGAATTTTATGAGTTATGTTGGTCGTTTTGCCCCTTCCCCTTCAGGCCCATTGCATTTTGGGTCTTTAGTCGCAGCGCTTGGAAGTTATTTTCAGGCCAAATCTCAGCAGGGCAAATGGCTGGTTAGAATAGAAGATCTCGATCCCCCTCGTGAAATGGTCGGGGCATCAGATCTGATATTGGCGACATTAGACGCTTATCACCTTCATTGGGATGGTGAGGTCATCTACCAAAGCCAGCGTCATGAATTCTATCAAAGCCAAATAGAGCAATGGTTAGACTCGAAAGAAGCCTATTTCTGTCAGTGTACGCGCAAACAGATTAAACAGTCTGGCGGTTTCTATTTAGGGACATGTCGCGATGCCACTATAACCTCGAATGAACCCTGTTCTGTTCGCTTTAAAGTGCCTCAAGCGATTGATCATTTTATCGATCAAAAACATGGCCAGATTGATATTCCAGCCTCTTTAGCAGATGAAGATTTTATTATTAAGCGTCGTGATGGATTGTACGCTTATAATCTTGCGGTAGTATTGGACGATATTGATCAAGGCATCACAGAAGTGGTTCGAGGTGCCGATCTTATTGAACCAACAGGTCGACAGATAAACTTATACCATGCGATGAAGCAGCCAGAGGTGAGCTACCTCCATTTGCCTCTCGCTTTGGATAGCAATGGCAATAAGTTATCAAAGCAGAACCACGCGCCTGCGCTCGACAATGAAGCGCCTGTCGCGGCACTTTTAGCGGCAATGACGTTTCTTGGTTTTACTATTGATACGCATATCGCCAATGCCAAAATAGACGAAATTGTAAACTGGGGCTGCCAGAATTGGTCTTTACAGAACTTACCAAATAGCCTGGCAAAGACAGCACATTTTTAAAATAGCGCTCCTTAGGCTATTATTAGCCCCCAATTAGGCCTTACTAGGCAAACAATCACTTACTAAAGCAACCTTGGTATAAGCCAATATTGCCAGAAGCACATGAATAATAACGAATATACACCAAGCCAATTTCCAGAACTTGCACTCAATGTTCTTACTAGAGAAGAGCACAATATTTCGCGCAAGCAGATCAGTGACAATGCTCTTAAGGTGCTATACCGACTCAATGGCGCTGGTTTTGAAGCTTACCTCGTTGGAGGTGGCGTAAGAGACTTGCTGCTTGGTCTAGGACCAAAAGATTTTGATATTGCAACCAATGCGACACCAGAGCAGATCAAACACCTCTTTAGAAACTGTCGCCTTATCGGTCGCCGTTTCCGTTTAGCGCACATTATGTTTGGTCGCGACATTATTGAAGTGGCGACTTTCCGTGGGCATCACCAAGAGCCAAGCAAAAATGTCTCAGCGCAATCTGATGAAGGCATGCTGCTCCGTGACAATGTCTATGGCACGATTGATGAAGATGCAGAGCGCCGTGATTTCTCGATCAATGCGATGTATTACAACATCGGTGACTACAGCATCCATGACTACGCGGGTGGTGTTGAAGACTTAGAAGACAAGCTCATTCGATTGATTGGTGACCCGGAAGTACGCTATCGCGAAGATCCCGTTCGTATGTTGCGTGCCATCCGATTTGCCGCCAAGTTAGACTTTGATATTGAAGAAGATACGGCTGCGCCTATTGAAGATCTCGCCCCTTTGTTACAAGGCATTCCTTCAGCGCGTCTGTACGAAGAGTCATTGAAGCTGCTGCAATCAGGTTACGGGCTTGAAACCTATCACCTGATGCGAGAGTACAACTTATTCCAACAAATGTTCCCTACCATTGCAGAGCACTTCACTGAAGATTACGCGTCGCAGACGGAACAAATGTTAGATCTCGTCTTCGATTCGACCGATCTTCGCTTAGAAGAAGGCAAGCGAATTAACCCTGCCTTTATGTTTGCAGCGATGCTTTGGTACCCGCTTAATTCTGTCGCCGAACAACTCATGGAAGAGCGTAAGATGGGTCATTACGATGCCATCATGGAAGCAAGTAATATTGTCCTCGATGCGCAAGTAAAAACCATTGCTATTCCACGTCGCCATACCGCGACTATTCGTGAAGTTTGGCAGCTTCAACTGCGTCTACCGCGCAGAAATGGCAAGCGTGCATTCCGATTGATGGAGCTTAATAAGTTCCGTGCCGGCTTTGACTTCCTAGAGATGCGAGGGGAAGTCGAAGGTGGGGAAACTAAGAAGCTAGCCGATTGGTGGAACACGTTCCAAAATGCGGGACGCAACATGCGTCAGGCTATGACAACCGACCTCGATGATACAGGCTCTAAAACACCGTATCGCCGCCGTAGAAACAATCGCAAGAAAAAGAGTAAACCAGAGTAATGGCGATAGTGTACATAGCGATCGGCAGTAACTTAGCCGATCCCGTTGGGCAAGCGACTGACGCTATTGAGGCGTTAAAGCATATACCCAAGTCGACATTTCTTTCGACATCACAGCTTTATAGCAGCACCCCAATGGGGCCACAAGATCAGCCTGATTACATCAACGCGGTCGCTGCGATTGAAACCCAATTAACGCCACTTGAGCTTCTCGATTGCACTCAAACAATTGAATTAGAGCAAGGGCGAGTCCGTAAAGATGAACGCTGGGGTCCACGCACCCTAGACTTGGACATCATTCTTTATGGCAATGAAGTGATCGATTCCGAGCGTCTTATCGTTCCACATTACGGAATGAAAGAGCGTGAGTTTGTTCTCTACCCGCTTGCTGAAATCGCACCAAATTTAATACTCCCTGATGGGACTGAGATCCAACAACTGCTGCTTAGCGTAGAGAGAAATGGACTCAGCACTTGGCAATCATAGCCAACGCCTTGTAAGGAAAAACAATGAAAAAAGTAACAATCAACGACCTAATCAAATGCAAACAAGAAGGCCGTAAATTCGCGACTTCCACCGCTTACGATGCCAGTTTTGCACAACTATTTGAAAGCCAAGAGATGCCAGTATTATTGGTAGGTGACTCTTTAGGCATGGTTTTACAAGGAAAAAGCGATACGCTTCCTGTTACCGTTGATGATGTGGCCTACCACACGCGCTGTGTACGCGCTGGCAGCCCAAACTGTTTGTTAATGGCTGATATGCCATTTATGAGTTATGCCACCCCTGAGCTGGCTTGTGAGAGTGCGGCTAAATTGATGCAAGCGGGCGCTAACATGGTCAAGCTTGAAGGCGGTGACTGGCTAGTTGATACCGTTAAAATGCTGACTGAGCGTGCGGTTCCTGTCTGTGCTCATTTAGGGTTAACCCCTCAGTCGGTCAATATTTTCGGTGGCTATAAAGTGCAAGGCCGCGATCAAGAAAATGCCGATCGTATGGTTAAAGACGCATTAGCGTTGCAAGAAGCCGGTGCTCAAATAGTCCTGCTTGAATGTGTTCCCGCTGAACTCGCCAAACGCATTACTGAAGTTTTGGACGTGCCGGTTATTGGTATCGGTGCGGGCAACGTGACCGATGGTCAGATCCTCGTTATGCATGACATGTTTGGTATTTCCGCCAATTACATGCCAAGATTTTCAAAGAACTTCCTCGCTGAAACGGGCGATATGCGCTCTGCTGTAGCCAAATACATCAGTGAAGTGGAAAGCGGTGCTTTCCCTGATGACGCTCACACCATCGCTTAGGGAGTCCAAGCATGCAAACTTTAGCTGAGATAGCGTTAGTTCGAGATCAGATTAAGCAATTCAAACGCGATGGTCGCACTATTGCCTTTGTTCCAACGATGGGCAATCTGCACGAAGGGCATATCACGTTAGTAAAAAAAGCACGAGAACATGCCGATGTTGTTGTCGTCAGCATTTTCGTCAACCCAATGCAATTTGAACGTGCCGATGATCTAACCAACTATCCTCGCACGCTAGACGATGATTTAGCTAAGTTGAATGCGGAAGGGGTTGAGTTAGTGTTTACGCCAACACCTGATGTCATGTACCCGCAAGGATTGGACAAGCAGTGTTTTGTCGAAGTCCCTGTGTTGTCTACGATGCTAGAAGGCGCTTCGCGCCCTGGTCACTTCCGTGGCGTTGCAACTATCGTGACGAAATTGTTCAACATTGTTCAACCTAACTTTGCATGCTTTGGCGAAAAAGACTTCCAACAACTGGCTGTTATCCGTCAAATGACGACAGACCTTGCTTTGGATATCCAGATTATCGGTGTTCCGACGGTACGTGAAATGGATGGCGTTGCGATGAGCTCTCGCAATGGCTTATTAACCATTGATGAGCGCCAACGCGCCCCTGTTGTTGCTCGTACTATGCGATGGGTTAGCAGTGCTATTCGCGGCGGGCGTAGTGATTACGACTCTCTGATTGAAGATGCCAGTGACCAACTGCGTGCCGCCGGTCTTCAGCCGGATGAAATTTTTATCCGTGATGCCAAAAACCTGCAATCGGTAACAACAGAAAGCACACAAGCTGTCATTCTGATGTCGGCTTTCTTGGGTCAAGCAAGGCTCATTGACAATCAAGTGGTTGAGTTAGTTTCTGAGAGCAAAGATGAAAAGCCTGAGGTTCAGTCTTCAGAATCTGAATAAAAAGATACTATTCTCTGCAATTCAAAAACACATATGCAAAAAGGTCGACATTACGTCGACCTTTTTTGTTTTAGGTAAAATGCGTATCAACGTTTCTTAGCTGCGTAAGCCAATGCCTCGAGTCACCAAATAATGGGCAACTGCATAAAGGCCAAGAACAAAGACGATAAGCACAGAAAACGAGGTGACAATATCCACATCAGAAACGCCTAGGAAGCCATATCGAAACGCATTTACCATATAGACTATTGGGTTAATCTTCGACACCCCTTGCCAAAACTCAGGCAACAGGCTAATCGAATAAAACACGCCACCTAAGTAGGTTAAGGGCGTCAATATAAAGGTTGGGATAATGGAAATATCATCAAACGTTTTCGCAAAAACGGCGTTGATAAGCCCGCCAAGTGAAAAAACGACTGAGGTTAAAAAGACCGTAAGCGCGATAATGCCCCAATGCTCAACCTGAAGATCGACAAAAAACAGCGAAACGAAGGTGACAATAGTGCCAACCAATAAACCACGCGTTACGCCCCCCATCACAAAGCCAGCAATGATGACGTAGTTTGGCACTGGCGCCACCAGCAATTCTTCAATGTTCTTTTGGAACTTGGCACTAAAAAACGATGAAGCGACATTGGAATAGGAGTTGGTGATCACCGACATCATGATCAGTCCAGGAACAATATACTCCATATAACTAAAGCCATTCATCTCCCCAATTCGAGAGCCGATTAAACTACCAAAAATGATGAAGTAGAGCGTCATGGTGATCGCTGGCGGAACAAGAGTCTGCACCCAAATACGAGTGAAGCGATTAATTTCCTTGGTGACTAAGCTACAAAATGCCGTCCAATAAATTTGATACATGATTACTGCTCCTCAGCCTGATCTCTAACAATACTGACAAACAGCTCTTCCAGGCGATTGGCTTTATTTCGCATTGAAAGCACTTTGATTCCTTGGTCTGTTAATTGACTGAACACATGGTTTAGACCTAACGATTTCTCAATCTCAATCTCAAGTGACCCGTTTACCAGATGCTGAGAGTTCACGCCGTCAAGGTCAGCTAATGTCTCTACGCCTTCCAAATCAAGAATGAACGTTTCAACGTGAAGTTGATTGAGTAACGCCTTCATTGACGTGTTTTCAATCAACTCACCACGATTAATGATACCGATGTTACGACACAGCATTTCTGCTTCTTCAAGGTAATGGGTCGTCAAGATGATCGTGATCCCCTGCTCCTTGTTCACTTTTTTAAGGAAGTCCCACATTGAGCGACGAAGCTCTATATCGACACCAGCTGTGGGCTCATCCAAAATCAACAATTGGGGCTCATGCATCAGCGCACGTGCAATCATCAACCGACGCTTCATTCCCCCTGATAGGTTTCGAGCGCGTTCACTTCTCTTTTCCCATAAATCGAGTTGAGACAGGTATTTTTTGGCACGCTCTTTAGCGAGAGATTTTGAGACACCGTAATAACCCGCTTGTTGTAGGACGATCTGCTCTACCGTTTCAAACTGATTGAAATTGAACTCTTGTGGGACTAACCCAAGATTTTGTTTAGCGAGTTCAAGGTCACTATCGATGTCGAAACCGAATACTTTGACCTTTCCAGAGGTCTTGTTCACCAGTGACGATACCACGCCTATTGTGGTCGATTTTCCCGCTCCATTCGGCCCAAGCAGGGCGTAAAAATCCCCTTTTTCAACATTGAGGCTGATCCCTTTGAGTGCCTCAAAGCCACCCGCATAGGTTTTCCGCAGCTGCTCTATTTCTAATGCGTACATAATATGACAATGCTCTTTTTCTATTTATGGCTAACAGATGACGTCGAAGAGGTTGTTTTTCAACCCAACAAGGAAAGTTTAGTGAGTAAAGATAAGCTTAGTTTAGTAAAAACAATAAAGGCGCAGTCATTACTTACTGCGCCTTAATCCATGATATCACTTTATTTACCTATTCAAACATAGGTAGCCATGACTAAACCGGGTAGCCTTGGTGTTCATCCGCCTCTACAATCTTAAGCGATGCTTTAAGCGCCTCATACCTGAAGGAGTAAGTGTTGTCTTCAGAGACCAGCTCTAGGACGTGGAATTTCTCCAATTGATTGCGTGTCTCTTCGTTTGGACAAAGCAGTAACACTTGGCACTGAGTATCTTTCGCATCTTTGATCGCGTTCTCGAGCGCAAGGCCGACCGTGACATCGATCATTGGGACATCGGTTAGATCTAAGATCATCACTTCGTAGTCAGAGATACTGCTGTGTTGACGCGAAATCGCCTTGGAAACACTGAAGATCATCGGCCCTGACAGATAGAAAAATAGTACCTTTCCGCTGGCTCTATCCAATAATCCACGTTCACTGTCAGTCAGCGGGACGTCATTTTCATCCGCATCACTGATCGCCTTAACTTGCCTTGCTTGCTCACGACTTAATCGCTCAATAATAATGATGTTAGAGATGAACACCCCTAGCCCCACTGCAACAATCAGATCAACAAACACAGTCAGAAGCATCACGCCGTACATGATGCTCATGCCAGCAAAGCTGACCTTATGTGCACGTTGAATGAAGCTCCAGTCAAGAATATTAAAGCCCACGTACATTGCAATACCAGCCAGCACGGCCATAGGTATCGGCTCTGTTAATCCGCCTGCCACTAACACAACGAGCATCAGCACCACTGCGCGAATCATGCCAGACACGGGAGATCGAGCGCCCACTTGAATATTCGTCACGGTTCCCATCGTCGCACCAGCACCAGGCAGCGCACCAAATAAGCCCGAGATCATGTTGGCTAAGCCTTGCCCTCTTAGCTCTTTGTCTGAATCATGCTCTTTACGGGTTAGAGAGTCACCAATGACAGCGGTCAGTAAGGTATCAATGCAACCCAACGTACCCAGCACTAGCGCATCAATCACCATCTCAACAAACATTTCCGCATTAATATGAGGAATCACAAACGAGGGTAATCCCGCTGGGATCACACCAATTCGACGAATGTCATCCATGCTGAAAAGCGCCACTGAAATAATGGTCACTGCGACAAGTGCAACTAACTGTGCCGGTACATATTTTCGATACTGCTTAGGGAAAAAGAAAAGAATCGCCAGTGTTAACAAACCAAGAAACAGCTCACTGAATTTTAAATTCTCAACCAGATCAGGGAGTGCATTAAGAGTGCCGATAACACCACCAGATGGCGCTGCATGGCCCAATAAGGGGGATAGCTGCAATATGATAAGAATGACACCAATACCAGACATAAAGCCGGATATCACGCTATAGGGCATCAAGGTAATGTATTTACCCAGCTTTAACGTACCAAGTAAGATCTGAAATGCACCGGCCATCATGACAACGGTGAATGTCATTGCCATGCCTGTCTCAGGATACTTAGCCATCATACTGGTTAAGACGGCGGTCATGATCACCGTCATTGGCCCTGTTGGCTCTGAAATCAAACTCGTAGAGCCACCAAATAATGCGGCGAAGAAACCAACAAAGATGGCCCCCCAAAGACCCGCTTCCGCGCCAGCACCTGACGCCACACCAAACGCAAGCGCCAGTGGCAATGAAATGATGGCGGTAGTGACACCACCAAATATGTCCCCTTTTAAACGGACTTCTTCAAAACGTTGACCAAACAAACTTCAGATCCCTGCTGATAAAAAAACAAATCACATCACTGTAGCAAATGTGAATGCCGTTTTTCACCTTTAATTACGTAAATTTTAATTAACAAATTGGAGGGCAGTTTTCTAAGCTCGTGATTTGCTGCGTAAAGCTCGTCAGATGAGTACTCATAGAATCACTTTTAGCAAGATTGCATTTAGGACTTTGTGTATAGTGTGACGAGTTAGATAAAGGAACAAAAGATGCCAGAAATTAAGCAGCTATTTGAGAATAACTCAAAATGGTCTGATTCCATCACCTCAGATCGTCCTGAATACTTCGCTAAACTTGAAGAAGGTCAAAACCCTGGTTTTTTATGGATTGGATGTTCTGACAGTCGAGTACCAGCAGAACGCTTAACAGGCTTATATTCGGGCGAACTTTTCGTTCATCGTAATGTGGCAAACCAGGTAATCCATACCGACTTGAACTGCCTCTCTGTTGTTCAATATGCGGTTGATGTACTTAAGGTAAATCACATTATCGTCTGTGGTCACTACGGCTGTGGTGGCGTAAATGCTGCCATTGATAACACGCAACTTGGGTTGATCAACAATTGGCTACTGCACATCAGAGACCTCTACCTAAAGCACCGTAATTGGCTAGGTGAAATGCCGCGTGAGCTATGGGGCGATAAGCTTTGTGAGATCAACGTTGCTGAACAGGTTTATAACCTTGGTAACTCTACCATCCTTCAAGGGGCGTGGGAGCGAGGCCAACAGGTTGAGATTCATGGTGTTGTGTACGGTATTGGCGATGGTAAGCTCCTTGACCTAGGTGTGAGGTGCTCAAGCCGTGAGACACTAGAAGTCTCCTATCAAGCCGCCATGGCTAAAATTCTCAACAACGAAAACAAAACGACTTGCTAAAAAAACGCTCACATAATGTGAGCGTTTTTTTTAACTGTTGGGGGTATTATTCCTGTGGAACAACCTTGCCAATAAACGGTAAGTGACGATACTTCTGCGCATAATCGATACCAACACCTACAACGAATTCATCCGGAATGGCAAAACCAATCCACTTTGCATCCACTTCGATTTCGCGTCGAGATGGCTTGTCCAACAGCGTACAAACTTCGATAGACTTAGGCTCGCGCAGTGACAGAATCTCGATGACTTTATTAAGCGTATTACCCGTATCGATAATGTCTTCAACTAATAGAACATCCTTACCCTTGATGTCGTCATCAAGATCTTTCAGGATTCGCACATCACGGTTACTTTCCATCGTATTACCATAACTAGACGCCGTCATGAAATCCACTTGGTGAGTAATGTCGATTGCACGGGCAAGATCCGCCATAAACACAAATGATCCACGTAGTAGACCGACCATAACCAGATCTTCGCTGCCTTGGTAATGCTGTGTAATTTGCTTGCCGAGCTCTGTTACTCGCTCCTGAACTTTCTGCTCAGAAATCATTGGTTCTACTGTATGTTTCATACCATTCTCAATTTATCAGTGATTACCGCGTCTCAAGCCCTAGAAGCGACCTATAACGCTTAAATTTGCCGCTATAGTACCACTCCTCACTTCATGAGTTAAATGTTTCACGCTTTCTCATTTATTAGAGTTGTTATTAACTTTAGCACATTGAATCTAATCACTATTCGCATTATTGACTATTATGTAAGCATAAATCATTGACCAATTTCATATGCACCATTACACTCATTGTGCTAGTTAAAATAACAATAAGCACATTAGAGCAAAGACTCTACGCTTTAAATATCATAAAACATACGTCAATTGGCAAGGAAAAATCTATATGGACTCGATAGCAAAAAGGCCGCGAACGCGCCTGTCTCCACAGAAACGTAAACTACAACTAATGGAAATCGCATTGGAAGTGTTTGCCAAACGAGGGATCGGACGCGGTGGACACGCCGATATAGCAGAAATAGCCCAAGTTTCTGTCGCAACAGTATTCAACTACTTCCCAACACGCGAAGACTTAGTAGACGATGTACTTAACTATGTAGTACGTCAGTTCTCTAACTTCTTAGCTGACAATATTGATCTCGACATCCACGCTAAACAGAACCTGAGAAATGTCACTAATGGCATGGTTAACCTAGTGATTCAAGATTGTCACTGGCTTAAGGTTTGGTTTGAGTGGAGCGCCTCTACTCGTGATGAAGTATGGCCGTTGTTCGTGTCATCTAACCGCACTAATCAGTTGTTGGTTAAGAACATGTTCATTAACGCAATCAATCGCGGTGAAGTATGCAGCGACCATGAACCGGATCATTTAGCAAACCTATTCCACGGCATTTGCTACTCACTCTTCATCCAGTCAAACCGTCTGCAAAGTGAAATTGCGTTGGAGCAACTCACAAGCAGCTACCTAGATATGCTCTGTATCTACAATGAAGAAAAGCAATAAACACTAGAAATTAGATATAAAAAAACCGCTGAATTATCAGCGGTTTTTATTAACTTCTAAAAGCGTTCACAAGAATTACTTCTTCTTTTTCACCGCTTTTTTGTTTGGAAGGTCAGTGATTGAACCTTCGAATACTTCTGCCGCTAGACCAACAGACTCGTGCAGCGTTGGGTGAGCGTGGATAGTCAGAGCGATATCTTCTGCATCACAACCCATCTCAATTGCTAGGCCGATTTCGCCAAGAAGTTCACCACCGTTAGTACCAACAACAGCACCACCGATAACGCGATGAGTATCTTTATCGAAGATCATCTTAGTCATACCGTCTGCACAGTCAGAAGCGATTGCACGACCAGAAGCAGCCCAAGGGAAAGTAGAAACTTCGTAGTTAATGCCTTCTTCTTTTGCTTCTTTCTCAGTCTTACCTACCCAAGCAACTTCAGGCTCTGTGTACGCAATCGATGGGATAACTTTAGGGTCGAAGTAGTGCTTCTTACCAGAGATAACTTCAGCCGCTACGTGACCTTCATGCACACCTTTGTGAGCAAGCATTGGTTGACCAACAACGTCACCGATCGCGTGGATGTGAGAAACGTTAGTACGCATTTGCTTATCAACATTGATGAAACCGCGCTCATCAACTTCAATACCCGCTTTTTCAGCGTCGATAAGTGCACCGTTTGGAACACGACCGATAGCAACAAGAACGGCATCGTAACGCTCAGCTTCAGCTGGTGCTTTTTTGCCTTCCATTGAAACGTAGATACCATCTTCTTTCGCTTCAACAGCAGTCACTTTAGTTTCAAGCATTAGCTTGAACTTGTCTTTGATACGCTTAGTGAAGACTTTAACGATGTCTTTATCCGCCGCTGGGATAACTTGATCGAACATCTCAACAACTTCAACTTTAGAACCTAGAGAGTGGTAAACCGTACCCATCTCAAGACCGATGATACCGCCACCCATGATAAGCAGTTTTTCAGGTACTTCGTTAAGTTCTAGTGCATCCGTAGAATCCCAAATACGTGGATCTTCATGTGGGATAAAAGGAAGTTTGATTGGGCGAGAGCCCGCTGCAATAATTGCGTTGTCGAAGTTAACAGTGGTTGTTTCGCCTTCGCCTTCAACAAGAATGCTGTTAGGGCCAGTGAACTTACCGAAACCGTTAACAACCGTAACGTTACGCATCTTAGCCATACCGCCAAGACCGCCAGTTAGCTGGTCAACAACTTTTTCTTTCCAGATACGGATCTTGTTGATGTCCGTTTGTGGCTCGCCGAATACAACGCCGTGCTCTGCCATCGCTTTCGCTTCTTCGATCACTTTAGAAACGTGAAGAAGTGCCTTTGATGGAATACAACCAACGTTTAGACATACACCGCCAAGCGTGCTGTATTTTTCAATTAGTACAGTCTCTAGACCTAAATCCGCACAACGGAATGCTGCTGAGTAACCAGCTGGACCTGAACCAAGTACAACAACTTGGGCTTTAATTTCTTTGCTCATTGTGACCTCTTGTAGTCATTATCCCTAACAGGCTGAGTAGATATTCTTAAAATTATTGGACTTTCAAACAGCAAACATTTTACAGAGATGTTAACAGTGTGAAAGTAGCTTTAAGTTAGCCTGTGAGCTAGACAACAAATCCCTTTCTGTTTCTGAAAAATGAGAGTCATTGTTGTCTAAAAATAGTCTTTATATAAGAAATTAAGGTGACTCGAAAGTCACCTTAATATTTACTTTCAATTACAGTACTAAGCGACGAATGTCTGACAGAGCGCTGTTTAGGAAAGTAATGAAGCGTGCACCTTCTGCACCATCAATCACACGGTGGTCGTATGATAGAGACAGTGGAAGCTGTAGACGTGGTTGGAACTCTTTACCATTCCATACCGGCTTCATTTCAGACTTAGACACACCCAAGATACCCACTTCTGGTGCATTTACGATTGGAGTAAATGCTGTGCCACCGATACCGCCAAGGCTAGAGATAGTGAAACAACCGCCTTGCATGTCTGCCGCTGTCAGTTTTCCTGAACGTGCTTTCTTAGAAACAACCATCAGCTCTTCAGATAGCTCGTAAATGCCTTTTTTGTTCACGTCTTTGAAGACAGGAACAACCAGACCGTTTGGTGTATCAACAGCGATACCCACGTTTACGTACTTCTTAAGAATGATGCTTTCGCCATCGTCAGAAAGAGAAGAGTTAAACGCTGGGAATGCTTCTAGCGCTTTAGCAACAGCTTTCATGATGAACACAAGTGGAGTGATCTTCATGCCCGTGTCTTTCTTCGCTTCGATTGCGTTCTGTTCTTTACGGAATGCTTCTAGCTCAGTGATGTCAGCGTTGTCCCACTGTGTAACGTGAGGGATCATTACCCAGTTACGGTGCAGGTTAGCGCCAGAGATCTTCTTAATCTTAGAAAGCTTCTGAACTTCAGTTTCGCCGAACTTGCTGAAGTCAACTTTTGGCCATGGTAGTAGACCAAGAGCAGAGCCGTCACCGCCTTTGCCAGATGCTGCTGCACCAGACTCTAGACGCTTAAGTGCATCTTTAACGTAAGACTGAACGTCTTCTTTAAGGATACGGCTCTTACGACCAGTCCCTTTCACCTTAGAAAGGTTAACGCCAAATTCACGAGCTAGACGACGAACAACTGGAGATGCGTGCGCGTAGTCACCGTTCTCTTGGAAGTCGTTAGCGGCTGGAGCTTCAGCTTTTGCTGCTGGAGCACGTGCTGCTGCCGGCGCGGCTACAGGAGCTGCTGCTTGAGCTGGAGCCGCTGCAACTGGTGCTGCGCCTTCAACCACGAACGTCATGATAAGAGAGCCCGTTGACACGGTGTCGCCAGCTGCAATCTTGATTTCTTTAACCGTACCAGCGAATGGTGCAGGAACTTCCATTGACGCTTTGTCGCCTTCAACAGTAATGAGAGATTGCTCTTCTTCTACTGTATCGCCAACCGCGACCATGATTTCAGTCACTTCTACTTCGTCACCACCGATATCAGGAACGTTGACTTCTTTTTCAGCTGATGCTGCTGGAGCCGCTGCAACTGGTGCCGCCGCTGGAGCAGGAGCTGCTGCCACTGGAGCGCCTGAACCCACAACTTCAAATACCATGACTAGAGAACCAGTCGATACTGAGTCACCAGAAGCGATCTTGATTTCTTTAACGATACCAGCGAATGGTGCAGGAACTTCCATTGAAGCCTTGTCACCTTCAACAGTAAGAAGAGATTGCTCTTCTTCTACTGCGTCACCGATAGCAACCATGATCGCCGATGTCAGGAACGTGAACTTCTTTAAGCTCAGCGGCCGCTGCAGGAGCAGCTGCAACAGGTGCCGCCGCTTCAACTGCTGGAGCAGCCGGTGCTGCTGCAGCACCTTCCGCTTCGAAGATCATGATAAGAGAACCAGTAGAAACAGAATCGCCTTCTGCTACTTTGATTTCTTTAACGATACCTGCTTGAGATGCTGGTACTTCCATTGAGGCTTTGTCGCCTTCAACAGTGATCAGTGACTGTTCTTCTTCAACCTTGTCGCCAACGCTTACAAGAATCTCAGTAACTTCAACCTCATCCGCACCGATGTCAGGTACATTAATTTCGATTGCCATTGCTTATTTACCTTCTATTAAAGCGCTGTGTTAAGCGTATTGTGGATTTGTTTTTTCAGTGTCGATACCGAACTTAACAATGGCTTCTGCAACCACTGATTTCTCAATATCACCACGTTTAGCTAGCTCAGTTAGCGCAGCAACAACAACGTAGCCCGCGTTAACTTCGAAGTGACGACGTAGGTTTTCACGGCTGTCTGAACGACCGAAACCATCAGTACCCAGTACTTTGTACGACTCAGTTGGCATGTACGCACGTACTTGCTCAGCGTAGTTCTTCATGTAGTCAGTCACTGCGATTGCAGGTTCATTACCAAGAACAGTCGTGATGTACGGTACTTTCTCTTCAGCTTCTGGGTGAAGCATGTTGTCACGCTCTACCGCTTGGCCGTCACGAGTTAGCTCGTTGAACGATGTTACAGAGAATACGTCAGAGGCTACGCCATACTCTTCGCTTAGAATTTCAGCCGCTTTACGCGCTTCATTCATGATAGTACCCGAGCTCATTAGTTGAACTTTGCCCTTAGTACCAGCGTGAGATTCAAGCTTGTAGATACCTTTACGGATGCCTTCTTCAGCGCCTTCTGGCATTGCTGGCATTGCGTAGTTTTCGTTCATTACTGTTAGGTAGTAGTAAACGTTCTCTTGCTCAGGACCGTACATGCGACGGATACCGTCTTGCATGATGACCGCTAGCTCGTAAGCAAACGTTGGATCGTAAGAGATACAGTTAGGAATCGTATTCGCTTGGATGTGCGAGTGACCATCTTCGTGCTGCAGACCTTCACCGTTCAGTGTTGTACGACCTGCAGTAGCACCAAGTAGGAAGCCACGAGCTTGTTGGTCGCCTGCTAGCCATGCCATGTCACCAATACGTTGGAAACCGAACATTGAGTAGTAGATGTAGAACGGGATCATCGGTAGATCGTTTGTGCTGTATGACGTTGCAGCAGCAACCCATGAAGCCATAGAACCTAGTTCGTTGATACCTTCTTGAAGAACTTGACCAGACGTTGCTTCTTTGTAGTAAGAAACGATGCCT
>MPDB01000007.1 GCA_001874155.1 Vibrio sp. MedPE-SWchi
TCAGTTCATTGAAACCTAAAGTGATTCTTTAGAATCATTTTGGATTATCATCAACGAGTGCCCACACAGATTGATAGGTTTAAATTGTTAAAGAGCGTTCTCTTAAAAGAGAAGGCTTATCGAGGCGTTCCTCTCTAAGCGGACGGTCATTCTAGCGATTTAAGTTTTAGTGTCAACCACTTTTTTCAAAACTTTTTTAAGCACTTGGCTTAGCTATTTGACCTTGCTAACTCGAGTATCAATACCGAAGTAGTGATGCTTTCCCGTGTCAGCGAGGGGGCATTATAGAGATCGCCGTCACGTTGGCAAGTGCTTTTTTCAGTTTTTTTGCTTTTTTTATTCACTCGATTAGTTTTCAATCAAAGAGGGTGGTTTTTGCTACTATTTCGACCAAATTTCCCGTTTAATCATCATCAATAAGGAGAGACATTATGAATTCTATTCGCAGTTATAAAGGTATCAGCCCTCAAATTGGTGATCGTGTCTATATAGATAGCAGTTCAGTTCTAGTCGGCGATATAAAAATTGGTGACGATTCGAGCATTTGGCCACTTGTTGCAGCTCGTGGGGATGTTAACCATATTCACATTGGCCAACGCAGCAATGTGCAAGATGGCAGCGTTCTCCATGTTACCCACAAGAATGCAGAAAACCCACACGGCTACCCACTTCTAATTGGTGATGACGTGACGATTGGTCACAAGGTAATGCTACATGGCTGTACCATTCACGATCGTGTATTGGTAGGCATGGGCGCTATTGTATTAGATGGCGTGGTTATTCAAGATGAAGTGATGATTGGTGCTGGCAGCCTTGTTCCACCCAACAAGGTATTAGAAAGCGGCTACCTTTACGTAGGCAGCCCAGTTAAACAAGCGCGCCCTTTAACTGAGAAAGAGCGAGCTTTCTTGCAAAAGTCTTCAGATAACTATGTTCAGAACAAAAATGACTATATTAATGAAGTAAAGCCTGCTTAATTGACTATAAGAGTTCAATTTGCCCTTGCGAGTTGAACTCCTCTTCTTCTATTAGCTCTTCTACCTGTTCTTCGATATCAAATCGACACTGGCCAAAGACCTCTAGCGCCTGTTCCGCTGTTTTAATCTCAACAACGGCTAATGCCTCTAAATACGATTTAGACACTCGACACTCTATCAACGCCCCTGATTGCTGCGCAGCAAACTCTATTTGCTGCTTTTTATCATCCCAGTTTTGAATATCTGGAAACAGAATAGATTGATTCATTATCAGCCTTCCAAATTCTTACGAAGCTCTCTTAAGATCTGTCTTGAACCCGGTCTAAGCCCGCGCCATAACATAAAGCTTTCTGCTGCTTGTCCCACCAACATACCCAAACCATCGTAGGTTGTTTGTGTTGAGTTTTCTGACGCCCATTGATTGAACATTGTTTTGCCCGAACCATAGACCATGTCATAGACCGCACTCTGAGGAGAAAAGATGGCAGAAGAAATGGCAGGGAGCTCACCAGACAGGCCCGAAGACGATGAATTGATAATGACGTCAAATGGTTCATCTACCTGGTTCATTTCAATTGCCTTAATCGTGCCATATGAGCCGAACATATCCGCTAACTGTTCAGCCTTAGAAAAAGTGCGGTTAGTAATGACGATTTCCGCTGGGTTTTGATCCATTAGCGGCTTAATCACACCGCGCGCAGCGCCACCAGCACCGATAAGGAGGATACGAGCTCCTTCTAGCTGCACTTGGTACTGAAGGAGATCCTGCACCAGGCCTTCACCGTCGGTGTTATCACCAATAATTTCACCATCGTCCAGCTTCTTTAGTGTATTCACTGCGCCGGCCAATTTGGCGCGCTCGGTAAGACGATTAGCAAACTGATAGGCGTCTTCTTTAAATGGCGCAGTCACATTACAGCCCTTTCCGCCTTCAGAGAAAAACTGAATCGCAGCCTGCTTAAAACCATCCTTGGGTGGACAAGCGGTGGTATAGGTTAGAGATTGATTGGTTTGCCTTGCAAATAGAGTATGAATAAATGGTGATTTGCTTTGTGCTATGGGATTACCAAAAACGACGTAACGATCTATTTGCTGAGTCATATCCTTAACCTACCGAAATTAAAAAGGGTCATACCCTGGGCTTTTGCCTAGGTGTATGACCCTACCATTAACACTTCACTGAGAAAAGCCTATATAAAGAGGGAACGATTACCACTCTCTCGGCTTAAGGTAATGATCATAAAGATCAGCTTCGGGTGACCCACTTTCAACTTGATAGGCGTATTCCCAACGCGCGAGAGGCGGCATCGACATCAGAATAGACTCAGTACGACCACCACTTTGTAACCCAAACAATGTGCCACGGTCATAGACAAGGTTAAATTCGACATAACGGCCACGTCGATAAAGCTGGAACTGGCGCTCTCTATCACCAAACTGCGTTTCTTTTCTACGCTCGACAATGGGTACATAAGCGGTAACGTAACCCTCGCCCACAGATTTCATGTATTCAAAGCACTGATCGAATTCCCAATCATTGAGATCGTCAAAGAACAAACCACCCACACCACGCGTTTCATCACGATGCGGAAGATAGAAATATTTGTCGCACCACGCTTTATGCTCGGAGTAAACGTCCGCCCCAAAAGGGTCACAGATTTCTTTTGCTGTGTTGTGCCAATATTGGCAGTCTTCCTCAAATGGATAGAAAGGCGTTAAATCAAAGCCGCCACCAAACCACCAGATAGGGTCTTCTCCTTCTTTCTCTGCAATAAAGAAGCGCACATTCGCGTGAGAAGTTGGGATATAAGGATTGTTAGGGTGCATGACCAATGACACCCCCATGGCTTCAAACTTTCTACCCGCAAGTTCAGGTCGGTGAGCTGTCGCTGAAGCCGGCATCTCTTTACCTAATACATGAGAAAAGTTTACCCCTCCTTGTTCAAAGACATTACCACCACGCATTACACGAGTGCGTCCGCCGCCTGACAGTCTTTCTTCAGGGCCTTTTACCCAATCATCATGTTCAAACTTCGCCGAGCCATCGGCATTCTCCAATTCCGAGCAAATAGAATCCTGCAATGAGAGTAAAAACTGCTTAACCTTGAGCTTATCGATACTTGCCATTCTTTGTTCCTAGCGCTGTCTTTTTTATATGCGTTATATGGTCGCTATTTTAGCCCTGCCTTAATACCTTCGAGGTTTTGGCATCTCTAATTTCACTTGGCTTATCACGCCCGCCTGTTTTTCCATCTAAAATAGCAAACAACTTGTCACCCAATTGTACCTCGACCTCTTCTGTGGTCAAACAAGGGGCCAGTCCTGTTAAATTTGCGCTCGTGGAGGTAATCGGCTTACCAAAACGAAGACACAACTCTTGAACCAATGGGTGATCGGTAACACGAACAGCAATTGAATCAAATTGCCCTGAGACACACGATAGTGTTTTATCGCTGGTTGGCATAATCCACGTGACCGGTCCAGGCCAGGTTGCGTGCACCTTCTCTATCTGTTCCGTCGTCAGCTGATTTTCATCAATATAAGGCAGTAACTGGGAATAATTAGCAGCAATAAGAATGAGTCCTTTTTCAACCGGTCGCTGTTTTAAATCCAGCAACTTTTGAATGGCGTCTGGATTGTCAGGATCGCAGCCAACACCAAACACACCCTCGGTTGGATAAGCGATGACTTCCCCTTGTCGTAATGCCTGATTCACTTGCTCTATATTGTTCACGTAAACTTCCTAGTTCTCATTTATCATTGGTACTTATTATTAGTGTACAAATAATCACTATCAGTACCTAAAGCTATTTGTTTATAAAATGTATCAATCTTCTACCAAGCACAACGCAAACGTTTGCTTGCTGCGATTTTCCCCGTATAATGCGCCCAAAATATCCGCTCACCAAATTATTGAAGCTTGAAGGAGTTTGAGATGAAAGTCGGCATTATTATGGGTTCAAAATCAGATTGGCCAACCATGAAACTAGCAGCAGAGATGCTGGATCAGTTTGGTGTTCCTTACGAAACTAAAGTCGTTTCAGCGCACCGTACTCCTCAACTTTTAGCTGACTACGCAAACAGTGCCAAAGAGCGTGGTATCAAAGTGATTATCGCTGGTGCAGGCGGTGCGGCTCACCTTCCTGGTATGGCAGCGGCATTTACTAGCGTTCCTGTATTGGGCGTTCCAGTGCAATCTCGCGCATTAAAAGGAATGGACTCGTTACTTTCTATCGTACAGATGCCAAAAGGCATTGCTGTCGGTACTCTAGCCATCGGTGAAGCTGGCGCAGCAAACGCAGGTATTCTGGCAGCGCAAATCATCGGTACACACGATGAAGCGGTTATGGAGAAAGTAGAAGCGTTCCGTACTGAACAAACTGAAACTGTTTTAGCCAACCCGAATCCTGCAGAGGACTAAACGATGCATGTATTGGTATTGGGCTCAGGCCAACTGGCGCGCATGATGTCGCTAGCTGGTGCTCCGCTTAACATTGAGATCTCTGCTTTTGATGTTAACAGTGAGAATGTTGTTCACCCTCTGACTCAAGCGATCATCGGTCATGGCCTTGAAAGCGCGATTGCGCAAGCTGATGTCATTACTGCCGAGTTCGAACACATCCCGCTTGATGTTCTGGATGTTTGTGAAAAGAGTGGCAAATTTCTACCAAGCACTGAGGCAATAAAAGCGGGCGGCGACCGTCGTATCGAGAAGGCGTTGCTAGATAGTGCTCATGTAAAAAACGCTAACTACTACATTATCAATACTCGTGAAGATTTTGATGCTGCTATCACACACGTCAAACTCCCTATGGTATTAAAAAGTGCATTAGGCGGTTACGACGGCAAAGGACAATGGCGACTAAAGACGCTCGACAACGTCGAAGCCATTTGGTCAGAAATGGCGGAGTGCATTGATTCATCGCCATCTCAAGCGATTGTTGCCGAGGCATTCATTCCTTTCGATAGAGAAGTATCGCTTGTCGGTGCGAGAGCAAAAGATGGCAGCGTATCGGTTTATCCGCTGGCTGAGAATATCCACACTGATGGCGTTCTTAGCCTATCAACCGCGATGGATTGTTTAGAGCTGCAAAGCCAAGCAAAGCAGATGTTCACTGACGTTGCGAATCGCTTGGATTATGTCGGTGTGCTTGCATTAGAGTTTTTTGACGTTGATGGTGAGCTGCTGGTAAATGAGATCGCACCACGTGTGCATAACTCTGGCCACTGGACCCAACAAGGCGCAGAAACTTGCCAATTTGAGAATCACCTACGCGCTGTATGTGGTTTTCCATTAGGCTGCACTAAGCTTGTTCGCCCAACCGCAATGATCAACATTTTAGGGCAAGATAGCGTGCCAGAAAGCTTGCTATTCACCGAAGGATGTCATGTTCATTGGTATGGAAAAGAAAAGCGTGCCGGCAGAAAGATGGGGCATATCAATGTTTGTGCGGCTACGTCAGAGGCGCTTCAGCAAACACTGTCTTCGCTAGCGGACGTTCTCGATAAAGAGGCGTACCCTGCCATTCATGACATCGCGAAGTCGACACACTGATCGAGCATTTCATGAATAAGCGATAAACAAAAAATGACGCCAAGTGCGTCATTTTTTATTACCCAACTTTTAATTACCTAACGTAAAGATGAGTCCGTTATGATTGTACGTGCTGACACTTGCGATCGGCACACTGAACTTTCACGCCACTTGCCAGCTTTTTCTCCACGAGTAGTGGAAACCCACACTCTTCACAGCGCCCTTTCACAGGGGGAAGATTGACTGCAAACTTGCACTTAGGGTAACAATCACAGGCATAAAAGAGTTTTCCAAAGCGAGTTTTACGTTCAGTTAAATGCCCTCGTCCACAATCTGGGCAAGCAAATTGCTGCTGAGGTGTTTCATCTGGCGCATCAAGAGACTCAATGTGTTGGCACGCAGGGTAGTCACTACAGCCAATAAACATGCCATAACGCCCCTGACGCAATACCAATTCATTCCCGCACTCAGGGCACGCAACGCCCAGTGGCTTTATGATATGGCCATCATTTTGATGTAATGGGCGAATAAAATCACAGCTAGGATAGTGGGTACAACCTAAAAATGGGCCATGCTTCCCGTGGCGAAGCTGAAGCTCTCCATCACAGTTAGGGCATGGCTCGTGTTCAAGCGCATGCTCATGGCCAGAAAATAGCTTTTGATCGATTTTACTGCTCATTAGTCTCTTCAGTGCTGAAATGAAAGGTAAAAGCTTAGTGCAAAACACCTTGCTCAGTTGTGTACAACAGCTCTTCCATTAGCGTATAAGCGTTTTCATTCCCTGGTACATTGAACAGCACCATAAGAATGATCCACTTCAAATCATCCAATTCAAATTCGTTTGTTTCTAAGCCCATGACACGATCAATCACCATTTCACGCGTCTCTGTAGTGAGAACGTTAATATGCTCTAAGAAAAGCAAGAAACCACGACTTTCTAAGTCCAGTCTCTGCATCTCTTTGGTTGTATAAATACGTGTTGATGTTGCCGCACTGGTTGAGATAGCAGAGTGTTCATCACTTTGCTGCAATGCCGCCAACTCTTCCAACCAATGAAGGGCTTTATAGATATCTTTTTCATGGAACCCAGCTCGAAGCAATTCATCTTCAAGCTCATCTTGGTCCACTTGCAACTCTGCATCACTATGGATATAGGTTTCGAACAAATACATCAGTATGTCCATCATCATAGCTAGCCCCTCCCATTTCGAATATAGCCACCGGAAACTGCAATAACATGCCCTGAAAGCTCAAGCTCTAGGAGCTGCATCATGACTTCATGAACAGGTATATTGGTCCTGCTCGCGAGAATATCAACTGGCGTAGCCTCTAACCCTACGTTAGCTAACAGTTGTGGAAATGGCAATTCTTCTTCGCACTCTATTTTATCAAATAGTTCCGCCTGAGTATTGACCTTTTGATTAATAGACCAGTTTACCAGGGTATCGATTTCATCTAGGACATCTTGATGGCTTTGAACAAGACAAGCTCCGTTCTTAATCAAAGTGTTACCGCCACTGCTATTGCTGTTATGGATTGAACCGGGGATAGCAAACACATCACGTCCTTGCTCTGCAGCGTATCGAGCGGTGATGAGTGAGCCACTCTTCTCTGCCGCCTCAACCACGAGAACGCCAACGGATAAGCCACTGATAATCCGATTGCGACGTGGAAAATGAGCGGGTCTCGGTTTGATGTTTGGCGCAAATTCAGAGATTAGCGCCCCCGACTCTATCACTCGGCTCGCCAGACTTTTATGTCTAGCCGGGTAGATTTGTTCAAGACCAGACCCTAACACGGCTACCGTTTGGCCACCCGCCGTTAATGCCCCGTTATGAGCATGGCCATCAACACCCAGCGCCAAGCCACTCGTGACCACCAACCCATGTTCAACAAAGCGACGAGCAAATGAGCCTGCAATGTTCAGCCCTTCTAAGCTGGCATTGCGACTGCCAACCATAGCGATCTGTGGTTTAGACAAACAACTCACATCCCCTTTAATAAATAACGCAGGGGGTGGAAGCGAAACTTCGTTGAGTAAAGGTGGGTAATCTCGATGTAACGGGGTAAGTATGTGGTGACCAGACGCCTGCTGCCAATTCAGGCACCCTTCCACTTGGCGATCAGAGCCTTGCTTGAAGAAAGAGACTTGTGATGGGGAGAACCCAATCGCCCTGAGTTCATCGTTATTACGTGACCTGAGGTTCAAGGGAGTATCGATAGCAATAAGGCGCGCCATTGCCTTACTGCCAATCTTAGGTGTGAAGACCAGTGCTAGCCATGCCGCTAGCTCTTTTTCTGACATCTTTAACCTTAACTGCCAGAGTGATGGTCTTCACTCAGCTCTATGTCACTGCTCTTTTGGTGGTCAGGTGACATCAGCAACGCATCATGGCCGATCGGTGCATCACTGACCGTAATGAGAGCAAGACTGAAATAGCGATAAGGGCGAATCACCATTAAGCTGCCAACTTGTGTGTTTGGTAACTGGAGCGTCGCTTGACCAGTTGTATCCTCATAACTGTGTTGGCCCTTTTTGCTGTAAATGCTCACCCCTGATTGCAACAACGAATACATGCTCCCCTGACTTAAATCGTCTTCAGACCCTTTATCGATGATCACAACCTGATTCTTAACAGAGTACTGACTTCCATTAAGCGCACCGAGTATCTTTGCTTGGCTATTGGCTGGAGACGGCGAAGGATAGAAGGTAGTTGAGAGCTCAAGCTCATCGATTGAGACATCCGGTAAAGCAATGTCATTAAGCCAAATTTCCTGCTCTTGATTGATCACCTGAAGCCGGGTGATGTCAATCTCTGATTCTCTTAGCTTCGCACTGGCAATGCGTTTCAAGGCCACGATGGTTTTATCGTCACGCTGGTATTCCTGAGCAACGCGATAAATTCCCCAGTGAACATCATGGTTGTCACCCGTAATGAAAAGAGATTCGTCTGATGTTAAATATTGCTTACCGCTACTGGCACCAAGTACCTTGCTACTGAGGTTGAGGGTATCCAAATCGATCAAACGGTCAGATTGTAAATAAGGGACAAACAAGCCCTCTTTTAGGGTAGGGACAGCTTGCTTTTCTAGCACGCGAACCTTGGGGCTCAGTTTAACCATGGGCTTCAAACTGAGAACCGGTTGGCCGTTAATCCAATATAGAGTCAGCCTGTCTCCGGGGTAGATAAGGTGAGGATTGTTTATGTCCGGGTTATTTTTCCATAACTTTGGCCACAACCATGGACTGTCGAGGTACAGTTCCGAAATGTCCCACAATGTATCGCCTTTCACGACGGTATAGGTTTTCGGTGCGCCCTCTTTGATGGTGAGAGATTTAGTCTGATTAGCAAAAACCGACATTGAAAGCATCATCAATGTGGAGAATAAAAACATAAATAAATAATGATGAACTCTTGCCATGACCCGTTTCCCTGCGTCTTATTTGTAATCAAATTTGAGATTATTAACGCTTGGATGCTGTCATTTAGGGTCTAAAATGTCTAGAATTGAGCCAACAAGTTTAGGCCGATTCGGCACAGTTCAACAATTCGAGTGTATATGTCTGTATTACAAGTATTAACATTCCCAGATGACCGCTTACGCACCGTCGCGAAGCCTGTCGAAAAGGTAACACCAGAGATCCAAAAATTCGTCGATGACATGATTGAAACCATGTACGAAGAAGAAGGTATTGGCCTTGCGGCAACACAGGTTGATTTCCATCAGCGTATCGTCGTTATCGATATATCTGAAACCCGCGATGAGCCGATGGTTCTGATCAATCCAGAAATCACAGAAAAACGTGGTGAAGATGGCATTGAAGAAGGTTGCTTATCCGTTCCTGGCGCACGCGCTTTAGTCTCTAGAGCCTCTGAAGTGTCGGTTAAAGCACTAAACCGCGATGGTGAAGAGTTTACTTTTGAAGCGGATGACCTACTGGCTATTTGTGTACAGCACGAACTTGACCACCTACAGGGTAAATTGTTCGTCGATTACCTTTCTCCTCTAAAGCGTAAGCGTATCCAAGATAAGCTCACTAAGATCAAACGCTATAACGAGAAACAAGCCAATAAAGCGTAACCTCTAGCTTTACCAGATCTACTGTATTGCTAGCGCCCATAAATTATAAAAGGAAGCCTACCTTGAGCCAGTCTTTAAGAATTGTCTTTGCAGGTACTCCGGACTTCGCCGCCCTTCACTTGGCGGCGTTGTTGTCTTCGGAGCATGAAGTCATCGCGGTTTACACGCAACCTGATCGCCCTGCCGGTCGCGGTAAGAAGCTCACTGCAAGTCCAGTGAAAAATATCGCCTTAGAACACGATATTCCGGTCTACCAGCCAGAGAACTTCAAGTCAGACGAAGCAAAGCAGCAGCTTGCAGACCTCAATGCCGATCTAATGATTGTCGTCGCGTATGGTCTACTTCTACCTCAAGCCGTTCTTGATACGCCTAAATTAGGGTGTATTAACGTCCATGGTTCAATTCTTCCTCGATGGCGCGGTGCTGCACCAATTCAGCGTTCTATTTGGGCTGGCGATGAAGAAACAGGCGTCACCATCATGCAGATGGATATTGGTCTAGACACCGGTGACATGCTTAAGGTTGCGACTCTACCCATTGAAGCGACCGATACCAGTGCCTCTATGTACGGAAAGCTTGCCGAGCTCGGCCCTAAAGCCCTGGTCGATTGCCTTGTTGATATCGCAAATGGCAGTGCCGTTGCAGAAAAACAAGATGATGAGTTAGCAAACTATGCGAAGAAACTCAGTAAAGAGGAAGCGCGCATTGACTGGAATGACGATGCTGCTCATATTGAGCGCTGCGTACGTGCGTTTAATCCATGGCCAATGAGTCATTTTGAAGCAGCAGAAAACAGCATCAAAGTATGGCAGAGCCGTGTCGATGAACAGACTAGTGATAAAGCCGCTGGCACAATCATTAAAGCCGACAAAACGGGCATTTACATTGCGACGGGCAATGGTGTTCTAGTGCTAGAGAAGCTTCAAGTACCCGGCAAGAAAGCAATGTCAGTACAAGACATTCTTAACGCTCGCGCTAGTTGGTTTGAGGTTGGCTCAGTATTAAGCTAACCCAAGACCAACATCGCACTCAGTAGCGATTGAAGTAATACAGAAAGAACCACATCCTGAACTACAGATTAAGTCAGTACATTTTAGGAGGCGGAGATGCCTCCATTAACTTTAAGGTATTCCCATGAATGTTCGCGCAGCCGCGGCTAACGTACTTTTCCAAGTTGTCGACAAAGGCCACTCTCTCTCTCACGCACTCCCTGCAGCGCAAAAAACCATCCGTCCACGTGACCATGCGCTATTGCAAGAGATCTGTTATGGCGCGCTGCGTTACCTACCTCGTTTAGAAACCATTGCGAACGAGTTAATGGAGAACCCTCTCAAAGGTAAAAAACGCGTTTTCCACCACCTTATCTTAGTGGGCATTTATCAGCTTGGCTTCATGCGTATCCCTTCGCACGCTGCCGTTGGGGAAACCGTAGAAGGCACCAATACCCTTCGAGGCCCAAGCCTAAGTGGTTTAATCAATGCCGTACTGCGAAACTACCTTCGCAATCAAGAAGAGCTGGATGCGATTTCAGTCAGTCATAACGCTGGAAAATACAGCCACCCAAGCTGGATTTTAAAAATGCTTCAAGAGAGCTACCCAGATCAGTGGCAAGAAATTGTTGAAGCCAATAACAGCAAGGCACCAATGTGGCTGCGTGTTAATCGACACCACCACACGCGAGACGAGTACATTGAACTCCTCAAAAATGAAGACATTGAATTCACTCTTCACCCAGAAGCGGCCGATGCGATAAAGTTAGCCAGTCCATGTGACGTGATGAAATTACCCGGGTTTGAAAAAGGTTGGGTATCAGTACAAGATGCCGCCGCGCAGCTTTCTGTTGATTACCTAACGCCTAAAGAAGGCGAGTTGATTCTTGACTGTTGTGCAGCGCCTGGTGGTAAAACAGCCCATATCCTTGAGCATACGAACGAAACTGAAGTCGTGGCCATTGATGCAGACGTGAAAAGATTGGATCGCGTTTACGATAACCTGGACCGTCTTCAGCTCAAAGCTGACGTTATTTGCGGTGACGCACGTTACCCAGAAGAATGGTGGCAAGGTGAGCAATTTGATCGTATTTTGCTAGATGCGCCTTGTTCTGCAACCGGCGTTATTCGTCGTCACCCAGACATCAAATGGCTGCGTCGAGCAACCGACATCGATGCACTCGCTGAGCTTCAAAGCGAGATCATGGACGCCATGTGGAAGCAACTAAAACCAGGTGGCACTATGGTGTACGCAACCTGTTCGGTACACCCAAAAGAGAACAGCCTACAAGTGAGCGCCTTTTTAGAGCGCACCAGTAATGTAGAACTCTTGGGCTCAGAACCTTCGGCACCTGGACGTCAAATCCTTCCTGGCGAAGAAGATATGGACGGCTTCTACTATGCAGTACTAAAGAAGTCTAACGCGTAAACATCCGCTAACGTCATGGAATAAAAGCACAATCGCGTGCTTTTATTCTACGATTAAGAGTAGTAATCAAAGAGAAACGGCATGAAAATCATCATTCTTGGCGCAGGTCAGGTAGGCGGAACACTGGCAGAGAACCTTGTCGGTGAAAACAACGACATCACCATTGTTGATAAGAACAACGATCGCCTCCGTGAGCTGCAAGACAAGTATGATTTGAGGGTTGTAAACGGCTACGCTAGTCACCCAGATGTACTAAGGGAAGCAGGCGCACAAGATGCCGATATGTTGGTTGCCGTCACCAACATGGATGAAACCAACATGGCCGCGTGTCAGGTTGCATTCACGCTATTTAATACACCCAACCGCGTTGCCCGTATTCGTTCTCCAGAATACCTCATTGAAAAAGAAGCCTTATTTAAATCAGGTGCGGTGCCTGTTGATCACCTTATTGCACCAGAAGAGTTGGTGACGAGCTATATTGAACGCTTGATTCAATACCCTGGCGCGCTTCAAGTGGTCAGTTTTGCCGACCAAAAAGTCAGCCTAGTGGCGGTCAAGGCGTACTACGGCGGTCCACTGGTGGGGAATGCCCTATCTGCACTTCGAGATCACATGCCTCATATCGATACTCGAGTCGCCGCTATTTTCCGCCAAGGACGAGCCATTCGACCTCAAGGTACCACCATCATTGAAGCCGATGATGAAGTCTTCTTTGTTGCCGCAAGTAACCACATTCGCTCTGTGATGAGTGAACTACAACGACTTGAAAAGCCGTATCGACGCATCATGATTGTCGGGGGTGGTAACATCGGTTCAGGTCTAGCAAAACGTCTTGAACAAAGCTACAGCGTGAAACTCATTGAACGCAGCTATAAGCGCGCCGAGAAACTCTCTGAAGATCTCGAAAACACCATCGTCTTCTGTGGTGACGCCGCTGACCAAGAGCTTCTCACCGAAGAGAATATCGACCAGGTTGACGTGTTCATTGCACTCACCAACGAAGATGAAACCAACATCATGTCCGCCATGCTGGCTAAGCGAATGGGTGCGAAAAAGGCGATGGTACTCATCCAACGCAGTGCTTACGTCGACTTGGTTCAAGGCAGTGTCATTGACGTCGCAATCTCTCCACAACAAGCGACCATATCGGCACTCTTAACCCACGTTCGTCGTGCCGATATTGTTAACGTGTCCTCACTGCGCCGTGGCGCTGCAGAAGCGATCGAAGCTGTTGCCCATGGTGATGAAACCACATCTAAAGTCGTGGGTCGTGCCATTGGAGATATCCGCTTACCACCTGGCACGACTATTGGTGCGATCGTTCGAGGCGATGAGGTATTAATTGCCCACGACCGAACCATTATTGAACAAGATGACCACGTTGTTATGTTCTTGGTGGATAAAAAATACGTACCAGACGTAGAAGCGCTCTTCCAACCTAGTGCGTTCTTCTTATAACTTCATTGGCGAGTAGGAGCATCATCTTATGGTAAACCTACGTCCCATTTTATTTGTTATAGGGCTGCTTTTATCGAAGTTAGCCCTATTTATGTACATCCCCACTCTCGTGGCTTTCTTCACCGGCTCTGGTGGTTTTATTGAGTTTGGCAAATCCGTTCTCATTACCCATACCGTCGCTTTCTTGTGCCTAACCCTAGGGCGAACGGCAAAGTTTAAGTTAAACGTTCGAGATATGTTCTTAATCACGAGCTTGGTTTGGACTATCGCCAGCGCCTTTGCTGCCTTGCCCTTTGTTTTTATCAACCACATTAGCTTCACGGACGCCTACTTTGAAACGATGTCGGGGATTACCACCACGGGCTCAACCGTACTCAGTGGATTAGACGCCATGGCTCCCAGCATTTTATTGTGGCGTTCAATACTGCAATGGCTCGGTGGAGTTGGATTCATTGTGATGGCGGTTGCGGTATTGCCCATGCTCAATGTCGGCGGAATGAAGCTGTTCCAGACAGAATCTTCAGACTGGTCAGATAAAAGCAGCCCACGCGCAAAAACGGTAGCGAAGAATATCGTTATCGTGTATCTCACGCTTACCTTGCTGTGCCTAATCGGCTTCCTGTTAACGGGCATGTCTCTTTTTGATGCCATTAATCATGCCTTTACCACACTCTCTACCGGTGGCTATTCAACCTCCGATGGCTCCATGAACAGCTTTTCCAACGGCTCTCACTGGGTTGCGACACTCTTTATGTTCTTGGGCGGACTGCCATTTCTGCTCTTTGTTACCGCGCTCAAAAAACGAGAACCCAAAGCCCTCATCAATGATGCGCAAGTCAGGGGCTTTACCTATTTATTTATCGCTTCAAGCCTGGTCATAGCCCTTTGGCTCGTGGTTCGAGATGGGTACTCAAGCTTAGACGCATTGCGCGTCGCCATGTTTAATATCGTATCGGTAGTGACAACAACGGGGTTTGGTTTAGAAGACTTCACCGCATGGGGAGCGCTTCCTACAACCCTTTTTGCCTTTTTAATGATGGCAGGCGCATGTTCTGGTTCGACGTCTGGAGGGATTAAGGTGTTTCGCTTTCAAATAGCCCTTACTTTGCTCAACAAGCAAATGATGAAGTTGATACATCCTTCTGGTGTGTTTGTTCAACGCTATAACCAGCGCCCTGTCAGTGATGACATCGTACGTTCTGTCGTCGCTTTTGGCCTGATGTTTTTCATTACCATTATCTTTATCGCGGGCGGATTAAGCGCCATGGGGCTTGACCCAATCACCAGCATATCAGGGTCGATCACCGCTGTTGCAAACGTTGGCCCCGGTATGGGCTCTGTCATAGGGCCAACAGGAAACTTTGCGCCACTGCCTGATGCAGCTAAATGGCTGCTGAGCTTTGGCATGCTCATGGGAAGGCTCGAGATCCTAACCTTGCTGGTTCTGTTCTTTCCTGCATTTTGGCGTCGATAGGGCCAAATAATGTCGCTACGTTATGCCGAGACAGGCGTGACATAGAGGTAAATGGACAGAAAATGGCAAACACACCCGCCCAATACAAACAGATGCCAAATTGCGTGGTTGTACGGAATGCGTTTCACGACGTAGAAGACCACACCAAGTGAATACACTATTCCACCAGCGGCTAACAATATCAGCCCACCCATCTCAATATTTAACGCCAATTGATAAATCACCACCAATGAGAGCCACCCCATCGCAAGGTAGGTAATTAATGACGCTTTCTCAAAGCGATAGACAAAAAACAGCTTCATCACAACCCCAATCAACGCGATAAGCCAGATAACAATCATTAGACCGACCGCGAGTGGTGTCCTCAGACTCACCAGTAAATAGGGTGTGTAACTGCCCGCGATAAGAAGGTAAATAGCGCAGTGGTCAAAGGTTTTTAACCACCGCTTGGCTTTGGGTGCAGCAATGGAATGGTAAAGAGTAGAAGCCAGAAATAAGAGGATAATACTGGAGCCATACAGCCCCATACTGACCAGTGTTAGGACATCGGCCTGAGCCACAATCGCCTTGTGCATCAGAAGCACCAAGCCAACGATACCAAATACAACACCAAGCCCATGGCTCAGTGAGTTTGCCAGCTCTTCACGAGAGGAGTATTCACAGCTAACCGACACAGTCACGTACCACCAACCCAGTTCATATTGTTTAAGGATCGGCAGTATCGCACATTTAAGCTTACACTTGTAAGCTTAAATGTTATTCCCATCGCTAGCAGCTATTATCTAGATACTCTAAAACCTGCTGGCCCGCGACTTCAGGGCTGGTTTCCTTTGAGATGACAAGTTCACGCTTAAGCTGACCAACACCAAGCAGACTTGCTAGCATTCCCTTTGCCCCTTCGCGGTTTCTGTCTACTTCAAACCAAAGCTTAATCTCGGTTTCAGTATGATGCGCGACGATTTCCAGCTCACGCCAGCGGCCATGATAAGGCCCCGTTGTCGGAACAAACTCAAACTCTTGAACAAATGGTAACTCAAAGCCTTTTACTGCTTCGCATTCTACCTGCCGAATTCTCAGCCCTTGCTCTTCCAAGACGGTAAAAATACTATCCATGATCGGATCGGGGCGCACAGTGAGCACATCTTTATCCGTTGGATCGATCGCCATTGAAATATCCAATCCGGTTTCAAGCCAAACCTTCGCATCACCAATCGTGACGGGGGTATTTAATGGCACATCCAACTCGACCTTAAAGTCGCGCTCTTCTCCCGGTTTTATCGTAAAGGCGTAAGGAAGAGTCCAGCTTGCAAGCGTGTAGGTTTGATGAACGCGGCGAGTTCGTTGGCCATCACTATTCTCACCTTTATCAACCGGTACTTCATCGACATAGCGACAACAGAGCTTCAGCTCAATATTATCGATCTCTTGTTCACTAGACCCACCATAAACGTGGATAGTGACGTTCACCCCTTCTCCAGGGTAAAGCACTTCTTGCTGTAAAACCGAATCAACCTTTGCTGAGCCGATACCAAAACTTGCGAGGGTTTTCTTAAAAAACGACATACACACCTCCTTGATGAGCCTTCATAGTAACCATGAAACTCGTCTCAACTCAATCGAGTAAGTATCAATTTCCCTATGCACGCACTCATCGTCGAAAATAAACCAATGCGATCTCTTTTTGATCACAATATTTCTCTATAAAACCGCCAGATCCATTGATTATATATCGACCAATGAATGGGTTGGTGCTAACCTAGTTTCGATATGCTTGCATATCAACACTCCTGAATCGTTATTTGGATTGGCGAGAGCCAGAAGAGCCACACTTCAAGCAATTGAAGCTCAACTCATAGCGATTTAGGCCATTAGATTGGCAATGGATGTGCCTGACCGTTAGGTAAATAAATGCGCCCAACACCCGTCAGGTTTGCGCACTCAAACCGTAGTGCGTCTCGTCGTCGTAGTGGCTTTGCTACTGCACCGACAGCAAAACCAGCAGCACCCGCTATGACGTTGGCGGAAAAGACAGCTCGCACAGTGTCAGCTCCTACCAATGAAGTTAAAGCGGCTTAATAAAAAGCGCAGCCTGACTGCGCTTTTTTATATCTAAACCCCATAAAAACTAGGTATTAAAACGCTTATTTGGTAAATTGCTCACATATAATTATAGCAATGAGAAAATAAAGTGAAGTGTCATAGAATTGAAGAGTTACTCGAATTACTCGAGCCTGAGTGGCAAAAAGCTCAAGAGATGAATCTGTTACAGTTCATCATTAAGCTCTCTCAAGAAGCCGGTTATGAGGGCAAGCTTGAAGACCTGACTGACGATGTGCTCATCTACCACCTGAAGATGCGTAACAGCGAAAAAACAGAAATGATTCCTGGGCTTAAAAAAGATCAGGAAGAAGATTTCAAAACCGCTATTTTACGTGCTCGTGGCATCGTAAAGTAGCCACAAACACCTTTCAGAAAAGCGACCCATTGTGGTCGCTTTTTTACTTTTTGGCTCGAGCTTTTCATCTGTTATACATTTTTTGTTATGAACTGTGGCTAATGTTAAACAATTAAATTAGCTATACACTATATAATAACGCCCTAATAAAAATTGCGGTGGTGATGATTCAATGTATTGCGGATCTACATCCCTCAAATAAATGGCAGTGTCGACAGAGTGTGAACACCAGAATTCACACCTAATAGCCCAAAAAGGATGACTTAATGAGTCAGGATAAGATCGATATTAAGGATGTGACGCCCAAAACTTATAACCCCAAGACCCACAAAGGGAATAAGGACAGGTTTAACCCCAGCAATCGTATTTATGTTCGTGAAAGTAAAGGGGCGTTTCAGAAATTACGTCGCTATGGCGGCTGGTTTTTGCTGCTGCTATTTTCAGTCATTCCATGGATCCCCTATGGCGAACGCCAAGCGATTCTTTTGGACATTGCCAGCCAACAATTCAACTTCTTTGGCACCACGCTTTACCCACAAGATTTAACTCTTCTGGCGCTGCTGTTTATGATTGCAGCATTCGGGCTCTTCTTTCTCACGACCTTTTTAGGCCGAGTCTGGTGTGGCTACCTTTGCCCGCAAACCGTTTGGACGTTTATGTACATTTGGTTTGAGGAGAAACTGGAAGGCAGTGCCAATAAAAGGCGCAAACAAGATTCAGGCAAGCCCACCGCCAAAATATTGCTAAGAAAGGCGCTTAAACACTGTGCGTGGATTGCAATAGCACTTGCCACAGGCTTTACCTTTGTCGGCTATTTCATTCCAATCAAAGAATTAATCGTTGATTTCTTTACCTTTAGTGGCACCTTCTGGCCAGTATTTTGGGTAATATTTTTTGCCGCTTGTACGTATGCAAACGCGGGCTGGATGCGCTCTATCGTGTGTTTACATATGTGCCCATACGCTCGTTTTCAATCGGCGATGTTTGATAAAGACACCTTCATTGTTGGCTACGACGCAAAACGCGGCGAAGACCGAGGCCCACGCTCACGCAAAGCCAATCCTACAGACCTTGGATTAGGTGACTGTATTGATTGTGACCTCTGTGTTCAGGTTTGTCCTACCGGTATCGATATTCGTGACGGCCTGCAGTACGAGTGCATTAACTGTGGAGCATGTATTGATGCGTGTAACAAAACCATGGAGCGCATGAAATACAAAACGGGGCTCATTAGTTACACCACAGAGCACCGACTTGAAGGACACAAAACCGATATCATGCGACCAAAGTTGATTGGTTATGGGTTAATCTTTGTCGTCATGATTGGCTTGTTCTTTGCTCAAATCGCCAGCGTGGAGCCAGCCGGATTAAGTGTCATCCGAGATAGAAACCAGCTGTTTAGAGAAAACAACGCGGGTGAAATAGAAAATACCTATACCTTAAAAATCATCAATAAGACTCAACAAGTCCAACGCTATGATTTGGATGTCTCGGGATTGAGTGATGTCAGTTGGTACGGTCGACAAACCATTCAGGTTCAACCGGGTGAAGTGCTGAGCTTACCAATGAGCTTAGGGATCAATCCTGACAACTTAGACAGCTCTGTGACGACAATTCAGTTTATACTGTCAGACAGTGATGACTTCAGCATACAAATAGAAAGTCGATTTATTGGCGAGCTCTAGTCTGTGTAATCTCAACAATTAATATGGAAAAGGCTCAGTAATGAGCCTTTTTAGTTTATGACCGAACAAGCCTTTAACTTTAATGCCCTCACCCCAGACTTCATGTGGTACGCACTCGAAAGCATCGGGATTCGTGCCGAGTCTGGCTTTCTGCCGCTCAATAGCTATGAAAATAGGGTTTACCAATTTACTGACGAAGAACGCCAGCGCTACGTGGTGAAGTTTTATCGACCAGAACGATGGAGTGAATTGCAGATTCAAGAAGAACATGATTTCACCCTTGAGCTGCATGATGCCGAGGTGCCCGTCGCGCCACCTTGCCGAATCAACGGCCAAACACTGCATCATTATCAAGGTTACCTGTTTGCTCTTTTTGTAAGTGTTGGGGGGCGACAGTTTGAGGTCGACAATTTCGATCAACTGGAAGGCGTCGGACGCTTTCTGGGGCGCATTCACCAGGTGGGAAAAAGTAGACCTTTCGCTCATCGTCCCACCATTGGTTTGGATGAGTACCTCCACCAACCTAAAAAACTGTTAGAGAACTCAACATTCATTCCTATGCACCTAGAGAATGCCTTTTTCAGTGACCTTGATTTGCTTATCTCTAGGCTGGAGCAACACTGGCAACCAAGCACAGAGATCATTCGACTGCATGGCGATTGCCATCCTGGGAATATTTTATGGCGTGATGGGCCTATGTTTGTTGATCTTGATGACTCTAGAAATGGCCCTGCGATTCAAGATTTCTGGATGCTCCTCAACGGCGAACGATCCGACAAACTTGTACAACTCGATATCATTTTGGAAGCCTACCAAGAGTTTTGCGATTTTGATCATGCTCAGTTGAAACTTATTGAGCCTTTACGAGGTCTACGAATGGTCTACTATATGGCTTGGTTGGCAAAAAGATGGCAAGATCCTGCTTTTCCTATCGCTTTTCCTTGGTTTAATGATCCAAAATACTGGGAAAGCCAGGTCTTAGGTTTTAAAGAACAAATTGCGGCATTGAGTGAGCCTTCGTTGTCACTCACACCACAATGGTAACAGGCACTCGCCTTATAATTAGAATTATGGAGAAATCAATGAAGAAGCTGTTTGCACTTGTCGCGACACTGATGCTAAGCCTTACTGCACACGCGGCGCAGTTTGAAGAAGGAACGCACTACAAAGTGCTAGACTTAGAGCCATCAAAAAAGCCAGTAGTCACGGAGTTTTTCTCTTTCTACTGCCCACACTGTAATGAACTTGAGCCTGTCATCGAGCAGCTTAAAGAGCAACTACCTGAAGGCGTGAAATTAAAGAAGAGCCATGTTTCTTTCATGGGTGGCTCAATGGGGATGCCAGTGAGCAAAGCTTATGCGGCTATGGTGACCTTAAAAGTTGAAGATAAAATGGTTCCAGTGTTGTTTAACCGCATTCACACCATGAGCAAACCACCAAGAAATGAAGCTGAGCTGAAGCAAATCTTTGTTGATGAAGGTGTCGATGCTAAGAAGTATGACGCGCATTACAATGGTTTTGCTGTCGACTCTATGGTGCGACGCTTTGACAAATCTTTCCAAGACAGTGGTCTAACGGGTGTTCCTGCGGTTGTTGTCAATAATCGTTACCTCGTGCAGTCGCAATCAATCAGAACCACGACCGATTATTTTGCACTGGTGAACTACCTTCTCACGAAGTAAGCAAAGAAAACGGATTGTTCGACAAAACGATTTAATCACTAAAAAGGAGCGCTAAGCGCTCCTTTTTCTTAAAAATGATCTTATTTTTCAATAATTCATACCGTATAGTAATGGTTCACAATTAAGGTAATGGAGAACCTTATGAAAGCTCGCTATACGTTACTCATCGCTCTACTCTCATCAACTTCTTGTTACGCAAAGCTAGGAGCAGGCAACGGCTTTAGCGGTGAAATCTCACTTAATAGCGTCTACGTCACTCAAGAGTCTCACCTAAGTACCGATGCCGATGCCACACTGACTAGCCTAGATCAGGCAGCCACCAGCACCGACTCCTTTATTGTGGCTCCGCTCGGCAATATTGCTTACACCTTTGGCCAGTCTAATCAGCAGGTCTACTTTGGTACCACTCGTGATGATATCGCCGTTGGCACACTCGCACTTCAACTGGGTTACAAGTATCAACTGCCCTCAAAAACCACTATAGATATTGCATTTTTACCTACCGTCATGGCAGGAAGCGTTTGGCAGAATCCCTACAACACCACCACCGCTCGACAAGAAACGGATGTGGATGGTAATGCCTATCGCTTAAAGCTTTCTAACATTGCCGGCAGCCTATTTTCTCTTGATATGGCTTATGGTGATAAGGAAGTAGAGCAAGACAGCTGGGAGAATACCAACCTCGATCGTGACGCTGAAACCTACTTTGTAAAAGGGCAGGTACGCGTGCCATTAAGCCGAGCAACCATGTTGGCGCCAGCTATCTCGTATACGAAGCAGGAAGCGGAAGGCACAGTAAATAGCTTTGAACGATACCGTGGTGAACTTAGCGTGTTTCAGTTTCTTGGTGCGCACCAAATTGCCTTAACCGCCTCTTACTCACAAACTGACTACCAATCGGCTAACCCACTATTCAGCGGGCAGACTCGCTCGGACAATGGGCTTTCATTGTTTGCCGCCTATGAATACGTCGACTTCTTGGGATACAAGAATTGGTCGCTAATCTCCTTCCTAGGCTACGACAGTACCGATGCCAACATCGACTTTTACGACGAATCACAAACAATCGTATCACTGGGTGTCAATTACCAGTTCTAACCCGAGGTTAATTAACGCTACACCGCTTGTAGCGTTAGCTGCTTTAACAATCGGTCCATGGCTCGATAGCCTAGTGCCTCAGCTAAATGGGGCTTGGCTATCTGATCGGCCCCTTCCAAATCGGCAATGGTTCGCGCCACTTTAATGATACGGTGATAAGCGCGAATGGAGAGCCCTAATCGGTGCAGCGCCGTCTCCAAAAATTGAGCATCGACCTTTTCTAACGGACAATACCGCTCGACTTCACGACTACCTAACAACGCATTCACGGCCCCACTTCTTTGTAGCATACGATTTCTCGCCACCTCCACGCGCTGCTTAACGACAGTCGTTGGTTCACCTCTGTCACCGCCTTCGGCCAACACACCTTTCGGCAATACAGGGATTTCTATCGACATATCAAAGCGGTCCAGCAGCGGTCCTGAAAGGCGATTCAAATAACGCAGAATGATTTGCGGGTTGGTGCGCGTATGGCTTCCCTCGTAATAGCCTGTTGGGCTTGGATTCAACGCGCCCACCAACTGAAATCGAGCCGGAAAACGCGTTTTCCCTTGAGCCCGTGAAATAATAATCTCGCCAGACTCTAAGGGCTCTCTCAATGAATCCAATACTTTACGTTCAAATTCAGGCATTTCATCTAAGAACAATAGTCCGTTGTGGGCCAATGATATCTCCCCAGGACGAGGAATAGACCCACCTCCCACCAACGCCGCCATTGAACTTGAATGATGAGGGGATCGAAAAGGGCGCTGCTTCCAATTGTGTTCATTAATTTCCTGCTGCGTGAGCGACGCAACAGAGGCGGTTTCCATTGCTTCTGTTTCGGTCATCTCGGGCAATAAGTCACACAGGCGAGAGGCAAGCATGGTTTTGCCCGTACCCGGTGGCCCAAGAAAAAGTAGGTTATGGTTTCCCGCAGCGGCAATTTCCAAAGCCCGCTTTCCCTGCTGCTGACCGATGATATCTTGCAAGTCTCTTGATAACGCCTTCTCACTAAATTTGGCCTTAGTTTGAAACAGCGCCAATGTTTGCTGCCCACACAGCTCCGCGCAAACCTCCAATAAGCTTTGCGCTGACTTATGCGTGTCCTTCCCAACGAGAGCAGCCTGATCACCATTACTATGGGGAACAATTAGGCAGCGCTGTGATTTCATTGCCGCTAACGCCGCGGGGAGAACCCCTTTAACCATCCGCAGCTCACCAGACAACGCCAGCTCACCAACAAACTCACGCTGTTTTAACTTGTCGGCAGGGATCTGTTCGGAAGCGGCAAGTATTCCCAAGGCAATCGGTAAATCAAACCGCCCTCCCTCTTTGGGCAGATCCGCAGGTGCGAGGTTGACGGTTATGCGTTTGGCAGGAAATTCGAAACGCGAGTTAATGATCGCGCTTCGAACTCGGTCTTTTGCTTCTTTGACGGTGGTTTCAGGTAAGCCCACCAAACTAAACCCCGGTAGACCATTACTGATATGAACCTCCACCGTGACCTCGGGCGCTTCTACTCCAACACTTGCACGACTATTAACAATGGCTAAGCTCATTTTATCTTCCCTGATTTCAACTATTCACAACCATTATTGGATGGCTATTTATTGAGTAAGGATGTTATATAACGTGCCAGTATGCTGATGGAATGTGAAAAAAGAATGAGTTTTTGCTTGTCATTTAACGGAAATGTATGTTACCACTAGGTCCTGAAACGAAATCGTTCAATATTTAATAGAATTTACGACAAAAAGAAGCAAGATGAACTTCAAAGCCCGCATCAACACTCTGGTACTCCTGATTATCGTGGTCATTATTGACACCACGCGGGGGCTAGTGGGCAGTAGATAACCACAAGATTTTAAAAACCCCCGCACTGAAAAGTCCGGGGGTTTTTTTACAACTAATTAGACTGAAGCTCATCCTGATTGACCTAGCTTAAATAAAACAAAACTAAGCAATCAGATATGACAGGAAGAATGGGAGCGCACATGATGTGCAAGAATGAATACAAAAAGGGAGGCATGTAATGACAGGTGCTGAATTAGTCGTTTCTGCTTTAACCCAGCAAGGAATCAAAACGGTATTTGGTTATCCAGGTGGCGCGATCATGCCAATCTACGATGCCTTATACGATGGTGGTGTTGAGCACATTCTCTGCCGACACGAACAAGGTGCAGCCATGGCTGCAATCGGGATGGCGCGAGCTACCCAAGATGTTGCGGTTTGTATGGCAACGTCGGGCCCTGGGGCCACTAACCTTGTCACTGGCCTTGCTGATGCTTTCCTTGATTCAATCCCAATGGTGGCTATTACGGGTCAGGTAGCAAGTTCTCATATCGGTACAGATGCCTTCCAAGAGATGGATGTGATCGGTATGTCCTTGTCCTGTACTAAGCACAGCTACCTAGTGACAGACATCAACGATCTTGCACCAACACTGGCTGAAGCCTTTGAAGTCGCGAAGACTGGCCGCCCAGGCCCAGTAATCGTTGATATCGCCAAAGACGTTCAACTGGCACAGGCGCCTGTCTCTGTTCTTCCTCCATTTACACCACCAGCAATTCCTGTTGCGAGCACGGATGCCATTGCGAAGGCGCAAGAGGTTCTATCACAAAGTACAAGACCTGTTCTTTATGTGGGTGGCGGCGTACAGCTTGCGCATGCAACAGAAAGTGTTCGTGAATTCTTACGCATCAACCCAATGCCGTCGGTGAGCACACTAAAAGGTTTAGGTTCTGTAGAACGTCACGACCCACACTACCTAGGTATGCTGGGCATGCACGGCACAAAAGCCGCGAACCTTGTGGTACAAGAATGTGACCTATTATTCGTTGTTGGTGCTCGATTTGATGACCGAGTGACAGGCAAGCTCGATACCTTTGCCCCTCACGCGAAAGTGATCCACCTTGATATTGATGCGGCTGAATTCAGCAAACTGCGCACTGCCAATGCTTCTCTGCGTGGTGACATCAACGTTATCCTGCCTCAACTAGAGCTAACTCAAGACATCAACCCTTGGGTTCAACACAGCGAAAGCCTACGTAAAGGGTTCAAGTGGCGCTATGATCACCCAGGTGACCTAATTTTTGCTCCACTGCTGTTAAAGCAACTGTCTGAAATGATGCCAGAAAACAGCATCATCTCGACCGATGTGGGTCAGCACCAAATGTGGGCGGCTCAACATATTCAGCCTCGCTCTCCACAAAACTTCATTACCTCTGCAGGCCTAGGCACGATGGGCTTCGGGCTTCCTGCTGCAATGGGCGCTTCAGTAGGCCGCCCTGACGACCAGTCTATCCTTATTTCTGGTGACGGTTCATTCATGATGAACGTGCAAGAGCTCGGTACGCTTAAGCGTCGCCAGATCCCAGTAAAGATGGTGCTGTTGAATAACCAACGTCTAGGCATGGTTCGCCAATGGCAGTCGCTATTCTTTGATGGTCGCCACAGTGAAACGATTTTGGATGACAACCCAGACTTCGTCATGCTTGCAAAAGCGTTCGATATCCCTGGAAAAACCATCACTAAGAAAGAAGAAGTTGAGCCTGCGCTAAAAGAGATGCTAGAAAGCAAAACAGCGTACCTACTTCATGTTCTTATCGATGAAGAAGAAAATGTATGGCCGCTAGTTCCACCTGGTGCGTCGAACAGCGAAATGCTAGAGAACACCTAGGGAGCACACAGCAATGGAAAGATATTTATTAGACATCAAAGCGGACGACAAACCTGTATTACTTGAACGTGTACTAAGAGTCGTACGTCACCGTGGCTTTGTGGTAAAACAGGTAGCGGGAACTCAAAATCATGAAAGCAAAATTGCGAGCGTAGAGATCATTGTTGACAGTGATCGCCCAATCTCTTTTTTGACTAATCAAATTGAAAAATTATGGGACGTTCGAACGATTGATGTCACAGTCATTGACAATAACGAACTACCAAACAACAACTTACAACAAAAGATTCGTGCATAAGGAAGGCAACAATGACAGCTAAAACTGCAGACTACATTTGGTTTAATGGTGAAATGGTTCCATGGGCAGACGCGAATGTTCATGTCCTTACTCATGCGATGCACTACGGCACTTCTGTTTTTGAAGGCGTACGTTGCTACAACACACCAAATGGTCCAGTCATTTTCCGTCACCCAGAGCACGCAAAGCGCCTAAAAGATTCAGCTAAAATCTATCGATTCCCAATTCCTTATACAGAGGAAGAGATCATGGAAGCGACACGCGAAACACTGCGCCAAAACAAACTAGAATCGGCTTACATTCGTCCACTTGGTTTTGTCGGCAATGTAGGTCTGGGCGTATGTCCTCCAGAAGACTCAAAAATGGAGCTTATCATTGCGGCGTTCCCTTGGGGTTCATACCTTGGCGAAGAAGCGCTAGAAAATGGCGTTGATGCGATGATCTCAAGCTGGAACCGCGCAGCACCAAACACAATCCCTACCGCCGCTAAAGCAGGTGGTAACTACCTATCTTCGCTACTCGTTGGTGGTGAAGCGCGTCGTAACGGTTACGATGAAGGTATCGCTCTAAGTGTGGATGGTTACTTATCAGAAGGGGCTGGTGAGAATATCTTTGTTGTTCGCAACGGCATTCTCTCTACGCCACCCGCAACCAGCGCCATTCTTCCAGGTATTACTCGCGACACCATCATGACCCTTGCGAAAGAGCGTGGCTATGAAGTGCGCGAAGAAAATATTGCTCGTGAAGCCCTGTATCTTGCTGATGAAGTCTTCATGACCGGAACCGCAGCTGAAATCGTTCCTGTCCGTACCGTTGATAAAATCGAAGTGGGCACAGGCAAACGCGGCCCAATCACCAAAGTGCTGCAAGCTGATTACTTTGGTCTATTTAACGGTACTACCGAAGATAAATGGGGCTGGCTCGATTACGTCTACCCAGAGAACAAACCTCAAAACAGTGCAGCGTCTGCGAAATAATTGAAAAGGAAATTCACATGTCTACCGTACTAAAAAACAAATACCGCAGCGCAACCACCACCCATGGCCGTAACATGGCAGGTGCACGTGCACTATGGCGAGCAACTGGCGTAAAAGATGAAGATTTCGGTAAGCCAATCATCGCCGTTGTAAACTCATTCACGCAGTTCGTCCCTGGCCACGTTCACCTTAAAGATATGGGTCAATTGGTGGCGGGTGAGATTGAAAAAGCAGGCGGCATCGCAAAAGAATTCAATACCATCGCGGTTGATGATGGTATCGCAATGGGCCACGGCGGCATGCTTTACTCACTGCCTTCACGTGAGCTTATCGCCGACTCAGTCGAGTACATGGTGAACGCACACTGTGCTGACGCCATGGTCTGTATCTCAAACTGTGACAAAATCACTCCAGGAATGATGATGGCCGCAATGCGTCTTAACATCCCTGTTATTTTTGTTTCAGGCGGCCCAATGGAAGCGGGTAAAACCAAACTTTCAGACCAAATCATCAAGCTTGACCTTGTCGATGCCATGATTCAAGGCGCCGATCCTGAAATCTCAGATGAGCAAAGCGAACAAGTAGAACGCTCTGCGTGCCCAACTTGTGGTTCTTGTTCTGGTATGTTCACGGCAAACTCAATGAACTGTTTAACCGAGGCGTTAGGCTTGTCTCAACCAGGTAACGGTTCAATGCTTGCAACCCACGCTGATCGTGAGCAGCTGTTCATCAATGCTGGTAAACGTATCGTGACACTGACTAAGCGTTACTACGAGCAAGGCGATGACTCTGCACTGCCACGCAATATTGCCAACCGCGCAGCCTTTGAAAACGCAATGGCACTCGATATCGCCATGGGCGGCTCAAGTAATACGGTTCTACACCTTATTGCTGCTGCGCTAGAGGGCGAAGTTGATTTCGATATGGAAGACATTGATGCGATGTCTCGCCGCGTTCCTCACCTTTGTAAGGTCGCGCCTTCCACACCAAAATATCATATGGAAGACGTTCACCGCGCGGGTGGTGTAATGGCTATCTTGGGTGAACTTGATCGTGCAGGCCTACTTAACGGAGACACTCGCACCGTACTTGGTCTATCCATGAAAGAACAGCTTGCTCAGTACGACATCATGCAAACAGAAGACGAAGACGTACTGAAGTTCTTCCGCGCTGGTCCTGCAGGTATTCGTACCACCAAAGCGTTCTCGCAAGATTGTCGTTGGGATCGTCTCGATGACGACCGTAAAGACGGTTGTATCCGCACCAAAGAAAATGCATTCAGCCAAGAAGGTGGCCTAGCGGTCCTTTCAGGTAATATCGCTGTCGACGGTTGTATCGTTAAGACCGCGGGTGTTGACGAAGAAAATCTGAAATTCCAAGGTCCAGCTATCGTATTTGAAAGCCAAGATACCGCAGTAGAAGGCATCTTGGGCGGCAAAGTAAAAGCGGGTGAAGTCGTTGTCATTCGTTACGAAGGACCGAAAGGTGGCCCAGGTATGCAAGAAATGCTGTACCCAACCACTTACCTTAAATCGATGGGTTTAGGTAAATCGTGTGCTCTTCTTACTGACGGCCGCTTCTCTGGTGGTACATCTGGCCTGTCTATTGGTCACGCTTCTCCGGAAGCCGCAAGTGGCGGTGTGATTGGCCTTGTGAATACAGGCGATATCATCACTATCGATATTCCTAGCCGCTCTATCACGCTCGACGTTGCAGAAGATGAATTAGCTGCACGCCGCGCGAAACAAGACGAATTAGGCTGGAAACCCGTTAACCGTGAACGTGTTGTGTCACTGGCTCTGAAAGCTTACGCGAGCATGGCAACCAGTGCAGACAAAGGCGCTGTGCGCGATAAGTCTAAGCTCGAGGGCTAAACGATGACCGAGGCTTTTTTAGCAAAACAAGGCCAACAGACTGGTGCAGATTATCTGCGCCAGATCCTAAGAGCCCCTGTGTATGAAGTTGCAACCGTTACGCCTTTGCAAGATATGCCTCGCCTGTCTGAACGCATTGGTAACCAAGTACAGATTAAACGAGAGGACCGCCAGCCGGTTCACTCGTTTAAGCTGCGTGGCGCTTACAACATGGTGGCAAGCTTATCTGAAGAGCAGAAATCCGCAGGTGTGATTACAGCATCAGCAGGAAACCACGCTCAAGGTATGGCGCTTTCCGGTACCAAACTGGGTATCCGCACCACCATTGTAATGCCTAAAACAACGCCAGACATTAAAGTGGAAGCGGTTCGAGGCTTTGGTGGCAATGTAGTGCTTCATGGCAGCAACTTTGATGTAGCAAAAGCGGAAGCTGAGCGTTTATCTGCTGAGCACGGCTATACCTTTGTTCCCCCATTCGATCACCCGTTAGTGATTGCAGGGCAAGGCACAATAGGCATGGAGATGCTGCAGCAAAATGGGCACTTGGACTACATCTTTGTTCCCGTTGGTGGTGGCGGCTTAGCAGCCGGTGTTGCGGTTTTGATTAAGCAACTTATGCCAGAAATCAAAGTCATTGCGGTTGAGCCTGAAGATTCTTCTTGCTTGAAAGCGGCACTCGATGCCGGTGAGCCAGTAGTGCTTGATCAGGTCAGCATGTTTGCAGATGGTGTCGCCGTAAAGCGTATTGGTGAAGAAACGTTCCGACTATGCCAACAGTATATTGATGGCCATATTGCCGTATCAAGCGATGAAATCTGTTCAGCAGTGAAAGACATCTTCGAAGACACTCGCGCTATCGCAGAGCCTTCAGGTGCATTAGCCCTGGCTGGTCTGAAAAAATACTCAGAGCAAAACCAACTGCAAGACAAACAACTGGGAACGGTTCTTTCTGGTGCGAACACCAACTTCCACGGTCTGCGTTATGTGTCTGAGCGTTGCGAGTTGGGTGAGAACCGTGAAGGTCTGTTAGCGGTCACGATTCCTGAGCGTCAAGGCGCCTTCTTTGAGTTCTGCAACATCATCGGCGGTCGAGCGGTGACGGAGTTTAACTACCGTTATAACGATGACAGCCTTGCGAACATCTTTGTCGGTGTTCGCTTACAAGGTGGTCAAGAAGAGCTGCAACACATCATTAAAGACTTACGTGATGGGGGCTACCCTGTCGTCGATCTGTCTGAAGATGAAATGGCGAAGCTGCACGTTCGATACATGATAGGTGGCAAGCCTTCTAAGCCTTTGAAAGAACGCTTGTACAGCTTTGAATTCCCAGAATACCCAGGGGCTTTGCTGAAATTCTTAAGTACACTTGGCACACACTGGAATATCAGCCTATTCAACTACCGTAACCACGGTGCTGATTATGGTCGAGTACTGTGTGGCTTCGAGCTCGACGAGAATGACCTCTCTCGTTTCTCTGCTCATTTAAGAGAGCTGGGGTATCAATGCAAAGATGAAACCGATAACCCCTCTTATCAGTTCTTCTTGTCATAATGTATTAAGCCAGTCCTCATCGACTGGCTTTTATTTTTCCCTTCACACCATAGAACGAACACATGTACCAAATGCATAGATGCAATGCTAAAGTTTCATTTTAATCATAAACGAATAGCGTCTACACTAACGCTAACTTAATTACTTGCTGTCCTTAATTGGAGACTCATATGTTTAATGCCTTAGTCCTAAACCAAGAAGAAAAACGCACCATTGCTAACGTAGAACAGATTGATGAATCACAACTGCCAGAAGGCGACGTCTTAATTGATGTGGATTACTCATCGCTAAACTACAAAGATGGTCTAGCAATCACAGGTAAAGGTAAAATCATCCGCAATTTCCCGATGGTTCCAGGCATTGATTTAGCAGGTACCGTCGTAAGCTCAGAAGACGAGCGATACCAAGCCGGCGATAAAGTCGTTCTGACTGGTTGGGGCGTGGGTGAAAACCATTGGGGTGGCATGGCTCAACGTGCTCGCCTTAAAGCAGATTGGCTGGTTCCCTTACCAAAAGGTTTAGACAGCAAGAAAGCCATGATGGTCGGTACTGCGGGATTCACTGGCATGCTTTGTGTTCAAGCTCTACTTGATGCCGGCGTTAAACCAGAAGCAGGCGAAATCCTCGTGACTGGCGCAAGTGGTGGCGTAGGCTCTGTTGCTGTGACTCTGTTAGCGGCACTTGGCTACAAAGTAGCAGCCGTCACAGGACGAGTTGAACAAAATGGTCCTCTGCTTGAGAAGCTAGGTGCAAGTCGCATCATTGACCGTACTGAGTTTGAAGAGCCAGCACGCCCGCTAGAGAAACAAATCTGGGCAGGCGCCGTTGATACAGTTGGCAGCAAGGTTCTGGCTAAAGTATTAGCACAAATGGATTACAACAGCGCGGTTGCTGCGTGTGGTTTAGCGGGTGGCTTTGACTTGCCAACAACCGTGATGCCATTCATCTTGCGTAATGTGCGCCTGCAAGGTATCGATTCAGTATCGTGCCCAACAGAGAAACGTATTGCCGCATGGGAAAAATTGGTCGAACTTCTTCCTAACAGCTACTTCGAACAAGCCTGTACTGAAGTGGAATTGGCTGAAGCGCCAAAATACGCGGAAGATATTACTAATGGCCAAGTAACGGGTCGTGTGGTGATTAAACTTTAAGACCAACAATTAAGGCTTACTTTCGTACAAAAAAGCCGAAATGTACCGCTTAAAGAGCAAAAAGCTTTAGGGAGACCTAAAGCTTTTTTTGATCGTAAAATGCGTTCGGTACTCACTATTTTCTAAGAGTTATCCGTCCAACCCCATCTCTTCCACTCGCTTAGCAATCAAGCGCCCACACTCCTCTTTGACGATACTTCTCAGCCACTCCTGAACCTGGGAATGCTCACAGCGCGGATGCCAAATCATCGAATAATCAAAGGGCGTAAACTGAAAAGGCAACGGCTTCACCACGAGCTCATAACGCTCCGCTACGAGGTAAGCGAGATCGGCAGGCACAGTAATAATCAGTGGCATGGTATCGACTATCGCGAGCGCCGCTTCTAAATGATAAGCGCGCAACACCATTTTTGGCGCTGGGTTTCCGACCAATGATTGGTCGAGCAGTGCTTTCACCCCATCACTAATGGCTATCATGGCGTGGGGGTAAGAGAGGTAATCTTGCAGGCTCATTTCTGTCTCTGCTAGCGGATGCTGCTTTGAAAGCAGACACAGCACTCCCACTCGGCCTAATACTTCACTGCGTAGTGGTTCTACAGGGCCGGTTGGTCGGCAAATGGCGAGATCGGCTCCCTCGTAAGTCAGTTGATCAGATAACCTATCATGCTGAAGCGGAAGAAAATTAAACGAGACATTAGGGGCTTCTTGATAAATTCTTGGCAGAGCAAAGGGCAAAATGGTCTGCATCGCGTAATCGGTCGTCGCAATAGAAAAGGTTTGTGTGCAACTTTGCGGATCGAATTCCAATGGAGAAAGCAGCTGGCGAAGTGACTCAAGCGGTTCGCCGAGCGAGCGATCAATTTCAAGCGCTTTCTCGGTCGGAATGAGGTGTTGCCCCTGACGGGTAAACAAAGGATCGGCCAACAACTGACGCAATCGCCCAAGTACACGGCTCATTGCTGATTGGCTAAGGTTCAAACGGGCAGCGGCTTTACTCACACTGCACTCTTCAATCAACACTCGTAAGGCGATGAGCAGATTGAGATCTTTTCGGTAAACCTCTTCTAATTCCACGGCTTGGCTCCACTATAGTGACTATCTCTAGTCTAACCTTTGGGCAAAAAATACATGTAACTAATATGACCGTTAATTGTACCTATTCTCAACTTCATGTATCTGAATGATGTGATGGACGCTTAAGCACTTCAATTGTCATAGTTTACAATAAACTTGATGCTGATAGAAAGTTTATGAGACTTTCATTATGGACACGAAAATTTTACCGACGATTAAAAAGTTTCAACTTCTGTTATTAAATTTCCTTTACACCAACCTAAAAACCATAGTAAACATAGATATAAAAATAGTTAAGTGTTAAAATAATTTATATCAAGAGTATGATATAAATGGTGTGCCATATTGAAAGAACGATACTTTAGGTTTGTTGGATTGTTAAGTGCTATAATTATAGTTATGTATTTTTTAAACATAAGCTTTAATTATTTAGTTTCAACACACTACAAGCAACTATTACTAGCAGCAATAATACCTTCATTTTTATTGTTTATATCTAGATTTGATTTTTTTGAAAAAATAAAATACTACTATATATGTATCGCTGCATTTTTAATATATATAATATGGTCTAAATGGGTAAACACCATACCAATTAGTGATTTTAATACTTTTTATGAACAGACTAAGTATTTCTCTAAAACAGGTTCACTATTAAAACTTCAAGAATCTAAAAGCACAGGAACTATTTTATACTATAGCCTTTGGTTTAAAATATTAGGAAGTAACTACTTATCAATTTATTTTGGTTCTGCATTCGCCTGGGCATCCAGTGGAGCAATACTTTACAAGGCAACACAAGAGCTAAACATCCCAAAAAAATCCTCAACTCTGTTTTTATTAATATTCTTATTTTCACCATCAACAATATTGTACTCATCAGTAATGTCGAGTGAATCTATATTCACTCTTATTTTTTCAATATGTTTACTTTTTACCATTAGGTTTTATAACAGCCACAACATTAGCTATTTAATAATTTTATCCCTAAGTTGTGGGGCTTTATTCTTAACTAGAACCATTGGGGTCGTTTTAATTATATCAATTATTTTATTAATACCGACTTTATCATTATCGAAAATAGAGTTAAAACACAAAATCATAAAGATAACCTCCGCTGCTTTAATCCCGTTTGTAGTAACATTGATGCTTCAAGGGTTATTGAATTATAAAATTGAAAACAATTTTTCTGTTACTCCTTCAAAGTGGGGGGCATTTCTGCTCCTAACTGGTACTTATGAACCTTCAAACGGTCGGTACAGCAAAGAGCAAGCTGAGTTGGTGGGTTTCATAGGAGAGAACAAAATCCCTCATGATGAAGCATCAAAACTAGCCGTAGAAATTGCTCTAGAGCGTATCATAAGCTCACCTATTAGATTCTTAGAGTTTTCACTTACAGATAAAGTAGAATGGCTTTGGAGTAGTAAATGGGCCATGATCTGGTCAACGAACACCACAACCAACGAAGAAAATATTAAGCCATTCCGAATATTACTTCATCTTGTAACTAACTCTTACTTAATATTTGCCATATTAACATTTACTGCCTGGGTATTAATTAACATTAAAAACAAGTGGATATTCATACTTATGCTACCTGTCACAGGATTAGCTATACTACATATTTTTGTCGAAGTTCAGGGACGCTATCAAATACCTATGATGCCATTCATTTACCTTGGGGCAGGCATAGCTATAAATGAACTAGGAAATAAAATAAATAACAAGATCAGGTGAAGAATGTATATCAAAATAAAATTAAATTTGGGAACTTAGAAAACTAAAATTACGAGCTGGATTCAATATAACAGCTCACTCAGTAAGCGTTTATGGTTTGATGATTCGACGGTTGATGCATGGAAATATACAGCACATCATGGGAAGATAGGCCGTGGTTTTCCATACTAAGATATCGCTATTGAAACAGTCCTTGCGGTTAAAGGCTTCAACTATTTAGTCGTTAAGTTACGGATTTATCTCTCAGTTCTCCCGATTACACTTGCATAGGCAAATATCCAAAGACGGTATAAGTTCAGTATCGCAATAAGTTTCGTGGTTGTGTTCGTCATAAAGCAATCGAAGCTAAAGGTCTAAAGGTCTAAAGGTCTAAAGGTCTAAAGGTCTAAAGGTCTAAAGGTCTAAAGTGTTTGGTGAAAGTGAATGGAAAGTCAAAAAGCATGGCAATGAAAAACATAGGACTTGGCGAAAGCTACATCTCGCTGTAGATGTAGATACGCATAAGGTCATCAGTGCAAAAGTTAGTCTCGTAAATGTCGAAGGCATTGAAGTGCTACCAACGTTACTCAATCCGCTTCGAAGAAAGTTCCACGCTGTATGGTGACAGTGCTTATGATACGAAAGGGCATTGCTCCATTAGTACCGCCACGCAAATGTGCTGACTACTGAGGTGCAGATACCCGATGAATGACGCTGTTAAAGCTTTAAAAAGTAACGCCTTAGGTCAATGGAAAGTTGACTCTAATTACCATGACCGATCAATAACTGAAACAGCCATGTCGAGATACAGAGGACTAACAAGTGGTCAATTAAGCTTTATAATTACAACTCTATAGCAGGCTAATGTCAAAGCAATGGGCTAGGTATACCTGTTATAAACTAACAAATATGGTGTATGGGTAAGATAGGCGTGAGCCTGTAATTTCAATTTTACATCTGTTTATAATTAAGGACAAGCAATTTAGATAAGAAAGCACTCACGAAACTGCTAGGTCGATTAAGACGCCTTATTGCAGACGATGGTGAGATCCAGTTAGAAATTCCTCGTGACCGTTACGTGTCTATTGAACCTGTTACCGTCGATTTAAAATTGCCCCACGTGAGACACAACGTTCGTTTAACAGATAAAACGGCGAACAGAATAGCCTCAGACTTAAAAAAACCTATCTAGTTGCGACTGAAGATAAAACTCAGTTGGCACTAAGACAATGCCTATCAATAACAGGAAGCAAGCTCTTAGCCATTTTGTGATTATGACCGAGGATCGATCAACTGAATACTTGTAATCGAGGGCAGTTACACAAATTTATTTACAGCAGGGTCATTGCCATTGTTGCCTAATTTTCTATTAAAGCGGTCAAATCAGTATGACCACCTTAATATAATAAAAATTCACTAACACACAACTTATATTAAACCTAATTATTTAGTAAATTTTTTGCTATTTTTCGACCCTCTCGAATAGCATAGTTTGTACCACGATCTTCAGGGTATATTTGAGCCATTGTAGAAATAAATGTATTGTCAAAAGGTGTCTTATTACTTGGAACATAGTTAGAATAGTTAACCTCTGTTACATGCTGACCAAATTCAGTTCTCCAAACTTTATAGTCTTCAACCCAAGATTCTTTGAAGTGAGGAAACATTTGCTTTATATACCCTAGTGCAAAAGCCAAATATTCAGCTTCGCTTAGTTTCCAAACAGGATCCTCTGTTGCTAGATACCTCGATAAATAAGCAATGTGTGAACCATTATAGTTACTTGTAGAGTCAAAATTAGTATGCTCAATTACACCAACAAACGGAAAACCCGGGTCATTTACGTTCAGCCAGTAGGTATCAGAAAGGCTTTGATTCAGCCTCAGAACCAAGCATAGATTCCCTAGGTACTTTACTCTATCTAACTCTGATATCCATTTAGGATCACCTACATTTCTAAATATATTTGCGATTATTGGAAATGATGGCGTAAATATAAAATGCTTTGCTTCAATAGTTTCCTGAACTGTTTCAATATGTGTAACATGGGTTTCAGAAGCTTGTACTCCTGTAACTCGACTATTGAACGTAACTTTTCCATTATTCTCACGAATTGCATCAACCAGCTTATTGGATAAGCGCCCAAACCCCCCTTTAAAATACGCTAGCTCTTCGCCACCTTTATCATTCCTAGTACCACCTCTCAACACCAATTTTTTCCACATCCAAACCGCATTAACAGCTTCAGAATATATGGAGAACTTTGATGACAATAACGGCTCCCAAACTATTTTGAAAACAGTTTTTCCGCATAGAGGTTCGAGCCATTCGCGTATTGTTAAATGTTCGATGCTTTTCCAGTCCTTTATACGCCTTACTTGAAACACTAAAATACCGAGGCGAATTCGATCGATAAAGGACAGTGCTTTAAAACGTAATAAATCTAAAGGAGTAGATAGTTTCCACATCCGCCCATTAAAATACATTCCTGTTTTCGATGGGTGAGTAATAACATCCCCTTCTAAACCTAGTTCTTTTACTAACTCAGGTACAAAAGTATCATTATTAAACCAATGATGATAAAATTTTTCGACCTTAACACCATCACTAAATTCGAATACTCCAGCTAAGCCACCAGGGCAACTATCAGACTCAACCACATGGACTTTCAGTCCACGCTTAGACAAAACATATGCTGCAGTAAGCCCAGTAAAACCCGCACCTACTATAACTACATCGTATTGACTCATTTCCAATTACCTTTTTTTATTGTGTATACATGTTTTTTTGCGGTACTAAATAAACTAGGAGATAGTAAAATAGCAAACATTCCGGCAAATGTTGTTGGAATCCATAACAATAAGTGGACAACAATAGAATAACCACCAGCTTGTGCTGAAGGTAAGCCCATTAATGAAAGTGCAGTAAAGGCTGCTATGTGAAAGGACCCCACATATCCGGGAGAAGAGGGTATCAATGTAGATAAAGTAGAAATAGACATTATCAGGAGAGCAGCAAGAAATGTTCCATCTATGTTAGCTCCTAATAGAGAAAAATAGAATAAGCCTGCTTCAAAAAACCAAACAATAATAGATAAAATTAACATTTTAAATAACTCGTAAGGCCTAGACATTGAAGAAAAGCTAGATAATAAATTGGAAAGTAGTTCTAAAGCTCTCGTTAATATATGATAATACCTATCATTAAGACTATAATGAAGACATATCTTTGCTAACTGCTTGCTAAATAGAATTCCAAATATTAACATTGAAATTCCAAATATTGAGCTAGAAACGGCGAAAAATTTGAGCTCTGAAGGAATCTCAACATATTGAATAATATAGAGACCACATGATAGGCAAATTAGAAGAGTCATAAGGTCAAGTAGCCTCTCTATTATGAGACTACTCGTAGCTGTAGCTTTAGGGATTCCCATCGAACTCGGGAATATCAAGACACGAATTACATCTCCCAACCTTAAGGGTAGTATATTGTTAAGTGCAATAGAAGCTAAAAATGGCGATAGACAATCCTGAAAAGAAACAGGGGAACCTGAAGCATTTAAAGATATTGACCAGCGAAACACTCTAAATAAATAACCAAGAAATAACGATAAAACACCATATAGTAAATACTCCCAACGATACTCTGATATTGTTACATATAAGTCTTTAAAATTAAGCTGCTTATAAAATACATAAAGACAAATGATAGTAACAATCATTCCCGATATTTGCATACAGTATTTATTGATAAAATTAATCCGATTTTTTAACATGGCTAGGATTCAGTTTTCCAAGGTGCTGAACCATTGATCCACATAGATTCCAGTTCCCTTTTATCTCTTAAAGTATCACAAGGCTTCCAAAAACCATTATGATTAAAAGCCATTAATTGGCCATCTCTTGCCAAATTAGACAATGGTTCTTGTTCGAATGATATATTGTCCCCTGCAATGTAGGAAAATACACTTGGTTCCATAACAAAAAAACCACCATTAATCCAACCTATTTCATCACTAGGCTTTTCCTCAAAGCTTGAAACAGAACTATCGTTATCAATATTTAGTACACCAAACCTACCTGGTGGTTGCACTGCAGCTACAGTCGCGATTTTTCCATGAGATTTATGGAACTCTATCTCTTCTGTTATATCTACATTCGATAACCCGTCACCATATGTTAAACAAAATGTCTCTTTTCCAACATACTCTGAAACCCTCTTCAACCTTCCGCCTGTCATTGTATCAGCACCAGTATCAATTAAGGTTATTTTCCAATCTTCAGATTGACTATTTAATATTTTATGTTCTCCTCTTCCCAAGTCTATTATCATGTCTGATAAGTGTCTATGATAATTAAAGAAAAACTCCTTTATTACATATCCTTTATATCCCAAACATATAATAAACTCGTTAACACCATGACTTGAATAAGACTTCATAATATGCCAAAGAAGGGGCTTCCCTCCTACTTCAACCATTGGTTTAGGTTTTGTATCTGACTCTTCGGCAATACGCGTCCCAAGTCCACCAGCTAAAATCACAGCTTTCATATTTACACCAACTATAAGTTTACATCTTTAAAATTAATATTAATACTTTCCTCAATGATAGCGGTAGGTTCTTTTCGAATTACTAGATAAATTCTTAACAAATATTCACCTATTACACCTAGTAAAAAAGAATTCAACCCGATACCAAATAATACAAGTATATGAACACTAGCAAGACCTTGGGGTGTCTCGGGGAAAAAAACCTTAAGCCCTACATAGTATAACGAACCTAACATACTAAGACCCAAAATCATGCACCCCAAAAAAGAAGCAGCTCTTAATGGAACTGTTGAGTGATTAAAAACAGCAATTAGACCTAATTTAACCAAACGAGTCATGTCAAATTTACTATCTCCAGATAACCTCGCCTGACGATCATAAACAATACCTTTCTGCTTAAAACCTAAACTAGCTATAATACCCCTTAAATATGGTTGTGGTGTATTGATTCTTTTTAGTATATCTATAACTTGACGATCAATTAACCGAAAGTCTCCTACATCTCTTGGTATCGGGTGTTCACTTATTTTGTCAATAACCCAATAACCAAATTTACGAAATAAATAAAGAGCTCTATTCTCAGGCCTTTTCCGCCTTATCCCATATACAACTTTATATCCATTTTCCCACTGTTTAAAAAACTCAACCAGCATTTCTGGTGGATCTTGTAAGTCAGCGTCTATTTGCATAACTGCATCTCCACTCGTGTACAAGTAATTTGTTAATATAGAATTCTGAAAACCAACATTTTTTGTAAACCGTATAGCTCGAACTCTATCATCTTTGGAAGATAATTCTTTAAGTATATCCCATGTTCGATCTGATGAATTATTATCTGAAAATAGGAACTCCATATTGCACTTCTCATGCATCATATCTGAAACTATAACGAGGCGCTCATATAAAGATAATAAATTCTCCTCTTCATTGAGCACTGGTATTGATATAGACACTAATTTTTTATTATTCATTTAAACACCAATCAATGACAGCGTAATAAGTATTTCGACACAGATTCCAGAGTTTCTCTGAAATTTACATCATATAATACAGGAGGTTTTTCAAACTTCATATTATAGTTTTCACTCTCAGAATGAGGCAATCCTCCAACCTCTAACATTTTACTCTTATGAAAGAAACTAAATACGTACTCCGCTAACTCTTTCAAACTTATTGGGTTTCCATGACTAATATCAATAACACCATTTACCTCACACTCTATAATTTTTCTTATCGCCTTAACATCGTCCATAAAATGATGGTACTCTCTTAGTTGCTCTCCTGATGTCATTTTGAACACTTCATTATTTTTAATTGATTCTAACATTTGCCCTAAGAACATAAATGGGCTTGGAGAACCAATTCCATACATTGTATGCAATTGAATATGAGTGACATTATTATTAGTCATACTTTGTATATATCTATTAAGATCCCGCTTACTTTCAATGTAAGGGTTTGATTTATTTGAAACTCTCTCCATTACTGTTCCAAATGTAAGGACATTACCACCAATTCTTGTAACACCCTCCGCTATATTAGCAGGTAACCTATAGTTAACATTAAATAAATCTAACCCAGATATTGAGGGATTTAGTAATCCAGAGGCTACAAAAACCGTAGGCTTCACACCTATATTATTAAAATAATTAGAAACTCTATCCGCTCCATTATCATTAATCCAATTGGCGTAGACATTTCTATCAAGGGAAACTATTGATTCCTTTGAAAACTCACACCTTAATGCAGCTCCCAAGCGCCCCTTAGCACCGACAATAAAATAACTCACTTGATCTTTTCTCGCCATGAATCTATCTGTTTTAGGGTTAGCTCTCGTGCTACTTTTGGATCAGTGTAGTACTCTCGATACCAAGCTGCGGTCTTACTAACAACTAAGTCAGTATCCCATATAGGGTGCCAGTTTAACTTATTGCGTGCTAATGTACTGTCTAAAGCTAATTGCTGAGCTTCAGGTAAGGGTGAATCCATATAGACTAATGGAGGCCGTTGCCATTGTTTACTTAACAATTCAAGGACCTCTTTTACAGAGTAATGTTTCGAGCTATTAGGCCCTAGGTTCCACGCACGGGCAAATATTTCCGCATCGTCAGAGATAAGCCCAGCCATTATAATTAGATAACCATGAACAAGAGCTAACACATGTTGCCATGGCCTAGTTGCATCCGGAAATCTCAGTCTCAATTCTGTCTCCCCAACCACAGATCGCACAAAATCGGGAATCAATCTGTCTTCAGACCAATCTCCACCTCCTATAATATTTCCCCCACGAGCTACAGCTATTGCTGGGCCAAGTTGTTTTGAGTTTGGGTAAGACAATTGGAAGCCCTGTATAGCCATTTCAGCAGCTGACTTTGATGCACTGTATGGATCTTTTCCACCTAAAGGATCGTTTTCTCTGTATGGCCAAGGCCATTCATTGTTTTTATACACCTTATCTGTTGTTACGCATAGAACACCACATACACTCTTTACCGAACGCGAAATATCTAAAATATTTATCGTTCCCTGAGTATTAGTCATAAACGTATTCACGGGATCCTTATAAGACCTTCTAACTAAAGGTTGTGCTGCTAAATGTAATATAATATCCGGTTGCACTCGCTCAACACAGGCCTTAAGTTTTTCGTAATCACAAATATCCCCAAATTCAGAGTTCATGATACTTGACAAATTTACGGCTTCAAATATATTTGGGCTAGTCTCGGGCTTAAGACTGTATCCGTAAATATCTGCACCAATCTGACTTAACCATAGGCAAACCCATCCACCAGTAAAGCCGGTATGCCCTGTAACCAATACTTTTTTTCCGCGAAGTTTCCGTTCGAATTCATGTTGCACTTTCTACCTCCTAGAATAAGCACCAAATAAGAAAATTTATTAAAATTACCATTATGCCAATTGATAGCAAGACACTACAGACTTAATTTATAAACTTTTCTTAAGTTAACCTTATCAATTAGCTTTCACCAAAAAGCACACCCTACGCAACAGGGCGAGGTCGCAAACGTTTGCTAGCCAATTAGAATGATTGGTTTGACGATCATATCTAGCCTTGGTCATATACTCGCTTTTTTAAGAAAGAGATTGTCCATAGTTCATAGAACACTTTCATTCAGCCACAAATAGGCGCGAGCCAGCAAAGGTAAAGCATTACTTGATGTTCTTTTTGGACTATTATCTCTAAGATAGAATCAGAGCTATTTAATGCAGGCTTCATAAACTGAATATCAACGGCACATTCCTTCACGGAGGGATAAGTCGTTACCATTGATTGTTAAATACTTCAGGGTTCCTATCACTTAGATGACCGAGCCATTACTATTCATATGATTAGCGTTAATGCCTCATTCAATAAGCTCGTTCTCGTACAGCTCAAAACTATTGAGAGCGCAGTTAGGAAGAGTAGGGGGTATTAGGATGTGACCATGGCTGAGGGTGCCTACCTAATTAATAAAGACCACATTTGATGCTAAGATTGCTCGCAGTATCTCACTTTATTGATGGTAAAAATCAAACTGAAATCGCTTCATTTCTTAAAGTCATTCGTCTCAGTGCGAACAAATGGATAAAAGCCTATATCTAGTATTAATACCATTCAGCATAAGCGTTAACAACGCTTATGCTGAATGGTATTTGTTGGGTACAAAGATGATTGAGCATGCAAACACTCGGTCCTTTCTTTTACCTGGCAGTATTAAGTGTCCTAGACTTTCTCTCATCCGTTTTAGCTTCACTGGAAGTGTCTCATCTGGACACAATGCTAGCCAACGAAGCTGGACATCAATAAGATTTATTGCGGCTGTAAAGCTAACTCTAGTGGAGGCTAACATTCACCTATGAAGCAATCTGCATCATCTCTAACCTCACTAAATTTTAGGCTAAAAGTACACCCCAAAGCTCTTGCCTTGCGCCAGCTGAAAAGCGACTTCTTAAAGTGATATGACCTTCAAGATAAATCTGCTTTCTTTCACCATAACCCTCTTCAATTTCTCATCGTTACCAATAGATACGCAGTAGCTGCTCTAATGGATATTTATCAGGATCCGTAGGGATATGATGAAACCTTTTGTCGCTCCTTTGGCTCTTGGTATATCACTAACCTTGCTTCCCAAGTAACTGGCAAATTTGGATTATCCCTTTGCTCTTGAGGTGATGTAGGCATTGAAATGAGCATGTCGTTCTCGGTGTATTGTTCAACAACTTCGTAACGAAGCCTGCTCTTCGCTGGCATTAACCATTGTGCACTTTCTGCGTTCTCTTTCTATGACAGTAATAAATCTGCAGAGAAGTAACATCGGTCGAATAAAGTTAATTAATCTTCAGGTATATCATTGAATAAGAGCCTAGCTAAGACTGTTTCATCAACGTGACAACCATCAAAAGCTAAACCTATAAGTATCCTCGTTTCCGTTACCATCAAAGAGACCAATCGTAGTTGAGAGTAAGGCTTATGTTGACTAGAAATAAAACCAAATTAATCCGCATTTTTTGAACCTTGGCAGCTGAATATTGTTCCATCGACGGCAAGAACACTGACACCCGAAGAAGATTTCCCTTCCAAGCGGTTACCGCAGTAGTGAATAGAGCGGCTAATGGGGCTTCGTCTAAACGTCGACGAGAGTCGGTAAGGACACTTGGCGCAACGCGTGACCAACTTTCCTCTGGTTTAGGCTGAAGCGCAATATCCAGTAAGCTACAAACCTCCTTGATCGACATGTTCCGTTGTTGTCCCATCCAAATAACTAGCCATGCCACTTGTTGTGCAGGAAGGCGACACCTCATGTTCCACTGACAATTCTTGTTAAAGCATAAAAATCCCCATCAACAAAGTTGATAGGGATTATTGGCTACCTGCAGGATCGTTCAAGATCTCTATAAACGATCGGCATTATATCTCTAGTATGGAGTTGAAGGACCGACAAAAAATTAATACAAGGGGATCTTCCAGACTGACTACGGAGCAAAAAACGCACCTTAAAGAATGCGTCACTTCAAATACGATAAAACCTAAAGGTGGGAGCTTACAAGGAAGTGACATAGCACAATTAATTCCTAATGAATTTGACGTGTCTTACCAACCATCCGATGTGTATCGTTTGTTCTATAAACGTAACTTCAGCTGAATAACACGCTCAAAGCACCCAAACCAATCAGAAGAAACCCAAGATTCTTAAAAAAACTCCAAAAATTAATAATCCTTAAGAACCCTAGGCATATTCACTTACAATATAGTGCTTGTTTGGTTTCACGACAAAGCTAGGTTTGGTCAACACAATACCACAACCAAAATTTAGGCTGAAAAAGGAACTCGACCTAGAGCTGTTTGTGTCAATACGGGCGAAACTGAAGCAATTTTTTCACCGCGAAGCAACATGGAAGCCTTGACGAAGCACCTTGAATTGAGCTCAACGGTGACACCTGTTGGTAAACATACCGTGATTATTATGGATCAAGCGAACTGGCATCAAACACACTTAGCCAATCACTTTAATAACATCACGATAATCCATATCTCGCCCTATTCGCCGGAATTAAACCCAATAGAGCAAGTTTGGCAATGACTTCGTTAGTACAAGTTAGCGAATTGGTATTTTGAAAACTAAAACGATATCATGAATTCGTTCTGCAAAGCTTGGAACAGCTTTTTCGAAGATAAACGCAGAGTCCATCTCTCTGCTTTTGAGATAGAACTCGGTTGATGATTAATTAATGGGGTTTGTATAACAATGTAAACAATTCGTGATACACACTTATTACAAACCTAACACCACTAAACAAAAAAATCCCGCTTTTCAGCGGGGAAGCCCAAGAAAACTGGGGTAGTGTCGGAATGTATTCGTGTGTAGTCTTACAAGTGCGCAGTCTATGCTTAAAGATTACTAAGCGGCAACTGCTTTAATTTTGTTGCTCTTCAGATGTGCCCGTCCAACGGCGCATCTCAAGCCAAATCCCTAAAATCGTTGCACTTAAGCCAAATAATGGCATTAAAGACGAATCAGCTGGTGCACGTAGTACCAAAGCGCAAAAAGAGATAAAACAAAGAACCGAATAGATGGTCAATCTATCTAATGCTGTCAGCATACGAACTCCTTGTTTAACTTGCCGAATTGAACTTGTTACCAACTTGTTAACTAAATTAAAACAAATTGATCGGTTTGCCAAGAGAATATTGAATATTTTTTCTCCATTAGTATTATCTACCGCTCTAACGCCTTAATTGAGATAACCGCATGACTTTTGATCCTACACTTGCCACCCATACCTTAGAAGCTGAAGGGCTAAGATGCCCTGAGCCTGTCATGATGGTAAGAAAAACGATTAGAACGATGGCTGATGGTGAAGTCTTGCTTATCAAGGCTGATGACCCTTCCACCACACGGGATATTCCAAGCTTTTGCCGCTTTATGGATCACGAATTGATTGCGGCGCAAATCGATGAACTGCCTTACTTATACTTGGTTAAAAAGGGCATCGCCTAGAGTTGCTGCTTCTCAAGACACAAAAAAGGGCTTAACGATTTAACGTTAAGCCCTTTTTCTATTCAATTATCGACTTAGAGCATCGCTACTCTTTTTCTCGCAGTTGAGTTTGCAATTCGGTGATCTGTTTCTGCATGGCACGCATCTCTTGATGCATAGGAATAATGTGTGCAACTCGAATCCAGGATTCAATCATCAATCCGGTCATCAAAATGGCGCCAACCACCATTGGTAACCACATCTCAGTCAACACAACGCCAAGTAATGTTATGGCTAAGCCAAACGTGAAAAGATAACTCTGACTCTGCGGTGTCATACCCATATAACGTGTAAGCATAATAGTGCCCTCTCGCTGCTAGGAATTATTTACTGCTACATTGTTAAATTATCATGAAAAGTATGACAGTAATGTGTCAATGCGAGCGATACTGCCCAAGATCGGTTCCAATATTGATCCAGTGCAATATCGCTAACGATTGCTCAGCAACCAACCAACTCTTGGCTAGAAAAATGCTGCGACGATAGCCAGACTGGCAAACAAAATAGCCGTAACCTTTCTGATCAATGCCAATGGCAACTTCTCAGCAGACAACTTGCCAATAATCACGACGGGCACGTTGGCAAGCAGCATTCCAACCGTCGTACCAAAGATAACCAATAACATCGCGTCAGGAAATTGAGCCCCTAGAATAGAGGTCGCTATTTGTGTTTTGTCACCAATTTCAGCAATGAAAAAAGCGATGAAGCTCGCTATAAACGGTCCTCGATTCGAAATCTTTTCATTGTCATCTAATTTATCTGGAATAAGAATCCAACCCGCCATCACGACAAAGCTTAATACCAACACCCATTTCAGTATTTCTGGTGAAAGGTGATCAGCCACGACAACACCAAGCCAAGCAGCCAAGGCGTGGTTAGCTAAGGTCGCAAAAAAGATTGCGGCAATAATGGGTATGGGTTTTCGATATCGACTGGCTAGTAATAGCGACAGCAATTGGGTTTTATCGCCAATCTCAGCGAGGGCGATAGTGGTGGTAGATATTAATAAAACGCTCACGACATGCTCTTTGAGGTGAGGATTATTATAATAACCAAAGACAAGCCTCGTGCCCCACCTCGGTTCACGATACTTGTCTAAGGTCTTGCTAAACCAGTGAGTCATTGAACTCTTAATCTGGTCTCGAACGCCATGATGATTTTGCATCAAGTATGTTGACGAACGAACGTATCCTGTTTGATAAAAAGGCTTTACCAAGGACCGTAAGCTACTCCCCAAAGACGCTGAGAATTCTATCGTTAATCCGCACAAATACAAGCAATCAATGCCTCTAGCTGTTTCATTTAGTGAATTTACTCGCGCTAATAGCGTCAAAATTCATTAAACGACATTATAGAACAGTAATTAACCATGATTACCCCTACTCGCAAGGCGAATATCTCGCTATACTTGATGGTTATTTTTATTAAATCATTTAGAAGAATCGCGCGAACTTGACTATGCAAAAATACGATATCAAAACCTTCCAGGGAATGATCCTCGCGCTGCAGGATTATTGGGCTCAAAACGGTTGTACCATTGTTCAGCCTTTGGACATGGAAGTAGGTGCAGGCACCTCTCACCCAATGACATGTTTACGTGCACTTGGCCCAGAGCCAATGTCTACGGCTTACGTTCAACCTTCTCGTCGTCCGACCGATGGTCGCTACGGTGAAAACCCGAACCGTCTGCAGCACTACTATCAATTCCAAGTTGCTCTAAAACCTTCTCCAGATAACATTCAGGAGTTGTACTTAGGCTCACTTGAAGTTCTTGGTGTCGACCCACTTGTTCACGATATTCGCTTCGTAGAAGACAACTGGGAAAACCCAACACTAGGCGCATGGGGCCTTGGTTGGGAAGTATGGCTAAACGGCATGGAAGTCACTCAGTTTACTTACTTCCAACAGGTTGGCGGCCTTGAGTGTAAGCCTGTAACGGGCGAGATCACTTACGGTATCGAGCGTCTAGCCATGTACATCCAGGAAGTAGACTCGGTTTACGACCTAGTATGGAACGTAGCACCAGACGGTTCTAACGTGACTTACGGTGACATCTTCCACCAAAACGAAGTTGAGCAATCAACGTACAACTTCGAGCACGCAGACGTCGATTTCCTATTCACTTTCTTCGACCAGTGCGAGAAAGAGTGTAAAGAGCTACTTGAGCTTGAGAAGCCACTGCCGCTTCCAGCTTACGAGCGCATTCTAAAAGCAGGCCACGCATTCAACATCCTTGATGCGCGCAAAGCTATCTCTGTAACAGAGCGTCAACGTTACATCCTTCGTATCCGCAACCTGACTAAATCAGTTGCTGAGGCGTACTACGCGTCACGTGAAGCGCTTGGCTTCCCAATGTGCCGATCTGTAGAAGAAAAGGAAGGTAAATAATCATGGCGAAGAATTTTCTAATTGAACTGGGTACGGAAGAGCTTCCACCAACGGCACTTCGTTCTCTAGCAGAAGCATTTGCTTCTAACTTTGAAGCGGGCCTTAAAACGGCTGAGCTTTCTCACGAAGGCATCAAGTGGTACGCAGCACCTCGTCGTCTAGCACTTAAAGTAACTGCACTGGCTGAAGGCCAAGCAGACAAAGTGGTTGAGAAGCGTGGTCCTGCTGTTTCTGTGGCATTCGATGCTGAAGGCAACGCGACCAAAGCGGCACAAGGTTGGGCTCGTGGTAACGGTATTACTGTTGAGCAAGCTGACCGTCTAAAAACAGACAAAGGCGAGTGGCTTCTTTTCAAACAAGAAGTCGCTGGCAAACCAGTTCAAGAATTGGTGATGGACATAGCTGCGAAAGCACTGGCTGGCCTACCAATTCCTAAAGCAATGCGCTGGGGTAACTCAGACATTCAATTTATCCGTCCAGTGAAAACACTGACAGTACTACTAGGTGATGAGCTTGTTGAACATCTGCTCGTACTATCCGTGGCCACCGTTTCATGGGCGAACAAGAGTTCACAATCGACTCTGCTGACCAATACCCTGCGATCCTAGAAGAGCGCGGTAAAGTAATGGCAGATTACGAAGCGCGTAAAGCGATCATCCTTGCTGATTCGCAAAAAGCGGCAGCTGCGGTTGGCGGTACAGCTGACCTAGAAGATGACCTTGTTGAAGAAGTAACGTCTCTGGTTGAATGGCCAGTCGTACTGACAGCGAAGTTCGAAGAAGAGTTCCTAAAAGTCCCTTCTGAAGCGTTGGTTTACACCATGAAGGGTGACCAAAAGTACTTCCCTGTTTACGACGAAAACAAGAAGCTACTTCCTAACTTCATCTTCGTATCAAACATCGAGTCTAAAGAGCCTCGCCACGTTATCGAAGGTAACGAGAAAGTGGTACGTCCGCGTCTTGCTGATGCTGAGTTCTTCTTCAACACAGACCGTAAGCGTCCGCTTATCGACCGTCTTGCTGAACTAGACCAAGCTATCTTCCAGAAGCAACTGGGTACGATCAAAGACAAAACCGACCGCATCACAGAACTTGCTGGCTACATTGCTGAACAAATCGATGCTGACGTTGAAAAGTCTAAGCGTGCTGGCCTACTGGCTAAGTGTGACCTAATGACATCAATGGTATTCGAATTTACGGATACTCAAGGTGTGATGGGGATGCACTACGCGACGCACGACGGTGAAGACGAGCAAGTAGCACTGGCACTTTACGAGCAGTACATGCCTCGTTTCGCGGGTGACACACTACCAAGCACTGGTATTTCTTCTGCAGTCGCAATGTCAGACAAGCTAGACACTATCGTAGGTATCTTCGGTATTGGCCAAGCACCAAAAGGTTCTGATCCATTCGCGCTACGTCGTGCATCACTCGGTGTGCTACGTATCATCGTTGAAAACGGCTACAACCTAGACCTAACCGATCTGATCGGTAAAGCGAAAGCGCTACTAGGCGACAAGCTAACCAACGACAACGTAGAAGCTGACGTTATCGACTTCATGCTAGGTCGTTTCCGCGCATGGTACCAAGATGCTGGTTTCAGCGTTGATATCATCCAAGCGGTACTAGCACGTCGTCCAACTAAGCCAGCTGACTTTGACCAACGTGTTAAAGCGGTTTCTCACTTCCGTGAACTGGAAGCAGCAGAAGCACTAGCCGCAGCGAACAAGCGTGTAGGTAACATCCTTGCGAAATTCGATGGTGAACTACCTGCTGAAATTGACCTAACTCTTCTTCAAGAAGACGCAGAGAAAGCACTGGCTGAAAACGTTGAAGTAATGACAGAAGCACTAGAACCAGCATTCGCAACAGGCAACTACCAAGAAGCCCTAAGCAAACTTGCTGACCTACGTGAACCTGTTGATGCATTCTTTGATAACGTAATGGTGATGGCTGATGACGAAGCGCTTAAGAAAAACCGTCTAACGCTACTGAACAACCTACGTAACCTGTTCCTACAGATTGCTGACATCTCTCTACTGCAGAAGTAATTGGCGACAGAGAGACAAACTAAGAAGGCATAAGTCTTCTTCGTTGACGTAAGAAAGACAGTAAATTTAAGGGGAGAAGCTTTGGCTTCTCCCTTTTTTTTATCTAAAGCTAGTGTAAGCTCTAACGAGTTGAAATCTATTGCGTATAGGGACGTCCATGCTGATTGTTTTGGTTGAAGATAATGAGATATTGAATCACCACCTCTCCTCTCAACTTGGTGAGCAAGGACATAGCGTTCACGCCGAGAAAACCGCATCAGCTTGCCTGCAAACCATTCAAAAGCAACCCAACACAGATGTCATGATCATTGATTTAGGTCTTCCTGATTTCGATGGCATCACATTGATAAAACAGATCCGCCGCAAAGAAATTACCGTACCGATTTTAATTTTAACAGCGCGTGGTGACTGGCAAGACAAAGTTGAAGGGTTAAACTCAGGCGCGGATGATTACCTAACCAAACCCTTTCAACTTGAAGAGCTACACGCTCGACTTGAAGCGCTCGTTCGCCGCAACCAAGGCTTTTCCGCCTCTCAAATTAAAGCCCAATCCCTCACACTAGACACGCAAGCCAAAAGCATTAGCTACGATGATGCATTGCTTGACCTCACTGCGCTTGAATACCAAATCCTTGAGTACTTAATCCGTCATAGCTTACAAATTGTGTCTAAGCAGCAGATCGCCGACTCCCTTTATGCGCAAGGCGAAAACGTTCAGATGAATAACATTGAAGTGATCGTATCTCGACTGCGGAAAAAGCTAGCGCACTACACTCAAGATAAGCTCATCAGTACCATTCGCGGGCAGGGCTATCGATTTGAGCTAGAAGCGAAATAGCATGAGAAGACTATACAAAACTCAGTTTCGACGCAGAATTTTTGCGGTAGCGGCTTCAATCCTCGTCTCTATGGTATTGATTAGTGCTTGGTTCTATTACAACACTCAAAAACACCAAATTTTCGAATACTATTCAAAGAACACCCTTCGCGAATTGCCCGCCGTCATCAACGAGTTGCTCTCCTCTGGCGAAATACCGCCATTGACCCAGTGGGATAAGTTCTATGCGAAAGAGTCTCCGAATACCAGTGTCACGCTGTGCAATCACAGCAACCAACAGGTATGGACCTCCATCAATATAGAAAAGCGAGCCGAAGAGCTGTCTGAGATTGGCATCAGTCATGAGCAAGTCAATACACTGTGTCGCGACTTACTCTTCCCAATAGACACGATTCGTTTGGTTGAACGACCAAGCGGCGCCGCCTTTATCGTTCATACAATCCTTTGGCGGGGCTTCAAAGAGCAAGAAGATGGCAGAGTCATTTTTACCCAAAGAGTAGAAGACCGCATTGAGCCAATACGCCAATTAAAATACACCACCGTCATCGCATTGATGATTACGCTGGTGCTCGTCAGTGCGCTGTTATTGGTTTTCTACCGCATTAGTTTTGCGCCATTTACTCGCTTAGAAAATGAGTTACATGAGATCAAACAAGGAAAGCAAAACCAACTCACCAAGTCGTATCCTGAGGATTTACACAACGTCACCAGCGCCTTAAACGAGTTGCTGTACCAGCAAAAAGAGAATCAAGAACGGTATAAACGCTCACTCAATGATCTCGCCCACAGTCTTAAAACACGGGTTGCCGTCTCACAGGCATTGCTGGAAGACCCATCCAAAGCCAACAATCGGAAAATTAACCAACAGCTTCTCGACATGGATAGCTTGATTCAAGCGCAGCTCAAACGCGCATCGTTAGGGGTTAAAGGCATAACCACTTCATCAACCTTGCTTAAGCCAGTGCTCGACAGCCTTGTTGGCATGTTTACTAAAATCCACGCCGACAAAAACATTCGGTTCATCTCTCAGTTTGACGACCAACAAGCCCTCCCCCTCAGTAAAGATGACTTGATGGAGGTGTTGGGGAATATTTTGGAAAATACCTTCCGCTTTGCCAGCACATCAATTGAGCTCAAGGTCTCTACGCTTGATCAGCAAATCTTGATTGAGATCTCCAATGATGGGCCAGCAATTGATAGCTCAATCAGACAAACTCTGTTTCAACGCGGTATTCGCGCCGATCAGAAAAGCAGTGGAACGGGGTTGGGATTGGCATTGTGTGATGAAATCATCCACAGCTACAAAGGGACGATTTGGTTTGATACGCCAGACACCCCGTCCATGGGAGTCGTATTAAAGATACTTCTACCTGAAGGTTAGCCTTGAGAGATAACGCTACGAATAAATGTCTACTCGTCTGTTTTGCTGACGACCAGAAACACTCTCATTACTCTGAACAGGCTCGTTCTCGCCTTGTGATTGCGTTCTCGATTTCTCGATATGCACGCCATGATCTTTCAGATAGTTGATCACAGATGTCGAGCGTTTCAAACCTAAGCTGAAGTTGTAGTCATGACTGCCTTTTGAGTCCGTATTCCCCATCACATTAAGCTCTGGCACTTGCTGCTCGAGTCTTGCTGCCAATTTTAGCAAAAGGTAACGAGACTGCTTATTCAGTTCGTCATCATCAAAATCAAAGGTCATGCGCGCCACCATGTCATGCTCTAAGTGCTCATCCACCCACACTGAACGGCTGATCAAGTACTGAGCGCAATCGCCGTTGTCTGATACCTCGGCAATTTTCTCTCTCATCAACCCTTCAATCACTTGGTTTTCATTATGGGCTGACACCTGCATGAATGGGCCTTGGTGATACATCACTTTCCTACTTTGACCGACGGTGATGGTTCTCTCAAACTCCGAATGACCCACATGGCAGTAGTGATACAGCAATTCATTCGTATCAGGCTTTAACGGAGCCGCCAGTGTCGAAAATGCGATGAAAGATAACGCGATAATGGGTAGTGACTTGTTCATGTGCTCTCTCTTAATTGTCATCAATGGATAAGTGAAATAGCTTTTCTATTACGCTAAATGCCCCACTTCTTCCGTGATTAATCCCAAAATTTTATTGAGAATGTCTTGCTTGTTTTCCGCCTTATAAACGTTGTCTCGACCGACACAATTACGCAGGCCAACATTTTTATTCAGCTCATAATCAAAACCAATGACCGCCATACGCGCATTCATAAGCTCCCCTTCCGGTGTCATCATGCCCTGGCTTACACCACCCACAACGGGAATATCATCATGGGTGTTGTCTGCCGTCACCTTGCCACCATTAACCATATTGAGAATGTTGCTACACATGCCTCTATCGACCAGTTTCTTGGTTTGCCCTGCGTAGTGATTCCAATCTTCCCCATCCGATAAAATAATGATCAGCTGCTTTTGGTTCTTCGACATTGAAGTCACTATTTGCCCTGCGCGGATGATTCCTTGCAAAGAAGCCGTACCACCACCCGCTTTAAATTTTTTGACCTTTGCAGTGAACGAGGAGAAATCGGTCGTAAAATACAGGTCGTAAAATTTTGCATCCTCATCGCCATTCGGAGTGCGTGAGGCTTCGCCTTTAACGATAAATTGTTGAGCGATCGTTTTATCAAAGTTCACCCAATCGTCTTTATCGTATTCGCCTTCTCTCGAAATAATTCGCTGATCACGAACCACAGAGTCACCGTCTTGGTCTTTATTCACGGTTCGGCGATTAAACCCCGTCAGTGCCACTCGGTGCGGGTGCTCTGGGTAAAGCTCGTTATACGCCCCAAGTTCATTCGTCACATCCTCAATAATCTCTTTGAGATCTTTGAGTTTTGAATGTCGCCCTCCACTCCATGAATCGTTCATCGACTCAGAAAAATCGACAATGAACGTGATATCAATGGGCTGACTTTGATAGCGTCGAGCCTTCGAAGCGCCCGTCACATTAAATGAGTCACCAAAGCCTGAAATCGCATCGTTACCTGGAAACCAAGACTTGTGCTGTGTTTTACCGGCAACGCGATATTCAAAGTAGCGAGCCTCGCCTCTTTCTGTCGCGGCGACACATTCCGGTATCGCATCGCAACCGAGTTTCTTCACTTCAATGTCTTGCAGCGAATCCATGTCGTACAAGTAATGTTGGATGTAGCGCTCCGCCAGTTGGTGGTCTTGCTCATCTTTTGCGGACACCGCGAGAACCGCAGCCTCAGACGCCTCTTCCAATCGAGCTTTGGTCTGCAAGGCTCTCGCCCCATCAGACCCCAACATAAACACCCCAAACAAAGCAGGGATCATGATGGCAAAGAGCATGGCGGCGTGGCCAGATTGCTTACGCAGGGCGTGTTTCATTGTTTTTCTCTTCCTGTTATCTGCCGATCACCACAGAATCCGACATCACGTGAGTAAATTCGCGCCCTAGAATGTCACCAATCCAGTTATCGGTCTGATAGCAAACCGTCACGCGATACAGTGGCATTTCTCTGCCTCGATTTGTCACTACCGTCATGGGCTCGAGCTCGTCAATGGTCTGTTTTATTCGGCACTCAACCCCACCACGGCTTTCATAGATCGCAGGGTTTGCCTCGCCCACCTGTTTAAAGCTCAACTCTTCCACCAACAACCCATAATGGCTCGGTTCAAAGCGACCAAACGTTCGCTGTAAGGAGTGCTGAGCGATGGTGTCGATGTCATCGACTTCGGTTGACGTTAACTGGTAGTCGGTATCGTAAAGTTGAGTGCGCTCTTTCAGCACGTTTACTAGAGAATAAGAGAGCCTATCGAGCTTACCCTTCAGCGATAGCTTGATGATCACGTCGCCACTAAAGGCAATCAGTAAGCTGAAAAAGACCGCAACCATTGCAAACTCAATACTGAACGTACCTTGTTGTTTAGATTTCAAATTTTGACCTTTCATATTCTTGTACCACGATCATCTCTCGGCTCATTAAGTTTTGAGTCGTAAAGAAGTAGCTAAAAATGGGCATAAATCGGTAGTTGATTCGATAAATAGCCAGCGATGAAAGCTCGGAATCCCCACACTCTTTCATCTTTTGATTGTCTGAAATCATGCACTGATCGGTGATGCTCGTTAGCGCCTCTATACCCTGTGTGTAATGGATCGTGACCTGAAAGTTGTCGCCATCGACGACTTGATTCCAAATGCTATTGTCTCGATGTAAAACCTGTTCTACTGTCTCCAGATAATGGCCCGAGCCTTTTTTGGCGGTACGCGCAACTTCTGAAATAGCCAAATCGTTAATCGCTGAAATGTACGAGATATAACTCATCTCGACCCACGCCATGCACATCAACCAGAACGCAAAAAAACCAACCGCGAACTCGATACTGGCCACGCCTCGCTGCTTAGATCTCACGACTTGGCTCCGATAACGTCACGCCCATAAGTGCCAATGACTGGCTTTCTTGCGAATACGGCGTGTGATGGCGAAGTGCTTGATATATTTTTTCAATTTGATGCTTGCTGTATCTCTCACTCAACACGTTTTCGACAAAACGATAGTGACCCAGTTTCGCCATACTCAATGTCAGGTTCGCCATCATTTGTTGATTCATTTGACCGCGCTGATAGAGGGGCAATAAGCGTTCCATCGCAGCCTGGTAATTCTCTTGTGCAATATCGAGAACCGCTAGATTGTTGTTCACTGAAACAGAGTCATAAAAGTGCGCTCTGGCGCGTTCAAAGTAGCGACGAGATAAATCAAACTGATAGCTGTAGCCATACAAGGTACCCAGTAGGTTCTCTGCTTGGGCGTGTTTAGGGCTCTGTTCTAAGGCCTGTTTTGCACGACCTATGGCCGCAGAATACTGACCTAACTCGCTAAAAGCTTGAGCTTGCAACAATAAGCTGCTGACGCTTGGGTGAGATTGCTCAGTCACAGGCGAGATGTAAAACAGGGCCGATTCAGCGTCTCCCATCGATAGGTACGCCTGCGACAATTTTTCTCGTACACTGTGAGAATCATGTTGTTGTAGCTGACTTTTATAGAGTTGGGTCAGCTGAACGTAGTTATTGGTTTTTTGGTAGATGGCCTCTTTGGATTCGTCTTTTTGCCACGTCGCTTGTGTCGAACTGCAAGCCGATAACATCAAAGCAATCATAAGTAGGGTTAGTTTGTTAAACATTAAGCATCATCCTCATTACCCCTGGAGCGGCAATCACGAATACAATTGGGATCAAGATGAACACGATCAGTGGGATCGACATCTTGGCGGCTAACTTCCCTATCTCTTCTTCCAATTCCAGCATCTGAACTTCTCGGATATCACCGGCTAACGTTGTTAACACGTTATAAATCGATGAACCGTGCTGAATGCTCTGTGTCAGTGTCATCACAAAGCTTCGCACTTCGGGGGATGGCACCTTGCGGTATAACTCCTCTAGCGCGTTTTCCACTCCAACCAACCGAGCTCGTTGATTAGTGCTATCCAGTAGACTGGAGAGCTCCTGGTCAAAACTTTTCATCTCAATCGATAGATACTTCATTGAAGCCTCTATCGTCATGCCGGTTTGAACGCAAATCGCCATCAAATCAATCAAATAAGGCATTTGATGTGAGATTCGACGTTGGCGACTTTTTGCCATTGAATTCAGCACGATGTCGGGAAGAGCGATGACCACCATCGCCCATGCCGCAGCGATAGCAATCCAAGACTCGAGTGACGCCTCACTCAGCCAACACACGCCCGCAACCGCCGCCTCTCCAACCAACAAAGCGCCATACTTCATTGGCATAAACCATTGAGCCCAACGCGCGTTGTGAAAACCAGCACTGGTAAAACGCACCGCCATATCACTTTGAGTCGTAACAAAAACATGAGAGACAGGTTTCAGCCAACGATTAATGTTTGTATCCGACGCCTTTGACTGAGCCACAAAGCGATTGTGTTTGGCCAGTGACGCGATACGTCGCTTTTGTTGAGCGAGCATGATCAGCCAATAACATAAGAGTAATCCTCCAAACGCTAAGCCAGCCCAAGAAAGAAACAAGCTCACCCTAGAAAAACCCATCGTCGAGTTCATTACTTCACCTTCTTCATTAATGCCCAGATGATGAGCATGCCAATACTTTCACTCGTAATGAGGTAATAAAGAATCGGCCTCCCCTCGGGGTGGTGCATAACAAATTCAAAGTTCTCAGAGCTCAAGAACTGCAAAATAAACAGGAAGAAAAATGGCGTTGCACCCACTATTTTCGCTGAGATACGCGCCTCTGAAGTGAGGGCAAACTTCTTCCTTTCTACGGCTCTTGCCTCAAACATTTGTCTATTTAGGCGCGACATCACCTCTTTAAGCTGGCCACCTCGCTGCATGTTTGCTCGCAAGGTAATCACAAAAAAATGAAACGATGGGTAAGGAAAGCGGCGACAAGACTTGCGAAATACATCATCGATGGGCTCGCCTAAGTTAAGCCGCTCGCTCATCACCTTGAATTCTTTCCCCACTTCGCCTTCTAGTTTCTGGCCAACATACCCAATGCCACGCCCAATGCTTTCCCCTGCACTCAGCGAGCTCGCCAACATGTTCAATGCATCAGGAAAGGTCTCTTCAAAGCGTTTCTTTTCTCGTTTTTGTAAGTAGAGGTAGCCGATCACCCAAGCGGCGCCTAAAGCTAACGGCAGCACTTCAAACCAGGGTAAACCTAATGTACTCTGATTCAGGCTACCCGCTAGCAGCACAACCACGAACGAAAAAGCCACGACTTTGGCTAGCGCCATTTTCCCCAATTGACGCTGTAGGTTATCCCAACGTACACGCACTTTTTGTTTAAAGTTTCGGTCAGAAAGACTGGCGAAATTCACCGCTTGTTGAGTAAAGCTCAGATCTTTCTGGTTATGGTTTTGCGCCTGTTGGGAGAGATACTCTTCAACCGAGGCGGCTTGATTTGGTTTTAGAGCGACAAACATGAGTATTGCCCCACCTAAGATAATCAGCCAATACATACCGTGCTCCTACTGGTTGAATGTCATGGACTCAATCACTTGAGTCAGCTGCTGCTCGACACCAAAAAATCGGGCTTTTTCAAAAAGTGCCGATCGAGACATCACACCCGAGGTAACATATTGACCTCGAATACGACCATCAGGGCTATGAGGCGACGCCTGGAATGAAAAGAGTTCTTCCAACACCACATTACTCCCCTCAATACCGACCACTTCTGTGATGTTCATGACTTTTCTCGAACCATCGTGCAGACGACTGACTTGCACCACCAAATCAACCGCGCTAACAATTGAGCGTCGAATCGCCTCTAACGGCAGGTTATTTGTCGCCATCATCACCATCGATTCAACACGAGCCAGTGCATCCCTTGGGGTATTGGCGTGCAGTGTCGACATAGAACCATCGTGCCCAGTATTCATCGCTTGAAGCATTTCAAAGGCTTCGCCACCACGGCACTCGCCGACAATGATTCGATCTGGACGCATTCGCAGAGAGTTAATCACCAGCTCTCTTGCGGTAATGGCCCCCGTCCCCTCAATGCCGTCATTGCGCGTTTCCATTCTGACCACATGCGATTGTTGCAATCTAAGCTCGGCCGTATCTTCAATAGTGACGGTCCGCTCTCCCTCTGAAATATGCTGAGAGAGCGCATTGAGCAAGGTTGTTTTACCCGAGCCAGTGCCACCCGACACCAGAATATTGAGCCGACAACGCGCGGCCAGTTGAAGTAAACCCGCCATTTCAGAGGTTAAAGAACCAAAGCCAACTAATTGCTCAAAGCCAATATTTTGCTTCTGAAATTTACGAATCGAGATAGACGTTCCTTCCAGTGTGATTGGCGGGATAACGATATTGACTCGACTGCCATCGTCTAACCGAGCATCACACGTCGGTGACGACCCATCCACACGACGACCGACTCGGCTCGCGATGCGTTTGGCGATACCAAGCAGCTGCTTCTCATCGATAAATCGAATTGGCGCTTTTTCAACGAGGCCATGACGCTCAATGTAAACTTGGTGCGGGCCATTGATCATGATGTCGGTGATGGAGTCATCGTCCATCAACACTTGCAACGGCCCAAGCCCAACCAATTCATGCACCATGCTGGTGACATAGTCTGATTTCGCCAGTGATGAAATAGGCAGCTGATCGCGGCTCACCAACATATCCACCGCACTGGCTAACTGAGTCTCGAGGTCTAATCGCGGTAAGCTTTCAATCACACTGGCGTCCAGGGCATCAAATATCTGTTTACGCAGCTGTAAATAAACACGCTGTGAATGTTCCATACTTGCCCCTTATCGCTTAAACCAGTGAGAGATTGAGAAGCCCTTCTTGGGCTCGACTTTTTCCCCAATCAGCAATGCCACTATCGTTTGCAGCCCCACTCTCATTTCAGAGCGAGATTCACTGAGCAGCTCACCTTGGAGCAAGGTTTGGTTGGCTTTAAAGTCGAACACCAATTTCGCATCGGCTTCACGACCAAAGTACTTCACAACATCGGCTTCACTGATGGATGCCGCATTATGTGGTCGAGAACGATTCATCACGGTTAACACGACAAGGTTTGGATAGTGCACGTCTATCTCTGAGCGAATTCGGTTCAGCTCCCTCAAAGAAGAAACGGTTGCATCAAATACCAAAACTAACGAATCAAGATTTTCAACCGCCTGCCTAAACTCTTCATTGGTTGTTGCGGTGTGAGAGTAATCTTCCACGACAAACGCGTGGCTTTGGATCATCTGCTGCTTTAACGACTGGGTGTATTGGAACAGATCTCTACGCCCAAACTCGTCAGACTCAACAGCAAGCAAGGACAGGTTCTTTTCTATGCTTTGCACCAAGCTCGTGGCAATGTCAGCATCAACCCCTGCGGCAAGAGTGCCCTTTTGAACGCTACGTTTCGAAAACTTCTTTAGCCCCAACATGACATCAATGTTGCTGCCCGTGTAGGTATAATCCACCAACAAAGTACTTGCGTTTTGATGCTTGGCTAAACGACGTGACACCTCACAGGCAACGAGGGATGTTCCCACTCCCCCCTTAACTCCCATCACGGCAATCTGTTTGGCCTTTCGGTTGTTACTCACGCCTTGCTGCGCCGTGTGATTACGAGAAACGCTGTGATAGAAATCAATAACTTCCGCTTCGCCTGCTGGCCAAAATAGATAATAGAAGCCGAGCTTTTTTAAAGCGCGAATGATTGAGATGGTGTCGACATTACCAACAATGATCACCGAGACATGAGGTGGTAAGGCATGAGTTAATAGCTGCGCTTCTGCCACGATATCTGCGCTTTGGTTTAACTCGACGAACACCACTTCGATATCGGCATGGAGCTCTATTTTGGTAAAACTCGCGTCTTTATTCGTGAATGCTTTTGGCTCAGGAAAGCCTTCAAATCGAAATGCTTTCAGGATTACGTCGCTACAGGACTGGGTTTGGAAAAACAGTGCGCAGCGATTTTGTTTCTCTGACTCTTTTGCTTCCACACCGTTTAGCTTATGAACTAAATCAAACATGTTGAACTCTCTAACAGTGAGTAATTAGATGGCTTTGTGCGGGTTGACCATTGAATGCCAACGACTCGTATCCACAGTGCACCCCAAGCTTCCTTTCCCATACTCACCGACTTGTTCCTGATGGCAGATTTCGAGCTTTACCTTCAATACAGTGACAGACACACTGAGATCAAAACGGCTACTAGACGGCAACGCATTTTGGTTATGATCTATTTGGCTTTGCGTCACGCCCGCTTTCGTCAACTGATTGAAAACCTCTTGGTAGAGCACCTCACCTTGTTTGCCCTTAGTGGTGATTGCCCAATGGGCTGTTTTCACGTTTTGTGGGTAATCCGCAATAAAATCACGCACCTTTTCAGCCGCCAGTTCTTGTTTGTCTGAATGCAACTGAAGTTGATAAGTCACAGGGATAACTTCAATTTCTGTTCCACGCGGCTCAACGATATGATCGACACAGCCAGTCAGTGAGAGAGAGACAAACAACATCGTTAACATCGGTTTCATTAGCGTTGATTTCATTGACTAAACCCTCCTGAAGATAGAATTTCATCTGCCCATTTCTGTTGAGATTGTTCGTATTCACTCCCTAAGCCAAAGAAGCGTTTAAGGGTGCTGGTCTTTTTCATTGTTGGTAATTGGATCTGCTCAGCTTTCAACGGCTGAACCAAATTCACCGTTGCGACAATCACCAACTCCGTCTTACTGCGCTCGGTTCCTGTATGGCGAAACAACGCGCCTATGATTGGAATGTCACCGATGTAAGGAATGCGTGTCAGTGACTCTTTCTCTTCACTGTTTAGCAAGCCTCCAAGCACAAAGCTTTGCCCATCTCCAAGTTCAACGGTTGTTTGTGCTCGTCGAGTTCTTAATGCAGGTAAGTCGAAGTTATCGCTGCTGTAACTGCCGTCGAGCGAGCTCACCTCTGGCGTCAATGCGAGCTTAATTTTGTCATCTCGTAGCACTTTCGCGAGCAGCTCTAATCGCACACCAAACTCCTTGTACTCAACGTTTGTGCCACCATCAATCACTGTCACCACAGGAAGCTCTCCCCCTACAAGAAAGCTGGCTTTCTCACCAGAGATCACAGATAGATTAGGCTCAGCAAGCACCTGCCCAACGCTGTCAGTGCCCAATGCAGAAATTACCGACACGATGTCGCTGGCACTAAAGTGAGTGAGTTGATCAACGAATATGCCAGGGTTGCCGTTACTGCCCATTTTGATGCCAAAATCCTGCATAAAGGAGTGTGAGACTTCAGCAATGGTCAGTTTGACATTGACCTGCTTGGTGGCTGATATTTCAACATTGTTGACCACACCCTGATAGTTCAGCTGCGTCATGAAGCCTACGTCTACGTCATCACTCTCTTCATCACTCATTTGATAGGATGTCGACGTGGCTGTTTTACCCAATAACTCACCCACCAACTGATGGATGTTGTCTTTCTCTTGCTCATTCGCGACCAGTCCGCTCAGCACGACGTTATCGCCAATGCCTGCCACAGACACTTGGGCATTGGGAAACATCACCTCAATTTGCTGCTCGATGACTCGATAACTTTTATTGACCACCAGCAGTCGATTCAAGATCTCATTCCCTTGTGAATCAAAGGCGATGAATGAGGCTGACCCCATCGTGCGACCAAAAACCACCACTTTATGGCTGTCTATGACTTGATAGTCAGCGACGTTTTTTCCAGAGATGAACACCGAGGTCACCTCGCCACGAATAGAAAACGTTTTGGCCTCGCCTACGGTTAAATTGGTCGAGCCTTGTGCCCAACTCCCTTGGGGAAACAGCACGAATAACATCAAAGCAAATAGCGTTGTTCTCATCATTTCCTCCTACTCAAAGCGATATTCACGAATGCCACTGGTGCCACCGCTGATTGGGATGATGTCGGAAGAGTCAGCTTCTAGATCATCAGAAAAGGCCTCCCCCAGTGATTTGTGCACCGCAACCTCGGCTATCCGCTGTGCCACCGTCAATTGCGCTAACTGCTGATTCGAAACCTGTAGAATTAAGGTCACCTGAGTCTCTTTTTCTAGCGTTAACGTGCTTACTGCTTTTTCGGATGACACCATATCCAACACCAACACTTGGGCTAACAATGGCGTCATGGTCAAGTGCTGGATATCTGATACGGTGTCTTCACTGGACAAGTTTTGATCCGGCGTGGAAAGCACCGAAATATCCACCAAGTCACCAACCGCTATCGTGCCGCCCAGTACATCTTTTCCCGGAACCGTCACGTTGTAAGGCACAAAACCAGGCTGAATGACCGCCTGTAAGTACTGGCTATCACCAGGAGACGTCAACATATTCGGATCAACCCACTCATTAGCGGCAATATCACGCACCGCAAAAACAGGCCCATTCCAATTCAATTCAATGTCTTGGTCGATGCCCAACGGTGATGCCTGAGCTTGTGACAAGTGCTTGATTTCAAAGTCACTTCGTTTTAGCTGCTGACCTTTTACCGCCGGGTGAGTCAATTGCCACACCTTATAAGTCACAACCTTAGTAGGCACCTCTGGCTGCACTGGCATGCTTTCCCCCGGCGCATTAACCACGCCATAAAGCCCAATAGATATAGCGACGAACGCTAAGCTAATAATGATTTTTGAGTTCATTGTTCAACCTATAACGAGGCAGCTATACCTAGTAAGCTTCCCAAACAAATTGGCACCCCATAGGGCACGCCATTGCTCGTCCACTCAGCGTTATTTGTCATTCGACCTAACACACACTGAGAAATAGCTAGGATTCCACCTGCAAAAAAAATCACATTCACCGCAAGCAACATCATGTTGGGCGATACCATTAAACTGAATGCGGCTAATAACTTACTGTCACCTGCCGCGACAATGTTGAAATAAAATAAAACGGCACCAAATGTCAGCACCATGAGTGGATGTAACATTTGCTCAAACCTACCGGTCTGAAAGACAAAAAAAACACCCAGTAGAGCAACAACTACCACCACTCCATTGGGTATTTTTCGGTATCGAATATCTTGATAACTGGCTACTGCAGCCATGGCGGCTAAAGGAATTAACCACCACAGATTAGAAAGCATGAATTAGCCCACATTTGGTGATGAGTTCGCCGCTTCAATGTTGCCAGTGATGGTCGTGATTGCGCCTTCTAGTGCTTCACGAAGTGAGTCGTTAAACACAGCCAGAACGATTGCCGACATACACACACCTAGGATTGCGTATTCAATCGCAGTGACACCGCGTTGGTCATTCTTAAAGCTTTCTGTAAATAGCTGAGTTTTAATAAATAATTTAGTTAGCATTACTATCTCCAAATAGTTAAATATGTGTTTTTTCTTCGGGAGAAATAGTATTCACTGCACTATTTTTGAGCAACCAAAGAGTGACCAACCTCACGTTGTTTTGGCGTTTAGTGTCATTACATTCAGTTTGGGTTCAGTTTGAGAAGAACAAGCGCGGCTATTTAGCCCTCTTAGGAAAATAAGTTTTTTACGTGTTAGAGCATTTGCCGCTTTGCGTGGTAAAAACATTGAGGTATGTTCAAGTAATACACAGACGGTAGACACGAGATCTATCCTTAATTACATAACAAGCAATCGCAATGAATTAGGTGCAGTAAGTAATGCAATTTTCTAAGTTTGGTGAAAAATTTAATCAGTATTCCGGTATTACCCAGTTAATGGATGATCTCAATGATGGTCTTCGCACCCCAGGTGCCATCATGCTCGGAGGTGGCAACCCTGCCGCTATTCCTGCCATGCTCGATTACTTTCGCCAAGCCAGTGAAGAGATGCTCGCCAGTGGAGAACTCATCGCCTCAATGACCAACTATGATGGTCCACAAGGTAAAGATGTGTTTGTGAAAGGACTAGCAAAGCTGTTCAGAGAGACTTACGGTTGGGATATTTCTGAAAAGAACATCAGCCTGACCAATGGCAGCCAAAGTGGTTTTTTCTACCTATTTAACCTGCTAGCGGGTCAACAATCAGACGGCTCGCACAAGAAGATACTGTTACCACTGGCCCCAGAGTATATTGGCTATGGCGATGCGGGTATCGATGAAGATATTTTTGTCTCTTATCACCCTGAGATTGAAATGCTCGACAATGGCCTGTTCAAATACCATGTCGATTTCGAGCAGCTTAAAGTCGATGATTCCATTGCAGCGATTTGTGCATCGCGCCCAACCAATCCAACCGGAAATGTTCTGACTGACGAAGAGATCCAAAAACTCGATAAATTAGCGCGTGAGAATAATATTCCTCTGATCATCGACAACGCCTATGGTCTGCCTTTCCCAAATATTATTTTTGAAGACGTGAAACCGTTTTGGAATGAGAACACCATCTTATGTATGAGCCTCTCAAAGCTCGGCTTACCAGGTGTTCGTTGTGGCATTGTGATCGCCAGTGAAGAAGTGACGCAGGCGCTGACCAATATGAATGGCATCATCAGCTTGGCCCCTGGCAGTATTGGCCCTGCTATCGCCAGCCATATGATTGAAAAAGGTGATTTGCTCAAACTGAGCAGTAACGTCATCAAGCCTTTCTACCAGCACAAATCTCAGCGTGCGGTTGAACTACTGCAAAACGCCATCACCGATCCCCGTTTTAGAATCCATAAACCAGAAGGCGCAATTTTCCTTTGGCTGTGGTTTGATGAGCTGCCGATCACCACAATGGAGCTGTATAAACGACTCAAGGCACGTGGTGTTCTGATTGTTCCTGGTGAATACTTCTTTATTGGCCAGAAAGACGAGTGGGATCATGCTCATCAATGTGTTCGTATGAACTATGTACAGAGTGATGATATGATGAGCAACGGGATTACCATCATTGCTGAAGAGGTAGAGAAAGCTTATCTATCTGTGTAAGAAATCGGCATAAGGCATCCGCATAACAAGCCAGCATAATAAAGGAGGAGCAATATGGGTACAGTCTTAGGTTTTTTTGTCTTAGCGGCCATTGCTTACGTGATCCACAAGCGTACAGGGCTTTCTCTGACCAAGTTCGTTGAAAAGAAATACGCTCAGCATCACGCAAAGTCTCAAAAATAGCGCAATTGATAGCTAGTAAAAGAACAAACTAAAAAGAGCGCCTCTTTACTAAGAGTGCGCTCTTTCTCTACCTTACTTATCTATGCTTTAAAGAATAGCTTTAAAGAATCTCTTCTAAAATTAGCTTTCGATAATATTTTTACCGTTAATTGCAATCTTACGTGGTTGCATTGCGTCTGGGATTTCACGTTCTAAATCAACATGAAGCAGACCATTTTCCATCGTTGCACCAATCACTTTTACGTAATCAGCGAGCTGGAATTTACGCTCAAAGTCACGCTCGGCAATACCTTGGTAAACATAATTTTTGCCTTCTTCCGGCTTACGTTCACCTCGAACAATCAACATATTCTCTTTTTGAGTCAGGTCGATCTGCTCTTCAGAGAAACCCGCTACAGCCATAGTAATGCGGTATTTGTTTTCGTCTTGTTGTTCGATGTTGTATGGAGGGTAACCGCCTTGAGTGTTTTTAGCGTTGCTTGCTTCCATCAGGTTAAACAGACGGTCGAAGCCAATGGCATTGCGGTATAAAGGTGAGAAATCTACGTTGCGCATAATACTATCCTCTTAAATTAAGCAATAGTCTCAGTTGTTTGGGCGTGATGCCGCTAAGCAATCTGAGTCATTCAAAGCTCACTCCTCGGGCACTGTTGCTCTGGGACATGAGTGAATGGGTACATTAAAATGTGTGCCTTAAACGATATCCTCTCCTGAGCGATTCGTTATCAGCGATCCAGAGTTCTGTTTCTTCTCTCATGAGCAAGACAGTCATCCTCTTCACAACTAGATATGTGGATTGGCCAAATTATTTTCAAGGGATTAAATAGAGTTATTTTTATAGGCGTTATTTTTCAGCATGTTAAAAACAAAAAAACACCGCTAATGGTTAGCGGTGTTTTTATATTTTAATCGTCTACATTTAGACTACACATCCAAATTAGCAACTTTCAATGCATTCTCTTCAATGAAGTTACGACGCGGCTCAACTTGATCACCCATCAATGTCGTAAACAGTTGGTCAGCACCAACTGCATCTTCAATCGTTACTTGCATCATACGACGCGTTTCAGGGTCCATGGTAGTTTCCCAAAGCTGATCCGGGTTCATCTCACCTAGACCTTTGTATCGCTGTAGACTTAGACCACGACGAGACTCTTTGATTAGCCACTCAAGCGCTTCAACGAAAGTTGCAACCTCTTGGGTACGCTCACCACGTTTGATGTAAGCACCGTCTTCAATCAGGCCATCTAACGCTTCAGACAAGTCCGCAAGCTTCGCGTACTCTTTAGAGTTAATCAGATCAATGCTCAACAGATGCTCGTGCGTCACACCGTGTGTACGAACCACAATTTTAGGAATACTCAGACCTAATTCAGCGTGCTGCTCGACTTGAAGGCTGTACTGGCTCGCGCCTGTCTCTTTGTCGTTTAGCTGCTCAACAAGCTGTTTACCCCACGCTTCAACCGCATCAGCATCGTGACACTGTTCAGCCGTTAGACGAGGTGTGTAGATAAACTCATGAATCAATGCATGCGGGTAGCGACGGCTCATGCGATCCACCAGCTTAATGCCTGCATTGTACTGCTGTACCAGCTTCTCTAGTGCTTCGCCAGCAAACGCAGGTGCTTCGGCATTTACATGCAATGATGCGTTATCAAGTGCTAAAGAAACCTGGTATTGACCCATCGCGTCTTCATCTTTGATGTACTGCTCTTGCTTGCCTTTCTTCACTTTGTAAAGCGGTGGCTGAGCAATGTAGATATAACCGCGCTCAATCAGCTCTGGCATTTGACGGTAGAAGAAGGTCAGTAGCAATGTACGGATGTGAGAACCATCGACATCGGCATCGGTCATGATGATGATGTTGTGGTAACGCAGCTTATCTGGGTTGTATTCGTCACGACCGATACCACAACCTAGTGCAGTAATCAGTGTGGCAACTTCTTGAGAAGACAGCATTTTATCAAAGCGTGCTTTCTCAACGTTCAGGATTTTACCTTTTAGTGGCAGAATCGCTTGGTTCTTACGGTTACGCCCCTGCTTGGCTGATCCGCCAGCAGAGTCCCCTTCCACAATGTACAGTTCAGATTGTGCAGGGTCTTTTTCCTGACAGTCTGCTAGTTTGCCTGGAAGGCCCGCTAAATCTAATGCGCCTTTACGACGAGTCATCTCACGAGCTTTACGCGCTGCATCACGCGCACGTGCTGCATCAATAATCTTAGAACAAACAATCTTCGCTTCGCCTGGGTTCTCTACTAGGAACTCAGACAGTTTTTCACCCATTGCTGACTCAACGGCTGATTTCACTTCAGAAGAAACAAGTTTGTCTTTGGTTTGGCTTGAGAATTTAGGATCTGGCACTTTCACCGAAACAATCGCCGTTAGACCTTCACGAGCGTCATCACCAGATGTAGAGGTCTTCGCTTTCTTCGAGAAGCCTTCTTTGTCCATGAAGCTGTTCAACGTACGTGTTAATGCCGCACGGAAACCCGCTAAGTGAGTACCACCATCGCGCTGAGGAATGTTGTTGGTGAAACAGTAGATGCTCTCTTGGTAACCATCGTTCCACTGCATCGCCACTTCAACGGTAATGCCATCTTCACGTTCAAAATCGAAGTGGAAGATTTTTTGAATAATAGGCGTTTTGTTGGTGTTCAGGTGCTCAACGAACGCTTGGATACCACCTTCAAACATGAAGTGGTCCATTTTGTCTTCTTCGCGCTCATCAATCAGCTTGATTGATACACCCGAGTTTAGGAACGAAAGTTCACGCAGACGTTTTGCTAGAATATCGTAATGGAATTCGATATTGGTGAAGGTATCTTCACTCGGCCAAAAACGGATTTCAGTACCCGTACTTTCCGTTTTACCCGTTACGGCTAATGGCGCTTGAGGCTCACCGTGATGGTAAGTCTGAGTATGGATTTCACCGCCACGTTGAATAGTGAGCGTCACTTGCTTAGACAGTGCGTTAACAACCGAAACACCTACCCCGTGCAGACCACCCGATACCTTGTACGAGTTGTCATCAAACTTACCACCCGCGTGAAGTACCGTCATGATAACTTCCGCTGCTGATACTTTCTCTTCTGGGTGCATTTCTGTTGGGATACCACGACCATCATCGCGAACCGATACAGAGCTGTCCTCATGAATAGTCACAATGATGTCATTACAGTGACCTGCCAACGCTTCATCAATTGAGTTATCCACCACTTCGAAAACCATGTGGTGTAGACCGGTGCCGTCATCAGTGTCGCCGATGTACATACCCGGACGCTTTCGTACTGCATCCAGACCCTTTAGTACCTTAATACTCGATGAATCGTAATTTTCAGACATGAATTACTCTCTCGCTATTTATCCTTGCTCTATTGTGCCATGTTCCACATGAAACATCTTGCCGTTATTGTCATGCATATCGGCAATTTGGCTTTCAGTTATAGAGCTTACAAAAACTTGTGCCTTGGTCTCTTTTAAGCAGTCGGCTAGACGCTTACGACGTTGGCTATCTAATTCAGAAGCAAAGTCATCAATCAAATAGATGCATTGCTTACCGGTCTTTTGCGTTAAATGCTGCCCTTGTGCGACACGAAGTGCACAGACCATGAGCTTTAACTGACCCCGTGACAGAACATCCTCAACGGGTGTTCCGTTCACTTTAATCTTTAAATCGGCTTTGTTTGGCCCACTAAAGGTGTAACCAAGCGCCTGATCGCGGACAAAGTTATCTTCCAGAATGCTCTGGTAAGGTGTGGATTTTTCCCAACCTCGATAATAATTGACCTTGATATCGAACTCGGGCAGAAATGCTTGGCAAATCTGCTCGGCGTGATCTTTTAGCTCATCAACATACTGCTGTCGCCATGCGTTAATGTTCTCAGCTAAACGCGCCATCTCTTGATCCCAGTAACTGAGTTCTCGATAGGAGGTGGCTGTTTTTAACAGTGCATTACGTTGCTTGTTGAGGCGCTTAAACCGCCCCCATGCATCATAGAATGCTGGCTCTGAATGAAACACACCCCAATCGATAAAAGAGCGACGATGTTTCGGGCCATCAGTGAGCAACTCAAAGCCTTCAGTATGAATCAATTGTAACGGTAATATCTGTGCAAGCTGCGCCAGCTTCTGCCCAGTTTGACCGCTTATTTTAACCTCTGTGGTCCCATCGCGCTTCTTATTAATGCCAATAGGTAGCTCAAATTGATCCGAGTTCAAAAAACGACCATGAACAAACAGTTCATCGCACTCATTTTTTATGATTCGCCCCGTTAAGGAGCTCTTGAACGAACGGCCATGACCAAGCAGATAGATGGCTTCTAAGACACTGGTTTTGCCACTGCCATTAGGGCCAATAAGAAAGTTAAAGCCTGTAGATAGTTCAATATCACAGGCTTCAATATTTCTAAATTGTTGGATGACGAGACGATTTAGAGGCATTTAATGCGCACGATCATTTATAGGCGAATCGGCATAACTACGTACATGGCACTGTCGTCATCTGCATTTTCTATCAACGCACTGGCATTGCCATCTGACATCGAGATCTGAACCTTATCGCAGCGTAGCGTGTTAAGCACATCCAATACGTAGCTTACGTTAAAGCCAATCTCTAAGTCTTCACCCTGGAAATCCACGTCCAATGTCTCTTCTGCTTCTTCCTGCTCTGGGTTATTTGCGGTAATACGCATCTCATTATTGGCAAGATTAACGCGTACACCACGGAATTTTTCATTGGATAATATCGCGGCACGTGAAAATGCCTGACGCAACTCATCACACTCTGTTGTGAGTGTCTTGTTGGTATTTTGCGGCATTACGCGGCGATAATCAGGGAAACGGCCGTCAACAAGCTTCGACGTAAAGACGAAGTTATTCACTTCAGCTCGTAGATTAGAGCTACCAATCTGTAGCACAACGGATTGCTCAGGCGCATCAAGCAGCTTCACTAATTCTTGAACACCCTTACGCGGAACAATAATTTGCTGTGTTTCAAAGTCACCCATTAGAGTGACCTGAGATACCGCCATACGGTGGCCATCGGTGGCTACCGAGCGAATAATATTGCCTTCAATCTCAAACAGCATGCCGTTTAGGTAATAACGAACATCTTGGTTTGCCATGGAGAACTGTGTTTTCTCAATCAGACCTTTTAACTCAGCCTGAGTCAGAGAAACCTCGACATTGCTTTGCCAATCTTCAATATTTGGAAAGTCACTCGCCGGTAACGTTGCAAGAGAGAAACGGCTTCGACCAGAGCGAACCTGCACGCGATCGCCTTCTAAAACGACGGTGATGTTCGAGCTATCGGGTAAGCCACGGCAGATATCAAGAAACTTACGCGAAGGAACGGTCACGCTGCCCGCTTCAAAATCACCTTCCAATGTCACGCGGCTGATCAATTCCACTTCCAAATCGGTAGCCGTCATCGAGAGCACGTTATCTTCTACTTTAATCAGCAAGTTACCCAGAATAGGTAACGTTGGGCGTCCACCCAAGGCTCCAGACACTTGCTGAAGTGGCTTAATCAAATGACTGCGTTCAATGGTAAATTTCATATCTAGCTCTTAACGGTAATTTTTCTTCTGCCTGCTATTTTAACAGGCACTCACGACAAATGAAGTCAGCAATAAACTCTATTACGAAGATAAGGTTCGAATCAGGTTTGAGTAATCTTCTTTGATGTCGTGGCTTTCTTCACGCAGCTGATTAATCTTGCGGCATGCATGCAAAACTGTGGTGTGGTCTCGGCCACCAAATGCATCACCAATCTCAGGCAGGCTGTGGTTAGTCAGCTCTTTGGCTAATGCCATGGCTAACTGACGAGGGCGCGCAACCGAGCGTGAACGACGCTTAGAGAGCAGATCGGCCACTTTAATTTTGTAGTATTCCGCCACCGTCTTTTGAATGTTATCAATCGTGACCAGCTTTTCTTGCAGAGCAAGGAGATCACGCAGTGCTTCACGCACAAAGTCGATGGTAATTGGGCGACCCGTAAAATTAGCATTGGCGATCACGCGGTTTAAAGCCCCTTCCAGTTCACGAACATTAGAACGTAAACGCTTGGCAATAAAGAACGCCACTTCATCCGCAAGATGGATTTGATGGTCTTCCGCTTTTTTCATCAAGATAGCAACACGCGTTTCTAGCTCTGGCGGCTCGATCGCAACGGTTAAGCCCCAACCAAAACGAGATTTCAGTCGATCCTCTACCCCATTGATCTCTTTTGGATAACGGTCAGACGTGAGAATGATCTGCTGGTTGCCTTCAAGTAAGGCATTAAAGGTATGGAAGAACTCTTCTTGTGATCGCTCTTTATTGGCGAAAAATTGAATATCATCGATAAGTAAGGCATCAACACTGCGGTAGTAACGCTTGAACTCTTCAATCGCGTTATTCTGTAGCGCCTTAACCATATCTTGCACAAAACGTTCTGAGTGCATGTAGACAACTTTTGCATTTGGCTTGTTATCCACAATCGCATTACCCACGGCATGCAATAGGTGTGTTTTACCTAAACCAGTGCCACCGTATAAGAATAGAGGATTGTAGGCAGAGCCTGGGTTGTCCGATACTTGGCGCGCCGCCGCAAGACCGAGTTGGTTCGATTTACCCTCAACAAAGTTATTAAATTTGTGCTTAGGGTTTACGTTCGAGCGATGGTTAATGTCCACCAAGGTGCTTGGCTCATCATCCCAAGTTTTATGAACTGGCTTACGAGCTTGCATTCGCGCAGGGGCTGACGACATCGCGGCCACATCAGCTTGTGTTCGTGTAGGAGCGGGCTTAGGAGCTTGCACAGGAAGGCTGCCCACTTCGAAACGTAGGCTAGGTATATCATTACCGCAATATTCCTGAAGTAAGCGATTAATACTATTAATGTATTTATCACGTACCCAATCTAGAACAAATCGATTCGGGGCGAATAAAGTAAGCGTATTGTCATTGAGTTCCGCTTGTAATGGTCGAACCCACATACTGAATTCTGTAGCTGGTAACTCTTCTTGAAGCTGTTGCAGACATTGCAACCAAAGCGAAGATGACACGGTGCCCCCACTCGAGAGATATTTTATTGGAAAAGACGGATAATTTTACCTGTTGATAACCAAGATCGCCAGCAATTGATCGACGATCCAGTGAATAAGATCGAAGTTATTCACAATATTTCCGCCAGAATCCATGAGATCAACACATCTTGCCCTTTATTTACTCACATATTGATCCACATTGTGGATGAAATTGAGCGATCCACACATTGGTGATAACTCTGTGAATTAAATTATTCACCGACGATCATTCTGTGGACAAAGAAATTAACTTATACCACTTTCCTCTAGTTTATTGCTCTTAGTTATTTCTCTAACTGATAGCCTTACCAGTAGTATCTCGTACTACATAAATATGGAGTTGTATTATGAAAAACTGGATTAAAGCAGCAATTGCCGTTATTGCACTATCTGCAAGCACTGTTCAAGCAGCAACAGACGTGAAAGTTGGTATGTCTGGACGCTATTTCCCATTTACGTTTGTTCAACAAGATAAGCTTCAAGGATTCGAAGTCGATCTATGGGATGAGATTGGTAAGCGCAATGACTATAACGTTGAATACGTAACGGCAAACTTTTCTGGTTTATTTGGTCTTCTAGAAACAGGCCGTATCGACACAATTTCAAACCAGATCACGATGACGGATGCACGTAAGGCAAAATATCTGTTTGCTGACCCATACGTAGTTGATGGTGCGCAGATCACTGTGCGTAAAGGTAATGATGACATTCAAGGTATCGAGGATCTAGCGGGTAAAACGGTTGCTGTAAACCTAGGCTCGAACTTCGAACAATTACTACGCAACTACGACAAAAACAACGAAATCACCATTAAAACCTACGATACGGGTATCGAACACGATGTGGCTCTTGGCCGCGCCGATGCCTTTGTTATGGACCGTTTGTCTGCACTTGAGTTGATCAAAAAAACAGGTCTACCTCTGCAACTGGCAGGCGAACCGTTTGAAACTATCCAAAATGCATGGCCATTTGTAGATAATGAGCAGGGCCAAGCACTTCAAGGCGAAGTTAACCAAGCACTAGCTGCAATGAGAGAAGATGGCACATTGGCTAAAATCTCTGAAAAATGGTTTGGTGCTGATATCACTAAGTAACCTACAAAGGTTTACTCTATATAAAGGTGGGACATCATGTTCCACCTTTTCTTGTCTCTACTACACCATAAATAATGTTAACGTCAGCATTGTTGGTATAACTACTGTCTATAATAAGGTGACTTGATGGGTTTTGATTTTCACTACATGATTGAGCTAATTCCGATATTACTCAAATACTTGGGTACAACAATGGAAATGGCAATCTGGGGACTCGTCTTCTCACTCGCGCTTGCCATCGTATTGGCGAATATTCGAGTCTTTAAGGTTCCCGTCCTCGATCAGCTAAGCCAGCTCTACATCAGCTTCTTTCGTGGTACTCCGCTTTTAGTGCAACTTTTCCTGCTTTACTACGGGCTTCCCCAAATCTTCCCGATATTTATCGGCTTAGATGCGTTCAGCGCAGCAGTGATTGGTTTAACACTCCACTTTGCCGCGTATATGGCAGAGAGCATTCGTGCCGCAATCATCGGTATCGATCGTAGCCAAATGGAAGCAAGCCTTTCGGTGGGAATGACCTCAACACAAGCGATGCGACGGATTATTCTTCCGCAAGCTACACGTATAGCGCTGCCTTCATTGATGAACTATTTCATCGATATGATCAAATCAACCTCGCTCGCCTTCACGCTTGGGGTTGCAGAAATCATGGCCAGAGCTCAAATGGAGGCATCTTCAAGCTTCCGATTCTTTGAGGCCTTCCTGGCGGTAGCACTGATCTATTGGGGAGTGGTTTTAATACTAACTCGCATTCAAATTTTGGCAGAAGCCAAGCTTAATAAGGCTTACCAACGATGATCAAATTACAGAACATCCATAAACACTTTGGTGATACTGAGGTGTTAAAGGGCATCGACCTTGAAATCAAGCAAGGTGAGATCATAGTTATCATCGGATCGAGTGGCACCGGGAAATCAACACTTCTTCGATGTGTAAACTTTTTAGAACAAGCCGATCAAGGCAGTATCACGATTGATGATGTTTCAGTCGACACTCAGTCACACACAAAGGCCGAAGTGCTGGCCCTAAGAAGAAAAACAGGGTTCGTGTTTCAAAACTACGCTCTGTTTGCACATATGACCGCGAGACAAAATATAGCTGAAGGGCTCATTACCGTTAGGGGCTGGAAGAAAGAACAGGCCTTAGCGAAAGCACAACAGATATTGGACGACATCGGATTGGGTGACAAAGGTGATAGTTATCCAGCGGCGCTATCAGGTGGCCAACAGCAGCGTGTGGGTATAGGCCGAGCCATGGCTTTTCAACCCGAATTGCTGCTTTTTGACGAACCCACTTCCGCCCTTGATCCGGAATGGGTTGGTGAAGTTCTTAATTTAATGAAGAAGTTAGCGACTCAACACCAGACAATGTTGGTGGTAACACATGAAATGCAGTTTGCCAAAGAAGTCGCCGATCGCGTGATCTTCATGGCGAACGGACATATTGTTGAGCAAGGTTCTCCACAGGATATTTTTGATAATCCACAAGATCCTCAACTCAAGAAGTTCCTTAATCAAGTTGGCATTGATTAAAGATCGAAACTAGTGATCTAAAGATCCTTGAGATTTTATTTACACTACGTATAATCGGCCGACCGGAATTTAGCTAAACCCAATCATTGACTCTTTTTGTGACAGTGATTACAATTCCGCCTCTTTGTTGAGAGGCGTCGGTCGTTCTTTCTACTTATAGAGAGATACATTGTGCCCACGCCGGGTTAACTAAGAACCTAAAACTACTGATCAGTAAAGGTATTTAAAATGAAACGCACTTTTCAACCAACAGTTCTAAAGCGCAAGCGTACTCACGGCTTCCGTGCACGCATGGCGACTAAGAACGGTCGTGCTACAATCAATGCACGTCGTGCTAAAGGCCGTAAGCGTCTTTCTAAGTAATCTTTGATTATTTTGAATAAGCTAGCCTTCTGTCGGGAGTTACGTTTGTTAACTCCCGAACACTATCAAAATGTCTTCCAGCAAGCTCATCGTGCTGGTTCACCTCATTTCACCATCATCGCTCGTAATAATTCACTTTCTCATCCTCGACTCGGTTTAGCCGTACCTAAAAAGCAAATCAAGACCGCGGTTGGTAGAAATCGTTTTAAACGTCTCGCTCGTGAAAGCTTTCGTAACAGTCAACATCAACTTCCTAACAAAGATTTTGTTGTTATTGCCAAAAAAAGCGCGCAAGATTTAAGCAATGATGAAATTTTCAAATTGTTTGATAAATTATGGCTTCGCCTGTCTCGCCCTTCGCGTGGTTAGTTATTGGTCTGGTCTATCTGTATAGATGGATTATCAGCCCAATGATTGGTCCTCGCTGCCGATTTACTCCAACCTGTTCGCTTTATGCGATTGAAGCGTTGAAAGCTCACGGTTTTGTAAAAGGGTGTTGGTTATCAGGCAAACGTCTATTAAAATGCCACCCTTTGAACGAAGGGGGTTACGACCCCATTCCACCAGTCCAAAAACAAGACAGAGATAAATAACGATGGATTCTCAACGTAATATCCTGCTGATTGCTTTAGCTTTGGTCTCTTTTCTACTTTACCAACAATGGAATGTAGCAAAGAACCCAGCGCCTCAAGCAGTTGAACAGGCACAATCTAACGGTTCGCTTCCTGCACCATCTTTTGCTGATGATCTCGACCCTGCACCAGGCCAATCGTCTGCGTCAGCGAAAACAATCACAGTGACTACGGATGTCCTAACTCTGTCTATCGACACGGTTGGTGGTGATGTTCTTCACGCTGATTTGAATGAGTACGATGAAGAATTCGATTCAGAAGAATCATTTGTATTATTGCAAAACACTCAAGCACATCAATTTATTGCTCAAAGTGGCTTAGTCGGTCCTCAAGGTATCGACCTAAGCAGCACTAATCGTCCTAACTACCAAGTTTCAGCGGACAGCTTTACTTTGGCAGATGGCCAAGACGAGCTTCGTATTCCAATGACGTATCAAGCAAACGGCATTGATTACGTTAAGACGTTTATTCTTAAGCGTGGTAGCTACGCAATCGACGTAACCTTCGATGTTGCCAATAACTCTGGTAATAATGCGACTGTTGGTATGTATGCGCACTTACGTCAAACAGTTTCCGATAAAGGTGGCAGCTTAACCATGCCAACTTACAATGGTGGTGCATACTCAACTGAAGATACTCGTTATAAGAAGTACAGCTTCAGCGATATGCAAGATCGTAACCTGTCAATCAACCTGTCTAATGGTCAAGGTTGGGCAGCGATGATTCAGCACTACTTTGCAACGGCGTGGATTCCACGTAACGAGCCAGGGACTAGCTTATACACTCGCGTTATTGGCAACCTTGCTGACATTGGTGTTCGCATGCCAAACAAAACCATCGCAACGGGTGAGAGCGCTAATTTTGAGAGCACACTTTGGGTTGGTCCAAAACTGCAAAATGAAATGGCAGCTACAGCGCCTAGCCTTGACCTTGTAGTCGACTACGGCTGGTTGTGGTTCATCGCTAAGCCACTGCATACACTGCTTTCATTCATCCAAAGCTTTGTTGTGAACTGGGGTGTGGCTATCATCATCCTAACGTTCATTGTTCGTGGTGCGATGTACCCACTAACGAAAGCTCAGTACACCTCAATGGCAAAAATGCGCATGCTTCAGCCTAAGCTGACGGCAATGCGTGAGCGTATTGGCGATGACCGCCAACGTATGAGCCAAGAAATGATGGAGCTGTATAAGAAAGAGAAAGTAAACCCACTGGGTGGTTGTTTGCCTATCTTCCTACAGATGCCTATCTTCATTTCACTATACTGGGCACTAATGGAGTCAGTAGAACTTCGTCACTCTCCGTTCTTCCTATGGATTAACGATTTATCGGCGCAAGACCCTTACTTCATCTTGCCGCTTCTGATGGGTGCTTCAATGTTCCTCATCCAGAAAATGAGCCCAACGACTGTAACGGATCCTATGCAGCAGAAGATCATGACCTTTATGCCGGTTATGTTTACTTTCTTCTTCCTGTTCTTCCCGTCAGGTCTGGTACTTTACTGGCTAGTATCGAACATCGTAACGCTTATTCAGCAAACGTTGATTTATAAGCAGCTCGAAAAGAAAGGCTTACATTCTAAGTAAGTTCGATATTTAGAAAGAGATAAAGAAAGGCGGCCAAAAGGTCGCCTTTTTGTTTTTAGCTGATTACAATTCAGCTAATTGATTAATCGTGAAAGCCTTCCTTTTACTTTCACATGCTAGTAGGCACAACTATGACTACAGATACGATTGTTGCTCAAGCAACAGCACCAGGCCGCGGTGGCGTTGGCATTATTCGTGTTTCCGGACCACTTGCGACGCAGGTTGCGCTTGAAGTAACAGGGAAAGCTCTGAAGCCGCGTTACGCTGAATATCTTGCTTTCAAAGCAGAGAATGGCACCGAACTCGATCAAGGTATTGCCCTCTACTTCCCAAACCCTCACTCCTTTACGGGTGAAGATGTACTCGAACTGCAAGGCCACGGTGGCCCTGTCGTCATGGACATGCTTATCAAACGTATTCTAACGATTACCGGAGTACGAGCAGCAAAACCCGGTGAGTTCTCTGAGCGAGCGTTCCTGAACGATAAAATGGACTTAGCGCAAGCAGAAGCGATTGCCGATCTCATCGATGCCAGCTCTGAAGAAGCGGCTAAATCGGCCCTGCAATCTCTGCAAGGTGAATTTTCTAATCGAATTAATACCCTTGTCGACTCGTTGATCCATCTGCGCATCTACGTAGAAGCGGCCATCGACTTTCCAGAAGAAGAGATTGACTTCCTTGCCGACGGTAAGGTTTCCTCCGATCTTCAAGCGATTATAGATAACCTAGAAGCCGTTCGTAAGGAAGCCAATCAAGGCGCAATCATGCGTGAAGGCATGAAAGTCGTGATTGCGGGTCGACCAAATGCCGGCAAATCGAGCCTACTCAATGCTCTCTCTGGCAAGAAGTCGGCAATTGTGACAGAAATAGCCGGTACGACACGTGATGTATTGCGAGAGCACATTCATATTGACGGAATGCCATTGCATATTATTGATACTGCCGGCTTGCGTGATGCATCAGACGAAGTGGAAAAAATAGGAATAGAAAGAGCTTGGGAAGAGATAGAGCAGGCTGATCGTGTGTTGTTTATGGTCGATGGCACCACAACCGATGCCACTGATCCCACTGAAATTTGGCCTGACTTTGTCGATCGTTTACCGAAAAAGATCGGGATGACCGTGATTCGTAATAAAGCCGATCAAACCAATGAAGATCTTGGTATCTGCCATGTTAACTCGCCAACATTGATCAGGCTGTCCGCTAAAACAGGCCAAGGTGTTGATGCACTTCGAACCCACTTAAAAGAGTGCATGGGCTTTTCCGGGGGCAGTGAAGGTGGCTTCATGGCTCGACGACGACACCTCGATGCATTAGAACGTGCAGCACAACACCTGGAGACTGGTCAGCAGCAGCTTGAAGGGTATATGGCTGGAGAAATTTTAGCTGAAGAGCTAAGAATCACCCAACAACACCTGAATGAGATAACCGGTGAATTCAGCTCTGATGATCTGCTTGGCCAAATATTCTCATCTTTTTGTATTGGTAAATAGACACATCGCTTTCAGGTCAAAAAAGAATTAAACAAGGATAAACGTTATGATTCATATAATTACAGGTAGTACGTTAGGTGGCACTGAATACGTTGGTGATCATATCAACGACCATTTAGTTGAAGCCGGCATCGAAGTAACGGTTCACAACGAGCCAACATTAGATTCAGTACCGGCGAATGGTACGTGGCTCATCGTGACTTCAACGCACGGTGCAGGTGAGTATCCTGATAATATTCAGCCATTTATTCATAGTCTACAATCAACGCCACCGAGAATGTCTGACGTTAAATACGCGGTCATCGCTATTGGTGATTCAAGCTATGATACTTTCTGTAATGCAGGGAAACACGCCGATCATCTGCTCAGTGATATTGGCGCTACTCAGCTTAGTGAGTGCTTTCTCATTGATGTAATCAACGTACCAGCCCCTGAAGATGAAGTCGATAATTGGTTAGAAAAGAACCAAGACCTGCTGAGTTGATCGAAATTAAAACCCAAAAGTGACCCATTGAGGTCACTTTTTTTTGCTCTTCATTTCAATGTGTATAACTTTCCCATGAAAAAACAGGCTCAACAGAACAAAAAACGACCACTTGACCTGTGGATAATATGGTAGATATACCGTTATGATCCTATAGTTATCCCAATAATAACTTATACCACTCGATACCCTTGTGAATAAGTGCCCTTTTTGATCCCAGCTAATCCTCTGCTTGATCAAGGTTAGATCACAGCAATTGATCGAATAAAGATCCATGATCTTGTTGAGCATTTCTCGGTTATCCACAGAGATCGTCTCCCTTAATAATAGATCTAATAAAAGATCTCTATATAGATCTTATATATATTAAGGGATCGATGAAAAGTGAAAAAACCATAATTTCGTTTTTCTCAACTCATGAAAAAAGGTAGAATGTCGCTCTTTTATCTATCCATAATTTCGTTTGATTACTTAAGGTCTACACATGCTTTATCACGAAAAATTCGATGTCATCGTAGTTGGTGGTGGCCATGCTGGTACAGAAGCTGCTCTTGCTGCCGCCCGCACTGGACAAAACACACTGCTGCTAACACATAACATTGATACCTTAGGCGCAATGTCGTGCAACCCTGCTATTGGTGGGATTGGCAAAGGACATCTAGTCAAAGAAGTCGATGCTATGGGTGGTTTAATGGCCAAGGCTATCGATCATGCAGGTATTCAATTTAGAACCTTGAATGCATCAAAAGGCCCAGCTGTTCGAGCAACACGAGCTCAAGCTGATCGCGCTCTGTACAAATCGTATGTACGCCATGCCCTTGAGAACACACCAAATCTCACGTTGTTTCAGCAATCGGTCGACGATCTTATTGTTGAAAATGATCAAGTCACCGGTGTGGTCACTCAAATGGGCCTCAAATTCCACGCTCAGTCTGTTGTACTGACCGTTGGCACCTTCTTAGGTGGAAAGCTTCACATTGGTATGGAAAACTTCTCTGGAGGCCGTGCAGGCGATCCTCCATCGATCTCACTAGCCAGTCGACTTAGAGAACTGCCTCTTCGTGTTGATCGTTTGAAAACAGGAACACCTCCGCGTATTGATGCGAGAAGTGTTGATTTCTCCGAACTTGAAGTACAGCACGGGGATAACCCAACGCCAGTATTTTCGTTTATGGGCAATCGCAGCCAGCACCCAGCGCAAATACCGTGCTACATCACTCATACCAATGCGCAAACTCATGATGTCATCCGTGCGAATTTGGACCGCAGCCCAATGTATGCTGGCGTGATTGAAGGGATAGGCCCGCGTTATTGTCCTTCCATTGAAGACAAAGTAATGCGGTTTGCGGACAAAGAAAGTCACCAAATTTTTATTGAGCCTGAAGGCTTAACAACCAATGAATTATACCCAAATGGTATTTCGACCAGTTTGCCATTTGATGTTCAGGTTGAGATCGTGCGTTCAATGAAAGGGTTTGAAAATGCTCACATCGTTCGTCCTGGTTACGCCATTGAGTATGATTTCTTCGATCCTAGAGATCTAAAGCAAACGTATGAGAATAAGTTCATCAAAGGACTGTTCTTTGCGGGTCAAATAAACGGGACGACGGGCTACGAAGAAGCCGCGGCTCAAGGTTTAATGGCAGGTTTAAATGCCAGCTTGTACAGTCAAGGCAAAGAAGGCTGGAGCCCACGTCGAGACCAAGCTTACATGGGCGTATTGATCGATGATCTTTCCACCATGGGAACCAAAGAACCTTATCGCATGTTTACCTCTCGAGCGGAATATCGTCTGTTGCTTCGTGAAGATAACGCCGATTTACGTTTAACAGAGCAAGCTCGTGGATTTGGCTTGGTGGATGATGAGCGCTGGGCGCGATTCAATCAAAAAGTGGAAACGATCGAGAAGGAGCGTCAACGCTTAAAAGATCAATGGATCAATCCTAAATCCGAAGGGATTGCCGATCTTAACGCGTTATTGAAGAGTCCAATCTCTAGAGAGGCAAGTGGCGAAGATCTACTGCGTCGACCTGAGATCACTTATACACAGCTAACTTCATTGGATCACTTTGCTCCTGCTTTGGATGATCTTCAATCGGCAGAGCAAGTAGAGATCCAAGTCAAATACGAAGGGTACATTCAACGTCAGCAAGACGAGATTGAAAAGTCGTTACGCCATGAACATACCCATATTCCTGCCGATTTTGATTACAGCAGTGTCAAGGGACTATCAAATGAAGTGATGCTGAAGCTCTCAACGACCAAACCTGAAACGGTAGGCATTGCATCCCGTATCTCTGGCGTAACTCCGGCTGCAATTTCAATTTTACTGGTTTTCCTAAAAAAACAAGGTCTCCTCAAGAAAGGCACTGAAGCGTAATGAGTGAATTAAGACAGCAACTTGACGTACTGGTTAGTCAGACAAATCTTGATGTTTCATCTGAAAAAGCCGATCAGCTAATTGGCTATGTTGAAATGTTGAACAAGTGGAATAAGGCCTACAACCTTACTTCGGTTCGTCATCCTTCTGAAATGATAGTTAAGCATATCCTTGATAGCATAGTGGTCAGTGAGCACTTACAAGGTGAGCGATTTATTGATGTTGGCACTGGACCAGGGCTTCCTGGCATTCCTTTGGCCATCATGAACCCAGAGAAAGAGTTCTTTTTGTTGGATAGCCTAGGCAAGCGCATTCGATTCATTAAGCAGGTTTTGCATGAGCTTGGAATTAAAAATGTGACGACGGTCCAAAGTCGAGTGGAAGAATTCCAGCCTGAAGACAAATTTGATGGTGTTCTTAGCCGTGCATTTGCTTCAATGTCTGATATGGTCGAGTGGTGCCATCACTTACCAAAGGCCGATTCTGGGGTTTTCCTAGCACTTAAGGGACAATTGCAGAAAGATGAAGTTGAGCAGCTACCTGAATGGTGTTCTGTGAACTGCGTCAAATCTTTGAACGTTCCTGAATTAGAAGGCGAACGTCATCTTGTAATCTTGTCCCGCAAGGGATAACAGCGAGGCAGACCGTGGGAAAAATTGTAGCAATTGCCAACCAGAAAGGTGGCGTAGGCAAAACAACAACGTGCATTAACTTAGCGGCATCAATGGCGGCAACCAAACGTAAAGTACTGGTTATTGATCTAGACCCTCAGGGGAATGCCACGATGGCGAGTGGTGTCGATAAGTATCAAGTGGATGCTACCGCCTACGAATTGCTGGTCGAAGATGTCCCATTTGATGAAGTGGTCTGTAAAAAAACCTCTGGTCATTATGATTTGATTGCGGCTAATGGTGATGTAACCGCCGCTGAGATCAAGTTGATGGAGGTTTTTGCGCGTGAAGTTCGATTAAAAAACGCCCTTACTTCTGTTCGTGATAACTATGATTTCATCTTTATCGATTGTCCTCCATCGCTGAACCTACTTACAATCAATGCAATGGCAGCAGCAGATTCAGTGCTAGTTCCTATGCAGTGCGAGTACTTTGCGCTGGAAGGGTTAACGGCACTCATGGACACAATTAGCAAGCTAGCGGCCGTGGTGAATGAAAACTTGAAGATAGAAGGGTTGCTTCGAACAATGTATGACCCGCGAAACCGTCTTTCAAATGAAGTGTCGGATCAATTGAAAAAACACTTTGGCACTAAAGTTTACCGAACGGTGATTCCAAGAAACGTTCGGTTAGCCGAAGCCCCAAGCCACGGTAAGCCTGCAATGTACTACGACAAGTACTCCGCTGGAGCAAAAGCGTATTTGGCGCTTGCTGGTGAGATGCTTCGTCGAGATGAAGTCCCTGCATAAAAATATTTCTAAAAGGAACCCGCTGTTATGTCTAAACGTGGTTTAGGAAAAGGGCTGGATGCATTACTAGCAACCAGTTCATTAGCGCGAGAAAAACAGCATGTTGCTTCTCATAGCCAAGCCTTGTCTGCTGATGGCGAGTTAATAGAGCTGAATATCAACCAGTTGAAACCTGGTATTTATCAACCTCGCAAAGACATGGCACCAGAGGCGCTAGAAGAGCTTGCGGCATCGATTCAGTCCCAAGGCATTATTCAGCCTATTGTTGTTCGCCCATTGGGGAATGAGAACTATGAGATTATTGCGGGTGAGAGACGTTGGCGCGCAGCCCGTCAAGCTGGCCTAAAACGCGTTCCATGTTTGAACAAAGATGTGAAAGATCGCGCTGCGATCGCGATGGCCTTGATTGAGAATATCCAGCGTGAAGATCTTAATGTTATTGAAGAAGCTGAAGCGCTAGAAAAATTGCAAGATGAGTTTGTGCTTACCCACCAGCAAGTCGCTGATGTTATCGGTAAATCACGTACTACTGTCAGTAATTTATTGCGATTAAACCAATTGAATGTCGATGTTAAACAGTTGGTAGCAAAAAAACAGTTAGAAATGGGACACGCTCGTGCTTTATTGGTGCTTGAAAATGAAAACCAATCTAACGTTGCCGCTGAAGTGGCTAAAAAGCAACTCACTGTTCGTCAAACTGAGGCATTAGTGAAGAAGTTGCAAAATAGTGATGTGGATAAGCCGGAAACACCTGAAATTAACCTGTCTAGCGATGCACAAGTACAGCTAGAAAACCTGTCTAAGCACTTTCAATCTAAAGTTGATGTGGCATTGAATAAGTCAGGTAAAGGCAAGGTTCAGATTGATTTTGAGAGCCAAGACCACTTACACAAAATCTTACATTTGTTAGCGACGGGTCATAGCGCCTCCTAGCTCACAGAATAGAATTCAAGTTAGACGAGATACGGGCGGAACTATTGTTTTTTGCTCCTGTCTCTATATACTTTTGAAGCTTTTTTTATTGAAAGAGGGATTTTTCTATGTCCTCGATCAATAACAACACGAAAACAGGTGCTTTTGATGTTTATCTCAAATCTAAGCGAAAAAGGGAAAGTAGCTTTTAAAGTAGTCCATTTGCAGCTTTTGTTTGTCGTTCTTATCGGAGGCTTGACGTATGTGCAGTGTGGAGACGAGGCTGCTCGCTTTATTCTTAAAGGCGGCATGATCGCGGTTCTTGGAAACTACATATATGCTCTGTTTGCGTTCATCCCTAGAGCTGATGCCGATGGTTCTGTACTACTTGGCTTTATTTTTATCGGATGGGCATTAAAACTGGTGGTAACCATCATTTTGTTTGTTCTAGTTTTTTCTGTAACAGAGTTTCTACGTCCAGGTGCTTTCTTTACAGGATACAAACTGACTTTACTTATGTTTTGGTTTGCCCCTATTTTATTTTTTTCAAAAAATGGGATTAACCATGGCTGATACTCCGCAGGAATATATTCAGCACCACCTCACTAACGCCAAAGTTTGTGTTGTCGATGGCAGCATTGCCACGAACTATGGTTGTGCAGAAGCTGGATTCTGGACTCTACACTGGGACACATTGTTGGTCTCAGCAATATTGGGTTCGCTATTTTTGTGGTTGTTCTATCGGGTTGGAAAAAACGCAACCACAGGCACCCCAGGAAAATTACAATGCTTCGTCGAAATGGTCGTTGAGCAAGTCGATGAGATTGTAAAAGGTGCTTTTTATGGACGTGATAAGTTAGTCGCACCATTAGCATTAACTCTTTTCTGTTGGATTCTACTAATGAATACAATGGATTTGATACCGGTCGACTTTATCCCTCAACTAATGCACTTAGCTGGATTTGAATACTTCAAGGTTGTACCTACGGTTGACTTGAACACAACTCTAGCGATGGCAATAGGCGTTCTTATACTTACCGTGGTTTACATGATTAAGTACAAGGGCTTCAAGGGATTTGTGAAGGAATTTACGCTGCACCCGATTAATAATAAGGCGTTAATACCTTTTAACTTGGTCCTGGAAACAGTCTCATTATTTGCAAAACCAGTTTCACTATCACTTCGTTTGTACGGAAACATGTATTCAGGTGAGCTTATCTTCATCCTGATTGCGGTTACCTACACAGCAGGTGCTGTTTTAGGTGGACTTGGTGTCATTGCACATATTATTTGGGCTATTTTCCACATATTAGTTATCGTGCTACAAGCCTTTATCTTTACGATGCTGACGATTGTATACCTCAGCATGGCAAGTAACGATTCACACTAATTTAAAAAATTTACTTATTTATAATTGATAGGTTATAGCCTATCTCAATATTTCATTTCGGAGATTATTATGGAAATTTATTTCGTTGTAGCTTTACTACTAGGTATGTGTGCAATCGCGACTGGCTTCGGCTTCGCTATTCTAGGTGGTAAGTTCCTTGAGTCTGTTGCTCGTCAACCAGAAATGGCTCCAGTGCTACAAACAAATATGTTCATTCTTGCAGGTCTACTAGATGCTGTTCCAATGATCGGTGTTGGTATCTCTATGTACATGCTGTTCGCATTGTAAGAATCCCTTTTTCTTATTTACTCTACGTCGTTTCGCGCTAGCGAGACATTAAAAGAATAAAGGAGGGTCATTGTGAATATCAATGCAACTCTGCTAGGTCAAGCAATCGCGTTTACGCTTTTCGTTTGGTTCTGCATGAAGTACGTGTGGCCACCATTGATCGCAGCAATTGAAGAGCGCCAGAAGAAGATCTCTGAAGGTTTAGAGTCTGCTGAGCGTGCTGATAAAGCGTTACAGCTAGCACAGCACAATGCAGCAGATCAATTAAAGGAAGCTAAGCAGGAAGCGCTTGGAATTATTGAGTCGGCAAACAAACGCAAGGCTCAAATTCTGGATGAAGCTCGTCAAGAAGCGACATCAGAGCGTGACCATATACTTGCTCAAGGTAAAGCAGAACTAGAAGCTGAAACTCTACGTACTCGTAATGAACTACAAAAAGACGTTGCTTCTCTAGCTATTCTTGGTGCGGAGAAAATCATCGAACGATCGATCGATCCAGCTGCTCATCAAGACATACTTGATAGTATTTCTGCGAAGCTATAAGGGAGGGCGTCAGTATGTCGGGTTTGACAACTATTGCTCGTCCTTATGCTAAGGCTGCATTTGGCTATGCAAGCGATAACGGTACAGTTGACCAATGGTCAAGCATGCTAGAGCTTGCACAATCCCTTTCTTTGGCTCCAGAGCTCGAGAAAGCGGCATTACGCCTGCAGCCTCAACAATTGATGCAATTGTATTTCGATGTAGCGGGAGAGTACTTTGATGAGCCTTTACAGAACTTCTTAAAGGTTATTATCGAAAATCGTCGTACTTCAGCGTTAAGTGATATCTATCAACAGTTTCAACTGCTTTCAGCTGAATCGTTAAATGTGAAAGAAGTAACAATAACGACTTCATTTGAATTGAGTGAAGCGCAGCTAGCTGAGCTAGTTAAGTCGCTTGAAAAACACTTCGACAGCAGCGTGAAAGTTAACTGCTTAGTTGACGATAGCTTGATAGGTGGAGCGGTGATTCGATCTGGTGATACCGTACTAGATAACTCACTCGTTAGTCGTATTAATCGTCTTAAAGACGTTATTAAGTCTTAACTTAGGGGAATTGGAGCAATGCAACTTAATTCCACGGAAATTAGCGAACTAATCAGACAGCGTATTGAAAAATTCGACGTTGTATCTGAAGCTCGCAACGAAGGTACTATCGTATCTGTAAGCGATGGTATTCTTAGCATTCACGGTCTAGAAGACGTGATGCAAGGTGAAATGATTGAACTTCCAGGCGGCCTTTTCGCACTAGCACTTAACTTGAACCGTGATTCGGTTGGTGCTGTTGTTATGGGTCCGTACACAAGCCTGAAAGAAGGAATGAAAGTAACTGGCACCGGTCGTATCCTTGAGGTACCGGTTGGTCCAGAACTGCTTGGCCGTGTAGTGAATACACTGGGTGAGCCTATCGATGGCAAAGGTCCTATCGATTCTAAGCTTTCCTCTCCTATCGAAGTGATTGCACCGGGTGTAATCGATCGTAAATCTGTTGATCAACCCGTTCAAACTGGTTACAAATCAGTAGATGCAATGATTCCAATCGGCCGTGGCCAGCGTGAGCTAGTTATCGGTGACCGTCAGACTGGTAAAACAGCGATGGCGATTGATGCAATCATTAACCAGAAAGATTCTGGTATTTACTCTGTCTACGTTGCTATTGGCCAAAAAGCGTCAACGATTGCAAACGTAGTACGTAAGCTTGAAGAGCATGGCGCATTAGCAAACACTATCGTGGTTGTTGCTGCTGCTTCTGAATCAGCTGCACTGCAATACCTAGCGCCTTATGCTGGTTGTGCAATGGGTGAATACTTCCGTGACCGCGGCGAAGATGCGTTGATCGTTTATGATGATCTATCAAAGCAAGCTGTTGCGTACCGTCAGATCTCACTACTGCTTAAGCGTCCACCTGGCCGTGAAGCATTCCCTGGTGACGTTTTCTACCTCCACTCTCGTCTTCTAGAGCGTGCGTCTCGTGTAAGCGAAGCTTATGTAGAAAAATTCACTAACGGTGAAGTGAAAGGCAAGACTGGTTCTTTAACTGCTCTACCTATCATTGAAACGCAAGCAGGTGATGTATCGGCATTCGTACCGACTAACGTAATCTCAATTACTGATGGTCAGATTTTCCTACAATCAGAGCTGTTTAACGCTGGTGTTCGTCCAGCTGTTGACCCAGGTATTTCGGTATCTCGTGTTGGTGGTTCTGCACAAACGAAAATCATTAAAAAGCTTTCTGGTGGTATCCGTACCGCACTAGCACAATATCGTGAACTTGCCGCTTTCGCTCAGTTCTCATCAGATCTTGATGAAGCAACGAAGAAGCAGCTAGACCACGGTCAGAAAGTGACTGAATTGATGAAGCAGAAACAGTACGCTCCTATGTCTGTATTTGATCAAGCTCTCTCTATCTACTCTGCAGAACGCGGATACCTAGAAGATGTTGAGTTGAACAAAATTCTAGATTTTGAAGCTGCTTTACTATCGTATGCTCACGCTCAGTATTCAGAATTGGTTGCTGAGATTAACAAGACGGGTGCTTACAACGAAGAAATCGAAGCTCAACTTAAAAAGTTAGCTGATGACTTCAAAGCAACCCAAACTTGGTAATTACAACCTAGTTTTGTAATTGACGGAGAGTAACGATGGCCAATTCAAAAGAAATTCGTAGTAAGATTGGTAGTGTTAAAAGCACTCAGAAAATCACTAAAGCTATGGAAATGGTTGCCGCTTCTAAAATGCGTCGTACGCAAGACGCAATGGAAGGCCCACGCCCGTATGCTGAAATTATACGTAAGGTCATTGGTCATGTAGCCCACGGTACATTGGAATATAAACATCCATATCTACTGGAACGTGAGGCTAAACGTGTTGGGTATATTGTAATCTCATCTGATCGCGGTTTGTGTGGCGGCTTGAACATCAACATGTTCAAGCAATCCGTTGCAGAAATGAACGATTGGTCTGAGAAAGGTGTTGATGTTGAGCTGGCGGTTATCGGCTCAAAAGCAACCTCTTACTTCAATAGCATTGGCGCAAATATTGTCGCACAAACATCGGGTCTAGGAGATTCTCCTACGCTTGATGATATTGTCGGCTCTATTAACGTCATGTTGCAAAAGTATCAAGACGGTGAAATTGACCGCTTGTACTTGGTGTTCAATGAGTTTGTTAACTCAATGACCCAACAACCTAAAATTGATCAATTGATACCTTTGCCTAAAGCATTTGCTGACGAAGATCAGTTCAAACACGCGTGGAGCTATATGTTTGAATCGGATCAAAAGGTTCTGCTAAACACCCTGATGGCTCGTTACATCGAGTCGCAAGTATATCAAGGCGTTGTAGAGAACTTAGCATGTGAAATGGCTGCTCGTATGATTGCTATGAAAGCAGCATCCGACAACGCTGGCGATTTGATCGAAGAGCTAGAACTTGTGTACAACAAAGCCCGTCAAACGGCGATTACACAAGAGCTATCTGAAATCGTATCAGGTGCAGCAGCAGTTTAATTTAGGCAAAACAAATTTAGAGGATTAACGATGGCTACAGGTAAGATCGTACAGATCATCGGAGCAGTAGTCGACGTAGAGTTCCCACAGAGCGACGTTCCAAACGTTTACGATGCTCTGAATGTAACTGACTCAACAGAGCGTCTTGTTCTTGAAGTTCAGCAACAACTTGGCGGTGGCGTAATTCGCGCAATCGTAATGGGTAGCTCTGATGGTTTACGTCGTGGCGTAACAGTAGAAAATACTGGTGCTCCAATCTCAGTGCCAGTAGGTACTAAGACCCTAGGTCGAATCATGAACGTTCTTGGTGACGCGATTGATGAGTGTGGTGAAATTGGCGCGGAAGAGAATTACTCTATCCACCGCAGTGCACCGAGCTATGAAGAACTGTCAAACGCGACTGAGCTTCTAGAAACAGGTGTTAAGGTTATCGACCTAATTTGTCCATTCGCTAAGGGTGGAAAAATCGGTCTGTTCGGTGGTGCTGGTGTAGGTAAGACCGTTAACATGATGGAGCTTATCAATAACATCGCACTACAGCACTCAGGTCTGTCAGTATTCGCTGGTGTTGGTGAGCGTACGCGTGAAGGTAACGATTTCTACTACGAGATGCAGGAAGCAGGTGTTGTAAACATCGAGAATCCTGAAGAATCTAAAGTAGCAATGGTTTACGGCCAAATGAACGAGCCACCAGGAAACCGTCTACGTGTTGCCCTGACTGGTCTAACAATGGCAGAACGTTTCCGTGACGAAGGTCGTGATGTACTTCTGTTCATTGATAACATTTACCGTTATACACTTGCAGGTACAGAGGTTTCGGCTCTACTAGGTCGTATGCCATCTGCGGTAGGTTACCAGCCAACACTTGCTGAAGAAATGGGTGTTCTACAAGAACGTATCACGTCAACGAAATCGGGTTCTATCACGTCTGTACAGGCAGTATACGTACCTGCGGATGACTTGACTGACCCATCTCCTGCAACAACGTTTGCTCACTTAGACGCGACAGTTGTACTTAACCGTAATATCGCAGCAATGGGTCTTTACCCAGCGATTGACCCGTTAGATTCATCTTCTCGTCAGCTTGATCCACTGGTTGTTGGTCAAGAGCACTACGACATTGCACAGAATGTTCAGCAAACACTACAACGTTATAAAGAGTTAAAAGACATCATCGCGATCTTAGGTATGGATGAGCTTTCTGAATCAGATAAGCAAGTTGTATCTCGTGCTCGTAAGATTGAGCGTTTCCTAACTCAACCTTATCACGTTGCAGAAGTCTTTACTGGCGACCCTGGTGTATACGTACCTCTTAGCGAGACACTACGAGGCTTCAAAGGTCTTCTAGCTGGCGAATACGATGATATTCCAGAGCAAGCGTTTATGTACTGCGGTACAATTGACGATGCGCTAGAGAACGCGAAGAAGCTTTAATAGAGTCTTACAGGAGGCGTTATGACAGTGACAACATCAGTAAGCTTCCATTTGGATGTGGTGAGCGCAGAACAACGAATTTATTCGGGTCAAGCTCGCAGTATTCAAGTTTCAGGTGAGAAAGGTGACCTTGGTGTTTTAGCGGGACACACTCCGTTATTAACAACCATTCGTCCTGGTATGGTTCGCATTGTGTCTAAGAAAGGTGAAGAAGAAATTATTTACCTATCTGGCGGTATTTTAGAAGTACAGGCCCATGATGTAACCATCCTCGCAGACACTGCAGTACGTGGCGAAGATCTTGATCTTGCTAAAGCAGAAGAAGCGAAAGCTCGAGCTGAAGAGCTAGTCAATCATCCTTCTAGTGATGTTGACTTTGCTAAGGCATCAGCAGAGCTGGCGAAAGCCGTTGCTCAGTTGAAAGTCATTGAACTGGTGAACAGACGTCGCTAGTAATTAGCTTCGTTTAGTATGAAAGGCAGCCTAATCGCTGCCTTTTTTGCTATCTGTCTTAAACTTGGCTGGTTTTCCCATTTAACTAATGGTCGATTAATGGCTAGAATAAACGCTTAAATTAAAAAAATTCAGTAGGTTGGGAAAATGAAGTTTAGCGCAGTGATTCTCGCGGCGGGCAAAGGCACTCGCATGTATTCAAATACACCAAAGGTTTTGCACACGCTTGCGGGTAAGCCAATGGTGAAGCATGTTATCGATACATGTAATGGTTTAGGTGCTCAAAATATCAACTTGGTTTACGGCCATGGTGGCGATCAGATGAAGGAGACTCTAGCAGAAGAGTCTGTAAATTGGGCACTGCAAGCTGAGCAGCTGGGTACAGGCCACGCTGTCGATCAAGCATCTGCACATTTTGCTGATGATGAAAAAGTATTGGTGCTCTACGGTGATGTTCCATTGATTTCTCCTGAAACCATTGAAAACCTATTAGACGCTCAACCAAACGGTGGCATCGCGCTACTTACGGTCGTGTTAGACAACCCAATGGGCTACGGTCGTATTATTCGTCGTAATGGCCCTGTTGTGGCTATCGTTGAACAAAAAGATGCAACGGATGAGCAGAAGCTTATCAAAGAGATCAACACTGGCGTTATGGTTGCTACTGGTGGCGATCTGAAGCGTTGGTTATCTGGTCTAAGCAACGACAATTCACAAGGTGAATACTACCTGACTGACGTTATTGCAGCGGCTCACGATGAAGGCCGTGCAGTTGAAGCGGTACACCCAGTAAGCCCTATTGAGGTTGAAGGGGTTAATGATCGCTCTCAACTGGCTCGTCTAGAGCGCGCTTACCAAGCTGAACAAGCAGACAAACTATTGAAGCAAGGCGTAATGCTACGTGACCCATCACGTTTTGACTTACGTGGCGAGCTTCAGTGCGGCATGGATGTCGAGATTGACACTAACGTCATTATTGAGGGTAACGTTTCGATTGGTGATAACGTTATTATCGGCACGGGCTGTGTGCTGAAAGATTGTGAGATTGACGACAACACCATCATTCGCCCATACAGTGTGATTGAAGGTGCGACTGTTGGTGAAGAGTGTACCGTTGGTCCATTTACTCGACTTCGTCCTGGTGCTGAGCTTAAAAATGATGCGCATGTAGGTAATTTCGTTGAGGTTAAAAATACATCGATTGGCGAAGGTTCCAAAGCAAACCATTTAACTTATCTAGGTGATGCGGAAATCGGTCAGCGTGTGAACGTTGGAGCGGGTGTGATTACCTGTAACTATGACGGTGCAAATAAGTTTAAGACGATTATTGGTGATGATGTCTTTGTTGGCTCAGACGCTCAATTGATTGCTCCAGTTACCATTGGCGACGGTGCAACGGTTGGCGCGGGAACGACATTAACCAAAGATGTCGCGCAAGGCGAGCTTGTTATCACTCGAGCGAAAGAACGTAAAGTTTCGGATTGGCAACGTCCAACTAAAAAATAAATGCTGCTTGCGGAAGTATAAAAGGGTTGGCCTAGTGCTAACCCTTTTTTCGTTTGAGCTAGTTTTGCGGAATAGCTATACGTCGTTCAAGCCATCGCACAGCTTGCGAAACGCATAAAATCAGTACCAGGTACTCCAAAACTAAGAAGGTATATATCTCTAAAGGTAAGTACTCATTAACCACCAACTCATTGGCTCGTCGAGTGAGGTCACTCAAGCCTATCACGCTCACCAGAGACGACATCTTCAAGATATACACAAATTGATTACCCAGTGGAGGGAGTATCAACCGGAAGGCCTGAGGGAAGATAACAAACTGCATCTTACGCCAGTAATTAAGCCCAAGTGCCTCGGCTGCTTCATGTTGGCCTTTACTGATGGACTGAATACCTCCTCGAAAAACTTCAGCCATAAAGGCGCTTTCTGCAATGGTCAGCGCAATCACGCCTGCCCAAAAATAGTCGAGTGAGATATTTAGGAGCGTTGGCATACCGTAATAGACCCACAGGAGCAAAACTAATACAGGAATTGAACGTATCACCTCAACATAGATTCTATTTACCGCTCGTAAAGCCTTATTGCTGGAAAGTGCAGGTAGAGCGACAATCAAACCAATAAGCATGGCAAAAACCATACTTAGTAGAGAGACTGAAATGGTGTCATAAAATCCAGCTGTCAAAAATTTAAGGTTGGTTTGTCCTTGGGCTGTTGTCGGGTCGAGAATATACCAACCCCATTGGTAGTCAGAGCAGCCTGTGAGTAGCAAAGTTATCAATAGCAGCGTTAGAGTACGAAAGTTCACACTATTTCCCATTATTGCTCAATAAATCCTTTTGTTACTGCTATGTTATCAATGAACTAGCAACAAACGTAATCAATTTTAGGGATAATGAGAATGAAGAAGTACATATTAATATTAGCTGCGTGTTTACTCTCCATTAATGCGTTTGCGGCAGAGTCGAGTCGCTTGCAAGAGATCTTGAGTAAGGGTGTTCTTAAGGTTGGTACGACAGGGGACTGGAACCCTATGACGATGAAAGATCCTGCCACCAATAGCTATCGTGGGTTTGATATTGATGTCACCACCGAGCTTGCAAAAGATCTTGGTGTTGAAGTGGAGTACGTGCCGACAGATTGGAAAACCTTAGTAAACGGAATTACCGCTGGGAAGTACGATATTACGGGAAGTGCTTCTTTGAATATGTCACGAGCGAAAGTTGCTGGTTATAGCCAACCCTATTTTTATCTCGCCTTTGTTCCTGTCGTTCAAAAGAAAGATTTAGGAAAGTTCTCTGATTGGGCCGATTTTGATAACGCAGATGTCAAAGTTGCTGCCACTCTTGGTACCGTTCAGGAGAAAATGGTCAAGGACTTTTTCCCTTCAGCGCAGCACGTGGTGATTGAAGCGCCAGCGCGTGATTTTCAGGAACTCTTAGCAAGACGAGCGGATGTATCGGTGACTTCCAATGTCGAGGCCGCCACTTTGGTTGAAAAATTTCAGCAGTTAGCCATTGTGCCAGTAAAAGAACCTCGTAAGCCGACACCGATCGCAATGTTACTTCCGCAGAATGATCAGGTGTGGATAAATTACATTAATCACTGGGTTGAGCTTAAAAAGACACAAGGTTTCTTTAAACAAACCGCTGAGAAATGGGGTTTAGCTGGTTTATAGTGTTATAAGTAAAATAAAGCTAACAATGTAATGCGCCACTTACTCTATAAGCGGCGCATTTTCATTACTTGTCTCTGACTATCCGAGCATTGTCTGGCGCTCGAAAGTGCTTCGAAAGCTTTCTATCCGATACGATGTAGCCAATCCATAACCCAAGCATGCAAATCATAATGGCAACGCCAGTGATTCCTTGCGCTTGACTAGCCATCGCTGCCACCAGTGCGCTGGCTGCACTACTGACACTGATTTGAATACTGTTTTGTAACCCAGCAGCCGTCGCAGGACTTTGCTTTGCACTCGATAGAGCGCGATTGACCACGATTGGATATAAGGCACCGTTCGCGACTGCGATAAAGCAGAAGGGAGCCAGTAATGGCCAGATTGATGTTAATTGCCATTGAGAAGCAACAAACACCAGCAGCGCAGCAACGCTAAATAGCCCAATAAGTTGTTTGAGTACTTTGCCCTCTCCATATTTATTAACGCTCACCTTGCCAGCATAGCCACCAACCATAAAGGCAATAGTTTGTGGGATAAAACTTAGGCCTATATCTTTTGCCGAATACCCTAGCTGAGACATGATCTCCGGCATCCCTGTGAGATAAGCAAAGAATGCGGCAGATGCGGTAGCAAACATTAAAACATTACCTAAATAGACTTTTGAACCCAGCAAAGCTTTTACATCATTAGCGACTGAAGATTGCTTCGGTTCGATGACTGCTTTAGGTTGTTTAAGAGTTGCGGCAACCAGAATGACACCCATCAGAGTAAGTGCAATAAAGATACTGCTCCAGCCCCAGGTATCGGCAAGAACAACGCCAAGCTGCGGGGCTAATGCCGGAGATAAAGCGACAAGTGGCATAATCGTAGCGAAAATCTGCTGACTCGCTTTCTCTGGGTATTGTTTGATCACCATTGCCTGCCAAATGACGGCTGGCGCGCACACACCAAAAGCTTGAATAAAGCGAAGAGAAAGCAGCTGCCACACTTGGTCGCTAAACGCCAAGCCAAATGAAGCGACCGTGAATAAAGTAAGACCTGCTGCCAGCGTCAATCGATGACCGTACTTGTCGCTCGCAACTCCCCACAGTAATTGCCCTAGTGCCATACCCGCTAAGAATATGGTGAGTGAGAGAGCGATCTGCTCTGGTCCTGCAGAGAAATCTGACTCCATTAACTTAAAGGCAGGTAAATACATGTCTGTGGCAATAAAACCCAGCATTGAAAGTGCTGCCAAATAGAAAAGCTGCAGTTTTGATATTTTCATGGTTGTTCCGTTCAAAAATATTAATTGAATATCTAGTGGTCAAAAAATCACTAACTAACGTATTTCAAGGGGTGCTTGAATTTCCGCTATTCTATTTTTGGTGTTGAACAAAATAAAACGCTAAAATAGTGGGTTATGAATCAAATTTTTTGATGGATAATATGTTCTCTAAATCGTCTCTGGAAATGATCGACATTGTGGCTCGTTTGGGTAGCTTTACGGCGGCCGCTGAAGTACTTCATAAAGTGCCTTCGGCAATTAGCTACGGAGTTCGTCAGGTTGAACAAGAGCTGGACGTTCTTTTATTCAAACGTTTACCTCGAAAAGTCGAGCTAACTCAAGCGGGTGAAATCTTTGTCGGAGAGGCTCGGGTTATGCTTCGTCAAATGGAGGAGCTAAAGCTTCAGACCAAGAGAGCGGCTCACGGCTGGCAAAAGACGCTTAAACTAACGCTAGATAATGTCGTGCGACTGGATCAGATGAAACCCCTTATCGAAGCTTTCTACGCCAAATTTGAGTTCGCTGAATTGCAGATCAATATGGAAGTGTTTAATGGCTCTTGGGAGGCCATATCTCAAGGCAGGGCCGATATAGTTATCGGTGCGACATCGGCTGTCCCTGTTGGTGGAGAGTTTGAGGTGAAAGACATGGGCATCTTAGATTGGGCATTTGTTATGTCACCGAGCCACCCGTGTGTTAGAGAGCAACAGCTCACAGAAGCGTTTGTTAGCCAGTTTCCAGCGATCTGTTTAGACGATACGTCCAGCGTGTTGCCTAAGCGACATACCGTTCATTATCCGCGACAGAGGCGTTTACTGTTACCCAATTGGTACAGTGCGATAGAGTGTTTAAAAAATGGGGTTGGTGTTGGTTATATGCCGAGGCATATTGCACAACCTCTTATTCAGGAAGGGCAACTTGTCGAGAAAACGTTGGATGAAGGCAGGCCCCAGAGTCAGTGCTGCTTGGTTTGGCGTAAAGATGACAACCATCGATTAATAAAATGGATGGTGGATTATCTTGGATCCAATGAAAAACTGCACCGAGATTGGCTTCAAGCTTAGTCGTAAAGAACAGACATTCGCGAGAAACAAGTTGAGTTATCAATGAGTGTGATAAAAAAGCCAGTGGGAAGGTCACTGGCTTTTTAGATTTTTACTTTTAAAGAACCGCTAAGGTCGTTCAAATACTGTGGCAATACCTTGACCTAAACCTATACACATAGTCGCCAAGCCGTATTTCACACCTTGTGCTTCCATCAGGTTGATTAGCGTCGTCGAGATACGAGAACCAGAACAGCCCAGTGGGTGCCCAAGAGCAATCGCACCGCCGTTAAGGTTTACCTTCTCGTCAACTACGTCCAGTAGACCTAAGTCTTTCGCACATGGAAGAGATTGAGCAGCAAACGCTTCGTTTAGCTCAATCACACCCATGTCTTCAATGGTTAGTCCTGCACGTTTAAGTGCTTTTTGGGTTGCTGGTACTGGGCCGTAACCCATGATTGAAGGATCGCAGCCAGCGATAGCCATAGACTTCACGCGAGCACGAACCTTAAGGCCAAGTGCGTTGGCTTTCTCTTCGCTCATGATAAGCATTGCTGAAGCACCATCAGACAGAGCAGATGAAGTACCTGCTGTTACCGTGCCGTTTGCTGGATCAAACACCGGGCGAAGTTGAGATAAGCCTTCAACTGTTGTCTCTGGGCGAATGACTTCGTCGTAATCCAGAGTGAACAGAGAGCCATCTGCAGCGTGAGCTTCGGTTGGTAGGATTTCATTTTTGAAACGACCTTCAACCGTTGCTGCTTGAGCGCGAGCATGTGAGCGTGCTGCGAATGCATCTTGGTCTTCACGGCTAATACCGTGCATTTTACCTAGCATCTCAGCCGTTAGACCCATCATGCCGGCCGCTTTTGCTACGTGTTTTGACATGCCAGGGTGAAAATCAACACCGTGGTTCATTGGTACATGACCCATGTGCTCGACACCACCGATCAGGCAGATTTCAGCATCGCCAACCATGATAGAGCGGGTTGCATCATGCAGAGCTTGCATAGATGAACCACATAAACGGTTGACCGTCACCGCACCAATCTCAATCGGTAGACCAGCAAGCAAGGCAGCGTTACGTGCAACGTTGAAGCCTTGCTCTAGCGTTTGTTGTACACAGCCCCAGTAAATGTCTTCAATTTCGACAGGGTTTACTTCTGGGTTGCGCTCTAAAATGCCTTTCATCAAATGTGCAGACAGATCTTCAGCACGAGTGTGACGGAAGGCTCCACCTTTGGAACGTCCCATTGGGGTACGAAGGCAATCAACAACAACTACATTTTTCATTTTGCTATTCCTTTTCCAAATGTGGGTTACAGAGAACTGGCTTGTTGGCTGTCGTAAAAGCTCTCGCCTTTCGCTGCCATATCAAGCAATAGTTGAGGAACTTGGTACATTGCACCTAAGTCTTGGTAGCCTTTCGCCATTTCAACGAAGTTACCAATACCCACA
>MPDB01000008.1 GCA_001874155.1 Vibrio sp. MedPE-SWchi
CTCAGTTCATTGAAACCTAAAGTGATTCTTTAGAATCATTTTGGATTATCATCAACGAGTGCCCACACAGATTGATAGGTTTAAATTGTTAAAGAGCTTTGCTTTAAGAAGCTTTCTTCTCAAAGCGGACGGCCATTCTAGCGATTTAAGTTTCAGTGTCAAACACTTTTTGAAATTTAATTTTGTTTCGCTTTCCGTCTTACTAATCACAGCTGAAGCCTTGTGGCGTCTGCCGTGTCAGTGGATGCGCATTATAGACAGACTCTACTTCTACGCAAGGGTTTTTCGAAGAAAAATAGAAAAAAGTGGTTTTTTGCACACAAACTCAGCAGAACACAAAAAAAGAGAGCTAAAAGCTCTCTTTTTTATCACAATTTGCTAACTAATTAGATAAATGCATACGCATCAGCATACATGTGATCACTTTTCGCTTGTTTATTTTGAGTGAACTGCTCTCTTGCGGCACCCGCCATTTCAAAGCGCCCAGCGATATAGATATCGTAATCAGAGAGAGATTCAAAGTCGCCATTGATCGCTTGAAGGACATTTCCCGTCTTTCCAGTCCATTTCTCATCGGCATCTTCAATTACTGGAATAAAGTGAACGTTGGCATGAGTATTTGCTATCAGCTCTAGTTCATCCTTTGCATAGAGCTGATCGACACTCTTCGCTCCCCAATATAGATAGATAGGAGAGCTCTTTTCGATACTCACGCAGTGATCCAATATGGAACGAACGTAACTAAAGCCAGTCCCTCCTGCTATCAATAACAGTGGTCGCTCACTTTCTTCTTTAACCCATGCTGTTCCGTGGGGAGCATCTATATTTATCGATGAACCACTTTCAAGAGACGTTTTCATCAGTTCAACCACTTCGATAGCGTAAGCATTGTGCTCTGCCGCTCCGATATGGAGTTCAAGCTCACCTTCATGGCGGCATGGGCTACTCGCAATAGAAAAAGGGCGTTTATCGCTCTCTCCCATTTCGACCATCAGATATTGACCAGCTTTAAACGATACTGGTGACTCTGGGTGTAATAGGATTTGAAAAGTATTACACGCTAAGGGTTTGATGGATTTTACTGTACATTTAATGGTCATGGTCTTCCTTTTACTTACTCGGTATAGGTAAGTACTAAATTACTTTCTGCAAAGGCTTGGCAAGGGAATATCCAACCTTGACTCTGCTCTTTCTCTGTAAGCATGGGTTCAAGGTGATAACTTACCGCGCCTTCTTGTTTCTTGCACATGCACATCGCGCACGCACCGACTTGGCATCGATTAGGAAGGGCTATATTGCTGTTGAGCGCCGCCTCCAAAATCGTCTCATTTTCTTTTACTTCAAATGTAATCTCATTTGGCAGTATCGTCACGAAGTTGCTCATAGAATCGATAATTCATCCCAAATACTATCGATTTTCGCCACGAGTTGAGGATCTTTCTTGATAGGGACTCCCCACTCTCGTTTAACCTCTGTGTCCAATTTATTCGTGGCGTCTAGTCCCATAATAGAACCTGACACACTATTTTGCTCTTCCCTGTGCATAGTGATTGTGTCTCGCGATGGATCCATGCGTGTCGTTACTGCCCATATAACATCATTCCAGTCAGTCACTTCAACATCATCATCACAGACAATAACGAACTTAATCTGCATTCTACTATTAAGTGTAGATATAGCTTGTTCGATCAATGACCTGACCTGACCTGCGCTCTCTTTACGGATTGATATGACGGCCATACCACTGATTCTTGTCTCTTGCGGCAAGTACACACTAAGAATATTTTGGTTTTCTGCTTTCAGAAGATCGACCAATTCATCCACCGTGTTTTTATCAAGGTGCTGCAGATCTTCCACTTGACTCGAACAACCCGATAGCTCTAATTCAGCTGACCATTTCATGGTGGCATCTAAGCCCATCTTGGAACCTAACCCCACAACAGGCGATGCAAAATCTAAGGAATCAATTGGGGTACTTTCAATTAGAGTTGTATCGTAGTGAGGTTCCATGTTTGCTGTCATCGCATCCGTTACCTGCTGCCAGTCACGAGCATCAACATCTTCATCACAGACGATGACAAATTTTGTATACATGAATTGGCGCAAAAACGACCACACTCCCATCATTACACGCTTCGAGTGACCCGGATACTGCTTCTTCATTGTGACAACCGCCATGCGATACGAACACCCTTCCGGAGGAAGGTAGAAGTCCGTTATCTCAGGGAACTGCTTTTGTAAGATAGGAACAAACACTTCATTTAACGCTACCCCCAAAACCGCAGGTTCATCTGGCGGACGACCAGTATAGGTGCTGTGGTAGATAGGGTCTTTACGCATCGTAATATGAGTAATCGTAAACACATGGTGTTTCTCTTTCTCATTATAGTAACCAGTATGATCACCGTATGGGCCTTCATCAGCAAACTCATTGGGATCGATATACCCTTCCATTACTATCTCAGCACTAGCCGGAACTTCTAATCCATTACTAATCGATTTGACCACCTCTGTTTTGCTGCCACGCAAAAGCCCGGCAAACGCATACTCAGAGAGTGTATCTGGAACAGGGGTAACAGCGCCTAATATGGTTGCAGGGTCAGCGCCAAAAGCCACAGTCACTGGAAATGGCTTCCCTGGATGTGTTTCCATCCAATCTCGTAGATCTAAAGCACCGCCTCGATGAGCTAACCAGCGCATTATGATTTTGTTCTTACCAATTTTTTGCTGACGATAAATACCCAAATTTTGACGTTTTTTGTTTGGTCCTTTAGTGACAGTTAGTCCCCAAGTCAGCAGCGGAGCAACATCATCCTGCCAGCAACTCATTACCGGAATCTTGTCGAGATCAACGTCATCACCTTGCCATACAATTTCTTGGCATGGCGCTTTACGCAGGCGCTTAACCGGCATATTCAGTACTTGCTTAAATACCGGAATCTTATCTATCGCATCCTTAAAGCCTTTCGGTGGCTCGGGCTCTTTAAGATATGCTAGCAATTTACCGACTTCCCTTAACTCTTTGACTTCAGAACGCCCCATGCCAATGGCAACGCGTTCTGCCGTACCAAATAAGTTGGTCAGCACTGGTACGTCATAACCGATTGGGTTTTCAAATAGCAATGCAGGACCGCCAGCACGAAGCGTGCGATCGCTTATCTCTGTCATCTCATAGTGCGGGTCAACAGGGTGAGTAATTCGCTTTAGTAAGCCCTTCTCTTCAAGGTGCCCAATAAAGTCACGTAGATCCTTAAAACTCATAGAAATTCTATCTATTGATTAAATTGGCAGCAGTATAACAAAAAAGGATCTTGCGATCCCTTTTTACTGGTTCTGCTACAAAGACGGTTCATTATTGAGATAAAACTTGAAGAATAGCCTTCGTATTCAACCCGTTGCTCTTTCCTACAAGCTCTTCTAACCAACTTCGATATCCCTGCTTTTCAAGCTCGTGGGCAACAAGCGTTGCGTCTTCCGCCACTCTCATTTTCGCGACCAAGAACTGCTTAACTCCTTCACTCATCGGTTTCACTTTTGTCAGTGCCGTTAGTGCTTGTTGTTTCAACACTGGGTTTTCTGAAGCCCTCATGACTTGAGAAACAGAGAACTCATCATTCAGACCAGATAAACGCACCAACTCAGATTCACTGTAAAAATCCGCACGCATCCGCCATAACAGTCGATAGACTTCCTCGTCTTTACTGACCTTCGCCAATTGAACCATCACCTTAGAAGAGGGAAGCCAACTGGTAATTTTTTGAGTAGTAAGTTGTTCTGTTAGGAAGGAAATAGCATCAGGGGATAAACTATCGAGCTCGCGAATCAGTAGCGCCTCTTTCGTTTGGAGTTCAAAATTACTGCCCGACAGCCATTGCTTTAAATTGAGCTCTTGGCGCTCAGCAGAAAGAATGAACGCCAAGGTTGTCTGATCTTGTTGCCATTGTTTAAGTAGACGGCTTGCTATCGCTGGGTAATTAAAGGCAGGAGTAACAAATTCGTACCCGTCACCTCTTTCTAAAATATGGTATACAGGCACAAGATCCATTTGACGCTCTAAAAATATCGACATTTTAGGGCTGATCGCTCGACTTTGTTTTTCAACCGTATCGAGCAAAACGAATCGTGCTACTTCTTGTTGCGGCAATGCCAGTCTTTCCAATGCAAACTTCAGGGAATCAAGCTCGTCATTTTCAACATACTGCATCAGCTCGCTCACCTTGCGGTGTATATGTTCATCCTTAAGCCACTGTTTGACGGTAATCGGTTCCATTTGTGTTGCATGAGCAACTAAGGAATGAAAAAGCAGTGACACGATTAGGAGAACAGAGAACAACAATCCTTGTCGCATGTTAACCTCCTTGTAACATTTCAGCCATTGTGGCACTTTACAAAGAGAATGCAAACAAAAACGCCACCGAACTATCGGTGGCGTTTTTTTAAACACTTACTGAATTACTTTTGACGCCGCATTGCATCAAAGAACTCATTATTCGTTTTCGTCATTGCAAGCTTATCAATGAGGAATTCCATTGCATCAATCTCGCCCATTGGGTGAACGATTTTACGTAGAATCCACATTTTCTGCAGTTCATCTTTCTTAGTCAGTAGCTCTTCACGACGAGTACCTGAACGATTGAAATCAATGGCAGGGAAGACACGTTTTTCAGCAATCTTACGGTTTAGGTGCAGTTCCATGTTACCTGTACCCTTAAACTCTTCGTAAATAACTTCATCCATCTTAGAGCCAGTATCAACGAGTGCCGTAGCGATGATGGTTAAACTACCACCCTCTTCTACATTACGTGCCGCACCGAAGAAACGCTTTGGACGATGCAGAGCATTCGCGTCAACACCACCAGTAAGAACTTTACCTGATGATGGAACAACCGTGTTGTATGCACGAGCTAAACGAGTAATGGAATCGAGTAAGATAACCACATCTTTCTTGTGCTCTACAAGACGCTTCGCTTTCTCGATGATCATCTCTGCTACTTGTACGTGGCGAGACGCTGGTTCATCAAACGTAGACGCTACAACTTCACCTTTAACAAGGCGCTGCATTTCCGTTACTTCCTCTGGGCGCTCATCGATAAGAAGAACCATCAATTCACATTCAGGGTGGTTGCGAGCAATACTCTGTGCAATGTTTTGCAGAAGCATTGTTTTACCCGCTTTAGGCGGAGCAACAATAAGACCACGCTGACCTTTACCAATTGGTGAAGCGAGATCTAAAATTCGAGCAGTAATATCTTCAGTTGCGCCGTTACCTGCTTCCATCACCATACGCTCGTTAGCGTGAAGTGGTGTTAGGTTTTCAAACAGGATTTTATTACGGGCGTTATCAGGTCTATCGTGGTTAACCGTGTTAACTTTCAACAATGCGAAGTAACGTTCACCATCTTTCGGTGGGCGAATCTTCCCGGCAATAGAATCACCAGTTCGCAAATTGAAACGACGTATCTGGCTTGGCGATACATAGATGTCGTCTGGACCAGCTAGGTATGAACTATCGGAGCTTCGTAGAAATCCAAAACCGTCTTGAAGTATTTCTAGAACACCATCACCAAAGATATCTTCGCCGCTTTTCGCATGCGCTTTTAGGATGGAGAAGATAATGTCTTGTTTTCTTAGACGAGCTAGGTTTTCAAGGCCTAGGCTTTCGCCAAGTTTAACAAGATCAGACACGGGTCTGCTCTTCAGTTCTGTTAGATTCATTGTAGTTGATACTTGTTTAGTCAAAATAGGATCTGTTTTTTAGTTGTAAGATGGATTTGGTCTCAGGAACGACCAAGAAGTGAACACTTGTTTATTTTACGTGCAATAAACTAGCACTAAATAGTAGCCTAGTCTAGATTTTGTTACCTATCAAAAACAAAACCGTGCGAAATGTAATTCTGCACGGCTTTTTTACTCTATAGCGCTATAGGTTTGCGTCTAAAAACTCTTTAAGTTGAGTCTTAGATAACGCGCCAACCTTAGTTGCAGCAACTGCGCCATCTTTAAATAGCAATAAAGTTGGAATTCCACGAATACCAAACTTTGGCGGTACGCCTGCATTCTGGTCGATATTTAATTTACCGATAGTGAGCTTGCCTTCGTATTCATCTGCAATTTCATCAAGAATAGGGGCAATCATTTTACAAGGACCACACCATTCTGCCCAAAAATCCACAAGAACCGGGCCTGCAGCATTGATTACGTCGTTATCAAAACCTTCATCTGTTAGCTGCAAAATCTTGTCACTCATCTTCCACTCCAATGTATTTTTCTCAACTGATTGCGTAATAATCAGTAAATAGATGCCCTATTGGAATGTATTTACTTTCGTATTGCAAGCTTAAGCTGATATTCTATAGTGATGAAAAAGACGCATATCACAGAGCAAAAGTTCGCCGACTTCGGTTTAAACCCCCAAGTCATTGAAGGATTGAATAAAAATGGATACGAATTTTGTACTCCAATTCAAGCCTTGGCGTTGCCGGTACTGCTCACCGGCCAAGACATTGCAGGCCAGGCCCAAACGGGCACTGGTAAAACCTTAGCGTTTCTCACTGCTACTTTTAACCACTTACTGACAACGCCTGATCATGAAGGCCGCAAAGCTAACCAGCCTCGCGCAATCATTATGGCTCCAACGCGCGAACTCGCGATTCAGATCTACAACGATGCTGAATCACTTGCGGCAAGCACAGGCCTTAAGGCAGGTCTAGCTTACGGTGGCGAAAGTTACGATAAGCAAGTTGCTAAATTAGAAGCTGGCGTTGATATCCTTATCGGCACGACTGGCCGTATCATCGACTTCTACAAGCAGAAGGTGTTTAACCTTAACCACATTCAAGCCGTTGTTCTTGACGAAGCCGATCGCATGTTCGACCTTGGTTTCATCAAAGACATTCGCTTCTTGTTCAGACGCATGCCTGCGCCTAACGAGCGTTTGAATATGCTGTTCTCAGCAACGCTTTCTTACCGCGTACAAGAGCTTGCTTTTGAACACATGCACAATCCTGAGCATGTTGTGGTGGAGCCCGAGCGTAAAACTGGTCACCGCATCCAAGAAGAGCTTTTCTACCCTTCTAACGAGCACAAAATGCAGCTGCTTCAAACATTGATTGAAGAAGAATGGCCAGATCGCGCGATCATCTTTGCTAATACCAAGCATAAATGTGACTCAGTATGGGGACACCTTGCTGCCGATAGCCACCGCGTTGGTCTATTAACGGGTGATGTTCCACAGAAGAAACGTGAGAAAATTCTAGAGCAGTTCACCAAAGGTGAAGTGGACATTCTAGTCGCAACCGACGTTGCCGCTCGTGGCCTGCATATTCCTCAAGTAACGCACGTGTTCAACTATGATCTTCCTGACGACTGTGAAGATTATGTTCACCGTATTGGCCGTACTGGTCGTGCTGGTGAAAGTGGTCACTCAATCAGCTTTGCTTGTGAAGATTACGCCATTAACCTTCCACCAATCGAAGAGTACATCGAACACTCGATCCCGGTTTCTGATTACGATGCCTCTGCGCTGATTGAAGATCTGCCAGCACCAATTCGCATGCGTACTCGCAACCCACAGCAACGCCGCTCTAATTCAGGTGGTCCACGCTCAGGAAATCGCCGACCAAACAATCGTCGTCCGCGCCAACCACGTCAACAATAGATAGGGAATCTTTAGTCGACTATGAATCAAACAGTCTCACCCGCGTTTTACGCTGCCATCGACCTAGGGTCGAACAGTTTTCATATGCTCGTTGTGCGTCACATCAGTGGCAGCGTGCAAACTATGGCCAAGATTAAGCGCAAGGTTCGATTGGCCTCAGGTCTAAATGAACACAATACGCTGAGTCAAGAAGCTATGCAGCGTGGATGGGATTGCTTGAGTCTTTTTGCAGAGCGACTACAAGATATACCGACAGAAAATATTCGCATTGTGGGCACGGCAACACTTCGTACGGCCACCAATGTGGATATTTTTCTAGAAAAAGCCAACCAGATTTTAGGCCACAAGATTCACGTCATCTCAGGCGAACAAGAAGCAGCCATGATTTACCAAGGTGTCGCACACACCTCTGGCGGTATTGGTCGTCGTTTGGTGGTGGATATCGGTGGTGCTAGTACGGAACTCATCATTGGCAAGGGATTTGATGCTAAAGCATTAACGAGCCTAAAAATGGGTTGTGTCACTTGGCTTGAGAAACACTTTAAAGATCGCCAACTGAGCGAAGAAAACTTCAATTCAGCCATCAACGCAGCAAAAGAAACCATCTCACCCATTCTAGAGCAATACACTCAGATTGGATGGGACGTGTGTGTTGGGGCAAGCGGTACGGTTCAAGCGCTGCAAGAAATAATGCTGGCTCAAGGGATGGACGAAGTGATCACTTTGGCGAAGCTCAAGCGATTGCAAAAGCAAGCTATGCTCACCGACCAACTAGAAGAATTAGAGATAGAAGGCCTAACACTTGAACGTGCGCTGGTATTCCCGAGCGGATTATCCATTCTCATCGCTATATTTGAGCTTCTAGAAATAGAGACCATGACCTTAGCAGGCGGAGCACTTCGAGAAGGAATGGCTTACGAAATGGTGCCCGAGTTACGCCAAAGCGACATTCGCTCTAGAACGATTGATAGCGTACAGAAGCGCTATCAAATGGACCGAAGCTACGCGCAGCAAGTCTCAGAAACCGCGAATGATCTACTTGAGCAATGTGGACAATCATGGCTTCCAGAGCCTCAAGCAAAAGCCATTCTCAATACGGCCTGTCAACTGCATGAGATCGGCCTAACAATTGACTTCAAACAAGCAGGAAAGCACAACGCCTACCTTCTTCAACAACTTGACTTGCCAGGGTTCACTCGTGCCCAGAAGCACTGCATTGCCGAAGTGACACGACGCTACCGTGAACAAATAACGCCAATGCCAGAGCAACATGCCGTTAGCGCACAAAGTGGTCAGCGGGTACTTCGATTGTTAAGACTTTCGGTACTACTGACACACAGACGAGATCCAGCGAAACAGCCAAAGGTCTCTATAGCCGCTGATGACAACTGCTTAGCACTCTCTATAAGCAAACAATGGGTCAATGAGAACCCGCTCACAGCAGCAGAGCTTGAGATTGAATCCAGTCGGCAATCGGATGCTGGATGGACATTAACCATCAGTCTGCTTTAACTCCCCCAAACAAAAAGCCCAAGTTCAACGACTTGGGCTTTTTCATTTAATGATGCGGTACATGCTAATCGCTATGCACTGCCCACAGCTTTAAAGCCAGGGTTCACGGCCGTTAGCTTCTTAATCAGGTAATTAAGTAATACGCCATACATAGGGACAAACAGGCCAAGGCTTATAATAAGCTTGAAGCCGTAATCCACCAGCGCGATCTCAACCCAGTGTTCTGCCATGAATGGATCTGGGCTTTGATAAAAGGCAATCGCGAAGAAAGCCAGCGTATCAAGGGCATTACCGAAGAGCGTTGAACAGGTTGGCGCTATCCACCACTGCTTTAGCTGGCGCAGTCGGTTGAAAACGTGAACATCCAAAATTTGACCCAACATATAAGCCATGAAACTCGCCGCCGCAATACGCGCGACAAACAAATTAAATTCAGATAAATGACCAAAACCTTGGAACTGCCCTTCAAAGAAAACAACAGAGAGCAGATACGACACCGCAAGTGCCGGCAACATCACCAAGAAGATAATTTTTCGAGCAAGCTGAGCGCCAAATACACGAACGGTTAAATCCGTGGCGAGAAAAATAAATGGGAAGGTAAATGCGCCCCAAGTCGTATGAAAGCCAAAGACAGTAAAGGGTAGCTGCACCAGGTAATTACTGGATGCGATGATGATCAGATGGAACAGGACCAAGAAAAAGAGGGCGTTGCGCTGCTGCGCAGAAGTAAAGTGATTCATGCGTGACCTTTTTAGTTTGGTTAGGGGGCGAGGGAACCCTAATTGAATCCACCCAGAGGGAGAATCCATACCAACAATGTAATAAATAAAGTGTACCGACGTTCAACTCAAAGAGAATCAATGATATGACGTCTAGCGGCGGGCGATTATACAGTAACCAAGTCAGGCTGCAAGCGGTTAAAAATCACGCAAACGATTAACTTTAAAACCCTTTCGAAAATAGCTGGCTAAGATACTCAAGCTCTTCTCTTGCTTCATTCGGTGCCAATGCTTCCAGCCATAGTGATTCACTGTAGTGCTCGCCCCTTAAAAACAAATGGCAGCCTTCAAAATCTATCAACCAAGAATGAATATCCGCATCGCATTGCTTCTCAACCACGTCTGCGGAAAGTAACGCCACTAGTCGTTCGCCCAACTCTGGAAAACTATCAAAATCAAAGCGTGGCGATGAAATAAGGATTCTCCCCTGCTCCGCTAAGTATTCGTTCAGTCCAAATTGAGTTTGAGTGCGGTCGGTCATCATATCGGTATCCGTCTATCCCTATCCGTGTGTGGTTATATGCTCTTGGATCAAATCCAAGAAAGCATCGGCGTATTTATCAAGCTTGCGTTGTCCAACACCATTGACGGCGAGCATTTCACCGTATGATGTTGGCAACATCTCAGCCATATCAATCAGCGTGGCGTCACTGAAAACCACATAAGGCGGCAGGCTATCTTCGTCTGCGATGCTCTTGCGCAATTTACGTAATTTGGCGAACAGCTTCTTATCGTAGTTTTTACTTGATAACTTATCTGACTTCGCACTTCTGGCCGCGGTATCCAAACGTGGAACGGCGAGCTCTAGGTCCATTTCACCACGCAATACTGGCCGCGCTTCTTCAGTGAGTTGTAGGGTCGAGTTACGTGTGATGTTCTGTGACAGCAAGCCCTTGTGAATCAATTGGCGAAAAACACTGACCCAGTAGTCGTGGCTGTGGTCTCGACCAATGCCATACGTCGATAGCTTATCGTGCCCGTTCTCTCTGACACGGATATTCTGCATGCCACGCAGAACTTCCACGACATAGCCAATACCAAAGCCTTGATTGACGCGATACACACAAGAGAGCGCCTTTTGCGCTTCCTTAGTCGCATCAAAATGCTTGGGGGGATCGAGGCAGATATCGCAGTTACCACACGGCTTTTCTCGATACTCACCAAAGTAATTAAGCAGAACCTGACGGCGACAAGTTTGCGCTTCTGCAAACGCGACCATCGCATTCAGCTTGTGGGATTCAACCTGCTTTTGTGGCCCTTCATCTTTTTCATCAAGGATACGACGTAACCAACCGATGTCAGCCGGGTCATACAACATCATCGCTTCCGCAGGCAACCCATCGCGCCCCGCTCTGCCCGTCTCTTGGTAATAGGACTCGATGTTGCGTGGAATATCAAAGTGCACCACAAAGCGAACGTTGGGCTTATTGATGCCCATCCCAAACGCGACCGTGGCAACAACAATTTGAATATCATCTCGCTGAAATGCTTCTTGCACGTATGATCGTTCATCCACGTCCATACCCGCGTGATAGCCCGCAGCTCGAATGTGGTTGTTGCACAGTTTCTCCGTCACCATCTCCACTTTCTTGCGGCTACCACAATAGATAATGCCGCATAAGCCTTTATTGGCTTCGACGAAGCGAATGATCTGCGAAACAGGCTTGTGCTTCTCAACCAGGTTATAGCGGATATTGGGGCGGTCAAAGCTGCCGAGGTACTCATGCGGTTCAACCAGATTGAGACGATGCGTAATATCACCACGTGTCGCATCATCGGCCGTCGCAGTTAAGGCCATGAATGGCACTTGAGGGAAATAGGTTTTCAGCTGGCCAATCGCCGCGTATTCCGGTCTAAAGTCGTGTCCCCACTGAGAAATACAGTGCGCTTCATCCACCGCAATCATCGATAGGTTCACATTCTGCAAACGCTCAATAAAATCGTGCATCAATACGCGTTCAGGCGAGATATACACCAGCTTAAGATCGCCGCTGTGCATTCGATTATAGACGCTGATTAACGCTTCTCTCGACATGGTCGAGTTCACGCACTCGGCAGCCACACCGTCGGCCTTAAGCTGGTCAACTTGATCTTTCATCAATGAAATAAGCGGGGAGATCACCAAGGTTAAGCCCGTATGAAGCAACGCTGGGACTTGGTAGCAAAGGGATTTCCCTCCGCCCGTCGGCATAATAACCATGCTGTCCTGGCCGTTTAAGGCCGATTCAATCACTTCCAGCTGCCCCTCACGGAAACGTTGATAACCAAACTCATCTTCTAAAATGCTTTGGGGAGAAGTTTCGGTCGGTTGTGCTAACAAAGTGGAGGTCATTCAATATCTCAAATAAGGGTATTTCAAGCCGAGTATGTTTCGCTTTTGGCCCGACATTGTAGAGGGGAACGGCAAGGAATTAAACTGCAAATTCGTTAGGTGAATTGCTGACCGACTCGTATACTGCGGATCTTTCATTTCTCCTCTCTATGAATAAGCGACCGTTCATGAAAACAGAAGAACAACAAAGAACGCGACAAGGGATTTTGTTTGCTGTTGGTGCCTACACCATGTGGGGCATTGCGCCCATTTACTTCAAGTCACTAGACGGTGTCGCGGCCTTAGAAATCCTCAGCCATCGCGTTATTTGGTCGTTTTTCTTTCTAGCCGGTTTACTGCATGTAGGACGACGTTGGCGCGATGTCCGCGATGTCATGAAATCTAAGCCAAAAATGCTTTACCTCTTCGCAACGTCCTTTGTTATTGGCTTGAATTGGCTCATCTTCATCTGGGCGGTGAACGAAAATCGCATGCTTGATGCGAGTTTAGGCTACTACATCAACCCATTAATCAATGTGCTGTTAGGGATGATATTTCTCGGAGAACGCCTGCGTAGCCTGCAATGGTTTGCGGTATTCCTAGCGGCCTGCGCCGTGGTAGTTCAATTGATCGCGTTTGGTTCAGTCCCCGTCATAGCGATGACTCTGGCCATGAGTTTTGGTCTTTATGGCCTTCTGCGTAAAAAGGTCAGCCTTGATGCTCAAACGGGCTTATTTATAGAAACGTTAGTATTATTGCCTGTTGCCTTCATCTACTTAATGTTCATTGCAGACTCTACGACATCGAATCTAGCCAACAATGAGATGAACCTGAATATTCTGCTCTTGGCGGCCGGAGTTGTGACAACTTTGCCTCTGCTCTGCTTTACTGGAGCCGCAACTCGCCTCAAGCTGTCGACATTGGGCTTCTTCCAGTACATCGGCCCAAGCCTGATGTTGCTGCTGGCTGTTCTTATCTACGGTGAAGCGTTTACTCAAGATAAGGTTGTCACGTTCGCCTTTATCTGGGGTGCGCTGGTTGTCTTCACATTTGATGCCTTTCGATTTAATAACAAGAAGAGAAAGCCCCGCTAACGAACATATAGAGCTTGGGCCCAATCCAAGCTCTGCACTCAACCCATAACCCCTACCTATATATACCCCGCTCTCATCACTAAAAATCAGAACCAACATCATATCAATTTGTATGAAATTAGTTTCATTTCAAGACCTCTTTAACTGCCGATCACATTCCTAGCAACCCATCGTAATCAAAGTGGCAGCGGCCTTTAGTCCCAACTAAGTATTAATACGTTCAAAGACATATCGCGGCGCGCGTTATTTTCATTTGGATATTAATATTGGCTAGAGGGAAAAATATGGATAATTTAACTCACCAACAGGCATCCCGCTTTTTGGATTTAGCAACCATGGGCGTTCGACAACCTGAGCTAGAAGCATTCAAAACCGTCGGGGACCGCTCTCTGTGGATTGATGCTCAAATCAATCAACCCTACATGCAACATCTGCCACGTGCTCAATATCAAGCAAGCTTAAGAAACAATAATAACGTCAACCAAGAGTGTCGTGTGGGCGCGTGGTTCGACATTGCACTTTGGGATCAAGCGCAGCTTCGACAACGCGTGGCCTTTGCACTCAGCCAAATTTTCGTCGTCAGTGAAAAAGACGCCAACCTCGCTACCGACGCCGAAGCCTTAGCAAACTACTACGATTTACTGGTTGAAGGCGCATTTGACCCGTTCAGTGTCTTACTTAAAAACATCTCGCTCTCCCCAGCCATGGGGCAATATCTCACTATGAATGGAAACAAACCGGCAAGCGTAACTGGCCAAGCCCCTGACCAAAACTATGCCCGCGAAATCATGCAGCTGTTTAGTATTGGTTTGTACGAACTGGAACTCAACGGCACCCAAAAAACATTCCCTGACGGCGCTTTGATAGAAACCTATGACGATTTTGATGTCGAAAACATCGCCCGCGTTTTTACAGGCTGGGACATAGACAATGGCAATACTCTCGTGCCAATGGTCGCTGATGAGTCCTTACATGATACCGATGAAAAATGGGTATTTGGTCAATACTACCCGGCAGGACAAACGGCTGAGCAAGACCTTGACCAATTTCTTTCTCAGCTGGTATCCCATCCCAATGTGGCGCCTTTTATTGCCACCATGCTGATCAAGCGTCTCACCACATCCAACCCAACCCCCGACTATGTTTACCGCGTTGCGAATACCTTCATCAACTCCGCGGGCACGTTAAGCTCAGTGATCGAGGCGATTTACACAGACGAAGAAGTCCTCAAGACCAACAGCCTTAACGTGAGTAAAGTCAGAGAGCCTATTCTCGCTATGACGTACGTTTATCGCACCATGGACGCATACCCAGGCGGTAATGGCGACATTGTCTACGACCCAATGAACTATAAAGAGTCCTTCAACCAATACCCACTCGGTGCCAATTCGGTCTTCAACTTCTACCAACCCAGCCACATGCCTCAAGGAGCACTGGCCAGCCAGCAACTCACGGCTCCTGAACTTGAGATCATTGACTGGTCTCAGGTCATCAATATCAGCAACGTCTTCTATCGACTTTTCTTAGACCTTGGCCAGAATCGCGGCAATAGCAACAACAAGAAAGAGCTCTACATCGCACCAACCGACTTAGAAGAGTTTGGTAATCAGGAGAACAAAGAGGCACTGCTCCAAGCCATTAACGAACGCGTTCTCCACGGTCAAGGCTCACCTGAAATTCTCTCGTACATGGGCGCGATATACGACACCCACGACCGTAAGTACTGGGCCGTTCCAAAGATGCTGTTTATTGCCTTTATCTCACCCGATTTCATGGTTCAGGAGTAATGACTATGCCAATGACAAGACGAAGCTTTCTCAAGGGTGCCACCAGCACGGCAGCAACGGGGCTGGTACCTATCTCTCTATCCATCCCCGTCAGCTCGGCTTTTGCCAATGAACAAGGTGGATACAAAGCACTGGTGTGTTTATTCCTTCATGGAGGGAACGACTCATTCAATATGATCGTTCCAACCGATTCAGACAACTACGCGAAGTATCAAACCGCAAGACCCGATATACACCTTACTTCCTCAGAGATTCTCGCCATTCCTAACTCTGAATCCGCGCAAGGGATCGGCATCAATGGCAGCATGCCTAACATTGCCAACCTGCTTAACCTAGGACAAGCCGCTGCGGTGGTTAATGTCGGTACGCTGGTTGAACCAACCAACAAGAACAACCTCTATGATGTGAAAAAGCCGCCTAACTTGGGGGCACACAATAAGCAACAAGCCGCCTGGCAATCGAGCTGGGGGGATGGCAGTTACCACAGCTATGGTTGGGCTGGGATGATGATGGATGTGATTGGTAATGAGTCAGCCATCGTTTCCGATTCCATGTCATTCGCTGGGAATGAACTGCTCAGTGGTGCGCGCTCAAAAGACATCTCGATCTCATCTGACGGGGTCAGAGCGATGGATGCACTTGGGCACTCCGGCGCAGTTAACAATAACTTCACCAAGCTCGTAAATGCTCCGTATGGATCGGTTTTCAAACAAGAGTACATTGCGCGTTTGACGGGCATTCTCGACTTCCAACAAGAGCTAGAACAACTGCTCACGACCTACCCGGAAGATACCTCCATTCCCGATAGTTCACTCGGCTTGCAGTTCAGAATGGTCAGAAGAATGATTCAGTCAGCCTCTGAACTTGGCCACAGCAGACAGGTGTTTTTTGTCAACCTTGGCGGTTTTGATAACCACAGTAATCAACGCGGACGACAAGATGGTCTCTTTGCCACTATTGATCAAGCAGTTAGCGCCTTCCACGCGTCGCTCGCGGAGCTGGGTTTGGAAGACAGTGTGATCACGTCCACCATGTCTGATTTTGGCCGAACGATAGAGAACAACAGCAAAGCAGGCACAGATCACGGTTGGGGCAGTAATCAACTGGTCGTCGGTCATGCGGTGAATGGTGGGAAATCGTATGGCAGCATGCCTGATTTTGTCAAAGACGGACAAGATGGCTACGGAAATAAGTTTATTCCGAGCCAGTCATCAGAACAACTCGCCGCCACTCTGTGTCGATGGATGGGATTAAGCGAAGCAGGCGTTGATGTTATCTTCCCGTCACTGCTTCCTAGCAATATCAACGCATTTTCAAGTCGCTACCTTGGGGTAGTAGGTGACTATCAGCAGGAAGGTCAAGAGACTGAGTTAGCCATACAAAGCGTCATGGCCTCAGAAACCCGAGCCAACCATACGCCGCAAATGGCTGTGGACGGTGATCCATTGACGAAGTGGACCGCCAAGGGCAAGGGCATTCAATACGTGATAGAGCTAGCGCAGAGCAGCACCGTCACCAAACTACTCTACTCGCAAGCAAAAGGCGATGTGAGGCAATACTTGTTTGATATCGAAGTGAGCAGTGACGGGGTCAACTATCAGTTCATCACCAGTGTGTTGTCCCCAGGCACCAGCACAGGAATGATTGAACAAGCCTTACTCCAGAGTTCCGTTAAGAACATTCGACTCACCTGTAACGGCAATAATGGTGACACTGCTAGCCTAGTACTGTGGAATAACTTCCAAGAACTGAAAGTCCTAGGCTATTAGCCACTCTGTTTTGGCTTCTCCTTCAGGGGAAATCAGTTGCACTCAGACGGGTTAAAAAGGAAAATCAACGACAAAGCTTGGTGAGACTATCGCCAAGCTTTTTATTTGCCTGCCATTTAACACGATAGTCACCAACTGATCGTTACCGACTGAGAATTACCAATGAATGAAGTCACCATTTTAGCCACCCTTGCCAGCGTTCACCTCATTGCGTTAATGAGCCCTGGGCCTGACTTTGCTCTCGTTGTACAGAACGCAACACGCCATGGAAGACAAACCGGGCTCTACATCGCGCTAGGCCTATCACTGGGTATATTGCTTCACTCCATTTTAAGTCTGACTGGTATTAGCTATTTGGTTCATCAGCAACCTACCCTGTTTGCAGTCCTTCAGCTAGCGGGGGGCAGTTATCTCACTTATCTCGGTTTGGGAGCGCTCTCGGGATCTTGGAAGCAACTGTCGACGGCTCGTCATGGGATAAAAACGAAGCCAGTTACACCCAGCAATGAATTTATTCTGGCAAACAAACGACAAGCCCTCAGCCGAGGCTTCACCACCAACATCCTCAATCCGAAAGCCTTGGTCTTTTTTATTAGCCTAATGTCGAGTTTGGTTCCAGCAAACATGTCAATCGCTGGAAAGTCAGCGGCGCTGATTATTCTGTGGAGCTTATCTCTCGCGTGGTTTGCACTGCTTGCTTGGCTGCTTTCAACCCGCCGACTGCAAAAACGAGTACAGAGTCTCGCGGTTTATATTGATCTCCTGTGTGGCTTTATCTTCACAGCCCTTGGCACCACCATCCTTTATCAGTCAATAAATATGCTTTTTATTTGAATATAAAGTCACGAAGCATTATACGCCGATCCGCTCACTTGCTTGTAAGAGATCTCTCACAAGCAAGTGAGCAAAAGACACTTCTTTGCTTAGAGATAAGCACCCAAACAAACATAAGACATTGAAAAATAAAGATACGACTATTTTTTATTCAAAATAAATACGACCAATCGTCCTAGAGCTTCGTTGATGATAAACAGAGAAAGCGTAATATTAACCCTGTCGGAAGGAATCTGACACGGAACAGGATACTCCAAGGATTAGGTTATCTTCAGGATGAAGATTCGATTATTCAGGATGAATGGTCGGCAAGGAAAGCGAATTGGACATTGAATGGACGCAATAGTAGCTAGGATGGTTACTACTATGGAAAGACAATGGACACCTCTGGATGAGGCAAGGACTGAACATCAGGATGATGTAAAGGACACCGCTCAAGGAATAAGTGAAGCGCGCTAACGAGGATTGTTGGCAGACCAGGATAAGGTCAAGGACACCGCTAGGATGGCGATGTAAAGGAATAAGCTGACGGATTACAGCACACTATCATGGATTTGATGCATGGAGCACTTATAGTAGCCGGATTGCTGCGAGTAAGACTATAGACCCCGATGAGCGTAAGCTCTCGGGGTTTTTCTTTATCTGTCGCATTGCTATATAACCAACTGAAGTAAAACCAACACGAAAAGTTCTCACCTCGGCTATTCACTTCCACCCGACATCCAAGTAACGTACTTAACGACAATGCAACAAACCTCATATCCATAAAAATATTAAGGACAATTCATGTCACAAGTCACGTTCAAAGGTAACCCAGTAAAGATTAATGGCTCAATACCTCAAGTAGGAAACCAAGCGCCTGAGTTTTCGTTAACTGCTGGCGATCTATCAGCGCTCACACTATCGTCTTTGAAAGGCAAAAAAGTCGTGCTGAACATTTTCCCAAGTATCGATACACCGACTTGTGCGCAAAGTGTTCGTACCTTCAATGAAAAAGCGGCTCAGAAAGAGAATACCCTTGTGGTCTGTATTTCAGCAGACCTTCCTTTTGCTGCGGGTCGTTTCTGTGAATTAGAGGGGATTGAAGGTGTACAACACGCTTCGACTTTCCGCTCTCCTGAGTTCCCTTCAAGCTATGGGGTTGAGATTCCAGAAGGTCCTCTTTCAGGCCTGACCACCCGTGCGGTTGTCTGTGTTAACGAAGAGGGCGTTGTTACACATAGCGAGCTAGTGGCTGAAATCGCAGAAGAGCCAAACTACGAAAGCGCATTGGCCGTTCTATAACGACAATTCAATAAAAAAGAGCGGCTGTTCATAGCCGCTCTTTTTATTCTGTAACCCTATTCAATGAACTACATCTGCTCTAATTTCGCATAGGCGGTGACTAACCATTTAATGCCTTCACCATTAAATGCCACTTGCACTCGGCTCTGCGGACCGCTGCCTTCAAAGTTAATGATCGTGCCTTCACCAAATTTCGGGTGTTTCACTCGAGAGCCCAGACTAAAGCCCGTCTCATTGAAGTTCTCTTTCACCACGGTCTGGCTAAAGCGACCAGAACTGGTTGGGCGACTTACTTGCGCTTTCATGCGCACTTCATCCAAACAGGTCTCTGGCAACTCTTTGATAAAACGAGACGGTTTATGGTACTTGTCTTGACCATACAGGCGACGCATCTCAGCATAGGTAATGTAGAGCTTTTCCATCGCTCGCGTCATGCCAACATAACAAAGGCGGCGCTCCTCTTCCAAGCGCCCAGCCTCTTCAGCCGACATCTGACTTGGGAACATGCCTTCTTCCACGCCGACCATAAAGACCATTGGAAACTCCAAGCCTTTCGCACTGTGCAATGTCATTAGCTGAACAGCGTCATCAAACTCGTCGGCTTGGCCTTCACCAGACTCTAGTGCCGCGTGCGTTAAGAACGCCGTCAGCAGGGTTAAATCTTCGGCCTCTTCTGGCTTCTCGAACTGACGAGTCGCGGTGACCAGTTCTTCCAAGTTCTCAATACGTGCCTTCGACTTCTCGCCCTTCTCTTGTTCGTACATGGCAAACAAACCAGACGACTTGATCACATGGTCCGTTTGCTCATGCAACGGCATCTCAACCGTGTCATCTTCTAGGGCAATAATAAGCTCAACAAAGCGGCTCAACGCACTGGCCGCTCGCCCCGCGAGTACCTTCTCATCCAGCAAGGCAATACAGGTTTCCCACATGGTTGCACCGCGATCACGGGCCGCGAATCGAATTGTTTCTAGGGTTTTATCACCGATACCACGAGTTGGCGTATTCACCACACGCTCAAACGCGGCATCGTTATTGCGGTTAGAAATCAAACGCAGATAACTCAGCGCATCGCGGATCTCCTGACGTTCGAAGAATCGCATCCCGCCGTAAATTCGGTAAGGTAACCCCGCCTGAATAAGCGCTTCTTCCAGAACACGAGACTGGGCATTGTTTCGATACAGCATTGCCGCATCGTTCAGTGCCCCACCTTTCTCTTGCCATTCCTTGATTTTACTCACGGTAAAGCGTGCTTCATCCAGCTCGTTATACGCTGAATAGACAGAGATTGGCTCGCCTTCAACACCGTCAGTCCACAGCTCTTTGCCCATACGCTCGGTATTGTTCGCAATCAGTGTGTTTGAGGCCTCAAGAATGGTCTTGGTTGATCGGTAGTTCTGCTCCAAGCGAACGGTATTCACACTCGGGAATTCAAGGGTGAATTTCTCGATGTTTTCGATCTTCGCGCCACGCCAACCGTAAATCGATTGGTCGTCATCACCCACAATCATGACGTGACTCTCTGGGCCCGCCATCATGCGCAGCCAAGCGTATTGAATGTTGTTGGTGTCTTGGAATTCGTCGACAAGGATATGTTTGAAGCGCGCCTGGTAATGCTCTCGAATAAACTTATTATCGCGAAGCAGCTCATGTGCTCGCAATAGAATTTCAGCAAAATCCACCAGCCCTGCACGGTCACACGCCTCTTGATAGGCGGCGTAAATTTGTAGGTACGTTTTAGCAATAGGATCATGGTAGGCGTCAACGTGCTGAGGTCGTAGTCCCTCGTCTTTTTTGCCGTTTATCCACCAGGCTGCTTGCTTGGCAGGCCACTGTTTTTCATCCAGGTTTTGCGCTTTAATCAGGCGACGAAGCAAACGAATTTGATCATCGGTATCAATGATTTGGAAGTCTTCTGGCAATTTGGCATCGAGATAATGCGCTCGCAGAATTCGATGACAAATACCATGGAAGGTACCATTCCACATCCCCGAAGAGCTACCCATCATCAGCTCTTCAATACGACCACGCATCTCGGCAGCAGCTTTATTGGTAAACGTCACCGACATTATTGAAAATGGCGAGGCTTGCTCAACCGACATCAACCACGCTATACGGTGAACAAGCACGCGGGTTTTACCACTGCCTGCCCCTGCAAGAATGAGAAGGTTTTCCAACGGAGCGGCAACCGCTTCTCGCTGTTTGTCGTTAAGGCCATCAAGTAATAAAGAAGGATCCATCACACTACGCTACTGGTTATTTATACATAAAATGTGATTATAACCTAAACAGCCCTGACGGATGAGACAAAAAATCACAAATTTCTTGAATAATTTTCAATCGATAAATCAACAAGATACATAACCAATAAATATTAATCACAAACAAAATATAAATAATTTGAAAGTTTTCCGCTGGGTTTTCTATCCTCTAACTTAAGCAAGCCAATAAAGTTTGCGAATTAAACCAAGGAATTAAGTCAGAGGAAATAACAATGAAAAAATCTAATCTTGCCGTTACTGCTGCTGTTACAGGTCTTATCGCTCTAGGTGGCACTATGCTTACCGCAACTCACGCGGTTGCAGCTGAAAAAGAGAAGTGCTACGGCGTTTCAAAAGCAGGGAAAAATGACTGCGCAACGAAAACAAGCTCTTGTGCGGGTACAGCAAAAGCTGATAACCAAAAAGATGCGTTTGTTGTCTTACCTAAAGGTTTATGTGGCAAGCTGGCTGGTGGTAGTACTGAATCAGCATAAAGCCCAATAGGCTAGTGTTGCTAGGTCTGTTTGCTCAACAGATAGACCTAGCAATAATCCCCCACTTCACCCAGCCGCTATACTCAATATAACGTTTAGAACCAACCAGTACTTTAATCAGGAAGGGATTCGTTTTGACAACCTATCACGATCACATCGGCGTTGGATTAAGAAGCCCGCACCTGGCCTATTTTCAAACGGAAAAACCCGCCTTGAATTGGCTCGAAATTCACAGTGAGAACTACTTTCAGCCAAACTCGCCTGCTCGTCAAACCCTAAGAGACATCACCAATCATTACCAAATAAGCTGTCATGGCATTGGTTTGTCATTGGGCAGTGTTGAACGAGTCAATGCAAAACATCTCGCTCAACTCAAGCAACTGATTGAGGAAGTCGACCCTATCATGGTTTCTGACCATCTAAGCTGGAGCGAAAACGGCGGACACTATTTTAATGATCTTCTGCCACTGCCGTATACCGAAGAGGCGTTGTCGGTATTCAGTCGTAATGTGTTGGAAGTTCAAGATTCACTGCAAAGACCGCTTCTGATTGAGAACCCGTCTAGCTACCTAAAATTCGATCATTCCACGATTGCCGAGTGGGATTTTCTTTCCGAAGTGCAAAAGCGCACAGATTGTCGATTACTTCTCGACCTCAACAACGTGCACGTTTCAGCCTTTAACCATGGCTTCGACAGCCAAACGTATCTCAATGCAATCAACGCTGACGTCGTTGACGAAATTCACTTGGCGGGCTTTACCATCAAACAGCTTGAACAAGGCGAAATCTGGATCGACACCCATAGCCAACCAGTGAGTGATGAGGTTTGGCATCTGTATCAGCAATGGATAGAAAAAAACGGCAGCCGCCACACCCTCATTGAATGGGATCTCGACCTTCCAGAGCCGCAAGTCTTACTGCAAGAAGCCGATAAAGCCAATCGCTTACTGCTGGAATGCCAGCCTCAAAGAGAGGCGTCATGAATCCTTCACTCGCACACGTGCAACAACAGTTTGCTCAGGCCCTTCACTACCAAGCGAAGGGAGAAGACTGCCTGATCACCAGCGATCATTTCAGCGCAGATGAGCGCATGCAGATTTACCGAAATAACTTCATCATGAGCCTCAGTGAGGTGCTAGAAGCGACCTACCCAATGACCTTCAAATTAGTCGGGGAAGAGTGCTTTAATCAACTCGCTCGTCAGCACGTATTAACACACCCGCTCACGCATGGGGATGTTACCTATTATGGTGAGGGATTTATCGAGTCGATCAATCAGTTTCCAGCGGTGATTGATGCCGTCCCGTATTTAACCGATGTCGCACGCTTTGAGTGGTCCATTGACGAAGCTCAGCAACGTTTTTCACAACAGAGTGATTTAGTCGAAGCGCTTCAGCCGTTGGCAAATCTTGGCAACATTGCCGCTGAAGCTCATGCCTACCTAAGGTTTCACTTGCAGCCATCAACCATCACGTTTGTCTCCAATCACGCCCTATTTTCATTGCACCAAGCGATACAAACCGATCAATTTGAAGGCTTAGACATTAATACCAAAGAGCAAGGGGTAATCGCTTGCCATCCGAATGGCGAGGTGTGGCACTCGCCTCTTAGCCCAGAACAACATCAACTGTTAGTGAGCCTAAACGAGGGAGCGATTTTGTCAGAGATCGAAGAACCTTTGCTGGCCCACCTAGAAACAGTCATCAGTTTAAATTTGGTCATCGGCTTTACTCTTGATGACCCTAAGGAGCCTAAGGAGCCTAACCATGAGTAATTCTCTAACCCAACTGGTTAATCGATACGATGAGCTAGTCACCACACTGCAAGGTGTTTTTATCCCTTTATTACTGCTCTTTTGCCGTTTATGGGTCGCGTGGGTATTTTTCAATTCAGGGCTGGTGAAGATAGCGTCTTGGGACAGCACCTTGTACCTGTTTGAATACGAATACGTGGTGCCACTGTTACCGTGGGAACTGGCCGCCTACTCTGGTACGGCTGCAGAGCTGATATTACCGGTGTTTTTAGCTTTGGGATTACTCACTAGACCCATGGCCGCCATTTTATTTGTCTTCAATATTATCGCCGTGGTCTCTTATCCACTGCTGTGGGAGAAAGGCTTCTTTGATCACCAGCTTTGGGGATTGATGATACTCATTGTTGTCGTTTGGGGAGCAGGTCCTCTATCCATCGATAAATGGCTAAAACAAAAGGTCAGCGCATAACACGTGTTTACTCTTCGTCGCTCATCTCTTCCTTAATGGAATTCACCGCATCTCGTGATGCATGGCCAATCGCTTTGGTGGCATCACGAGTCGTGTGACCGATCACCGTCCCGACTTCTTTTAACTCCGCGCAACCACTGGTTCCAAGCATGAAAAGCCCAGCCATCACAGGCACTACTAATTTCATTATCAATTTATCTCCATGAAAAATATGGAGAGAGTATAAACAAAAACCCACTCTGATTACGTCAAGAGTGGGTTTGTTTTATGACACGGATAAAGTTATCTCAGCATTATCAACCATCCGTTATTGAGGACAGTTCAGTTACGCCTCAATGCCAGCGTGTCGTAACATGGCATCAATTTGAGGCTCACGACCTCTAAAGCGCTTAAACAGCGTCATTGGCTCTTCACTTCCGCCCATCTCTAGGATGTTATTGAGGAAGCTTTGACCGGTTTTTTTGTTAAAGATACCCTCTTCTTCAAAGCGAGAGAATGCATCGGCAGACAGTACTTCTGCCCATAGGTAGCTGTAGTAACCTGCGCTGTAACCGCCGGCAAAGATATGGCTAAAGCTGTGCGAGAAGCGATTCCATTCCAAGCTAGGAAGTACCGATACTTTCGATTTCACATCCGCTAGCGTCTCTAGAACGCGTGGGCCCACTTCTGGGTCAAACTCGGTATGCAGCGTAAAATCAAACAGACCAAATTCAAGCTGACGCAGAATGAACATCGCCGATTGGAAGTTCTTCGCCGCCATCATTTTCTCTAGCATCTCTTTTGGTAGCGCTTCACCGGTTTGGTAGTGACCAGAAATAAACGCGAGCGCCTCTTCTTCCCAACACCAGTTTTCCAAGAATTGGCTTGGCAGTTCAACTGCATCCCAAGGCACACCATTGATACCCGAGACATCACCCGCATCCACCTGAGTCAACATGTGGTGGATACCGTGGCCAAACTCATGGAATAAGGTCACGACTTCATTGTGGGTAAATAGCGCGGGCTTATCACCGACTGGCTTATTGAAGTTACACGTTAGGTACGCCACTGGGCTTTGCAGTTCGCCATTTTCAGTAATACGGCGACCACGACAATCATCCATCCAAGCACCACCACGCTTATGCTCACGTGCATACAGGTCTAGGTAGAAGCTACCACGCAGCTGATCGTTCCCATCGAAGATATCGAAGAAACGAACCGAGTCGTGCCACGTATCCACACCGTCACGCTCTTTGACGCTCATGCCAAATACGCGATTCAACACTTCAAACAAACCGCTTACCGCTTTGGCTTCTGGGAAATATGGACGAAGGTCTTCATCGGAAATTTCAAACAGGTGCTGCTTTTGCTTCTCGCTGTAGTAAGCGATATCCCAAAGGTTCAGCTCAGTCACGCCAAACTCTTTCTCAGCAAACTGGCGCAGCTCTTCCACTTCACGCGCACCTTGAGGTTTCGCTTTGACCGCTAAGTCATTCAAGAAACCCAATACCTGCTCTGGGTTTTCCGCCATCTTGGTCGCTAACGATTTTTCACTGAAGGTGTTGAAGCCTAGGATGCGAGCAATCTCATAACGAAGTTTTAGTTGCTCAGCAATAATTTCTGTATTGTCCCACTTGCCGGCGCTTGGTCCTCGATCAGAGGCGCGAGTCACATACGCTTGGTAGAGCTCTTCACGCAGCGCCTGGTTGTCACAGTAGGTCATGACTGGCAAGTACGACGGAATGTCGAGTGTTAACAGATAACCATCAAGCTCTTTCGCTTCCGCGGCGGCTTTGGCTGCGCCGATGGCCGACTCAGGCATACCTGCCAACTCTTTTTCGTCACTGATGTGCTTGTTCCAACCCATGGTGGCATCGAGCACATTGTTTGAGAACTGAGAGCCTAGCTCTGACATGCGTTTGCTGATTTCACCGTAGCGATGTTGCTCATCCGCAGGCAGGCCAATACCAGACAGCTCAAAATCGCGCAATGAATCGGTAATACACTTCTTCTGAGCTTGAGTTAATGAGCCAAACTCTTCACTCGCTTGCAGGCTCTTATACGCTTCAAATAGCCCTTTATGTTGGCCAACCCAAGTCCCGTACTCAGACAGAATAGGCAGACAACTCTCATACGCTTCACGTAACTCTTCGCTGTTGAGAACGGAATTCAAATGGCTCACGGGTGACCATGCGCGGCCTAACTTATCGTCTGCCTCTTCAATCGGTGCGACTAGGTTTTCCCAGCTTGGGTTAGTGTTATCTTTTAAGACTTGCTCAATTTTTTCGCGGCAATCGGCAATCAGCTGCTCGACGGCAGGTTTCACGTGCTCTGGTTTAATTTGAGAAAATGGCGGTAAATCGGTGAAGGACAGAAGCGGGTTCGACATAAACGTTCCTTTTTACGATGAGGCTAAATGTGAGAGAGCAAGCAAGCTTACCTCAGAATTTATTATTTAATAGTAAATACTAAATATAGGTAGGTTATGGAAATTTCAATAGTGGCGTATAATCCCCTTAACAGAATATTTTAATTATGCGCACTTCATCGATGAGTGTTTGAGAGTCTAATTTGCTAAGTTATCGCCACAGTTTTCATGCCGGCAATCACGCCGACGTTGTTAAACACATTGTTCAGAGCCTGATCTTGAACGCGCTACAACAAAAAGATAAGCCGTTTGTTTATCACGACACGCACTCAGGCGTGGGTCGTTACGACTTAACTCACGAATGGTCAGAAAAGACCAGCGAGTATAAACAAGGCATTGCTCGACTATGGGCCCAAGAGAACATTCCTGAAGAGATTCAGAGCTACCTTGAGGCGATCAAGCAACTCAACGACGGCGAAGACCTGCGTTACTACCCAGGATCTCCACGTGTTGCTCGCGCTCATATCCGACCTCAAGACCGCATGGTATTGACTGAATTGCACCCGAGTGACTACCCACTGCTAGAGCAAGAATTCCACCGTGACCGCCAAGTCTCTATCTATAAAGAAGATGGCTTCCAACGCTTAAAAGGCAGCTTGCCACCAAAAGAGCGTCGGGGCTTGGTCTTGATCGATCCCCCTTATGAGCTAGCGAAAGAGTACCGTGATGTGGTCACTGCTATCGCGCAAAGCCATAAGCGCTGGGCAACGGGCATTTACGCAATCTGGTACCCTGTGGTTAACCGCTGTGATATTGAAGATATGATTGAAGGGCTTGAAGGGCTTGGCATTCGTAAGATATTGCAAATTGAGTTGGGTGTGTCCGCTGATACCAACGAACGCGGAATGACCGCGTCAGGCATGATTGTCGTCAATCCTCCATGGAAACTCGAAAGCCAAATGAAAGAGATTCTACCGTTCTTAAAAGACGCTATTGCGCCTGCAACCGGGCACTTTAAAGTTGATTGGATTGTGCCTGAATAGTCACGACTCAATCTAAAAATTAGGCACGCCGTAGAATTAGCGGCATGCCTAAATTCCATTCCTACAAATCATGATGCCCTCCCCCAACACGTCGACATTTCTCTATTCAATGGATTCATCGTTATTACTCATAATCATTGCGACTTTTTCCCATTAGGTAAAGTTGCTAGACTCGACTTATAGTATCGGTAGCAAAATTCAACTTAACATTGCGGTCATATTGAGTTTCTTACTCTGTACCCCAATGTATTGTTACTAAAATAATGGAATTAATTCGCTTTCGGAGAACGTAATGGCAACGCATTTTGATTATATCTGTATCGGTGGTGGCTCTGGTGGTATCGCTTCTGCAAACCGCGCTTCAATGTATGGTGCTAAAGTCGCACTGATTGAAGCTCAAGACCTTGGCGGTACTTGTGTCAACGTTGGCTGTGTACCAAAGAAAGTCATGTGGCATGGTGCTCAAGTTGCTGAAGCCATCAACCTATACGCAGAAGACTACGGTTTTGACGTTAACCTAAACGGCTTTAACTGGAGCAAAATGGTTGAAAGTCGCCAAGCGTATATCGGCCGTATTCACCAATCATACGATCGCGTTCTTGGTAACAACAAAGTGAATGTCATCAAAGGCTTTGCTAAGTTTGTTGACGCAAAAACAGTTGAAGTAAACGGCGAGCAATACACCGCGGATCACATCCTTATCGCTGTTGGCGGCCGCCCGACTATTCCAAACATTCCAGGCGCTGAGCACGGCATTGATTCTAACGGTTTCTTTGATCTTGCTGAGCAACCTAAGCGCGTTGCGGTTATCGGCGCTGGCTACATTGCGGTTGAGATTGCAGGCGTACTGCACGCACTAGGTACGGAAACGCACCTGTTCTGCCGTAAAGAAACGCCAATTCGTAGCTTCGATCCTATGATCATCGAAACCTTGGTTGAAGTCATGGCTGCAGAAGGCCCTACGCTACACAACCACTCAGTCCCTAAAGAGATTGTTAAAGAAGCGGATGGCAGCCTGACACTGCACCTAGAGAACGGCAACAGCCAAAACGTTGATGAAGTGATTTGGGCTATCGGCCGTCACCCAGCGACAGACGCGATCAACCTAGAAGCAACTGGTGTTGCCACCAATGATCGTGGTTACATCAAGGTAGACGAATACCAAACCACCAATGTTGACGGCATCTACTGTGTTGGCGACATCATGGAAGGCGGTATTGAGCTTACGCCAGTTGCGGTTAAAGCGGGTCGTCAGCTTTCTGAGCGTCTATTCAATGGTAAAACTGACGCGAAGATGGACTACGAGCTGGTTCCAACGGTTGTGTTTAGCCACCCACCTATCGGCACGATTGGTCTAACGACTCAAGAAGCGGAAGAGCAGTACGGCAAAGACAACATCAAGGTCTACACATCTGGCTTCACAGCGATGTACACAGCGGTCACTAAGCACCGTCAACCTTGTAAGATGAAACTGGTTTGTGCAGGCGAAGACGAGAAAGTCGTTGGCCTACACGGCATTGGTTTTACAGTTGATGAGATGATCCAAGGTTTTGCCGTTGCGATGAAGATGGGCGCAACCAAAGCAGACTTTGATGCGGTCGTTGCGATTCACCCAACGGGGTCTGAAGAATTCGTTACCATGAGATAACGATTAGCTTCGTCTTATGGGCGAACTAACGCTAATAAGGAAAGGTCTTTGCCGCTCGGTAAAGGCCTTTTTCTTTGCACCACAGAAAACAACAGCGTCTTAAAAATGATATTAAAACTCAAACTTTCGATGATTACTTAATAACCAATACGTTATATTCATAATGTTGATAATTGTCATTAAACCATTCACATTGCCATGTTAGTTATGAATGTATCAACAATAAATGCATTCAAGCGAACAACGAAGATGACCACCCATAATCACCGAACCACCAATAGAGATTACCCTAGCTCTAGCAACCTCATTTCAACGACCGACCCAGCTAGCCATGTCACATTTGCTAACGAATCCTTTTGCTCTATTTCGGGTTACCCTGAAACAGACCTACTTGGACAACCACACAATATCGTTCGACACCCTGATATGCCTGCGTCAGCATTTAAGCAGATGTGGGGGTATTTAAAAGAAGGAAAAAGTTGGATGGGGCTGGTTAAAAACAGCTGCAAAGACAATAACGAACACTATTGGGTCTCTGCTTTTGTCACGCCAATTAAAGACCGAAATGGAAACATTCTCGAATTTCAATCCGTACGCACAAAGCCAGAGAGCGAGCAGATTGATAGAGCAGAGAAAACCTACAGCAAACTAAGAAACAATAAGACTGTGGCACAAAGGCGGTTCTCTGCCGTCAAACTCATGCCCTACCTTTTTGCGGCGATACTGTTCACCACCCTTCTTGGTGCCACGGTTCTTCCCCATTGGCTTACTAGCGCAATACTCACCATCATTTCTGTCAGCGGTGTCACATTAGCGCTTCTCTTTAATAAGCGCTTTACCACCATCATCGAAGAAGCAAAATTGTCGTACACCAACCCATTGATGGAAGAAATCTATACCGGTCACTTTGATGACTGTTCGCCCATTGAATTGGCGCTCTTTATGCGTAAAGCGGAACTCAGAGCCGTTTCCGGTCGCGCAACAGAAACGTCGATGAAAATCCTCACCTCTGCAGAAGACCAGTTTGCTACCGCACAATCAATCGATCACAGCCTAGATCAGCAATGCAGAGAAACAGAGCTTGTCGCCACTGCCATTGAAGAGCTCAGCCACTCTATTCATGACGTGGCCGCCAATGCCGCCTCTGCCTCAGAGCTTACCTCGCTCGCCAAGGTAAAATCGACCCAAGGTCTAGAGCGGATTAACGACACCATTGACGCTGTACAGAAGCTTAATGATGAGCTCGACAACTCTCAAAGAATTATCCATCGGTTATCAGAAGACAGTAAAAAAATTGAAACCATATTGGATGTAATCAGCACGATCTCAGATCAAACCAATCTACTCGCACTCAACGCTGCCATCGAGGCCGCCAGAGCAGGTGAAGCTGGCAGAGGATTTGCTGTTGTAGCCGATGAAGTCAGGAATCTCGCCTCAAAGACAGGTTCTTCTGCAAACGAGATACAAACCATGATTCTACAGCTGCAGCAAACGGCTGGGCAGGCGGTAGAGGTTATGGAGCAAGGTGGAAAGCTATCACAAGAGTGCCGAGCAAGGGCAGATGAAACGGGGTCAGTTTTAGAAGAAGTGGTCAATACACTGACCCAAGTTTCCAGCAATAGCCATCAGATTGCGGTTGCTGTCGAGCAGCAATCTGACGTCACACAAGATGTGAATAAAAGCGTGCTCAATATAAAAAACCTGACAGAAGAAACCAGCTCTGCATCGGCAAGCTCGGTACAGAGAACTCGGCAACTGGTGGATGAACTTGAGGCACTAGAACGACTGACCGAACAGTTTGCCAGTTAAGGCTGCCACACAAACAGCAAAGCCAGATCATCGTCTGGCTTTGTAGTTTAAGTGATGAGTGGTTTAGTACCCCACCAACGTGACCTTACCCAGCTCTGACTCCCCTATTTGGCAAGAGAAATCCACTCGCTCTTCCGAGCCTTTCGCATACAGCTTTTCTAGCTTTTCAAAGGTATGTGGGAGCAGGCTGACACTCTTCAAGCGAAGGCTTTTCTTCGTACGGTTATCGAGAAAAGCTAAGGCGGTGTCCGTCAGTGTCTTATGGCAAGAATCAAGTATCTCCTTACTCACCGTTCGGCTCTCGATGGCATGCTGGAAGTCTTTTTCGGTAAGTTTTTTATTGCTCTTGGCAAACAAACAGATGGCTTGCAGATCAAGCAAGGCGATGGTTTTGGGCTTTTGGTTTTCACTATCGACGTACATGGCCATGAGACAAGGCAGTTTGCTCTCATCAAACTCTTGTGGGTGAATCATGTAAAGGGTCATGTCGTCAGCCACAATTCTCTGCATGTGCTTTTCTAGGTTGGAAACCTGAGGAAGGGCCAAGTCACCTTTGTACTCGGTTGGTTCGGCTAACATGCCATGGTCACCAATCGCGGTAACAAGGGGCCGAATCATTTTATGTAGGTCGGTATCTTCAAACGGCTTAGAGAGAACGAACAGCGCTCCCGCTTTCTGGGCTTTGACGATAAGCTGCTCATCATCCACCATCGTGATCATGGCTGTTTTGATGTCGGGGTTCATCTCAGCAATGACCTCTATCAGCTCTAGCCCCGACATTCCCGGCATGTGCCAATCGGTCAGCAAGATATCTGGCTTCCACTCTTCAACAAGCACCAGTGCCTCTGCAGCGCTGTCTGCCTTATTAATCGATAAACGTTTATAAGGAAATGTCTCAAGTGCACGTCGGACGATCTCCAACGTTGCCTTGCTGTCATCAACGATTAAAACCTTCACAAGATCTCATCTATTTGTTCGTAACCTGTTCAAAGTATAGGCACAAATTTTTATAACAACTAAACTTACAAACTAAGCAAGCAATTGCAGAAGGTGATAGATATGTCGATAGCCGATCTAATGACGGAAGAAATTCTAGGTATGCTCGCCATTGACCTAGGCTTAGTGATCCTGACAGGTTGGTTTATCATCCTGCTACTCATCATCCGTGAATTTCGAAAATTTGCTCGCAGCTTTACCAAAGAAAGCAGTGGAATGGACGAGAACACACTCCAAATGTGCCAGCAATCTGTTGATAATGCTCTAAATTACACCTCAGAAAACAATGACACCTTGAACGATTTGATTCAGCTTCAGCAGGCCTTAGAAAGCCAGATGGCCCTGCTTCGCAGTTCAACAGCGCAACACATAACCCCAGAAGAGCAAGCCTCCATCGACGACCTGAACCTAAAACTGAATAAGTCGCACAAGCTCATCCGCAAGCTTAAGGGTGACCTCGATAAAAGTGTTAAAGGCCTCAGAGTCACAAGAAAAAAGCTCTTCACTCAAACCGATACGGTCGATAGCCTGCGCGAAGAAAATGCCGCGCTAGAGAAAGATTTCGAAAAACTGGAACAGGAATACATTCAGATCAGCCAAGCGGGAGGCTTTCAGGATCTGGCAATACAATATCAAACCGAGAAAGAGCAGCTACTTAACACCATTGAAGAATACAAGCAGCAAGCAGAACAAGGAGGCAGTGGTGAAGATGTGGAGGCGATGCGCCAAGAACTTGAACAAATACAGCAACAATTGCAGCATTCAAACAAAGAGAAAGATTTTGTTGAGAATAAATATCTCGATTTGGTCAAAGAGATGGAGAATGATAAGCCCGCTTAAAGAACTCAGCAGCCAATCCTAATGATAAAACCGTGCTTTTCACATTTGTACATTTGCCAGACACATTTAGAATCCGTAGCCTGCTTCTCTGGGCAAAATTACGCGCTGTAAACTTGGCTATTTAACGCATAACACGTTAAGTAATGACGTCCCTTTCAGCTGGCTGATCTTGCCACTGGTAAACATCCCTTTTCGCTCAAAGCCCCAATAAGGCAGATGCATCGGCCAGTTATCGCCTTTCATCACGTTCGACTCAAGCAATTGTGCCCATTCATTTTCCACCGGCAAGCGCATGCCCATTGCGTGACAAATATCAGTTGCCGATTCGTAGCTTAAGCGGTTCCACGGCAACCCGTGTTCCATATAAAATTGGCCGTTATCAGCATTACTGTATGGGACGCGATACTCTAGCTCTCCGACAGTGGCTTTTAATCGAACCACCACTTTATCTTCTTCGACTTCAGGATCTTCTCTTAGCGAGTCCATCATCACTGGGGCTGCGATCGCCATCGATTGCTCCACCGCAGGTTTCGGCGATGGCTTTTTTATTGGTGATACCTTGGTGGTCTTTGCACCTTTCACCACTTCTCGAATGAACGATTCTTTGTAAGCGGATTCGGTTTTCACGGCTGCCAGCTCCTGACGAGCTTGAGCAAAGTCTTCGTAAGGACCAATCAAACAACGGTGTCCACCGTCTTCAGGTTTAGACCACACATCGGTTGAGATATGTTGATAGATAGATTTGGCTTTCGACAGGGCCAAAGGCTTGGACAGCACGCCACATTGAATCCAGAAGCTTGATTGGCTCCCTTTCGGCTTTTGGTTGCCCCACAGTCCTTTACCAATTGGGCAAGAGGCATCTAGCACTGGCAATTCGCTTGTCGATGCTTGAGTCGCATCACATAGAAACTCTTCCGCTGAAGCGGTCTGAAAGAGCAATGGAAAGGCTATAGCTGCCATGCTCAGGAGCTTTATGCCGATCATTCTAGGTTTGATTACTGACTTCGTATCCATACTTCTTTTAACCTTAATCGTCATGCCTTGGGTGGCTTACTGAAATGAATGCAAAAAAAGAGCCGTAAAAAGTTACGGCTCTAGTTTAGTTAGATTTCTGATTAAAAATCAATTCGCTCGATCACCCTTTGTAGATCTTAGGGTTGAATACGTCACGTAACCAGTCGCCAAGTAGGTTGATAACCAGTACAAGGGAGATCAATACAATACCTGGGAAGGCAGTAATCCACCATGCGCCCGAGAAGATGTAGTTGAAACCAATACTAATCAACGCACCCAACGATGGCTGATCGACAGGGAGACCCAGTCCAAGGAACGACAGTGCCGCTTCTGACATGATAGCGTTTGCAATCTGAACCGTTGAGATAACCAAGATTGGCGACAGACAGTTCGGAAGAATATGGCGGAACATGATGCGTGGCGCTTTAAAGCCCATCACGCGCGCGGCTTCTACGTACTCTTTCTTCTTCTCTGCCAGTACCGAAGCACGAATCGTACGTGCGTACTGAGGCCACTCTGCGACACCAATGATAACCACCAGCATCACCACCGCATATTGACTGTAGAAGTCACTGCCGAAGCTCGCTTTAAAAATAGCCGAGACAATGATTGCCACCATCATAGTGGAGAATGACAGCTGAACATCGGCAAATCGCATAAGGAAGCTATCGATACGCCCACCGAAGTAACCCGCTGATAGACCAATGACGATACCAAGCGTTAACTGAAGACCAACCGCTAAAAAGCCAATGGTTAGTGATAAACGTGAACCGTAAAGAATGGTCGATAAAATGTCTCGACCTTGCTCATCGGTACCGAGAAGGAAGTGCTCTTCCCCACCTTCCATCCATGACGGAGGAAGCTCTGAGTCCATGATGTCAATCGATGAAAGATCGTAAGGGTCGGTTGGCGACAAGATAGGGGCGGCCAATGCCAAGACTAAGAACATCATAAAGATGGCAAAGCTCGTCATCGCAACCTTATCGCGTAAGAAGTAATACACGATGTCTGAATTTTTAAAACGCTCCCAACGACTCGGAGCTGCTGCTACTTCACTCATGATTAAGATCCTTTACCCGTTAGGTTAACTGTTGGGTTGATCACGCCATAGAGCAAATCAACAATGGTATTGGTGACAACGAAAATGAGACCAACAAAGATAACGTAAGCGGTAATAAGTGGTGTATCCACGCGGTTAATCGCTTCTAAGAATAAGAAGCCTGTGCCTGGCCACTGAAAAACAGTCTCAGTCAAAATGGTGTACGCCACCATAGTACCGATTTGTACACCGCCCACTGTTAGTACAGGCAGCATGGTGTTTTTCAACGCGTGCTGATAATAGATTTTATTTGTAGCAAGGCCTTTTGCCTTACCAAATTTGATGTACTCCGAACTCAGTACTTCAAGCATTTCAGAACGCACTAAGCGAATAAATAGTGGAAGCATGATCGATGCAAGAGCAATACATGGAAGTACCAAATGACGCAGACCGTCGATAGTAAAGAAGCCAGACTCCCAGCCCAGTACATTCGCTGTTTCGCCTCGCCCATAAGATGGCAACCAGCCAAGTTCAATGGAGAAGACGTACATCAGCATAATCGCGGTAAGGAAAACAGGGATCGAGATACCGATACTACTGAATGCCATCACAGCTTTCGTAAAGACGCTTTTAGGGTGTATTGCAGAATAGACGCCCAGTGGAATGGAACAGACAACGATAATAATCGATGCGCCAAACACGAGCTCTAATGTTGCCACCAGCTTGTCCATAATGACGTCAACGGCTGGTCGCTTGAAGAAGTAAGATGTGCCTAAATCACCTTGTAAGGCTGCGCCAATGAAGCGCGTGTATTTTGTAATGAAGGGATCATTCAGACCTAAATCATCACGCAGTGCTTGACGCTCTGCTTCTGAAACCGACTGACCTACAAGCTCTCGTAGCGGATCACCCAAGTTATCTTGAATGGAAAACGCCACTAAACTGATCACAAACATCACTATCAGTGCCTGAAACAGGCGATTGACCAGAAACGAAAACATTCCTTGCCCCTTTTAACTATCCATGACTTTCTACTCAATATAAGTAGAAACAAAAAATCCAGTCTTAAAAATGGCACCTAGCCGACTGAAACGAAGCTAAGCACCAAAAATAATTTGGCATCCATGCCGCTATCTACAATTCCAAAATAGCGCTTAGGATGCCTTTAATCGCTTACTCTACAACTAGGTCGCCAAAGTAAGGGAAGTTCATGCCATTAACAATTGGACCAATCTTCACGTTGCTTTTCGCAGCCCATGATGGATCTTGCCAGTGTAGAGGAACGAACGCCGCTTCGTCGTACAGTGTCGCTTCAACTTGCTTAAGCATAGCACCACGTTTTGCCAGATCGGTTTCAACGTTTGCAGCATTGATTGCAGCGTCGATTTCAGCATTTGCATAGTGACCACAGTTGTACTGACCTTTACCAGTCTCAGTGTTACGAGTCATCGCTAGGAACTCTGTGAAGTTCGCAGAATCTTCAGTATCTGGGTGCCAGCCGATCATTAGCATATCTGCCGCACACTTATCGAACTCAGGCCAGTATTGCGCTTTAGGCATTGTTTTCAGATCAACCTTGATACCGATCTTAGATAGCATTGCCGCAGACGCTTGTGCAATTTTCGCATCGTTCACGTAACGGTTGTTTGGTGCCATCATAGTCAGCGTGAAGCCGTTCTCGTAGCCTGCGTCTTTCATCAACTGCTTAGCTTTCTGAAGATCGTAACGTGGTTTCAGATCGTCGTTGTAACCTGCGTAACCAACTGGGCTCTGTTGAGCTGCAGCGGTAGCGGCACCTTTCATGATTTTCTTAACAATACCTTCATTGTTAATCGCATGAACGATTGCTTGACGAACACGTACGTCTTTCAGTGCTTCATTGCTGTTTTGGTTCATTTGCAATGTGATAACGCGAGTACCAGACATAGTGTATAGGTCAATCTGGTTAGCACTTTCGATACGCTTGTAATCATTTGGTGCAACCGGTGCAATCATGTCAACACCACCAGAAAGAAGAGCGGCAACACGAGTCGCTGCTTCTTTGATTGGTACAAGTGTTAGCTTATCAACGTTACCTGTGTCTTTATCCCAGTAGTCGCCAAAACGCTCAAATACAACCTGTACGCCTTGCTCACGCTCTGTCACGATGAAAGGACCAGTACCAGAAACGTTGGTAGAAGCAAACGAGTTACCGTGCTTCACAACTTCTGACTTGTCTTGGCCTTCAGCTGTCGTGCCTGAATAGAACTTGCTGTCCATCGGGAAGATGTAGGTAGCAACGTTCTCAATCAAAGGATAAGTGTCGTCTGTTTTGATTTCTACGGTGTACTTATCAACCTTATTAAGTGCAACTAATGGGCTGAAAATACCTTTGAAGTCTGGAGAGTTCTTTAGACGTTCGAAAGTCCATACAACATCATCCGCGGTTAGCTCATTTCCTGAGTGGAATTTAACGCCTTGGCGTAGATTGAAACGCATTGTTTCGTTATCTACTCGCTCCCAAGACTCGGCCAAGCGAGGTTCAAACTCCATTGATTGATTGAAACGAATTAATGGATCAAACACCATGTGAGACATTTGCATCGTACCGCCTGACAACTGCTCATGCGGGTCAAGTGATACTGGATCTGCGTCGTACGCTACTTTAATGTCTGCTGCTGCTGCGCTAAAGCTAAGACCTGCAGCCATCAGTGCGACCGCTAGTTTGCTTTTCATGGTTTTCATTGCATAACTCCTTATGCGGGAATCCGAATCCCTAGTTGTTTTGTTGTGTTTGCTTCTGCTTTTTATATCCAAGCGTGCTCGCTAATTCCAAGCCGCTCAGCTTTCGACACCGGTTGACCTGTAATAGGCAACCGGTAATTCGAAACGGCTTATGCCGTTTTTATTTCTTCTCTTAAGCCCGTAAATTCAGGCATTAATGAAATGAGTTGCTTGCTGTATTCATGCTGAGGGTTAGTAAACAACTGCTCAGTTGGCGCCACCTCGAGCAGTTTACCCATCTGCATCACACCCACACGGTCACACATCTGGCGAATAACCGGTAAATCATGACTGATAAACAGCATGGTGAGATTAAGCTCGTCTTGCAGGTCTTTCAATAGGTTCAAGATTTGCGCTTGAACGGATACATCCAGTGCAGAGGTCGGCTCATCACAGATTAGTAAGCGTGGGCGCGTCGCCAATGCACGTGCAATAGAAATACGTTGACGCTGACCACCCGAGAATTCATGCGGGTACTTCACGCCCGCCATCTGGCCTAAACCAACGTGATCAAGAAGATCGTTCACGATCTGGCGAGTTTCTGTCTCATTTCGAGTCAGCTTATGAAAACGAATAGGTTCTGCGATGATATCGAAGATCTTCATACGTGGGTTCATTGACGTATAAGGGTTCTGGAAGACCATCTGCATTTGACGACGTAACGGGCGACGCTCTTTCTCAGATTTCATCGCCGTCAGGTCAATACCTTCAAACGCTACCTTGCCTGAGTTTGGCGCATAGAGACCGGCTATCACTCGAGCAATCGTTGATTTACCCGATCCCGATTCACCCACCAGCCCAAAAGTTTCGCCTTCGATAACATCGAAGCTCACGTTATTGGATGCTTGAACGAATTCACGGCGGCTTTCAAACAAAGAATCTTTGGTGACAAAACGAAGGTTTACGTTTTCGACGGTTAGCAGAGAGCCGTTGTAGTCACGGTGATCTTGGCTTTGACCTAACCAGTGGTTCTTCACATCGAGAGGCTCCATTTCATGGGCTTCTTCGATATAGCTCACTAGAGGGAAGCGATCGAGTTTAACATCGGAGCGCGGAACCGCAGAGATCAGACTGCGAGTGTATGAGTGATCAGGGTCGCCGAGCACTTTCGCCGTTGGGCCAAATTCCACCAAATCACCGCGGTACATAACCGCTACGCGATCCGTCACATTGGATACCACACCCATATCGTGTGTAACCAGCATACAACCGACGTTCTTCTCAATACAGAGGTCGCGGATTAGGCTTAAGATTTGATCTTGAATTGAAACATCGAGTGCCGTGGTTGGCTCATCGGCAATAATTAGGTCGGGTTCGCCGGCTAACGCAATAGCAATAACCACACGCTGACGCATACCACCAGAGAACTGGTGTGGGTACTGTTTTAAACGGTTTTCAGGTTGAGGAATACCCACTTGATTCATTAACGATAATGCACGTTGATACGCTTCATCGTCAGACACCTTCATATTGGCGTGAATGGTTTCGGTTAGCTGCTGCTCAACCGTAAAGAGTGGGTTTAGGGAAGTCATTGGATCTTGGAAGATAAATCCAATTTTGGAGCCACGAACCTTTCTCATCTCTTCAGGAGACAGGCCTGATACCTTTTCTCCATCTAAAAAGACCTCTCCGCTTGCAATCAAACCAGGAGGGCTAAGTAGATCGATAACTGCGTTACCCACCGTTGACTTTCCGGCTCCAGATTCTCCAACAACACCCACGATTTCACCACGTTCAATATTGAACGATAACGATTTAACCGCAGCGTGAACCCCGTGACGTGACGGGTACTCTATGCGAAGGTTTTGTACTTCTAATAGCGACATTAATCAGACCTCTACTGCTTTGACAGTTTTCTGCCCTGTCTGATACCAGTATTGTGCGCAAACATACTGGTACATATTGAATCCATTCTTGTCAGTAGATTATTCTGACAATTAACAAGGCCATCAATTTGGCAAAAAACTCACAGAAAAGCAACAAATAGAGGATAAAAACTCGATATCGAACATTTTTAAAGCGAGGTGTGTAGATAATTATGCACAATCAGTGCATTTAATATTGGTATTACCAATTAGGTGCAGAACGCACCAACATGAGCAGCACTAGCAGCATCACCTAAAAGCATCACAGAAACCCGAAGATCATAAAACCTTAACCGCGAATAATTAAACAAAGATATTAATCCGCCCACATTTAACAATACAGAAACATCAACTGCAATAGTCAAAATCACTAGATAAAGAGACCAGAAATAACACCCAAATAAGCCAAAGACACTTAATTAAACTTTCATTTAGGTGAGGTAATCATTACACAAAACAATATAGAGTAGTCCAATATCAAAATCGCTGTGTGATACGGCTCAAGATTGCTCAAAAAGGACGTAAGCGATAGAAGATTATCTCTTAGATGGGACGAATCTAATTCACTTGATTAGAGGGAAGGCTGCATTGTCATAGCGCTTTAGTTTATTAAGAGGCACTTATAAAGGCTCACTTCAAGGAACTAAAATTTGGGGGGGTAGAGTTTTCTACAGATGAAAAAAAGCCCCAGTCTTTCGACTGAGGCTTCTTAAGGTGGTCGGTGAAGAGGGATTCGAACCCCCGACCCTCTGGTCCCAAACCAGATGCGCTACCAAGCTGCGCTATTCACCGAGATGTTTCGTTTGATTTCTCAAACTGGGAACTTCAAGGAAGCTACCAAAATTAATGGGGTGGCTAACGAGATTCGAACTCGCGACCACCGGAATCACAATCCAGGGCTCTACCAACTGAGCTATAGCCACCACTAATTTTTTATATAACCACTTAAGCGATTATTGAAATAGTGGTCGGTGAAGAGGGATTCGAACCCCCGACCCTCTGGTCCCAAACCAGATGCGCTACCAAGCTGCGCTATTCACCGACGAATTTTATTTCGATTCTTGGGATGTCACTTGAATCAAAATTGGAAGCTGTCATTTACTCAGTAAATTAAGCTACCTAAATAATGGGGTGGCTAACGAGATTCGAACTCGCGACCACCGGAATCACAATCCAGGGCTCTACCAACTGAGCTATAGCCACCATTAATCTTTTGCCAATATGCCACTTACTTATGCAAGCATCCGGATGGCGCGCCCGAAAGGATTCGAACCTTCGACCTTTGGCTCCGGAGGCCAACGCTCTATCCAGCTGAGCTACGGGCGCATGCCCTATCGGCGGATGGGAATAATACGTATATCACACTATGTCGTCTAGTACTTTTTCAACTTTTTTTATCGTTTGGTGCCTTTTTGGACAATAAAAGTGTGACAAAGACCAATTTCACAAATAATAATCATTGGGTAGAGGATAACTTGTTGTTTAATGCAACAAGTTATCAGGATATAATCACCCAATGTTTACATTGATTTAACAGCCATCAAGGCCAATAAGTCATAGAAAAAACTGTCAACTATATAATTGGTAAGCATGTACTTACCTTGGGAATTTAAAGTGAGTTTAATGGATATGTCTCAACGAATCTTAACTGTATTGTTCGCGGCTTTAATGTCTTCTACAGTAGCGTGCGCAGCAAGTGTTAGCCCAGAAGAATACGATGCCATCGCCGAGCGCATAAAGCCTGTCGGTGATGTTTACCTTGCAGGCAGTGAGCCAGTAGTAGAAGCGCCAAGCGGCCCTCGCGACGGTAACACGATTTACGGCATGTTCTGTACTGCTTGTCACAGCAGCGGCGTTGGCGGTGCACCTATAACAGGTGATGCTGGCGACTGGGGCTCTCGAATTGCTCAAGGTAAAGATGTGCTCGCTGAGCATGCAATCAACGGTTTCAATGCGATGCCAGCGAAAGGCGGTTGTATGGACTGTTCAGACGATGAAATCATCGCTGCTATTGAACATATGATTGAAGGCATTTAATCGTCTTTATATAGAAAGCGACGACGCTCTTTATATCGATTCTTCGTATTAATAGAAAAGGCTTGGTTTATACCAAGCCTTTTCTTTGTCTACTCTTTGCCTATTAACTCGTGCCACCCTGTAATTATCGGCTGAGCTTCACGCTTTAACTTCTATCGCGATCCATTACTTCTTAAACATCGCGCGCAGGTTAGCAATATGGTTCTGCCCTTTTTCCATTCTCTCTTCCGCCGAAACTGGCTTCTTGGTTGACTCCCATTCAATATCGTCAAAAGGGAGCTCATCTAAAAAGCGGCTTTGAGAAGGCTTTATCAACTCACCATACTGACGGCGCTCTTTACACATTGTAAAGGTCAGTTCTTTTTGCGCTCGAGTAATGCCCACATACATCAGGCGGCGTTCTTCTTCGACGTTATCTTCATCAATGCTGGTTTGGTGAGGTAAGATCCCCTCTTCAGAACCAAGCAAATAGACGTATGGGAATTCGAGACCTTTCGACGCATGCAGTGTCATCAACTGAACCGCATCGCTGTCTTCATCGTCTTCACCACGCTCCATCATATCTCTCAGCGTTAGCTTCAATACGACTTCTTTCAGCGTTTTCTCTTCTTGATCGTAGTTATCCCCCTCGAGGTCAGCCACAATCCAAGAGTAGAGTTCCGAAACATTCTTCATTCGCATTTCAGCGGCTTTGGCACTTGACGAGGTTTCGTATAGCCAGTCTTCGTAGTTAATATCTCGCACAAGAGAGCGAACCGCCTCTACTGTATTACCACGCTCAGAATTATCGGCAAGGGCGACAATCCATTGAGTAAAGCGTTGCAGGTTTTCAAGCCCACGCCCCTTTAAGTGTTGCTCTAGTCCCATCTCGAAACTGGCGGCAAAAAGGCTTTTACCACGCATATTCGCGTAACTGCCCAGTTTCTCTAGAGTAACCGGACCGATTTCACGACGAGGTGTGTTCACGATTCTCAAAAACGCATTGTCATCGTCAGGGTTCACTAGCACTCGCAAGTACGCCATGATGTCTTTAATCTCGGCACGAGAGAAAAATGAGGTACCGCCTGATAACTTATAAGGCACACGGTTTTGCATCAACGATTTTTCAATCAAGCGCGATTGGTGGTTACCGCGATAGAGGATGGCGTAATCTTTATAGTTGGTTCGATTTAAGAACTTATGCGCAATCAACTCCCCGGTCACACGTTCCGCTTCGTGCTCTTCATTCTTCGCTAACAGAACCTTCAGCTTTTCCCCTTCGGGAATTTCTGAGAACAAGGTTTTTTCATACACGTGTGGGTTGTTGGCGATCAGAATGTTGGCAGCGCGCAGAATACGACAGGTTGAGCGATAATTTTGCTCAAGCTTGATGAGCCTTAGGTTTGGGTAATCCTGACCAAGTAAGACCAAGTTCTGAGGCTTCGCACCACGCCAAGAGTAAATGGATTGGTCATCATCACCCACGACCGTGAGTCGCTCACGCGCACCAACGAGCAGCTTCACCAACTCATATTGGCTGGTGTTGGTATCTTGGTACTCATCCACCAACAGATAGCGAATGCGATTCTGCCAACGTTCACGCACCTCTTGATTGGTGCGAAGCAGCAGCACTGGCAGGGAAATAAGGTCGTCAAAGTCGAGCGCGTTGTACGCTTTCATTTGCTTTAGATACATCTCATAGCAAAACGCAAACAGTTGCTCTTGCTCTCCCACCGCTCTCGCTTTGACTTGCTCAGCGGTGAGCATGTCATTCTTCCAGTTAGATATCGTACTCAATAGTTGACGCAATAAGTCTTTGTCGCCATCAAGCTGCTTTTCCGTTAGCTCTTTAAGCAGCGCCATTTGGTCTTGGTCATCGAAAAGAGAGAACCCAGCCTTGAGGCCGAGAACCTTGTATTCGCGACGGATGATGTTCAATCCTAATGTGTGGAAGGTCGACACCATCAACCCTTTCGACTCTGATTTACCCAGAGTTTGCCCCACACGCTCTTTCATTTCGCGGGCCGCCTTATTGGTAAAGGTCACCGCGGCAATATTTCGAGCTTTATAGCCACATTGCTGAACCAGGTAAGCGATCTTATTGGTGATAACTCGCGTTTTACCCGAGCCGGCACCCGCTAGCACTAGACAAGGTCCAGATACATATTTTACCGCTTCATCTTGTTGTGGGTTCAGCTTCATGGGGTTCTCTATCGTATGTAAGACATTCGTTTTTGTATGAGGGGCTATAATAATCCTGCAACTCATCGAATGCTATCTTCTAATTGATAAGATTTTTTTAACAGAAATGGATTTGTTTGTTGCATTGATCGCCACTTATCAGGCTATAATGAATGAACGTTCATTCATTCATGGTGTCCTATGATAAATAAGCCAACCGATGATAAGCGTCAAAAGATATTACTTGCGGCTGGAACTGTCATTGCAGATGCCGGACTGCAAGGATTATCAATGCAACGATTGGCCAAAGAGGCTGGCGTCGCAGCCGGTACGATCTATCGATACTTTGACGATAAAGACCACTTAATTGAAGAACTTAGGTTGCATGTCGCTCAGAGAATTGCTGACGTGGTACAAGAGGACATTGATGAATCGATGCCCTTAAAAGAGCGCTATCGCAAGATGTGGCTCAATATTTGGAGCCTAGTGGGATCGGACATTGCGATGTTAAAAAATCGTATCCAATATGATTCGACCCCAATAGGTCATCACAGCGCGACTCGTAAAGAGGAGCGTGGCATGTTCAAAGAAGTCTTTAATTTATTTGAACAAGGTAAAGAGCAAGGTGTTTTTAAACCGCTCGATAATGAATTGCTTTCGGCACTGAGCTTGGAAACAAGCGTCACACTTGCTCGTAAGCATACTTTTGGAATGTACCAACTCAGCGATGATGCCATTGAAGAAGCCATCGATGCCAGTTGGGATGCCATCATTAACCACTAACTTCGGAGTTTCAGCAGAATGAAAAAGTGGACTTTCTTTATGCTACTTATCGCCATTGTCTTATTTGGCAGTGTGATAGGCTTTAATCTATTCAAGCAGCAAAAAATTGCTGAATACCTGGCAAATCGCCCCGAGCCTGAGTTCCCAGTCACAGCCGTAGAAGTTGAAGCGGTGAACTGGGTACCTGTGATTGAAGCGATTGGTTTCATCGAACCTAACCAAGGTGTGACCATTGCCAATGAGACCAACGGCGTGATTGATAAGATCACCTTTGAGTCTGGTACTCAGGTAGAAGAAGGTCAGTCACTCGTCAGACTTGATTCTGATGTTGAGATTGCCAACCTGAAAAGTGCACAGGCACGTTTGCCGGCTGCGGAAGCAAAGTACAAACGCTACCAAGGCTTGTATAAGAAAGGGTCTATCTCAAAAGAAGCGTACGATGAAGCAGAAGCAAACTACTATTCATTGTCTGCCGACCTAGAGAGCCTAAAAGCCTCGATTGATCGTCGTGAAATCAAAGCACCTTTCTCTGGGGTTGTGGGTATTCGTAACGTTTATCTAGGCCAGTACCTTCAAGCTGGTACCGATATTGTTCGTTTAGAAGACACCAGTGTGATGCGTTTGCGTTTCACTGTGCCTCAAACAGACATCAGACGCATTCGTATTAATCAAACAGTGGACATCTTTGTCGATGCCTACCCTGACAGACCATTTAAAGGCTCGATCAGTGCCATTGAACCGGCAGTCAGTGTACAAAGTGGTCTTATTCAAGTTCAGGCAGATATTCCTAATAGTGAAGGTCAATTGCGTAGCGGTATGTTTGCACGTGCCAACATCATTCTTCCTGAGCTAGAAGACCAAGTCGTGTTGCCACAGACGGCGATTACCTACACGCTATACGGTGACAACGTGTACATCATTTCAGAGCAAGATGGTGAACAACGCGTACAACAGCACGTGGTTAAGATTGGAGAGCGCAGTGCCGATATTGCACACGTTCTAGAAGGCATTAAAGCGGGTGATCTGGTGGTAACCAGTGGTCAGGTTCGTCTCAGTAACGACGCTAAGGTACGCGTTGTTGAAAGTGATGCAACCACCCCGCCTGCTCAAACACCAATGCTGTAACTGGAGTAATTATGCGCTTTACTGATGTTTTCATAAAACGTCCAGTTCTGGCGGTATCGATCAGCTTCTTGATTGCCTTGCTTGGTATGCAGGCGATCTTCAAGATGCAGGTTCGAGAATACCCAGAAATGACGAACACAGTAGTAACCGTGACCACGAGTTACTACGGAGCGAGTGCCGATCTCATTCAGGGCTTCATTACCCAGCCCTTAGAGCAAGCCGTCGCTCAAGCCGATAATATCGACTTCATGACCTCTCAATCCGTGAACGGTCAATCGACTATCACGGTGACGATGAAGCTCAATACCGATCCAAACTCGGCACTGTCTGACATATTGGCCAAAACCAACTCGGTTCGATCCCAGCTTCCTGGCGAGGCAGAAGATCCAACCGTGACCATGTCGACCGGTTCTACTACCGCGGTATTGTATATCGGCTTTACCAGTGACGAATTGGCATCCAGTCAAATCACCGACTATTTAGAGCGCGTTATCAACCCGCAGCTCTTTACTGTCAGTGGTGTTTCTAAAATCGACCTTTATGGCGGTATGAAATACGCGCTTCGTGTGTGGCTTGATCCCTCAAAAATGGCGGCACTGAACCTAACCGCAACGGATGTGATGGGCGTGCTTAATGCCAATAACTACCAGTCAGCAACAGGTCAGGTCACCGGCGAATTTGTTATCTACAACGGCAGTGCCGATACGCAAGTATCCAACGTCGCCGAGCTAGAAAACCTGGTTGTAAAAGGCAACGAAGGTCAGATCATTCGTCTTGCGGATATCGCAAAGGTTACACTTGAAAAGAGTCATGATGTCTATCGTGCGAGTGCCAATGGGCAAGAGGCTGTGGTTGCCGCGATCAACGCTGCGCCAAGTGCCAACCCAATCAACATTGCCGCTGACGTGCTTGAGCTTCTGCCTACACTAGAGAAGAACCTGCCAAGCAACATCTCAATGAATGTGATGTACGATTCGACCATCGCGATTAACGAGTCTATTAATGAGGTAATTAAAACCATCCTTGAGGCCGCGCTGATCGTACTGATTGTTATCACGCTGTTCCTAGGGTCATTCCGCGCGGTATTGATCCCGATTGTCACTATCCCACTCTCTTTGATTGGTGTGGCGATGGTTATGCAGGTAATGGGGTTCTCATGGAACTTGATGACACTGCTGGCAATGGTACTGGCTATCGGCCTGGTGGTCGATGATGCCATCGTTGTTCTCGAGAACGTGGATAGACACCTAAAACTGGGGGAATCTCCGTTTAGAGCCGCAATTATTGGTACGCGTGAAATTGCCGTTCCGGTTATCGCAATGACACTCACATTGGGCGCGGTGTATGCGCCTATCGCGATGATGGGTGGTATCACAGGTTCGTTGTTTAAAGAGTTTGCATTGACACTCGCCGGGGCTGTATTTGTCTCTGGTATCGTCGCGTTAACGCTTTCTCCAATGATGTGTTCAAAGATGTTGAAGGCCAATGAAGAGCCAAGCAAATTTGAAAAGACGGTTCACAGCGTACTCGACAGAATGACCAATCGTTATTCTCGTATGTTGAAATCCGTCATGGCGCATCGACCTGTGGTGATTGCCTTCTCTGTGATTGTATTCTCGGTTTTGCCCGTGTTGTTTAGCTTTATCCCTAGTGAGCTTGCTCCCTCAGAAGATAAAGGGGTAATCATGTTAATGGGTACGGCGCCATCGAACGCGAACCTTGATTACATGCAAAACACCATGAACGACGTAAACGCCATCCTCTCAGATCAGCCTGAAGTATCGTTTGCTCAGGTATTCACCGGCGTTCCGAATGCTAACCAAGCCTTTGGTATTGCGTCTATGGTGCCTTGGAGTGAGCGAGAAACGAGCCAAGAAGAAGTTGCCAACCGAGTAACCGGCTTAGTTAGTGGCGTTCCAGGCATGGCGGTCACGGCATTCCAGATGCCAGAGCTTCCAGGTGCCGGTTCAGGCCTACCAGTTCAGTTTGTTATTACCACGCCAAACAGCTTCGAGAGCCTATTTACCGTAGCTTCCGATGTGCTTGGTGAAGTGACCGCGAACCCTATGTTTGTGTATTCTGACCTAGACCTTAACTTTGACTCTGCAACGATGAAAATCAACATCGACAAAGACAAAGCTGGGGCGTATGGCGTCACGATGCAAGACATTGGTATTACGTTAAGCACTATGATGGCAGACGGCTATGTTAACCGTATCGATCTGAATGGTCGTTCGTACGAGGTTATCCCTCAGGTTGAGCGTAAGTTCCGTCTCAATCCTGAATCGATGAACAACTACTACGTTCGTGCAGCTGACGGTAATGCAGTGCCACTGGGCAGCCTGATCAGCATTGATGTGATTGCCGAGCCTCGCTCATTGCCTCACTTCAACCAGCTAAACTCAGCAACAGTAGGTGCCGTTCCGGCTCCAGGTACGGCTATGGGTGATGCGGTAAATTGGTTTGAAGGTATTGCAACAGACAAGTTACCAAGCGGGTACAACCACGACTACATGGGTGAATCACGCCAATACGTTACAGAAGGAAGCGCACTTTACGCGACCTTTGGTTTGGCACTGGCGATCATCTTCTTAGTTCTGGCGATTCAGTTTGAGTCTATTCGAGATCCACTGGTTATCATGGTATCGGTACCATTGGCTATTTGTGGTGCCTTGATTGCCTTGGCTTGGGGTGCAGCATCAATGAACATCTACTCTCAGGTGGGTCTCATTACGCTGGTTGGCCTTATCACTAAACACGGTATTCTTATCTGTGAAGTGGCAAAAGAAGAGCAGCTGCACAATAAGAAGTCTCGTATTGATGCAGTGATGGAAGCGGCGAAGGTTCGTTTACGTCCAATCCTAATGACGACAGCAGCGATGATTGCGGGTCTTATCCCACTGATGTACGCAACAGGGGCAGGCGCCGCGCAACGTTTCAGCATCGGTATTGTTATCGTTGCGGGTCTTGCGATTGGTACGCTATTCACGTTATTCGTACTGCCAGTGATCTACAGCTACTTAGCCGAAAAGCACAAGCCATTGCCTGTGTTTGTGGAAGATAAAGACTTAGAGAAGCTAGCGCGTATCGATGAAGCGAAAGCTGCTCAACGAGAAGTTTCTAATCCAAGCTAATGGGTTTCACTCATCTCGATTGATGGCAATGAATTGATATCAGCAAAAAGGTCACCTCGGTGGCCTTTTTTATTCGCCGTACCTTTTCGACATTCCGACACCGCACATTTTTTCCACCAACTAGCGACTTTTATGCTCGGTTTAAATAGAATGGGTGCAAATTAATAGGAGTTTTAGCCCGTATGTTTGATCCAAAGAAATTAGAGCAAATCGCTAAGCAGATTCATGACTCAATGCCAGCCCCTGTTAAAGAGCTTGGTGCTGATGTTGACCAGAAAGTTCGCCAGGTAATCCAAGGTCAACTGAACAAATTAGACGTAGTAAGCCGCGAAGAGTTTGACGTACAAACTCAAGTGTTGCTTCGTACTCGTCAAAAGCTAACAGAGATGGAGCAAAAGCTTGCTCAACTCGAAGAGAAGCTAGCGGATAAGTAACCACCCCACTCTCTCAAACCCATTAAAAAGGGCTTGGTCATCACTGACCAAGCCCTTTTATTTTTATTCGCTTTTGACATGAGAAGCAAATACGTAGGATTAGAATGTAATTTTAAGGAGAAGGCGCTGAGTTTACGCTAGTAAATGAGCACCTTCGACACAGTAATTACTTTCTAGACTAAAGATTTCGCAGCTATAGAGCTTAAGTTCAAGGAGTAAACACGGAGTTTGCGAGTAGCAAATGAGTATTTCCGACAAAGAACTTACACTCTAGAGCAAAGAAATTAGCCGCCTACTGCGATGTTCTTCATATCCGTCATGTACCCACGTAACTCTTCACCAATGTATTCAACTGGGTGGTTACGGATAGCATCATTTACTGCGATTAGCTTACCATTGTCTACTTGGTTTGATGTCTCACCTAGACCACGACCGATTACGTCTGTTGCAACTGAAGGCATGAACTTCTCACGTAGAAGTGGTGTTGCTACGTTAGCGAATAGGTAGTTACCGTATTCTGCTGTATCTGAGATTACAACGTTCATTTCGTATAAGCGCTTACGAGCAACCGTGTTTGCGATTAGCGGAAGTTCGTGTAGAGACTCGTAATAAGCCGACTCGTCGATAATGCCTGATGCAGTCATAGCTTCAAATGCTAGCTCAACCCCAGCACGAACCATAGCAACCATTAGGATACCGTTGTCGAAGTACTCTTGCTCTGAGATTTCTACGTCAGACGCTGGGTAGTTTTCAAATGCCGTTTCGCCTGTCTCTTCACGCCAGCCAAATAGGTTCACGTCATCGTTCGCCCAGTCTGCCATCATAGTGCTTGAGAACTCACCTTGGATGATGTCATCCATGTGCTTGTTGTAAAGCGGACGCATTAGGTCTTTAAGCTCTTCAGAAAGGTCAAATGCTTTGATTTTTGCTGGGTTTGATAGGCGATCCATCATGTGAGTGATGCCACCAAACTTCAGTGCTTCAGTAATCGTTTCCCAGCCGTACTGTAGAAGCTTACCTGCGTAGCCTGGTTCAATGCCGTCAGCAATCATCTTCTCGTAAGAAACGATTGAACCCGCTTGAAGCATGCCACAAAGGATTGTTTGCTCACCCATTAGGTCAGATTTCACTTCTGCAACGAATGAAGACTCTAGACAACCTGCGCGGTGACCACCTGTACCTGCAGCCCAAGCTTTAGCGATATCCCAGCCTTCGCCTTGTGGATCATTTTCTGGGTGAACAGCAATCAGTGTTGGAACACCAAAGCCACGCTTGTACTCTTCACGTACTTCTGTACCTGGACACTTAGGCGCAACCATAACCACTGTTAAGTCTTTACGAATCTGCATGCCTTCTTCAACAACGTTGAAACCGTGTGAGTAACCTAGTGCAGAACCCTCTTTCATTAGAGGCATGACAGTTTCAACTACGTTTGTGTGTTGCTTGTCTGGAGTCAGGTTAACTACTAGGTCAGCCGTTGGAATTAGGTTTTCGTAGCTATCAACAACAAAGCCATTCTCTTTTGCATTTTTGAACGATTGACGTTGCTCGTCGATCGCTGCTTGGCGCAGTGCGTAAGAAACGTCTAGGCCAGAATCACGCATGTTAAGACCTTGGTTTAGGCCTTGAGCACCACAACCTACGATGACAACTTTTTTACCTTTTAGGTAATCCGCTTCCGTTGCGAATTCGCTGCGATCCATAAAACGACAACGACCTAATTGGTCCAATTGCTCACGTAGATTTAAAGTATTGAAATAGTTAGCCATGTTGGGCGCTCCTTGTTGATTCTTCCGTAATGGTCGGTGCACTATCACCGAATGAGTTCATACTAAAGCAGACATTTAATTGCCGAAAGTGATATATTCACAATTAGTAATTGCAATAAATGCAACATAATATCTTTTCAAGATGACCTATTTATGAATATTAAACACCTGCAGATGTTCATTCATTTGTGTGATAGTAAAAACTTCAGTAAAACCGCCTCTGCCATGCATATTAGCCCATCGGCATTGAGTCGGCAGATACAGAAACTTGAAGAGGAAACCGGCCAAACTCTGTTCTTACGCGACAACCGCAGCGTTGAGCTCACACCAGCTGGAAAACAACTTCTTCCCGTGGCCTTGAAGATTCAAACCGAGTGGCAGCAATATAATGCGCAGATAAAAGGTCACGAGTTAGAGCTGAAGGGTGAGATACGATTGTTCTGTTCGGTTACGGCCAGTTACAGCCATTTGCCCGAGTTACTGTCTGAGTTTCGATTACAGCACCCGTTTATTGAATATAAGCTTTCCACGGGCGACCCTGCTCAGGCCATTGATATCATCCTCAATGATAAAGCGGATATCGCCATTTCGGCTAAACCTGACCAATTGCCCGCCCGAATTGAGTTTGAAACCATCAGTGAGATTCCACTCTCAGTGATTGCACCCTCTGGGGTTAGCAGCTTTGCCGAGCAACTTCAAAGCGATAAGCCTGACTGGTCTGCTATTCCATTTATAGTTTCAGAAGCCGGAACCGCGCGCGATCGCGCCAATGCGTGGTTTAAAAGCATGCGGATTAAGCCAAACATCTATGCACAAGTGTCTGGGCATGAAGCCATCGTGAGTATGGTTGCGTTGGGTTGTGGTGTCGGTATCGCCCCAGATGTGGTGATCAATAACAGCCCAGTAAGAGAGAAGATTCAGCGCCTTAAAGTGAAACCGTTAAGACCTTTTGAGCTAGGTGTGTGCTGCAAGCGATCTCAACTTGATAATCCACTGGTTAAGGCATTGTGGGATGTGGCGGCAGGAAAATACATCACGCCCTAGCCTATCAAAATCATTCGGGCGTAAAAAAGCCACGCTATCACGTGGCTTTTTCTATCTCGAGTTAGGCATTTGTTTATTTCAAACTAAGCCATAGCCTGACTAGATAACGCGAGAAAACTGCTGCTGACGGGCTCTATCACGTAAGTATTTATCGAAACACATACAGATATTACGAATCAGTAGTCGGCCACGTAGCGTTACTCGAATCTCTTTGTCATCAATTTCGACTAATTCATCATCAATAAAGGTTTGTAGCAGCTCTAAATCTTCTTTGAAGTATTGGTTAAACGTGACCTTAAACTCCGACTCAATCATGGTCTTGTCGAGTTTGAAGTTACAGATAAGCTGCTTAATCACTTCACGTCGCAGTAAGTCGTCACTATCAAGAGCAACCCCTTTCCATAGCGCATGACGAAGCTCGTCCACTTGAGCGTAATATTTTTTAAGGTCTTTTTGGTTCTGCGCATACGCATCCCCTATCATCGAGATGGCAGAGACGCCAAACCCAACCAAGTCGGCTTCACCTTGTGTGGTGTAACCTTGGAAGTTACGATGCAAAACCCCTTCTCTTTGAGCAACCGCTAACTCATCATCAGGCTGTGCAAAGTGGTCCATGCCAATAAACTGATAACCGGCCCCAGTCAGGGTTGCAATGCTCTCTTGTAGAATCCCCATTCTTTCACTGGCGATGGGTAAATCTTCTTCTTTAATCTTACGTTGCGCGGCAAAGAGCTGCGGCATATGTGCGTAGTTAAACACTGACAAGCGTCCTGGCTGCATCTCTAAGACTTGCGCTAACGTTTTTGCAAACGACTCTTTGGTCTGCTTTGGTAAACCGTATATTAAGTCGAGGTTCGTTGAGCGGAAACCCAGCTCTTTCGCTCGCTCAACCATCGCGATAATGAAATCTTCGTCTTGCTCACGGTTAACCAGTTTTTGAACTTCTTTATTGAAATCTTGTACGCCAATACTTAAGCGGTTAAACCCTTCACCACGCAAGTGGTCAAGCATATTCAGCTCTATTTCACGAGGATCAACTTCGATACTGATTTCAGCATCATTAACAAACTGGAACTCACCACGAAGAATGGCCATCAAACGGCTGATTTGTTCTTTAGATAGAAACGTTGGCGTACCACCACCAAAGTGCAGCTGCGTAACGTTACGCCCTTGCAGCAGTGATGCACGCTGACGAATCTCATGCTCAATCACATCTAAGTACTCATCCGCTTTATGGGCATGACGAGTGATCACTTTATTACAGCCACAGTAGTAACAAAGCTTGTGACAAAAAGGAATGTGAACATAAAGCGAGAGTGGGCGATCAGGGTATTGAGTACACGCCATGTCGTAATCAGCGACGGTAAACGCCTCGTGAAACTCCAACGCCGTTGGGTACGAGGTGTAGCGTGGTCCTGAATAGTTGTATTTATCTAAGATAGCTTGATCCCAGACAATTTGCTGACCGGATACGACTTGCTGCGACATGGTGATTTTTCCGTTTCTAACTGTAATCGGCGTAGATACTGCGATGACTGGCTATTTTGCCACATCACTCTGGCTTACGTAGGAAAGCCAAACACATTTTCGTAAGAAAATTTCAGAACTGCTAGCTCGATCACTCACTCAAAAGAGTCAGTGATCGAACGAGTTTAGATTTGCTGAATGGAGATCTGAGTGTTCAATGGCTCAACGTGTTGCTTCAGAGCCTTGAGCTCCTCAACAATCGCTTCAGCCAATTTTACTTCTGCTTTATGTCGACGAAGGTTTTGTTCCATTTTTTCTTTCTTGGCCAGAGACTGACGTTCTTCGCCGCGAGCCATATCTTTAACAACATGATAAAGCTCAGAAAGTGCGGGGAACTTTTGATCAAAATCGATGCGATTTTCGCCTTGCACATAATCCATGATGCTGTACACACGAATACTGATTTCAGACAGATCGCACTGACCTTGAATGCCGATTAAGCAAAGCGCACTCACGTTTTCATAGATATTCGCATTGCGTTTATCGATGGCTAACTTTTGCTGTTGCTGCTGCAATTCCTTTTGCTTCTTTACTTGGAGCAGAAGGTAACCTGCATAGCATGCTAGCCCAGCAATAATAACAAGTCCTACCGTGGCTAATAAGGTTACGTTCATGATCTACTTACTCTTTAAAATCTTTCAGATCCATCGACTCAAACTGTGATAAAAGATCTTCATCTGAAGAAGGGTTGTTGCCCTTATTCACTATCACAGGCTCAACAAAAGTCTCTTCGTCAAACTCTTCATCGTCTTCTGGCTCTTCGACAAATAAGCCAAGCTGTTTCATCAACACTTCGATGCGATCTAGCTTTTCATCGACAAGTTTCTGCAAACCAGCGCCTAGGTTTTCACCATTCTCAAGGCGATCAAGTAGCACGTTGAGCTGTGTATCTGTTTCCAGCATTTCCAGCTCTTTCTCTGCAGAAAGTTTGCGCTCTTGCTTGTTCGGCTTTTTCTTATCTTCTACAACTAGGGCAATTTTCTTTTTACTGCCTAAGCGAGGATCACGCTTCTGACGCTCTTGACGAAGCTGTGCTTCAGAGGCTTCAGAGTTACGGTTACCCGTCTTTAACCCTTTGCGGTTCTTTTTACGCTTGCGTAAACGGCCTTCAACATCCGATTCACTGCGATTACGTGTTACGTTTTGCTCTGGAGCGCCTAACGCTCCTGGCTTTCTAGATTTCTTACTACGACTCATTACTGGGTCTTCCTCAGTAAAATTACATCATTTCCAACAAATTCAAGTTCGAGCTTATCTCGCTCGGCCAAATACTCAAAGGTTTTACGGCTAAAGAAGATGACATGCGTCAGATCATTCTTGTAGTGCCAGTTTTTGAACGCTTCAAGATCAATGACCATCTTGGTCATGAGACCAATCCAGCCATGAGGCTTAATTAAATTTAACCATTGCTGCCACACTAAGTCAGGCTGATAAACATGCTCGATGACTTCTGTGGCAGTGACAAAATCATACGTTTCTTCTAGCACCGACTTATCTGGGTGGTAGTAGAGATCATACAATTCAACGCTGTAGCTATTCTCTTGCAACATTACGGATAACGTTGGGCCAGGGCCACAGCCAAAATCTAACCCATGAGCGTTAGATGGGATTCTTTCCATTAGTGGATTTGCTATTCGCGATAAAAATCGACGATACCCAGCATCACTCGGGTCGTTCTCATGAAGATCATAGTGAGCTTTTTCCGCTTTTGCATCTAAGCGCTGCGTAGGGTCAACGAACACCAAATGACATTCTCGACATTGTAAATAAGCGCGATGCTTATCCTCAAAATAATGATGAGTGTCTTGATTGTGGCATAAAGGGCAGTTGTGCATGCATTCATCCTCAAACAGGGATGCGAAACATACCAGAAAGTACTATCAGAGTGGAGTGAAATTGTGCAATTAAACGGCGAATTAGCGAAATAACTGCTTTTTAGAAGATAAAAAAGCGATAGGTTTCCCTATCGCTTTCAAAGTGCCAAGATTTGGCAAATTTGTACGCACTCAATCGGTGCTCAACTATCCTGTTGTTATTGGTGCTTTCCCTGCAAAGGTTTTGTTCTTCATCATCCTGATGAATTTTAACAGTCCTTTTGACTTCCTGACTCTGGGCTATCCATTAGCCTGATCCATTTCAGTGTCTCTCCATGAGACGAGTCGATCATCCTTATCTAGCAAGCTCCTAGCTCGCCACTATCCTTCGTCCAACAATCAGGTATTCCATACCTGCATCCTTGGAGACCTTCTTGGTCTAAAATCCGTTTCAGCGTCCTGCTGATGCGAGTAATTTACGCGTTTCCCATTTGGAAACAACACGTTGATTTCAAAGTTTTCAAACAGTCTTTTATAGAAAATTTTTACATTAATATTTTCAACCATTTACAGACTTACACTCTCCAATTTCGATATCAACTATGGCAAATGTCTTACAGCTATCACCGCTATTTAGGCGTTTCACTACTCGGCACAAAATGGCGTATTTCGTATTCGAGGCACAAAAAAGCCCTAGCATAAGGCTAAGGCTTCTTTTCAGCGTACTTTAGGACAAGACTGCCAACATCCAGTGCGGAATATTAGTGTAAACCACCAACATACTGGGAAAGCACTTCGATATCATCGTCTGTCAGTTTCTTCGCGATATCTCGCATCATCTCATTCATGTCGTTCGCTCGCGAACCATCACGGAACTTGAGCAGCTGAGATTTGATGTATTCAGCGTGCTGTCCAGAGATTTTTGGGAAACCAGAGAGCTCTGTACCATTACCACGAGGGCCATGACAGGCGATACAAGCCGTAATCCCTCGTTCGATGTCACCCGCTGCGTATAGAACCTTACCGGCTTCTACTACGTTTTCTGGTGTGGTATTAGCCGCAATCGGTAATGAAGCATAATAGGCAGATAGGTCGGCAATGTCTTCATCGCTTAATGCCATCGCCATGCCACTCATAACAGGGTCCATACGACCTTGTTTACCGCCACTTGTCATACCTAGGCGCAAATCTTTCAATTGCTTCTCTAAATATTTAGCATGCTGACCAGCAAGACTTGGGTACATGGCGAGTTGGCTGTTACCGTCGGCACCATGACAGGCACCACATGTTAGTGATTTTGTTTTACCAGCTTCTATGCTGCCTTGAGCCCAAACAGAGCAGCTGGCTAAAAGACTCAAGATTAGCGCTAATTTCTTCATGACATTCCATTATAATTATATATAAAGCTTCCAGTACCACTCTGTGTTGCCACTCATGGTATAATAGGCGATCATATGCCGAGCGCAGTTATTTTACACAATTTCACAAAAAAGTAATCAATCGACTACACAAAGTCGAGATGGAGTTAACAGTGAGCGTAAAAATTCATTACCAAAACACGCATTTTATTACCAGTGCGCCAGATATTCGTCATTTACCTGAAGACGAAGGGATCGAAGTTGCGTTCGCAGGTCGTTCTAATGCGGGTAAGTCTAGTTCTCTCAATCGGTTAACTAACCAACGAGGCTTAGCAAAGACCAGTAAAACACCAGGTCGAACTCAACTGATTAACCTATTCAAGGTTGATGAAGGCTGCCACATTGTGGATTTGCCAGGGTACGGTTATGCACAAGTACCACTGAAATTGAAAGAAAAGTGGCAGAAGTCTTTAGGTGAATACCTACAAAAACGTAAGTGTCTAAAAGGCCTTGTCGTTCTTATGGACATTCGCCACCCAATGAAAGACTTAGACCAACAATTGATTTTTTGGGCTGTCGAATGTGGCATCCCTGTGCAAGTGTTATTGACCAAAGCGGATAAATTAAAGACAGGGGCAAGAAAAGCTCAGGTACTTAAGATTCGTGAATCTTCCGTTGGCTTTGGCGGAGAAGTACAAGTAGACGCATTTTCGTCGTTGAAAGGCATCGGTGTTGATGTTCTACGAAGCACTTTAGATCGTTGGTACGCACCCGCTTTTGAGGTGACAGACGAAGAGCTAACGGATCTGGTTGACGGTGAAGAAGACTCACCAGAGATTGGCTAACGAATAATATTATTCGTTAGCTCAGCGACCGATTTACACCCTATAGAGGCTTCAGTTAATGGAGCCTTTTTTATTGCTTTGATATCCCACATTTCAGTCACTTACAAACGCGTCTAATCACAGACTCTCGATTTTATCTTGCACAAATAAAAATCCCCACCTGAATAAGGTGGGGCAACGGGAGAGAAATATTACTCGTTATTATTATGCTGTAAGCATCCTCTATCGCGCGTTACTTTTCAACTGCCCTACACGCCTCTTAATTGAATAGTTATTAACGGCACCAACCATAAGTTATTAATTTTAAATGACAAAATAATTCACCATAAAAATACCAGTGCTTGTTTTTTCAAAAAAATTAATAAAAATGTGAGTGATATAAAATTACAGTTAGGTACTAAACAACCACGTAATTACTGTGTTTCAACAGCAAAGAAAGTGATTTTGGGGTGGGATAAGTAGCGGAGAGTAGAACTGGAGAAAGTTTTCTTTACCGCAAGAAAAAACGCCCCAGTCAAATACTGACTGGGGCGGCTGAATCAGCCTAATCCAATAACGTGAAACAAAAGGTCTGAAAGATAGAACATCTTACCTCTGTACCCTACGAGTATTAATGTACAACAATTGGTCAGAAATGAAAACTTTTTTTGTAGTTTTTTTTCAGTTATTTTTGTTTTGCCTACAAGTAACCTATTTTGGTTACATCTTTTTTTACAGTTACAAAAAAGCCAGCGTTTGTGCGCTGGCTCATACTATTACTGTTAATTGAATCAAAAAGTGTCTAGTGAGCCTGATCCCAGTTGTCACCATGACCCGCTTCGGCAATGAGTGGAACATCTAGCTTCGCCGCTGACTCCATCAATTGTTGTACTTTACTTTCAATTTCGCCTAATACTGACTCTTCGACTTCTAGAACCAATTCATCGTGTACTTGCATGAGCAGTTTCACGCGCCCTTCGTCTTGAGTTTGAATCCACTCATCGACCAACAGCATTGCTTTCTTGATGATGTCTGCTGCCGTGCCTTGCATTGGCGCATTAATCGCTGCACGTTCTGCCGCCTTACGACGCATGCCATTACGAGACTTAATTTCTGGCAAGTGCAGTCGACGGCCAAAGATCGTCTCAACATAGCCATTTTCTGTCGCCGTGCTGCGCGTGTCTTCCATATACTGCATTACCCCAGGGTAACGCTCAAAATAGGTATCCATGTATCGCTGTGCTTCACCACGAGCAATACCAAGCTGCTTCGCCAAACCAAATGCACTCATGCCATAGATCAAACCAAAGTTAACCGCCTTTGCTTGACGACGCTGTTCGCTCGTGACGTCTTCAATAGGAACACCGATAATTTCAGCAGCTGTGGCTGCATGGATGTCTTTCCCTTGCTGGAATGCATCAAGCAGTGCCTTATCACCCGACAAATGAGCCATGATACGCAGTTCAATTTGAGAATAATCGACAGCCAGGATCTTATGTCCATGTGGTGCAACAAATGCCTGACGAATTCGACGCCCCTCTTCATTACGAATTGGAATGTTCTGCAAGTTAGGATCGGTTGAAGACAAACGCCCTGTTGCAGTAACCGCTTGGTGATAAGAGGTGTGAACACGTCCTGTTTCAGCGTTAATCATCTTAGGCAGCTTGTCGGTGTAGGTCGACTTCAACTTCGCAAGACCACGATATTCAATCAGTACTTTAGGCAGCGGGTAATCCAATGCTAACTCTTGCAGCACTTCTTCGTTGGTCGAAGGTGCACCCGATGGTGTTTTCTTCACAACGGGTAGCCCCATCTTCTCGAAGAGTATTGCTTGAAGTTGTTTCGGCGAGCTTAGGTTGAACTCTTGGTCGGCAATCTCATACGCTTTCTTCTCTAGTTCATCAAGTCGCGCAGCGATCTCTTGAGATTGAGCGCCAAGCATCATGTCGTCGACAAATACTCCCGTGCGCTCAATGCGTGAAATTGCTGGTACCAATGGCATCTCGATATCTTGGTAGATACCCATTAGCTTTTCATCTTTCTCTAGATGAGACATGATGCGATTGTGCAAGCGTAGCGTAACATCGGCATCTTCTGCTGCGTAAGGTGACGCTTGCTCAAGGTCAATTTGATTGAAGGTAAGCTGCTTCTTGCCCTTTCCTGCAATCTGTTCAAAGGAAATGCAGCTGTGCTGTAAGAAGCGCAGCGCCAAGCTGTCCATGTCATGCTTTCCGCCTACACTGTTTAAAACGTATGAGGCGATCATGGTGTCATGCTTGATCCCTTTCATATCGATATCATAGCGTGCTAACACGCTCGCATCGTATTTTAGGTTCTGCCCAACCTTGGCTTGATTTTCGTCTTCTAAAATAGGCTTTAGTTGCTCAAGCACCCAGTCACGATCTAACTGCTCAGGTCCATCAAGGTAATCGTGGGCAACAGGCACATACGCTGCAACGCCTTCTTCGGTCGCAAAAGAGAGGCCCACTAGATTCGCCACCATGTAATCCAGGCTGTCGGTCTCAGTATCAAACGCAAAGAGGTCAGATTGGGTAAGTTTGTCCAACCAAATGGCAAAGGTCTCTTTGTCCAAAATGGTGGCATACTGACTGCGATCAATCTTCACTGCCGGGTTGTCTAATTCAACCTCTTGCGCTGGCGCAGAGCGTACCGCACCCGATTTTTCATCGGCTTGTACCACACCAGTACCGCCTTCCAGCAGCTCATTTAGCCAAGACTTGAATACCATCTTACCGTAGAGTTCGATCAGCGCATCTTTATTAGGCTCGGACTTTAATAGTGACTCCGGCGTCTCTTCCAGCTCAACATCCAGTTTGATCGTCGCAAGCTTGTACGACATATCGGCGTTATCTTTATTGTCGACCAGCTTCTTGGCCATGGTTTTGGATCCACGGAAACCTAATGCAGCAATGTCATCCAGACTCTCGTAGATCTTTTCAATGCTGCCGATCCCCTGAAGTAAAGCCGTCGCCGTTTTGTCACCTACCCCAGGAACACCTGGAATGTTATCAACCTTATCGCCCATCAAGGCTAAGTAATCAATAATAAGCTCGGGGGGAATACCAAATTTTTCAATCACCCCTTCACGATCCATCACGACATTAGTCATGGTATTGATCAGAGTAACGTTCTCATCAACCAGCTGTGCCATATCTTTATCACCCGTGCTGATCAGAACCGGCATGCCCGCTGCTGAAGCTTGAGAGGATAAGGTGCCAATAACATCATCTGCCTCAACGCCGGGAATAGAAATAAGCGGCAGGCCCATAGCACGAATTACATTATGCAGGGGTTCGATCTGGCATCGAAGGTCATCAGGCATCGATGGACGATTTGCCTTGTACTCTGGATACATGTCGTCACGAAACGTTTTGCCTTTCGCATCAAAGATCACGGCAATACGCTCAGATGAAAACTGACGCATCATACTACGAAGCATATTCACGACACCGTAGATAGCGTTCGTTGGGATTTCCCCATTCGTCATGGAATCTGGGTAGGCGTGAAATGCGCGATAGAGATAAGAAGAACCATCAATAAGAATGAGTGGATTGTCAGGAATGCGAGCCATAATCTTTTGTATCCAAAGAATTGCATTTAATAAGATCTGCTTAGGATGCCATGACTGTTAGCACGAATCCATTTTAACTCTTAGATGAAGCTCACTGATTTTCTAAATTAATCCCTATCGCACCAACTCTTCTGTGGATAACTCTGTTTATATTTATTTTCGCTCTCTATCAACACACTCGAAGAATAAAACAATGCGCAAAATAAACTACTGATTAAATTGAATTAAATTACAGATCGATTATTCCTACCACGATCCCTAAACGATCTTCCTTTGTGGAAAAAAATGACCAAGCTACTTTTTTGTATTGAAATTGATCACAAAATTTAGACAAAAAAAAGCGACATCATAAGATGTCGCCTAGCAAAACGAGGTTGTAGCTGATTACAGAAATTCTGCACAGCTTTACCAGAAAGCTATAAATTACACTGGAAGCAATGTGAGCAATGTCGTGTCAAAAAGAACTTGTGCAAGTTCGTAGAGTTCAATGTCATCACCTTCAGCTAATTAGATTCTGGTAACGTCATGTCCTTATGAACTTTCTCTCATTCCCTAAGACAAAGTTAATAATAATGATTCTCATTTAATAATCAACACCTAAATGATAAAAATTCTCATTTAATTTTTATAGCGCTTTAACGAATTCTATTTTTAGTTTATCGATATCGTCACTTTCACACGTTTTTTCAACTAGATAGCCATTAAAAATCAACAATCTAAGCATGGATGGATAGCGATTTTGAGATTTCACTTTAATGGCTTGATAAGCCTGTTCTCTTGCCCATTGCTCTTGTCTCTCTAATAAAGACTGTGCGATACCTCTCTTTCTACCCTCTGGCGATACCCCACCAAACCAACTGTAGAAAGTTTTGCTATCTAATCGATACCCTATTTTGAATCCAATCGGCTGATCGCCACTGAGTGCAATGAGAATGAGATGATCACGGCCCTCTAACTTCTCTTGCATCGATTCAAGACTTTGCTTTCGGGTGAACTCGTCGATGTTATCCACGACGATCTTCACTTGTTCAAGTGTGCCTTGTTGGATCCTAATACTCATTTCACCCTCTAAATTATTATCTAGCCCTACGTTTCAAAATAAAAAAGGCCAGCAAATGCTAGCCTTTCTTCTAATCCGTGCGTACCTACTCTTGCTCTAGATACTGCGCTGCTTGGGCATTATCGTCCGCTAACCATTCCGCAACGTCTTTGGCAAAGTAAGTTAAAATACCGTCTGCCCCAGCACGCTTAAAGCATAGTAGAGATTCTAAAACGGTTTCACGCTCATTGAGCCAACCATTTTGAATCGCCGCTTTGTGCATGGAGTACTCTCCAGACACTTGGTAAGCAAACGTCGGAACCTGTAATTCAGATTTAACGCGACGAACCACGTCTAGATACGGCATACCCGGTTTCACCATCACCATATCAGCGCCTTCATTGATATCCATCGCGACTTCTTGTAGCGCTTCATCACTGTTGGCGGGGTCCATCTGATAGTTTTTCTTATTGCCGCCTTTCAGATTGGAAGACGAGCCAACCGCATCCCTAAATGGGCCGTAATAGCTAGACGCGTATTTCGCAGAATAAGCCATGATTTGTGTGTGAATATGACCCGCTTCTTCGAGGGCCTCACGGATCTTGCCAATTCTTCCGTCCATCATATCTGATGGAGCAACCACATCGGCACCGGCTTCCGCGTGGGATATGGCTTGCTTGATCAGCACTTCCGTCGTTTCATCATTCATCACATAGCCATTGTCATCAATGATGCCATCTTGACCATGAGTCGTGAACGGATCCAATGCAACATCGGTGATCACGCCAATTTGAGGGATATGCTCTTTCAGCAATCGAACAGCGCGTTGAACCAACCCATCTGCACTGTATGCTTCTGTCGCACAGAGGCTTTTCGCATCTTGGCTAACCACTGGGAATAACGCAATGGCTGGTACACCAAGATTGGCAAGATAAAGCGCTTCTTCGAGCATCAGGTCGATCGACAGACGTTCAACACCAGGCATAGACTCGACGCTTTCACGACGATCCTTGCCCATAAGAATAAACATTGGGTAGATAAGATCATTAACAGTTAACTGATTTTCAGCCATTAAACGACGGCTAAAGTCATGCTTACGCATACGGCGCATACGACGGCCAGGGAATTGACCTTGGATAGATACAGACACCCGATTCTCCTTGTCTGATGAAAAACGCAAAACAAAATCATATCACTCATTGTGCTCGGCGCGAGCATGATTAAATAAAAATGCTAAAAATGACCCAAGGCTCACACTGCCGTATACTCGCAAGATAGAAAGCCAAACACGTTGAAGAGAACATCATGATCGACACCCATGCCCACATTTATGCCAGTGAATTTGATAATGACCGAGACGAGGTGGTTCAACGAGCACTTGAGCAAGGCATCACCCAAATACTGCTGCCCAATATCGATCTGGACTCCATAGAGCCCATGCTTAAAACGCAGGCCACCTACCCAGATATCTGTCGTTCTATGATGGGATTGCACCCTTGCTATGTCGACGGGGATGTAAAGCAGACGCTTGCAACCGTTCACTCTTGGTTTGATAAGCATAAGTTTATTGCTGTGGGTGAGATAGGTATCGACCTCTATTGGGATAAAACCTATAAAGCCGAGCAAGAGATGGCCTTTACCACTCAGCTTAATTGGGCCAAAGAGATGGACCTTCCTGTTGTGATCCACACGCGAGATTCTATAACCGAGACTCTGCACCTTCTTGAGAAAGAGCAAAATGGCCAGTTAAGAGGCGTGTTCCACTGCTTCGGGGGCAGCATCGATGAAGCAAAAGCAATAAATGGGCTCGGCTTTCATCTAGGCTTAGGCGGAGTCTCGACCTTTAAAAATGGCGGAATGGATAAGGTTATTCCGCACCTGGATATGGACTATGTTCTTCTAGAAACCGATTGCCCTTACCTTGCGCCCGTTCCTCACCGAGGCAAGCGAAATGAACCGGCATACACGCAACTGGTTGGGCAGCGTGTGGCAGACCTACGAGAAATCAGCCTTGAGCAAATCGATACTTTGACAACCTCGAATGCCAAGAAACTATTCAGCCTATAGAGCGCAATAAATCGATTCTCAGTTAGCTTGAGCCTTGGTTCTGTTTTTATTCACAACAGAGTATTAAGTTAGGCAGAAAGAAAACAAAAAGGTTGGCTTAATCGCCAACCTTTTTCATTCCACTCGTACAGCTTTGAAATCTTAAGACTCTTGCTGTTCGTCTTGTTCTTCCTCGTCTTTATCTTTACGAATATAGAAACGCGCAAAGAACAAACCCACCTCGAAGAGCAAACACATCGGTATCGCAAGTAAGGTCTGAGATATAAGGTCTGGTGGTGTGAGCATCATACCGACAATAAAGGCCGCCACGATGATATACGGTCGTTTTTCAGATAATGACTTGGGTGTGGTTGCCCCAGTCCAACACAGCAAAATGATGGCAACCGGTACTTCAAACGCAATACCAAATGCGAAAAATAGCGCGAGTACAAAATCGAGGTAACTCGAAATATCGGTCGCGAATTCAACCCCACCTAATGAAATCGCCGTAAAGAAGCCAAACACCAATGGAAAAACCACAAAATACGCAAACGCGACGCCACAGTAAAACAGCAAAGAGCTTGAGAACATCAACGGCATGATCAAGCGGCGTTCGTGTTTATACAAGCCAGGCGCAACAAACGCCCAAACTTGGTACAGAATAAACGGGACGGCGATAAATACCGAAGCAATCAGCGTCAGTTTAAGTGGCGTAAAAAATGGAGATGCGACATCGGTTGCAATCATCGTCGCCCCTTCAGGAAGGCGGTCAACCAAAGGTGCAGCAACAAATTCGTAGATATGATTAGAAAAGTAGATCAGCCCTAAGAAGATAATCAATACGACAACAATAGCGCGTAAAAGACGATTTCGTAGTTCCAATAAGTGGCTGATCAAAGGTTGAGTTTGCTCAACAGAAGCCATGTCAAACCTCTATGCTAAAAGCATCGAATAAAAGAAATGATCGAAAAGGAGCCGCACACATGCGGCTCCTCTAGTGTGAGACTATTCGGCTTTTTTATCTGCCGTGGTCTTTTGTTCACTCGCACCAGTGGCTGTTTCCCCACTGTTCACGTTGGCGGCCTCGCTATTTGAACTCGCTGCATTTGCGCTAGTGTCACTTGCGAATGGTCGCTGAACATCTTGGGCTGCTTGTTTTAGCTCTTCAACTGAAGATTTTAGCTCTGGAGAAAGGTCTTCCATCCCCATTTGCTCTGCTTTTTTCAAGTTTTCCTGTAGCTCTTGAATCTTCAATTCATGAGTAAGCTCATCTTTCACGCTATTCGCCATACCTTTCGCCGCTCCAATAAACTTAGAGACACTACGAATGGCATGAGGCAAACGCTCTGGACCAAGCACTACAAGCCCTACCACAGAGATTAATACCAGTTCCCAAAAACCGATATCAAACACCGATTAAACCTGCTCTTTATCTTTCTTTGTGTCAGTCGATTGAGCGTCAGCATTTACGGATTCTGCTTTATTTTGCTCAATGTTTTTTGGCTCAAAGTCGGCGTCTTTTTTCGCTGACTCATCTTCGCTCATGGCCTTCTTAAAGCCTTTCACTGCACCGCCTAAATCGCCACCAATACCGCGCAGTTTCTTAGTACCAAATAGTAAGATTACGATAACGGCAATAATAAGAAGTTGCCAAATACTAATACCACCCATTTCATTTACCTCGGGTCTTGATTTACAAAATTAAATTAAGTCTACCGCCTATTGACGGTAAGCTCGCCAACTAAGCAGCCAAAATGTGACACCTGCGAGACCACTGGCAATAGATACCTGCTCGTAAGGTGTGTTCACTAATATTGCGGAGCATACAACCAATGTCGCCCCAACACCAAACAAAAACATCCCAGTTGCTTGGTTGCGTTTACTCTGTCGATAACCTTGATAAAAGGTTTCCATACGCTGGTTTAAGGTATTGCCTTGCTTCAAGCTGTCATACAACAACTCCGGCAGTTCTGGCAATTTTTCAGCCCAGAATGGCGCACGATCTTTAACCGCATTCACCACAGCCTGAGGGCCAACCTGCTTCATCATCCAATCTTCTAAGAATGGTTTCGCTGTTGCCCACAGATCCAACTGAGGGTACAGCTGACGTCCAAGACCTTCGATGTACAACAAGGTCTTTTGCAGCAACACCAACTGTGGCTGAACTTCCATATTAAACCGACGCGCGGTATTGAATAGATTCAATAATACGTGGCCAAACGAGATTTCACCCAAAGGCTTAGCAAAGATCGGTTCACAGACGATGCGAATCGCAAATTCAAATTCATCAACATTGGTTTCACGTGGAACCCACCCTGAATCAACATGCAATTCAGCCACACGACGATAATCTCGGTGGAAAAACGCAAGTAGGTTCTCTGCTAGGTATCGCTTGTCTTCACTATTTAGTGTGCCTACGATACCGCAATCCAGTCCAATCCATTGTGGGTTTTCAGGATGGTCACGCTGAACAAACACATTTCCTGGGTGCATGTCCGCATGAAAGAAGCTATCTCTAAATACCTGGGTAAAGAATACACTAACGCCACGCTCGGCCAATAGTTGCATATTTGTACCATTGGCTTGTAACGTTTCGATGTCAGAAACTTGAATTCCATAGATTCTTTCCGAAACCATCAAGCTTTCGCTGCTGAAATCGGTAATAACTTCAGGGGTATAAAGTTCTTCGCTGCCTTCGAAGTTTCGACGTATCTGAATCGCATTCGCCGCTTCTCTGCGTAAATCCAACTCATCAATAATGGTTTTTTCGTACTCGCGAATGACTTCAACGGGCTTTAAGCGTCGAGCATCAGGCAAAGACTTGGCCACAATCTTGGCCATGCGATACATCAACTTGATGTCGGCATCGATCACGGCATGGATATCAGGGCGAATTACCTTCAAGACGATTTCACGACCCGATTCTTTGAGCTTTGCCGTATGAACCTGTGCAATCGACGCTGATGCCAATGGCACAATGTCAAAGTCAGTGAACCAATTTTCGATTGGGCCACCGAGCGATTTTTCCATCTGCTGCTTGGCTAACGCGCCATCAAACGGAGCGACTTGGTCTTGCAACAGGGCAAGCTGATCAGCAATGTGGGGAGGAAACAGATCGCGACGAGTCGACATCATTTGGCCAAACTTAATCCATACCGGACCAAGCTCTTGAAGGGCCAAACGTAATCGCTCACCGGCTTCTTTATCAGGGTGCTTATTCTTAAGCCAAAACAGCGACTTTCGAACAAGTAATGGTGTTTTCGTTAGTTGATGCGCAGGCAATAACTCGTCTAGGCCATACTCAAGCTGAACCTTGATGATGCGATAAAGGCGCTTTAACTCTGCTGGGGTCATGCTTTCTCCAACAGCTTATCTAGTTGTTTTTCAATACGATTAGCCTGAGAAGAGAGCGCTTCTACCTGATCACAAAAATAGGCAATTTCTAGCGGTGGTGGTGCTATTTGCCACTCTTCCGTCAGCACTTGCGCCAAATTGGACTGATGTCTTGTCAGCTTATTTTGAATCATGCCAGAAACGTCTTTAACCCCTTGGACCAAGGTGTGCGCTACGACATCACCCGTTAGGCGCGATACCCACTCTTCAATATCTGGCTTACAGTCTTTCAGCAATTGAGCAAACTTCTGAGCAAGCTGGATATCACCTTGTAGGTCGAGCTTATCTTGCTTAATCATCTCGGTGATGTTGGCTTGCTCTCGCAGCTCTGGCAACACCGAAAGGTTGAGCGATAGAAAGCAGTCGGCTTCACCCTCATAGTCCGCCAAGACATCAATTTGATGGCTAAACACAAACGTAAGGGTTTTATTTAATTCTTTAAGGTGAACCTGTAGGACCTGACCTTTAAGGCGCAATAAACGCCTTTCAAGCTCAGGGTCGTCTTGAATCAGACGATTAAATGAGGTTTCTACAACCGCAGTCACTAGGGGATCAAATGGCATAACAATCCTTGATTATCCGTTAGTTCGGCTCAGTTAAAACTTATAGCCACGGTGCAGCGCAACAATGCCACCGGTCAGATTGTAGTAGTTGGTTTTTTCAAACCCAGCCGTTTGCATCATGCCTTCTAGTGTTTCTTGATCTGGGTGCATACGGATAGATTCCGCTAGGTAACGGTAGCTGTCTGCATCGTTCGCAATCAATTCACCCATCTTAGGCAGAAGGTGGAAGGAATAAGCATCGTAGACCTTAGATAGAGGCTCTAAGATTGGCTTTGAAAACTCAAGAACCAATAAACGACCGCCTGGTTTTAGTACGCGATACATTGAACGTAAGGCTTTGTCTTTATCGGTGACGTTACGCAGACAAAAGCTGATCGTGATGCAATCAAAATAGTCATCTGGAAAAGGAAGCTCTTCCGCGTTTGCTTGTACGTAGTGAACGTTCCCCACAATACCGCTATCGCGCAGTTTGTCTCGGCCTACATTGAGCATTGAGTTGTTGATGTCGGCCAGAATCACATGGCCTTTTTCACCAACAATTCGAGAGAATTTAGCGGTTAAATCACCCGTGCCACCGCCCAAATCAAGAATACGTTGACCAGGGCGTACGCCACTGCAATCAATCGTAAAGCGCTTCCAAAGACGATGAACACCACCTGACATGAGGTCGTTCATGATGTCGTACTTAGCGGCAACCGAGTGAAAAACTTCGGCAACCTTCGCCACTTTTTCTTCTTTCGCTACGGTTTCAAAGCCAAAATGAGTCGTTTCTTCTTGATGCGATGATTGATTTGATTCTAAAGCTGTATTTGATTGCACGTTGGTGTCCGTCATTGTCAGTCCTCTTCAACAGCGTTGTTAAATCATACGCCGCGGGCGATTAGTTTACTTTATCCTCAGCTGGATGTCTTTCTACTAAAGCGTCATTTTGTGCGACTTCAACCAAGTTACTCGAGATTGGCTTTTTAACCTCTACACCCAACGACTTAAAGCTCTCCGCCTGCTTAATCACATTGCCTCTGCCGGTGGCTAATTTGTTCATTGCGCCCTGATAGCTTTGGTTGGCTTTATCAAGCGCACCACCCAGCCCTTCCATGTCATCCACAAACAAGCGCACTTTATCGTAGAGTTTGCTGGCGCGTTCAGCGATCAATTGCGCATTTTGGTTCTGTCTATCATTGCGCCATAAGTTATCGATGGTTCTCAGGGCCACCAGCAAGGTCGTTGGGCTCACCAAGATGATGTTCTGCTCCATCGCGTCTTTCACTAAACTTGGGTCAGTTTGAATCGCAACCTGAAAAGCGGGTTCAACGGGAATGAACATCAATACGTAGTCGAGGCTCTGAATGCCTTTTAATTGATGGTAATCCTTCTGGCTTAACCCTTTGATATGAGCACGCAGCGCCACGAGATGATCGCTTAACGCTTGTTCTTTTTGCTGATCGTTTTCAGCATTGAAATAGCGCTCGAATGCCACCAACGCCATTTTGGAATCGACCACAACTTGTTTGTTGTGAGGTAAGTGAACAATCACATCGGGCTGATAACGCTTACCCGCATCATTCTGTAAGTTCACTTGAGTATGATACTCATGCCCCTCACGCAAACCAGATTCTGCTAAGACTCGAGCAAGCACCACTTCCCCCCAGTTGCCTTGCTGTTTGTTGTCCCCTTTGAGTGCCTGTGTCAGGTTAACCGCTTCTCTGGTCATCTGTTCATTCAGACGCTGCAAACTTTTTAGCTCATGCACTAACGTATGACGCTCTTTCGCTTCCTGACCGTAGTTATCGTTAACCTGTTTTTTAAACCCTTCCAACTGCTCTTTTAAGGGAGTAAGAAGCCCATCTAGGCTTTGTCTATTCTGCTCATCCACCTTGGCGGTTTTTACTTCAAACAGCTGATTCGCCAAGTGTTCGAATTGCTGCTTCAAGCGCTCTTCCGCTTGCTCTAGCAGTTGAAGCTTTTCAGCACTGGCAATGGATTGTTGCTCATGACGCGCTTCTTGTTCACGCAGCTGCGCTTCTAACTGCGCTTTTTCTTCTCGGACAATCGTTACTTCATTCGCATATTGCTGACGCTCTTGCTTAACGGTTTCAAAATGACGCAGTTTCTCGAGCACCGCCATCAATTTGCCATGCGATTGCTTTAATTCGTGTGCCGATTGATCTCTAGCAGCATCGAGATCGTCGAGTTCTTGTTGCGCGAGTTTCAGTGATGCACTCAGTTGGGAAGATTGGCTATTATGCAGTTGCTGTTCGGATTCAATCTGCTGCTCAAGTCGCTGAGTGGTTAACTGCATTTTTTGTTTAACCCAGAACCCAACGGCTGAACCACCCATGATGGCGCTGGCGGCGGAAGAAATGATTAGTGTTTGGTGCTCAATAATCCATTGCATAAGATAGTGTTAACTCACTGACAGGCGATAAATATAATGGTATTTCGATACTGGATAAATGTCCAGTTTGTCGCTCATCAAGCGTCCCGTTAGACTAGCGCCCTAACAACCTCATATTTCTTTATGGATAATCTATGAACGAACGTCGTGCCATCGGTTTTGCCCTCTCTGCCGTATTGCTTTGGTCTACCGTTGCGACGGCTTTTAAGCTGACCTTGGCGGAGTTTACCCCTATCCAAATGCTCACCGTAGCGAGTGTTGTCTCGGCCATTGCGCTGATTATCATCTGCAGTCTGCAAGGTAAGCTTTCACTGGTTACAACGACTTTTATCTCTAATCCTTGGTATTACTTGCTGCTCGGTTTGGTCAACCCTTTGGCTTACTACCTCATCTTGTTTAAGGCGTATGACCTGCTACCGGCGTCGCAAGCGCAAGCCATTAACTATAGCTGGGCAATCACATTGACCTTAATGGCCGCGGTGTTTCTTGGGCAGAAGATAAGAGGCAAAGATTGGATCGCGTGCGGATTTTGTTACTTTGGCGTGATCGTGATTGCGACGAAGGGGGACTTGCTAGGGTTAAACTTCGACAGCCCGCTTGGCGTGGCGTTGGCACTCCTATCAACCCTTTTGTGGGCAGGCTATTGGATTCTAAACGCAAAGAACAAAGCTGACCCTGTGGTGGGTGTGTTACTCGGGTTTGTCGTGGCCATTCCCTTTGCGGTTGGATTGAGTCTTTACGAGGGGGCTGAATGGCGTCAAATTACCACCCAAGGCTGGCTAGCCGTGACCTACGTGGGTTTATTCGAGATGGGCATTACCTTTGTGTTGTGGCTAAGTGCGCTCAAGTCGACACAAAACACCGCGCGCATCAGTAACCTTATCTTTGCTTCCCCCTTTATCTCACTCATGCTACTCGCCACGATCATTGGCGAAGAGATTCATCCGGCAACGTTGATAGGCCTGATTCTGATCGTTAGCGGACTGGTCATTCAACAAGTGAAATGGAAGAAGAAACCTCAGCAGGCGTAGGCGCGTTCTTTAAGCTTCCTGTCTATTCGCAGGCGTATTAGAACAACTGGTACGCCAATTCACTTCCTTGGCCTCGCACTCCATCAATCTTATCAACCATGTCATGACTAATAGAGAGTGCCTTACCAACTGGGTGGTTGTCTAAAAACGCTTGTTTCTCATCACTGCCCAGCATTGAATCCCATTTAAGGTGAATGTCTCTTGCGAGATACAACACGCAAGCCAGTTTTTTGGATTCTGCCGCTTTACCCGGGTGATTCACATTGGCAATAGCATCAATCATTTCAGGGGGGAATTGCCATGCTTGCGCTAGCGCTGCCCCAAGCTGCTGTGAATCGGTTTCGAGCACATCCCTTTGTACTTTGACAATGTTCTCTCCCGCCTCAACGCGCGACATGATCTCAACCGCTTGCTCTGGCACCAAGGAGTGAATCATCAACTCACCAATATTATGCAGCACACCCGTGGTAAAGGTTTCGTTGGCATCCAGGCTGACCGACTTTGCAATCGCACTCGCAATGACAGACACCTCAAATGTATTGGCCCAGTAGTCCTTAAGGTTAAGCGTTTCCAGCTTTGGAAAGGTCGTTGAGAGAATGGACGAGGAAATAAGCGTGCGAATTGCCCCAGCCCCGACTCGAACAATCGCATCATTAATGGTCGACACCCCTTTTACCCCCCCAAAATGGGCGGAATTTGCCATCCTTAATACACGCGCACTCAACACCTGATCCATGGACATCTTGCGTGAGAGCTCACCAAAATCGATGGTCTCTCTGTTAACCATTTCAAGCAGCTCTTGTAGCACACTCTCGATGCGTGGGAGCTCATTGATACGTGAAATCAGTGCATGTTGGCTCATGTATTCTCTCCTTGGGACACTATTTCTCTCTATTCAATATAGGTCATTATTCCAAACCAAGAAGATGTTTAACCTATAAAACAACGTTATGTGATCCACAGATCTAATTCACAAAAGCAATCGCGCTAAACTGCAGATCCATCAATTGTGTAACAGAATACGTCTGAATTCGCGTTGGTGTGGATAATAACAAGAGGCTGCTAGACATTGAGTAGCCAAACTACAGTTTGAGAGTATCTATGTTTCGCATTGCCTTGCCGTCTAATTACATCGAACAATGGCAAACTCTGATGAAGAGTCTTGGGGGAGCCCTGAGTGCACAGCATACTATTTACCAGTTCACAGACGAAAAATCTTGGTGCCAGCTAGAGGGAGAGAACCCTACTCAGCCCCCTATTAGCAAGGCTCTAGCTAAAAATCTCTATCAAACCTTGTCACATTCTATTTACCCATCAACAGAATCCATTCCACACCAGATAGAGCAAGGGAACACTTGCTGGACAACGCCCATTTGGCAACCCGATGGCAGCTTGTTTGGCGCATTGGTGACGCACCCCTTACATGAGCAATTGGATCATGGTGATCTAATTGCTTCAATCGCTGCACTGGCTGGGAGATTTAGTCATGACCTCAATACCCTACAACACCATCACAGTGCGCAGTTACCATCGCTGCAAGAGTTCCTCGATGGCTTAGAAGACCACGCGTGGATTAAGAACCTAAAAGGTGAATACGTCGTCTGTAATCGCGCCGTAGAAAGCGCCTGGGGATACGATGCCAGTGCGATTATTGGGGCAGAAGACCACCATCTGTTCGATAAAGAGATCGCCGATAAATTTGTGCATGCCGATGAGCACATCATTCAATCTGATCAGCAATATATCGTCGAAGAGTGTCCTCGGAAGGATGAAAACGGTGATGATATCTGGCTAGAAACGATTAAATCCCCTGTAAAACGGCAGGATGGCAAGTTAATCGGTGTCCTGGGTATGACGCGTAACGTCACACGACGCAAGATTGTCGAAAACCAGCTCAACGTGACCTCTAAGATTTTCAATAACTCTTATGAAGGCATGATGATTACCGATAACAATGGCCATCTTATCGAAGTGAATCAAGCATTCACTAAGATCACGGGGTATCAGGAAGATGAGGTCAAAGGGCGAAACCCGAGACTGCTCAAATCAGGATTGCAAGACGCCACCTTCTATCGTGAGCTTTGGCAGAGCTTAATCAAAACAGGAAAGTGGAAAGGTGAGCTCTCCAACAAACGCAAAGATGGCTCCATCTACCTGCAGAAATCGACCATTACAGCAGTACAGGGGAAGGAAGATCAGCTGCTTAACTATCTGTGTGTCTTCGAAGATATCACCGCGCACAAAGAAAACGAGCAGAAGCTAGAGAAGATGGCCTTTTATGATCCACTCACCGACCTGCCTAACCGCTCGCTGTTAACTCAAATTCTGACTCAGCAGATACAATCAAAGAAACCCTTTGCCACCCTATTTCTTGATATTGACCACTTCAAGCACATCAACGACAGTCTGGGGCACCATTGTGGCGATCAGGTATTGATTGAGCTCTCGCTAAGATTGAAATCCGCCATGTACCATCGCGGTCATGTGGCTCGCATAGGCGGAGACGAGTTTGTTATTGTTGCCACTGACTTAGATAACCCGCCCTCGCTGATTGAAACGATCAATGAGACGTTGAGTCTGTTTAATTCTCCTTTCTACCCGAATGACAGCCACCCTTTGCATTTATCCACCAGCATTGGGGTATCGCGTTTCCCGCAAGACGGCACCAATACTGACGCCTTGCTAAAGAATGCCGATACCGCCATGTACCTTGCTAAGAAAAATGGTCGAAACGGTTACGCGTATTACACGCCAGAGCTGACGGATGAATCCAAGTCTCATGTGCGCTTTCACTCTGCGCTGCATCAAGCGATTAAAAATGACGAGTTCCACTTGGTTTATCAACCGCAATTCAATTTAGTCAATGGCTCTCTGTCTGGTTTGGAGACACTATTGCGTTGGCACAATCCAAAACTGGGCAACATATCCCCAGACCAATTTATCCCTATCGCAGAAAAAACCGGACTCATTAATGAGTTGGGCGATTGGGTGTTAGAAACGGCATGTAGGCAAGGTAAAGAATGGCTGGATAGTGGGTTTCAATTTTCTAAAATTGCCGTCAACGTATCCGCCGTTCAGCTCCAGCACCGAGACTTTACCAATCGTTTAGTGTCTATCTTAGAATCCACCGGGTTTCCCGCTCAAAACCTAGAGATCGAGATAACAGAAGGGTTTCTGATGCGTGACCCAGCCTTAGCGACTCAAGATCTTAACAAACTCAAAGCTCTCGGTATTGAGGTTGCTTTGGATGACTTTGGGACGGGTTACTCATCGCTGTCTTATCTCAAGGGGCTACCACTCGACAAAATCAAAGTCGACCGCTCCTTTATCCATGATATTCCAAGCGATGGTGAGAGTGTGGCTATCGTGAGTGCCATTATTGCGATGGCAAAAAGCTTATCGCTTGAGGTGATTGCAGAAGGTATCGAAGAGCCTCAGCAGCAGAGTCATTTGCTGTCACTGGGGTGCTCAATTGGCCAAGGCTTCTATTTCAGTAAGCCCCTTAACCCAAGTGATCCAGATAACCTAGCGACACTGATGAGCCTGTTTCGCCCCACTTCTACGCACTAGCTTTTCACCGAGTATTAAAGAATCCCGTGATTAGTCGCATCAGTAATTGACACTCAGGATCGTTGTCAGTATATCTGTAGGTAAAGTATCAATGATTTAAGGAAAGACCATGAGCTCAACAACCCTTCTTACTCAAGAGCAGATCATCAGCGGACGTGATATCCCTTTAAAAGAACTCCTTTTTGCTAAAAAAGTGTTCCATAACTATATGTTGATCGCGAAAGAGACAAGCCCAATTGAGCTACTGCCTGAAATGAAGGAAGCGATTAAAAGAGTCGAGTACTTTCAAACCGAGACAGACCCGTGTGAAGCGCGAAACCTATTGAGTGCTTTATTTACTGAGGTAGAGGTTGCGGAGTCTTTTCAGCACTTCAACAGCTTAGCGACGAAGCCAACACAAGCGCTGAATGAGCTTATTGAAGACCGAGTTCAACTCATAAAGAAAGAGCGTCATCTGCTTGCTGAAGCGGGTTATGACGTATCGAAGATTTAGCTAGCGTCTAGCACCCTAATGAGTCTACAGCCTGAGTTTTGATGAGGCTGTAGACTTAATAAAGCGAGCGGTGTTTATACCCATTGCCCAGCAACAAAGCCGCTCGACCAGCACCACTGAAAGTTATACCCACCAAGCCAGCCCGATACATCCATCACCTCACCAATGAAGTACATACCAGCTACAGACTTACACTCCATCGTTTTTGATGAGATCTGATCGGTATCGACACCACCAAGCGTCACCTCTGCCGTTCTGTATCCTTCCGTCCCGTTCGGTACGATCTGCCAGTTTTCAAGCAATTCGACAATAGACTGTAGCTCTTTCGGGTTATACTGCTTCAACGGCTTATCATTAAGTTCTTTGCGCTCAATCAGCACCTCAACCAAGCGTTTAGGCAGAACCTTGGCCAAGGTGTTCTTTAGGCTTTGGTTTGGATGCTTCTCACGTGAATTGATCAGCAGCTCTTCAATGTCATCATTTGGTACAAGGTTAATAGAAACACTTTCTCCCGCTTTCCAGAACGAAGACACTTGCAAGATAGACGGGCCAGAAAGGCCACGGTGAGTAAACAACAGCGCCTCTTTAAATAGCGTCCCATCTTGAGTAGTCACTTCTGCAGGAATCGCGATACCCGAGAGTTCAGCCAGATCGTCTTTGTCTTTGGTGTGCAGCGTAAAGGGAACCAGACCCGCGGTCGTGGGAACAATAGACAGCCCAAACTGTTCCGCTAGTTTATAGCCAAATGGCGTAGCACCGAGTTTAGGCATCGATAGCCCCCCCGTGGCAATCACCAACGATTGACACTCAATCAGTCCACCGTTGATTCGAAGCGTAAACCCTGACTCTTGCTTCTCAATGTCAGTTACCTCGGCTTGATAGCGCTGGGTAATGGTTTCTTGCTTGCACTCATCAAGCAGCATGCTAACGATTTGTTTCGAGCTATCTAAACAGAATAATTGTCCATGCTCACGCTCTTCAAAGTCGATGCCGTATTTACTCACCAGCGATATAAAGTCCCAGTTGGTGTATTGAGACAGCGCAGACTTTACGAAGTGAGGGTTACGACAAAGGAAGTTGTTAGCCGACACATCGTAGTTGGTGAAATTACAGCGACCACCACCAGAGATGAGTATTTTACGCCCTGGCTTCTTGGCATGATCCACCAATAGTACGCTTCGACCTCGCTTTCCTGCTTCAGCTGCGCACATTAGTCCTGCTGCGCCTGCGCCAATAATCACGACATCAAATTGGTTACTCATGTTCATGCTCTTCTATGGTTTTTATCTGGGGTTTCGAAAAATAAAAAAGGATGCGCAAGAGCACATCCTTAATGAAGGTATCGCATTCTAACCTCAAATTAGCTTAATGCCAATTTGCAGTGTTCGGTTCACCCGTTACTTGTTGCACACACATTTATGTCATGTACTTAAACAAAGAAGGCCATCAGCAATGTCACACTTAATAATCCTGAAGAGAGAATAAATAGCTCTCGCACTCGATCGCACTTTCCAGTGAACACTGGATCGTGGTGGTGGTGGTACTCTTTGGTTTTTAAATAACTATAGAGGCGGACTTGCTTGGTCATATTGCCATGCGTGGTGAAGAAACCACCGCCATCGACCTGCTGATACAGCAAAGGGTGGGCTTCTCGCATAATGTATATAAGTGAACGTAGCGCAGTTAGGTACCTAACCATGTTGATGCCTGTGACCAACAACAGCGCGAATAAAATAGTGTCTCCACTGATCATCTTTTCCTCCCTACATCTTCTATCAATGCCCGAAAAGAAAAGATGATTCAGAGAGTCATCTCTTTGCTGCGTGGTTACACAGCTGAGGCGTCCATAATAGAAGATGAACCTTCTTTAGCTAACACAGCTAGGTCTTTGTCAATGAAGAACAAGGCTTTACCGTCTTCACCAACCAACTCAAGCTTATCTAAGATCCCTTTAAACAACTTCTCTTCCTCGTGCTGTTCAGCAACGTACCACTGCAAGAAGTTAAACGTTGAGTAATCTTGGTTTGTAAAAGCTACATGCGCGAGTTTGTTGATTTTTTCAGTAATCATTTGCTCATGTTCATACGTTAGACGAAATACCGAACCTAAGCTTTCAAACTCATGCTGTGGTGCATCAATTGCCCCTAGAATTGGCATTGCACCGGTTTCACTGACATAGGTAAAAAGGCGCTGCATATGTTGCATCTCTTCAACTGCATGAGCTCTTAAAAACTCAGCCGCACCTTCGAATCCTTTGTCTTCACACCAAGCACTCATTTGTAAGTATAGATTGGATGAGAAAAATTCTAGATTTATTTGCTCATTCAATTGATCAACCATCGCTTTGGGTAGCATTTTTTACTCCTAATTCAGTTATCTAACTGTATTTACTAATCCATCAAACAAACAATACCATGAACCAAACTCAATGTGGATATGAGATCGCTTTGGCAAAATTCCCTATCAACTGGTGCTAGAGTAAGAGTATCCCTACCTATAAGGAGTGAGCCAAATGAGCTATCAACATATCTTAGTGGCTGTCGATCTCTCAGAAGACAGTAAGCTGCTCGTTGATAAGGCAGTTGCACTAGCAAAACCACTGAACGCTAACCTCTCTTTTATCCATATCGATGTGAATTACGCCGAACTCTATACCGGGCTTATCGATATAAACCTGGCAGAGACTCAGCACCAAGCGATGGAAGCCTCGCAGAAACAACTACAAGACTTTGCCGACCATGCCCAATACCCAATCAAACACAGCTTGGTCGGGAGTGGCGATTTGAGCAATGAGCTGTGTGATTCTATTGTTGAGCACAATATCGACTTAGTTGTTTGTGGTCACCATCAGGATTTTTGGAGCAAGCTGCTCTCTTCCACACGCCAGCTTATCAACAGTTCGCCCGTCGACATGTTGGTCGTTCCGCTTAAAGATTAACTCGTACCAAGCTCTATATTGCCCAAGCGAGTTAGGGTAAACTGCAAGCACATTGTTGATAATGAATATTATTTATGTTTTATCTTTCTACAGTTACCCTACTTTGGGCATTTTCATTCAGCTTGATCGGCGTTTATTTGGCCGGCCAAGTCGATTCGTGGTTTTCGGTTCTTATGCGCGTCGCATTGGCGAGCTTAGTCTTCATCCCGTTTACTAAATTTCGTGGCGTCCCTAACCTACTCAAACTGAAATTGATGGCGATTGGCGGTATCCAGTTAGGTTTGATGTACTGCTTCTACTATCAGTCCTTCTTATTACTGTCAGTACCCGAAGTCTTGTTGTTCACGGTATTCACTCCGATTTACGTCACGCTGATCTATGATCTACTTAAACGCCGATTTTCACCTTGGTACTTGATCACCGCAGTGATAGCGGTGTCTGGCGCGGCATTCATCAAGTTTGCTGGAGTCAATGAGAACTTCTTAGTCGGCTTCCTTGTGGTACAGGGTGCGAACCTTTGCTTTGCCATCGGACAGGTTGGCTATAAGTATGTCATGGAGCAAGAAACCGTCGATCTTCCTCAGCATTCTATCTTTGGTTACTTCTATTTTGGCGCCCTTTGCGTGGCGAGCGTTGCATTTGCCTTGCTAGGCAGTTTCGACAAGATGCCAACGACAAACCTGCAGTGGGGAGTGTTGGTGTACCTTGGTGTCATCGCTTCAGGGTTCGGCTACTTTGCTTGGAATAAGGGCGCATGCCTTGTGAATGCAGGCGCGTTAGCTGTAATGAACAATGTGTTGGTGCCAGCGGGGCTTATCGTCAATATCGTCATTTGGAATCGAGATGTTGACCTTGTCAGTCTTTCTATTGGTGGCGCGATCATCCTTCTCTCACTTTGGGTCAACGAGAGCTGGGTGAAAAAGCGCGTTGAACAGCAATACTTAGCGAATCAGTAATTCCAGCTTTCCGTTTCACCATAAAAAAAGCTCACTTAAACCAGTGAGCTTTTTTATTACAAATTGAGTTCCAACAGCGTCTAGTTCATAGACGCCAGAACATACACATCAAATCGATTCTTCTTGGTTTCTATCGCCATGCTTGGCTTTTTATCACTTAGCCAAGGCGCGTAATCTGGTCGCTTAACCACGACCCTCTTAGTGGCAAGCGCAAGCGCAGGCGTTAATAAATCGTCTGCATCATTGTCAGCCCCCACAAGAGATTGAAATACCCGCATCTCTTTTTTCACGAGCGCCGATTTTTTCTTATTCTCTGGGTGCGGATACATAGGGTCTAAATACACGATATCCGGCTTTTCAAACGATTCATCCTGACACAACGAATCGAGCGCATCATGACTAGAGGCATGTATCAGCGACATTCTCTCAGTTACCCAGTGGCCTATCTCACTGTCTTGCTTTGCTCGAGCTAAACCATCATCCAGAAGCGCGGCGACGACAGGGTGACGTTCCACCATTTGAACGTGGCAACCTAACGAGGCAAGCACGAAGGCATCTCGACCTAAACCGGCCGTTGCATCCAACACCCTTGGTGTCGCCCCTTTATTCAAGCCCGCTGCCTTTGCAATAGATTGCCCTTTGCCACCACCAAACTTTCGACGATGACCCACTGCGCCACCAACAAGATCAACAAAAATAGCACCAAGCTTTGGTTCATCGAGCTTACGTAGCTCAAGGTGATCTTGTGTTAATACCAGTGCGAACACGCTCTCTTGACTATGCTCAAGCCCCCAGCGGCTTGCTAGATTGTCTAGTACATGTTGTTGTGACGATGATTCGCAAATCAATTGTAGCTGCAATGTGAGCTCCGTAAGTGGTTTATGAGGCGATAGTAAACGAGAGAATTCTACCCGTTTTCCGTATGGCTTACTAAATTTTCTCATTCTCAGTCAAGAACAAAAGGCACGAGTATGATGTCAGTGACAAGTTTCTCCCTACGCCATAGCAACAACCGCATTGTTAAAATATACTCCGTTTTAGGATGCCGCCTCAATTCAAGGATTCAACACCACCATGCAACAAGCCAAACTCGACGATCTCGATAGAGCCATATTAAAGACACTCATGGAAGATGCACGTAAGCCTTACGCTGAAATGGCGAAGAGTTTTGATGTTAGTCCAGCCACCATCCATGTTCGAATTGAGAAAATGAAATCGGCGGAAATAATCCAGGGGACGGAAGTGATCGTCAACACCAAGAAATTGGGTTATGACGTGTGTTGTTTTATCGGTATCAATCTAAAATCAGCCAGAGACTATCACTCTGCCATTGAGAAGCTTAACGCGCTAGAAGAGGTGGTTGAAGCTTACTATACAACAGGCGCCTATAACATTTTCGTCAAGCTGATGTGTAAATCGATCGAGGAGCTTCAGTATGTGTTGATCGATAAACTGCAAGCCATTGATGAGGTTCAGTCAACCGAGACGCTTATCTCTCTGCAAAACCCGATTAATCGTAATGTGAACCCTTAATATCCCTGACAGAAGATTAAGGCTAATTCTCGTATTCCGTTTGTCGTAACCCTATTACTCACGATCAAAAAGAGCCTCTAACTTAGAGGCCCTTCGAGACAAAATTTTTGTATTTTATCGATTAAGATAGGCTTGCAGCTCTTCGGGTGAAATCCCTTGTTCAGCGAGTTGTTTTGCTAACAACTGCACCTTCTCACCCTTTCTTGATTCAATCACTTGCTGAAACTGAAAGACAATATCACTCAATACATCGACAGGAACTTGCTTAGCTGCACTACGAATTCGCTCACCACTTTGGTTCCCCATTTCGTTGAGGATTTTGCCAAACATGATTTTTTCTGGTGCTTCTTCTAGTTGTTCTAGAACTCGCGCCATTTCGTACGTTGTCATTGACATTATTGTTGAGTATCCACTGCGTCTATTTTTAGATTAGTGGTTCAAATATACACCTGTTTAACGCGTAATAATACAGCATTTTTAATAAGTAACGTTTATAACTAATAAGCGTTCGCGAGTTCTAGACTCTTACTTCATGCCATCGGTGGCCGACTTTAGAACAGAGTACGATTAAACTTGGTGCGGTGATCCATAGCAAAAGAGTAATTAACATTTCAGGTTGCAGTGATAGCCTTTGCATTAGTCCAACCACTAAACCAGCACCACTCATTTGAAACAAACCAAGTAACGCGGCGGCAGTGCCTGCTTTATCACCAAATGGGGCAAGCGCTTTACCCGCCGAAGCACCTAAGACCCACGCAAAACCAATAGAAGAGACAAAGATAGGCAACATGAAGGCCAATGCCGTCTGCTGACTTTGTAACGCCAGCATGAGAACTCCGGCTGTATTAAGCATCAGGACGCCAATAATGATCGTCATGCGAGTGCCTAGCTTTTCCATACATTTTGGCGCCGTCATACACGCAATGATGTTAAAAACCGCATTGATACCAAACCAAAAAGTAAACTCATTCATCGTCAAGCTGTAGCGTTCCATCAATACATGCGGAGCGGATGTGACGTAAGCCAAGATGACCGCCATTGAAAACATACACAGCGAGGCATGGAACAGGAACATTGGGTTTCGCAACACATCAATGTAGCGACTTGGTTTAAATATCGCGCCAGTAAACTTCGATGGATTGGTCTCTTTTTGATTAAAGAACAAAATGATACCGACCGTTAAAGCGAACACGGCCATGAACGAGAAGTTCGATCGCCAACCGAATTGCTGCGTCAACCATGCACCAAAGATTGGCGCTAATGCTGGAATGAAACAGATCGCACCATTAAGGTAACTGATCATCTTGCCGCTTTTTTGTGGACCAAATAGGTCGCGAACAGTTGCAAAAGCAGCTACTGCGGTCGCACATGCTCCCAAGCCTTGTAGTAGCCTAGCGATAAGCATCCACTCAATGGTTTGTGCGGCCCACGCCAAGCAAGCACTCAAACCGTAGATACTCACGCCAACTAATGCAACTGTTCGACGTCCGTGCTTGTCTGCTAAAGGACCCGCGAATAACTGCCCTACGCCCATAGCAAACAAAAACCATGTAATCGTGTCTTGTATCCTTGTCTGTTCCACGTGAAACGTATCCGCCATTTGCGGGAACGCTGGCAAATAGATATCAATGCCCAAAGGACTAAACAGCACCAGCATGGTCAGTAGGGCCATTTGAAGTTTGCTTGGATTATCTAATTGAGGCGTATTCACGGTGTTGATGCTCACATGGTTAATAAAGGATATTGAGTGCCTGAGAGTTTACTTCATTCATGTTATTCTAAAAAATGGCTTATACTCATACCTACTATTCCCAAATGGAAAATCACAATGTCTATCGACGCGCTGTCTAGAATCGATCTGAACTTGCTCGTGTGCCTCAATGTATTGATTGAAGAGCGAAGTGTCACCCGCGCAGCTCAAAGGCTTTATCTCAGCCAATCCGCTGTGAGCAAGTCTCTTTCAAAGCTGCGTGAACAGTTCGATGATCCGCTTTTTGTTCGTACCTCACATGGTTTGCGACCGACCGCAAAAAGCCTATACCTGAAACCTCGTCTAGAGAACCTGATTCATCAGTTGGAAAGCATTACACAGCCACAAGAGTTCTGCCCAGAAACCAGTGAGTACCGATTTCACATTGCAGCCGTAGAAAGTGTGTATCCGCTGATACTGCCCTATTTCATGCCTGCGGTTTTCCAACAAGGCCCAAGGCTGAATATTTCAACCCACTCTTGGAATGAACAAACCTTTAAGCGATTGCAACTTGGGGAACTCGATATCGGAATCACGGGAAAAGATATCGATATCAATGACGCTCGATTAACCATGCTTCCTCCAGAAGACATTAAGGAGCTGGAGATTTACCAAGATCAGCAGATGTGCGTGGTTCGTAAAGGGCATCCTATGCTAGAGCACATTCATGATTGGAACATCGATATGTATCTCTCGATGAGGCATGTGCAGGTTCGGTGCGATGGTAACGATCGCTGGTTGCTCGACTATCGATTAGCAGATTTAGGTAAGGAGCGCGATATTGCCATCACCGTTCCTGACTTTAATAGTGCCGCTAGCCTATGTACGTATACTGATTTTGTGTTCACTGCCCCGAGCCACTTCACCTCGCTCATTGCGAAGCAATTGGATCTCGTCGAACTGCCACTGCCAATGGCATTCCCTGCAATGGCTTATACTTTATTCTGGCATAAAGACAGAGAAAACGACCCCGCTTTGACTTGGTTAACGAATATCATCAAAGAGAAAACTCGTTTACTCAGATAGTTTGCAGCCATCAATCAAAAAGAGTAGCTTGTATTTTCAAGAGACAACACCCAATTCGGTAGCACTATACGTAGTCACGCCAAAGGACAAATCAAGAAGGACCATTTGATGCATCACACGATTTCCGAGCGTGTTCAAGCGATGAGAGCTTGGCTAACAAAACACGACTATGACGCGATTATCATCCCACATGAAGATGAGTTTCTCGGTGAATATGTCCCAGCACATAATGAACGCTTACACTGGCTAACTGGCTTCACAGGTTCTGCTGGCTGCACCGTTATAACGGCAGATAAAGCGGCAATTTTCGTTGATGGACGCTATACCGTGCAAGTTAGGAAGCAGGTTCCTGACACCATTTTTGAGTACCGCCATTTGATTGAAGAGCCAGCACTGGATTGGATGACTGACAACTTGGCAGCGAATGCGAAGGTGGCTTTCGACCCGAGAATGCACACAGGTGCTTGGCTAAACCTCGCTCAATCAAAACTCTCTTCTAAGCTTGAGCTAAGCGCTGTCACCTCAAACCCAGTTGATGAGTTATGGACTGATCGCCCAGCCGCTAACCTCTCGGCAGCGCGATTGATGGAGCTTGAATTAGTCGGTCAGTCTAGTGTCACGAAACGAGACTTAGTAGCGAAAGAAATTGGAGCACAAGGTGCAGATTGTGCTGTGATTACCTCTTTAGATTCCATCTGCTGGCTATTGAATGTACGCGGTTTGGATGTATCTCGATTGCCTGTACTGCTATCCCACGCAATCCTATACACGGATTCAAGCGTCGATTTCTTTATCGACCCTGCTCGTTTACCTGGGGAGTTCACAACTCATGTCGGTAACGATGTACGTGTGCAAGCACCTGACTCATTGAAAGATGTCCTCTCTTCTTTAACCAATAAGAAAGTCATTGTCGATGCTGCTACCAGTAATTCTTGGTTCCGATTGCAGCTACAAAATGCCGGTGCGTTACTGCTAAACAGCGCAGACCCATGCTTGCAGCCAAAAGCACAAAAGAACCCAACCGAAATCGCCGGTATGAAGGCATGCCATGTTAGAGATGGCGTCGCGATGACTAAATTCTTAACGTGGTTTGATGAGCAGATTGATCAAGGAAACCTACTTAATGAGGGACAACTCTCCGACCGCCTGCAGGAGTTTAGAGAGGAAGACCCTACCCTCGTTGACCTGAGCTTCGATACAATTTCAGCCGCTTCAGTGAACGCGGCAATGTGTCATTACAACCACAACAATGAGCCGGCACCCACTGATCTCGCAATGGATTCTCTTTACCTCGTTGATTCGGGAGGCCAATACCCTGATGGCACTACCGATATCACACGTACACTGGCCATTGGTCAACCAAGCGATGAGATGAAAAGACAGTTTACGTTGGTACTGAAAGGACATATCGCCGTTGCACGCGCTCGATTTCCAAAGGGAACGAGCGGCCATCAACTCGATACCCTGGCTCGCCAATATCTTTGGGCAGAAGGCTATGATTACGACCATGGTACTGGACACGGTGTCGGTCACTTCTTGAGTGTTCATGAAGGCCCGCAAAGTATTTCAAAGCGACCAATAACAGTACCACTTAAGGCTGGCATGGTACTTTCCAATGAGCCTGGTTACTACCGAGCGAACGAATTTGGCATTCGAATTGAAAACTTGGAATTGGTGAAAGAGATTGAGACAGAGGGAGATTTCCCCGTTCTTACATTTGAGTCGTTGACTCGCTGCCCTATCGATCATCGAAACATCAATGTCGATATGTTAACTCGACCTGAACTTGCGTGGCTCAATGAGTATCACGATAAAGTGTGGAACGATATCAGTCCATTGGTCGAAGGGAAAGTTAAGATCTGGCTAGAACAGGCCACCCAAAAGCTCTCTTATAGCTAGTAACAACTCGTAGTGATGTCGATTGTTTACTTTAATTGGCTGTTGCTGTTAATGATTAACCTGACTGATCATTAAAGCCTACTAAAGATAGTGGCACATAAGAGTTAAGAGTTAAGAGTTAAGAGTTAAGAGTTAAGAGTTAGAGGCTAAATCACCCGATACTAAAATGGCTACGAAATTCGTAGCCATTTTTATGTTTCACGTGAAACACTCTATCGAACTAACATACCTAGTTTCGCTATCCAGAGTATCCGCTGTGCCAATCTTTCCAGACTGGGTCAAAACCTTTGCTGTGGATCATCTTCGCTACTTCAGCTGCACTGCGTTCATCACTGATTTCAAACTGCTCTAATTCAACATCTTCTAGCGCATAGCCACCAGGTTGGGTTTTTGAAGCAGCAGACATACTCGTGATGCCCAAAGGCAACACATTATCTCTAAATACGGCTGACTCTCGCGTAGAAAGAGACAGTTCAACCTCGGGGTTAAGCAATCGATAGGCACAAATCAGCTGTACCAGCTGCTTATCTGACATGATTGACTTAGGCTGTAACCCTCCCTCACAGGGTCTTAATCTAGGAAAGGATATTGAATAGCGTGTCTGCCAATACTTACGCTCTAGATAATCCAAATGTGCCGCCACATAAAAACAATCTGTTCTCCACTCCTCGAGCCCTATCAGAGCACCGATACCAATTTTGTCGATACCTGCCTTTGCCAGTCGATCGGGTGTTTCTAAACGATACTCAAAGTCTGTTTTGTTGCCACGCAAATGATGTTCAGCGTACGTACTTGGGTGGTAGGTTTCCTGATACACCATCACAGCATCTAAGCCCAGCGTCTTTAGCTCAGCGTACTCTTCTTGGTCTAACGGCTGAACTTCCATGGCGAGGTAGTTGAACTCACTTTTAATCACTGGAAGCGCTTCTCGAAAGTACTTCATTCCGACCTTGGTTTCGTGTTCACCAGTTACCAATAGCACGCTGTCGAAATTCATCTTTTTTATCGCGGTCACTTCCGCTTTTATTTCTGTCTCATTGAGCGTGCGACGCTTGATGCGATTCTCCATCGAGAAGCCACAATACGTACAAGCATTCGCGCAAAGATTGGATAAATACAGTGGAATATACAGCGATATGGTATTGCCAAATCTTTTCCGTGTTAAGGCCAAAGATCGTTGTGCCATCTGCTCTAAGTAAGGTTCTGCTGCAGGTGAAATCAACGCTTTGAAATCTTCTAGGTCGCACTTTGATTTGGACAACGCTCGCTCTACATCCACGGCGGTTTTTCCGTAAATAGAAAGGCGAACATCGTCCCAATTAAGCCGACGAAACTCTTCAACAAAGCTCATCTTAACTCCTAAACATCAAGGAATGAGGTCAATGGACTTGATGCTACCGCATGAGACACTTGACCAGCTAAACCAGACTCATACGCAAGTCGACCGGACTCTACCGCCAATTTGAAGGCTGTCGCCATTGCTACCGGGTTCGGAGATGCAGCGATGGCTGTGTTCACAAGAACGGCATCTGCGCCCATTTCCATCGCAAGCGCGGCGTGGGAAGGCGCTCCAATACCGGCATCAACCACAACAGGAATGTTGGCCTGATCAATAATTATCTCGAGGAAATCAACGGATGCCAACCCTTTGTTTGAGCCGATCGGAGCACCAAGGGGCATAACAGCTGCACAGCCCACCTCTTCCAAACGCTTACAAAGAACCGGATCGGCATGACAGTAAGGCAGAACCACGAATCCATCTTTAACCAGCTGTTCAGCGGCTTTGAGCGTTTCAATTGGATCAGGCATCAGATACTTAGGGTCAGGGTGAATCTCAAGCTTAAGCCAGTTAGTTCCAAGCGCTTCGCGAGCCAAGTGAGAGGCGAAGATAGCGTCTTTAGCGTTCTTGGCGCCAGATGTATTAGGTAAAAGATTCACACCCGCTTCGATAATAGGTTGAAGTATATCGTCATGAGTAGAATGTATATCGACTCGTTTCAACGCCATGGTCGCAAGTTGAGACCCTGACGATTTAATAGCGTCGGCCATTAAATCTTTGTTGGCAAACTTACCTGTACCCGTGAATAGTCGAGAATTAAATGTTTTATCAGCAATGGTTAGCATGCTTAGCCTCCGGCGATAGCTTGAAAAAGTGAAATAGCATCACCTTCGTTTACGTTTGTATTGGTCCAAGCACTGCGAGGCACAACAACATTGTTTATAGCGAATACACAGCCCATCTCAGGCAGTGACAAAGAAGAGATAATATCCGCCAAGCTTGATGACGCTGACACGGTCTCTAATTGATCGTTAATTTTTATAGTTATAGAACTCACAAAGAACGTTCCTTTTCATTGGTACTTAGTTTGGTGTCAGAATTTGCTGTACCACATACAGGGCAACTTTCGTCTTTGGCTACCGTTAGGTTTGTCCAATTCAGCGTTCTACCGTCAAACAGTTTTAATTGATTTGTCGACAGCATAAACTCGCCCGTAGAGAGTTTTTGAATGGCTGCGAGTGCCTGCATGTTTCCCATCGTGCCAACGACAGGGCCAACAACCCCGGAGTCACTGCATTTGTTTGCGGTACTTGTGTGGTCAAACGGGTAGACACAACGATAGCAATTTTGTTGACTCGGAAAATCAAGGACCATCATTTGCCCTTGCCAGCCAATGGCTGACGCTGAAACTAGTGGTTTACCCTGCTTAAAGCAAACACGATTAATGAGCTGCCTTGTTTCGAAGTTGTCACAACAGTCGAGGACAACATCCGCCAACATAACTTCTAGGTTCATTTGCTCTTCTGACAAGCGACTATGGATTTGCCTAACCTGACAACCACTGTTCATCTCAGTGAGCTGTTTGGCTATTGCTGAGACTTTTGAACACTGAAGGTCTGTCTCTCGATAAACGACTTGTCTTTGTAGGTTACTAAGCTCGACTTGATCGTCGTCTACGACAACCAGTTTTCCCACTCCGGCAGATGCCAAATACAACGCGGCAGCGCTACCTAAACCACCGCAGCCAATCATTAATACATGACTGTTGATCAGCTTCTGTTGGCCTGTTTCCCCTATCTCGGGAACGCTAATCTGCCTCTGGTAACGTAGGAAACTCTTATCATCAAGCATTCTCAAGCTCCTGCTGACCGATAGAGTTGCTGGATATTCGCGTCGACATAATGTTAGAAAAGTCTTCAATCACGCTCTGTGGAGAATCCGATAAAGTAATCGCGCGAACAACAGCAAGGCTAGATACACCACAATCCCATACTTTTGGCGCTGTAGATTGGTCGATGCCACCGATCGCAACGGTCGGAAAGCCGCGTTCTTCACTACTATATGGGATAGTATCGATAAGCCGTTGGTAAAGAGATAACCTCACTAGCCCCTGGGGCTTCGATGGCATTTCTTTTGTCGTTGTTGGAAATATATGACCTAATGCGATGTAACTTGGTTCTATCTGAACAATTCTAAGCAGTTCGTAATATCCGTGAGTAGAGAGACCAATATTTATATTGGCTTCGCTTAAGGCTGTTAAGTTTGACTCTTCAATGTCATCTTGACCAAGATGAACCCCAAATGCACCATGCTTAACGGCCAACTGCCAATAGTCATTGATAAAGACCTGTGCGTCGTACTCCTCACCAAGGCGAATAGAACGCTCAATTTGCTCTTCGAGGTTTTCCAATTCAGGATTCTTGATTCGAAGCTGAGTCGTCTTGATACCCATTTTCAATAGTTTTTCTATCCACTCAACACTATCGACTACGGGATATAGACCAAGGCTGATCTTAGATAGCTTAGGAAAAGCAACACGCTTACCTTCTACTGTCCACCCAACCTGGATTGATAGTAACGAGTTCTCTAGAACCGGGATTGGGAAAATATCAAACTCACTCGGCCATGTTTCACGTGAAACACTACACGCTGCTCTTGCCAAAACCAAACTGTCTTCGAGTGGGAAATCGAGTGCCAAACACGTTAGCAACCAGGCAAAATGGCGTGGCTGTTCAAAGTCATTTGTACGAGCAGAATCGACGAACAACGCCCTGTTGGCACCGTTATGACGCCAAGCATCGTATGTGCCGTCGTCAGCATTAACACCAATAAAAACCGTGTTTGCTGAAGCAACTAGATTTTCAGAGACCTCTAACAGCGTTTGGGTCTGCAAATAGCTAACGACAAGATCAGCCTTCGACGCCATCTCGTCTGATGTTGCCGCGTCAGATATGATGAATGACGTGTCATTGTCATGTAGAGAGAAGTTATGAGTTGGGCTGACGCCCAACTCGATATTTGCGATATCAAAACCTTGCTGTTTTGCTACCAACAAACATTGTTGTACTTCTCCCGTGAGCTCGATTGAATGAGCAGGGATGAATACGTTCACTTAGTTTATTCCTCTAATAGTACTTCTTTCGCACCGACAGCTGGGTGATACAACTCAGATCCTGTCTGGCGAAACTCTTTAGATTTTTGACGCATGCCTTCAAGAGGGTTATCAAGCATTTTAATCTCAATCGCTTGGTCTGCCGCGACTTGTTCAGAATCTTTAGCGTACTCACGAACTTCTTGGGATATCTTCATAGAACAGAACTTAGGGCCACACATAGAGCAGAAATGCGCGACTTTACCCGATTCTTGAGGAAGTGTTTCATCATGGAAAGAACGGGCAGTGTCAGGGTCTAATGCCAAATTAAATTGGTCTTCCCAGCGGAATTCGAAACGAGCCTTCGATAGCGCATTATCACGAATCTGCGCGCCAGGATGCCCTTTTGCTAAGTCGGCAGCATGAGCCGCTAGCTTATAAGTAATCAAGCCCGTCTTAACGTCTTCTTTATTTGGAAGGCCTAGATGCTCTTTAGGGGTGACATAACAAAGCATTGCACACCCATACCAACCAATCATCGCAGCACCTATGCCTGATGTAATATGGTCATAACCAGGAGCAATATCAGTCGTCAGTGGGCCTAATGTATAGAATGGAGCCTCATGACAATGCTCGAGCTGTTCTTCCATGTTTTCTTTAATCATGTGCATAGGAACATGACCAGGACCTTCGATGATCACTTGTACATCGTATTCCCACGCGACTTTGGTGAGTTCACCCAAAGTACGTAACTCTGCAAATTGTGCTTCATCATTCGCATCAGCAATCGAACCAGGACGAAGCCCATCGCCAAGAGAGAGCGCAACGTCGTACTTAGCACAGATCTCACAGATCTCACGGAAGTGAGTATAAAGGAAGCTTTCTTGGTGGTGAGCCAAACACCATTTAGCGATGATAGAACCGCCTCGTGAGACGATGCCTGTAACGCGTTTTGCTGTCATCGGAACATAACGTAGTAATAGCCCTGCGTGAATCGTAAAATAATCAACGCCCTGCTCTGCTTGTTCAATGAGCGTATCGCGCATCACTTCCCAGTTAAGGTTTTCTGCAACACCATTGACCTTCTCTAAAGCCTGGTACATTGGAACGGTACCGATTGGAACTGGGCTATTACGAAGTATCCACTCTCGTGTTTCGTGGATATTACGTCCAGTAGAGAGATCCATAACGGTATCGCCACCCCAGCGAGTCGACCAAACCAGCTTCTCTACTTCTTCTTCAATTGATGAGCTTACCGAAGAGTTACCAATATTCGCATTCACCTTAACAAGGAAATTTCGGCCAATGATCATAGGTTCAGATTCTGGGTGGTTGATATTTGAAGGGATAATCGCACGCCCTTCAGCCACTTCCTTACGTACAAACTCAGGGGTAATTTCTTTTGGTAAGTTAGCACCAAAATGGTGGCCAGGATGCTGATGATTCAACTGCTCGTCAGCAAACTTCTGGCGACCCATATTTTCTCGAATCGCGATGTATTCCATCTCAGGAGTGATGATTCCTTGGCGAGCGTAATGCAGCTGAGTCACACATTGCCCTTCGGTTGCTCGACGAATACGAGGTAAGTTGCCATAGCGCAAATCGTCGAGCGTATCATCTTCTAATCGCTCCTTTGTGTAGACAGAGCTGACATCGTCTAACAGTTCAGTATCACTTCTTTCTTCGATCCATTGCTCACGAAGCTTTGGTAGCCCATTATAAAGATCTATTTCGTGTTCAGGATCGGTGTAAAAACCCGAGGTGTCATAGACATGGATGGGTTCATTAGGTTCAAAGATTGGGTCATCTTTCGATCCACCGACCAAACTGTCTGCCAATGAAATTTCTCTGACTGGTACCTGTATATCGGGGCGAGATCCTTCGATATACGTTTTGGTGGAATTAGGGTATGGCTGTACTGAAAGTGAATCTATAAATTGTTTCGCTTCCAGTCTTGCTTGTTTACGACTCGACATAGCATTCTTCCTTGCCTTGTAATTATGAAAGGTATTTATGGATAAAAATGCTTGGCGGATTGATGCTACAAGAGGGATCGAATACTAAAAATTAGTACTGATCAGATGATAGGATAACCGGCGAGATTGCCAATTAGATATCTTCTCTTGTTCCCTTCGCAGGTATTAGCCTGATCAGGTTCAACGGATCCCGAGTTAACGGTCTCAGCCATATGGCACTCCGACAAGTTCGTTCATTATAAAAAAGTGGCTTGGAATTACCAAGCCTATTTGTAAGTTTTTTGTTTAATTTTTATTCAAGACTTAATTAGCAGCTGAAATCCGATCCACGCGGCCGAAATACTGAGTACGACATTCAGTAATACATTAAGCCCTATTTTGAAAAACGCACCTTGCTGCATCAGCAGAACATTGTCCATCGAGAAGGTAGAAAAAGTCGTTAACGCTCCTAAAAATCCAAGTCCGATGATTTGACGCCACGGCTCCGTAGCCAAAGAGCCATTTTCAAAAGCAGCAATGAGTAAACCCATCATCAAAGATCCAACAACGTTAACGGTTAGCGTACCGTATGGGAAGCCGCGGCCCAGTAATGAAGCACATAGCTCTGAAACCAAATAACGAGAGCATGCACCAAATGCCCCACCCAATGCGATAAACCCAAGTATAGAAAACTGCCCCATGATAACGCCTCTTAGAATTTGATTTTGTAATTGTATGCCTTATAAAAACAAATACGAGCTGTTCGTACCCATTTTGATCGATTAATTTTGAAGACAACAGGACTAAAACACCTGAAAATTAAAAAGTTACAGGCGTCACGTTAGGCTACCTCTATATACCCCATCAGACCCGTTTTCATATGTTCTATTACATGGCAGTGGTACATCCACCTTCCTGGGTTATCAGCGACAAATGCGGCTTTAGCCGAACCATTTTTTCCTAGTAACACGGTGTCGGTATGGAAAGGTTCTTTCAAGGGTTTTCCATCCATCTCTAATACGGTAAAGGTGTGACCATGGAGATGAATGGGATGATGGTACTGTGTGACATTTTTCAGGTTAAATATATAGGTCTTACCCAACTCTAGACTAGCTAGCGGCGCTGGAATGTTGTCTTTACTCATGCCTTCCCATGAGCGTTTGTTCATTAGCCAAAACTTGGGAACGGCTTTGCCTGATGCACTCGCGGGAGTTATCGCCCCTTCCCACTCGAATACAAAATTAAGTACCTCTGCATTTTCTAGATCAAGATTCGGTACTGGGTTAAGAGGCAGTATAGGCAGAGTCTTTGCTGAAAGCTGTTTAGAGGGAGTAGTTGTAAACTGGCATAACTTGAAAGGAAACTTACCTTTCATTTGCAGGATCTCAATCTGACTTCCAGCCTCTGGCGCTATAAACGCGAGATCTACTCTCATTCCAGGACCTATTTTGTGCTGTTCTAGTACACGAGGCGTTACTATCGGATTACCATCAATCGCGACAATCCAGGCCTCGACGCCCGATATTGCGATTGGATACGTAATCGTATTATCCACATTCGCGATTCTAAGGCGTGTCGTAGCACCCTCTTTGAGCGTGTATTCTGGATGGTGGCGTCCATTTACTGTACTCCACTCTCCTGGCGTCCCCATTCGAGCGCTATAACGCGGAATCATGAGATCCTTCCATTGACCCATCTTATCAAGATGCCAATGCTTCAGGACCAGTTCACGCTCTTCAGCAAAGATAACAGGCTCTGATTCTTCAACAATTATTGCACCAACCAATCCCATCCCTAGCTGAACCACACTATTTACGTGTGGGTGATACCAAAACGTACCAGCATCGGGTGGTGTAAATTGATAGATAAAGGTTTCCCCAGGCATGATAGGAGGCTGACTAAGAAAAGGAACACCATCCATCTCAATTGGTATTCTAAGGCCATGCCAATGGATGGTGGTTGGTTCATTTAAGTTATTGGTGAACCGAATTGTCACTGGCTTGCCTTGCCTACACCGAATGGTAGGTGCAGGGATCTGCCCGTTGAAACCAAGAACATCCGTTTGATAACCTGGGACAATTTCAGCGGTAGATGGCTGCGCCGTTAAATCGTAAACATAGTTACATTCACCATCGACAGATTGCTTAACAGAACAAGCCGGCAACAACGAAGTAGTAGCAACAGCGAGTGAGGTTTGTATAAAACGACGACGAGAGATATCCATATTAAAGACCGATAGAAATAATTGCTTACATCTTAGCAACTTATGTCCTGATTGAACCATGCCGAAAACGACAATTTTCTTATACGGATATAAGAATAAAGGGAATAAATTGGAGGGGTCTAACCAGGCTTTAGTTCTAACTGACGATTCACGCGACTTTTCGCAAGGAAGCATCTAGAGATTCTAATAAACCACTAAACTCTAGATACAAAAAAGGCCCAGTCTTCGACTAGGCCTTCAGATATGGCAGGGGTGGAGAGATTCGAACTCCCAACACGCGGATTTGGAATCCGCTGCTCTGCCAATTGGAGCTACACCCCTAAAATTTTCTTTGCTCAGATTCAAAAAAACCTCGCATTAGCGAGGTTCTCTGAATAAGTGGCGGAGTGGACGGGACTCGAACCCGCGACCCCCGGCGTGACAGGCCGGTATTCTAACCAACTGAACTACCACTCCGCAGTGGCATACTTGC
>MPDB01000009.1 GCA_001874155.1 Vibrio sp. MedPE-SWchi
CAAGTATGCCACTGCGGAGTGGTAGTTCAGTTGGTTAGAATACCGGCCTGTCACGCCGGGGGTCGCGGGTTCGAGTCCCGTCCACTCCGCCACTTATTAAAAAGCCCAGTCTTAGGACTGGGCTTTTCTCGTTTATACACAATATATTCTAACTTTGATTGTGCCCAAATGACGTTTCTAACCCTCTTCCTAGCAATGGTCTTCACGGCTCTCTTGATTCGTTAGATTTTCCACTTGGCTTATTAACTCTATCCTTGAGTCATCATTTCCATCTCCCCATGTAACCCCAAGAAATTTGTATAACTCGCCTTCTTTACGCTGATAGACAACGTCTGCGATGAATTCCTTTTTGGTTGTGGTCTTGATGATTATTTGATTAGGTAACATCAAGGAATTAGAGACTAAAAGACCTGCACCACCTAGGCTTATATCCTTAATAACTGCATGCCCTAGTTTCTGTTTTAGCCAACCTTTTTTATAGATTTGAACCGCTAAGCCACTCGTTTGTTTACTAAAGGGTTCTTTAGGTAACCAAAAGTACCAGCGAGTATGTTTTCTCTTCGATTCATTTTCAGATTTCATTACATTAAGCCACATATACAGTACTGCATTTATAGGTTATAACGACCAGACAAGAAAAAAGATAAAGTGATGCACAGTGACTGTGTTTAGACGTCTAGACAGCTGTGTCGACTGTGGTAGGATGTACCCAATATAAAAGGAATGAGGCTGTACTGTGGGAAGTAATGTAAAGCAACAGATTGAAGCGCACTTAAAACAAAGAATAATGCTGATCGATGGTGGTATGGGCACCATGATTCAAGACTATAAACTTGAAGAAAATGATTATCGCGGCGAGCGTTTCTCTAATTGGCATTGTGACCTTAAAGGGAACAATGACCTATTAGTACTTAGTCAGCCTCAAATGATAAAAGATATTCACGCGCAGTATTTAGAAGCCGGCGCTGATATTCTCGAAACCAACACGTTCAATGCGACTACAATCGCGATGGCTGACTATGATATGGAAAGCCTAAGTTCAGAGATCAATTTCGAGGCAGCAAAACTTGCTCGAGAAATTGCAGATGAATGGACAGAGAAAACACCTCATAAACCGCGTTACGTTGCCGGTGTCCTAGGTCCAACGAATAGAACCTGTACTATCTCACCTGACGTCAATGATCCTGGTTTCCGAAATGTTACTTTCGATGAATTAGTTGAGGCCTATTCGGAGTCTACTCGCGCACTAATAAACGGTGGTTCTGACTTAATCTTAATCGAAACTATCTTTGATACCTTGAATGCTAAAGCGTGTTCTTTTGCCGTTGAAACGGTATTTGAAGAAATGGGCATCACCTTACCCGTCATGATTTCCGGTACGATTACCGATGCTTCTGGGCGTACACTATCAGGCCAGACAACAGAAGCGTTTTATAATGCATTGCGTCATGTCAATCCTATCTCTTTCGGCCTTAACTGTGCACTAGGCCCTGATGAGTTGCGTGAATATGTTAGTGAGATGTCTCGGATCTCCGAATGCAGTGTATCGGCTCACCCTAACGCTGGCTTACCCAACGCCTTTGGTGAATATGATCTCTCGCCAGAAGATATGGCAGAACATGTTAAAGAATGGGCTGAAAGTGGTTTCCTTAACCTTATAGGTGGTTGTTGTGGCACAACGCCTGAGCATATTCGCCAAATGGCGGAAGCGGTCGAAGGTGTCACCCCTCGTCAATTGCCAGATATTCCAGTTGCGTGTCGTCTTTCCGGTTTAGAGCCTTTAACCATTTCGAAAGAATCCTTGTTTGTTAACGTTGGTGAGCGTACCAACGTGACAGGTTCTGCACGTTTTAAGCGCCTTATCAAAGAAGAGTTATACGATGAAGCACTAAGCGTTGCTAGGGAGCAAGTAGAAAACGGCGCTCAGATCATCGATATCAATATGGACGAAGGTATGCTCGATGCCGAAGCCTGTATGATTCGATTTCTAAATCTATGTGCCTCAGAGCCAGAGATCTCAAAAGTTCCTGTGATGGTAGACTCTTCCAAATGGGAAGTGATAGAAGCTGGACTTAAGTGTATCCAGGGTAAAGGCATCGTTAACTCAATCTCGTTGAAAGAAGGCAAAGAAAAGTTCATTCAACAGGCAAAGCTAGTTAAGCGTTATGGCGCTGCCGTAATCGTGATGGCTTTTGATGAAGTAGGGCAAGCTGATACTCGTGAGCGCAAGGTTGAGATATGTACCAACGCGTACAACATATTAGTCGATGAAGTAGGCTTCCCACCAGAAGATATCATTTTTGACCCAAATATCTTCGCCGTCGCAACGGGCATTGATGAGCACAATAACTATGCCGTTGACTTTATCGAGGCTGTTGGTGATATCAAGCGCGATCTTCCTCATGCAATGATCTCCGGTGGTGTTTCTAACGTTTCGTTCTCCTTCCGAGGCAATAACTACGTTCGTGAAGCAATCCATGCAGTTTTCCTCTACCACTGTTTCAAAAATGGTATGGACATGGGGATCGTCAATGCTGGTCAGCTAGAGATATACGACAACGTTCCTGAAGATTTACGAGATGCAGTCGAAGACGTTGTACTCAACAGGCGCGATGATTCAACTGAGCGTTTGCTGGATATAGCAACGGAGTATCTAGAGCGAGCGGTGGGTAAAGTTGAAGACAAATCCGCTCTAGAGTGGAGAACTTGGCCAGTAGAGAAGCGTTTAGAACACTCTCTTGTCAAAGGCATTACAGACTTTATCGTTGAAGATACAGAAGAAGCACGAGCCAATTCAGCGAGACCAATTGAGGTAATTGAAGGGCCTCTGATGGACGGTATGAACGTCGTTGGTGACTTATTTGGTGAAGGTAAGATGTTCCTTCCTCAAGTGGTGAAATCTGCACGTGTTATGAAGCAGGCAGTTGCTTATCTAGAACCTTTTATCGATGCGACCAAAGACGTGGGTGCGACCAACGGCAAAATATTATTGGCCACAGTGAAAGGCGATGTTCACGATATCGGTAAGAACATTGTTGGCGTTGTTTTGCAGTGTAACAACTATGACATTATTGATTTAGGTGTGATGGTTTCCTGTGAAAAGATCCTCAAAGTCGCTAAAGAAGAGAATGTCGATATCATAGGGCTTTCTGGGTTGATCACGCCATCTTTAGACGAAATGGTGCACGTAGCGAAAGAGATGGAGCGTCAAGGGTTTGATCTACCACTCTTAATTGGTGGAGCTACAACGTCTAAGGCTCATACCGCTGTTAAAATTGAGCAAAACTACTCTCAACCCGTTGTGTATGTAAATAATGCTTCACGAGCCGTTGGTGTGTGTACATCGCTTCTTTCTAGCGAGCTTAAGCCTGCGTTTGTTGAAAAATTGGATATAGATTACGAACGTGTTCGTGATCAGCACAATCGTAAGACACCAAGAACCAAGCCAGTTAGCTTAGAGAAAGCTCGAGAAAATAGAGTGGCCATTGATTGGGATAGCTACACTCCACCGAAACCACTCAAACCTGGTATTCACACCTTAGAAGATTTCGATGTCGCGACGCTGCGCCAATACATCGATTGGACACCATTTTTCATGACTTGGACATTAATGGGTAAGTACCCAGCTATCCTTGATCACGAAGAGGTGGGCGAAGAAGCAAGGCGTCTCTTTAAGGATGCCAATGATATGCTTGATCGCGTTGAGAAAGAAAAACTTCTTGAGGCACGCGGTATCTGTGGCTTGTTCCCCGCAAACAGCGTAGGTGATGACATTGAAGTCTACACCGATGAGTCTAGAACTGAGGTTTTAAAGGTCATACATAACTTACGTCAACAGACTCAGAAACCTAAAGGTTATAACTATTGTCTGTCAGATTATATTGCGCCGAAAGAGAGTGGAAAAGCCGACTGGATTGGTGGATTTGCTGTGACAGGTGGCATTGGTGAGCGTGAGCTAGCTGATGAATACAAGGCGAACGGTGACGACTACAACGCTATCATGATTCAAGCCGTGGCTGATCGATTAGCAGAAGCATTTGCTGAGTATCTTCATAAAGAAGTGCGTAAGGATATCTGGGGTTACTCTCCTGATGAGGCACTGAGCAATGATGACCTCATTCGTGAAAAGTACCAAGGCATTCGACCTGCACCGGGTTATCCTGCTTGTCCTGAGCATACTGAAAAAGGAACGTTGTGGGAGCTGATGAACGTTGAAGAGGCGATAGATATGTCACTCACCAGCAGTTACGCGATGTGGCCAGGTGCTTCTGTTTCTGGGATGTACTTCTCTCATCCGGACTGTCGTTACTTTGCTATCGCGCAGATCCAACAAGACCAAGTTGAGAGCTATGCTGAGAGGAAGGGTTGGGACATTCTGGAAGCCGAAAAATGGCTAGGCCCAAATATTAACTAGTAAGAACTTAGCTATAGAAAGGGTTGCTGATGACGGCAACCCTTTTTGTTTTTCAGTTTCGCGGTTAGCTGTCAGATTCTTTTTCAGCGAGTTTGGCTTTTTCAATCATCGGGGTAATTGTTGAGCCTTGAATCAGTATAGAGAAGACAACAACGGAATACGTCATTACCAAGATAACCTCTTTCACATCGATAAGCTTATCGGGAATGACCCACACACCTGACGGTATAGAGAGCGCCATTGCAAGTGCTAGCCCTCCGCGTAAACCGCCCCAAGTCAAAATTCTAACCGACCATGGATTGTATGACCGAAAACGCTTAAACCCTATGTAAGCGAAGAACACACTCAAATATCGAGCGATTAAAACTAAAGGAATTGAGAAAGCCATCAAGATCCAGTCTTCTTTATGGAATTGGAAAAGCAGCATCGACATACCAATCAATAGAAATAGAATACCGTTAAGCAGTTCGTCTACCAATTCCCAAAACTTATCTAAATGATCTTCACTCTCTTTAGAAAAACCAACGTATCGAGTCCAGTTACCAATCATTATTCCCGATACCACCATCGCCAGCGGACCAGAAACGTGAATGATATCTGCCAGTACATAACCTGCTGTGGGAATGGAAATAGTGAGCAGTAATTCCATCGAGTGATCGTTAGTCGAACTAATGAGGTAGTGAAAAATAAGGCCTAAAACAAACCCATAAGCGATACCTCCAATAGCCTCTTGGAAGAAAAGGCCCGCGACACTTGCAATCGTTGGTGTTTCTGACCCAAACGCGACCGTGTATAAGGTGACAAAGACGACAAGGCCGAAACCATCATTGAAGAGTGACTCGCCTTCAATTTGAGTGGAAATACGCTCAGGGGCATCGAGTTTTTTTACTATCGCGAGGACGGCGATAGGATCGGTTGGAGAAATTAAAGCACCAAAGAGCAAGCAGTAAACCAGTTCAAGGTGAACCCCGATTAATAAACAGAACCCATATAGGACACCACCAATGAAGAACGTTGAAAATAGCGTCGCCCCAAGTGCGAGAACAGTAATTTCCCACTTTTGATCTTTCAGGTGCGGGAGTTGAATTCCTAAGCCACCGGCAAAAAGCAGAAACCCTAAAATGCCCTTTAAGAGGAAATGCTCGAAGTCGATGTTTGCAATGGTTGTTGTCGATAGCTCGGCAAGTTGGAACCAATTATTTTGTCCTGCTAGTAAGACGAGTAGGGACACCACCATAGCACCGGCTGTAATGGCAATGGTAGTCTGCATTTTTCCAATCTTGGTATTGATAAAAGCAATGAGCATAGCTGCTGTCGATAAAAAGCAGAGAGCATAGTAGGTAGACATTGAAAACCTGAATGTAACTAAATATTACAAGGATAGTCGTTGTTGATTGAATAAATAGCAACCTGTAATTGTTAAAACAAGTAAGAAATCTATGTAGGACGGTTATATAGGTAACGTTGTTTCTAGATGGGTCAAGGCATTTGTGATGAAGCTGGAGTGGGGATACTAACGGCAGGCTGGAAGAGTGAAGTGCTGCCACAAAGGCAGCACTGAGAGTCGGACTTACTGCTCGAAAAGCTCGGCATGAAGTTTCTGGATAGCCAATTTTGCGACAGATTCATTGAGCAAGAAACAAAGGTTGTGTGGGCTTGCACCGTAGCAAATCATGCGCAAGTTAAAATCTTCCAGTGTTCCAAATACCTGCTTAGCGTATCCTCTGCTTTCACTCATATTGTTACCAATTAGAGCCACAAGACATAGGTCGTGCTCAATATCGACATGACACAGCTCTTCCAATTCAATGCGAGCCTGCTCTGGAAGTTGAGGCGCGCCACCTGCAGTATCAGTCTGGTCCAAAGTGAGAGAAACACTGATCTCTGACGTGGTGATCAAGTCTACAGAGATCTTATGTTTTGCCAAAATTTCGAACACTTTAGCTAGAAAGCCATAGGCATGAAACATGTTGGCGCTGTGCAGCGTTACCATGGTTTGGTTGCTTCGTAAGGCCAGCGCTCGGAATAAAGGAGAGCTTTCAGCATGGTGACGGATCCAGGTACCGCCTCTTTCTGGTTCTTTAGAAGAGCCCACAAAAACAGGGATATCGTGTCGTAATGCTGGTACGAGTGTTGAAGGGTGAAGGATCTTTGCACCAAAATTCGCCATCTCTGACGCTTCACTAAAACTGATCTCAGGGATTGGAGTAGCTTTAGGGGCGATCCTTGGGTCTGTTGTGTAGATCCCTGGTACGTCTGTCCAGATCTCTAGCCCTGAAGCGCGAACACCTTCGGCAATAAGCGCAGCACTGTAGTCGCTGCCCCCTCTGCCTAGCGTTGTGGTATTGCCTTCAACATCAGAACCAATGAAGCCTTGTGTTATGACGACGTGTCCTTTGCAAAGTGGCAGTAACTTCTCTGTCGCTAGCTCTGAAATCGCTGTGAGTTGTGGTTCTGCGCGGCCAAAGGTGGAATCGGTACGTAATACTTCTCGAATATCAAAACGCACGGCATTGATACCACGCTCACGCATAAGCTGAGCGAGAATGTGTGTTGACATTAACTCGCCACAAGCAACCAAGTGGTCGGTCAGTTTCGTGCTCGACTGAATTGACGCGGCTTCCGCCAGGCTCGTCACAGTGTCTAAGATTTTGTAAACCTCAGCCGCTGTTTCAGTTGAGTTGTTTAACTTTGCTAAAATTGCATCATGAATCGCGGCAATGTTCTGCAAAACTTCATTACGATGTTCTTGATTCGAGACACCATTCGCCAGTTCAACGAGTAAGTTTGTCACTCCAGAGCAGGCGCTGCTAACGACAAGCTTTGTCTCTGGATTGTTTTCAATAATAGCAGCACAACGGCTCATAGCTTCAAAGTTGGCAACACTGGTTCCACCAAATTTGGCGACATTGAATGCGCTCACGGCATTTCTCCCACGACTTCCTAATAAAAATAAAATAGGTTTATAAAACCTAATGTCCTTTAGTGAAGAGATTAACTGAGCGAAAAAGAGGTGCGGATAGAAAGGTGACCTCAGAAGCTCATCACTAGGCGGTGCTAGTGACAGTTAAGGGGATTCAGCCCACTTAACCGATAAACATAACCCTTACATTAGGTCTATCTCGGCACTGCTCCCCATCGATAGATTGTATTGGAAATAAGGTTCCACAAACTATCTGCCTGGGCAGTGCTCCTCTTCTGCATAAAGCCCCATCATTGAACGGTTTTGAAGCGCTAATGTCAATGGATATTTACTCCTGCCGTTACTCGAGTGTATTTAGCAAAGAAAGTTGTCGGTAATCACACTAGACTTACGGCGCATTGCTCGTCTTTATTAATTGCTTTAACCTGTTTGTTCACACCTTTGTATACAAGGAGCGATTATGCCAATTCAGAGTTTTATCCCACCGCACCGAGTGCTGATGGGACCAGGTCCATCAGATGTATCCCCTCAAGTTTTACAAGCTTTAAGTCGACCTATCGTCGGCCATTTAGACCCTTTGTTTATCGGTATGATGGATGAGGTAAAACAGCTTCTGAAGTATGCGTTCCAAACAGAAAATGAATTTACTATCGCGGTATCAGCCCCCGGCAGTGCCGGCATGGAGGCCTGCTTTGTTAACCTTATAGAGCCAGGTGACAAAGTAATTGTTTGCCGAAATGGTGTGTTTGGCGAGCGCATGCGTGAAAATGTAGTGCGCGCGGGGGCGGAAGCCATTGTTGTCGATGATGAGTGGGGAACACCGGTTAGCCCGGACAAAGTTGAGCAAGCCTTTAAGCAACATCCAGACGTAAAAATATTGGCGTTTGTTCACGCTGAAACGTCAACGGGAGCGCTTTCTGATGCACAGCGCTTAAGCAAGATTGCGATCGAGAACAGCGCGTTAACCATCGTCGATGCCGTAACTTCGTTGGGTGGCGTGCCATTAAAAGTGGATGAGTGGAAACTGGATGCTGTTTATTCTGGCAGTCAAAAGTGCTTATCCTGTGTACCTGGGCTCTCTCCCGTTACTTTTTCCGCGAAAGCGATAGACAAAATTCAATCAAGAACGACTCCAGTCCAAAGTTGGTTTCTGGATCAAAGCTTAGTCTTAGGCTACTGGAGTGGTGAGGGTAAGCGAAGTTATCATCATACAGCACCAGTGAACAGCTTGTATGCCCTGCATGAATCTCTGTTAATGCTTAAGAATGAAGGACTAGAGAACGCTTGGGCGCGGCATGCTGATATGCATCAGAAACTGAAAGCTGGACTGGAAAATCTAGGGTTCAAATTTGTCGTTGATGAAAAAAGTCGACTGCCACAGCTCAATGCGATTTACATTCCTGATGGTGTTGATGATGCCGCTGTTCGTAAGACATTACTGGAAAATTATAATTTAGAGATAGGTGCAGGTTTAGGTGCGCTTGCTGGTAAAGCGTGGCGAATTGGATTAATGGGCTATGCAGCACGTAATGAGAATGTTTCATTATGTTTGCGTGCGCTTGAAGAAACACTTCAACAATAACACTGAGTTTAAAAGCAGTAAAAAGGGGCGGTTAGCCCCTTTTTTATTGGCTCTGCTTAAGTACTCCTAACTGCCAATATCATCACTAGTACTCGTTGAAGGCTCTCTTGGCACCGGGGTATATTGAATTGTACTGAAGTCTTTCTCTGGAAAGAGGTATTGCGCTTCCGCACGAATTTGCTCTGCTCGGCTACTGTCATCTAACCCTTGATAGGCCAATATGAGGTTGCTGTAAAAAGCAGGTCGAGGTTTTGATCTGATGATGTCGAGGGACCAATCGATATAGGGCTGGATTAGTTCAGGCTCTCTTTCATGGAGTCCAATATTAAGATAGGTACTGTAAATATCCCAATCAAAGCGGTCCTTCCAGACGACCGGATTTGTCACTCGGTTTAGTAGCTGAGGATCTCTCGGCAATGAGCGCTCAAACTGTGTGAGTACGTGGTTGGTGTGCAAGGCACTGACCATATAAACGCTAGTGATAACAGGAAGTAAAACACTAAAGACTCTTAGGGCGCTTTTGGCTACCCGACTGAAGTCTGTTTTCTTATAGTTAGCGACGCGTTGATCAACCCAAAATAGCAGCAGAATAAAAGTAATCCAATGAATGGCGGAATGATAGAAGGGGTACTCTAATTGAGAGTGCAACACGATCGGAACAAACAAGGAAAACATCGCCAAGCGTGTCCCTTTCTTCGCGTAGTAGATACGCGCTAAAACAAGCCCAGCCGCTAGAAGAATGCCAATGATTGGTACTAATCCACCCTCTACACCCCAGAACAATAGCTCATTGTGAGGGTGATCCATCGATGGCAGGCCAGCTTTGTAGTCTGGGTTCAGTTGATGCTGTCGAGCAGTATAAATAATGTATTCTGACTCGAATTTGCCATAGCCATAACCCGTAAACGGCTTTTCAATCACCATATCGAGCGTTTGAGGAAAAGTGTACCTTCTTGGGCTTTCAAGGTCAGCTTTACTTGATAGTAGCCCTTCCGTTCCCTGGGAGTGTGTCGCAACAAAACCTAACCCAATCCCGAGCAAACAGCAGCTGATCCATGAAGCAAAACGCTTGGGTGTTGAATACTTGTACAGGTAAGGCAAAACGAGCGCCATGGCTAAAATGGCGCCTAACCATCCTGTTCTAGAGGCGATGATAATGAGAAGTGGTGCACAGAGCAGTGGAATAAGGCAAAGAAAAGCGGCTTCACTTCGTCGGCTGTACTTGTTGGTTTGTCTTGCAAGTAAGTAAGCAGACACAACTAGGCCTGTCGCAAGAAAGCTGGCCATGACATTGGGTTGTTGAAAGATTCCGTACGGTCGATTCTGTACCGCGTTGTAGCCAAAGACGTTGTTAGGTTGTAGGACTAGATATTGATAAAAGCCAAATAGCGCTTCAATGAAAACAGCAATAACAATGAACCAGAGCAGTCTTTGTTTGTGCTTATTGCTGAAACGAAATTGTTGAAGAATAACAAACAGAAGTAGTCCGAGCCAAAGCCCAATCAATCGGCTCAATACTGCGCTGGGCTCAGAATTACTATAAAGGGTCGGGATACTCATCAAAGTACAACAAGCGAGAAGACCCAATGTTAATTTTGAGTACCGTAATGTTTGGTTGGTGGCCAGCTGATATAGCCCAATAGATAGTGTAAAAGAAAGCGCTAACCAGGTGGTTGGGTTAAATGATAGGGCTAGTCCTGAGCCTCCTGGATTCGGCATAAAGAAATGCATGGCGATAAGAAAAACCACCGCAAGGGAAGCCAAAAACGGCTTATTGAGTGGGATTCTAGGCGTATGGGGCTCTAATCGAGTACCACTCGTATGCAATATGGCCATGTTCAAACAAATCCTATATAAAGAAACCAGCGTCACTGCTAGTCTCTTTATCTTAGCGTTTTTTTCTATTTCAACATAGGCTTAAGGAAACGTGCAGTATGAGATCCCTCGACTTTAGCAACAGACTCTGGTGTTCCTTGAGCGACAATCTCACCACCACCTTGTCCGCCTTCTGGACCTAAGTCAATAACCCAGTCCGCGGTTTTCACCACGTCTAAATTATGCTCAATGACGACAACCGTATTACCGTGATCGCGAAGTCGATGAAGCACAGTAAGCAGTTGCTGGATGTCATGGAAGTGCAGACCCGTCGTAGGCTCATCCAGTATATAGAGAGTTTTCCCCGTATCTCGCTTAGATAACTCGCGAGCCAGTTTGACTCGTTGAGCCTCACCGCCAGAGAGAGTCGTGGCTGCTTGGCCTAAGCGAATGTATGACAAGCCGACATCCATTAATGTTTGCAGCTTTCTCGCAATAACAGGAACAGGCTCAAAGAACGCGCGCGCATCTTCTACTGTCATCTGTAAAACTTCATCAATACTTTTGCCTTTATAGAGTACCTCTAGAGTTTCACGGTTGTAGCGCTTCCCTTTACATGCGTCACAAGAAACATAGACATCGGGTAAGAAGTGCATTTCTACCTTAATGACGCCATCACCTTGACAGGCTTCACAACGACCGCCTCGAACATTGAAGCTGAATCGCCCTGGCTTATAACCTCGTGAACGTGACTCTTGGGTACCAGCAAACAGCTCTCTAATTGGGGTAAAGATGCCTGTATAGGTTGCCGGATTTGAACGTGGTGTTCGACCAATTGGGCTTTGGTCAATATCGATCACCTTGTCGAAATGCTCTAACCCTTTAATTTTCTTATAAGGGGCTGGCGTCGCAGTTGTCGCGCCATTAAGCGCTGTGTGTGCAATCTTAAAGAAGGTATCGTTAATTAATGTCGATTTACCAGAGCCCGATACGCCAGTCACACAGGTAAAGAGACCAACAGGCAGAGACAGTGTTACTTCTTTTAGGTTGTTACCGCTAGCACCGATCAATTCGACGGTTTTCTTTGCATCCTTCTTGGTTCGTTGCTTTGGTACGGTAATCTCTTTTACTCCGCTGAGATACTGTCCTGTTAGAGATTCAGGAGTCGCAATGATTTCTTTCATCGTCCCTTCTGCCACGACATGACCACCATGCACGCCTGCTCCAGGACCAATATCGATGACATGATCGGCGCAACGAATCGCATCTTCATCATGCTCTACAACCAATACGGTATTACCAAGATCTCGAAGGTGAGTCAGTGTTTTTAATAGCCGCTCATTGTCTCTTTGATGAAGCCCAATTGAAGGCTCATCTAAGACGTACATGACACCAACTAGCCCAGCGCCGATTTGGCTTGCTAATCTGATGCGTTGCGCTTCACCACCAGAGAGCGTTTCTGCACTGCGAGATAAATTGAGGTAATTAAGGCCAACATTGACTAAGAATTGGAGGCGATCATTGATCTCTTTCATAACCTTATCGGCGATCTGTCCTCGCTGCCCGTCAAGGGATAGGTTCTGAAAGAAATGCAAAGCCTCAGCAATGCTGAACTCAACAATCTGAGGTAGGGCGGTGTCATTAATAAATACATTTCTTGCTTCGGTTCTCAGACGAGTACCATCGCAGGCTGTGCATGACTTAGTTGAAATATACTTAACTAAGTCTTCCCTGACGGCATTAGACTCGGTGTCACGATAGCGTCGCTCTAATGTATTGAGTATGCCTTCGAATGGATGGCGTTTAACGCGAATATCTCCGCGGTCATTAATGTACTTGAACTCAACTTCCGTACTTCCAGAACCGCTCAATATAATGTCACGGATCTTTTTGGGTAGCTTTTTGAAAGGGGTATTCAGATCAAATCCATAATGCTCAGCTAGAGATGTGAGCATCTGAAAATAGTAATAATTCTTTTGATCCCAACCTCGAATAGCACCTTGAGCAAGGCTAGCATTTTCATCCAGTATGACTCGATCAGCGTCAAAATACTGTTGAACGCCAAGACCGTCACAAGTACCACATGCACCCGCGGGATTGTTGAAAGAAAAGAGTCTTGGCTCAAGTTCTTGCATACTATAGCCACAATGAGAGCATGCGAAGTTTGCTGAGAAAACAACCTCTTCACCGTCTCCATCCATTGGTGTGACGACAGCGATACCACCTGAGAGCTCAAGCGTTGTTTCCAAGGATTCAGCTAAGCGTTGTTGTAGATCGCTGCGAACCTTGAAACGATCAACGACCACCTCGATGGTGTGTTTCTTATGTAACTCTAACGTTGGTGGATCGGAAAGATCGCAGGTTTCTCCGTCTATTCGAGCTCTAATAAATCCTTGCGCCGCAAGATTTTCGAGTGTTTTAACATGCTCTCCCTTTCGCTCTTTAATGATTGGAGCGAGTAGCATCATTTTGGATCCTTCGGGAAGGTCTAGGATCTTATCGACCATTTGGCTGACGGTTTGAGCAGCGAGAGGGGTATTGTGTTCAGGACAACGGGGTTCCCCCACGCGAGCATAAAGGAGTCGGAGATAATCATAAACTTCAGTGATGGTACCGACGGTAGAGCGAGGGTTATGTGAAGTAGATTTTTGCTCTATAGAGATTGCAGGAGACAGCCCTTCAATATGGTCAACGTCAGGCTTTTCCATTAAAGAGAGAAATTGACGAGCATACGCTGAGAGTGATTCAACATAGCGTCGCTGACCTTCTGCGTATAATGTATCAAAAGCGAGAGAAGACTTACCAGAGCCTGAGAGACCAGTCACGACGATCAACTTATCGCGTGGAATAGTTAGGTTTATATCTTTTAGGTTATGGGTTCGTGCACCGCGAACTTCGATAGTGTCCATCTTCTAAACTCGTTGAAATACTAAGTGCAGCAAGTATTACATAGTGTGAGAATTGTGCAAAGAAAATACTGGACAAAAAAACAGTAAGGCCACTTGTGCAAGAGAGCAAAGTGGCCTTTTAAAATCTACGTAACCTATCGGGTTGTGAGCTACTCTTTATGTGTGGAGTGCTTCCCAAGTTCAGCCGTTTTCTCATCTTTTAGGTAAAGATTTTCAAAGCAGTAGTTGGTGGCCTCAATATAGCCTTCAACACTACCACAGTCAAAACGTTGCCCTTTGAATTTGTAGGCAAGAACGCAACCGGACTTCGCTTGCTTTAGCAGTGCATCGGTAATTTGTATTTCTCCGCCTTTACCTGGCTCTGTTTGTTCAATTAACTCAAAAATATCTGGCGTTAGTATGTATCGGCCAATGATCGCTAGGTTACTTGGCGCGGTGCCTTTCTCTGGTTTTTCAACCATATCATCAACGCGATAAAGATCGTCTTTGATCATTTCACCAGAGATAACCCCATACTTATGCGTTTCATCTTCTGGTACTTCTTGAACTGCAACGATTGAACAGCGGAACTGCTTATACAATGCAACCATCTGAGCCAGAACACCTTGTTGTTCGTTGACACATAAGTCATCCGCGAGAACGACAGCAAATGGTTCATCCCCAACGAGTTCGCGCCCCGTTAAAATAGCGTGGCCTAGACCTTTCATCTCTTGTTGACGGATATATGTGAAGCTTGCACTGTCGATCACTTTACGGATATTAAAGAGAAGCTCTTCTTTGTTCGTCCCACTGATTTGATGTTCTAATTCGTAGTTCTTATCAAAGTGATCCATAATTGAGTGCTTACCGCGACCAGTCACAATACACATACCGTCCATGCCGGCTTGAATCGCTTCTTCAACACCGTATTCAATAAGTGGCTTGTTGACCACTGGCATCATTTCTTTTGGCATTGATTTAGTTGCTGGAAGAAAGCGAGTTCCATAGCCAGCAGCAGGGAATAGACACTTTTTTATCATGATAAAAACCTTTTAAATTCCGTATAAAATAGTGATTTGGCGTCAAGATAACATGCTTTTAGTTAATGGTTCATGACTTGCTGCTTATACGATAGAGAATTCATACTTTGTAGCAATTTTAGGACACCAAATTTTGATTTGCCCATGCTATCGCTTGCACTCGATTTTTAACAGAGAGTTTTTTAAAAATCTGATAAAGATGGGATTTTACGGTGAACTCGCTGATAAAAAGGCTATCAGCTATCTGAATATTGGATGAACTGTTTTGGAGACACCGTAAAATTTGTAGCTCTCGAGCGGTGAGATCCACAATAACGGGTGCAGTATTACTATTGATAACGTGACGATAATAGTGAAGTAGCTGGCTAGTTACCTTTCTTGGTAACCAGTTTTGACCGTTTATGATCTCCCCTAATCCTTGAACAATATCGTCAACATTTGTATAGGTATAGAAAAGCCCTTTTAGGTTACCAAAATAGAGAAGCTCATCAGTGGTGAGTCGCTTATTTAGGTTAAAAATAATCACTTCAAAGTTTTTATCAGCAATGGGCAGATTACGTACTTGTTGTTGCAGCAATTTATGCGCTTGGAAGTCGATGAGTAATATTTTATGACGATGCTTTGGGTTTGCTTCCATTAGATCGGCGGGCTCTATTTTGGGGATCTCAATAGAGAGCGCATTTTGCAATTCTTGTACTTTCGGGTAGTCCACCTGTTTATCTTCACAGAGAAAATAAATGGTTCTGGTGTAATCAGACTTTTTCATTGTTTTTATCCTAGCTATAACTGATCTTATTCTTTATCCGCTAAAATGAATCAATTAGTGTGTTTGAGCTAGTTTTACTGGATATCGTACATTTAAATTGCGTCTGGTTTCATATGGTTGAGTAACTTAGACGTTTATCAATAGAGGATGCTTTGAAGAAGCTCTAAAAATCAGTATTTTAAGTCTTCAATCAAGAATGATGAGTGATTGATCTTTTAATCCCATTTGAGCCTGTTCTAAAGCATGTTATCCTACCGCTCTTAAATTTTTTAAAGACATCATTTATACGGAGCAGAACATGGCAAGCCGTGGCGTAAATAAAGTCATCATTATGGGTAATCTTGGGCAAGACCCTGAGGTTAAATACACCGCCAACGGTAGTGCGATTGCAAATATTACCGTTGCAACTTCTGAAACTTGGCGCGATAAGCAAACTGGCGAACAGCGCGAGAAAACAGAGTGGCACCGTGTTGTGTTGTTCGGTAAAACGGCTGAAATTGCAGGTGAATACCTACGCAAAGGCTCTCAAGTATATCTAGAAGGTCAGCTTCAAACGCGTAAATGGCAAGATCAAAGTGGCCAAGATCGTTATTCAACTGAAGTTGTTGTTCAGTGGCCTGCTGGTCAGATGCAATTGCTTGGTGGTCGTGGACAAGGCGGCGGTCAACAAAACCAGCAGCAAAATAATAATTGGGGTCAACCGCAGCAACCGGCTATGCAACAGCAACAGCCTGCAATGCAGCAACCTCAATCTGCTGCTCCACAGCACAAACCAGTTCAACAAGCTCCACAGCAGGCTCAACCTCAATATAATGAGCCACCGATGGATTTTGACGACGACATCCCGTTCTAACGGAATAAATGTTGAAAAAAGCCGCGTATATCGCGGCTTTTTTATATAGTGAGCAAAGAGATAAATGAATTATCTCTAAATATCAGCCATCAACATCTAGGCTGCTGACTAAATATAGAAAGGAATTCTAGATTTATGAGGTTCACTCCTACCTTAAAACTCAGCACTCGACTGGTCGCATTTGTCACTATTATCGTGGTGAGCGCCATGTTCATTCTTTTTGTCGGTGGAACGCTTACATTTAAGAAAATTGGGCAAGAGTATCTCAATCATTACCTTGACGGGATCGTGACGGTGATCGATAAAGAGATGGAAGATCCGGAAGCTGCGCAGTCTATGCAGCGATGGATGCCTAAAATGCTACAAGCCTCTCGTATCGTGGAAATGCAGCTGTCCTCCAGTGTTGGTGTTGTTTATCGCTTTAAAGATACGGAATCTCGCGTTGATCCTGCTCGCCTTTATGCTCGTGAATACGCTTTAGAGCGGAATAGCGGCTATCAAATTCAATTTAAAGCTGTTCCACCTTATTTGGGGTATACCGATTCCTTTGGTGCGTTGTGGACGATCAGTCTCGCCGTGGGGTTGATTGTATTTTGTTTGATCAGAGGGGTTAGGTGGTTAAAGGAGCAAATGCTTGGCTCTGAATTGCTTGAAGAGCGCGGGCGAATGATATTGGCTGGGCGTGTAGAGCAGTATGCTAAAGGAGACCTAAGAGAGTGGCCTTACACAGCAAGTGAAGCTCTCGATTGCTTGATTGAAGAACTGCAAGATGCTCGCCAAGAACGAAGTCGATTCGACACCTTTATTCGTACTCAAACCTTTTTAGACCAGCTTACGGGATTGGCAAACCGTGTTCTTTTTGACAGTAAACTGGAATCGGCACTTCATGAGAGTGGTTCACATGGTTCAGTACTATTGCTGAGAGTGGATGACTGGGAAGACGTGACGACATTGAACGGCAAAAGTGCCAGTGACGATTTTACTGTTCGTCTAGCGGAAGCATTAAATGGGGCTATTGAACGTTATCCTGATGTCCTAATATCACGCTACTACAATTCTGATTTTGCCATTTTTGTACCTCATCAAAGCAGCAAAGAAGTCACTCATATGGTGGCGGGGTTTGTTCGTCAAATCGAGAAACTATCTCCCCCTTCACCATTAGATAAAGATAATTGGTGTCATATTGGCGTTACTCAGTTCAAAGAGGGGGATCGCCAAGGCAAGATTATGGACGAGGCCGAGGTTGCACTTAAGAGTGCTCAATTACAAAGGGTGAATACCTGGAGCCGTTACAGCAAGACAACAGCCGAAAAAGAAGAGCGTGGAAGCGTTCGCTGGCGAACCTTGTTTGATCAAACATTAACGCCAGAAAATCTTCATGTGTTCGCTCAGTCTTGTTACCTGCAATCTGACCAAAACCAGCTTCGACTTATCCATAAAGAGCTATTTGCTCGTATCGATGACCCTGAAAAAGGACTTCTTAAAGCATCAAGGTTCAATGCAGCGATTGAGCAAGTTGGATATGAGCATAAAATAGATCGTGCAATGCTTAGCAAAACAATAACATATGTGAAAGAATCCCCTTCTGACCTATGCTATTCTGTAAACTTATACGTTACCCCTTTTTCAGATAAGAATAATTTTAAGTGGCTGAGAAGTGAGCTTCTGCAATTAACATCGAAAACGCGATCACAGCTTAGCTTCGAGTTTGTAGAAGGGCGCTTGATAAAACATCTCGATTATATGCGTCCAGTCATTCGAATGCTGTCTGGGCTAGGTTGTCAGGTCATTGTTGGGCAGGCTGGTCGTACGATCGTCAGTACCCACTACCTCAAAGACTTAAATGTGGATTATCTTAAGTTGCACAGAAGTTTGATAAAACGCATTGATCAACGAGATGAAAATCAACTATTTGTCCGAAGCATCATTGGTGCCTGTAGCGGTGGGAAAACAAAAGTGATAGCCGTTGGCGTTGAGACCAAAGCTGAGCGCAAAACATTGATGGAACTTGGTGTTCACGGGATGCAAGGGCGTCTTTTTGATACAGAAGAACAAGTATGGGCTAAAATAAACGAACAGGTGCATACAGTTACGTCACAAAAAATTAAGCCTGGTCGAAGAAACCGTTGGCGAAAAATAGACTCAGACAATCAATCAAAGTGATCCATGGATGAATATAAAGTCACTCATAGAAAAGTTTAAACCTAGCAAAAGTGAGCACTCCAGTTTATTGGCGATAGTGCAGCCAGATGCCATCTATTTTTCACAGCACCCGACACTTTCACTGTCGAAAGTCCCTATAGAAAATGGTACTTGGGTGCAAGCGTTAGCGACAAGCTTTAAAACACATTCCGTTGAGGGTGTGGTGGTTAATGTCGTAGTAAACTCTTCCCTTTATCAAACTTATCAGATTGAAACACCGAATATCCCTCAAGAAGAGTGGTCGGTTGCTCTCCCTTTCTTATTAAAAGATCTTGTCACTGAGAAAGTGACAGAAATCGTTGCCGATGCGTTTAGCCTACCCAACGGAAACAAAATACAAGCGTATGTTATCAATCGCTCTGTCGTTTCCGACCTTACACGCTTACTTGAACAACATAACTGTGTACTGGGAGAGATCCTAAGTGAAGATGATGCTTGGGGAGCCAGTTTTTCTGAAATTGAGAGTTATCTATTACTCCAGAGAAGTCTTCGTGGTAGCTATAAAATCAGTGCGTTCCATCAAGGTCGGTGTGTATTTCAAAGAACGATTCGTAATGTTGCCGCACCGCTGACGGGCACGGCCAGCTCGGCACTGCAACTTGATGGAATGGCGCTAGAGCTTCAGCGTTCTATCGATTACCTTTCATCTCAGCTCAAAGGCATACCGTTACATACGCTATTAACCTGCTGTGATGAAGAAGATCAAGTGGAGTTAGCGGAAGCACTTGATGAACGACTGAACGTTAAGGTCAAGCCGTTATCTGAAGAGGCGATTACGTCGGGTGAGCTATTAGCGCTTACTGCGACAAACATTTCTTCTGATCATATCAACTTATACCCAGAACACCTTCGACCAAAGAAACAGCATTTTACTTTTCAAAATGTCGCGGCTTCTTGGATTGCGATTGCCTCTATTTTGTTACTAGCCAGTGGCTTCTATCATTATCGATCCCAGCAGTTACAGGTCGATCTCAATGTACATAAACAACAAGTTAAAGTACTTACCACGCAATCTTCTGATTTAAAAAAGCAACTTGAACGCCATACTCCATCCCCTGAAAAAGTTGCCGCCGCTGCACGTTTAAAGTTAGAGATTCAATCCCATCGAGATTCTTTGCAAGCTATTGGTGATTACGACCAATCTCAAAGGCAGGGTTATTCTGGGGTGATGAGCTCATTGGCGACGTTGGGGCGAGATGATATCTCATTGGTGTCTATCCAAATTGAAAATCAACAATTGAATTTGTATGGATTAGCGAGAAATGCTCAAGCAGTGCCAAACTGGGTCAATCAGTTTCGACAAGAGCTTAATTTGGTTGGAAGAACCTTTGAGAAGTTAAAGATTGGCAGGAATGATCAAGACATTATTACATTCGAGCTACTGACACAGAGGGAAGTAAAACGATGAAACTGAATGTTTCTCAATTGAATAGCAAGTTTGAGCAGCTTTCAGGCCGTGAGAAATGGCTGATATCAATTGGTGGTTTTGTTGTCATCGCTTTGTTGGTTTTCACCTTTGTGTTAGAGCCTGTGATGAAGAGAAGCAGCCAGTTGAGTCAACAAATCGTTATCTCGAAAGCCGATACCCAAAGGCTTCAGGGTGAGATCCTGGTGTTAACGGCCAAATTGAAAAAAGATCCCGACAAAGATATTGATATTGAGCTGAAAAAGCTCTTAAAGCAGAGCCAAGATCTTTCACATGAGCTCTCTGGTGTTATTGATACGCTGATTTCTCCAACACAAATGACCTTGTTGTTAGAGGAAGTGCTATCACAGAGCACAAAGTTGAACCTCGTGTCGCTTGAAACGCTTGGGGCTGAGTCCATCGTCAAAAAACAATCCCAAGACACGGGGTATTATCTGCACCCTGTGAGAATCGAAGTGACAGGTCGCTATTTTGATATTCTTGATTACTTACAAGCATTGGAAGCAATGTCTGCCAAGTACTACTGGCGAAGCTTTAAATATCAGGTTGAAGAGTACCCTAAAGCAAGGTTGATTATGGAAGTCTACACTTTGGGTGCCCGTAAAGAGTTTATTGGAGGCTAGTTAAAGATGAAAGTGCGCTTCATTTGGCTGTGCCTTATTGCGTTCAGTTGGAGTATTCATGCTGAACAGATTGAGAAAGAAACCAAGGATCCTACCGCGCCATTAGGGTGGGTGAAGTCTGAAGAAAGTAAATCTACAGCACCTAAACGGGTTGTGTACAAAGTCCCGACACTAAAAAGCATTGCCTGTGATCAACTAGGTCGTTGTAACGCCGTTCTGAACGATCGTGTCGTTACGAAGGGAGATAAAATGAATGGCTATCAAGTTCGCCAAATTTCAGATGAAAATGTAATTTTAGCACGCGGAAGTAAGCTCTGGACTCTAGAGCTTTTCTCGTTAGACATTAAGAATTAAGGTATGAATAATTCTATGCGTAAAATCGTACTTTCCATTGCCACTCTTACCCTTGCGGGATGCTCTATGGGGCATAGTGACCCTGTTGAAGTGAAATCCGCACTTAATGAAGCGATCAATGAAGCCAATAGCTTGAAACTGAACGAACTTCCAGAGTCGGTGCAGCAAGATCTTATGCCGAATATTGATGGGGTAAGTCTCTCTGCGACACAAAATGTGAAGCGTTTTAGAGTGAAGGCGGATGGTATTGAAGCACGAATCTTCTTTGCGAGTCTTGTTAAAGGCACAGACTACAGCGCCGCTATTCACCCTGCTGTTGAAGGGAACATCACCGTGAATTTGTCGGATGTTACTTTGGATGAGGTACTTTCCGTTGTTCAGGATATGTATGGTTATGAAGTGCAGCGCACGGGTAAGGTTATTCAAGTCTTCCCTGCTGGAATACGCACCGTTACGATTCCGGTTGATTACCTTCAAATGCAGAGAAAAGGCCGTTCATTAACCTCCATTACGACGGGCACCATTACGAATACGGACAACAGCTCTTCATCCTCTTCTTCGTCATCGTCAAGTTCGTCGTCTAACTCTTCAGGTTCCTCAAGCACCACCTCTAAAGGCGGTACTGAGATTGAAACCATCAGCGAAAGCGATTTTTGGCCTCAATTGGTGACGGCAGTGTCTCAGTTAATCGGCACTGGTGATGGACAAAGTGTGGTTGTGACACCTCAAGCAAGTGTGATAACCGTTAGGGCTTACCCAGATGCAATTCGTGAAGTTCGGCATTTCCTTGGCGTCTCACAAGAGCGTTTACAACGTCAGGTTATCTTAGAAGCCAAAATTCTAGAGGTGACACTGAATGACGGCTATCAACAAGGAATAAACTGGTCAAATATTTCGATGGGTGATGGCAAAGTCATAGTTGACCGACTTGGCGCGGCAGCACTACCTGGGCTTGACTCGATTGGCAGCTTATTAGGTGGGCAGACGAACGTAACGATTTCTGATGGCAGCTTTGACGCTGTGTTGAGTTTTATGGACACTCAAGGCGATCTTAATGTCCTATCAAGCCCTCGGGTGACAGCTGCGAATAACCAAAAAGCCGTTATTAAAGTTGGTACTGATGAGTATTACGTGACGGACTTTTCGAGTGTGGTCGGTAGTGGAGATAACTCTGAAGCGTCACCAGAAGTAGAACTTACGCCATTTTTCTCGGGTATTTCATTAGATGTAACCCCACAAATTGATGATGAAGGCAATGTCTTACTGCATGTTCACCCTGCGGTTATTGATGTAACCGAGCAGGTGAAAGAGATTGGTTACGGAGATACAACGATAAGCTTACCTCTAGCGCAGAGCTCCATTCGTGAATCGGATTCAATCATACGAGCACGTGATGGCGATGTGGTTGTCATTGGCGGATTGATGAAATCAAATTCTTATGAGCAGGTGTCTAAGGTTCCATTCTTTGGTGATATTCCAGCACTGGGGCACTTATTTAGAAATACGACCGAGCTGACGCAGAAAACGGAATTGGTGATCTTATTAAGGCCAACCGTTGTTGGTGTGAACACGTGGCAAAAAGAGCTAGAACGCTCACGTGATATCTTGCAAGAGTGGTTCCCTGACGCTCAATAGTACGCTGTTGAGGGTGGGTTTTATTAGGCGGTTGGAATTGAACAGATAATGTACCTAGAGCATTTTGGTTTTAGTCAGTATCCATTTCATCTCACTCCAAATACTGGGCTTTTTTTAGGGTTAGAACCCCATTTTGAGGCTATTCAAATGGTGACTTCTGCTCTGAAAATGGGAGAAGGCGTGATTAAGGTGACGGGGGAAGTCGGCTCAGGAAAAACCATGGTTTGCCGCATGTTGATTAATCACCTGCAAGATAACGTGGAGCTGGTCTATTTACCTAACCCAGTACTAAGTGGTGAGGAGCTGAGGCAGGCTGTTGCCAATGAGCTGGGCTTGGAGGTTCACTCTTCGTTATCCATCGTCGATAAGATTCAAGCAAGGCTTATCGAGCTGTCGAAGTCAGGAAAGCAGACGGTAGTGATTGTTGATGAGGCGCAGGCGTTGTCAGATGAAGCGCTAGAAGTCTTACGTTTATTTGGAAACCTAGAAACAGAGCACGCAAAATTGCTGAATATTGTTCTCATTGGGCAGCCTGAGTTGGATGAGCGGTTGTCGCAGCATCATTTAAGACAGTTTCGCCAACGGATAACCTTTAATGCTCGATTAAGAACCTTATCGCTAGATGAAAGTGTTGCCTATATTAATAGCCGATTAGCGAAAAGTGGCGGTAGCGACAGTGTTTTTAGTTTATCGCTCAAGAAATCAATCTGGAGGGCAAGCCATGGGAATCCACGCTTGATCAATCAGATTTGCCATAAGGCGTTAATTCTTGCATTTGGAACATCGGCTCTCAAAGTGAACAGTCAGCACACTTACAATGCTATTTACGATACCGTTGATAGCTGTAAACCGAAATTTAAAGCCCCATTTTTATGGGGATGGAGTCATTCATGAGTCATATCAATCAAGCGCTGTCTGAGCTGTCTCAAAAAGAGCAAGGCGCAAACGTTAAGATTGAAAAAGCTCAGGTAGAGAAAGTGAAATCTCGTCCTGTCCTTGCTTGGCTAATCGGAGGCTTTTCACTGAGTTTAGCGATTGGCGGATGGGCCGTTTCCCAGCAATCAGCGGTCGTTGAACAAACCATTCTTCCCAAGCCCTTAGTTATTTCTGATGTTGAGACATCGACTGATAAAGCACTTACCGATGAAATCACAATCAACGTTGCAGAAAAAGAAGCCGAATTAAAAACAACGAGTGATTCAATCCAGCAAGTGACTATCTATCCGTCTTATCCGTCGCTGAGTCGGAGTGATGAAAACGATACCGCCTCAGCGAAAAGTAAGGTCACCCCTCAGCCCAAAGTTAATACCGTAAAAGTGAACCAATCTGAAACGGTGGTTCCAGCAACGACTCTCGCTAGTTCTAAGAAAGTTGAACCAAAGTTAACGAATTCGAACACGGCACTGTCCTCGAGTTCAACAATTCTACTGGCCAATAGCGCTAAGTCATCAGAGCTAAAACCGACAACAGAATCAAACGTTCGAGTCGCATCTTCTAACTCAACAAGTAATACCGTCATCATTGAGCAGGTTGAATTGACGCCTAAGCAATTAGCCCAAAAAGCGGAGCAACGCGCGCGTAAGGCAATTGATAGCAACAACATTGATGAAGCGTTAAGCAGCTACCGCGAGGCATTACGTTACGACCCAACCGATGAAAGTGTTCGTCAGCAACTTGCTGCTCTATATTATGGCAAAGGCGATCCGCGCCGAGCGTTTGAAGTTCTTCAAGAGGGCATCAAGATTGATAATGATAGTGAAGTGCTGAGAGTTGCATTGGCTAAGTTATTGATTAAAGAACAGCAGCCAGAAGCCGCACTCACGCCATTAATGCATTTGAGTCATACCCCAACCGTGGAATATCTGTCATTGAGGGCAGCGTTGGCTCAGAAAAATGATTTAGATGATATTGCACTTGAAACCTATCAGCAGCTTGTCAATGTCGATGAATCCAATGCTCGCTGGTGGTTAGGCTTAGCGATTCAGCAAGAGAGAAATGCAGACATGTCATCAGCCTCTGCGGCTTATGAGAAAGCGCTGACCAAAGTAGGTCTTTCAAGACAATCTCAAATCTTTGTTCGAGAGCGATTAAAGCTGCTTTCCACACTGGAACCGAATACAACCAACATCGATAACACTGCGTCAGAGGAGAACAATCTTGCAAATTAAACTTCGGAAACGTCTCGGTGATTTGTTGGTTGAAGAGGGGATTGTCACTGAATCACAAATTGAACAAGCGTTAGCTGCTCAGAAGAGTACAGGCAGAAAAATGGGCGCAATGCTGATTGAGCTTGGCTTCTTGTCAGAGCATCAAATGCTGACGTTTTTGTCTCAACAGTTGGCGTTACCACTCATTGATATTAGTCGCGCCAATGTTGATGTTGATGCGGTTCAACTGTTACCTGAAGTACATGCCCGCCGCTTAAGAGCGCTTGTGATCTCTCGAAATGGTGACACGGTGAGAATTGCAATGAGTGATCCAGCCGACCTGTTTGCGCAGGAAGCCCTATTGGGTCAGTTGCCAAAATTTGGCTTAGAGTTTGTTATTGCACCTGAAAGCCAGTTGGTTGAAGGCTTTGATCGGTACTATCGCCGAACCAAAGAGATCGCTTCTTTTGCTGAGCAGCTTCAAGCCGAGCACCAAGTCAATGACGCCTTTGATATTAACGTTCTCGATGATGGGACGGATAGCGATGAAGTTACCGTCGTTAAGCTGATCAACTCGTTGTTTGAAGATGCCGTTCAAATGGGCGCATCAGATATCCATATTGAACCTGACTCTAATGTACTTCGTTTACGTCAGCGAATTGATGGCGTGCTGCATGAAACCTTGCTTAATGAGGTGAATATTGCTTCTGCATTGGTTTTACGCTTAAAGCTGATGGCGAATCTGGATATTTCTGAGAAGCGTCTGCCTCAAGATGGACGCTTTAATATTCGAACTAAGGGGCAGTCGGTTGATATACGTATGTCAACGATGCCAGTCCAGTACGGCGAATCTGTGGTAATGCGTTTGCTGAATCAATCGTCCGGCGTAAGAAAGTTAGAAGAGTCCGGTTTACCTGCCGATTTGTTAGCCAAGCTGCGAAAACAGCTAAAAAGGCCACACGGTATGATTTTGGTTACTGGGCCAACGGGCTCAGGTAAAACCACCACTCTGTACGGTGCATTGTCTGAATTGAATGAACCAGGCAAGAAAATAATCACCGCTGAAGACCCGGTTGAATATCGATTGCCACGAGTCAATCAGGTGCAAGTTAACCCAAAGATCGATCTCGATTTTTCCACCATATTAAGAACCTTCCTTCGTCAAGATCCAGACATCATCCTTGTGGGGGAAATGCGTGACCAAGAAACGGTAGAAATTGGTTTGAGAGCAGCACTGACGGGTCACTTAGTATTAAGTACATTACATACCAATGATGCGGTAGACAGTGCTCTGAGAATGATGGATATGGGCGCTCCAGGTTACCTAGTCGCGAGTGCAGTGCGTGCGGTTGTTGCACAGCGTCTTGTACGTAAAGTCTGTACGGATTGTAAAGTGGAAGAAGACATTGATGAGTCTAGAAAACAATGGCTATCGGTTCGCTTCCCAAATCAGGTTGATGCTGTTTTCTCACGGGGTAGCGGGTGTCAAAACTGTAATTTAACAGGATATCGTGGCCGTATTGGTGTGTTTGAGATGCTAGAGCTAGAACAAGAAATGATGGATGCTTTACGTTCGGAGGATGCGGTCGGTTTTGCAGAAGCAGCACGAAATTCTGAAAATTATAAACCACTATTGGCCTCTGCAATGGAACTTGCATTGAAAGGGGTTGTAAGCCTTGATGAGGTCATGGCCCTCAGTGAGGGTGACGCCTCAGGCATCAGTAAAGCCATTTTAATCTAGAGAAGTGACCTAATTTAGGGAAGTTATGCCAACGTATCAATATCAAGGGCGAAATCTCGATGGCAGTAAAACATCGGGGCAAGTGGAAGCGGCAACTGAGGAGTTAGCTGCTGAAGCGCTAATGAATAAAGGTGTGGTTCCAACGTCGATAGCGGTTGGAGGTGAAGGTTTCTCTTTTGATTTCGATTTAAAATCTTTATTCGTGCCGGCAGTTCCCCTCGAAGTATTGGTTATTTTTTGTCGTCAGCTCTATAGCTTAACCAAGGCAGGGGTCCCTTTACTGCGTTCAATGAAAGGATTGACTCAAAACTGCGCGAACAAACAACTGAAAGAAGCCTTAGAAGAGGTGGCGGCAGAATTGACGAATGGTCGTAGTTTGTCGGGGTCAATGCAGTTGCATTCCAAAGTGTTTAGTCCGTTGTTTGTTTCTATGATCAGTGTGGGCGAAAATACCGGTCGTTTGGATCAGGCGTTGCTTCAGCTTGCGGGTTATTACGAACAAGAAGTGGAGACGCGTAAGCGAATTAAGACCGCGATGCGTTACCCTACCTTCGTGATTGGTTTCATACTGATTGCGTTGTTCATCCTAAACATTAAAGTGATCCCACAGTTCGCGACGATGTTCAGTCGTTTTGGGGTCGATCTTCCATTGCCTACACGAATCCTTATCGGAATGTCCGACTTTTTTGTAAATTATTGGGCATTAATGGTGGGGGTCATACTTGGGCTGTTATTTGCGTTTAAGACATGGGTAAATACCGCTGCAGGGCGAGAGCGTTGGGATTTGTTTCGGTTAAGGATGCCTATTGTTGGCGATATTGTGAATCGGGCTCAGCTTTCAAGGTTTTCAAGAACGTTTGCTCTGATGTTAAAGGCGGGTGTGCCGCTTAACCAATCATTGGCCTTGTCTGCCGAAGCGTTGGATAACAAATTTTTAGAGCGAAAGTTGCTTGAAATGAAGTCGGCTATTGAGGCCGGTACAACGATTTCATCGACGGCGATCAATGCAAATATCTTCACTCCATTGGTGATCCAGATGATCTCCGTGGGTGAAGAGACTGGTCGAATCGATGAGCTATTACTGGAAGTCGCGGATTTCTACGAGCGTGAAGTTGACTATGATCTTAAGACACTAACGGCACGTATCGAGCCAATACTGTTGGTGATCGTCGCTGGCATGGTACTCATTCTAGCGCTTGGTATTTTCCTCCCTATGTGGGGAATGTTAGACGCAATGAAGGGATAACAAGTTCGTGGATAAAGGACAGTCACAATTTGTTATTTGGCTTCTATTGGTTGTTGTTCTTGTGCTCAGCTTTATGTTGGCTTGGCAGAAGGTCGATAAAGAAGCAACGGATACAGCAATGCTTGTTGCGAGCAAAAGAATTATAGAACGAGCCAATTATTATAAGCAGGAGTGGTTGTTAAACAAACAACCGCCTAAACTACTAATAGATGGTGAAATGTTAACAATGAGTCGTTCTGGTTGGGTGATGCCTATCGATCAAGAGAAGCAAGCAAATTGCTTATATTGGCTGAAGGTATTGTATCCAGAAAACCGAGGATTAGAGTCATCACAGGTAGGAATGGTTGACGATGTTGATAATATGAAATATCAATGTAGGTATACTGGTGATGGTAATCAAGTTATTGTTATTCAATTAGTTAATGATAAATTTACGGTGAGTGTCGACTTTCTAACAGAAGCATAAATTTTGACGCGTTATTGATAGAAAGTGAATTTATTTCCCGTATAATACGCCATACGAATAAAGTGAGTGTGAAAATGAACAATAAACAGACTGGTTTCTCGTTGGTAGAGCTTGTTGTCGTCATCGTAGTGGTGGGTTTACTAGCCGTAGCCGCTTTACCACGTTTTTTAGACGTGACGGATGAAGCAAAGAAAGCCAGTATTGAGGGGGTTGCCGGTGGTTACGCGACCGGCGTTCTTTCAGCGCGTGCTCAGTGGGAAGCGGAAGCAAGACCGTCTGAAACGATCAGCAATGAGAAATACAATACCGTGAACTATGACGGTGTGGATTTCTGGCTTACTCGCTCAAAAACAAGTGCCAATGTTGAAACTGGCTTTCGTGATGGCTACCCGTTTTCTTTGAATGAGGGTAATGGTGCATTTCCTAGCGCTCTAACAGATCAACATTGCATTGATTTAATGGATAATTTATTACAAAACCCACCAAAAGTTGATACGGTGGCTAATGCTGCAACAGATTCCAATGTTAAGTATTCTGCTCAAGCGAATGATACCGACTACACCTGTACTTATGTGCAGCAAGAAGGTGGGACTGCTCATGAGTTTGTGTACGAAATTGAAACAGGTCGTGTGACCGTAACCTTGCAGTAATTCTGCATTATTTATTTAACACATAGAGAGAATTAAGCATGAAAAAACAAGGCGGTTTCACCCTGATAGAACTCGTGGTGGTAATTGTTATTCTAGGTATTCTTGCGGTTACCGCAGCACCTCGTTTCTTGAATCTTCAGAATGATGCACGTAAATCATCGCTGCAAGGCTTGAAAGGTGCGTTAGATGGTGCTGCGGGTATTGTTTATGGTAAAGCTGCGATTAATGGTGTTGAGACAGTAAGCTCTGGATCTAGTGTGGATGGTATAGATGTGGCTTATGGCTATCCAACAGCTACGTCCGCGGGTATTGGCCAAGCGGTTGTAGGTTTGACAAGTGATTGGACGTCTCAAGAAGACGGCACTTCTCTAGTCATGACATTTAAAGATGAAGCACTATCTAGTGCGACAGCTGTTAAAGGTACCAATTGTTATGTCACATATACAGAGGCAAGTGGCACCACAGTTACAGCAGCTTACACTACAGGTGTAACGGACAACGGCTGTTAATTAATATTTGGGTAGTAAAAAGGCCCGCATTAGCGGGCTTTTTTAATCCCGTCATAAATTGATAAACCGAATACAATACCTTTTCTACTTTTTGCTATAATATGAATCACTTAGTTTGTTTGAATATTTAGACAGTCAATCGGGTGAATCATGGATGAAGGTTTCATTAAGCAGCAGGGCTTTACGCTTGTAGAACTCATTGTTGTCATACTGCTGATATCTATCGTTTCTGTCTACGCCGCCAGCCGTTACAGTGGTGTCTCTAGCTTTTCTGCCTTTACCGCTCAAGAACAGATGATTTCTGTTATTCGTCAAGTCCAAGTTAACCGTATCCAAACTAACATTAATAAACTTTATGACTACTGCAGTGATGACACTAATCCCGACCTTCAAGAGCTTTGTCTTCGAAGCAGAGTTGAGATTAATTCAAACTGTATAGGAAGTTCTAGTGGTTGCAGTGCCAGTGATTTTAGCTCTCGCAGTGACATTGTGAGTGCTAATCAAGTCACCTTTAGTTCAACACCTTCTATTTCTGAGATCACGTTTGATCTATTGGGTAACCCACTGGATGCAGCCAGTTCAGGAGTCAGCATTGTTATTACAGCGGGGCAAAGTGACGCCAATATCTGTATTAATTCTCAGGGATATGTGTATGGCGGTGTTTGTCTATGAGGCTAGCTAAGGGCTTTACTTTAATTGAAAGTATCATTGCCATTGTCATTATGGGCTTTGCGATGGTGACACTCACCAGCTTTCTTTACCCTCAAATTGAGCGTTCCGCAGCGTCTCAGTACCAAACGCGATCCGTCACTTTAGGGCAAAGCATGATCAGCCAGATTTTAGCGCGTGGTTTTGATGAAAATAGTGATCTTGATGGTGGCATGACTCGGTGTGGTGAACCTGCCGATGGCTCGAATGATTGCACTGTTGATGAAAATCTAGGTGCAGATACCGGTGAAACAGACCCTGAGGGCTTCAATGATGTGGATGACTATATTGGTTGTTGGAAAGGAACCAATGCGATTGATTGTGCTGGAGTAACACCGGAATACGATCTCAGTGATGTTCTTGGTGGTGATGTGTCTGACCAGTATAAAAACTTCATTGTAACGGTTGACGTTAATTACGTGGATCCTGACTTGTATACCGACACATCGACGATTACCAGCATGAAAAAGGTAACCTTATCGATACAAGCTGGAAAGTGGGCTAGTCACAGTTTTGTCGGATATCGAGGGAATTACTGATGAAACGCAATGGGTTCACGCTCGTAGAGATGATCATGACCATCATTATTGGTGGCATATTGGTATTGGGGATCGCAGGGTTTCTAGAATTAGGGGCGAAAGGGTACTCTGATACGGTCGAACGACAGCGGTTACAAACACAAGCTCGATTCGTATTAGAAAAAATTTCGCGAGAGGTTCGGCATTCTGTCCCAAATAGCATTGAAGTTACCGGTTCGACAGACCGTTGCGTCTCTTTCTATCCCATCATTTATTCCGGTTTTTATTCCGTATCTGATGCCAACAACCTTAGTCTCTCCTTCATCGTCGGCAATCGAGACGAAGATGGAAACCCTCCATCCAGTTATGATGGTCTGTTTATGATCATCAATCCTAGCCAGCAAGCTGACTTGACGAACAGTGATCTCGCGATAGCGCTATCCGGAGCAAATAGCACGATTACATTGGATCAACCCTTAGCCAGTGAATCCATCGCCAATCGGCACTATATTTATAAAGAGATGGTGAGCTACTGTTTCAACTCTACCAGTGAAGCCATTGTGAGAAACAGTACCCAAGTCGCTGATAGCGTCACTGACGGTGATATTGTCTATGATGCACCAACATTGCAGCGCGGTGGTGTTGTGCATATCGACGTGACGTTCGAGAACGATGATGAAACAACCAGTTTTCAGCAAGATATACAGGTGCTCAATGTCCCATAGCCAAAGACGTTTACCGTCCGCTTCGAATCAAAATGGTAGCGTCTACATAATCGCTATATTCGTGTTGGTGGTCATGGGCTTTTTGGGTGCCGCGTTAACGAGAATGGAATGGTCAAATAATGACGCTTTAACAAGGGATGCATTGGGCACGCAGGCTTGGCTGTTGTCGCACTCTGCGAATGAGCTTGTTTTGACTCATATGTACCCATTGAATGCATCTGCCGCGGTTTCGTCGAATTGTACGTCGCCAATGCCAAGCGATATTCAAAATGCCTTGCTGGCTTTAGCTTCTCAACAAGCTAACTGTTCAGAGGTGAGTACGGTGTGCAGTTCATTAGGGACATTGGATGATGAGGATTTCTACAAAGTTGAAAGCACCGCAATTTGTGGAACGGGCATTAACCATGTGCAGCGTATGCAAGAAGTTTGGGTGAAGGAGTAGCTATGTTTATGAAATGCATGAACAATATTGTCGCATGGTTTGTATTAATATTATGCAGCACTTATGTGTTTGCAGAGGCTCGCTTCCCTGTTTCTGATGATAACTTACCTCAAACGGCAGCTCAAACATGGGGAAGTCTTGAGCCAAAAGTTGAGATAAAAAGTGGAACCCAAATTACCACACTCAGTGGAGATCAAAAACTCGGCTATAAGAAAATAGAAACGAACAAAGGTAGTTGTGATAGTAAAAAATGTAAAACAGCTGAAGACATTAGATTAGGCGAAAATCCTAACTTTAATACACCTTCTGATGCAATTACTATTAGCATTAATGGCAATATCACTCTGCCTAGAGACGGTGATGCAGTTGGCTCAGTTTATGAGGTTAGTGGTGAAACTAAGCTTGATGGTAAGACTTTAACGCTTACTGCCCCAACAACTCTTTATACAGGGACTTTTACGGTTCAAAGTGGTGCCAATATTAATCCTGGAGGGGACCCTAATAATCTAGTCATCATTACGACTGGCGATGCAACCATCCAAGGTTCTACAGTCAATGCACATATTTTTTCTAATCAGTATCTCAAAATTGATGGAGGTATAGTTAACGGAACTATTACGACAAATGAGCTTTTAATAGATGCGAGTGGGACTATCAATGGTGTTAATCCTGCACCTTCCCCAGCAACGTGTGCGATAAACGGTAATAATCAAGATTTTGCAGTTGAGTTTGATGTTGTTGGCTCAACAAGCTACCAAGATGTCGTATTTTCAGGTGGAAATGAAAGCGATACATTGTGGTACACCCAAGAAGAGAAATCAGGTTCGGACTATGTATTTAATGAACAAAGTCTAGCGACTGGGCAAAGTTATAAGTTGAGGGTTGAAGTAGAGAGGGGGCAAGGAAACAGCATCAGTCGTGCACATTATTACTGGGTGGTTAATGGCAGTAAAGTGTGGCAAGAAAGTAAAGATGCTGATCTTAAGAATGGAACAATTACTGGCACAGGCGTTGGGTTAGATGCGCTCGACTGTTTTGAGGAAGATGTTTCCCCGCCAACATACTCCAATGATGCCCAGTTTGAATTTGGTACGAAACAGTGTGCATCAATGCCGTGTACGATCGATTTCACCAAAGATTACAATTTTGCACCCTTGGTTTTTGTTATGCCAACGGTCGACTCCGTTTCCCCTGATGATGAGAAGCCTGCAACCTTATTTATTTCATCTATTCCAACATCTCAATCCACTTCAGTCATTGTTAATACAGCTGTGGCATCTGTGGATTATGCTGATGATGATTATATTCCTCCCAACACAGTCGCTATGACTGAGATTAGCTATTTGATCATTGAGCCGGGTGTCGCTGATTTTGATGGACATGAAGTGATTGCTGGGTACGTGGATACAGATATTACTAAATCAGCAACAGATAGTGACAATGGTGTGGCAATTGTCCCGTTTTCAGACTTTGGTCGACAATCTGATTTTGACGATCCTGTTGTTCTTCACCAAATTCAAACCAGAAATAATGGCACTCAATGGCAAACATCCGGCAAAGTCTACTCAAATAGTGAGAGTGATAGAAACCAGCAAGTTCGACTCTATTTAGAGCTTTCCAATACTGGTAGTGGCAATTATAACAATGAAAGGATTGCGTTCTTAGCAACAGATGAAGAAGATGGACTCTTGGTTCAAGGCTATAAGATCGAATTCAGTAAAGATTTCTCTAAACCAAGGCAAGGAACAAATTTCCCGTTAAACAAGGCGTGTAATGATTTCGAAGAAACTGACTTAGAGGCTATCGATGGTGTTATTGCCAAAAAGCAACAACGAGCAGGACAAGATGGTGGCTGGACAAGGCGTTGCCAAATTGATGAAGATAATTTTAGTGTTGTTATCGATGAAGACTCGAGTGATAGAACCCATGTACCAGAAGAGATTGGCTATTTTGCGTTTGAAAGTCATGAACTGGAATTGGATCTTTGTACTTACTTCCCTGAGCCTGTGCAGAGCTGGAAAAATGATGGTGAATTGAATTTACGCAGTTCAGGTATAACAATAGAGGGCTGGTCAGAAGAATTTGAAAGTGCCTATTTATCTGGCAGTGAACTTGTTGTTGCATTTGAAGGAACAGAGAATAATAACAGTGAGTATCATTTAGCAGAGAGTTGTGTGACATCTCAGGGGACAGTGGACTGTGTCTTGAAGACTGGCTCTACGCCTCCTTTAGCTGATACTCCCCTTAGTGTGGCACCGACATGGGGAACACTAGAGTTAACCGTTAGCAATGATAATTTTGATTCGATTTGCTCAGGTTTGTCTGAGTGCGAAACGGAAACGATTGGAGGGCAGCGCGTATTAACAATTAAAGAATCCTTAGAGTCGTTGACAGTTAGTGCCTATGGTCAGAGTATTCAGACCGTTTTTGAAGCTAAGGCTGGAATTTACGGAATAAGCATTGAAGAGTACGTTTCTGATGGTGCTGTTTATAGTTACTTTGAAGCGAATTCTAGTTATACGTTTGGAGAATTTAGTTACAGCGGTTCGGGCGCTACTTTTTCGGTTGAAACGGGAGTTGTCATTATTATAGAAGACAGCTATTCACATTCAAATGCCGTTCCATTTTATGATGTTGACGGAACTCGAGACCTCATATTCTATGGCCCTGATGCTGAGCTAACTTTTAGGGCTCAAGATGGCAGCGATGTTATTGCACAAATCCTAGCTGATAAGGTTGAATTTACCAATTTAGCGATTGTTCGTGGTGCTATTACAACTAATAATCTCATTTTTAATGTCTCCGGTTCTCAAGTCATTGGTGAAGGTGCCTGCTTAACCCCGCCTCCTTCTTCAACTTATGAAATAGTGTTAACACCTCCTATAGACATCGCTCTGACCTGTGATGACATTTCACTAATAGCAACGGTATACAAAGACGGTGTCGTTTACTCGACATACAGTGGTGATGTTACTTTATCGGTTTCGGGTCAAAGCGATGTCACCGTGGCGGCCAGTGCTGGTATTGCTAATTTCGATTTATCCTATACCCAAGTCAGCAATATCACAGCGACAGCGGCAGCAACAATAGATGGTGAGAATTACGATGATTCTGGAAGCTATGAGTTTGTCCCTTATTTATATGAGTTAAGTGCCAACCCTCTGCAAGTAATAGCTGGAAAGTCTCAATCTTTTACAATACGCCCAATGGAGTGCAGCTCTAATGGAAGCCCGATAAGCTCTACAGATTACACGGGCGTTAAGACGTTAGACTTATCTGCTGTTATTTATAGTTCTCCGAGTTCGCCTGCAAACAGCGCCGCTATTTCTTTGCTCAATTCCAATGATGATTGGGTTGACTCTCCTACTACAGGAACGGCTAACTTCAGCACTAATTTCGAGTTAGTGAATGGAGAAGTGGTTGCATCATCTGGGCTTATCTATCCGGAATCGGGCGAAATATCGTATTCGCTTTCTGGCGAGCAGTGTATTAATGATGAAAATGGAGATCCAATCTGCAAAACGTTTAGTGGCAGCCAAACCGTTCAATCTAGGCCGTGGACTTTTGCAATATGCTCAGATGATGATATTAGCGGTAATGCTACCGATTCCACGAGCACAAGATATCAGGCGTCTGGAACTTCTTTCGCGACAACTGTGAGGCCTATAATTTGGCAAGATGTCACTGCAATCGATCCGATTGAAACGTCTGGTTACTGCAATGCTACTGTTACGCAAAACTTTTTTGTCACCGCAGCGCCAAGTGCCATCGTTGAAATGACTCATCAAGTAGATACCCCATCAGGAGGGAGTGACGGAGCGCTCTCCGGTGTGTTGATTAGAAACCATAACGACAAATCCGCAGATGGTGATTATTACGACTTCGATGCTTTAAGTTGGGATGAAGTGGGGAGTGTTCGTTTGTTGGTGGATACACAATCGACGTATCTCGGTATGGACATCAACCAGGGATATAGAAATGTAGGGCGTTTTTATCCTGCTTTCTTTAACGTAATTGACACTCGCTGGGACTACCCTGGCTCAATGCCGCATGTGTATATGGGGCAACCATTTGATGGTGTAGAGTTCGATGTAGAAGCGTTAAACAACGCAGGAGAAGCCGTAGAAAACTATAGCAATAGTAATTATGCCGATAGTTTGCAGGCGCAATTTAATTTGTTCGAAGATAGCGGGTTCGCAACTCGTTTTGTTTCTCCTGATTTTTCTACCTACGATTGGAATTTAACGAGTGGAAGCTCACTAGGAACATTCACTAATGCTAAAGCAAATGATTGTTCCGATAGTATTTGTTGGGCTAAGCAGGTGAGCTTTGCTCCTGATGGCCCTTTCAATGCGGCAGAAGCCATTGAAGATTCAACCATCACTATTGATGGAACAGTCTCAGTGACGAATATCGATCCTATTGCTTACACCACCGATGGTGCAGTTCTTACTGATCAACCGGATATCCGCTTCGGTCGAATTAACCTAAATGATGTTGGTGGGAATCAAGGAGTCAACATTACGGTTCCATTGACGGTTGAATATTGGAATGGCAGTCGATTCATCGCCAATACCGATGACAGCAGTACCAATTTTGATGGCACTGACTATTGCCATCAAGTGATTTGGTCAGACCTTACAGGTAATGCCATTCTCACAGGGAGCGACACTGTGGAGTTCGGCGAGTCACAAACACTTTCCGCCAGTCAAAACGCTTCGGCTCGTGAACAGATACGATATTGGCTAACGCTTCATAGCACCGATGGAACCAATAGTGAGAGTGACGATTGTAGTGGTGGTGATAATGGATTGTCATGGCTTCGTTACAATTGGGATGGGGAAGACTCAGATGAAGAAGATCCATCAACAGTTGTCACCTTTGGAATTCATCGTGGTAATGATCGGGTCATTTATCGAGGAGAATCAGGTTTAACGGGGCAGTAATTATCATCATTTCATGCGTTAAGTAAGGAAACTGTTAGAAATAGCGGATTTTGGTCCATGTTTATACCTCAATGCCTTGCCGATGTGGCAAGGCATTGGTACATTTAGTGCAATTTTTATCTTCTAATTCTTGCAGGACGAACGAAGAATATGTTTAAAAAACTTCGTGGCATGTTTTCTAACGACCTATCCATCGATTTAGGTACAGCCAACACTCTTATATATGTTAAAGGACAAGGGATCGTTCTAGACGAGCCTTCTGTTGTTGCTATTCGTCAAGATCGCGCACGCTCAGGAAAAAGTGTTGCAGCAGTCGGTCATGCCGCAAAGCAAATGCTAGGTCGTACACCTGGTAATATTTCCGCAATTCGCCCAATGAAAGATGGCGTAATAGCCGACTTCTATGTAACTGAAAAAATGTTACAACATTTCATTAAACAAGTTCACGACAACAGTGTGCTTAAACCAAGTCCTCGCGTTTTGGTTTGTGTACCTTGTGGTTCAACACAGGTTGAGCGTCGTGCAATTCGTGAATCCGCTTTAGGCGCTGGCGCTCGTGAGGTTTACCTTATCGATGAACCAATGGCTGCTGCAATTGGTGCTGGCCTACGTGTCTCTGAGCCAACGGGTTCGATGGTTGTTGATATCGGTGGTGGTACCACAGAAGTTGCCGTTATCTCACTGAATGGTGTGGTGTACTCTTCATCTGTTCGTATCGGTGGTGACCGCTTTGATGAAGCGATTATCAACTATGTTCGTCGTAACTACGGCAGCTTAATCGGTGAAGCAACCGCTGAGAAGATCAAGCATGAGATTGGTTCTGCGTATCCTGGTGATGAAGTAGAAGAGATTGAAGTGCGTGGCCGTAACCTGGCAGAAGGTGTGCCTCGTAGCTTTAGCCTAAACTCAAACGAGATCTTAGAAGCACTTCAAGAGCCTCTAACAGGTATCGTTTCAGCGGTCATGGTTGCACTAGAGCAGTGCCCACCAGAGCTTGCTTCAGATATCTCAGAAAACGGTATGGTTCTGACTGGCGGTGGTGCATTGCTGAAAGATCTGGATCGTTTGCTGACTGAAGAAACAGGCATTCCTGTTGTTGTGGCTGAAAATCCATTGACCTGTGTAGCTCTTGGCGGCGGTAAAGCCCTTGAGATGATCGACATGCACGGTGGCGATCTATTTAGCGAAGAGTAAAACGTTTATTTGGTCTTAACGCACATCCTATTTTTGTAGCGTTAGACCAGTAAAGCGAAAATTAGGATCTCTATATCATGAAGCCGATATTTGGCAGAGGGCCTTCACTTCAATTTCGCCTATTTTTAGCGGTTACTTTATCAGCCAGCCTTATGCTGGCTGATAGTCGTTTAGGTGCATTTTCAAGCGTCCGATATTTTTTAAATAGCTTAGTTGCTCCGATCCAGTACGCGGCGGATATGCCACGCGTTATGTTTGATGGCTTCTACGACAACTTCAATACTCGAACTGCCTTACTCGACTCTAGCCGAGTGCTGAAGAGAGAAGTTCTGAAACTAAAAAATGATCTGTTACTTCTTGATCAATATAAAGAAGAGAACAACAGGTTACGAAAACTACTCGATTCCTCTTTTGTGCGTGATGAACGTAAGGTTGTTACTGAGGTAATGGCCGTCGATACCACACCGTACCGACGTCAGGTCGTGATCGATAAAGGCCGAATTGACGGCGTTTATGTCGGACAACCTGTGACCAATGAATTTGGTATTGTGGGTCAGGTAACGTTTGTTGCGGCGCATAACAGTCGAGTTCTTTTGCTAACCGACAGCAATAGCGCTATTCCGGTACAGGTTATACGCAATGACATCCGCGTTATTGCATCAGGTACGGGTGACATTGACCATATTCAGCTAGAGCATATACCAACAAGTACCGATATCGTGGAAGGTGATCTTCTCGTGACATCTGGCCTGGGTGGCGTGTACCCAGAAGGTTACCCAGTGGCCCATGTATCCAGTGTGGATCGAGATACCCAGCGTGAATTTGCCGCCATTAGTGCTGAATTGGTGGTGGAATTTGATCGACTAAGATATCTGTTGTTGATTTGGCCGAATGAATCGAGAGTTGAAAAAGCAATGCAAGCGGATCCAGAAGAATTGGAAGAGGAGATAGATGATGGCCAATAGAGTGCTCTCTAGTCGATTGGTGATCATGACGTCATTTCTGATTGCTCTTGTTCTGCAAACGATCCCTTGGCCGGGCATGTTGGATCTTGTCCGACCCGCTTGGCTATTGTTGGTGTTGTGTTATTGGGTGCTCGCCTTACCTCATCGAGTGAATGTAGGGACAGCGCTCATCCTGGGATTGCTCTGGGATCTGTTGCTCGGTTCAACATTGGGTATTCGGGGCATGATGCTCTCGATCATTATTTATGTGGTCGCCATCAACTTTCTCGTACTTAGAAACATGGCGCTATGGCAGCAAGCGATCATTATTGCGCTGTTATCGATCGGCTTAGAAGGACTGATCTTTTTTGGCGAGTTTTTGATACAAGATATTGCGTTTAATCCCCTCTCATTGTGGAGCGGTCTGATAAACTGCATATTGTGGCCATGGATGTTCCTATTAATGCGTCGAGTCCGACGCCACTGGCAAATAAAATAATGAAATCACCGTTGGTATTAGCGTCTGGTTCGCCAAGGCGCAAAGAGCTGTTGTCTCAACTAGGCTATGATTTTCAAGTGATCGTTACTGACGTTGAAGAAAAATGTTTAGCTGACGAATCACCAGAACAATATGTTAAGCGACTCTCATTTGATAAAGCGAGAGCAGGACTTTCAAGCCTTGAGGGCAAAAGTATTGTATTAGGCTCTGATACCATCGTTGTTATTGGCAATAATGTATTAGAAAAGCCTCAGGATCTGGCCGATGCAAAACAGATGCTCATGCAGCTTTCCGATAGCTGCCATCAAGTGCTAACTGCGGTGACGGTAATATCAGAACAAAAACATCATTCGGTTGTTGTGTCGACCAATGTGTGGTTTAAGCCTTTGTCGGAAAAAGAAATAGAACAATATTGGCAAACTGGTGAACCATGCGATAAAGCGGGCAGCTATGGCATTCAAGGGCTAGGAGGTCGATTCGTTACGCGAATTGAAGGAAGCTACTTTGCTGTGGTTGGATTGCCACTTTATGAAACAGACCAACTACTGCGCGAATTCTTATAATTATAATTTTTGAGGTGCGCTCATGAGTGCAGAATTACTGTTAAACATCACGCCAAGTGAAACCCGAGTGGCGATGATCGAAGGTGGAATCTTACAAGAGATCCACATTGAACGTGAAGCAAAGCGCGGCATTGTTGGTAACATCTACAAAGGCAAAGTGAGCCGAGTGCTACCTGGCATGCAAGCTGCTTTTGTTGATATTGGCTTGGATAAGGCTGCCTTCCTGCACGCATCTGATATCGTACCTCACACTGAATGCGTTGCTGAAAATGAGAAACAGCAATTTCAAGTTAGAGATATCTCTGAGTTGGTTCGCCAGGGCCAAGATATCGTCGTACAGGTCGTGAAAGATCCACTGGGCACCAAAGGTGCTCGCCTCACCACAGACATTACTTTGCCATCTCGTTACCTGGTTTTCATGCCTGGGGCTAGCCACGTCGGAGTTTCTCAACGTATTGAGAGCGAAAAAGAACGTAACCGTTTAAAGAAAGTCGTTGCTGATTACTGTGATGAGCATGGCGGGTTTATTATTCGCACTGCTGCCGAAGGCGCTGACGAGAAAGAGTTGTCTCAAGACGCTGCTTTCTTAAAGCGTTTGTGGTCGAAGATTTCTGAGCGACGAGCAAAGTACAAAACCCGCAGTACACTTTATGGTGAGCTAGGGTTAGCCCAGCGAATCATACGTGACTTTGTGGGTACTGAACTTGATAACATCATGATCGATTCTCGCCTTGAGTATGAAAGCATGCTCGAGTTCACCAGCGAATATGTCCCTGAATTAACAGATAAAGTTGAGCTTTATGAAGGGGATAAGCCTATCTTTGATATGTACGATACTGAGAACGAAATTCAACGTTCTTTGGATCGTAAAGTGGTATTAAAGTCGGGCGGCTATCTGATCATCGATCAAACCGAGGCAATGACGACTGTCGATATTAATACCGGAGCCTTCGTTGGGCGTCGAAACCTTGAAGAGACCATCTTCAATACCAATATCGAAGCCACTCAAGCTATTGCACGACAGCTTAGGTTAAGAAATCTAGGCGGTATTATCATTATCGACTTTATCGATATGATTTCCGAAGAACACCGTAAGCGAGTGCTTACCTCGTTAGACAACGCTCTGAGCAAAGATCGCGTAAAAACCAACATCAACGGGTTTACTCAGCTTGGTTTGGTTGAGATGACGCGTAAACGAACGCGCGAAAGTATTGAGCACATATTGTGCGCGAGCTGTCCTGCGTGTGAAGGACGAGGCAGCGTGAAAACCGTGGCGACAGTGTGCTTTGAAATATTGCGTGAAATTACCCGGGTTAACCGAGCTTATGATGCCGACAAGTTTGTTGTGTATGCATCGCCAGCGGTTGCTGAGTCGTTGGAAGATGATGAATCACACGCCATGGCTGAGCTTGAAGTGTTTATAGGCAAAGAGGTTCGCATCCAAGTCGAGCCACTGTATGTTCAAGAGCAATTTGATGTCGTCATGATGTAATGGATCTCTTGTGAACTCAGCTTTAGTGCGATTACTACGTTTATCTTTATACCTGCTCGTTACCTTGCTTGTCTCACTGGCAATCTTGGTGACGAGTTTGCGCATCGCGCTACCTAAACTCAATCACTTTCAAGATGACATTCAATCTTGGGTGAGCCAAAGTGCTGACATAGAGTTCAAGATAGACGGCGTAAAGGGCTTTTGGCGCAACACTCATCCTTCAATCGCTTTACAAGGCCTTGCGGCCGACCTTCCTGATAATTCGAATATTCACCTTTCAGCGCAAACGCTAGAGGTGGAATTTGATCTCATACAATCCTTGCTCCAATTACAGCCTATTGTAACCGATTTAACGGTCGATCAATTTAAGCTCGATATACGTTCAGTGAATCTGTTTGAATCAAATGATGAGACGTTAGAGAACGTTCCAGAGCATGATAACTCCGTGATCTCAAAGCTAGATAGACTGCTACTGCGCCAGCTTGATGATTTTACCATGACCGACTCGTGGATTATCTATCAAGCCGTGGACGGTGGTACTCGACAGCTCGATATCGACAGGCTTCGTTGGCTTAACCAAGGAAACCAGCACAAAGCGGAAGGGACAATCAGTATTGCGGACACGGCGTTTAACTCCTTGCAAGTAAGCGCTAACTTTTACGATCATGGCTCACTGCAAGATGTCTCGGGAGAGTTTTTTGTCGCGGCTGACAATATTCGAGTCACCCCGTGGATTCCGGCTGAAATACAAGAAAAGACCGGCATTGAGAAGGGACTAGTGAGTTTTAGTAGCTGGGTTACCCTTGATCATTCTCGCCCAATTGATGCGTATGTCGACATTAACCCCTCTGAGCTGGTTTGGAATGACAGTGAAGAGCACCTGTTAATGCTTGAGTCTGGCATCATCAAATTGTTGCCAAGTGAGAATGGCTGGGTAGTGAATGGTCACTCACTTAAAATAAGAACCGATGAAATTGAATGGCCAGAGCTAGATATTGCCTTCGAATGGCAACCGAGCGAATGGCGATTGAACCTGTCTCACTTAGACCTCGTTGCACTGAGACCTTTAGTGGGAATGGTGCCGGATTTTGATGAGAGCGCTAACCTTATCGAAGAGTTTGATTTTACGGGGCAGCTGGAAGACATTCGAGTATCGAAAGGCTCTGACATTGAATCGTTAAGATACTCGGCAGAATTGAACGAAGCGGGCATGGCGCAATGGGGACTACTTCCTGAAGTGCATCATGCTGCTATCTCTATTTCTGGGAACACAGAGCAAGCTAAAGCTTCTGTGTCTTTGATTGATGATGTTCTTCCATATGGGGATGTATTCCAAGCGCCTTTGAATATTCGACAAGGCCAAGTGGATATCGTTTGGCAGAATACGCAAGACGGTTGGTCATTGTGGGCGGACAAAGTCACTGCCGCGACTCCTGACTTGCAGGTGTTGGGCGCTTTTCGTCTAGATTTTCCTGAAGGACGCAGCCCATTTCTCTCTTTTTATGCTGAGGCCGATTTATATAACGCTAGCCAAACATGGCGTTACCTTCCGACGTTAGCACTAGGGCAAAGCCTGACAGATTACTTATCAACGGCAATCCAAGCGGGTAAGGTCAGCACCTCCAAATTGTTGTGGTACGGCGAGCTAGGCAATTTCCCGTATCAAGATAACAACGGCATGTTTCAAGCACTTGTCGGATTAAGAGAAGCGAAATTTAGCTTTGATACGGCTTGGCCACCAATTACCGATTTACAGCTTAACCTGCTTTTTGAAAACGACGCGATGTACCTTGATTCACGTGACGCGACCTTGATGGACGTGCACGGGAAACGCATTACAGGGCGCATCCCTAAATTGGCCAGTGATGGTCATATCGAAATTGAAGCGAGTGCTATCGGACAAGGAAACGCCGTTCGTGATTACATGACTTCATCGCCATTGGTCGACTCGGTGGGAGCCGCGCTGACTGCGATTCAAATTGATGGTGAAGTGAACTCTGAGTTTGAACTCTACATTCCATTCCACGATGGAGAAGAAGCTCGAGCGTGGGGCTTTGCCGATCTCTCTGATAATCATGTTGAGATTGATGCGCCGCCAATGACGCTAGAGAATGTGAGCGGCCGAATTGAGTTTGATAACGATGTTGTTAAAGCGGCTGGGTTGTCTGCGAATCTATTAAAGCAGCCATTGTCTTTGGACTTTTCTGGTGAAAACTCGGGGTCAGGTTACGCCGTTGGTATTGACCTACTCGGTGATTGGGACATTGATCCTTTAGCGCCTTATATTGGCGAGCGTTGGACACAAGATATTTCAGGGCACGCGCCTTGGCAGTCTTCTATTAACATTCAACTTAATGATGTTGGCTTCACCTATCAAATTGATCTGAATGCCGATATGAAGATGGTCCAGAGTGATTACCCTTATCCGCTCGGCAAGCCGCTGCAAAAGAAAGGTCAAGCTCGCTTACAAGCATCGGGGAATCAAGAATCAATCAGTGCTCGCTTGTTATTGCCTCGAGCAAAATACCAAGCTGAAATTGATATCCGTCCTGAAACGCCTGTGATCACAGCAACAAACCTCGTCGTGGGTAATGGCAGTTTCAAAATCAGCCCTGTTGTTGGCCACCATGCTCAAATTAGGACGCAAAAATTTGACTTAGACAACTGGCTTGAAATCTCGAGCCGTCCTGTTCCTAAGAACAAAGCCGTACTCGACGAACTCAACACGCCAACCATTCCAATGCCGCAGCGGATCAATATCAATGTGGCCGATCTAACACTGGCGGGCATTGAGTGGCACGATGTCGATTTTTCCGCACGTCGAAAAAACTTAGGGTGGTATTTTGAGCTAGAGAGTCAAGAGGCGAGCGGCGAAGCAAGTTATATCGAGCCTTATGATCTCTCGGTTTCGCTTGATCGTTTGCATGTTTATATCCCAGCTTTAGATGAGCTAGAAGAGGACCAATCGTTCTTAACGGTTGACTCGGAGCCAGAAGCGTTGATTTCGAGCTTTGATCGCACATTCCACCAAAGCATGCCAAACTTAACCTTAGCTATCGATGACTTTTGGCTTCAAGGTTATAAGGTCGGTAAGGTCAATGTCGATTTAGTTCGTCAAGGAAACAAACTTGAATGGAAAGACATCTCAATGACCAGTGGCGCCAATAAACTCGCCATCAATGGGGCTTGGACACTCACAGACACTGAGAGCTTTACCGAATACAACATGGAACTGAGCGGTGATAACAATAGCGATCTAATGGAGCGTTTTGGTGTGAGCTCCGGTATACAGCGTGCACCGTTTGATTTGTCGGCGCAGATGAAGTGGAATGGCGCACCTTGGTCTATGCAGGTGGATTCCTTAGAAGGCAATGTGAAGAGCCGACTAGGGAAAGGGATCGTCTCTGATGTGAGTGGTGCCGCCCGTTTGCTTGGCCTATTCAGTTTAGACTCCATTATCCGCAAGATGCAGCTCGATTTTACTGACGTTTTTGATAAAGGGATGGCCTTTAACTCTATCACTGGTACGGGCAAAGTCCGTGACGGTATCTTTGTCACTAACGATATAAAGATGGATGCGGTGGCGGGTGAGATGACAATTAAAGGGCTGGCTAATCTCAATGATCGAACGGTCGATGCGGAAGTGAACTTTGTCCCTGACATTACTTCAGGAATCCCAGTTTTAACCGCGTTTGCGGTCACCCCGCAGACAGCCATTTACGTATTGGCGATCACCACGGTTATTTCACCGGTGGTAGAAGTCTTTACCCAAGTTAACTATGCCGTCAAAGGCCCGTTAGATTCGCCAACCGTTAGTGAGCTTTCTAGGCGAAAAGGGGAGTTTAAACTGCCCGAGAAGTTGATTGAAGAGGCAAAATCGGAGTAAACACATGGAACGTGTTGGTATTGTACAAATGACATCTTCGCCCGATCCGCTTGACAATATAGCGTACATTCGGCGAGAGGTGAGTAACCTCGCAAGTCAAGGAGCTACATGGGTTGTCACCCCTGAAAATGCCCTTATCTTTGGCAGTCGAAAAGACTACCATCAACACGCCGAACCCTTGTCCATAGGGCCGATACAAACAGAGTTATGTCACATCGCTCGAGAGAGTCAGGTATGGTTAGTCGTTGGAAGCCTGCCTATTCGCACAGAAGAAGGCGAGGTCAGCACGACTAGCCTTGTCATCAATAGCGGTGGCGATATTGTTTCCCACTACGACAAACTTCATATGTTTGATGTGGATGTGCAAGACTCTCATCAGCGTTATCGTGAGTCTGAAACATTTAGTGCAGGGCGCGATATTGTGGTTGCCGAGACACCATTTGGGAAACTCGGTCTCTCTATCTGTTATGATGTTCGCTTTCCTCACCTGTATTCTGAATTAGTAAAGCGTGGAGCTCAGATCCTCATTGTTCCAGCGGCATTTACTGCAGTGACAGGCAAAGCTCACTGGGAAACGCTATTGCGTTCTCGAGCGATAGAGACACAATCTTGGGTTGTCGCCGTTAATCAAGTTGGCCGCCATCCATGCGGTCGAGAAACCTGGGGGCACTCCATGATAGTCAGCCCATGGGGTGAGGTCGTTCTAGACTTAGAAGACAACCAGAGTAGTGGTATCGCTGATATCGACTTGCATCAGGTTGAAGAAATTCGAAAAACTATGCCAGTGGCGTCGCACACTCGGTTTGAAAACCAATTTAAAAATAATTAAGAGTAGATTATGAGCCTAAACCAAATCGAAGCTGCATTATTAGCACCAACGGGTTTAACAGAACAGAATATTTCAGATACGTTAGCCAGTATTGCTACTCGCCAAATCGACTATGCGGACATCTATTTTCAATCTAGCTGGCATGAATCTTTGGTCTTAGAAGACAGCATCATTAAAGATGGCTCATTCAATATCGACTGTGGTGTTGGTGTTCGTGCTGTCTCAGGTGAAAAGACGGGTTTTGCTTACTCGGATCAAATTCAACTTGATGGTCTAAATCAAAGTGCTATCGCAGCTCGCGGTATAGCGCAGCAAGGGCAAAGTGCCAAAGTAAAAACATTCAGCCGTCATGATAATCAAGCCTATTATGCCGCGGTCAATCCGCTAGAAAGCTGGAAGAAACAGCAAAAGACTGAGCTTTTGAAAGAGCTGGACGCGTATATACGTACTAAAGAGCCTTTGATTCAGGAAGTCTCAGTCAGTCTTAGCGGTGTGCATGAAAATATGTTGGTTGCCGCGACTGATGGCACTTACGCGGGTGACACTCGTCCACTTGTGCGCTTATCAATCAGTGTTCTCGCCCAGAAAGGCGATCGTCGTGAGCGAGGCAGCTCAGGTGGTGGTGGCCGTTTTGGTTACGACTTCTTCTTATCAGGCAGTGAAGGCGCACAAATCGCCTATCAATTTGCCGATGAAGCGATCCGTCAGGCTTTAGTGAACCTTGAAGCAGTTGCGGCCCCTGCTGGCGCCATGCCGGTTGTTCTTGGTTCTGGTTGGCCTGGTGTGTTGCTGCACGAAGCGGTAGGACATGGTCTTGAGGGTGACTTCAACCGTAAAGAGTCTTCGGTGTTTTCTGGAAAGATTGGCGAGATGGTCACGTCGAAGCACTGCACAATTGTGGATGATGGGACGCTGAAAGATCTTCGTGGCTCGCTCAATGTCGATGATGAAGGGGTCAGCGGCCAATACAACACTCTGATTGAGAATGGAAAGCTAAAAGGCTACATGCAAGATAAGCTGAATGCGCGTCTTATGAATGTGGCACCGACGGGCAATGGTCGTCGTGAGTCCTACGCGCATCTTCCTATGCCTCGTATGACGAACACCTATATGTTGCCAGGTGAGCACTCTCCTGAAGAGATCATCTCAACGGTGAAGAAAGGCTTGTATGCGCCAAACTTTGGTGGCGGTCAGGTGGACATCACGTCAGGTAAATTTGTTTTCTCAGCGTCTGAAGCCTACATGATTGAAGATGGAAAAATCACTCACCCAGTAAAAGGGGCGACATTGATTGGATCTGGTATTGAAGCAATGCAGCAAGTCTCTATGGTCGGTAACGATTTGAGTCTTGACCGAGGTGTTGGTGTTTGTGGCAAGGCGGGCCAGAGCGTACCTGTTGGTGTTGGGCAGCCAACGCTTAAACTGGACATGCTGACGGTTGGTGGTACTGAGTAACCTAACGGTTTCAGTCGCTATTAAATACATTAAAAAAGCAGTGGAACGACATTCCGCTGCTTTTTCGTTTTTAGGGTTTTAACTAGTCAGCGCTATTCAATTTAGAGGATAGGTGAATAGCGTAACCATCGTATTGAAGTAAAGGTTAAATGCCATCTCGCTCAATGGGACAACTCATGCAGCGAGCGCCACCGCGACCGCGCCCCAATTCGTTGCCTGGAATGGTTAATACCTCAATGCCCGCCTTGTCGTATTTCTCATTGGTATACACATTGCGCTCATACCCAATAACGACTCCTGGTTTAACCGTGAGCACGTTATTAGCGTCATTCCATTGCTCGCGTTCCGCTTCGTAACTATCGCCGCCCGTTGTGATGATCTTGAGGTAATCGAGATCAAGAGCGTTTTCAATCGCGTGAATGTAGCTTGGTACTTTCTCTACCTTCATTTCATCGGTTGAGCCAGTATGTTCATCACCCTTTGGCGTTAAGCGCCAAGTATCGAGGTCTTTGCGCATAATCTCTGGGTAAACCGAGAACGTGTCGACATCCATATGGGTCATCACGGTATCAAGGTGCATGCATGAGCGATGCTTCGGCAGATCAACTGCGATCACTTCTTTTGCCTGGCCGTGTTTAAATAGGTTCGCTGCTAAGTTCTCAACACCTTGAGGGGTCGTACGTTCTGAAATACCAATCAGTACCGCACCATTACCGATAACAAGTACATCACCACCTTCAATGTTGGCGTTGTCGTAATGAAGATCTTCATTGCCAAAATATTGAGTGAAGTCTTGTCCTGCAAAAACAGGGTGCCAGCGGTATATTGCTCGTAGATGATTGGTTTCACGTTGACGTGCAGCCTTCATCATTGGGTTCAATGAAACACCACCGTAAACCCAACAAGAGGTATCACGTGTAAAGAGATGATTGGGCAGTGGTTCAATAACAAAATCGAGTGGACGATGCATTTTTGGCAGCATAGAAGACGATTTAAGCTTCAGCTCTGAGTACGCTAAGCCGCCAAGTAGCACGGTAGCAAGATGATCATTGGTCATCTCACTCAGGTAATGCCTAAGGTCTTTCGCAAAAGTAGGGCCAAAACGGAAGTCTGAAATTTGAGTGGTTAATAGCCAGTGCTTTGCTTCTTCAATCGCCAAGGTTTCAACCAATAGGTCATGCAACAATAGAACCTCGACCCCCTGATTGGTCAATGTCTTAGCAAAGGCATCATGCTCTTCGCCCGCCGCTTCAACGGCAAGCACATCATCAAACAGCAGCTCATGGCAGTTTGATGGGGTGAGGTGAGTGAGCGCACGCTCAGGTCTATTTAATAATACTCGTCTTAACTGACCTACTTCAGATCCAACGTACAACTTACTCATTTCGTATCCTTACTAATTTTCCAGCCGTTATTTATGACAAGCTTGTTATAAAGATGCAAGCGACATTTTTGCTGATATCCGCTAAGTATGGTTTGTTTTTGAGCGATTATCTCTTTTAATTTACGTTGGTGTAGTAGTAAGTTCCAAATTAAGGCAAGAGTGATGATGGTGGGAAATTGCGTGGCTATGCGTTTTATCTTGTTAGGTGAAAGGAAATAAAATCAGAAAAAGACGAATAGATATTCAACTATGGCTAACATCAAAGAAATGTTTAAATCTTTATTCACATGCCTTCAAATGTGCCTATTCACTGTTCAATCATATTCACGCACTTTTAGAACGTTTAACGGTATATAGAGTGAGACATAAAACTCTGAATTTTGTAAACAGTGACGTTTGTTAGAAAGTTGTAACTAAATAAGCGCGTCTTGCTATTATTTGATGACAGAGCAACAAAAGATCCGCCTTGGATCGCTTTGCCATTGGCATTTTCATGCGATCCATGCGATATTCCTTCGCAATTATTTTTCGATTTTATCAATACGATCCGGAGCACACACTATGTCTCAACAAGATGATTATCTATCAGTAGAAGACCTAATTGAGATTCAAAAGGAAGAGACTCGCGATATCATTCAAGCCTTATTGGAAGATGGTAGTGAACCTGACTCGCTGTATGAAATTGAACATCACTTGTTTGCCGAAGATTTTGCTACGCTAGAAAAAGCCGCAGTTGAAGCCTTTAAGATGGGTTTTGAGGTACTAGAAGCCGAAGAGACTGAAGATGAAGACGGCAATAAGCTGCTTTGCTGTGACGCGACGATGGAGTCAGCGTTGAACCCTGAAGCGATCGATGCACAGGTTGAAAAGTTGGTTAACCTTGCTGAGAAATACGACATCATCTATGACGGTTGGGGCACTTACTATGAAGGTGAGGATGCACTGGTCGTTGAAGAAGATGAAGGCGAAGAGTAGCGGATAAACGTTATAGCGAATAAAAAAACCGAGCTTTTCAGCTCGGTTTTTTAATGCGCCCATTATTCAAATTCATTGCCTTTATTGTCGAGCTCTCGATGACCACACGTCTTACATGTCACGTAACGATCCATGTTGTAGTAATGCCCACCGTTAATAAATTCTCTCAAAAAAAGTAAGAACCTACCGCGCAAGGTTGTCTGCGTATCGTAGCTGCTAGGCTTACGCACGAGGACTTCACCGTGCTTAGTTTCTTGATTGCATTGTTTACAAAAGTGAGTTGCTGGGTATGACATAGTGCGATCCTCTTTTCTTGGTTGAAAAAGTAGGTTAGAAACAGCCAAAAAATGGAATCCAGTCATCGCATCAACTTCACAATCATCACTATGCAATATAAAAGAGAGGTAACTCAATTAACTGCGTGATGTTAATCGACGCAGATCACGAGATTGATGCGCTTTTCACCACTATCAGGTAGTATCTGTAGCACAAACTTTATGAAGACGATTTGAGTGAAGTAGGGCAATGGATTTATGTTAAAAGTAGCGATCAATGGATTTGGCCGAATCGGTCGCAATGTTCTTCGTGCGCTGTATGAAAGCCATAAAGATCAGCAGATTAAGATCGTCGCAGTCAATGAGCTTGCTCAACCAGACGCGATGGCACACTTGCTTCAATACGATACAAGCCACGGTCGGTTTGGTAAAAAGATCACCAATGATCAAGAGCATATCTATATCCATCACAGTGATAAGACAATCGATTCCATTCGCATTCTTCATCTAGCTGACATTGAACTTCTGCCATGGCGAGATTTAGACGTCGACCTAGTGCTTGATTGTACGGGGGTTTTTGGATGCCGTGCGGATGGTGAAGCCCATATTGCAGCGGGCGCGAAAAAGGTCTTGTTTTCTCACCCTGGAGATAACGATCTCGATAATACGATCATCTATGGGGTTAACCATGAATCCCTTAAACAAAGTGATCGCATTGTGTCTAATGGATCGTGCACAACCAACTGTATTGTACCGATTATTAAAGTCCTAGATGAGCACTTCGGTATCGAGTCTGGCACGATCACAACCATTCACTCTTCCATGAACGATCAACAAGTGATCGATGCTTATCATAGTGACCTGCGCCGAACCCGATCAGCGAGTCAATCGATCATTCCTGTGGATACAAAGCTGCACAAAGGAATTGAACGAATTTTTCCGAAATTTTCTAACAAATTTGAAGCAATTTCTGTAAGAGTTCCCACAGTAAACGTTACGGCAATGGACTTAAGTGTCACAATTACTACAAATGTGAAAGTTAATGACGTAAATCAATCCATTTTAGCCGCATCTCAGTGTACATTAGATGGCATTGTTGACTATACTGAAGCGCCGCTCGTTTCCATCGACTTTAATCACGATCCTCATAGCGCGATTGTCGATGGTTCACAAACTCGAGTAAGCAATGGGCATCTCGTTAAGATGCTTGTGTGGTGCGACAACGAATGGGGCTTTGCGAACCGCATGCTGGATACCGCGCTCGCAATGCAAGCATCCAAGTTCGATCAATAGAATGGAAAGGATGCCGTGGAGAAACTTTATTTCGACACTTGAAATAAATGATCGATATCTCCATATAAGTACCAGTTTGAAGAATTATTAGGCTCGGCAGGGTTGCCGGGTTTCCAAAAACTTTATTTATTAAATAATTTGAGAGGACAAACATGTCTGTAATCAAGATGACTGACCTGGAACTTGCAGGTAAACGCATTTTCATCCGTGCTGACCTTAACGTGCCAGTAAAAGACGGTAAAGTAACTTCAGATGCTCGTATCCTTGCATCACTTCCAACTATCAAGCGTTGCCTAGAAGCTGGCGCTAAAGTAATGGTTACTTCTCACCTAGGTCGTCCTACTGAAGGCGAGTACAACGAAGAGTTCTCTCTAGCTCCTGTTGTTAATTACCTAAACGATGCATTAGATTGCGACGTTAAACTTGCGAAAGATTACCTAGATGGCCTAGAGCTAAACGCGGGTGAGCTTGTTGTTCTTGAAAACGTTCGCTTTAACAAAGGCGAGAAGAAGAACGAAGAAGCGCTTTCTAAGCAATACGCTGCACTTTGTGACATCTTCGTAATGGACGCATTTGGTACGGCTCACCGTGCACAAGCATCGACTCACGGCGTCGGTACTCACGCACCTGTAGCATGTGCTGGTCCTCTTCTAGCGGCTGAGCTTGAAGCACTTGGTAAAGCAATGGACAACCCAGCTCGTCCACTTGTTGCTATCGTTGGTGGTTCTAAAGTATCAACTAAGCTGACTGTTCTTGAGTCTCTATCTAAAATCGCTGACCAACTGGTTGTTGGTGGTGGTATCGCGAATACATTCATCGCTGCTGAAGGCCACAACGTAGGTAAGTCTCTGTACGAAGCTGACCTAGTTGAGACTGCGCAAAAACTAATGAAAGAGTGTGCGATTCCAGTAGCAACTGACGTTGCATGTGCAAAAGCATTTGACGAAAACGCAGAAGCTGAAATCAAGAACGTTGCTGATGTTCAAGATGACGACATGATTTTCGACCTTGGCCCTGATTCAACAGCAGCACTTGCTGAAATCATTGGCAACGCAAAAACTATCCTTTGGAACGGCCCTGTAGGCGTATTCGAATTCAAAAACTTTGAAGCGGGTACTGCGGGCATTTCTAAAGCAATCGCTGACTCTGCAGGTTTCTCTGTAGCAGGCGGTGGCGACACGCTAGCAGCTATCGACAAGTTCGGTATTAAAGCTGACGTTTCTTACATCTCTACTGGCGGCGGCGCTTTCCTTGAGTTTGTTGAAGGTAAAGTACTTCCAGCGGTAGCAATGCTTGAAGAGCGTGCTAAGTAATTACCCTTTGAAGGCGGAAATAAATATTTCCGCTTTTTTTATCTTTGTTTGATACAATGCGCGCGTTGTGAGCAAACGTTTGCAAGTTTTTAAACTTTAGTTTTTTAATTTTAAAACGACAGAATAAATAGGACTTTTTCCCATGTCTAAGATCTTCGATTTCGTAAAACCTGGTGTAATTTCTGGCGATGACGTACAGAAAGTATTTGAAGTAGCAAAAGAGAACAAATTTGCTCTTCCTGCTGTAAACGTAGTGAACACTGATTCAATCAACGGTGTTCTAGAAGCTGCTGCTAAAGTAAAAGCACCAGTGGTTGTACAGTTCTCTAACGGTGGTGCTGGTTTCTTCGCTGGTAAAGGCGTGAAACTTGAAGGTCAAGGTGCACAAATCCTTGGTGCTGTAGCGGGTGCAAAATACGTACACGCTGTTGCTGCTTCTTACGGTGTTCCAGTAATCCTGCACACTGACCACGCGGCTAAGAAACTTCTTCCATGGATCGACGGTCTACTAGACGCTGGTGAAGAGTTCTTCGCTGAAACTGGTAAGCCTCTTTTCTCTTCTCACATGATTGACCTTTCAGAAGAGTCTCTAGAAGAGAACATCGAAATCTGTGGTCAGTACCTAGAGCGCATGGCTAAAATGAACATGACGCTAGAAATCGAACTAGGTTGTACTGGTGGTGAAGAAGATGGCGTTGATAACTCTGATATGGACGCATCTGAGCTGTACACTTCTCCAGAAGACGTTGCATACGCTTACGAGAAACTAAACGCTATCAGCCCACGTTTCACAATCGCAGCATCTTTCGGTAACGTACACGGTGTTTACCAAGCAGGTAACGTTGTTCTTACTCCAACTATCCTACGTGATTCTCAAGCATACTGTGCAGAGAAGTTCGGTATTGCACCTAACGCTCTAAACTTCGTATTCCACGGTGGTTCTGGTTCTTCTGAAGCTGAAATCCAAGAGTCTATCGGCTACGGTGTTATCAAAATGAACATCGATACTGATACACAGTGGGCAACTTGGGACGGTATTCGTACTTACTCTGCTGAGAACTTCGATTTCCTACAGGGTCAAATTGGTAACCCTAAAGGCGATGATCAACCAAACAAGAAGTTCTATGATCCACGCGTATGGCTACGTGCTGGTCAATCTTCAATGGTGACTCGCCTAGAAAAAGCGTTCGCTGACCTTAACGCTATCGACGTACTATAATTTAGTCTTCGTTAATCGTTTTAGAAACCCGCCTCTCGGCGGGTTTTTTTATATCTAAATTCATATCTTAAGCATTAATTCATCTAGATAAACATCATAAACATGAGTAACCTGTAACAGGTTGTTATCAAATAAAGCGTTCCTAGTGAAGCCGAGTACGAGATTGCGCGGTTTGACGTTAGAACGTAGAAAATTGAGTTAGCGATCCACTCACAGACAAAGTGAATCCATGAGCGGAGCTCTAGGTACACGGCTGAGATTGGTGATGCATTTTTAGATGTAAATTTAGAGGATTAAGTTATGGCAGATGGTTCAACAGGCATCGAAACGCCTTTGGTTGATGGAATAGCACAAGCTGAAACATGGATTACGAATAACTCTGATCTGTTTGTTCAATATGGGGTGAACATTATTTCTGCCCTACTGATTCTATTTATCGGTAACATTATCGTGAAAGCGGTCGCGAATAGCGTCGCTAATGTACTGAAGAAAAAGAAAATGGATAAGGCCGTTGTTGAGTTTATTCACGGTTTAGTTCGCTACTTATTGTTTGTGATTGTTCTTATCGCTGCACTGGGTCGACTGGGTGTTCAAACGGCATCTGTCGTTGCGGTTATTGGTGCTGCTGGTTTAGCCGTTGGTCTTGCACTTCAAGGTTCACTGTCTAACTTTGCTGCGGGTGTTTTGATTGTTGCATTCCGCCCATTCAAATCAGGCGATTACGTTGAGATTGGTGGAGTTGCAGGCTCCGTTGATTCAATTCAAATCTTCCAAACAATATTGACGACACCTGATAATAAAATGGTGGTAGTGCCTAATGGAGCTGTGATCGGCAGTCCAATTACAAACTATTCACGCCACGACACTCGTCGTGTTGACCATGTGATTGGGGTTTCTTACAGTGCGGACTTGAAGAAAACAGAGCAAGTTATTCGAGCTACATTGGAGGCTGAACCTCGTCTTATTAAAGAGAAAGGCATCCAAATTGGTGTGAGCGCTCTTGCTGACTCTTCTGTGAACTTTGTCGTTAGACCATGGTGTAAGACGTCTGATTACTGGGATGTTTACTTTGATACACTTCAGGCGATCAAAATTGCTTTGGATGAAAACAACATCGAAATTCCATTCCCACAAATGGATGTTCATCTAAATAAAGTCGACTGATCGACACGAATTTAGACTTCAATGAGCGAGGTTTCTGTTTTGGTCTTCACTGGCTAAAATAGGCACCTCGTTTTTTTGTCCTTAAAAACGAACGTTAACCGAATGCCTTGTGCAGGAGTTGGTTAAATACTTCAGATCCTTCTTCACTGCGCCATATTCCCAGAGATTGCGCCTGAGTAAAGGTCATTGCATCACTGGCGAGTGCAAACAGAACAGACGCGTCTGTGACACCAAAGATAACGGACTGTCCGTCTTCTGGAAGTTCGTGGGCGGAGCTGGTGATGACTTTGCCATCGGCAATAATATTGAGGAAGTGATTGCCAGCAATATCGTAGAGAGTGATGTCGAACTCTTCCCCGGTATAGTGGGATTTGAGTCTTTGTTGAAATTGCCATAGTAGAATGTCGAGGCGTTGGGTGTGCTTTTCTGAAACAACGATCTCTTGGTTCTCTTTTGCTTCATTGATCGCCAGTGCGACGCCGAAAGTCCCTGAAGGCATCGTTCCGATGGTTTGAAAAAAAGCACCGTTATCAATTCCGCACGCGATGGCATGTGCACTGGAAAATCCAAGGAAAGCAGCCAGTAGAGTTGTGGTTAGTTTTGATTTCATAATAGACCTCATAGCATGTGGCTCTCCTTGTCTGCACTGTCCTTATCATTTGTGTTTTGGCAATAAAGGCCATGTGTTATGGCCTTTATTGAACCGCTTTAGTCATGATTGCTCATGAACGATAAACTACTTATCGAGCGGTCGATAAATGTTGGCGTCCACTTCATTCCCTTTTCCTGGGCGAGGCACGATCTCAAATTTGTCGTCAAATCGAACCATCGATAGCTTGAGTTTCTCGAGCACGCCAGCATCACCAGAAATTCCCGCTTTGCCAGATGTTAATAGCGCCGCCATTGTCGTTTCTCCCAATAGTATCTTCGTCAAATCGGCTTTGTTCACGTGCAGTGTCGCGTCTGCTTCATCGGTGAGCTCTGTGACCATGACATTATTCAGGTTGCCGTGCGACATTTCGACAAAGTGCTTTTCTTGTATGTCTGGCACGTTGATGTTCAGGGTAAACGGGGTTTCATCGGCCTTTGTTGCGACGACTTGTACCGCAAGGTAATCCAATAAATTCGTTACCGTCATCTCTGCCAGTACATCCGGCGACGCGGTTTTTGGGGCTCCTGGCATTGTGCCAATGCGCAGTTCTTGTGCTCCGGTAAGGTAGATGTTGCGCCAGCCCGCTCCCTCGGCTTGATAACCTTGTTGCTCAAAACTGTCGGCGAGAAGCTTACGGGCCTCATTATGTTCAGGCTGAGCGATGACGACTTTGTTCAGCGCCGTTGAAACAAAGCGATAGTTTCCATCATTGAAGTCGTATCTGGCTTTCTCTACGACCGCATCGGCACCGCCCATGTATTCAACGAATTTCTCTGCTTCTTCTCTGATCGGCAGTGGGTTTAGGTTGGCTGGGTTCATGTCGAAATAGCCGAGGTACATGTTGTAAACAGCGCGTGCGTTGTGGCTGTAGGTACCGTGGTATCCGTTTGTGTGCCAAGACTGACGAATGGACTCGGGTAACTCGTCGTTGATCTTTGCTCCGATGTCTTGCATTACCATGCCGTTATTGGCGAGTCGCAGCGTTTGATTGTGAACAAAACCATAGTTATCACGCTGGAGCTTCATGAAATCCACGATCTCATCATTCCCCCAGATTGGCGATGAGTGAGAGCCAAATAAGTATTCAATATCCCCACCCCAGGCGTTGATCATTTCATTGATGTCTTTTGACCATTTTAATGAATCGCGAACTTTGGCACCGCGCAATGTATAGACGTTGTGCATGCCGTGATACATCATTTCTCCCGTCCAAAGAGCGTTCATTGAAGGAATGTAAGCCGCGCTGCCCGCCGGTGCTTCTGTTCCCGCGGTGTCCATAAAGACAAACTCTAAGCCATCGATTTCAGTGGTAAAAAACTTCTGTTCTTCACCACTTGGAAAGGTCTCGTCGGGCGCGACTAAGGTAATGGAGCCGGTTGATAGACCATTTGCGAGCGCCGCATCGATAGCGCCGGTTTCTGACGCTTTGCCTAGTGTGCCGCCATATTGGTATGCGGTTCGTCGAGACATGGCATTACCAGCAAGTACATTTTCATCTATGGTCTCTTTGGTGAAACCATTTGGCGCATAGACCCTCACATCTGGGAAACGTTCTTGAATGGCTTTTGAACCACCAAAGTGGTCGGCATGACTGTGCGAGTAAATCATGGCCACCACGGGCAGGTCTCCACCTTCTGGAACGTTAGCCAAAAAGAAATCCAAAGAGGCGGCCATGGCTTCTTTGGTGAGCAGAACGTCGTAAACGATCCAGCCCGATTCACTGCGTATGAAAGAGGCAGAGGATAAGTCGGTACCTCGAACCTGATAGATCCCATCTCGCACTTGGTACAGTCCGCCAGCAGCATGGTTCAATTGTGCTTGTCGCCACAGTGATGGGTTTACCGTGTCCGGTGCGTTAGCTGCGATTTTCTGCCCTTTATGAAGGTGTGAGAATCGGTCACTCAAGCTTTTTCGAGTTTCTTCAGTCAGCGGAGCGATCAACCCTTTATCGTTGTTTTCAAAAGCTCGTACGTCATTGAAGTCAAGTTGAGCTGCGAGTTTATGGTTTGCCATTGCCGTGTGTTCTGACGCTGGTTTTCCATTGGCACTAATATCGCCAACGGGTTTGTTGGAGGCAGCACTTACGGGAAAAGTAAGGGTAACGGCCAGCGCTAGAACCGTTTTATGGAAAGTCGTTGTTTTCATCAGTCACCTCGAAAGATCATTTGAATTGGAATGACGCCATGATAAACAGATGAAACATTTTCATACATAAACTAAAATTGAGTTAAAACATTCTTACTGGTGATGTATTAACGATGCAATCTAAGATCGATTGGAATCTATTTAGTGTCTTTATTGAGGTTTACCGCCTTGGCTCTATCACGACGGCGGCAGAAGTGCTGAACATGACTCAGCCGGGCGTCAGTAATGCTTTGAAGCGGTTGCAGGACAATCTTGGCGTAACGCTCTTTATTCGAAAGGGACGGGGGATTGCCCCCACGGTGTCGGCGAACCTGCTCGCAGAGCGTCTGGAAGTGGCAACTGACATTATCGATCAGGCATTGGATCAGGTCTTGGAGTTTGATCCGACCAAGCCGCATACATTTCACGTTACCTTGAGTGAGCCCATTCAGCATCTCTTATTGCCTTTACTTAGTCACCCCAAGCTTGCAGCGTGTGAACTTTCGGTTTCCGTCACGCCTCCCTCAGACGAGGAGGTATCGCAGAGTCTGATCGAGAATCAGACAGATTTAGTCATCGATCTTATCGACAACTTATTACCGTCATTTAGCTCTCAATCTTTGTTCAGTGAGCGAATGGTGGTTGTGGCGAGCAGGGAGTACGCAAAAGAGAAAGTCGATATGACGGCTGAGGATTTTTTTAACAATGGGCACATCGTGCAAAACCTACGCCGTGCAAACATGAGTATTGCTGAGTATTTTGCCAAAGAGCAGTTTGGTAAGCGCAGGGTGGTAGCGCGAGCGGACTCGATGCTGTCTGCGATGGCGATGGCTTCAAGAACGCGTTACTTCACCATTGTCACCGAGAACTTAGCCAATATGTATGCCGACAGCATGGGACTTGTGATTTATACCTTACCCTTTAACAGTGCAGTGGTGACCCATCATCTTATCTGGCATAGACGAGTAGAAAGCAGCCCTGCTCACCGATGGTTAAGGCAGACGATTGATGAATTACTGCAAATAGCGATACAAGAGCTTAGGTAAAAGTTGTGTCAGGTTATCGCTGAAATGGTAGCCAATTTTTACCTTTTGCCTATTATGTAGGTGATAATTCTATCAGGGTAGTAAAGTGAAAATGATGAAGTTACCTATTATAACGCTCGCTCTTAGTAGCTTATTTAGCCTTTCTGTATGGGCGAATACACCAAACTTTCCGCACTTAGTCACCACAGGGTATGGTGAAGTCATTGCTACACCTGATATGGCCGAATTTACCGTAAAAGTGGTGGAATCGACCATGAATGCTGAGCAAGCTAAGCAGATGGTGGATAATGTTGTTAATGATTTTATCACTCAATTAAAAGAAGAGGGTGTGACCGCCGCAAGCATTAATAGCTCTAACCTCTATCTCACGCCTCAATATCATTACCCGAAAAAAGGCAAACCTGAACTTGTAGGGTATCGGGCCTCTCGCACGGTGAAGGTGAAGGTGGATGACCTGGTTAATTTGAATCAATACCTAGACATCGCCTTAAGTGAAGGCATTAATCAGGTCGATACTATTCGTTTGAAAGTGAAAGATGAAGCTAAGTACCAGCAGCAAGCTCGATTAGCGGCGATAAAAGATGCCAATGCGAAAGCGACATCGCTCGCGGATGGATTTGGGCAAGAGCTTGGCAGCGTTTGGCGTATTGATTACAATGTGCCTAATTCTCGGCCTGTGCTTATGCGTTCAATGGCTATGGACGAAAAATCTGAAAACATCGGTTATCAAGACTCGACTTTAGTGATTCGAGATAGAGTCGATGTGGTCTATAGGTTGAGAAATTAGCCGTAATTAAGTAGAGAAAGTGGCGCTATAAGCGCCACTTTTTTTAGCTCTATCATTTGTTGTTGGAATTACTCGTTCTTAAATGAAGTATCTTAAAGCTGTATTACCTTTTATCATCACTACCTTAGTGCTGGCCCTTATTACTCTCATTTATGGTTTTCAACGATACCAAGTGGTTGAGCAAGATAGCATTGATCTTAGCGTTGAAGAGGCGATGGATCAGGTCAATCATAGCTATCGAGAGTATCGTTTTATCCGCACTCAGGTGATTTCAATCGCCGAGCTGCTGACCAACAACCAAGCCATGAATGATTATGTGCTTTCCCCTACGTTGTTTAATAAGCATCAATTAGAGAAAGTATGGTCATCGACCATGATCCATCAAAAATGGTTTCCTCATATTCGGTATGTGGATACCTCTGGTGAAGAGTTGGTTGGGGTGACCTATAACGCACTGAATGAAGACACCTCGACAGCCCACTCACAAAGCAACCACAGTCATCGAGATTACTTTCATCTGGCCCAATCGTTAACCTCTCATCAGCTCGGTTCTTGGGGTGTGGATCTTGAGTTTGAAACAGACAATAGCTCTTCAGAGAATGTGCCTGTTTTCCGCATCATCAGTCCAATATCCTTGATGGAACAAACCGCTGGCTATCTCATATTGAACCTTGATATTAGTTATGTCTCTTCCCGTTTTAATCTCAACGTGGGTGGGGAGTTCCGGCCGAAACTCATTTCAGATCAGGGCTACTACATAGATAAATACAAAGGTGAATTCCCAGGCCACGTCGAAGAGCTAGAAGCGGGAATAAGCCTTGCTGAGATGAAACCGAATATTTGGGCTAAGATGCAGAACACACCATCAGGAATTATTTTTGATGATGGTGAGCTATACGCGTATAAGCAACTTGAAGTGTCAGCAGCGCAGTCGTTTTATATTGTGGTTCAAGGCAGCAAAGAAACGCTAAAAGCCCGCTTGTCTGAAGAGCTGGCGGAGTTGTGCCAAGAGGTGACATTAGTCTTTCTTGTCTTACTGATATTTTCGCTACCAGCGGTGTTTGCATTCATTCACTACAATCGTCGCAATCTAGAAAGCAAACTCGCTCGAGCGGCGATCGAGGGAATGTCTGCTGTCGTGATCACAGACAAACGACATCGAATCGTCATGGTTAATGAAGAGTTCACTCAACTGACCGGGCTTCAATCTCGTAAAGTGCTCAGGCACAGCGTCTTTGATTTATTTAGTGAAAAAGAGACGAAAGAAAAATTGAAAGACGTGATTCGACAGTTGAAGACGCAAGACCAGTGGGAAGGTGAGGTTGAGATAAAGAACAGTCTGGGTGGAATATCAACGTTAATTACCCGCATACAAGCCATACACACGTTAAGGTCAGAGGTTGACTATTACATTACAACGTTTGTGGACATCAGTGAACGTAAGCAACTAGAAGATCGCCTACGTTTATTGAGTGAAAAAGATGAACTGACGGGGCTCTTTAATCGTAGGAAGTTCGAGCAGTCTTTGTCTAACCATGCCCAAATAGTAGGGCGTTACCAAGAACGCTCTCCCGTATGTATTGCTTTGTTTGATATAGATTTCTTTAAAATGGTGAACGATGAAAAGGGCCACGATGAAGGGGATCGAGTGATTCGAAATGTTGCGACTATTCTTGAAGAAAACTTACGGCAAACGGATATGATTGCCCGAATTGGCGGAGAAGAGTTTGCGATTATTCTGCCGAATACCAGTCGAGATGAAGCCGAGCCTGTCCTTGAGCGATTGCGTGAAGCGGTAAGCGAGAGTGAGGTTGTGCCGGTCACGGTCAGTGGCGGGTATACCGACTTAACCGAAAATAGTACCGACTCGTATAAGCGTGCCGATATTGCCCTTTATAAAGCAAAAGATCAGGGGCGCGATAAGATCGCGGTCGTATCGAGTCGCCAGCAATTACGGTGAAATGAAGGTATTGTCAGCGCATAAAAAAGAGAGCCGAAGCTCTCTTTTTTAACACTAGTCTCTGAGTGGTTCTTATAGAACGTGAACAGAAGCCGTGTTAGTTGTACCTGAAGCAACAAGTGCACCAGAAACCATAAGAACGATGTCGCCTTTCTTACCTAGCCCAGACTCTAGAGCAATGTTCTTACCGTTGATGTAGAAAGCATCTGTGCTTTCAATTGAATCAACAAGAACTGGCTTAACACCTTTAGTTAGTACTAGTTGTGCTGCTGTTTTCTTGTTAGTAGTAAGCGCAAGAATGTTTGCAGTTGGGAAGTACTTACGTACTGAACGTGCAGATTTACCGCCTTCCGTTGCAACAACGATAAGAGGTGCAGCTAGTTTTTCAGCCGTGTCTACCGCGCCTTTACATACTGCTTCAGTAATGCGTAGACGTGGGCTGTCTAGACGAGAACCTAGCTCAGCTTTAAGTGCGCTGTCAGTACGGTTAGAAATTTGAGCCATGATAGTTACCGCTTCTACTGGGTACTTACCTTTCGCAGTTTCACCAGAAAGCATAACCGCATCAGTACCGTCCATGATAGCGTTCGCAACGTCACCCGCTTCAGCACGAGTAGGACGTGGGTTGCTGATCATTGAATCAAGCATTTGAGTTGCAGTGATAACCATCTTACGTGCACGGTTACATTTCTCGATCATCATCTTCTGAGCGAAGATTACTTCTTCAGCTGGGATTTCAACACCTAGATCGCCACGAGCAACCATGATGCCGTCAGAAGCTTCAAGAATTGAATCGAAGTTATCAACACCTTCTTGGTTTTCGATCTTAGAGATGATGTGGATGCTTTCGCCGCCGTTCGCGTTTAGCAGCGCACGGATTTCTTTCACGTCTTCTTCTTTACGGATGAAAGAAGCAGCAACGAAGTCTACGCCTTGCTCACAACCAAACTTAAGGTCAGCTTTGTCTTTCTCAGAAAGCGCTGGAAGCTGAACAGAAACGCCAGGAAGGTTAACACCTTTGTTTTCGCCTAGTGCGCCGTTGTTAAGAACTTTACACTTAACTTCAGTCTCAGAAGTAGAGATAACTTCCATTTCAATTAGGCCGTCATCAACTAGGATAGTGTTACCTGCTGTTAGGTCTGCAGCGAAACCTAGGTAAGTAACAGCAACGATGTATTTATTACCTACAACTGATGCGTCAGTTGTGAAAGTGAATTCTTGACCCGCTACTAGATCAACGTCATTGCCGTCTTCTAGTTTGATAGTGCGGATTTCTGGACCTTTCGTGTCTAGAAGGATAGCTAGTTGCTCGCCTTTAGTTTCCATTACTGAACGGAAGTTCGCAATACGAGTGCCGTGCTCTGCAAAGTCACCGTGAGAGAAGTTAAGGCGCATTACGTTCATGCCTGCATCAACTAGCTCAGTTAGTTTTTCTACAGATTCTGTTTTAGGGCCGATCGTACATACGATTTTGGTCTTTTTCATGGAAGATACTCTCCGGTAAGTATTGTTTCAATTCAAAATTGGTTTGCTTATTTGATGTAGAACCTGTGCTTGGCGCTTCATATTTAGCCAAAACTCGTTGGTTTTTATTACTACATCAGTCCTGTAAGTCTTTCACTATATTTAGTCATTTTATGACTAAGCAAAAGCCTCTATGTCTTGTATTTCTGTGACTTAACCCACCTTACATAGGTAAGTTTGCAAAAAAATAACGGCTAATTCTGTAATTAATTTACTTTTCGGGCGCAATTCTACCACCGAATTACTTCAATATCACGGCCTAGAGTTGTCTTAGGACAAGGTTTTGTTCTGAAATATTTATTTTTTAGATCGAAATAAATGGACTAATATCTTTCGGTTCAACTATACTTTCTTTCGATTAGAAACTTAATGCGGATTTTTAGATGTCGAAACGAAACACCCAGCTCAGAAGGCACGCAATATCAAACCTAATTCTAGAGTTGGGGGAAGTCAGCGTTGAAGAGCTATCTTGTAAGTTTACAACATCTGAAGTCACGATTAGAAAGGATCTCGCCGATCTGGAGAAAAATGGCCAGCTTTTAAGACGCTACGGTGGTGCAATTGCACTACCCAAAGAAGTGGTCAATGAAGAGTTAGGGCCTAAAGTTTCACCTCGAAAGGTCGCTTTAGCCACCGCGGCAGCGGGCCTTATTCGAGACCATAATCGAATCGTTATTGACAGTGGCAGCACTACGGCAGCGCTGATCCAGCAATTAGACAGTAAAAGAGGTTTGGTGGTGATGACCAACTCTTTGACTGTCGCCAATGCGTTAAATGAATTAGAAAGTGAACCCACATTATTAATGACAGGGGGCACGTGGGATACCCACTCAGAGTCTTTTCAGGGGCAAGTTGCGGAGTCGGTCTTACGATCTTACGACTTTGATCAACTCTTTATTGGAGCAGATGGTATCGATCTTAGCCGAGGAACAACTACATTTAATGAGTTAGTTGGACTAAGCAAGGTCATGGCTGAAGTATCACGAGAAGTTGTCGTAATGGTTGAGTCAGAAAAAATTGGCAGAAAAATCCCAAATCTAGAATTGAGCTGGGACAGCATTGATGTACTGGTAACAGACAGTGAGCTTTCCCCTGAATGCCGATCACAGATTGAATTGAATCATGTCAAAGTGATTCAAGCGGTATAAAAGAAAACAACGCCCTGCTTAACATTGGCCTTTGCTTGCAGCCGCAGGGACGTGAAAATAAAAATATAATGGAGTAAATACTATGTGTGGAATCGTAGGCGCAGTCGCGCAGCGTGATGTAGCAGAAATATTAGTTGAAGGGCTTCGCCGTCTAGAATACCGCGGATATGATTCGGCCGGTGTTGCCGTCGTTGATGCGCAAAGTAATCTAACCCGTGTCCGCCGACTGGGTAAAGTACAAGAGTTAGCTGACGCGGTAGAAGAGCAACAAGTGATTGGTGGTACAGGTATCGCTCACACACGTTGGGCAACACACGGTGAGCCATCTGAAGCGAACGCACACCCGCACATGTCAGGTGATATCGCGGTTGTACACAATGGTATTATCGAAAACCACGAAGCACTGCGCGCTATGCTTCAAGAGCGTGGCTACGTGTTTACTTCACAAACGGATACAGAAGTTATTGCTCACTTAGTTGAGTGGGAACTTCGCACTTCAGCTTCTTTGGTTGAAGCGCTACAGAAAACAGCCAAACAATTAGACGGTGCGTACGGCACGGTCGCGGTTGATCGCAACGATCCTAGCCGTATTGTTGTGGCTCGTTCTGGTAGCCCGATCGTTATCGGTTTTGGTGTGGGTGAGAATTTCCTCGCTTCTGACCAACTGGCACTATTAAGCGTAACTCGCCGCTTCATGTATCTAGAAGAAGGCGATGTTGCTGAGGTTACTCGTCGTGATGTCACGGTATTTGATGTTTTGGGTGAGCGTGTTGAGCGTGACATCGTTGAGTCAAACGCTGAGCACGACGCCGGTGATAAAGGTAAATACCGTCACTTCATGCAAAAAGAGATCTTTGAGCAGCCAACAGCACTAATCAACACAATGGAAGGCCGTATCTCTGACACTTCGGTTATCACTAACGCGATTGGAGTTAAAGCAGAAGAGATCCTAAGCAAGGTTGAACACGTGCAGATCATTGCATGTGGTACGTCTTACAACTCAGGTATGGCGGCGCGTTACTGGTTTGAGTCTCTAGCCGGCGTAAGCTGTGATGTCGAGATTGCCTCTGAGTTCCGTTACCGTGATTTCGTTGTTCGTCCGAATAGCCTATTGGTGACTCTGTCTCAGTCGGGTGAAACCGCTGATACACTGGCGGCACTTCGTCTTGCAAAAGAGAAGGGTTACATGTCTGCCATGACCATCTGTAATGTGGCAGGCTCTTCGCTGGTTCGCGAATCGGATTTTGCTTTCATGACTCGCGCAGGAACAGAGATCGGTGTGGCTTCGACGAAAGCTTTCACTACTCAGCTAGCCGCTATGCTGATGATGGTAACGTCAATTGGTCGTCTGCAAGGTCGCATCAGTGAAGAGAAAGAAACTGAGATCGTTCAAGCGCTGCATCAGCTTCCTGCTGATATCGAGAAAGCACTCGCGTTTGATAAAGAAATTGAAGCGCTAGCCCCTGATTTTGCCGATAAGCACCACACATTGTTCTTAGGGCGTGGTGAGTTCTACCCAATCGCGATGGAAGCATCTCTTAAGCTGAAAGAGATCTCTTACATCCACGCAGAAGCATACGCGGCGGGTGAGCTTAAGCACGGTCCTTTGGCGCTTATCGATGCAGACATGCCTGTTGTTGTTATTGCACCAAGCAACGACTTGCTGGAGAAGCTGAAATCTAACGTAGAAGAAGTCCGTGCTCGTGGCGGCCTGCTCTATGTATTCGCTGACCAAGATGCTGGCTTTGAAAGCGATGAGAATATGAAGATCATCAAGATGCCTCACGTAAGTGAAGTCACTGCACCTATTTACTATACGGTGTCGATGCAATTGTTGTCTTACCACGTTGCGCTTATTAAAGGGACCGATGTGGATCAGCCTAGAAACTTAGCAAAAGCGGTAACGGTTGAATAAAAATTAGATTTTAGCCGCAGGGCTGAAAACGTAATAAAAGAGGCCAAGGTATGTACCTTGGCTTTTTTGTCGCCATCGACACTGTCTATTCCCTCATCTTTACCACTATCTAGATTCACGTTGTCTATGCTCAGTATGACGTTATAAATGTCGTCTAATTCTCAGGGTTTAAACTACGCGTTAGTGGCTCTTTATCGGTTGTTTTTCGTGTTTGAAATCAACTCGTGTCAATCTAAGTTCACTTTATCGATCAGCCAACGTGATTAGCCCTGAGATAATTTGAAACGGCTAGTTATAGAGGAGACTCATTAGAAGCCCTAGAACGTATCAATTTGGCCTATTAATGAGTTCTATACCTCAGAGCGAACAGGGATGGCAATCGCCACTCGACTGCGAGGCTGATTGATTATATGTTTAATATCAATAGTTTATTTTGTTTTGTCGAGTCTTGAAAATAACCAGGATAGTTTGGGAATCGAATTCATTACTGGATAAATCGAGACGGCAATGAGTAAGTTTAAATAGATAATTTTACGTTAACAATTAACTGTGCATTAAAATCAATGGCTTAGTTTTATTGAATGATTTTTGAGCAAAAAAAGGCGAGATTATTGGCATAAAACTGGATGTTTACTGGCTCTTATTTTATTATGTAAAAAAAGAATTCGAATCACTTAAATTTTGGAGCTACAGATGAGATTTATTCCTTTACAAGATAACAAGCAAGTAGGTAAATGGGCTGCACGCCATATTGTTAACCGCATCAATGCGTTTCAACCAACTGCCGATAAGCCTTTTGTTTTAGGTTTACCTACTGGTAGCACTCCAATGTCTACATACGCGGAGCTTATTGAGCTTCACAAAGCGGGTGAAGTTAGCTTTAAGAATATCGTTACCTTTAACATGGATGAGTATGTAGGCATTGAACCAAACCACCCAGAGTCTTACCGCTCATTTATGTACAACAACTTCTTCAACCATGTTGATATTCAAGATGAAAACGTTAACTTGCTTGATGGTCAAGCTGACGATATTGATGCACATTGCCAAGCGTATGAAAATAAGATCAAGTCTTACGGTAAAATTCATTTGTTCATGGGCGGCGTCGGCATTGATGGTCACATCGCATTTAACGAACCTGCATCGTCTCTTTCGTCTCGCACTCGCATTAAGACACTAACTGAAGATACGCGTATTGCTAACTCACGATTCTTTGATGGCGATATTAATCAAGTACCGAAGTACGCTTTAACGATTGGTGTTGCGACGCTGTTGGATGCTGAAGAAGTGATGATTTTGTCGCTTGGTCACAATAAAGCACAAGCTTTACAGATGGCAATTGAAGGTTCTGTTAATCACCTTTGGACGGTAACGGCGCTTCAGTTACATAAGAAGGCTATGATTGTTGCAGATTACCCTGCACAACAAGAACTAAAAGTGAAAACAGTGCGCTACTTTACTGAGCTAGAAGCTGAGAATATCAAACGTCTAGTTAAGTAATTATCAGCAGGTGGTTAACCTCTGATTGAACCGCGCCAATGAAAAACACCTCAATAATGCTTTGGGGTGTTTTTGTATTTAGGGGCAAATAAAAGATGGATCTGAGCTTAGGGGCAGCAATTTAAGCTGGTACAGATAGAGGGACCAAAGGAAAGTTAAGTGGGGCTAAACCAACGCGTTGTCTTTCGTTAGCGTATTGATTAACTCGGTTACTGCCAGAGTGATTGTTGATTTTACCTTATGATAATGACGCTCTTGAAACATCGCTAACATTACCTCATCTAGGTCACTTTCTAAGGATATGTCATACACAATGGGCATCATTTTCTGAACCGCTGTGATTTTATTCAGCTCAAAGAGCACGTCTACTTCAGTAAAACTGACTTTATTCCCTTGCAGTTTGGCCCATTCCTTTAATGTAACGAAGATGTCAATGTCATCGTATACACTCTTAGAGATGATCCCAAGGCCCAGCAGTAATTTGCAGCGAACTAAGATATCACCGAGTGGGCCATCATTAGAAAGTAAAGGGTCAACGACATATTTAACGGCATAATCGTCTTTATGAAATATACTATTAATCAATGCATCCAGGGTGTCATCAATCGCATCATAAGCGGCCATCAGGCACTCATTTGCGTCTTTCGCCTCAGATAGCGTTTCTAATAGTTCACTTTCATTTTTCGAATGCAGATTCATATAATGTCATTGACCTTAATAGTGCTATACGACTAGCACTAACAACTTTGATTACTTGAGCGACAAATACGCTTGATGGGCAAGTTTAACAACTTCTGAATCTGAATCCAGCTCTGAGTAGTGAGACAAAGTCGATTCAAATCCTTTATCAGCAAACATGGCTTGCAGTTCCACGGCTTGCGGATCATCGTCGTTAGTATATAGAAACGCAGCCGCAATTCCTTTGATCAGATGCGTGTTTGGCAGGCCATATTCTAATGTTCCGTTTAGTGGCTTAACTAAGCGATCTTGAGGGCTTAGTTTTCTAATCGGCTGGCGACCAACGCGGTCAACTTCATCGCGTAAGAATGGATTGGCAAAGCGACCTAGAATCTTCTGGATGTAGGCTGCATGCGCGTTACGATCGAATCCATAGCGCTTGATCAGAACTTCACCACTTTCATTCATTGCAGCGGTAACGTCTTCTCGAACCTTTTCATCTTCGATGGAGTCTTTAATGGTTTCGTGTCCAGCTAGGGTACCTAAGTAGGCGGTAATTAGGTGGCCAGTATTGAGTGTGAATAACTTCCGCTCAACGAATGCCATTAGATTATCGGTACATTCCATTCCCTCAATTGCTGGCACTTCGCCCACGAACTGAGTTTGATCAACAATCCACTCGCTGAAGGTTTCTACGGTGACAGCAAGCGGGTCGGTTTCACCTTCTTCCGCTGGTGGAACGATTCTATCGACGGCAGAGTCAACAAAGCCGATATTTTTTTGCGCGTATTCTTGAGCTTCTGAAGATAGGTGTTCAAACACCATCGCTTTTAACTGGCTCGTACCGCGGACCATGTTTTCACAGGCGATAATATTCAACGGCTCACTAACGTTAGTTTGCTGACGTTTCTCAATACCTTGAGCAAGGGTTTTCGAGATGATCTTAAGAACGGTTGGCCCGACGGCGGTCGTCACCATGTTGACCTGAGCGATCAAATCAACCACATCTGAGCTCGTGGAATTAATGGCAGTCACATTGCTGACCGTTTCAGTAACACAGTCTTCGCCAACAATTTTTACTGGGTAAGAGCCGCGTTGAATTAACGCATTCACTACCGTTTCGTTCACATCTGCAAATGTGACATGCATACCCGCGTCTGCTAGCAACTTACCAATAAAGCCTCGACCTATGTTACCAGCGCCAAAATGTAGTGCTTTCATAAACGACCTTCCAAAATATAAAGTAATAATAAAGAGAATTTGAAAAAGAAAATGAGGCCAATCCGGGGGAGGAATTGGCCTCCTTCACTCAGGAGCAATGATTAAAAAGCAATCTACTTACCGTTTAATATTCGAAGTACATCATCTACATTGTCTGTAGTCTTCAAGCATTCGATAGCTTCGTCGTCATCAAGTGAATTCGTAATAGCCGTGATAACTTGAATATGCTCATCACCTTGGGCTGCGATACCAATAACCATTTTGGCTACATCGTCCTCGTCTTCTCCCCATTGGATTCCTTTAGGGAATTGGCAGAATACGATGCCCGTTTTCTTAACATACTGTTTGGCTTCAATCGTGCCATGTGGCACTGCAATTGATTCTCCAAGGTAGGTTGAGACCAGCTCTTCACGTGCCAGCATGCCTGGAACGTAAGGTGCTTCGACATTTCCTAGTTTTACGAGTTGTTCACCAGCAAACTTGATAACCTCTTCCTTAGACGTCGCTTCCATGCCTAGAAAGATATTTTCATGTGATAGCTTAAGTGTTCCTTCTTCACTTGAGCCCGTGTCCGCTGGTGTTTCAGGCTTTTTTGCAGAAGCCTCACTTTGAGCTGCGACTAAATCACTCACTAGCGAATCGTAGATAGAACTATCTAGGAAGTTATTGAGAGAGATGTGATGCGCATTCGCTGCGTGTGTGCGAGCACGTTCGGTTAGATCTTTGTGGGTTACCACAATATCAACATCGCCTGGTAGGCTATTAATCGCTAAGTTTGTAACGTTAATATCCAGGTTTGCTGCATCCACTTTTTTACGTAGTAGACTTGCACCCATCGCGCTTGATCCCATTCCTGCATCACATGCAACAATGATTTTTCGAACACTTGCTAGGTTTAGAGCCGCACCTGATTGTGCTTGACCTTTAGACTGCGCTTTCATGCCTTGAATTTGGCTTGATGCTTTTTCTAGTGAATCTTCATCATCCGTTTGCTTTTGCGTTTTCATCAGTAGAGACGCGACTAGGAATGAAACAACAGCAGAGGCGAGTACAGACAGGATGACGCCGACAAATGACGCTTTTGGTGTCATAAGTAGGACAGCGAAGATAGAGCCTGGTGATGCTGGAGATACAAGACCCGCATTGAATAGAACCAGTGTAAATACACCTGTCATACCACCGGCGATAACAGCAAGAATCAGACGAGGGTTCATCAAGACATATGGGAAGTAAATCTCGTGAATACCACCGAAGAAGTGAATGATGATTGCGCCAGGTGCTGATTGCTTAGCATTACCGCGACCGAACATTGAGTAGGCAAGTAGTAGACCTAAACCTGGGCCTGGGTTTGCTTCAATGAGGAAGAAAATAGAGCGGCCAGCTTCTTCAGCTTGTTGGATACCAAGTGGAGAGAAAATACCGTGGTTGATAGCGTTGTTAAGGAAAAGAATTTTTGCTGGTTCAACGAAAATGGAAGTGAGAGGTAGTAGACCAGCCTCAACGAGGAAACCGACACCTGCACCTAACGCAGATGAAAGCATTTTTACAGCTGGGCCGATGACGATAAATGCGAGAATCGCACAGATCATACCGATGATGCCCGCCGAGAAGTTGTTCACCAACATCTCGAAGCCGCTTTTCACTTTGCCTTCTACTGCAGCATCAAACTTTTTAATGGCTATGCCACCAAGTGGACCAACAATCATTGCACCCATAAACATAGGGATGTCGGTACCAACAATGACACCCATTGTTGTGATTGCACCAACGATTGCACCACGATCACCACCGACCATTTTACCACCGGTATAACCGATAAGTAGAGGCAGCATGTACATGATCATTGGGCCAACCATTGCGGCAAGAGTCTCGTTTGGAATCCACCCAGTTGGAATGAATAGAGCAGTTATTAGCCCCCAAGCAATGAATGCACCAATATTGGGCATTACCATGTTTGAGAGGAAACGGCCAAAGTTTTGAACTTTGATTTTCGCTTCAGGAGATAGCATAAGAGGTTCCTCGTTATTATAATTTAGCAGTCCGTTGGACCTAAGTTGTTCTGTCAATGTCGATTAAAAAATAGCATATAACTCGGAAAAACATCAAAAATGGCCATAAATGTGATTGTTGTCACTATGGGTTGCTTTATTGCCTTGCCTGGAGGTGATCTTTGTCACGTAAATTCCATGTGAGAAAATTACAAAGCCAATTCAATGAGATTTATTATCATTTGATAGTGATTTAAATCACGTTTTTGGCCTGAGGGTTCCAAACAAAATTACGATCAATGTCTCATAAATTCCAATTTTTGATAAATGAGCCCCTAATTATGCGAATCTATAATCATTTATTGAGCGTTTTTAGCTCATAAGTTGAGCTTGTTGTGTGTTTTTGTAATTTAATTACAGTGGTGTTTTTTTTATTCATGTAAGATCTAGGTGCATTAAAGAGAAGAGAAATTAGGGTAGGGCTACTTAAGGTTGTCTTGGGGGCGGAGCCTTTCGGTTATCAGTTCGTAGTGGGATAGCGAACCACCACATGATAGCAAACCGTCACATGGTCGAGTTTAAATTCGCTCATGCTAAGCCGTCGATAGACGGATCTATTCATCGTTAGGAAATGTTTTTGATCCTATAGGCTAATTGATCTGGACCGAATCTCATTCTTTTCCGCTTTCATGTGCGCCTCTTCAAGCGCTTCTATAGACTGAGGCTTACTGTAAAAATAGCCTTGGAGCAGATCGATCTCGAGCTCTTTCAGTTTATTGACATGCTCGATCTCTTCCACACCTTCGGCCACCACTTGATAGCCGAAACTGCGCCCCATTGACACCATGGCGGAGACAAAATCGAAATGCGACTGTTGCCTGGTGATCTCAGTTATAAAGGAACGGTCAATTTTGACTTCACTGAGTGGCAGCTTTTGTAGTAATGAGAGGGAGGAAAACCCGGTACCAAAGTCGTCAAGAGAGATCTCAATACCGGCTTCATGCAGTGTCTCTAATGTTTTTACGCACAGTTCATAGTCAACAATGGCGGCTGTCTCGGTAATTTCGATACAGAACTGAGAAAGCTCTAACTGATGATCCAGAATCATCTTGATCACGTCATTGGCGAAGTAGGGTTGAATCAACTGTTTTGCGCTGACATTGACCGACACTCGACGGAGTGTCTTCAACCAGGTTGACTGTTTAATGTCAGAGCAGACTTGGTTGAGGATTAAGGTTCCGAGTTTGCCTATCATTCCTGATTTCTCTGCCACTTCAATAAACGTCATTGGCGCTATTGATCCGAGTTCAGGTGAGAACCAGCGAGCGAGTGCTTCAACGGCGATGACTTGCTGAGCTTTTGGGCACCATTGCGGTTGATAGTAGACTTCAATTTCATTTGTATCTATCGCAAGGTTCAAATGGTGCTCTAGTTTTATTGAATTTAAGTTGGTGTTCTTCATCGCACTGTTGTAATGCGAAACCTCTCGTCCTCCAAGTTGCTTCGCCTGATACATGGCCATATCGGCTTTTTTAATGAGTGCATCAGAGTTATCACCATCATTGGGGTACATGGCGATACCAATACTGCCTTGAGCATTCAATTCAATGTCTTCGGTGTGCATGGGAGCTTCAATGGCTTTCAATATGAATTTGGCAAGCTTATGTGCCTGTTCACGATTCTCTACGTTACAGAAGAATAAGAACTCGTCCCCACCGAATCGAGCAATCGTATGATCCGTGGATAAACACTGTTTTAGCTTAGAGGTGATATGGCACAGAAGTGCGTCTCCTACATGATGGCCGAAGGAGTCGTTGACCATCTTGAAACGGTTAAGGTCCATAAGCATGACAGCGCGAGTTATGTTGGGCTTTGATTGTGTATGCGCGGTAATCTCTTCCATGACCTTGCGTCGATTTGCAACGCCGGTGAGTGCATCAAAGTAGGCCATATGGTGGATTTTAGCTGCGTTTTCTCGCTCTTGAGTAATGTCCGTCATTGAGCCAATAAAACGAATAGGCTTGTTTTTTACGTCAAACACCGCTGAGCCATTGGCTTGCACCCAGACATAACTCCCATCGACTTTCATGAGTCTAAACTCGTTTCTAAAGGGTTTATTGTCGATGAGGTGGGCGCGAATTTTGTCTTCTAAAGGATCGATATCGCTGGGGTGAATGTACTTAAACAGCTCATCACAATCGATGTAACGACGCGCAGACAGTTGTTCATCACCGAGCATTTTTATCAGTCGACTGTTCCAGCGAAGACGGTTTGTTTTTAAGTCCCAATCCCAGATTCCATCATTGGAGGTGTTTGACACGATTTTGAGTTGTTGCAGCAATTGGAGTGAGTTCTTTTGCCTATCCTCACTGGTGTCGAGCAGGGCATCACGCTCAACAAAGAGTGAGAGCATGTCTAGGTAGTTATGGAAAACGGATTGAGTACCGATGTTTTGACCATGATTAAGAGAGTCCATTACGGCGATGAGCTTCCATTGATCAGATTGCCCAGTGCTGATGGGCATCACCGTGGCTGAGTAGTGATGTGTGTCATCTAAAAAAGGAAAATCGCGAATAGTGTCGTTGGCTTGGTTGCGCAAGGGCAGCGTTGTCGGCTGAGTCATCCCTTGTTCTACCCACTTAACGACTTGATACTGTTCTAAGTTGCAATGCGCTAAGCAGGCCCAGGTCAGGCTATTACCATACAGACTTTGTGCATCGAGAATGGAGTCGAAGCCATTTTGCGCTTGTGAGTAAAAGTTTTCGAATATTTCAGAAGGAGAGCGTCCTTCAACGTTAAGGAGTGAATGGCGAATTGAGCCTTTGTCTTCATTCATCGACAATGCTTGATTATCATTGCCACACGATTGTCGAATCACCAGTTTCTGCGGCAGTTGATAAATGGTGCTAGAGAATGGTTGTCCCTGAGCTCTCTCTAATGCTCTTAGGAAGGCTTGTCTTGCAAGGGGCTCTAATTGCTGATCGGCGGTTGTCAGTGCTGGTTGCATTTGCTGACCGAAGAACACATTATCAATCCCGACAATGGCTATATCGCGCGGCGTGTAAATATCAAAGTGCTTGAGCTGTTCAATCATACCAATCGCATTGTGGTCGGTTGCACAAATGATGGCGGTACACTTTGTTGTTCGCTTAGCATATTCAACGGCCGCTTCACGCCCTCCTGCTAAGGAGCAGCTACTGACACTAAAGAAATGCTGTGGGTTGAACTTACCTTGGTGGTCTTCAACGGCATGCTGATAGGCTTTAAAGCGCACGCGAATATCATTAACGGAGAGGTCGCCACAAAAGCCAATATGCTCATGCCCGTTCTTTCTTAACCATTGATAAAGAAGCTCTACACCATCGCTTTGCACACTATAAAAATGTTCGACTTGCAGAGGGGAATAACTGGCGCCGAGCGAGATCACGGGAATGTTTCGGTTGAGAGCGTCTTGAATGAGATGATCAGATGCGGCATGCAGGATGACGATCAACGCATCGACATGGTTGTTGGCAACAGGAAGGTTGAAGTCTCGGTGATGACCGGAGCGGACCACAATCAAGTTTACATCATATCGTGTGGCCATTTGGCGAATGGTGGCGTTCAGCTCTCCCATGTAAAACCCGCTCAGCATTGGCATAATGACACCAATCGTAAGGCGTTTTTTATTGGTAATAGTCTTATTCATCTTCGAGGTCATTAGCGGATTTCAATCAGCCACAGCAAGTAAAAGTGGCTAATGGTATTGTGAACGGTATAAAAATTATTGATGAGTGAATCAGTAAAAAAAAGCCGAAATAACGAAAAATGTTTGGTGGAACACGTTTGGTAGGGGGATAACTTTCTTAGATATGAGATGGGAAACACTTGGTGCTAACGTTGAAGAGAGCGGTAATTAAATGTCGGGTGACCCATTGTATCTTGAGGTGCTTTTCTGGGAGGAAATAAAGTGATCAAGCTCATCTATTGCTGAAATATAAAGTTGTGTAACGATGATAAATTTTGAGTTGGTAAATAAATTATCGGTCACAAAGTGAACGCCTGTAATATGAATTAACGATGTTTACTGCTAGGTTGTAGAAGCGTACAAACGCTATAAAAATAATGACACAAACTTCGTTTTTGCTGATCTGGAATAGACGGGAGCTAATGGCTCCCGTCGTTGTATCTGGAGTAAAGTGAAATGCAGGGTGACAGAAAAGCAAAAGGCCTGAGACGCATCACTGCTCTCAGGCCTTTCTGTATTTGGTGGCCCCTCCCAGATTTGAACTGGGGACCGAACGATTATGAGAGTGTTTTTCTAGTGTTTTTGAATGAACAGCAATGAACAATGGTGACTATATAATTCGAGCTATGTCAGTATCTTAGTGTGGATTGTTGGTTTGTTGTTGTTCAATCCTGTTCGTCGGTTTATAATTTTTCTGCTACATATTTGCTACACAGAATCGACAGGGAGTTGTGAAGTGGCTATTAAAGGAAAGATTAGCGTATCTACAATCAAGAAATTAAAGATAGAAGATAAGAGATTAAACGATACTGAAATAGCAGGTTTTCATGCTCGAATCTCTCCCAAGGGAGCCATTAAATACTATCTGTATTATCGCTTAGATGGAAAACAAGTTAACTTCCTTATCGGTGCCGCTTCTGACATTACTCCTGCTCAAGCGAGGGATCTCGCTAAAGAAAAAGTGGGCTTGGTGACTCAGGGGCAAGATATCCAAGAAGAGAAAAAAGAAGCCAAGAGAGAATACCTCATACAGAAAGGCTTAAAGCTAGGCGCTTTCCTTGAAGAAAAATATTATCCCTTCCTCATTTCACGTAACCCTAAAACCGCAAAAAGAACCTACATCCATATTACTAACCGCTTTGAGTTCTTACTGAACAAGCAACTAAACGATATTTCAGCGTGGGAAATTCAAAAGTGGATTGCAGAGAAAAGAAAGAAAGGTCGAGCGGCGGCTACTATTAACTATTCAGTGAATACCTTGAAAGGCGCTCTATCTCGCGCGGTAGATTGGGGATTGATTGAATCCCATAACTTAAAATCTATAAAGTCGATTAAAGAAGACAATACTCGTATTCGTTACCTATCTGCTGATGAAGAAAGCCAGCTCTTTAAAGCTATCAAAGAAAGAGATCAGTTGATTAGAGATAAACGAATATCAGCTAACCTACATAGGGAAGTCAGGGGAAGAGATTTATTCCCAAGCTTTGAAGGCGTTCGTTTTGTTGATTACATCGAACCAATGATTTTGACCGCACTTAATACAGGCTTAAGGCGTGGAGAGCTTATGTCATTAACTTGGGATGATGTGTTCTTTCAAAATGGCTATTTAGTGGTGAAAGCCAGTAATGCTAAATCAAAGAAAGTTCGCAACGTCCCTCTTAATAAAACGGTATTGGAAGCGTTAAAAGAATGGCGTAAGCAAACCCCACTTTTGCATTATGTGTTTGTGTCAGGTGAAGACAAACCGCTTACTGATATAAAAAAACCTTGGCTTAATCTAGTCGAACGAGCAAACCTAGATAACCTTAAATTCCACGACTTGCGCCACGACTTTGCTAGCAAGTTAGTTATGGCTGGTGTTGATTTGAACACAGTTCGTGAACTACTTGGTCACTCTGATTTAAAAATGACGCTTAGATATGCCCACTTAGCACCAGAGCATAAATCGGCGGCTGTGAACCTAATAGGCTAGCTACTATGCCTAATAGGTTAAGCCTTAACCCTATAGGCTTTTAGCTGGTTTACAGGTTTAGTTATTTTGTCTTTCGATAGGTATTGAAGCCTGATTTTATTGGTTACTTAGCCACATTAGCCGCAATTTTTGATGATAAGCAAACCATGAATGAGTATGTTAATGGTAGTGTGTTCTGATTCATATGAGGTTGAACAGAATCTTTCTTATAAAGTTAGTCACCTCTATTTGTAATAACTCTGAATGGATTCGGAATATGATTTCAAACGAGCGTCAATTTATACGGCTAGAAGAAGTAGAAGAAAAAACAAACCTGACGAGAGGAGATATCCTCGATGCTATTGATAATGGAAAGTTAGCTTTTTCGGCTTTGATCAGTACGAAATCTCTTGGTGCTGTAGTCGTAAAAGATGGAAAACACATAATTACAGCCGCTTTTGATTACGAAGGCATGGTGGAATTAACGCCTAAAGTTTCAAAGCAGTTTGCTATTGGCTTAGAACCCCAATCGGTGGAGCATGCTCTTATCTTACAAATGGATGGTGTTACAAATTGGCGTTCTATTCCAAACGCCTTTGGTAACTTTCAGCAGTCAAGTTTGGGCTATACAAATACAGCTGCGAGTAAACCGATTAACGCATTTTGGTCTTATGTAGGTTTAGAAACAGTGGCGACGGCAGAAAACACAATAGGTAGCATTACAAATGCATTATCTTCATTTTTGCCAAAAGATAAGTTAGCAGACTTCAAAAAAGAGCATCCAGATAACAATGACCAAAAGCTACGGTCTAAACCTATAAGGCTAGAACCTCAAAGGTTGCGTATTAATCTAAAACAAGTAGCAGATGCTTTTGGTTCTGAATTAGTTAACGTGTCTGTTCAATCAACCCCACAAGATATTTCGGCATTACCCAAATCGGTTGCCAGTGACGTTTATACACATCCTGTTCAGAAAGTTATTTCAAATGTATTGGCAAAGCATTCCGAATCGAGTTCACGTGAGATTTGGAACATTGTACGAAAAGATTTTGAAAGCGATGTACAGCAGTTCGATGAAGACTCTTTGATATTTGAAATGACAAATGAAAACCTGAGTTACTGTAGCTTGGGGGATACTACCAAAACAATATCTTATCGCCGATTTCAAAATTTGATTAGTGAAGTAAGAAAAAACCTTCACGGCTAGCTGCACGGTTAGCTGCACGTGCAGATTTCGCGCTGTTAAATCGTTCCTGTATCAACAAACAGGAACTTAAAAATGTCACAAATTACAGTTAGTAAACGAGCATACACAGAGCAAGAAACTTCACTTTATATTGGTATGAGCCGTTCCTTCCTACGCCAAGCACGTATGGAAGGGCAACGTAAAAACCGCACTAAAGCGCCTAAGTTTATCAAAGTCGGGCGCACAGTCCGTTACCTTAAAGAAGACCTAGACCAATGGCTTGATAGCCATATGAAGCTTGATCACCTTTCTCAAAGTGGGGGTTGTCATGCTTAATCTTACCCCTGAGCAAAAAACACTTCTAAAGTGGATGAAAACAGGTCGAACATTCCGAGTTTATTCGGGGTATGGCAGTGTGGAAAACTCAATCATTCCTGCTTCAAGGCTTCCTATTCGAGTCTTTCCTAAAACGGTTAGAAAGCTTTACCAAGCAGGGCTAATTACTTTCACGCCAACAGATAGCTTTGGTCAACGTTGGGATAAGTTCTCGCTTACTCCAGCGGGCTTGGAGGCGATATGCAGAACTGCATAGGTCTTTCCAGAGTAGACCGTGATGACAGAGCCTTTGCAGAGCAAAGGCTCTGCTGTTTTCCGTTTGAACTTCAATCAATATTGCTTTACCAGTACCTACAAAAGCCGACCAAGTTTGAACGAAATTCTTACCTTCGAGTGACCACAGAAGAGATCGCCAAAAAGCTATCTATTCCGCTATCAAAGTTAAATTTGAACCTTTGTGAAGATGACCTGAGAGACAATGCAAAATCGTTAGTCACTCAAGTGTTTGATATCAGAAGACAGTTCTTAAATGATGAAAAGGCTATCAAGTCCTTACGGGGTTTTGTAACAAGGCAAGGAATCAATAGCTTAGCAGAGCAGTTCTCCCTCAATGGTGAAGTAGGGCGCTATTGCGATGATAAGTGGTGGTTGAGAAGGTTAAGAAAAGAACTGAGAAGAAACATTGAAGCAGCCTTGCACCACCTTAACCAAGTGAACAAGAAAAAGAGCCTATATTGTTCACAGCTCACGCTCAAAGCTCGCATTAAACAGAAGCAATATGCAGAGGAATACTTAGCCAATACCATTGCTACTAATGAGTATGGGCAAAGCTTCACATTGCTGGAACTTTCTAAGAAAGGTGTCTCAGACCCTAAAATTAGAAAGGGTGAGCTCATGGTTCGCGCAAGGGGCTTTGAAGACTTGGCTAAAGAGTTAGGGCACGAAGCGACATTCTTAACCATCACTTGCCCCTCTAAATACCACCGAAGCTATTCAGCATCAGGCCATGAAAACCCAAAGTGGGGCGGCTATACCCCTTTAGATGGTCAAAAATATCTAAACAATATCTGGAAGCTAATACGCTCCAAGCTAAACCGTTTAGGGATTCGTTTTTATGGCTTTCGAGTAGCAGAGCCTCAACATGATGGAACGCCACATTGGCACTTATTGTTGTTTGTTGACCCTAGCCAATACCAAGAGATGATTGAAATCATGCGTGACTACTCTATGAAAGAAGATAGAGAAGAGAAAGGAGCAGAAGAGCACCGATTTACGGAAGTAAAAATAGATCCAGAGAAAGGCTCTGCTACTGGCTATATTGCTAAATATATTTCAAAGAACATAGACGGCAGTGACTTAGACAGCGGTGTTTATGGGGAAGACCCATTAGATGCAGCGGCTAGAGTTGACGCTTGGGCAGCGTGTTGGGGGATTCGTCAGTTTCAGCAGCTAGGTGGTTGTTCGGTTACTGTTTGGCGTGAGTTACGACGACTTAAAGAGACTCAAGGTCTTGATGATATTGCTCAATCAATCGTTGAAGCGGCTGATACGGGTAACTGGAAGGTGTTTACTCAGAAAATGGGCGGTGTGTTCTGCAAGCGTAAAGAGCAGGTTTTTCAACCGCATTATGAAGTGTCATTTGATAAAGACACAGGAGCTTTTAACACTAGCCAGTATTGTACTGAGGAGTTTATCAGGGCTTTAAAAGGGGTTGTTACTAGAGGACGTGAGTTGATTACTCGCGTTTATCAGTGGCGCATTGAATCTCAATTGCACCATGCTTTTTAACTTGGAGTTCTGTGAATAAGTGTATTTTTATTCATATGTAACAAGGAAATGCCCCATTATGAGTTTGAGACGTGACCATGTTCTTAGGTAACGATCATAATTACCCTATTGTGAATCGGTGCATAGATGATTCAGTAGCTTTGATAGACAAACAGTAATAAATAGAAAAAGGAAAGTTCTCTCCCTCAAAGAAAGTAAGCTGAACAAATGTGCGCGCAGAGTCTGAACTTTTGCGCGTTTTGTGTTTACCCTTGCATACGATCTTTACATATCACCTTTATATTTCTTCAGTAATCTAATACGGGTCTCTAGTTTAGCTATTGGCAGTAGCCGACAGCTAAACTGGTCTGTATTATTGTCAAAAATAGTACACAACAAGGTCTTAATGGCGATGGAAACAGTAATTACTTCGAAACACTTTGAAAGTGTACCGCTGGCAAAGTTAGTAGTTGATCACCTTAAAGAAAATAGCGGTTCTCTAGGTTTAGAGGAGGCTATTGTTTACTTTGGCTTTCCGAAGTTTTATGGATACGAAACTGATGTGATGAAAACATCTGACTTAGTAATACTAAGTGAGCAACATGGTGTGTTAGCGCTGCGCTTCAGTGAATTTGACAGGACTGTTTCCTCCGAAAAAATAGATGAAGAGTGGGACGAATACAGAAGTCTAATATTTTCTAATCTATACGAAAGTAAACTGCTTCGAACCAAGAAAAAAAGAGCACAAGAACTCAGTATCGGCTTCGACGCCTTTTTTTACGCAGAGTCGATTACAGGCTTAGATTGTGATGAAGACCTTTTTGTTACTTCTATTACAGAGCTTGCTGATACTCTCGCTATTATGAGAGAAGAGCTAGGTGCTCCTCTGTCGGAAGAAAAATTCAATGAGTGCCGAGCTATATTAGAGGGCACTAAAGCACTATCTTCGGAGCAACAAAGAAATGTAGATGAGGGTGCCAAAACCACTAAAGCCTTTACTTTGATGAAGCTTGAAGAAGAAATTAAAACCTTCGATATTCGTCAAAGAAATAGTGCGGTCACTATTATTGATGGACCTCAACGGATCCGAGGGCTAGCTGGTTCAGGAAAAACGGTTGTGTTGGCGATGAAGGCTGCTCATATTCACATGGAGTACCCAGAGAAAAAGATTCTTTTTACTTTCTTCACCAAAAGCCTCTATGTACATGTAAAAAACCTCATCACACGCTTTTATAGGCATTATAAAAAGGTTGATCCTAATTGGGACAACTTACAAATCAAGCATGCTTGGGGTGGTACTGGTATCGATGGCGTTTACTATTCAGCATGTAATGATAATGGCATACCAATAGTTAGTTTTCCTCAGGCTAAAGCGCAGTTACCGAGCAACCCTTTCGGGTATGTGTGTTCTGATGCCATAGCTAGCAATAAGCTTAGACCTGAGTACGACTACGTGCTTATGGATGAAGCTCAGGATATGACGCCGTCATTTTTCCGCCTTGTTTACCAAATTACTAAAGGTGATAGAGATACAAAAAATATTATCTGGGGATACGATGAGCTACAAAATATCTTTAAGGTAAAAACTAGATCACCTAAAGAGCTATTTGGTCAAGACGGCAATGGGGAAGATTACATCGATCTTCAAAGAGCAGGGCGTCACTTACCTGAGTATTTAGATAACGATATTGTTCTCACTAAGTGTTACCGGAACCCTCGTGAAGTTCTTATCGCTGCTCATGCATTGGGCTTCGGTTTGTATCGAAAAGATGGATGTCCCGTTCAGAACTTAGAAGATAAGGCTCACTGGGAGGATGTCGGCTACGATGTTATCAAAGGAGACTTCGAGGTTGGTAGTGAGATAATTCTAAAGCGCCCAAGTCAAAATAGTCCACTGTCGATATCAGCTTATGAGCCAGTGGAAGAGCTCATTAAATTTGAATCTTTTGAGAACCTAAATCAAGAGTCAGATTGGGTCGTTGAGAATATTCGCTCTTTACTAGCCGATGGATTGAAGGCTGAAGATATAATGATCATTGCATTGGATGACCGTAATGCTCGTGGCTATTTTAAAGCAATCCAAAGTCGATTATTTACACATGATATTTCGTCGAATAACGTACTACTAAATCCTTATAGCTCGAAGTCTTTTATCGAAAAAGGGCAAGTGACGATGTCGACAATTCATCGTGCTAAGGGTAATGAAGCCCCTGCTGTACTTGTTATTGGTATCGATTCTCTGTACTTGACTGAAGGCAGTCATTATTCGAGAAACAGAATCTTTACAGCCTTCACTCGAGCAAAAGCTTGGCTAAGAGTCAGCGGCATCGGCTCTAGAGCTGAATTGTTTTTTGATGAACTACGAATGTCACTCATGAAGGCACCTCAGTTAGAATTTGTACAGCCCGATCCTGAACGCATCGAGACACTCCAACGAGATTTGTCTGAAAAGAGTCAAAAATTAAAAGAACTACAACGAAACTATCGTGAACAGCTTGAACTTATAGGTGTAAGTGAAGAAGAAAAAGTAGACTTCCTGAAGGGGATCTAAATGAAGCAGCAACACTTTGATAGTGGGATTGTTCGTGCCATGACTATATGCACTAAACTAGGTTTGGAGCCGAAAATGGTCTCTCCCGTCAGTCTAAAGGTTAGCAGGGGCTTTAATAAGATAGCCCTGATGGGTGGCGCGACACACGAAGAAATTTACTTCGAAGGACTAAACGAAGGGTATTACAACTTTATTCTTAGTGATTTTTCGTATTTTCAGTTTTCATATCGAGCGCTAAAAGCTGACCCGAAGAAGCCTAAGTTATCCTATCCTTACGAACTTCGGATGGCTTTTTATCCAAATCCAATGAATTCAAGTACATACTCTGATGAGCCGGATTCTCCGACGGATTTGTTACAGACCTACCATCAATATTATTTAGAGGATGAATGGTCATTCGAAGAATATACTCAAGCTCTTTGTGAGTTGAGAGCGAATATTTCAACTCCTATATTACGTTACGACCTTAGTGAGCCACAGCATAAAAAGGTTAACCATCCTATTGCTCACCTCCATTTAGGAGTTAATAACAGCTCCAGAATTGCAACCAATAAAGTGTTTACTCCTGAGTTATTCACGACGTTCGTGTTGAGTAATTTTTATCGAACAAATTGGGAGTTATTGAGTGGTAGTGATTTGAAGCTAGATCAAGAATACAAAAGAGCAAAAACGAACTGTACAACTATTAAGTCTGATTTCTATTGTGATGTGCAGCGCGGAGCCCTTAACATTATTTAATGCGTATAATATCGACCTGCCGCTAGAGGCAGGTCTTTCCTCATGCCTGTCGGAGTTTTCATATTCAGGTTAATTTCGCTAAGTCACTAACTCACTTCTGTCCAAATTCAATTTAGCGCTTCAATTTATATTCTGTGATTTATATTCAATTCATATTGTGTGTATATCGACATTTTGGAAATGAAGAGCACCCATAGAATTGCTTATTAGCGTTAGCGCCTCTTTTAGCCGTCCGTAGAACGAGATCTGATTGGCAGTTAGGGCATATGTGCCTTGTTGGTGGCTTAGCTTGAGACTTAGGCTTAACTTCGGTGTTATTTAACTTATAGCGCCCAGTTTCTATCATATTGACCAGCTCACCACCGTTAACGAGCCAGAAGCGCTTATCCTTTCCGAACTCTATCGCTTCCTTAGTGAAGTCCCCAGAAGTTACGATGATCATGCGTGTTGCTTGGTTGTCTAGCATGACGCCATACATTTCCCTTAGAACTTGAACCCCTACTTTTTTTGTTTTCCAGTGCTTACACTGAACGAGGCTCAATTCACCATCTTTGGTTAGCCAAATATCAACACCACCGTCAGGCGCGCTTGAGAGTGCTTGTTTAACGTTATAGCCTTGGCTTTTAAAGAACTCACCGACATAGCTTTCAAACTCTATCCAGTTAATCTCTCTAAGTGGCTCTTTGCTTCTCTGCTGCTTTATTTTTCGTGTTGTGTAGTGGTAGCTCTGTTTTCTATTCCATTGCTTAAAAAATGCGATAGGGGCAGGAATGAGAAATAAAAAAGCAAAGTAGGGTGCCAGCATTGGCAGATTTGGGCCGATAATTTGTAGGAAGAAATTATCAGAGCTAATGAATAAGCTAGGGACAATGTAGCCAAGCCCAAAGTATAAAGTGGCGGAAAACAGGATACTGACCCACCAAGGGGCATCCATTAGGTGCCAGATTATGCCGTCGTTTTTCTTAGCCATAGTTCTAATCTATGTGGTGAATTTATAGTCATTTAAACACATATGATTAACTCTGGTTTTGACGAGGTTATCAAATTATAGGTAGTTGTTAGCTATGGTAAAAAAGCCTAGATATAAGAGCAGGGAACTAAGAGAGTTGAGCTGCTACATATTTGCTACACAGAGAGCAGAAAAGCAAAAGGCCTGAGAGGCATAAATGCTCTCAGGCCTTTCTGTATTTGGTGGCCCCTCCCAGATTTGAACTGGGGACCGAACGATTATGAGTCGTGCGCTCTAACCACTGAGCTAAGGGGCCAAATTAGGTGAATGATTATAGGGGAAGGGCACAAGCATGTCTACCCACTGTGGGGGCGAATTGCGCTTAGTTTTTATCCACTTAAACCCATCAGATACAAAAAAGGTGAGCTTTCGCTCACCTTTTAATTTTTTGACTACTTTTTACTCGTCTAGGAAGCTGCGCAGTGTTTCTGAGCGGCTTGGGTGACGTAGCTTACGTAGTGCTTTTGCTTCAATCTGACGGATACGCTCACGAGTTACATCGAACTGTTTACCCACTTCTTCAAGAGTGTGGTCAGTGTTCATGTCGATACCAAAACGCATACGAAGTACTTTCGCTTCACGAGGTGTTAAACCTGCAAGGACGTCTTTGGTAGCACCACGTAGACTGGTTGATGTTGCAGAGTCTAGTGGTAGCTCAAGTGTCGTATCTTCAATGAAGTCACCTAGGTGAGAGTCTTCATCATCACCAATGGGTGTTTCCATTGAGATTGGTTCTTTAGCAATCTTCAATACCTTACGGATCTTGTCTTCAGGCATTTGCATGCGCTCAGCAAGTTCTTCAGGTAATGGTTCACGACCCATCTCTTGTAGCATTTGACGAGAGATACGGTTTAGCTTATTGATCGTTTCGATCATGTGAACCGGAATACGAATGGTACGGGCTTGGTCAGCAATCGAACGAGTAATTGCCTGACGAATCCACCATGTCGCATAAGTTGAGAATTTGTAACCACGACGGTATTCAAACTTATCAACCGCTTTCATTAGGCCGATATTACCTTCCTGGATAAGATCCAAGAATTGTAGGCCACGGTTGGTGTACTTCTTCGCAATCGAGATTACAAGACGTAAGTTAGCTTCAACCATCTCTTTCTTAGCACGTCGAGCTTTCGCTTCACCAATCGACATGCGTCGGCTGATTTCTTTGATGCTTTGAACGGTGAGGCTTGTTTCTCTTTCGATGATCGATAATTTTAGAATCGAACGACGAATATCTTCTTCACTGCGTCTGATCTTTTCTGCGTAAGGCTTATCAGAAGCCAGCGCTTCATCTAACCATGCTTCAGTCGATTCGTTACCAGTAAACAGAGCAACAAATGATTTCTTCGGCATTTTGCCGTACTCAACGGTTTGACGCATGATCAATCGTTCTTGAGTACGAACGCGATCCATTGAAGTACGCAGTTCGTTAACTAAGTAGTCAAACTGTTTTGGCGTTAAGCGGAACTCAGCAAAGACTTCTTGTAGAAGTGATGTTGCTTTCGACGCTTTTTCGCTACCAGCACCGTGCTCGTTGATCGCAAGCTGAAGGTTTTGATAAGTGTTTCGAAGTGAGGTGAACTTTTCTAAAGCAAGTTCAGGGTCGATACCTGTATCTTCCTCTTCTTCTTCCTCATCGTCCTCTTCGTTCTTATCACCGTCTTCGTCAGCAAGATCATTGGTTGCTAACTCAGAACCGATATGGGTCGCCGTTGGCGCTGTTGTTCCATCATCATTTGGATCAACAAAACCATTAATCAGGTCTGTTAAGCGAAGTTCTTCAGCTAGTACACGGTCAAATTGCTCAAGTACGTATGGGATCGTACCTGGGTATTCCGCAACGGCGCTTTGAACTTGGTTGATACCATCTTCAATGCGCTTCGCAATATCAATTTCACCTTCACGAGTTAGAAGTTCAACGGTACCCATTTCACGCATATACATGCGGACAGGATCGGTTGTACGACCAATTTCGTTTTCTACACTTGATAGCGCAGCGGCAGCGGCTTCGGCTGCATCTTCATCTGTAACTGTGTTGTCATCATTGAGAGCAAGATCATCGGCATCAGGTGCAGTTTCTACTACCTTAATGCCCATATCGTTAATCATCTGAATGATATCTTCTACCTGTTCAGAATCGACGATTTCTGCAGGCAGGTGATCATTTACTTCGGCGTACGTCAGATAGCCTTGCTCCTTGCCTTTAATAACAAGTAGTTTTAGCTGTGACTGCGGATTTTGATCCATAGACGGTATCCAACTTCGTATCTGGTGACGGATTTAGTATGCGAATTGCAAACCACGAGTATTAACAAATTTTTCCTTTTCAGGCCAAATCAATAGGGTTACGCTTTTAAATCTAGCATTAGCGCTAGTAGCTCCCTTTTTTCGTCGGCTGATAAACCGATACTTCTTGCTTTGGCTTGCAGGTTTTCAATTTGTTTTTCAACGCACTGGGCTAATATTTTATCCAGTGAGTCTAAAAATAGTTCTTCTTGATTGTCTTCATTTGCAGGGATCTCCCAGCCGGCGAGACGAGACAGAAGTGCCTCATTTTTGCTATTGCGCCATTGTTCTAACAATTGGCCCGTGTTGATATGGGGATTCGCTCGACAATATTCAAGGACTTCGACTAATAAAGTTAATCCCGGTAGTGATAATTCTCTCACCGATGATAAATCGGGCACCATATCAGCATAGCTCGGATTCTGAATAAGCAAAGCGATAACTTCTCGCATTGGTGTCCGCTTGATCTCTTTATGTGGCTGAGGTCGAGATTCTGAATCTTTTGGCAACAGTGGTTTTTTATAAATCCCTGTTTTTTCGCCTAAGATTTTTAACAGTTGCGCTTGAAGCGATTCATCGGGTACTTTGCTAATCAAAGGAACGGCCAATGATTCCAACGCCGCTTTGCCTTCATTATTGCCCATATCAACCTGCGAAACCAAATGATCAAACAGATATTTTGATAACGGTGCGGCCTGCTTAACTTCTAATTCAAATGCCTCTTTACCATGCTTACGGATAAAGCTATCTGGATCTTCTCCATCGGGCAGAAAAAGGAACTTTAATATATTGCCGCTTTTTAAATAACTCAGTGCATTTTCTAGTGCACGCCATGCCGCTTCTCGACCGGCTCTGTCACCATCGTAGCAACAAACGACGGTATTGGTCTGGCGAAACAGCACCTGTAAGTGATCACCGGTTGTTGAAGTACCGAGTGATGCAACAGAATAATCAACGCCATACTGAGCGAGGGCAACCACATCCATATAGCCTTCAACCACTAGGATTTGTGGTGGCTCGCGATACGCTTGCAGGACTTCATATAGCCCATAAAGCTCTTTACCTTTATGGAATATCGGTGTTTCAGGAGAGTTGAGGTATTTTGGAGTACCGTCTCCTATAACTCGACCACCAAAGCCGATGACTCGTCCACGTCTATCGTGAATAGGGAACATCACTCGACCACGGAAGCGATCGTACCGATTACCCTTATCGTTCTCGATAAGCATACCGCCAGTGACAAGCATGTCTTGAGTTGCCGGTTGCTGGCCAAAGTTTTTACGGACTAAATCCCACTCATCGGCAACAAATCCTATACCAAACTTCTGCACCACTTCACCCGAAAGCCCACGCTCTTTTAGGTATTCGATAGCAACTTTACTGCTAGAAGTCTTAAGCTGGTTACGATAAAACTGGGCAATGCTACCCATTAAATCATAGAGGTTACGTTTTTGTTCGGTATTCGCTGTCGGACGGTTACTGGAACCGCCTGCTCGCTGTTCACGAGGAACATCTAAACCCAGAAATGAAGCGAGTTCTTCAATCGCTTCAACAAACTCAAGGCGTTCATACTCCATCATAAAGTCGATCGCGTTGCCGTGCGCACCGCAACCAAAACAGTGGTAGAACTGCTTTTCTTGGCTGACACTAAATGAAGGGGTTTTCTCGTTATGGAATGGGCAGCAAGCGCCGTAGTTTTTTCCTTTTTTCTTAAGCTTCACACGTGCGTCGACAATGTCGACTATATCTAGTCGAGCAAGGAGATCATCGATAAAGCTTCGAGGGATGTGTCCTGCCATAAAACCTAAGAAAAAAGAAAATAATAGATACAAACAAGCCGTGCGTCCAAAAGGATAGCACGGCTTGTTGCAATTTGATCTGGGCTTAAGCGAGTTTAGAGCGAACTAAACCACTTACTTTACCCATATCTGCACGCCCTTGAATCTGAGGTTTTAAAACCCCCATCACTTTGCCCATGTCTTGCATGCCCGCAGCACCAGATTCTTCGATTGCACTTGTGATAAGCGCAGCGACTTCATCCTCAGTAAGCGGTTGAGGCATAAAACCCTCTAACACTGTGATTTCAGATTTTTCATTGTCAGCAAGATCTTGACGACCTGCTGATTCAAATTGGGCGACAGAATCGCGACGTTGTTTAACCATTTTTACCAGAATGGCAGTAATGTCGTCATCGTTCAGAGTAATCCGTTCGTCGACTTCACGCTGCTTAATTGCTGATAGGGCTAAACGAATAGTGCCAAGGCGCGGTTTGTCCTTGGCTTTCATCGCTAGTTTCTGCTCTTCTTTGAGTTGTTCAATAAGAGCCATAACTCAGTCCTTATGGATTAAGTTATTAGTACAGGCGAACGCGACGAGCGTTTTCGCGAGCTAGCTTCTTAGCGTGACGCTTTTGAGCTGCTGCTTTAGCGCGTTTGCGAACTGTAGTTGGTTTTTCATAGTGCTCACGACGACGCACTTCAGAAAGGATACCTGCTTTTTCACAAGAGCGCTTGAAACGACGTAGTGCAACGTCGAACGGTTCGTTTTCACGTACTTTA